>NZ_JBRKQB010000003.1:0-636497 GCF_053005265.1 Roseibium sp. MB-4
CTAACGCCTACTTGAGTGCATCTCTTCAACGATAGCCTCCACCTTCACGCGGGATGGAGCAGTCCGGTAGCTCGTCAGGCTCATAACCTGAAGGTCGCAGGTTCAAATCCTGCTCCCGCAACCAAATACAAGAATGGCCGCCTTTTGGGCGGCCTTTTGTGTATTCGGGCGGCGGATATTGGTGACACGCTCAGCCCCCACCATCAAGCAGAACTGCGCCCGACGCAGAAGCGCAAAAAAACAAAGCCTCGCACTCGCGTGGCTACTTGCGTTTTGACATTGCTGCGCGGACATTACCGCCATTAAGCTTCAACTAACCTAAAAAACCAACGCGCGATATCAATCTGTTAGACGCTGCGGGGCCGCGTGCACGCCCGTCTCAATCCGTTTGAGCAGCTGCTGCCGTTCCTGGCTTCCGTCTGCCGCATAGTTCAGGTTTTTAAACAGAGATGTTTGTTCGGTGAAAAACTTGCGAGCCGAATCTTTGTCCTCGAATTCAAATGGTGTCCGGGAAATCTTGTAGACAAGATCAAAGGTTTCCTGCTGGCGGGCCAAAGGCGCGGAGACATCCACGTCGTCAAACGCATCCTGCTGCAGATAGACCATGTCCAGAAAGAGGGCCTTTTGTTGCAGAACAAAATCTTCGGTCGACACGCCCTCCTCACCGGTCACTTGCATCATGCGCGTGATTTCATCGCCCTTGGCGAGGAGATCGATCATTTCTTCAACGCGCGGCACCCAATCCGGCCCGATGTTTTCATGGTACCAATCTCGCAATTGTGTGTGATAGCGGGACCAGGACAACAGAGGATCCACGGCGGGGTAAAACCGCTTGTAGGCGCGCTCTGACGAGAGACCGAGGAAGGTTTTGACAGTACCAAGCGTTGATTGTGTAACCGGTTCTTCAAAATTTCCGCCGGCCGGCGAGACCGTGCCGATCATGGTCAGACTGCCCGTATCACCGGTCGCGGTTTTCAGGACACCAGCCCGTTCATATATTCCCTTGATCGCGGAATCGAGATAGGCCGGGAAAGCTTCTTCACCGGGAATTTCTTCCAACCGCCCCGATGTTTCACGCATCGCCTGAGCCCAGCGGGATGTACTGTCCGCGATCAGGAGGACGTCAAAGCCCATTTGGCGGTAGTATTCGCCGAGCGTGATGCCGGTGTAGATCGAGGCTTCTCGTGCCGCGACGGGCATGGACGACGTGTTACAGATAATGACTGTGCGATCCATCAAGGTCCCATCACCAGACGGGTCCGGCTGATCGGGAAATTCGGTGATGGTTTCCACCACCTCGCCCGCGCGTTCACCGCAAGCCACCACAATTACAATATTGACCGCAGAGAACCTCGAAATCAGGGACTGCAATACCGTTTTGCCGGCTCCGAAGGGTCCTGGAATACAGCCCATGCCGCCGCGGGCAATCGGGAAGAACGTGTCGATCAGACGCAAGGTGGTAATCAAAGGCTCGCTTGGATAGAGGCGCTCACTTTGACCCGCTTTTACCAAAGCATCCGGGATTGCGCGGCGTACCGGCCAGTGCTGCACCATGGTCAAATCGCGGGTATTGCCGCGATCATCTTTCAAGGTGACGACAACCTCTTCGATTGTGAAGGTTCCTTCCCGGATCCGCTCAACAGTCCAGGTTCCCTTAAGACCAAACGGCACCATGATCCGGTGATTGAAGCGTCCTTCTGGAACCAAGCCGAGCGTGTCGCCTGCATTGACCGGAGCGCCCGAAGTGACTTTGGGTTCAAACGACCATTTGCGGGTGTGGTCAAGCGCATTGGTCAAGACCCCGCGCGGCAGGAAAAATCCGTGTTCCGCTGCTATATCCGCCAAGGGGTTCTGCAGACCGTCAAAGACCGTGCTCAAGAGGCCTGGTCCCAGAGCAACGGACAACATCTCGCCGCTTTGAATCACCTTGTCCCCAACGCGGACACCGGCCGTGTTTTCAAAAACCTGCGCTTCGGCTGATTTGCCGCGAACCCGCAATACTTCGGCTTTCAGGTATTCGCGGGGCTTTCCTTCCCGTTCCGGACCGTGCGGGATGATATAGACAACCTCGTTCTTGATCAGAGGGGCCTCCCCGAGAGGCGCCAGTGTCACAAGGTCGTCCTGGACGGCAATGATTTCAGCTGTCGGCTCTGGAAGCTGGACGTGACTGGTCATGGGAGAACTCCCTCAAGAGATGGAGAAGTATCGGTAAAAAGTTCGGCAGAAACGGATTGAACCACGGCTGCCGTGTCAGATGGGGTCAGTGCTTCAGCGACGAGGGCTTTCAGGCGATCGCGGGCTTGATCAGCGTTGTAGCGCGACCAGCGCTCCACAATGATCCAACGCAACACGTATATCCCAACAGCTTCAAAATCGAATTCATGGGCAATCGAATATTGGTCCAGCTGGCGGAACACCTCGGTCAGCACCAATCGCTCCATGCCAATGTGATCTTCTGCCCGGATCAATCGATGCGCGTCTGCGACCCAAGGCATGAAATGCCCCAGACCGAAGGCCGGATCGGCCCAATTGGCCTTGATCAACGAACACCAGCGGCCGTATCCCCAAGCCTCTATCGCGCCTGCAGCATCTTGGCCGTTCCGCCGCCGCCGAAGTGCAGCAATCAGGGTCCGCGTTTCCATACGCCCGGTTACCAGGTGCTGGAGATCCGGGTATTCAGCCAGATCACGGATCACTTCGCGCGCCCGCTGGATGACCTCAAAGTCATCTTCCATGTGTGCAACGCCGGCCCAGGCCGTCACTTCAACCATTTCTTTCAGCAGGCGGGCATGCCCAGGTTCCAGCATCGCCATGCGCTGGCGCAGCCGGTACTGGGAAATCGGCACCTCCTTGCGGCTGAACAACTTGCCAAGATGCGGCAAGCTGGTGATCAGCGCGATGTACTGGTGGGGGTTGGACATGGATTTAACGCAACACCCCTTCCATGACGGCTCTGAGCCTCGGCTGGAGGTGGCGCTTTAGGAGCGTTGCGATGGCCTCTTCGGTCAGATCAATGGAAACGTCCCGCCCGGTCAGCTTGATCTTGATGCCGTCAAACCCAGGAGCCGTGGAGAATGTGACGCCTTCCCGCAAGACATCCCCGGCGAGCGCAATGACGAAATGTGTCAATGTTCCTGGTTCGACCGCTTCCGGAGACTGTTTCAGTTCCTCAAAGGTCACGATCTTTTCCGGAAACACGATCTCCATTGGCTCAGCATCACTCACGGAGGCGCTCTCTTTGGCATTGGCCGCCATCGCAAGGATCAACTTCTGCAAAAAGGCCTCGTCGGCGAGCGTTGTGGCCACCAGTCGCTTGGCTTCCTGCTGGATGCGTTCGCCGAGTTCGTTGCGCATATCAAGCACAAGGTCTCGGGCGGCTACTTTCAGGCCATCCTCGGTGGCAGCTTTCTCCTGTGCAGCTTCTGCCCGGGCGGCTGCCTTCAGCGCAGCGGCCCTTTTTTCAGCTTCTGCGACCAGGGCCTCTGCCTTTGCTTTGGCGTCTGCCAATATGGCTTCGGCTTCCGATTGACCGGCCTCAACCCCTTCCGCTTTCAACCGGTCGATCAAGGCCTGCACGCCAGCGCCTGCGGCAGTTTCAAGCTCTCCGGCGGTATTGGTTTCTGACATGGTCGCCTCCTAGCTCGGCATTGTTCCGGCGAGCACCAGCGCAAACACCAGCGCAAAGACCGAAAAGCCTTCCAGAACTGCTGCCGGTGCGAGCGAGATGCCGAAAATCTCGGGTTTTGCCTTGGACGCGTGAATGGCCGATGCCAGAACCTCGCCCTGCCGAATGCCGGTGAACAGCATGGTGAAGCCCGACAGAACACCGATGCCGAACATGGCAGCCCCGTTTGCTGCATCGACGGTTGTTTGCTGGAGCGAGAACATGATGACGATGCCGTAGATCACCTGAGAGGACGGCATGAGAGACACACCGATGAACCGGCCGTAACCGCCATCGCTGTCGAGCATTGCGCCGATCGCGGCGCTGCCTCCCAGAGCACAGCCCCAGGCACTCCCGATCGCGCCAAGAGCCACCGGCGCATAAAGCCCGAACCAACCGAGCGCCACAACGAATTCGTTCACAGGCGTGTCTCCTCTTTCTTGAATGGACGGAAGGCCGTGCCCTCGTCTTTCAAACCCCAATTAAAAAATTCAATCACGTTCAGGCGCAGGCCATGGACGCACCCCGCAATCAGTCCAAGGCCGATGTTGATAGAGTGGCCGATTATCAGAACGAGGATTGCAATCAGCAATCCAACGCCAGGGACCGCGTCATTCAACTGGCCGGAAAGCGTGTTGATGGTTTCTGCGAGCGATGCAGCCGCCAGGCCCAACGCAAAAAGCCGCATGTAGCTGAGCACATCGGAAAAGATATTCACGACCCGTGCAAGGGAGGCCAAGCCATCGAAAACACGCATCCCGCCGGACGACAGCGAATTGACCTTCCGATCACTTCCGAAGAAACCGACGGTCAATAGCCCGGCAACAACGGCGCCGGGGCCAAGTGTGGCAAAGGCCGTGCCTTGTCCTAGGAATGTCGCGAGCCCGCCCAAAGCGACAAGACACCAGCCAAGTGGCTGAAACCGTCCGCTTGGGGTTGTTTCATTAAGACTGCGCATGAGGTTGGCCAGGACAATGTGCACCACACCGATGATCAGCGTGATCTTCATCATCGTATCCACGTCTTTCAGATGCAGGACCTTGAGTTTCGCCAGGAAACTGCCGTCCGGCGGCGCAACACCAAAGTAACTGCCCGTTGCGACACCGAACGCGGCTGTCGAGACCATCAGCCACATGGCCATGCGTAAGAGCCGCCGGCTTTGTTCAGAATTGCTGAAGCGGTTTCGGAAGAGGTATAGCAGTGCCAGGATCAATAGGCCATATCCAGCATCTGTCATGATCATTCCGAAGAAGATGACAAACGATATGTAGACGATGACAGACGGATCCCAGTCTCGATATCCCGGTGTCTGGTAGAATTCAACGAGATCCTCGCCCGCGGCTAACCCCGGCCGGTTTTCAAGCAAGGTCGGTGGCTGGTCTTCTGCGGTTACGTCGTCAAAGACAGCCGCAACACCGATCTCTCCAGAAAGGTCCTCGATTTCTTCAACTTGGTCCTGCCGTGCCCAAGCCTGGAGCACAAAAACCCGTCCGGCATCTCCGGTTTCCAGGCCTGCGCGATGACGTGCGGCTTGATCTCTCGCTGCTGCAAGGTTTGATGCCAGCAAAAACCGCCACTTTGTCAGCGCCTGCCGCTGTAACTGCAGCTCTTCCAGTTCAATCGCAGCTTCTTCGTAGTGTTTTTTGAGCGTTGAGAGAGAGACCGCGCCGACATGAACCCGGGGGACGGGCATGTCGCCAACCTCCGGCTCGTCCGGTGACAACACCACCACATAGGCCCTGTAGGCATCGGCGTGCACGACCTCCAGGACCTTATCCGACGGATCAATTTCTCTGAGCTTTCCTGTGGGGACAACGTAGAACCAGAGGCGATTGCCTTTCAGGTTCTCCAGGTCGGTGAAATTGAACTCGCCCCAGGGTTCGACATCGTGAATACGTTTCTTCAGCCGCGCCAAGCGATCTTCGCAGTCTTTGATCAATTGCCGGTTTTCGACTGATCGGCTGACAGTTTCATTGAGGTCAAAGCTGCTCGGGTCTGTGACCTGCAACCGCTGCACAGGCGCATCCATCAGCCAACGAAGAGCCTCCACGGCTTCCCGGCCTGTCCCGGCTGGCACCGCTTCAAGTTCCTTTTGCGCATCACTCAGGGGAATGAGATGCAGCGCTCCAAAAGCCTGAGTGGCTTCCAGAACCTTTTCCTTGTCTTCCAGAACGCCGATGAGGCTGACTTTTGTGAGGGGCACAATGCTCATAGCTCAGCCATCCCCTTTACTGCGCTTCGCGCCGCTGTCTTTCGTTTGGAGATTTTAGCGCGGACCACGGCATCGCGTTCAGCATCGGCCAAAGCCATACGGATCTTTTTGATGTTCTTCTGGGCTTGCGGGATGAGAACCTTCTCGAAGAGGTTGACCCGCCGCGAAATCACCGCTTCGGCTTCAAGCAGCTTTTCGATCCGCTCCCGTGCAACCTCGCGTTCCAGGTTGAGCTTCAAGAGCTCTTTCAGCCCGTTGACCGCAGGATCCACCCAGTGCGGCCGAGCGAGAAGAGAATAGGGCTTGACGTCGACTTCGATATTCTCAAGCGTCGGCAGCCGAGTGCCGGACAGGTTCTGTTCACCCCGTTTGACAGATTTGAGGGTCACGATCCCTTCGACAGGAACCTGCTCGTTTGCGAGCATCGGCAGAGATTTTGCGATCTCGTCAAAGCGGCGCTCATATTCCGCATCAAGCCGGAGTGCGGTTTCTTTGGCTTTCGCCCTCTCGGCCATGATCTGCAGACGCTTCAGCTCCAAAGACGGAAGGAAGCGTTTGTATTCAGAAAGATGTGCGCTCTCCCGGGCAAGGGATGACTTGTTGAGCGCAAGCTTGGCCATCAGGCAGCCTCCCCGTCCGCACCATCTTGAGCCGCGCCCTTCGAAGCGGCTTTCTCGCCGGGGAAATATTTGTCGATCAGCCCCTGTTTCATCAAAAGCTGTTCGGGCAAGAAACACTCGGCGAGCGTTTGCCAGCACAGGTCCAGCGCCTCTTCAAGGGGAATGGCCACCTCGATATCCATGAACCGCTTTCGGAAGAGCGCGCCGAATTTCAGAAGCTGGTGGTCATAGTCGGACAATTCAAACGCCATCGACTGCTTCTGTTCTGCATCCCGGGCCCCCGAATAGAACCGGATCATGGTGTTCATGATCTGGTTGTGATCTTCGCGCGTCACCTTGCCGATAACGTGCTGCTTCAAGCGCGAGAGAGATCCGAACGGATCAAGCATCCCGCTGTGCAGGTAGAACTGCCCCTCCGTGATGTAGCCCGTGTTGTCCGGTACCGGATGTGTGACGTCATTGCCCGGCATGGTCGTCACCGTCAGGATCGTGACGGACCCAGATCCCTTGAAATCACAGGCCTTTTCATAGCGCCGCGCAAGTTGGGAATAGAGGTCGCCCGGATAACCGCGGTTGGCTGGGACCCGTTCCATGGCGATCGAGACTTCTTTCATGGCATCGGCGAAGGCGGTCATATCGGTCATCAGGACCAGAACGCGCTTGCCTTCCTCAACCGCGAATTTCTCGGCAACGGCCAGAGCCATGTCCGGAACCTGGAGGCGTTCAACAACCGGATCAGACGCCTGATTGATGAACATCACCGTCCGCGGGAAAACACCCGCATCTTCAAACTGTTTCCGGAAAAAGGCGTAGTCGTCAAAAATCAGTCCGAGCCCGCCAAAGACGACGATATCCGCATCCGCCTGAATGCCGATGCGCGCCAGGAACGCGTTATAGGGTTCGCCCGAGACGGAGAAGATTGGGATCTTCTGGCTTTCGACGAGGCAGTTGAAAATGTCGATCATCGGCACGTCCGTACGGATCATGCGCGAGGCGAGCACCCGTTTCATCGGGTTCGCCGATGGGCCTCCGATTGGAACAGTTGGATCGGTCGAAAGGTCCGGTCCTTGATCAATCGGGGTGCCGGCACCATCAAACACACGGCCAAGGATGTTGTCGGAGTACGTAACTTTCGCCGGTTCTCCGAGAAACCGGACAGACGCATTGTTGGCCAAACCCTTGGTGCCGGAGTTGACCTGCAGCGACACCATGTCCTGGTCGATGTTGATCACCTGAGCGAGCGAAGACGTGCCCTCGCCGGTTTCCACAATCGCCAAATCCCCGAGACAGGGCCGGCCTTCGGCCTCACTCTTCGTCGAGGACACCATGATCCGGATGATGTCTCCGACGATGTCAACGATCCGGGTGTGTGAGACAAGCATGCGGATCCTCGCGTCTGTTGACCAATGACAAACCGTGGTTGTTGAAACAAACTTGAACCACTTCAAGGACTTTTCGCAAGGCAAAATTCGACAATGATATGTGTCGAGCCCGGCGCACGATTAGCCCGGATCTGGTGAATCTCAACCGGGGATCAGTTAAATTCACTTTCATTTACACGGATATGACATTGATCAAGAGCGTGCGAGTTCGCTGCTCATCAGCCAGAATCTGTGGGCCGCTTTCGGAGCAGATATCGATGCTCGCCGGTCAGAACGGTGACGCCATCCTGGTTGCGGATCGTTGCGGTCATGACCACGACACCCGTGGTGTTTTGTTCTATCAGCTCGGAAATCACCAATTCCGAATAGAGCGTGTCGCCGACATAGACCGGCTTCATGAACTTGCATTCCAGTCCGATGAAACCGATCAACGCGTCGGCAACCTCTTCGGGAAACGTGCCGGCACCGGCGGCTGACTGGATGAGGACCTGCATGCCGTGCGCCAGCATGTCCTTGTGGCCGATTGACTGGCAGTAGACCCGGTCATAGTGGATCGGATCATTGTCTCCGGACGCCAGTTGAAACGCAGCAAACAGGGCATCGGTTTGCGTGCGGGACGGCAGCCCGTAGCGGCGGCCAACCTCCAGGTCTTCAAAATAGAGAGAAGGTCCTGGCCGATGGTTGGCGGGCGTCCAATCGGGTCCGGTCGCTTGATCTGCCATTGAGGATCCTTTCGATTGAGAGTTGAAACATTGGAAAATGCCTGTTGCGGGTCTTTCAGGGAATCTCTGAAACCGGATTTGGATCAGGCCAGCGCCCGGCGGAGAGCGGCTTGATCAGCCAGAAAAGCGTGATGCCGATCAGGGAGGTAGCAATAGACAGGGTGAAGCCGGCGCCGTAATTGCCGGTCCAGTCAAAAAGCGCGGATGATAGCCAACCGCCAACGGCCCCGCCCAATCCGAGACCGATGGTTGTTGCTCCATAAATCGCGGCGACATTGTTGGGATAGAGCCTTGCGACAAGGGCGGATACGGCCGGACCGCGCGAGCCCATTGCGGCACCAAAAACTACAACAAACCCAGCTAACACAAGAAGGTTTGGTGTTTCCTGGAGCTGCCACAACAGAGCCACGCCGACAGCTGACAGAAGATAGCCGACTGTCACCGAATTACGCTGGCCATACCGGTCGCTCGCCCATCCGAAACAAACAAGGCCGACGACAGACATCGCGCCGACAGCCCCATAACCGAAGGCGGCTATAACCGGGGTAAACCCAGCAGAAATAAGGTAGGCGACTGCCTGCAGCATTACGGACCAAACGGTCACTGATGCGAGAAACAACGTTGCAAACAATCCCCAAAACGCGGGATGCCGCAAAACACCCGCGCCCAGACTGAAGCCGCGGTTTGAATGGCGAGGCGGTATATGGTCAGCGCCGCCACCCATTGTTTGCCATGGCAAGAGCCAGATCACGGCGACCATTGCAAGGCTGGCCCACCCCAGGACTCCGTAGGCAGTTCGCCAGTCTGTCGCCTCAATCATGATCTGGGTCAGGGGAACGATGACGACCATTCCCAGAGGTATCCCGGTGTAGGCAAGGGCGTTTGCCAATGTAATCCGGTGGGCAAACCAGCGGCTCACCAGACCGGATGCGACCGTCATCCCAGTTGCTGATATGCCGATACCGGTCATGATACCGAGGCCGAGAATGGCCTGCCAGAGATGTTCCATCGTGCTCGCCAGCAATAAGCCCAAACCAAACAGGCAAACCCCTGATGTGTAGACCGGACGCGGACCAAACCGGTCGAACAACATCCCGATCACGGGCGCGGAAAACCCGATGGTGGCCATATAGGCGAAGTAGATGGTTCCGTATGTGCTCCGGCTCCAACCAAGGTCGGCGGTGACCGGCAAAAGGAATACGGCAAACGGCTCGCTGACGCCGCGGGAAAAGAAATTCATTGCGGCACAAAAGACCAGAACCGCGACCGCGGATCGTGTCATTTCGCGCGTGGCCGGGTCTGGCCGTTTCAACATGCTTGAGGCTCCAATCGGTCCACGCGGCCTAGTTCATCATGCTCGGCAACCAGGTGATGATTTGGGGAAAGAAGATGAGACCCGCGATTGTCAGGACGTCCGCGATGAAAAACAGGAAAATGCCGCGAAAGACGTCAGAGAGCGGGATGTCCGGGCGCACGCCATTGACGACAAAACAATTGATACCGATGGGGGGCGTGATAAGGCAGACCTCGGCCATTTTCACCACAATGATCCCGAACCAAATGCTGGCCTGCGTCCCACTCATGCCGAAGGCGCTATCGGCTGCGGTGACATCCGGCCCGCCATTCAGAGCCATAACGGCGGGATAAACGACCGGCAAAGTCAAAAGCAGAAGCCCGATGGCATCCATGAACATCCCGAGGATCACGTATCCCAACAAAATGGCGGCAAGGATCAGATAAGGATCGGCATCAAAGGACAGGATCCAGTTGGCAAACGTTTCCGGGAGGCCGGAAAACCCCAAAAATCGGCCAAAAATCAGCACGCCCCAAATCAATGAAAAGATCATCACCACCAGCTTGGACGTTTCCATCAGGGCGGCCTTGAGGCTTGGCCAACGCATCCCGTTGATCCAGGCCATCACCAGAACCACGAATGCCCCAAGCGCTCCTGCTTCGGTGGGGGCAGCCCAGCCGGTGTAGATCGCGCTGACGATAATTCCGACCACAGCTGCGATCGGTAAAACGCCCGGCAAGGATTGAAACCGTTCCCGCCAGCTTACGCCGCGCACGGCTGGCCCGGCCTCGGGGCGGAATTTGGCCCAGAGCACAATAATCGCGGCATAAATCGCTGCGGAAAACAGGCCAGGCAAGAAGCCCGCGAGCAGCAGCGCTCCGACCGATTCTTCAACGATGATGGCATAGATGACCAAAATCGCTGATGGCGGGATCAGGGAGGCGAGCGTTCCCCCGGCTGCGACAACGCCGGCGGCGAGCGGACGGTCATAACCGGCCTTGAGCATTTCCGGGATCGCGACGCGGGCAAACACCGCTGTCGTTGCGGTTGAAGCGCCGGAAACGGCGGCAAAGCCTGCCGTTGCAAAGACGGTTGCGACGGCGAGACCACCCGGCAGCCAGCCAATCCAGGCCCGCGCGGCGGCAAAGAGTTGCGCGGTCATGCCGGCATGAAACGCGAGATAGCCAATCAGGATGAAGACCGGAATGAGCCCGAGAACAAAACTGACGGACTTTGAGTGCGGGATAGAGCCGATACTGCCGGCCGCCGCATGCCATCCGATGAGTTCGACAAGCCCGATCAATCCGACCAGCCCGGCCGCGAAGACGACCCGGACACCGATCAGAACAAAAACCAGCAACAGTCCCATGCAGATGACGCCAACGAGCGCAGGATTGCTGTAGCCGATACCGAAGAAAATACCGGGTGCACCGCTTGTGAGGGTTTCAAGGAAACTCATTTTCCGCCTCCAGCACTGGAGGCTTCATCCTGGGCGTGATCAGCAGCGGTCTTGATGACCGGCACCGCAACCGGATCTGCCTTGGGCCAGATGAACAGGCGCAAAAAGCCGATAAACTGCAGGCTCAAACGCAGGAACCAGATGGAAAAGGCGAACGGGACCAGAAGTTTCGATGGCCACGTTGGAATCCCGTAGTCGTATGTGACATCGCCAACCTCGAAGGAGCTGTAGAAGAAGCTCCAGCTGTAGCGGATGAGAACAGCAATGAGGATCATGCCGAGCAAGGTGGCAACCGTTTCCAAAAACCAGCGCATGCGCCCATGTGCAGCGCCCACCAGCATGTCCATCCGGATATGCGCGCCATACCGCTGTGCATAAGCCACACCGAGGAACGCAAATACGGCAATTGCCTGTTCGGATGCTTCTAGAAAACCTGGGATCGGATACCCCGCGAGCCGGCAGAAGATCTGGAAAGTCGTCACCAGCATCACGATGAAGATCGTCAAAGCCGCGATGATATTGAGCGTGTCTTCAACTGCACCCAATCCGCGGTTCATCGACAATAAAAGGGCGCCGCCGCCATGTGTTCCTGTCATGGGAAATCAGGTTCCGAAGCTGGTCAGATTGCGGGAAGGGGACTGCTCTCGCGCACTGGATAAATGGCCCAGCCCGCAGGAATGAAAGACCGTGAAGGAAGGCACCGGCTTGGATCGGTGCCTTTCAAGGTGTGTTAGCTGCCGCTGCCGGCATTCAGAACCGTGTCCAGGACGCCTTGTGCGTCAAAGCTTTCCTGATTGTCCGAAACCCACTGCCGCCAGATCGGCTCGCCAGCAACGTTTTGGAACTCTTGACGGGTTGCCGGGTCGTAGGTGACTTCGGTCAGAGCTTCCTGAAAAATCGGAAGATATTTCTCATCAGCTTTTCCGTAGACCTCGCGATAGACTTCATCGATTTCGGGTTTCAGTGACGCGAGCAGATCCTTGTATTGATCTGGAAGGCTTTCATAGGACGTCTTGTTCAAAACGATCGGGCAATCGGCCGTTCCGGGCTTCAGATTTCCCGTGAACCAGTTCGCCACTTCCTGCAGTTTGTAGGCACCATGCGCATAAGTGAAAGGAAAGGAGACCGCGTCGGCAATGCCGCGCTGAAGCGCGGTGTAGACTTCCGTTGCTGGCATGGACTGACGCACTGCGCCGAGTTTTTCCATAGCCAGGCCAACACCGCCGCCGGCGCGCACCCGCAGGCCGTTCCAATCCTCGAGGGTTTTCGGCGGCTCACCGGTTCCCATGAATTCATACTGGGGCAAGTGCGTCGACGCATAGCTGATGGCGTTCCATTTCTCCAGATCGGACACTGCAACGGGATGCTGATAAAGCGCATCGCGCACAGCGATCGACGTGTCGAAATCCTTGATCGGCAGGAAAGGCAGGCTCATGACCATCAAGGCAGGTGTTTTTGCCGGATGGTAGAAATTGCAGACGATCGCAGCTTCAAAAGCATTGACCCTCAGGCCGTCGAGGTTCTCTTTCGCCTTGGACAGCTGATCGCCGTAAAAGATCTTGAGTTGGAACTTTCCGCCAGTTTCTTCGGCAAGCCGCGCTGCAAGGTGTTCCGGGCCGGCTGTCAAAGCCCGCGATTTGCCCCAAACCGAGAATTTCCAGAAGACTGGTGGGCCATCAACATTTGCAGCCATGACCGGTTGCGGCATGAGCGCTGCAAATAAACAGGCAGCAACAGCACCGCAGACCGCGTTTTTGATGCGTTTCATCTTTTTCCTCCCAATTGAGATCCGCCAAACGGCGGTTTTCGGGCTCAGCGCCCTGTCTCTCCCCTGCTGACCTGTTCCTGAAGGTATCGGTTGAGCGAGGGCGGCAATTTTTTTGTTCTTATTTATGGACTAAATGATCATATATCGAGACATATGTCCAGTCGACAAATTTGGCTTTCAGCCCGTCTGGTCACCGGCAAGGAGTATTTTCCGTAGGATTGGGAAATCGCCTTGGGCAAAAGAAGGAATGAAAATAACAAGTTATAGGATTGATAAGACCGTAGTCTCGTCCGAGGGACCGGATGCGCGATAGCGCCGGCCGCCAATGCCTATCGATTGTCGAGCGCAGCGGCAGACGCAGGCGTGGCGCGACTGCGGCAAGCGAACGGTTCTTCGAACGAGGTTGTTACTCGCGGTTAATCGCCTTGGATTAATGGCTGGCCGCAATCGGGTCTGACGTGATCTCGTTGCTTGAAAAGCCAAACTCTGCCGTCAGCCTTTGCAAGGTCGCGGCAACATCAGCGCACTTGTTTTCAAGCCGGTACTGCGGGCCGGCAACAACAACCGCAAATCTGCGATCATCGACCATCACTGGAATGGCAATTGCTGCAAGGTCCGCACTGTATTCGCGAATACTCTGATACCAACCGCGGTCCCTGGATTTTGCAAGTGCCGCTTCAACGTCTTCGGCCGTCATCAGGGCGTTTGCGCCATACCGGTCAAAGGAGACCTTGCTCAAAAGGGCCCCGCGCTCGGCTTCTGAATAGAGAGATAAAAGAGCGCGCCCGGAAGCCCCGGCATGGATCGGGATCCGCATGCCCACATGCGCTGCGTAGCGGATGGGGGACGGGGATTCGATGACATCGAGATAAACGGAAAACCGTCCGGCGGGTGCGGCGAGTATTGCCGTTTCGCCGGTTTCATCAGCAAGTTTCCGTAAGAGTTCTGCCAGCCGTTCATTGAGCGGATCCGCGGACATGATGCTTTCAGCAACGCTGGCAAGCCTGGGCGTTGGATAGTAGCCGCCGCGCCGCGCAGGCTCATACATGTAGCCGCGTTCCACCAGTGTGTTCAAAATATTGTAGGCGCTCGATCGCGGCCATCCGAAATGCTGCTGAAGTTCCGCCAGACTTGCCGGTTTTTTGGTGCGGGCGAAATACTCGATCAGATCGAGTGCGTTCTGGATCTGTTTAACAGCCATGGGGCACGGTCTTTTGTTGCAAGGCGTTGATTCCGCAGCGTGTCGGCGCAACCGGGCAGCCTGTCGAAGTCTTCATTTCTGGTCTCGGTCTTTTATCGCGCTTTCCCACAAAACGCGAGCAATCATCGATGATTGGCTTGACATTGTTTCAATATATGGACTTATTATTCATATATGTAGACATAAGCCAAGGTTTTTCGCATGGGCCCTTTGGAAGGCATACGTGTCATAGACATGTCGGCGGTGCTCGCCGGACCGGTTGCGACGCAGACGCTGGGCGACTACGGCGCCGACGTCATCAAGATTGAATCCCCGGCAGGTGACATGTTGCGCCAGGTGGGACCAATGCGGTCGGCGGCCATGGGCCCGCTTTATATGAATGCCAACTACAACAAGCGCTCCGTTTGCCTTGACCTGAAAACAGAAGACGGCCGCGAGGTCTTGCTGGGCCTGATCCGGACCGCCGATATCTTCGTCACCAACAGCCGTCCGAAAGCGATGATGCGCTTGGGTCTCTCCTACGACACCATTCAGGCGGTCAAACCGGACATCATCTACACCGCGCTTCTTGGATTTGATGAAGGTGGCCGGTATTCAGGACGGCCTGCCTATGATGATCTCATCCAGGGTGCTGTCGGGCTGCCGTTCCTTCAGGCCAAGGCGAGCGGCGGGGTGCCCCGCTATTTCCCGAATGCAATTGCCGACCGGGCATTTGGTTTGGCCGCTGCCAACGCGATTCTTGCGGCGCTCGTTCACAAGGGCCGGACCGGTGAGGGGCAGCAGATCAGCATTCCGATGTTTGAGACTGTCGCAAATTTCGTTCTCGGGGATCATCTGGGCGGCCTTTCTTTTGAACCACCGCTAGATGCGGGCGGATACCATCGTCTTACGTCGAAAGCCCGCAGGCCTTTGCGCACAAAGGACGGCTACATTTGCCTGCTCCTGTATTCGGATGCGCAGTGGGGCCGGTTTCTGGAGGCTACCGGAAAGCCAGCCGTTCTGTCGGCTGACAACAGGTTCTCCTCTTTCACCGGGCGGCAAGAGCATTTTGACGATCTTTGCAAAGCTGTCAGTGAAGTCACCAAGACGAAGACCAGCAGCGAATGGCTCGGGCTGCTTGAGACCGCGGATATCCCGGTTATGCCGATGCACTCCCTTGAGAGCCTGTTGGACGACCCGCATCTCAGCGATGTCGGCTTTTTCGAGACATACGATCACCCAAGCGAAGGCCGGATGCGGCGCACGAAAGTACCGGTTAGATGGTCCCGGACGCAATCAAATGCGCACAAGCCGCCGCCCGTCCTTGGCGAGCATACCGTTGAAGTTCTGAAGGAAACCGGGCTCAGCGAAGACACGATCTACGAATTGCTGCAGTCGGGGATTGTCTCCGCACCTGTATCTGAACCGGTCCCAGCTTGAGGCGACAATGGATATACAGCTTTCCCCCGACAGAACGGCCATTCAGGATGCTGTTGCAAGCCTTTGCAGCCAGTTCGATGACGCTTACTGGCTCGAAAAAGACAAGGCCGGCGGCTTTCCAACCGAGTTCTTTCAAGCCCTGGCGCAGGCTGGCTGGCTCGGCATTTGTATCCCCGAAGCCTATGGCGGCGCAGGTCTTGGGATTACTGAAGCTGCCATCATGATGCGCACGATTGCCGAATCCGGGGCCGGGCTCTCCGGCGCTTCTGCCGTGCATATGAACATCTTTGGTCTTTCGCCAGTGGTTGTTTTCGGTACCGACGAGCAGAAGAGGCGCATGTTGCCGCCGGTCGTCGCCGGTCAGGAACGTACGTGCTTCGCCGTAACCGAGCCCAACACCGGTTTGAACACGACCCATCTGAAAACGGCCGCCCGGCGTCAAGGAGACCGTTATCTGGTCAATGGTCAAAAGGTTTGGATCTCCACGGCGCAGGTTGCGGAGAAAATCCTGCTCCTCGCCCGTACAACTCCGCTTGAGGAGGTCGAAAAACCGACACAAGGGCTCAGCCTGTTCTACACCGACTTCAACCGTGACCAGATCACGGTCCGGGAGATCTACAAGATGGGCCGGAAGACGGTCGATTGTAACGAGCTCTTCTTTGAGAATTTCGAGATCCCGTCTGAGAACCTTATTGGTGAAGAAGGCGAAGGATTCCGGGCGATTCTGCACGGCATGAACCCGGAACGGATCCTGATCGGATCGGAAGCCATTGGTCTGGGCCATGCAGCGATGCGCAAGGCTTGCGCTTATGCCAACGAGCGCGTCGTCTTTGACCGGCAGATCGGGCAGAACCAGGGCATCCAGCACCCGCTCGCGCGCAACTGGATGATGCTGGAATCCGCCTGGCTCATGGCGCTTGAAGCTGCCCGCCAGTATGACGCCGGTCTTGCGTGTGGCCCGGCGGCGAATGCCACAAAGTATCTGGGGTCGGAAGCCGGGTTTGAAGCCTGCCAGCAGGCGGTCATGACCCATGGCGGGTTCGGATATGCCCGCGAATACCACGTCGAGCGTTATATGCGCGAGGCCATGATTCCCCGCCTGGCGCCGGTTAGCCAACAACTCATCCTTTGCCATATCGCCGAACGGGTATTGGGGCTGCCGAAGTCCTATTGAGATCAGATTTCTTGCCGCGCCCTTTTGTTTTGGAGACTGCGTTCATGAACATCCACACAGGCCAGCACACCGCTATGCCTTCCGGCGAAATCGCCGAGCTGGTTGCGCCGGATTGCCATGGACAGAACTTCTTTGAGATCGACCGCAGCCTTCAGGATCTTCTGACGCTGTACCTACCTGAAGATCTGCGCGCTCATCTCTGGCCGAAACTGCAAGAATTCGGTGCTTTGGTGGGCGGTGAAATTGACACGCTTTCCAGAACGGCTGACCGGCATGTGCCGGTTCTCCATCACCGTGACCCGTGCGGGCGCTTTGAAGACTGGATCGAGTTTCATCCGGCCTACAAACGCATGGAGCAGATCACGTTTTGTGACTTCGCAATGGCCGGTATGACCGGAAAACCGGGGGTGTTCGGCTGGCCCGAACCGATGCCGCACACGGTCAAGTTTGTCTTCCAGTATTTGCTCGGGCAATCGGAGTTCGGTCAGCTGTGTCCGATTTCGATGACCGAAACCACCGCCGCCATGATCAGGAAATTCGGTAGTGATGCGCTTATCACACGATTTTATGACCGGCTGATCAGCCAGAATCCGGAAACCCGGATGACTGGCGGACAATTCATGACCGAACGCCATGGCGGGTCAGATGTGTCGCAACTCGCCGTCGAGGCCCGCAATGAGAACGGCACATGGCGGCTCTATGGTGAAAAGTGGTTCTGTTCCGCCGCTGATTCCGATGTCGTGCTGGTGCTTGCCCGCCCGCAAGGCGCCCCGGCCGGAAACAAGGGACTGGCGGTTTTTGCTCTGCCGCGCCGTCTGGAGGATGGCAGCCGGAACGCCTACCGGATTGTGCGTCTCAAAGACAAACTCGGCACGCTCTCCATGGCCTCCGGCGAGGTGGTTTTTGAGGGGGCGGTTGCCTATCCGCTTGGGGATGTCGGGGCAAAGGAAAACCCCGGCCTCAAGATGATGATGAACCAGGTGTCCTTGTCCCGCCTGTCTCATGGTGCCCGTGCTGCTTCAATGATGCGCCGGTGTCTCAACGAGGCCATGACGGTTGCAAAAACCCGCACCGCTTTCCGCGAAAAGATCATCGACAAGCCCCTGTTGCGCCGGCAGCTGTTGAAACTGATGGTGCCGACCGAACAGGCGTTGTCGATGACGCTCTATCTCGGCACTGTTTTGACCGAAGCCGCAAACGGCGACACCCATGCCGAGCGCGTCGCCCGGATCCTGACCCCGGCCCACAAATACCGGACGGCGCGCGACAACATCCGCGTCGCGACAGGTGCCATGGAGGTCCGTGGCGGCAACGGGTACATTGAGGACTTCGTCAATGCCCGTCTCGTCCGGGATGCCCATGTTGGCCTTCTGTGGGAAGGCACGTCCAACATCAATGCGCTGGACATCACAACGCGGGCAATTGGACGGATAGAGGCTCACAAGGACTTGAGATCCGCACTGCTGGCGCAGATTGACGGCTGTCCAGGGCTTCCTAACTCCTTTGCCAACGTCTTGAAATCATCCCTGATCAAGTCCTTGGATCTCGCCGAAGAAATCGCCCGGCGCGGGGAGGAGAGCCTTGCCCGCCAGGCCGCCAGTGCCGTCTACCATTCCGCGACCGCCGTTCTTTTGGCCTGCGAAGGTGCGCGCCTTGGCACCGGAGGTGGGGACGCGCGCAGGCTGTTGCTGGCGCGAATGGTCGTCGCGCACCGTCTGTCGCCACAAGATCCGCTGTCCAGCGACGGCAGCGCCTTCGAGACAGCCGCAACAGATCTTCTTTTGAGCGACGCCCCGGTTTCGATCGGGGCAGCTGAACAGACCTTATCTCTTTGAATTTCAATTCAACAGGCCGGCCGGAAATTACAGGCAGCAAAACCCTATTGGGAGGATTTCAAAATGAATGTTCAACCGCAACACCATACATTGCCAACCCCAGAGCTTGCCAACCTGGTGGCGCCGGATTGCCATGGGTTGAACTTTTACAGCATCGACAAGAGCCTTCAGGATCTTGTTACCCTTTACCTGCCGGATGATCTGCGGGCCCACCTTGAGCCGCATCTTGAGACATTCGGTGCGCTGGTCGGCGACGAGGTTGATGACTGGTCCCGCATGGCGGACAAGCACATACCCGTTCTCCATCACCGGGATCCGCGGGGACGGTTCGAAGATTGGATCGAATTCCATCCGGCTTACCGCAACATGGAAGACGTCGCGCTGGGCGATTATGGCCTGGCCGCGATGATCCATAAGCCGGGAGTGTTCGGCTGGGACAAGCCAATGTCGCATACCGTGAAATTCATTTTCCAATACATCTTCGGCCAGTCGGAGTTCGGCCAACTCTGCCCGATTTCGGCCACGGAAACGACGGCGACCTTGATCAAGGATTATGGGGATGAGGCCACCAAGGCCCGCTTCTACGATGGCCTGATAAGCCAGGACACCAAGACCATGCTCAAGGGTGCCCAGTTCATGACGGAGCGCACCGGCGGATCGGACGTCTCCAATATCCAGCTGGAAGCCCGTTTCGAAGACGGTAACTGGAAGCTCTACGGCGAAAAGTGGTTCTGCTCCTGCACGGATGGCGATGTCGCCCTTCTGCTTGCCCGCCCGCAAGGCGCTCCGGCCGGCAACAAGGGACTGGGGCTCTTCGCCCTGCCGCGCCGCCTGGACGACGGCAGCCGGAATTCCTACCGGATTGTGCGGTTGAAGAACAAACTTGGTAGCCGCTCCATGGCGTCCGGCGAGATCGTCTTTGATGGCGCCGTTGCCTATCCGCTCGGTGAAGTGGGCCCGCATGAAAACAAGGGCCTGAAAATGATGATGGATCAGGTGTCCCTGTCGCGCCTGTCCCATGGGTGCCGGGCCGCCGCCATGATGCGCCGCTGCCTCAACGAGGCGCTGGTCACAGCCCAGAACCGGCATGCGTTTCAGGAAAAGATCATCGACAAGCCGCTCCTGCGCCGTCAGTTGATGAAACTGATGGTACCGACCGAACAGGCGTTGTCGATTACACTGTACCTCGGCAATCAGATCAGCCTGGCGGAGGCTGGTGATGAGCGGGCGCAAATGATCACCCGGATCCTGACCCCGGCGCACAAATACCGGACCGCCCGCGACAACGTTCGTGTTGCAACGGGTGCGATGGAAGTACGCGGCGGCAACGGTTACATCGAAGATTTCGTCAACGCCCGTTTGGTGCGCGATGCGCATTTGGGTGTCTTGTGGGAGGGCACCTCCAACATCAACTCGCTCGACATCACGACACGTGCGATTGCCAAGGTCGGTGCGCACAAGGACCTCAAGGAAGAGCTGATGGATCAGATCGACACCAGCTCCAACATGCCGGGCCAGTTCAAGGGCGAACTGCGCAGCACCGTCCAGCAGGCCATCGATTTTGCCGAGGATGTTGCCATGAGCGGCAACCAGACACTGGCGCGCAAGGCCTCCAGCGCGGTTTACAACTCAGCGACAGCCACATTGCTCGCAACCGAAGGCTCGGCGCTGGGCGCAGCTGGCCGCGATGCCCGGCGACTGCTGCTTGCCCGGATGGTGATCGACCACCGGCTGCGGGCGCAAGACCCGCTGAAAGTTGGCGAAACCGGCTTTGAAAAGGCGGCGACCGATCTTCTGCTCGCCGACGCACCGGTGTCGCTCGACATGGCCAGCGATGTGCTGACGCAGTAACCGCATGCGGGAAAAATCTTTTATGGCACTGAACACCAAAAAACCGCTGGACGGGATCCGGGTCCTTGATTTGACCCGGATCATCTCCGGCCCCTACTGCACTCGTCTCCTTGCCGATTGCGGCGCAGAGGTCTTCAAGATTGAGCCGATGGGCGGAGAACACATGCGGGTCAAGGAACCGCTGCGCAACGGAAAGAGCACCTATTTCGGCCATTTTAACGCCGGAAAAAAAAGCATTGAGATCGATTTCCGCTCTGAACGCGATCTGGAGGCAATCCGCACGCTTGCCGCATCTTGTGATGTGGTGGTTGAGAATTTCCGCCCGGGCGTCGTTCGCGATCTTGGGCTTGACCACGCATCCCTCTCCAAAGGCCGCAAAGATCTGGTCTATTGCTCGATTTCCGGCTTTGGCCAGGAAGGGCCACGCTCCCGGCACCCAGCCTATGCCCCCATCCTGCATGCGCTTTCTGGTCATGACCTTGCCGCGATGTCCTATGCCGAGGATGTGGACAAGCCGTTCCGGACCGGGATCTGGTACGCTGATTTGATTGGCGGCCTGTTTGCTTTCAGCGCGATCCAGACCGCCCTGATTGGGCAGCTCCGCCACGGGGCTGGGCAGTACATCGATGTTGCCTTGATGGACAGCATGATCAATCTGCTCGTCCTGGAAATGCAAGAAGCTCAGACGCCAAGTTCGTTTGACCGCTGGCTGGCGACACCGGTGAGGGCGTCCGATGGGCATGTGATCGCCGTGCCGATCACGAGCCGGATCTTTGAGCGGCTCGCAGACCTTCTGGATCACCCGGAATGGAAGGACGACACCCGTTTCAACACCCAGCTGGAACGTGAAAAGAATTGGCCGGCCCTTACGTCATTGGTCGAGGACTGGACGCAATCGCGGACCGCCGCTGACTGTGAAGCGACCTTGATGGGCGCTGGGATACCTTGTGCCCGCTATCAGACAGTCGCCGAAGCAATCTGCGACGAACAGGTCACGGTGCGGGACCTGATGAGCACGGTCGGAACCGGTGCAGAGGCTTTTAAAGTCGCGAGTCTGCCATTTCAGTTTTCCGGAGCTCCGCTGCCGGTTGGCTCCCATGTTCCAGATGTTGGCGAAGACACTGAGGCTGTTCTTGGCGCAGCCCGCGCGCTGGTGGGTGCCAAGGTGCCAGCAATGAATGGGACCAACGACAATGCTGAAGAGGCCCGCCATGTCTGACACGGTTTTGTACAGCGGTGAACGCTCCACCCGGCGGTCGGACTGCGAAGGGCGCGCTCATCGCGCGGCCTCCGGTCTGCGGGACTATGGCATCAATCGCGGCGACAGCATTGCGTTGTTGTTGCGCAATGATTTCTCCTTTTTTGAAGCTGCGCGGGCGGCCTCGCTGCTTGGCGCAAGCCCGGTGGCCGTCAACTGGCATTTGGCGCCGCCGGAAATTGCCTATGTTCTTCAGGATTCCGGCGCAAAAGTGCTGATCGCGCATTCAGATCTCCTGCAAACCTTCGGCAGCGTAATTCCAAAGGATATGCTTGTTCTTGAGGTGGACACCCCGCCGGAACTGCGCGTGGCCTACCGGCTCCCGTACTTGAATGGCGTTAAAACCGTTGAAACGGTGCCCTGGGATCACTTCATTGAAACACACCCACCGCTGACAGATCCGTGCCGGGACTTTACCGACACGATGACCTACACGTCCGGCACCACCGGAAAACCCAAGGGCGTGATCAAGCTGCCGCAGGAGTCGGGCCTGGCGAAAGAGTTTCTTGCGGTCCGCGACCGGATTTACGGGATCACGCCGGGCATCAGGGCGCTGATCTGCGGCCCGCTCTATCATGGGGCACCGAATTCCTTCGGGATGCGCACCTACGCTGTGGCCGACAAGGTGTTCCTGATGCCGCGTTTCGATGCGCGGGAATTCCTCGCGACAGTGGAGCGGGAGCGGATCACAACGGCCTTCATGGTCCCAACCATGTTTGCACGTCTCTTGAAACTCCCTCCGGATATCCGAGACCGTTACAATGTCTCGTCGCTTCAGTATGTCGTGACCGCTGCCGCGCATTGTCCGCCGGAGGTTAAAACGGCGATGCAGGCCTGGTTTGGACCGGTGGTCCATGAGTTCTACGCAGGCACCGAACAAAACTATGTGACCTTTTGCACTCCGGAAGAAAGCCTCCGTAAGCCCGGCACGGTCGGCCGTGCGCTGGATGGCGTGACATTGCGGATCATGGACGGTGACCGTCAGGACGTGCCGGCCGGAACACCTGGCGAGATTGTCTCCCGCCTCGATACGGCCCCTGAATTCACCTACGCCAACAATCCGAAAGCGCGGGCGGATCTCGATGTCGGTGGCCTCATTGCAACGGGCGATGTCGGGTATCTGGATGAAGACGGATACTTGTTCCTGTGCGACCGGTCAAAGGACATGGTGATTTCGGGTGGGGTCAACATCTATCCGGCAGAGATTGAAGCAGAACTTCATGCCATGTCAGGCGTCGCCGATTGCGCCGTCTTTGGTGTGCCGGATGCGGAGTATGGTGAAGCGCTGATGGCGGTTGTGCAGCCAGAGCCCTCGAGTGATCTCACGGCAGAAGAAGTCATCGCCCACCTGAAGAGCCGATTGGCCGGGTTCAAGGTGCCGCGCCGGATCGAATTCCAATCTCTTCTGCCGCGCGATGACACCGGCAAGATCTTCAAGCGCAAACTCCGGGATCCCTATTGGGAAGCTGCGCGGGACGTCCGCGAAAAGGCAGCCAGCTGAGCCGCAAATTTACACCCAATCAAGATAGCCGCTGTTTCAGCGGAAAAGTGAAAGCATCGCAAATGGATTTTACCCTTTCAGAAGAACAGACCGCTCTCCAGGAAACCGTGCGCCGGTTTGCCCAGACGGAATTGCCGGACATAGCCCGTGAGGTTGAAGAAACGGATGAGTCGCCCGGACCGGATGTCATGCACCGGTTCGCCGAGCTCGGACTTCTGGGGGTGAACCTGCCGGAAACCTATGGCGGCGGCGGCATGAGCCATTTCGAAGCGGTACTGGTGCTGGAAGAAGTTGCCAAGGTCTCCATCGGCGTTGCTTTTCCGATCTTTGAATCCTGCTTCGGACCGGCACTTGCGATCGCGAATTTTGCCCCGGAAGCGATGCGCCAGAAAGTCCTGCCGAAAGTCTGTTCCGGCGACATGATCGTTGCAGTTTCTATGTCGGAGCCGGGCGCGGGATCAGCGCTGACCGATCTCACCACCAAGGCGCGGGTTAAGGCCGATAGGGTGATCATCAACGGCCAAAAGCGCTGGTGTTCCGGCGCAGGCCACTCGGATGCCTATGTTGTCTATTGCCGTATGTCCGACGATCCCGGAGCGAAGGGCATCGGGGCTGTTCTCGTCGAAAAGGGGGCCGATGGCTTTACCTTCGGTAAACGGGAGCACCATATGGGCTTTCGCGGCGTGCACAGCGCAGACATGTATTTCGATGATGTCAGCGTTCCGGCCGAAAACATCATTGTCCCGGCCGGTGGATTCCGGAAGCTCATGGAGGCGTTTGATCTGGAACGCTGTGGCAACACCACCATGAGCCTTGCCTGCGCGCAATCTGCCTTCGACTACGTCCTGAATTATGTTCAGGAGCGGGAGCAGTTCGGCAAACAGATCATCGATTTCCAGGCGGTTCAGCTTCAAATCGCCGACATGAAAATGAAACTGGATGCAGCGCGCCTGCTACTCTACCGGGCTGTCGTGAACGCTGAAAGCGGTCTTCCGTCGGTTGGGGAAAGTTCGATTGCCAAGTGTTTTGCTAATGAGATGACCCGCGAAGTCACCGGCAAGGCCATGCAGCTGATGGGCGGTTATGGATATTCACGCGAATATCCGATGGAGCAAAAGATGCGGGACAGCTGGGGCTGGGGCATCGCCGGCGGGTCCATCGACATCCAGAAAACCAACATTGCAAGCGCCCTTGTCGGCCGCCGGTTCAACCAGCGAGCCAAATAACGGGCAGTGCGCAATACGGTCCCCTCGACACTCCCTGCGCACATCACCGGCGTGTTTCTTGCCCGGACGTTTTGTGGCGTCCGGGTCTTTTCTTGCAAAACGACTACTCTGCCGGAATGAATGGGGCAGCAATCAGTTGATCCGGAGTGCCCTGCAATGAAGATCCGGCCCGCCGTGCCAGACGATGTATCGGCTGTCCGTGCCTGTGCGGAAGAGGCCTATGCGCCCTATATCGCGGCTATTGGCCGGAAGCCGGCGCCCATGATTGCCGATTTTGAGACGCAGATTGGCGCTGGGCAAGTTTATGTTGCAGAAGACGAGACCGGCAGTCTCCTCGGCTTCGTCGTCTATTTCCCAAGGGCGGATCACATGTTCCTGGAAAATGTCGCTGTTGTCTCGGCCGCGGCCGGTCGAGGCATCGGCAAGGCCCTGATGTCCCACTGCGAGGCGGAAGCCCGTGCGCTCGGTCTTTCCGCCATCCGCCTTTACACAAATGAAAAGATGACGGCCAATCTCAGCATCTATCCGAAAATCGGCTACAAAGAGACCGGCCGCCGAACGGAAGACGGATTCAACCGCGTCTATTTTGAAAAAACCATCATCTGAAAAACTTTTGCCGTCCCGGCCTTGCGCCGGGACCAAATGCAATCAGGCCCCGGCGCAAGACCGGGGCAGTGCCTTATGTTGATCAGAACATCAAACTCGGCAGGCCGAGTGACAGGATCGGGAAGGCCAGAAGTGCCAATAGGACAACAATGTCCAGCACCAGGAACTTCATGATCCCGAAGAAGATCGTGTGAACCTGTATCTCCCGTCCAACCACCGAATTGATGACGAAGACATTGAGGCCGACCGGCGGTGTGATCAGGCCGATTTCCAGCAGTTTGACGACGATGACACCGAACCAGATAAGATCAAATCCCATGCCTTCAATAAGCGGGACCGTGAAGGGTAGGGTCAAAAGCATGGTGCCGATCGGATCCAGGAACATGCCCATCACCAGGTAAATCGCGACGATGCACAACAGGATCATCCAGGTTTCCAGGCCCGAAGACGACACGATATCGACCAACCCGCCCGTCACCCCGGTCAGGGAGACGAAGGAAACGAAGATCTTTGCGCCGACCGCAATGAAAAACAACGACCCGGTCTGATAGGCGGTCTCGCGCATCGACAGGACGAAATCCGCCCACCGCAACCGGCCTGAAACTGTTCCGTAGATCAACACGAAAGACAGACTGACGGCAGCTGCTTCCGTGGCGGTGAAGATCCCGCCATAGATCCCGCCAATGATAATGATCATCAGTGTGGCGGCTGGCCAGGCTTTGATCGCGGCCGTAAACCGGTCGTCTCCGGAGATGTCACCTTCGGGGACGGGGGCCGCTTCCGGCCGGAGTTTGACCCAGACCAGCACGGTGATGATGAACCCGGCAAGGCTTAAGAGACCTGGCACCACACCAGCCATGAACAGCCGGCTGATCGATGTCTCGGTGAAGGTGCCGTACAGGATGAACAGTACGCTTGGCGGGATGAGTGCGCCAAGCGTGCCACCCGCGGCGACACTGGCGCTTGCCAGCTGCTTGTCATAGCCGTAGCGCAACATCTCCGGAACGCAAATCCGGCCCATGGAGGAGGCGCAGGCGACGCTGGATCCTGTGATCGCCGAGAAACCGCCGCAGCCGATCAGCGAGGCAACGGCCAAGCCGCCCGGCAGGCGGGACATCCAAACCCGGACCGCGTCATAAATATCCGTTGTAATGCGGGTGTGATAGGCGATGTGACCGGCTGCAATGAACAGCGGCACCATCGACAGGGAATAGGAGTGAATGAACTCAAAGGCGTTGGATTCAATCAGCGCCATCGCCGGACGCAGGCCAAGGTCGAGATTGAATTCAGAGCCCGGGCGCCAAGCATATGTGACCAAAGCGCAGATAGAGGAAACGCTGACCAGCGTAAATCCAATTGGAACGCGCAGGATAAGCAGTGTGAGCGCTGCCGCAAAGCCGATGATACCAATTGTTGAGGGGTCCACTAGAGTGTCTCTCGTTCAGGGTGAATTATGAACGAGGTGGCCGCCTGCCTGAAATCAGGCAGCCTCCTCCCAGCTTGGATCGTGTGTCTTGCCGGGATTCCCCCCGCCGCCGGAGCCGATGGCGGTCCAGACGTCTTGAAGGAACAAGACAGTCAGGCGGATGAAGAACAAGGCGTAGCCTGCAAAGAAGGCGACCCGCCCCGGCCATTCAGGCACTTCCAGAATGCCGAAGAAATAGTTGCCGCTTTCGATCGCGTGGATCATGGCAAGATATCCGGCATAAGTGATCGGGATCACCGCGCACAGTCCGATTATGGCCGCAAGCACATTAAGCCAGACTTGGGCAGCTTTCGGCAGCAGGTCCGTTATCACTTCAACGGCAATAAAACCGCGATCCGCCGCCACATAGGCCAGTGGCAGGATCAAGGCGCCGATCATCAGGTCTCCGACAATCACGACTTCATCCGGGATTTGCATTCCGACAAAGGTGCGCAGGACAATGCCAAGCGTGATGTAAACGCACATGCCCAAAATGGCGACAGCAGCAATTGCTATGAACGCTGTTTCCAGCCCGGCCAGAAGTCTCAAGGGAGAGGAGAACTGGCTCCGCTCGTTGCCAGGCGGGACCGGTTTGCCGGGCGTCACCGTGCCCATGGATAGCCTTTGGTGTTCAGTTCATCCGCATACTTGTCGACGAGAACGGCGTACTGATCCCAGATCGCCTGGCCGTCATACCCCCGCTCCGTCATGTCGGAAATCCATTCCTGGACATATTTGTCCGTCATGGCGAGCAACTTTGCGCGCTCAGTGTCGTCCAGCGCTACAACGGGCACCTGACGCCCGATTTCGCCGCTCGCAAGCCCGGCTTTCACGTCGTTAATGGTCTCGATTTGAATGCGAGCGAACTCGTCAATCATCTGGGATCCGGCGGTCATGATCGCGTTCTGATACTCCGCAGGAAGGTCTTCCCAGACATCCTTGTTCATGACCAAGGCAAAGCCGCCGACCTGGCCCCAATTGGCTTCGGTGATGTGATCGACAATCTCATAATGCCGGAACGCGCGGTTGGTGTAATAGTAACCGGCGGCACAGTCGACCAAACCGGAATCCAGTGCCTGATACACCTTGTCGAAGGTCATGTTGACGACATTGGCACCAAGCTCATTGAGCGCCTTGCCGACCGTCCCGGTCGCCCGCACGGTCAGGCCCTTGAAGTCGTCGGCCGTTTCGATCTTGTGATCGCCGGTGCACTCAAACTGGGTGCCGGTAGAGGTGAAGTTGCTGAGGAAGACGACGTTTTCTTTCGCAAGAAAGTCCTGGAGCTGTGCGTTCGTGGTCATCAACTCGTGCATCGCTCTCAGGCCGACCCAGGTGTCGGATGAGGAAATAGGCAGATCCCCGATTGCAAGGCCTTGAAGCTGCTTGGGCGAATAGGGTGCAATGACGGTTCCCATGTCGGCAGCGCCAGCGGCAACTCCGTTCAGCACGGCTGACCATTTCAGGAGCGCGCCGCCCCAATGCACGTCGAAGGTCAGCTGGCCTTCCGTCATACGGCTCGCTTCATCGAGGAAATACTGCAGGGCCTTGGCTCTGGCGCCCCGGTTTGGGCCGGCTTCGGAATAGCGCAGCATGGTTTCAGCGGATGCCACGCCTGCCATGGCGATGGTCAAGCCCAGACCCAAAAGGGCCGACTTCATGGAAATCATCTTTATCTCCTCCCGTGTTCGGACCGGGCCAGATAGGTGCCGATCCATGCGGCCTGCGTGTGTTCGCCGCGTTTCGCTCCCTCACAACTCAATACATTTGGTCTATTATTATAAGTATACGAATTATACGCATATTATATAATTGCGCAAGTGCGGCTGACACCCGGCCCGGCGTTGCGGGTTGGCATCGGTTGTCAGACTGCGCTGCTTTTCTTTAGAGCTGATACATCATCGTCAGCCACTCCCCAGTCCCGTAAGATAGTCTCGTTATGTTCGCCGATAAGCGGCGGCCGGGACGGCAATGTGGCTTTGGCATTCTGAAAACGCGGGGCCGGCGCCGGTTGAACGATGCCATCACGTTCCACGAAGGTCTCCCGCGCCGCATTGTGTGCATGAAGCGGAGCCTCTTCTAGGTCCAGAATTGGCGCGAAACAGATGTCCGTTCCTTCAAACAGCTGACACCAATACTCGCGTGGCTGTGCGCCGATGATGCTTTCAAAGCGGCGCCGGATGTCCGGCCATTGGCGGGTGTCATGGCGGTCGCCGATGTCTGCTTCGTCAAGCTTCAGCAAATGCAGGAACAGCTGCCAGAATTTTTCCTCGATCGGTGCGATCGACACCCATTTGCCATCGGAACACTTGTAAACGCCGTAATAGGGCGCCGTGCCGTCCAATCGGTTGCTGGCCCGGCGGTTTTGCCAGCGATTGTTGGCGAGCCACATATAAACCGGCGCCATCAAAGCGGCAGTTCCGTCTGAAATGGCGGCATCAATCACATCGCCTTCACCGGTTGTTCTGGCCCTCAGCAAGGCGCACACAATGCCAAAAGCGAGGAACATGCCGCCGCCGCCATAATCTCCGAGGAGATTGAGCGGTGGCACCGGATCGCGCCCCTCCTCTCCAAAGGACCAAAGGGCCCCGGACAGCGAGATGTAATTCATGTCGTGACCGGCTGCATGTGCCAAGGGACCGGTTTGGCCCCAGCCGGTCATGCGGGCGTAAACAAGCGCCGGGTTGCGGGCAAGACATACGTCCGGGCCAAGACCGAGCCGTTCCATAACGCCGGGGCGAAAGCCTTCGACAACAGCATCTGCCTTTTCGATCAGCTTGAGCGCGGTCTCAACGGCTGCAGGATCCTTCAGATCAAGCGTGATGGATTTGCGGCCACGGGCAACACTGTTTCTCCGCTGTTCGTCAATGCCTTCAATATCCGGCGCTCCGGTCGGTTCCCGGTCAATCCGCAGGATCTCGGCCCCCATATCGGCAAGCATCATGCAGCCGTAGGGGCCCGGCCCAATACCGGCAAATTCAACGATCTTCACACCGTGAAGTGGCCCCATCCCCAGTCCTCCTAGACTTTGTTATCGCCGCGCTCAGCCGGCATCTTTGTTCAGTGTTTCAAGCAGGTTCTGCCGCACCGCTTGCAGGTTGGACAGCAAAACGTGAATGCTGGTTTCCGGCAAGCCCTTGAAGGACGCGCCATCTACTTCGGCGCTGCATTCATCCATGATTTTTTCCAGAGGCCGGGCCTCGGCCGTGAGACACACCCGCTTCGCGCGCCGGTCGATCGGGTCCGCCCGGCGCTCAACAAGGCCGCGTGCTTCCAATCGGTCTACAAGGCCGCCGACCGTCACTGTTCCGACATCCATGCGGCGCGCGATATCTGATTGGGTCAGCTTGTCTTCGGCAAGCAGGTGCAAAAGCACCCGGGCCTGGGACATGGTCAGTCCGTAGGGAGCGATGAGGCGATCGAACAGAAGGCCACGAAACCGGGCAATGTCCTGAAAGATCGATTTGCAGGCCGCGAGCGTTGCATCCATTTCGCGTCCTCCCTCTTTGTTATCCCAGCTCGACGCATCCATTGTTCAACACCACCGTATCGCGCTCCAGAACCTTTGACCGGAAAGAGACAACGCCGCCATCCTGCCACATCTCCGTCCGGATGGTTTCGCCTGGATAGACCGGGCTTGAAAACCGCAATTTCAAGGATTTTAAACAGGTCGTGTCATATCCGCAGAAGCTGCGCAGAACCGCATGTCCGGCGATCCCCAAAGTACAAAGGCCATGGAGGATCGGCGCTTTGAACCCCGCTGCCGCGGCCACCCTTGGGTCGGCATGCAGCGGATTGGGATCGCCGGACAAGCGGTAAAGCAACGCTGCATGCGGCCTTGTGGGGAGGTCACACACAGCGCAGGGCGCGCGCTCAGGTACTTCGTGCGGTTGCGGCTGTGGGCCTGGTGCCCCGCCAAAACCGCCATCCCCGCGCGCAAAGGTGGTTGACGACAAAGTGGCGAGCTTGTCGCCGGTGCTTTTGTCAACGAGATCACGTTCGGAATAGATCAGCGCGCCCTTGTCCGCCCCCTTGTCGAGAATGCGGGTGATACGAGTTCGGGCTGTGACAGTCGCCGATTTCGGCAGAGGCTTGTGCCAGCGAATGCCTTGTTCCCCATGCAGGATCTTGCGCCAGTCGATGCCCGTCTCGGGATCGCGCAACCAGAAACCTGGACCGGCCAGTACAACGGCCAGGGTCGGCACAGCCTTGAAATCGGCTTCCTCGAAAACGAAGGGCAGTTGCCCCTCGTCGACCGGGTCATGGCCATATCCGACGCCAAGGGCATAGATGATGCTGTCCTTGATTGAGTAGGTTTGTTCAACCTCCTCGAAGGGCCAGGCCATCAGCTTGTCATAGTCGATGGCCATCAGACCGGATCCCAGCAGAACACGTCGGCTGAGCGCTCAAGGGGCACAAGTGTGCTGGAAAAAGCCGGGAATGCGTGTTCGAGAATGGATTCCGGCGTCCAGCCGTCGGGACGCGCCATGGACCGGATCGGCCGCGGTTGGCTGAGCAGCATGACCTCGCTGCCCCGGGACACAAACACCTGGCCGGTGACATTCTGGGCGGCATCGGAGGCAAGAGCTGCAACCAGCGGCGCGACCTTTGCCGGGGTCATGCTCTTCAGGCGCTCAACCCGGATGCGCTCTTCTTCGGACTTGATCGGGATCGTGCCGATCAGGCGGCTCCAGGCAAAAGGTCCAATCGCGTTGGATGTCACATTGTAGCGCGCCATGTCGAGGGCGATGGAGCGTGACAGGCCGACCATACCGAGTTTTGCGGCGGCATAGTTGGCCTGACCGAAGTTGCCGATCAATCCGGACGTGGATGTCATGTGAATCATGCGGCCGGATTGCTGCTCCCGGAACACGGTCGCGGCGGCGCGGCTGACATTGTAGGCACCTTTCAAGTGGACGGCGATCACCTGATCCCACTCGTTTTCCGTCATCTTGTGAAAGATTGCGTCCCGGACGATGCCGGCGTTGTTGACCACGATGTCGAGCTTGCCGAAGTTTTCGATTGCCTGATCGATCATGCCTTGGGCTGCAGCTGAATCCGTGACGCTGTCGAAGTTTGCAACGGCCTTGCCGCCAGCGGCGGTGATTTCGTTGACGACCTCGGTTGCCGGGAGCGCATCCTCGCCCTCACCACCGCCAGTTCCGCCAAGGTCATTGACGACAACGCAGGCACCCTTTTGAGCCATCAAAAGAGCAATCTCCCGGCCAACACCGCGGCCCGCGCCGGTGACAATTGCAACTTTTCCATCCAGTAAAGCTTTGTCAGACATTCCCATCCCTCAGTATTTTGGCCTCAAAATCGGGCAATTGCGGCGCGTAAGAAGATAAGCCACCAAATTTGTATCGCAGATTAATAATACGCTTGCGAATAATAATCAAGACATATAATATCCGGCTGGAAGGCGATGCTTCGGACAGCGGCCATCATGGATCGTTGCGAAGGCCGGAGCTGTAAGAGCGGGAGAAATCATGACCCTTGCCGAGACATCGTGGCCAATAGGGGAGTTCAACAAGCATGTCGGGTTTGAGCTCAGCGAATGGCAGCGCAATCATGCGTGTGTCGAGGTCGAGATCGACAGCTACCATACCAATGTCATGGGCGTGACCCATGGCGGTGTTTTGGTGAGTGCGCTCGATTTTGCATGCGGCATGGCCGGCTGTTATCGCCCGCCCCCGGAGCCGCGTTTTTATTGCATGACATTGACATTAAACACGAATTTCGTCGCGCCAATGCGCAAAGGGTTGCTGCGAGCGCATGGCCGCCGGATTGGCGGGGGGCGGTCCGTGTTTTTTGCCGAAGGAGAAATTTTGCTGCCGGACGGCACTCTGATCGCCACCGCATCGGGCGCGTTCAAGCTGTTTGACCGGAAGCCGAAAACATAAGCGCTGAAAGGCGCGTGAGGAGGAGCATCATGGACTTGGGAATTCTGGCCTTCGGCGGCTACTTGCCGCAAAGCCGGTTGCAACGTGCTGAGATCAGCAAGATGCACGGCTGGTACAATCCGGGCTTGAAGGGATTGGCAAAGGGCGAGCGTACCATCGCCAATTGGGACGAAGACGCCATCACCATGGCGGTCGAAGCGTCCAGGGACTGCCTGACCGGGCTCGATCGTTCCGAGATTTCTGCAGTCTTTATGGCGTCGACCAGCTTTCCGTTCGATGACCGACAGAATGTCGGGGTGGTTGCCGACGCGCTGAACCTCAAAAGCCAACTGATGACTCTCGATCTGGCAGCCTCTCAGCGCGCGGGCAGTTCCGGATTGTCGGTCGCCTTGCAAGCGGCCTCTGGTACCGAAGGGCCAATTCTTTTTACCGCCTCCGAACAACGTAAAACCAAGGCCGCGAGCCCGCAGGAAATGACCTATGGCGATGGTGCCGCGGCGGTTTTGGTGGGCACCGGCGAAGTGATTGCGAAATTCATCGGGGCGCACACCGTATCTGCCGACTTTGTCGATCATTTCCGGGGATCCGGTCACGCGTATGACTATGCCTGGGAGGAGCGCTGGCTGCGGGATGAAGGCTATTTGAAGATCGTGCCTGACGCGATCAAAGCCGTGCTTGATAAAACAGGCACTGCGGCAAGCGATGTCACGACGTTTTGCTTCCCGGCCGCCATGAAGCGGGTCGCTAGCATGCTCGCCAAGAAGGTGGGCCTTGCGGACGAGGCCGTTGCCGACAATCTCCAAGCGACTTGCGGGGAAGCGGGGGCCGCCCATCCTGTCATCATGCTGGTGCACGCATTGGAAACCGCAAGACCGGGCGACAAAATCCTTGTGACCGGCTTTGGCCAGGGGTGCGATGCTTTGATCTTCGAAGTGACGGACGCCATCGAAAAGCTTGCACCGAGAACCGCTGTGTCCGGCCATCTGGCCCGCCGCCGGACGGACACCAACTACGCCCGCTTTCTCACTGTCAATGGCTTGGTCACGATGGAAGAAGGCATAAGGGCGGAGGTCGATAAACAGACCGGTCTCTCCACCCACTATCGAAACCGGGACATGGCTCAGCGCATGATCGGAGGGTGCTGCAGTGAATGCGGCACACTGCAGTTCCCCAAAAGCAATGTTTGCGTCAATCCAAATTGCGGTGCCATCGGCACGCAGGAAGACCACGAATTTGCAGACAAGAAGGCCCGGTTGAATTCCTTCACGGCCGACCGGCTGACCTTCTCTCCAGACCCGCCCGCCTATTACGGCATGATCCAGTTCGAGGACGGCGGCCGGTTGATGGCCGACTTCACAGACATTGATCCGGACCAGGAACTGGCCGTCGGCATGCCCATGAAGCTCATGTTCCGGGTGAAGGACTACGACAGGAACCGTGGTTTCCGCCGGTACTTCTGGAAGGCAACGCCAGACAATGATGATCGGGCCAGCGCGCCCGCCGAAGCGGCCGAATAGGGAGGAAAGAACATGGCATCTGGAATTAGAGACAAGGTCGCCATTCTCGGCATGGGCTGTTCGCAGTTTGGCGAGCGCTGGAGCGACAATGCCGAAGATCTGATGATCGAAGCATTCACCGAGGCCCTCGGCGACGCAGGCATTGAGAAAAACCAGATCGATGCCGCCTGGCTCGGGACGGCCATTGAGGAACAGCATGTCGGCAAGTCCGCCGTGCCCCTGTCGATGGCGCTGCGTTTGCCGAATATTCCGGTCACGCGCGTAGAAAACTACTGCGCCTCCGGCTCGGAGGCTTTCCGGGGCGCCGTTTATGCTGTCGCAGCCGGGGCGGCCGACATCGCGCTGGCTCTTGGTGTCGAGAAGCTGAAGGATACTGGTTACGGCGGTTTGCCTCAGCGCAACCGCGGCTCGGTGAATGATCTTTTCTGGGCCAACGTGTCCGCGCCTGGATCCTTCGCACAGCTCGCATCCGCGTATCGCGCAAAACATGGCATTGACGCCGGTGACCTGAAACGCGCGATGGCGCATATCTCTGTCAAAAGCCACGACAATGGCGCGCGCAATCCCAAGGCCCACCTGCGCAACCGGATTGATGAAGACAAGGTGCTCAATGCCCCGATGATTGCAGAGCCGCTGGGTCTGTTCGATTGCTGCGGCGTCTCCGACGGCTCGGCCTGTGCCATCGTGACGACACCGGAGATCGCCAAGTCGCTGGGCAAACATGACCTCATTACCGTGAAGGCTTTGCAGCTTGCGGCTTCGAACGGACTGGAAGCGCAGCACAATTCCTGGGACGGCAGCCATTTCGTGACGACGCGCAAATGCGCCGAGCGGGCTTACAAGGAAGCCGGCATCACCAATCCGCGCGATCAGATAAGCCTGTTTGAAGTGCATGACTGCTTTTCGATCACCGAGCTGGTGACAATGGAAGACTTGTTTATCTCACCGGAAGGCGGGGCTGTGAAGGACATCATGGACGGTTTTTATGATGCCGACGGCAAGGTCCCCTGCCAGATCGATGGTGGCCTGAAATGCTTTGGCCATCCGATCGGAGCGTCGGGTCTCCGAATGATCTACGAGATGTATCTGCAGCTTCAGGGCCGGGCGGGCGACCGCCAGCGCAAGGAAGAACCCGTTTTCGGCATGACACACAATCTGGGTGGTTTCCCGCACCAGAACGTCTGCTCTTTGGCAATCGTCGGAAAGATGGGGGCGTAAGCGCCGCCATCGCGATGGCAGGGCCCGGTGACTGATACCTAGCCGGGCCTTGTCACAGCAGTTCGACAGAAGTGCCGGTTGCAACAGCATCCTGGGGAGGAGCAATGAGCGATCTACTTGTAAAGCGGGACAGCGGTGTGCTGAGCCTGACCCTCAACTGTCCTGACCGGTTGAACGCTCTGTCAACGGACATGCGCGAGGGCATCTTGTCGGAGCTCCTTTCGGAGCTGCATGCTCCGAGTGTGCGCGCTGTTTTGATCACGGGGTCCGGCCGCGGCTTTTGCAGCGGTGCCGATCTCGACCTCGAGACAATCCTCGCGCGCCGTCAGCATATCGAGACGCAGATCCTCGGCGGCATCAATCGGGTGGTTCAGGCCTTGCGCGACCTGCCGGTTCCGGTCATTTCGGCCGTCAATGGTCCAGCGGCCGGTGCCGGGTTTTCCATTGTCCTGGCGTCCGACATCGTTATTGCAGCCAAGTCCGCGAAGTTTCACCTGTCTTTTGCCCGGATCGGCGCGGTTCTGGACGGCGGGGCCTCCTCGCTCCTAACCCACCGGATCGGTGCGTCGCGCACCACGGCGCTGGCGATGCTGGGCGGGTCGATGGACGCAGAAACGGCAAAAGACTGGGGCCTTGTTCACGAGATCGCGGGAGATGACAGCCTTTTGGATACCGCAACCGGACTTGCACAGCGTCTGGCTTCCGGTCCGACAGTTGCCCTTGGCCTGATCAAGCGCGAGATCGCAGCCGCGCAATCGGCGACTCTCGACGAGTCCTTGCGCCTGGAAGCAGCCTGCCAAAGCAAGGCCTTCAACACTCAGGATTTCGAAGAAGGCGTCCGCGCCTTTGGTGAAAGCCGTAAGCCCAATTTTCTGGGCTATTAGAACGGGAAGAGTACCGACCTTATGCCAAAGACACTGTATTGCGGGCCGCGGTCCATGGCTCAATCCGATGTACGTACCCTTGCCCGAAGAGCGGCGAGTGGTTTCCTGAAAGCCGGCGTCACGGAAGGCGGGACTGTCGCCACCATGATGCGGAATGATTTTCCGCTGGTGGCGATGGATCTGGCGGCCGCTCTTGTGAAAGCAGCAGCCGTTCCGGTCAATTGGCGTTTCACGGCTGAGGAAGCCGCCTATATACTGAAGGACTGCAAGGCCAAGGTTTTTGTTGTTCACGTGGATCTTTGGAACCAGGTCGGCCCGGACCTTCCGGCTGATGTCATTGACCAGCTTCAGATCGTGATTGTGCCGACCCCGGCTGACATTGCAGCGAGCTATGGCCTCTCAGGAGATGCCTGTGCTGTGCCGGAGGGGTTCCCGGTCTGGGAGGATTGGCTCGCAGCGCAGTCTGTCTGGGACGGACCGGACGCCCATGGTCAGGCTGCGATGATCTACACCTCCGGGACCACCGGACACCCCAAGGGCGTGCGCAGGCTGACAAATCCAACCTTGGTCAGCACCGGGTACAACAGGATTTTTTCCGAACATTGCCGGACCCTGATGGTGGCTCCGATGTATCACTCGGCCCCGAACCGGTTTGCCATGCTGACCGTTGATGTGGGTGGCGATCTTGTTCTTGTTCCGCGATTCGATCCGGAAAAGATCCTTCAGATCATTGAGGAGTACCGGATCACGACGGCCTTCATGGTACCGACCATGTTCATCCGGCTCTTGAAACTTCCAGCTGCGGTGCGCCGGCACTATGACACATCCTCCCTGCGGCACATCGTTGCCGCCGGCGCACCGTTCCCCCCGGATATCAAACGCGCGATGATCGACTGGTGGGGACCCGTGATCTTTGAGTATTACGGCGGCACTGAAACCGGTGCGGTGACGTTGTGTTCCAGCGAAGAGGCACTTCAGAAGCCGGGCACGGTGGGCCGCGCCGTTGAGGACGCGACCATCAAGATCATTGCCGAAGATGGGTCGGAGTGCCCGCCGAATGTGCCAGGCGAAATCTATTGCCGTCTGCATTCCTTTCCCGACTTTGTCTACGAGGGCCGGCCGGAGGACCGGGCCGCTGTTGAGCGCGACGGACTCTTCACTGTTGGCGATATTGGCTACCTTGATGACGATGGTTATCTGTTCATCTCCGACCGCAAGCGCGACATGATCATCTCCGGCGGGGTTAACATTTATCCGGCGGAGATCGAGGCCGCCATGTTCGGCCATGATCAGGTCCATGATTGTGCGGTTTTTGGAATTCCGGATTCTGAGCTTGGCGAAGCCATCGCTGTTGCCATTCAGCCGGAACCGGACACCACCATCGATACCGGTCAATTGCAGGACTACCTTCGGTCCCGGATTGCCAGCTACATGATCCCCCGTAAGATCCTGATTAAGGACAGCTTGCCGCGGGACGACAATGGCAAGATTTTCAAGCGCAAGCTGCGGGATGCTTTTTGGGCCGATGCCGGCCGGCGGATTTGAGTAAGGAATATTTCATGGCCGATGTATTGCCCACCACCAACGCCAGCCTCGATGTTCTCCTGAAGCCTCAATCCGTTGCAATCATCGGGGCGTCGGATGATGCAACCAGGATTGGCGGGCGGCCGGTTTCCAGTACGATTGCTGGCGGTTTCAAGGGACGGATCTATCCCGTCAACCCGAAGCGGCCAACGGTTCAGGGTCTCAAGGCGTATCCGTCAATCACCGAGGTGCCCGAAGCGGTGGATTGCGCAATTGTTGCCGTGCCCGCGCCTCTCGTTGAAAAGACGGTTGCGGATTGCGCCGCCATGGGCACCAAGTCCACGATCATCTTCAGCTCCGGTTTTGCAGAACTCGGAGCAGGGGGCGTCGAAGTACAGCAACGGATTGCGGCAGCGGCGCAGAAAACCGGGATGCGGCTGATCGGTCCGAATTGTATCGGAGCGTTCAGCGTCAGTGCCGGCTGGTTCGGCACGTTTTCCAGTGTTCAGGCCAGCTTGTGCCTTGCTCCGGGGAAAACGGCAATCGTCAGTCAGAGCGGTGCCTATGGGGCGCACATGTTCTACATGGCGCAGCGGCGCGGTGTTGCTACCGACCTCTGGGTGACCACCGGCAATGAATCGGACATCGATGTGGCCGAAGTCATTGCCTACTACGCCGACCATCCGGATGTCTCGACCATCATGGCCTATACCGAGGGCGTGAAGGACCGAGACCGCATGTGTGCGGCCCTTGATCTGGCCCGCGCCGCGAAGAAGCCGGTGATCATGATCAAGGTCGGGGATACGGATGTGGGCGCAGAAGCTGCGGCCACACACACGGCCAGTCTCGCTGGTGATGATGCGATCTACGATGCGCTCTTCAAACAATATGGCGTTTACCGGGCGCACAGCTGCCAGGAAATGGTCGATGTCGCCTATGCCTGCCAGACCGGGCTGTTCCCAACGGGCCGGAAGATGGCCATTCAGACCGTCTCCGGCGGCATTGGTATTCAGATGGCTGACGAGTCTGTCAAAAACGGCTTGGACATTCCAGCGATGCCAGAGGCCTTACAGCAAAAACTGCTGGGATTGATTCCATACGCTGGTGTGCGTAATCCGATCGACATAACAGGGCAGGTGCTCAACCAGCCGGAAGTCATCGGTCAGGGCATTGATCTATCAATCCGCGAAAGCGGCTGTGATGCCTATGCAATTTATCTTGCGAGCGCCCCACAGGCGCCGGGGCTTAAGGACTTCTGCCTTCAGACTTTCAAGGACCTGCGAGCAAAACACCCTGAAACACCGCTGGCGCTCAGCATGATCGCCACACCCGAAATCATTGCCGAGTATGAAGCGCTCAACATCGGCTGTTACGAGGATCCTGTGATGGCGATCCGCGCAATGGCGGCCCTTGCCCAGTTTCACGAGACCTTCGAACGCGGCCAGCCGGATACACCTTCAGATCTTCCGGCTGATGTGGCCAAAGCGCCGGATGAACGGGTGTCGGAAGCCGGGGCAAAAGCCATTCTGGCAAGCGCCGGTATCCCGGTGACCCGTGATTTCCTGACGGCAAGTGCCGAAGAAGCGGTCAAGGCATGGTACGCAATTGGCGGCCCGGTGGTCTTGAAAATCGCCTCGCCGGATATTCTGCATAAAACCGAAATCGGCGGCGTTTTGATCGGTCTCAACGATGAATTGGCGATCACCGAAGGTTTTGAGGCCATCGTGAAACGCGCGCGGGAAGCCCAGCCCGATGCCACAATGGAGGGTGTGCTCGTCTGTGAAATGGTTTCAGGCGGTGTTGAAACGGTCCTTGGTGTAACGAATGACCCGGCGCTCGGTCCGGCGGTGATGTTTGGTCTTGGCGGGGTTTTCGTTGAAGTGATGAAGGACGTGACCTTCCGCCTGGCCCCGTTTGGCATTGACGAAGCGCATCGCATGATCAGCGAGATCAAGGGACGGGCGATGCTGGATGGTGTGCGCGGCGCACCGCCTGCGGGCATTGATGCATTGGCACAAGCCCTGTCCCGGCTCTCGGTCTTTGCCGCAGAAAATGCCGACCGGTTGGAATCAATCGACATCAATCCGTTTGTCGTCCTGCCGGAGGGCGCTGTTGCCCTGGATGCGGTCATTGTACCCAAAGCCACAATGCTTGCCGGCGATCCGGCGGGTAAGTGACATGCGGGCATTCAAGGGACTGCGCGTCATCGACTTTACCCGTGCGTTGTCAGGGCCGATGGCTGCGCAAATGCTGGCGTTGCTCGATGCAGATGTCATCAAGGTCGAGCCTCCCGGCGACGGAGACCAGCTGCGCGGGGTGCTGGCCAGTCCTGAGATGGCGGAAAAACGCCTCTCGCCTGCGTTCCTCACCGGCAATCTTCGAAAGCGCAGCCTTGCCCTTGATCTGAAGTCGGAGATTGGACGCGAGGCGGCTGGCCGATTGGTTTCTGGCGCGGATGTTGTCATCGAAAACTTCGTGCCGGGAACGGCACAAAAACTCGGCATTGACTACGAGACGGTTCGAAGAGCCAACCCGGATGTCATCTATTGTTCCATCAGCGGGTATGGTCAAAGCGGACCGAGGTCTTCTGAAAAAGCTTATGATTCTGCGATACAGGCAGATTCTGGAATGATGTCGCTGACCGGCTTCCCCGAGACAGGGCCAACCCGGATCGGGTTTATGCTTGTAGACGTCACCACCGGCGTTTCGGCAGCCTATGCCATAGCCGCTGCGCTCTATCGGCGGGCCATGACCGGCAAAGGCCAGTTTCTGGACGTTGCCATGTATGACACGGCCCTTCAGCTGATGTGTTGCCAAGGGGCGGACTATCTGGTTCGAGGGCATCTGCCGCCCCTGATGGGCAATGAATCCCCAATGACCCAACCGACTGCCGGGACCTTCGAAACATCGGACGGCATGATCCTGCTCGCCACCTTGACCTCAGATCAGCAGCAAGGGGCGTTCAAGGCGCTCGGTTTTGCGGAGCTGTTGGAGGACCCGCGTTTTTCCTCTGAGCTTGCCCGCCACAAACATATTGAAGAAGGCCGGGAGCTGATCCGGCCTGTCTTGCTAAGCCGTTCGACGGAGGAATGGCTGAAAATCCTGAAGGCGCATGGCGTTCCCGTTCAAGCCGTTCGTGATCTGGGTCAGGCTTTGTCTGACCCGCAGCTAGACCATCGCGGCCTGCTTGTGGAGGCAGGGAAACTAGACGACACATCAGACCCCGTCACTTTGCTCGGTGCCCCCTTTGTTGCGAACGAGGACGGACCACACCAAAAGGCAGAGCCACCGTTTCAGGTCGGGCAGCACAGTCGTGAAGTTCTGGAAGAACTTGGTTTCTCTGCGTCAGAAATCACAAAATGCCTGGAAACAGCTCCGTAAGTTTACCCTCGACCAACTGACGATTGTTCGCATGTACATATTTTGCTAAGGATCGCGCGCCGCTAAGGCAGGATAAAGACTTTGACCGGACCGATAGCAAAAAGTGGGTGGCGTAGATCCGCTGATGAAATCGGTTTTGGTAAACCTGAAATTGGACACATATGCACGACCTGGATCGCAAGCTCGGTACATTGTTCAGCGACATTGCCCGTTTCCGCCGGATTCTTTTTGATCAGCTGGCAACCGAGTACGACCTGACCCATGTGCAGGTGTTCCTGCTCAATCATCTTCACAAGGATGATGGTCTGACCCAGACGGATCTTGCATCCCGGATGGATATCGGAACGGTCACGATCAGCGGTCTTGTCGACCGGCTGGAAGCCAAGGGCTACGTGGAACGTCGGCCGGATGACAAAGACCGCCGGGCCAAACGTGTTTGGCTGACGCCAAAGATGCAGGAAGTCTGGAAGAAAATCGGCGAAAGCATGCGCCAAATGAATGAAGTCACATTCGAGGGTGTCGATGACAGTGACATTGAGCATCTGATCACGACCCTGCGCAAGGCACGGCAGAACCTTCAAGGCCGGTTGAGCGGATCTGGCGCTTAAGCCGGGTTGAGTTAACTCTTCAAAGAAATTTTGAAACAAGGCGCTGGCTTTCAAAGCTGGCGGTCTGTTCGTGTTCTGTTTTGACTGACCCTGCAAAGAGCGTTGAGCCTGCTAGATCGATTTAAACGCTTGCTAGAAAATTAGTTCGCAATATAATAATAAATATACTTATGAAAACGTGATCGGGTGTTCCGGACCCCCGGCCACGCACCTAAAAGAGTGTTTGGACACATGACGCAATCTCCACGGCTCGTCGGACCGGGGTTCTACTGGCAGGACTTTTCTGCCGGTGACCGGTACCGGACTCTGGCACGCACAATTACGGAAGCAGACATCATCGCCTTTGTCGGTGTAACCGGAATGACCGAAGTCCTGTTTACCGATCAAACCTTTGGGCAGGGTGTCGCGGCTCGCGGGCGGGTCGCACCTGCGGCACTGACCTACACGTTGATCGAGGGCATTCAGTGCCAGACCCTCATCCAGGCGACCGGGCTGGCGCTTCTGGAAGTCGAAAAGAAGGTTCTGGCACCCGTCGCTGCTGGAGACACCGTTCACGCCATCGTGGAGGTATTAGAGGTCCGCCAGACCAGCAAGGGAAACCGTGCCGTGGTGACGACGCGCAACGACATCGTCAATCAACATGGCGAAACGGTCATCACCTACACCGCCAAACGGCTGGTCGCGGGACGGTAAGAGCCATTGGCGTCGAAGCCGCTGGGGGAGCGGCCGATGCGTAGAGGCAAATAAACAAATTGGGAGTGAGGCATGGACATCAATTATACGCCGGAAGACGAGGCTTTCCGGACTGAGGTAAAGGCCTTCCTGGAGGCGGAGCTGCCAAAAGGTCTCAGTGACAAGGTCAAAGCAGGACAAAAGCTTGATGGCGAAGACTTCATGCTCTGGCAGCAGATCCTTGGAAAAAAGGGTTGGCTGGTGCCCCGCTGGCCCGAGGAACATGGCGGCTGCGGCTGGACACCGGTGCAGGTGAACATCTTCGATGAAGAAGCCTACCTTGCCGGAGCGCCCCGCGTTCTGCCGTTTGGCGTTAATATGGTCGGTCCGGTGATCATTGAATTTGGCAGCGAGGACCAGAAAGCCCGTCACTTGCCAGGGATTGCCCGCGGTGAAGTGCCGTGGTGCCAAGGCTTTTCCGAACCCGGATCCGGGTCGGATCTGGCGTCCTTAAAAACGGCAGCGGTTCGCGACGGCGACGATTACATCGTCAATGGACAAAAGATCTGGACCTCATATGCCCATTTTTCCGATTGGATGTTCTGCCTGGTGCGCACTGATCCCAATGCGGCAAAGAAACAGCAGGGAATTTCGTTCCTTCTGATCGACATGAAATCCCCCGGCATCACAGTCCGCCCGATCATCACGTTTGACGGCATGCATTCGGTCAATGAAGTCTTTCTGGAAAATGTCCGGGTCCCGGCGGAAAACCTGGTCGGCGAAGAAAACAAGGGCTGGGACTATGCCAAATTCCTGCTCGGGCATGAACGCACCGGAATTGCCGGCGTCGGCGGCTGTAAGGCCGAGTTCGAAAAGCTCCTGGATATCGCCCGGACAGAGAAAAAAAACGGCAAACCTTTGATCGAGGATCCGCTGTTTGCGGCGAAGGTCGCGCGGCTCGAGATCGACCTCAGGGCATTGGAACTGACCAACATGCGGATGCTGAGCGGCAGTGAAACGGGTTTGAACGGAGCCTTCCCGTCCGTTTTGAAGGTCAAAGGCACCGAAGTGCAGCAGCGCATTGCCGAATTGCAAATGGATGCGGTCGGAGCATATGCCTTGCCATGGCAGCAAGCGGCGATGGATCCGGCGTGGAACGGCGACACAGTCGGCCCGGATTATGCAATCCCGCGCATGCCGGCCTATATCGATCGCCGAAAGGCAACGATTTACGGCGGTTCGACCGAGATTCAGAAGAACATCATTTCAAAAACACTCCTGAGCTAAGCGGACCGGCATCATGAATTTCATTTATTCTGAAGAACAATCCCTGATTTCCGACAGTCTCGGCAAGGTGTTGAGCGATGGCTGCAGCCAGGCCATGCGCCGGTCTCTCATAGCCGGTGATCAGGACCATGATCCCGAGATCTGGTCGGCGCTCAGCGAGCTTGGAATGCTGGGCCTGCCCATCGCAGAGGCTTATGCGGGAGTTGGCGGCACCGCCGTCGACACGATGGTCGCGGCCGTCGAGTTTGGGCGTCACCTTTCGCTCGAGTCGTTCACGGCAAGCGTTGTTTTGGGCGGGGGCGCCCTTCAATTGGCTGGAACAGACGACCAGAAAAACGCTTTTCTGCCCGGTATTGCGGACGGCTCCAAACGCGCCGCGGTCGGGTTTTTGGAACCGGAAAGCCGGTTTGACCTTTCAAGTGTTGCGACCCGTGCGGAACCGGACGGCGATTGCTACCGGCTCTCCGGCCGGAAAACATCAGTGATCGGCGCCCCGTCAGCGGACATTCTGATCGTGTCGGCCCGAACCTCAGGACATGCGGCTGATCCGGATGGTCTTACCTTGTTCCTCATACGGCCGGACGCAAGCGGTGTGGTGATGAAACCCTACCGGTTTGCAGATGGCCGGACCGGTGCGGACATTGTGCTTGAAAATGTTCCTGTGGCGGCATCTGAGATGCTGGGTCCGAAAGACAAGGCGGCAGACCTCATCGAACATATCGCAGATCTAGGGACCGCAGCACTTTGCGCAGAGGCTTTGGGAGCGCTCGAAAAAATCATCGCCATGACGACCGAGTATTTGAAGGTTCGCACCCAGTTCGGCCGTCCGATCGGCGAGTTCCAGGCACTTCAGCATCAGCTGGCCGAAATGATGATTGATTTCGAGCATGCCAAGTCGCTGGTGTTTGAAGCCGCCATGACCGCCGATAGCCCGGAGGCCCTCATTCGGAAGAAAGCTGTCTCTGCCGCCAAAGTCTACCTTGGCGAACGCGGGCGGGTGATCTGTCAAAATGCGATCCAGATGCATGGCGGCATCGGCATGACGGATGAATATGAGCTTGGTGACTATGTGAAACGGGTCATGGTCGCAGAAAAAGCGTTCGGCGATACCGACCACCATTTGGAGCGCTACGCCCGCCAGATGGCTTAGATATCGTGGCTGCTGAGCAACGCGATCGGGAGGATAGTCCTCCCGACTGCGTTAACATGTTAGCCGAAAGACATATTTTTCGCCGGGCTCATTTGAAGATCGGATCGGACAATCCGATGCTCTGAGCGGTTGGTCCGCTCCAGTAATCCTTGTGAAACGCCGTAAACGGCACGTCGAAGTCACTCACGGTATAGAGCCCGTACTTGAAATAATAGCCGTCTATCTTGTCGTTGGAATAGCCGGTTGTACCTTCAAACTGAATCATGTCCTGCCAATCGCTGTCACAGGTCTCCCGCAGGGGCGGACACTGCCGCATCCAGGAGTCGATCCGGCCATCATTTTTTGGCGACCACACAACACGGTAGACATATTCGTGGTAGACGCCCTGGTCGATCCGTGGCTCCGAATAAAGGATCTGGCCGTCTCCTTCGATGGTGCCAAGCCGCTCGATGACGTCGTCGCTCCATAGCGTCACGACAAAACGGCCGTTCCAGAGCCGGTGCGAAATGTTGGGTCGCAAGCTATAGCCACCTTCACTTAGCCGCTCGTGCCACTGAGACAGGACAAGCCGGTGGTCTGCTTCCATGGGAAACGTCTCCGGGATCAATGTGGAGATCCGGTACCAGACTTCCTCGCCATTTTTGGCTACGTACATATCGCGCAACTCAGCGCGGATCCCGGATGAAATAGGTTTGTCATCCGGTGAAATGGTGAACTTTACGGCGCGCAGATCTTTGCCCGGCATTTCAAAATCGATGAGTTCGGCGGATTCACAGTTCGCCAACCGTTTGATGCTCAGGTCATCCGGGATTTCCTCAGCGGTCATATCACATTTGTAGGAGTCTTCCTCGACAGGTACGGCTTTACCACCGATCACGATCTCGTCTTGAGCGAGTGCGGCTGACGCGCCCAAGAGCGTTAGAGCTCCGCAAACGGAACAAGCTTTTGCTTTCGAAAAAGACATGGTGCCGGTGTCGCCTGCTGTCATAGGGAAGTCCTTTTTTGCTTTCATTCATCAACTGAGCGAACGCGAGGGCGTGCTTATCGTTCCGTAAACACAGACTTGTGATCACAGTTTTTTGGGGCCAATTGCACTTTTATCTGGAAAAGAAGGAAGTTGCTTTTTTATGCGAATGATCAAATTCGGAGCTCGTCCTACATAGATATTGGCAAAAATACGTACTATGAACAAAAAATAGGCAATAAAGCTGCATTCAGGCAAGTGTAACCATATCTAATTTATTTATTCAGATTAACTTTATAGAAGTGATCGGATTGTTATTTCAAAAATACTGTGCCGTCCACTGATCAACCGTGAACTGTTCAGGGCGAGAAAAATGGTGCCACCGCTGTAAGGCATTTCTAGAGTACGGATTTCGCAATTGCGCTCACTTCTTCAAAAACTTGCGTCCCGTTTTTCCAACTTGGGGGCGGATCAGTCCGGTAATGTCGCCATTCTTACAGCTTTGGCGTTTGTGCCGCTCATGCTGATCACGATTGGCAGCCTCGATGTCGTCCGGATGACGACCGCTCAGGCAAAACTCCAATCCACGTTGGACTCAGCGACGCTTGCGGCCGCTTCTTTGAGCAACACTGCGAGTATCGAAGATACGGTAGATGAGTATGTCCGAGCCAACCTGCCCGACACCGCGCCCTGGACAACTTTGAATCTGACCATGGGAAATGTCACGGACAGCCTCAATGCAAAGTCTGTCGAGATCAATGCGACCGTTGACATCGAAATGACGATTTTGAAGCTGGCCGGGATCGACACGACGAGTGTTTTGGCATCTTCAGTTGCTCAGCAAGCAGCAACAAATGTCGAAGTGGCGGTTGTACTTGATATCTCCTCGTCCATGGGCGGTTCGAAAATTACGAACCTGCGTTCAGCTGCTAAGTCATTTATTGACACAATGCTGAACGAAGACGATCGGGAATACACGTCCCTGAGCATTATACCGTTTGGCGGAACCGTTAACATCGGGGATTTCTACGACAGATATGCTGTGAACTCATCGACCCCGGGGGTTATCGACTCACCAAGCTCGGCTGATTACTACGTGAACAAAAACGTTCCCTACGGCAAATTCATGTTCTCTACGGAGAGAGAAGGGTGCATCGAATACACAGATGACGACTTCGATATGACCGCGATTCCGGCGAACAGCCGCCCGCAAATACCTGACTTTACCAAATGGGTCGCGACCAATCCCTGGTGTCCGTCTGACGACACCGCAATGCTTCTTAACTCAAATAACACATCCGACTTGAAGGCGTTGATTGATGACATGGACCTGTCCGACGGTACCGGCATGGACATCGGAACGCTGTGGGGTGCAAAGGTTCTGTCCAGTGACATGAGGGGGCAGCTGGGCGGTGATTTTTCGGACCGGCCTGCTGATTTTAATGATGAGGACACGCTTAAGGTTGCGGTTATCATGACAGACGGCGCGATTACTGCGCAGTTTCGGCCGAGAGATTACACAACGACTGGAAAAATCAAAAACAGCACTCAGCAAACCATCGTATCAAAAGGCAACATAAACACCGCTTCCTCCAAAGCTGATGATGCGGTTGCATACTTTAAGCGCGTTTGTGAATACTTGAACGATAACAATGTTCAAGTGTATACAATAGGATTTCAGATAAGTAGTGGCTCCTTGCCAGACAGGCTTCTTCAATACTGTGCATCAAGTCTTTCAAATTACTATTTTGTTGAGGGATTGAACATCGATGATGCATTCAATGCTATTGCGGCGTCAGTAAACAGTCTTCGCATCTCCGGCTAGGTTGATTTCAATGCGTGTCCTGCGAAGTTTCCTTAAAAAGAAAGACGGTGCGACTGCCGTAGAGTTTGCGCTGATTGGCCTGCCATTTTTTGCGTTGTTTCTGTCCTGTTTTGAGATGGGGCTTTTGTTCATCCGCATGGCAATGCTGGATCATGCTGTAAACACAACCTCAAAATCAGTCTATATCGGGACAGTCACACAAGGATTGGCGAACAATACGGTTTCCAGCGATGACCTTGAGCAAGATATCTGCGATCTCGTAGGTGTTGTTGTTCCGAATTGCGCGAACAATATCACTATCGAGCTCACGGAAATCGATAACCTAGTCGATCTGCCGGACACGGACGCAGTCTGCCGCGATGAAGGTGATGAATTCGAGCCTGTTGTGAACTTCAATCCGGGCGCTGGGACCAGCATCGTGTTTATGCGGGCGTGCGTTACAACGGATGTCTATACACCGGGGTTAGGATTTGGCCTGGAGCTCTCGAAAACCGACAACAATCGGTTCGAAATAATCTCTTCAATGGCCTTCATGAACGAGCCTTTTTAAGATGCAGTTGTTCTTTAAAAGGATCCGGAGCTTTCGGGCGGCTGCAGAGGGAGCTGCCGCGGTCGAGTTTGCGCTCATTTTCCCCTTGTTGATCCTGATCTTCTTGAACACCGCCAGTTTATTTGATGGGTTCCGTGCTTCCCGTCAGCTTGAGCGAGCAGCAAGTGTGACAACAGATCTCGTTACCCGGTTCAATGGAGATACGTTTACAGAGGATGATTTCGATCTTATTGAAGCAACGGCAGTGTCGATCCTCGGAAATTACGCGTCTGACAGCAATTTCATCATGACAGTTTCGAGTGTCCGCAATTTCTTCGATGATGAGGATGAATTGGAGGTTCACTGGTCAGAAAGTAATGATGACGATGCGCTTCTGGAAGATGATGATTTGGCCCAGTTTGATTTTCCGACCCTCGCAGAAGGCGACACTGTCATCGTCGTACAGTTGTCGTTGGAGCATTCAGCCTTGTTTGTAAGTGACATTGTCGGTGACTTCAGTCTGAATGATTTCCATATCCGGCGCCCGCGGTTCAAAACAGAAATAGTGCACGAAGACGACAGCTGATTGTGGCGCAAACACCGGAATAGCGTAGTCCATAAGACAGCTCTCAAGTTGCCCATTTTTCCCGAATTAAGCCTCGGTATCAAACACGCTTAGGATCTCCTCAAGCGGTTTTTTGATTTTGGCTGCAGCAGGAACGGTGGCGTTTGTTGCCGGATGGCCGACAGCGAGGATCATGACGGGCTTTTCGGCTTCTGGGCGGTCCAAAATATCGTTCAAAAACCGCATCGGATTTGGCGTGTGGGTCAAGGTGCTGAGGCCAGCATGGTGCAAAGCCGTGATCAGCACACCAGTCGCGATTCCGACGCTTTCAGGAACATAGTAGTGCTTGTAGCGCGTTCCGTCTTCATACGTGCCCCAGCGCTGTGCAAAGATCACAATCAGCCACGGAGCGATTTCCAGATGCGGTTTGTGCGCGTTGGTGCCGATCGGTTCCAGCGCCTTGATCCAGGCATCCCCCGCCCCGCCATCATAAAACTTTCGCTCTTCTTCTTCGGCGGCCTCTCGAATTTGGCGTTTTAGGTCTGGATTGCGGATTGCCACGAAATGCCAGGGTTGATGATTGGCGCCGCTAGGAGCGGTGCCGGCTGCGCGTACGCAGGTTTCGATCACGCTGCGCTCGACTGGTTTGTCGGAAAACTGGCGAACCGTATGCCGGGTGCGGACGTCTTCCAGAAACTCATTGGCGCGCTGGCGCATGTCTTCATCGGAAATAGCCCGCCGATCCGGCATTGGCAGAGCCGTATAGACGAGGTTTGATTTGTCGATCATGGAAAGACCTTGCGCGTCTTGGCTGTTGTCCATCAGTATGAGGCTTGCCCGAGTTCCATCCAAAGGCAGCAAGGTTGATACTGCAGGAATTGCCAATATCATGGCAATGCAAGCTTGAGTGGAAATTGGAAAATAGAAACAATATGAGCGAATTAACGGGTCAACAGAATTAAAATTCCGCATGACTAAAAAATAGTCTTGACCAGAGAGCTGGCAGCTTTCTAGATTTTCTTGACCATTTGGTCAGGCTGACTGTGAAGAAGGCGACACGCCCGCACAGCGCAGCGCGGCCATATTGCGGGGAATGTGCAAGAGCGTGAGGGAGATGTTCATTCCTTTGTTCCCGGCAAGGTTTGACTTCCAGAGACGGGCGGAGCCAGCAAGGCACGCCCATAACCAATAGGGGAATGGCAATGAAGGCACTCAAAAGTCTGGCACTGGCTTCGGTCCTTGGCGCTGGTCTGTTTGCGACCGGTGCTCAGGCTGCCGACGAGCTGACGCTTCAGTTGAAATGGGTTACGCAAGGCCAGTTTGCAGGTTACTACGTCGCCAAAGACAAAGGCTTCTACGAAGAAGAAGACCTTGATGTCACAATCAAACCGGGCGGTCCGGACATTGCGCCGCCACAGGTGATCGCCGGTGGTGGCGCAGATGTCATCATCGACTGGATGCCGTCCGCTTTGGCGTCGCGCGAAAAGGGCGTGCCGCTCGTTAACATCGCCCAGCCATTCCAGAAGTCCGGGATGATGCTGACATGCCGGAAGGAAACCGGAATCTCTTCTCCGGAGGACTTCCGCGGCAAGACGCTTGGCGTGTGGTTCTTCGGCAATGAATATCCGTTCCTGTCCTGGATGAGCCAGCTTGGCATTCCGACGGACGGCAGTGACGGTGGCGTGACGGTTCTCAAGCAGGGCTTCAATGTGGATCCGTTGCTACAGAAGCAGGCCGACTGCATTTCCACGATGACTTACAACGAGTATTGGCAGGTCATCGACGCGGGCATCCCGGCGGAAGAGCTGGTGGTTTTCAAATATGAAGACCAGGGCGTCGCGACCCTTGAAGATGGCCTCTATGTCCTGGAGTCCAGCCTGGAAGACCCGGCAATGGTCGACAAGCTGGCGCGCTTTGTAAAAGCCTCTATGAAGGGCTGGGCGTATGCTGCCGAAAATCCGGAAGAGGCAGCTGAAATCGTTCTGGAAAACGACGCCACCGGTGCTCAGACTGAAAAGCATCAGATCCGGATGGTTGGCGAGATCAACAAGCTGGTCGATGGGTCTGACGGCAAGTTGGACATGGCCGCCTATGAGCGGACCGTAAAGTCTCTCCTTTCCGGTGGGTCTGATCCGGTTATTACCAAGGAGCCGGAGGGCGCGACCTCAACGGCAGTGACAGACAAGCTCTAAGCGAAGCATCTGTCGCTCAAATAGTTCTGAAGCCGGGGCGGGTTATCCGTTCCGGCTTTTTTGTTGTTTTACACGTATTGAGAGAAAATTAGAGAATTACCTTTAAACACTACTTCATATCGTCCAGATCTGGATAGAATATGTGTATTATTGACGATAAAAATGACGAAACGATCTATGATGACGGAAGTGAAAACCGAGAAGGCATCGTAAAAAGACGCATTGGAATAAATACGCTATTTGTCGCGCCAGTCGCCGTCGTGCCTGTTTTATTCACGATCGTGTTGGTTGTTTTCGGCGCAGTCTTCATCAAGGTCTGGATCGCCGAAAAGGAAACCGCGCAGCGCGAAGTCATGGCGGTTTCTCGGATTTTTGACAGCTACCAGCAGTCGCTTGTCGACGAGATGGAGCGGTACGCTGCCTCCAATGCCGCTTACATCAATGTTGTTTCCAAACCAGATGCGAACTGGATATCAGACCGGTTTGGCGTCGATATGGCCGGCGACTTTTCCCCCGACTTTTCCGGGCTGATAGAGCCGAGTGATGGCCTGACATTTTCTGCCAGCCGGTCAGGCGAACCGGCGCAACCGGTGTTTCAGCATATCCTGAGCAGTGACTTTGCTAATGCGTTGCAGCTGATACGTGACAATTATCTCGCCGGGCTCAGCGCGAATGAAGCTGGAGATATACTGTTCGTCGGTGATTTGGCTGATCTGAATGGATCGGATGTCTTCCGGATTAACGGCATTCCAAGTCTTGTAACCGCTTTTGCGATCGTCCCCGATCCTGGCGGTATTCCGATGGTCTATCAGGAGCCCTACATCCTGATATCCGTTTTCAAGCTGAACGACCGCAGATTGGCTGAGCTGCTGTCCATCCTGCCTGTCGAACAACTTGAGTTGTTGGATGAAGTTCCAGAAGGGATGATCGGAATTCCGTTGAAGAATGCAGCGGGTTCGAGTGTGGCTCTGCTTGTTTGGAATCCGATCAGCCGTGCAACCGGGGTTATCGTGTCTTCGATCCCGGTGCTGTTTTTGTCTCTTGGAACCATTTTGATCATGGTTCTGGCGGCTTTACGTCAGATCACACAGGCCAAAAGTGAACTGGCGGTGCAGGAGCAGGAAGCGCGTCGGGCGGCGTCTCATGATTCCATGACCGGGTTCACCACACGTGCCCAGTTTTACAAGGAAGCCGGCAAGCGCTTGTCATCCGAAGACGTGCGCATAAACGGCGCCAGTCTTGTTTATCTGGACCTGGATAACTTGAAAGAAGTCAACGACATCCATGGGCATATGGCTGGAGATTGGCTGATCATGAGCCAAGCCGTCCGGATACGAAAGCGTCTTGGGCCGGACGCGCTGATCGGTCGGATTGGCGGCGATGAATTTGTAATTCTGGTAGAAGGCCGGGTCGGGGAAGACCACTTCCCGAGCAATCTGGTTGGATTGTTTGATGATCTGATCGAGCCAATTGAGTTTGAAGGGCGTCTGATCGATGCATCCTGCAGCGCAGGGATTGCCCGTTTTCCGGACCACGGCCGAGGTATACTCGACATCATTCGATCCGCTGATGTTGCTCTTCAAAGGTGTAAGGCCGAAGGCAAACGGTCTTACAGGCTGTTCGACAATAGGATGGATGAGGAGCGCTGCGAACGCCGACAGCTCCGCAGTGAGCTGGCGACTGCCCTTCAGGACGATCAGTTTGAATTGTTTTATCAGTCGATCGTGGTGTCCGAGACGGGCGAACGGTCACACGCTGAAGCTCTTATTCGCTGGCGCCATCCCGAACGGGGGCTTGTTTCTCCAGGGTTGTTTTTGCCCATTGCCAAGGAAGCTGGGTTTACATCCGAAATCGACAATTGGGTGTTGGAGCGGGCGATCCGCGACGCCAGCAATTGGGGCGAAACCGGTGTTTCTGTCAACGTGAGCTCAAGCCAGTTTCAGAAAGAAGGGTTTGCCGAGCATGTGGCTGACCTTCTGATGACCTATGGTTTGTCTGCTGACCAATTGCTGCTTGAGATCACGGAAGACTTGGTGCTGGAGGAGGACCAGTGCACCCAGAAGGTCTTTGCTGAACTCCGTGACATGAATATCGGCCTCGCGATTGACGACTTCGGGACCGGGTATTCCAGCTTGAGTTATCTGCACAAATACCCGTTCAACACGATGAAGATCGACCGCAGCTTTGTGGCGCGCATTGGCATCAGCGAAGAAAACGACATGCTGGTCCGCACGCTTCTCGGCATTGCCAAGGTCATGGGAATGAAAACGATCGGTGAAGGTGTCGAAACTGATGATCAGCGCAAGTTTCTGGTCAATGCGGGCTGCGAGTACTTGCAAGGCTATCTTTTCGACCGGCCGGCACCGTTGGCCGAGGGCGGATTGAAGCGCGCGAGCTGACGCGTTTCAGTCCCTGACTGCCTTTAGCTTTTTGGTATCTTGCGCATCAGGATCCAGGCAAGGAAGCCGATAAACGCAAAGGTCCCCAAGTTCATAAGTGTATCGACGGGATCACCGATAAGCATTTTAAGCCTCCTTGGGATTATCGAGGATGAGCGCCTTTATCAGGCAAACCAGCAGCAGCATCGTTATAAACACGAAAGGCAACGCGCCGAGGGCGATAAGTGTCCTCACGGCCGACATGGATCCCGAGAGGATCATCGCTGCCCCGAGTATGCCCAGCAATCCGCCCCAGATGACCTTGATCTTTGTGCTCGGGTTTTGATTGCCGCCAGTCGAAAACATGCCGAGTACGAAGGCGGCACTCACCACGCTCGTCACAATGAAGAGGAAGGCCGCCAGAATGGTTGCCAGTGTGGTCAAGGTGGCCAAAGGAAGGCGATCAAGGAGAGCGAACGTCATGCGCTCGACGTTGGTCTGTGTCAAAGCAAGCAACTCGCCCTTGCCGTTGAGGGTCTCAAAGATGCCAACTCCGCCAAAAGCGCCAAACCAGATCGTGGAAAACAGAGTTGGGCCGATCAGGACGCCGAGAACAAATTCACGGATCGTGCGGCCCTTGGATATCCGCGCAACAAAGACCCCGACGAACGGACCCCAAGCGATCCACCAAACCATGTAGGTGAGTGTCCAGTCCTGAAACCACCGGCCGATCTCGTCACCGTAAAAGGTAAAGGTGCGGAAGCCGGCGGGGATGACATCGGCAATGTACATGCCGATACCGCCAATCACCGAATTCATCAAGAATTCGCTCGGGCCCATGATAACTGTGTAAGCGACTAGGGCGATCGCAAGGCTCATGGCGATGTTAGAAAGCTTTGCCATGCCGGTACTGAGATCGACCATCAGGGGCGGAATATATGCAATGACCATGACAACAAAAATCAAGCCGACAAGCCACGGCGCCGCCGTCTGGGTGCCAGCAAGCACCGATACGCCATCGGCAACCTGAAATACACCCATTGCAATCGATCCACCAACCCCGATCGCGATTGCAGCAATTGCCATGAAGTCTGAAAACCAGCCAACAAGATTGGCCCACTTCTCGCCAGGGAACAGGCTTTTGATAGGCGCACTGACCAGCATCGGCGTGCCCCGCCGGAAGCTGAAATAAGCAATCGCCAGCGCCGTCGTGCCATAAATCGCCCAGGCATGAATGCCCCAGTTAAAGTTCGTTGCCAGCAGCGCGAAATCGGCAGCTTCCGGGACCGACGTCTTGTCTTTCAAGAACGCAAAATGAGTCAGGGGCTCCGCCACCGCCCAAAACAACAGTCCGACACCCATACCGGCGGCAAACAGCATGGCGATCCAGGTCGGTGTCGAGTATTCCGGCCGGTCATCATCGACACCGAGGCGGATGTCGCCAAAACGGCTGAAGGTCAGACCAAGACAGAACAGCAGCATGATCGTGACAGACAGCATCACGAACCAGCCGCGGCTTATGAAGTACTGATCAACGATCTCGCGCGCGATGGCCTGTAGGCCTTCCGGGTCGATGACACCCCACAAGCCGACGACGGCACAAAGGCCAATGGAACATGTGAGAAGCAGGCGGTTTGAATCCAAGGGGGCCTCCAGACAGAATTTGCGAACGCTAGCCCATCTTGTGATCCATGCCTAGGCCGTCAGAAGCGCGCCCGAGTATTCTAATTGCGCGAAGAAAAAACAGAGGCTCACTTCAGCCGCAGAAGTGTTCTGCCCCTCTTGACGTCAAGCCAACTCAAGTCTTCAGTTGGAAAGCCGTACTCATAAAAGCGCCCAAATGAAACTCAGATTTCGCTGTGGCGCAGTTTGGCAGGATGCGATTTCTAGAGACGCCTTGGGAGGGGATGTGCTCAATCATAGTCAACCGATGGTGGAGACGTCTCCGGCTGTCTCCGATGAAATACGAAAAACCACCTGTTACATGTGTGCCTGCCGATGTGGGATCAACGTCCATTTAAAGGACGGGAAAGTCGCATACATCGAGGGCAATCGGGATCATCCGGTGAACAAGGGCGTGCTCTGCGCCAAGGGCGCATCCGGGATCATGCAGGTCACCGCACCGTCCAGATTGCGCAAACCGCTCAGGAGATCAGGCCCGCGTGGGTCGGGTGAATTTGAGGAAATCAGCTGGGAAGAAGCGCTGAAAACAGCCGTTTCCTGGTTAGAGCCCATCCGCAAGACCGCTCCTGAAAAGCTGGCATTTTTCACCGGTCGCGACCAATCCCAGAGCTTCACCAGTTTCTGGGCACAGAACTTCGGTACCCCCAACTATGCCGCTCATGGCGGCTTTTGTTCGGTCAACATGGCAGCCGGCGGTATCTACACGATCGGTGGCGCCTTTTGGGAATTTGGGCAGCCGGATTGGGACCGCACAAAGCTCTTCATGCTGTTCGGTGTGGCAGAGGATCACGACTCGAATCCGATCAAGATGGGCCTCGGCAAACTGAAGGCGCGGGGCGGTAAGGTCATCGGTGTGAACCCGGTCCGGTCCGGCTACAACGCCATTGCCGATGAGTGGGTTGGAATCACCCCGGGCACGGATGGACTGTTCATTTTGTCTCTCTGCCATGTGCTTCTGAGAACTGGACATATCGATCTTGACTATCTGGCCCGCTTCACAAATGCCCCCTGTTTGGTGATCGACAATCCAGGGTCTGACGACCACGGATTGCTGCTGAAAGATGCTGACGGCAAGTCCCTTGTGATCGACCGGGTGACCGGAAAACCGGCACCATTCGACCAGAAAGGTGTCCGACCGGATCTCGGTGCAGAATATGACGCAGATGGCGTGTCCTGCAGGACCGTCTTTCAGCATCTTGCGGAGCGCTATCTGGATGATGCCTACGCCCCGGAGACGGTTGCCGAAGCCTGTGGCGTATCTGCCGGCAAGATCCGGGCTGTTGCCGCAGAGCTTGCCCGCGTGGCGTTCGAAGAAGCATTCGAGATCGACCAACCCTGGACCGATTTCCGCGGCGAAACCCATCAGACCATGCCGGGCCGGCCGGTGAGTTTTCACGCCATGCGCGGGGTTTCTGCTCATTCCAACGGGTTCCAGACCTGCCGGGCGCTGCATGTGCTGCAGATCCTGCTCGGAACGGTCGAGGTTCCGGGTGGCTTCCGGTTCAAGCCGCCTTACCCGAAGCCGGTCACGGCGCACCCGACGCCGCATTGCAAGACCCAGCCGGATTGTCCGCTGGATGGCCCGCATCTTGGCTTCGTCCGCGGCCCGAACGATCTGGCGTTGAAAGACGACGGCACGCCGGCGCGGATCGACAAGGCGTTTTCCTGGGAAAACCCGATGTCGGCCCATGGCCTCATGCATATGGTGATTTCCAACGCCCATGCGGGCGATCCTTACAAGATCGACACGCTGTTTCTCTACATGGCGAACATGTCCTGGAACTCCTCCATGAACACCCGTGGTGTCATGGAGATGCTGACGGATAAGGATGAGAACGGCGACTATATGATCCCGAAGATCATCTATTCGGACGCCTATTCCTCCGAAATGGTCGCCTATGCGGATCTGATCCTGCCGGACACCACGTATCTGGAACGGCACGACTGCATCAGCCTGCTGGACCGGCCGATCTGCGAAGCGGATGCGGCAGCCGATGCGATCCGCTGGCCGGTGATTGAGCCGGACCGCGATGTCCGGGGCTTCCAATCCGTTCTGGTGGATCTCGGTGCACGGCTTGGCCTGCCCGGTTTCGTCAATGAAGACGGCAGCGCCAAATATGCCGACTATGCCGACTACATCGTCAATCACGAGCGCCGACCGGGGATCGGGCCGCTCGCCGGTTTCCGCGGGAACGGCGAGCAAGCTGGCCGCGGTGAGGTGAACCCTGCCCAACTGGATCGCTACATCGAAAACGGCAGTTTCTTCGTCGAGCATATCCCGGAGGAAGCCGCGTTTTATAAGCCTTGGAATGCGGCCTATCAGAACTGGGCCGTAAATCTGGGTCTGTTCGACAGCCCGCAGCCCTATCTCTTTGAGATCTATTCCGAGCCCATGCGCCGGTTCCAGCTGGCCGCAGAAGGGCACGGTGACCGGCAACCGCCCGATCGTTTGAGAGATCAAGTCAGGCAAGCCTTCGACCCGCTCCCAGTTTGGTATCCACCACTCAGCGATACCATTGCGGACCCGGACGCCTATCCGGTTCATGCGCTTACCCAGCGGCCAATGGCGATGTATCATTCATGGGGCAGTCAGAATGCCTGGCTCCGGCAGATCCACGGCCGGAACCCGCTTTATGTGCCGACCCGGATTTGGGAAGAAAATGGCTTCTCAGAAGGTGATTGGGCAAAGGTAACCTCGCCCCATGGGGAGATCGTTGTGCCGGTTGCTCACATGGCAGCGCTCAATGAAAACACCGTGTGGACATGGAACGCCATCGGCAAACGAAAAGGCGCTTGGGCGCTGGAAGGGGATGCGCCGGAGGCAACCAGAGGCTTCTTGCTCAATCATCTGATCCACGAGCTGTTGCCGCCGAAAGGCGATGGCCTCAGGTGGTCAAACTCCGATCCGATTACCGGACAAGCTGCCTGGTTCGATCTGCGGGTACGGATCGAGCGTGCGGAGCCGCCCCCGGAAAGCCAACCGGCTTTTGATCCCATCAAGTCCCCGGTTGGAACAGGCCCGAATACCGTTCGACAGCAGGTGCGCTCATGACCCAGTTGCCGGAAACAACAGACAAGAAGCTTGGGCTCGTTATCGACCTCGATACCTGCGTCGGGTGCCATGCCTGTGTGACCGCCTGTAAGGGCTGGAATACGGAGAACTATGGCGCGCCTCTGAGTGATATGGACGCCTATGGCAAGGATCCTGTCGGGTCGTTCCTGAACCGCATCCATTCCTTCGAGGTTCAGCCGGAGAACGGGCCGGCCCAGACGATCCATTTTCCGAAGTCGTGCCTCCATTGCGATGATGCGCCGTGCGTCACCGTGTGCCCGACAGGCGCCAGCTACAAACGCCGGGAAGATGGCATTGTGCTCGTTAATGAAGACGCCTGCATTGGCTGTGGCTTGTGCGCTTGGGCGTGTCCTTATGGAGCCCGGGAACTCGATCAGGCAGAAGGAGTCATGAAGAAATGCACCCTCTGCGTTGATCGGATCTACAATGAGAATCTGGAAGAAGTCGACCGGGTGCCGGCCTGTGTCAGAACCTGTCCCGCTGGCGCCCGGCATTTCGGGGATCTCGGCGATCCGGACAGCGATGTGTCCCGCCTTGTGGCCGAGCGCGGTGGGTTCGATTTGATGCCAGAACAGGGAACCAAGCCGGTGAACAAGTATCTTCCCCCGCGACCGAAGGATAAGCTCGCGGAAGTATCGGCCGATTCGGACACGATGCAGCCAGTTGCCGAAACGCCAAAGGGCTTTTTGCGCTGGCTCGACAAAGCATTGGAGGCGCTCTGATGCATCCTGCTCCCTCAGTCATCATTTTCACGGTGTTGTCCGGGCTCGGATTCGGATTCCTTGCCTGGCTGGGTCTTGGTCTTCCGGCGGCTACCGGCTGGACAGCGTTTTTCGCTTATCTGATCGGCTTTGCGCTCGCTGTCGGCGGGCTGCTTTCGGCAACCTTTCACCTTGGCAATCCGCAGCGCAGTCTTCTGGCCTTCACCCAGTGGCGATCAAGCTGGCTGTCGCGTGAGGCCTGGCTGTCCGTGCTTGCGCTTGTCTTCATGGGGATCCACGGCTTTGCAGCCGTTTTCTTCGACATAACACTGGCGCCGATTGGCGTGACAGGTGCATTGCTTTGTGTGGCAACAGTGTATGCCACCGCGATGATCTATGCGCAGCTCGCCACCGTGCCGCGCTGGAACCATTGGCTGACACCTTTGCATCTTGTGTCCCTATCCTTGGCGGGTGGCGCTATCCTCGCCGGACAGGGGTTTGGCGCCGTTCTACTGCTCGCAATTGCCGGGTTGGTTCAGAGCCTCTATTGGATCTTCGGAGACCGCCGTTTTTCCGAGCGCGGACACACAATGGAAACCGCGACCGGACTTGGCGAGAGCGGCAAGGTGCGCCTGTTTGAGCCGCCTCATACCGGCACGAATTACCTGTTGAAGGAAATGGTGTTCACGGTCGGCCGAAAGCATGCGCAGAAGCTGCGGATCATCGCATTCGTACTCAATTGCGTACTTCCGATCGTGCTGATCGCCCTGTTGCCTGCCAGCCTGCCGGTTGTCGCCCTTGCAGGAATTGCCTTCCTGATCGGAACGTTTGCCTCGCGCTGGTTGTTCTTCGCCGAAGCGGAACATGTCGTCGGGCTTTATTACGGCAAGCGGTAACAAAAACGCAGGCAAGGAAGCCTTGCCTGCGGTTAAAACTACTATCCTTCTCTGTCGTCATGGTCGGACTTGTTCCGACCATCCACTTTTCATCCTGAGTTCTGGATCCTCGGCACAAGGCCGAGGATGACGAAGGGGAGGTTTTGTTTCCAATGTAACCGATTATTCCGCTGCTTCCGTGACCGCCATCGGGTTGTTCGGATGGGTTGTCCAGTTGGCGTATTTCTCCTCGACCACCTTGTTGGTACGGGGATCAATGGTACCGGGGGCCATCTGCTCCATGGTGATGCAGTTCTCAACCGGGCAAACGTTGACGCAAAGGTTACAGCCGACGCATTCCTCGTCGATCACCTCGAACTTGCGTGCGCCATCCACCATGTTGGTGATTGCCTGGTGGGACGTGTCCTCACAGGCAATGTGGCAACGGCCGCACTGGATGCAGAGATCCTGGTCGATCTTCGCCTTGGCGATGTAGTTGAGGTTCAGATGCTGCCAGTCGGAGGCGTTCGGAACCGCCCGGCCGACAACCTGATCAACCGATGTATAGCCTTTTTCATCCATCCAGTCGCTGAGGCCTTCAATCATGTCCTCAACCACCTTGAAGCCGTAGGTCATAGCGGCGGTACAGACCTGCACGGACCCGGCACCAAGCGCCATGAACTCTGCCGCATCGCGCCAGGTGGTCACGCCGCCAATGCCGGAGATCGGCAGGCCATGCGTTTCCGGATCCCGGGCGATTTCGGCCACCATGTTGAGCGCAATCGGTTTCACAGCCGGGCCGCAATAACCGCCGTGGGCGCCCTTGCCGTCGACCATGGGGGCCGGAGACATGGCATCCAGATCGACGCTAACGATGGAGTTGATCGTGTTGATCAGGGAAACCGCGTCCGCACCGCCCGCTTTTGCGGCCTGCGCCGGTTTACGGATGTCGGTGATGTTCGGCGTCAGCTTGACGATACAGGGCATGCGGGAGTGCTTTTTCACCCACCGCGTGACCATCTCGATATATTCCGGCACCTGACCGACAGCGGATCCCATGCCGCGTTCGCTCATGCCGTGCGGACAGCCGAAGTTGAGTTCCACACCGTCTGCCTCGGTGTCTTCAACTGCCTTGAGGATATCGATCCAGTTCTGCTCTTCGCAAGGAACCATCAGCGACACGACCAGCGCACGGTCCGGCCAATCACGTTTGACCTGCTTGATCTCCTGAAGGTTGACCTCCAGTGGGCGGTCGGTGATCAGCTCGATGTTGTTGAGCCCGATCAGTTGCCGGTCCTTGCCGTGAATGGCGCCGTAGCGCGGCCCGTTGACGTTGACGACCGGGTCGCCATCGCCAAGCGTTTTCCAGACAACGCCGCCCCAGCCCGCCTTGAAGGCGCGGACAACGTTGTATTCCTTGTCCGTCGGCGGCGCAGAGGCCAGCCAGAACGGGTTCGGCGACTTGATGCCGATAAAATTTGTCGTCAGATCAGCCATGTGTCTCTCCCTCGGCCGTTCAGGCGCTCAGCGCGGCGTTGATGGCTTCCGCGGCGATCTTGCCGTCTTCGACGGCCGCGACCGTAAGGTCTTCACCGCCAGCAACGCAGTCGCCGCCCGCCCACACATCATCGAGGCTGGTCTTGCGGTCCGCGTCCACCACAATCCGGCCTTTTTCGAGGGTCAGGGCGCCACCGAGATCCGTGTCGACCAGAGTCTGGCCGATGGCCTTGAAGACCATATCAGCTTCGAGCGTCACGGTTTCACCGGTTCCGGTCAGGGATCCATCTTGATCCCGTGTCCGTTCCAGTTCAATCCCCGTGACCGAGCCGTTTGCAGCCACAAGTGCCTTGGGCTGTGCCCAAGTCATGATCTTGACGCCATTGGTCTGCGCAAGGTGTTGCTCATATTCGGATGCGTTCATGCGATCCTGACCGCGCCGATAGGCAATGGTGACATCATCGGCACCAAGCAGCTTGGTCTGAACCGCAATATCGACCGCGGTCATGCCGCCGCCAATAACGACCACCCGCCGGCCAACAGGAAGTTTTCCGAGATCATCGGCCTGCCGCAGATTGGCGATGTAGTCGACAGCATCCAGAGAGCCGCCTTTGTCCTCGCCGTCGAGGCCAAGCGCGTTCACGCCGCCAAGGCCAATGCCGAGGAACACGGCATCATAGGACGCGCGCAGATCGGCGAGGTTCAGATTTTCGCCCAGGCGCGTGCCGGTCTTGAGCTCGATGCCGCCGATCGAAAGAACAAACTCGACTTCACGGGCCGCAAAGTTGTCGACTGATTTGTAGGATGCAATTCCAAATTCGTTCAGGCCGCCTGCCTTTTCGCGCGCGTCGAACAGGGTCACATCATGACCGTGCATGGCAAGACGGTGTGCACAGGCGAGACCAGCCGGGCCGGCGCCGACCACGGCAATTTTTTTGCCAGTGCTGTCCGCCCGTTGATACGGCTGCGTTTCATTTTCGGCCATGTAGTGATCAGTAGCATAGCGCTGGAGCTGACCGATCTGAACCGGCTTGCCTTCTGCGACTTCGCGTACACACACCTGTTCGCACAGGGTTTCCGTTGGGCAAACCCGGGCGCACATACCGCCCAGAATGTTCTGGTCAAAGATGGTCTTCGCCGATCCGGTCGGATTGCCCGTTGAGATCTGGCGGATGAATTGCGGAATGTCGATGCTGGTCGGGCACGCTTGCATGCAAGGTGCGTCGTAACAGAAGTAGCACCGGTCTGCCTCGACCTGTGCCTCGTGCGGTTCCAGCAGCGGATGCAGATCGCTGAAGTTTTCAGCGTATGCGTCCTGAGGCAAGCGTCCGGCGGCAATATCGGGGCCGGCTTTGGTCTGGGTCATGAAGATCTCCGGAAGGTTGGCGATCGTTTTTGGGAACGGCATCCTTCGTTCTTTTGAGGCTGCTCGTTGAGGTATTGGGCAAAAATTTGAACAGTTAGTCAAATATTTTTAGAACAATTAAAAACTGGAGGAAAAGACTCAGCAATAATATTACTGAAACATCAGTGGTTTAGTTTATATTTTGGGCGTGATTAAATTTGCGCCATAGGGCAGAATAGTGCCAAACAAGCCGGTTCGGCTGGAATGTTTTCAATCAGATATGTCGATTTCCGGCAGCTTTGCGGATCGAAAAAACACGCCGTATGGCGGTCAGGTGGTGTCTTGGTGAGAGGAAAATACCCTTGAGCGGGAATGTCGAGACTGACCGATTGCTGCTCACGAGACCCAGACTTTCTGAGGTGCCTGAGCTCCACGGTTTTCTTGGGGATCCGTGGGCAATGCAGTTCACCCAAATTGACAAGAATCTGGCGTCATGCCGACGGCGGATTGCGGTCCATGAGTGGCGCCGCCGGCGGGACGGATTTGCTCCTTGGACAATTCGGGTAAAGGGAGAGCCGGAAATTATCGGTTGGGGTGGACTGTATGATGATCCGTTCGACCCAGGATGGGGGCCAGAGCTCGCGTTTTTCTTTCATCCCAAAGCTTGGGGCCACGGATACGGCGCGGAACTCTCGTTGGCAGCGCTTGAGGTCGCCGACATCAAGATTGAATTGCCTCTGGTGTCGGCGTTTGCGCACCCGGAAAATGTAGCATCCCAGAAACTGTTGCATAAGGTCGGGTTTCAGCCGGAGCGCCATGTTGAGAGCATGAACCGTATACTCTACCGACGGCGCCGCCCGGCCCGCTAAACGAGGTTCACTCCGGATACCAGAAGCGTGCCCTTTCCGCGCCCCGGTCTATGATGACGTGGGAGTTCGCGAAAACGCGGTAACTGTGGCTCCAATCGCCGTCCGGCCATTTGATTCGCACGTTTGCCCGTTCGGCAACGCCGAGGCCAAAATGAACAAACCCGAGTTGTCCGGAGGCATGCCCCGCACCGACTTCTATGTCTTTAACGATGGTTCGATTGCCCGTCTTGACGCTGATTTTTGCGCCGACGGCGCGGATATTCGCCGTGCCGGGCTGGCGGACGTCAATTGAGAGCCAGTTGCCGAGCGGGCGAGGTTTATCTGTGGAGCCAGCCCCGGCATTGCGGAACAGGCTGACCGGCGCGGACCGGTTCACCACCACGAGATCCAAAAGACCGTCGGAGTTGAAATCTGCAAGACCCGCTCCCCGGCCACGCCGGTCGAGCGCGATGCCGGAGACTTTTCCGGTCTCGGAGAACTTGCCGCTCCACTGGCCCAGCAGGAGGTTGTCCGGGTCGAACGCGGCAAAGTCGGGCATCGCCTCGACATTGCCCTTGGCGATAAAGAGATCCCAGAGCCCGTCATTGTTAACGTCCTGGAACTCCGAATGCCAGCCGGTCGAAGGCTTCAGATCATCGCCGGTGTAGGGTCGGTGCGCTGTCACACCAAGATCAAAGGCGATGTCCTGGTAGACGGGCACGGTTTCGTCCGCCTCATCATCCAGTTGTTGAAGCTTGGTGTCGCCCATGCTGGTCAGCGCATATTCCGGGAAGCCATCCACATTGAGATCGATGGAGGCGATGCCCATTCCCCAGATTTTCAAATGCTGCCAACCGTCCGTCTTGCGGTAAGGGCGTGGCGGCCTGCCCGGCGGAACAGCCCAGAGCTGTTCCTGGCCGCCGCGATAGTAATGCCGGTCATTGGAGATGCGCAGGGACGGCTCGCCCGAGCGGTTCCAGTCTGTAAACAAGATCGAGAGGCTGCAATATCCGGGTGACAAGCGGATCGGCTCCGGGTAGCTGACGCGTCCGTCCACAGATACTTCCGGCCGGAAGAGAAAGTTGTCGTGGCATGTCCCCCAGGGCGAGCCGGGCGCCGAGCGATCGACATAGTTCCCAAAGGCTAGGGTCGGGTAGGCGTTGCCATCCTCAAAGGTTGCGGAAAAGGCTGTTGTCCATTCCCGTCCGCCGTCGAAGCCGAGCGCGCGGTTGGCAACGTCGAAGGTGCAGTCGCCCGTGCCTTTCAGGATCAGGTTTTCACCCAGTCTCAAGAGAACAAGATCAAGGATGTCATCGTTATCGACATCCAGCGGGTAGGCGCCGAGCACCTTGGAGAGCTGCTTGTCGTTTGGGCCATAGTCCGAAACCGATTCGAAGTTGAGTTTTCCGCCCGTGAGGCTTTGGTTGCGGTAAAGCTTGGCCGGGTTTTTGCCGCCCGCCAGAAACATGTCGGGACGGCGATCGCCGTTGCAGTCAAAAATTGCAACCCCGCCGCCGACGAAATACTCCCATGCCCCGTCGTAGGTATGCGTAATGCCAGCTTTTGCGGCTTCTTCTACAAAAGAGGGGATGGGGGCGAGCGAGGTCTGACCGTTTGCCAAGGCCGAATTTGTCAGACCCGTGCAAACGCCTGCTATGCAGACTAGAAGTCCGGACCGTCTAAAAATCATTGGGTGATCTCCAGACTGCGCAGGAAGGCGATGATGGACTGGCGGCCACCCTCATCGAGACTGGCATAGGCCTTGCGGCTGTCGGCAGCATCCCCGCCATGGGCAAGGATCACCTCGTTCAAGGTCGTCAGGTCGCCGCGATGCCCATAAGGGGCCGTGCTTCCGATCCCCCAGAGTTCCGCCGTGATGAAGACATCCCGTGCCACGAACCGTTGCGCCAGGAGCTCGTTGCCGAGTGTGTCATTGGCCGGGTCAGCGATCTTGTGGCGTTTCAGGTCGCCGAAGAGCGGGACCAGAACGCGCCCGCTGTCATCCCTTGGCAGGGTTTTCACCCACTCCAGTGTTGCAAGATCGAGCGCGAGCGGCTGGTCCACATCGCTTTGACGCAAGGTGCCTGCTGTGTCGAATGGACCCGGATCTTGAAAGACAAGACTGTCGAGTGGCAGGGCCGGGACATGGCAGGAGGTGCAGCCGATCTCGTCAAAGATCAGTTCACCGCGTGCAGCGGCTTTTTCCCAGATTTCCGGCATGTCCTGTTTTCTGCCAGGCGGTGGCAGGATTGCCTGCCAGGCAACGAGCGCCGAGATTTGCCCATCGCTAAATTCTTGCGCGAACCCGTCTGCATCGAAATCATCTGTCCCGGTCCAGCGGGCACCGAACCGTTCATCGGCCTGAATGCCGTGATGATCATTCATCGCGTTGACTGTGAATTGGCGCAGTGATGCAAAGACACCTTTTTGACCGAAGGGCCGAAGAGTCAGATCGTCGTCAATTCCGTCCAATTCAGACACATCGAGAATTCCGTCCGGATGTGCGGTGAGGCGCCCAAACGAAATTCCTTTAGTCTCTAGATCCACTGTTGCTGTGGATCCGGTTGTCCTGGCGTCTTGAAGGACTGCGCTGCGCTGGGCGCGCAGATCCGTCGTCATTTCCCGGGCGAGCAACTCGATCAGGCCCGCGCCCTGCAAGGCGTTGGTGTTGCGCTCGTTCGAGAACTGCGGGTCGATCGTGTCGAAGTCTGCACTTTCAAAACCTTCGGACACGAAGACATTGACGGCAAAGGATCCTGCACCGCCCATGACCGGTTCATTGTGACAAGACGCGCAAGCGTTGGCGTCCGGACCAGCCAGCCGCTGAAAAGTCAAATGAGACTGCCGCCGGACTTTCGTTGGCACGATGGCACCGGTGGCATCCGGCCGGCCGGCTCCATCGAGGCTGGTGAACTTTGCTTCGAAAAGCGTTTCGCCAAGCGGCTGCAGCACAGGTATTGGATCTTTTCCGGACTTCGCCAGAGCGTTGAGATCCACATCTTCCAGGATGGTTCGTTCGCTCCACGGGGGCAGCGTTTCATCAGCGAGCCCGTGTGCGGGGAAAGCCGCCAGAGCCGCAATGCCGATCAGGAGAGAATTGCGCCTGGTCATGAAGCTTCCCGCCTCGGCGCTTTCACTTGCGCTCCCAAGAAATCCATATCGAGCCGTTCCATCGATTGGGCCACCAGACCTGTCCTGATGAAGTCTTCGTTCCAAGGCATCACATCAAGTGTGAAGTTGTTGCGCAAGTCCTCGACAAGCGCATCTTTCAAGCCTTCCCACACGCCTTTTTCCATGAACGTGTAGGCCCGCATCGCAGCGCCTGTCAGCACGATGCGTTTCGGGTCGATCAGGGCAATCACTCTGGCGAGCCCGTATCCGAGAACGCGGCCGGCCTGGTGAAATGCCTTACGGGCGTTTTCATCACCCGCGTCCGCAGTTTCAATCAGTTTTTCAAGACCTTCGACGCCCGCCTTAATATCGGCCGGGTCTGTGTCTTCAGGCAGTTGTGACGCGGATCGCACCAGCGCATAATCGGAAAGATAGGCTTCCAAGCACCCTTTCTTGCCACACCGGCACAAAGCGCCGTCCGGAATGTGATTGGCATGTCCGAATTCCGCAGCTGTGCCGCTGGCACCGGAAAAGAGATGGTTGTCGAGGTAGAGGCCCATACCAACGCCATAATCGAGCATGATCACCGTGAACGTCCCGCTGTACCGCTCCGGATCCGACCAGTGCAGGGCCTCGGTGATCATATTGGTATCGTTGGAAATATAGCAGTCTGCGCCAAAGGCCTGATGCAAGGGGGCGACCACCGGTATCTTGCGGCCCGAAAACGCCGGACTCCAGGCGACCAGGCCCGCTTCGGTTTCCACAACGCCTTGTGCTGCCACACCAATTTCCTGGACTTGCGCCTCGGAGATGCCAGCATCTGCAATGAATTGGCGGATGGCAGCAATCAGGACCGGAGGAAAACTGTCTGCATCGGCGGTGGCGCTGTCGTACTGCGTTCTCAAGCTCGCTGCGATTGTGCCGGCAAAATCAACGAGCGAGAGATCCATCGTGTTCACGGAGAGGCGGATACAGACCGTGTAGGCGGCTTCCGGATTGAGCCGCAAAAGCGTTCGCGGACGCCCACGGGCCTGATGCGATTTCGGTTCATCGCTCTCCGCGCTGATGATCAGTTTCTGATCGAGCAGATCGGAGGTGATTGCCGTGACGGTGGCTGGGCTCAGCCGCGTTATTTTACCCAGATCAATCCGGGCTGTTGGACCATTTCGCCGAAGTGCCTGTAGAACAATGCTTCTATTCTGCCGCCGGATCTGATCCCGGTCCGCCTTGCGTGTCATGATGTTTGCGCTCGCTCCCAAATCATTTTCTTACGCCGCGTTTTCCGGGCTTTTTGGCGATTTTTTCTTCGAAGTCCTCTCTTCGAAGTCAAAGTTTCGCAAAACCATGTTGACAGGAGCCGCGCTTTAGAGCAACTTTTTTTCGGGGTCCAAAAAAAATAACAATAAGGCTGTCCCATTTTTTACCGGATCCGGTCCGGCCACAAACAAACGTGTTTCAGGTGCTGCGCTTCGACATCATGCGGCACCGATGGGAGGAATGATAACGATGCGCAAGTTCACCACATTGCTGGCGGGCGCCCTTGTGTCCGCAACTGCTCTGACCGCTGCCCACGCTGAAGACATCGTGGTTGGTGTTAGCTGGTCCAACTTCCAAGAAGAACGCTGGAAAACTGATGAAGCTGCGATCAAGTCCGCTCTGGACGCTGCGGGCGCGAAATACATCTCCGCCGACGCTCAAAGTTCTTCTGCCAAGCAGCTCTCCGACGTTGAAGCGCTGATCGCACAGGGCGCAAACGCTTTGATCATCCTCGCCCAGGACGCGCAGGCAATCGGCCCGGCTGTTCAGGCTGCGGCGGACGAAGGCATTCCGGTTGTCGGTTACGACCGTTTGATTGAGGATCCGCGGGCATTTTACCTGACCTTCGACAACGTTGAAGTTGGCCGTATGCAGGCTGCTGCCGTTCTGGCTGTACAGCCGAAGGGCAACTATGTGATGATCAAGGGCTCCCCGACCGATCCGAACGCAGACTTCCTGCGCGGTGGTCAGCAGGAAGTTCTTCAGGCAGCAATCGACAGCGGCGACATCAAGATTGTTGGTGAAGCCTACACTGATGGCTGGTTGCCGGCGAACGCTCAGCGCAACATGGAGCAGATCCTGACCGCCAACGACAACAACGTTGATGCAGTTGTTGCGTCCAACGACGGGACTGCGGGTGGTGCAGTTGCTGCACTGACTGCACAAGGCATGGAAGGCACCCCGGTTTCCGGTCAGGATGGCGATCATGCTGCCCTGAACCGCGTTGCCCGCGGTACGCAGACCGTGTCCGTCTGGAAAGATGCACGGGATCTTGGCAAGGCCGCCGGTGAAATCGCCGTTGCGCTCGCCAACGGCGGTGAGATGTCTTCGGTGGACGGCGCAAGCAGCTGGACTTCACCAGGTGGTACCGAATTGACCGCGAAGTTCCTGGCTCCGATGCCGATCACCAAGGACAATCTGACTGCTGTTGTTGATGCCGGCTGGATCTCCAAGGACGATCTGTGCCAGGGCGTCGAAAACGGCCCGGCGCCTTGTAACTAAGAACAACAACGAAACGGTCCGGGCTCTGAGCCCGGACCGCATGATCGGGGCGCCGGAGAGGTCAGTCCCCATGGGCTGGCCACCCGGCTTTTGAAAAAGCAAATGGTCTCCAAGCAGGAGTAACCGCAATGTCCGATACGGCACTGTCCGGCTCTAAGAGCCCGACGGCACGAAACTTCTTTACCGCGTTGCAGCTGGATACGCGCCTTTTGGGCATGATTGGCGCGTTCATCGTCCTGTGCCTGGTGTTCAATGTGTTCACCGAAGGCCGGTTCCTGACCCCGCGCAACATCTTCAACCTGACAATCCAGACCGTATCCGTTGCGATCATGGCAACAGGCATGGTCTTCGTCATCGTCACACGCCACATCGATTTGTCGGTTGGCTCAGTGCTCGCCACTGTTGCAGCTGTGATGGCAGTGGTCCAGACGGATATCCTGCCGCAATTCATGGGGCTCGGACACCCGGTAATATGGGTGCTGGCCATCCTGTCCGGTGTTGTCGTCGGAGTGATCATCGGCGGTTTCCAGGGTTGGATGATCGGCTATCTTGGAATTCCTGCCTTTATTGTCACCCTTGGCGGGCTTCTCGTCTGGCGGAACGTTGCCTGGTTCATCACCTCCGGTCAAACGATCGGGCCGCTCGACGACACTTTCACGATGATTGGTGGCATCGGCGGGACGATGGGCGAAACCGGGTCTTGGATCTTCGGCATACTGGCTGTTGCTGCCGCTCTTTGGCTTCAGATCGCTTCGCGCCGCCGCAAGTCCTCGCATGGGTTCCCGGTCAAACCGGTCTGGGCGGAAGTCACCATGGGCGTAATCACTACCGCGGCTATTCTCGGGTTTGTTGCGATCCTGAACGCATACGACATCCCGAAAGCCCGCTTGCGCCGTATGTTTGAGGCATCTGGCGAGACACTGCCGGAAGGCCTGACCATGGGCTATGGCATTCCGTATTCCGTCGTCCTTCTCATTATTGTGGCTGTGGTCATGACCGTTGTTGCTCGGCGCACACGGCTCGGCCGCTACATCTTCGCGACCGGCGGCAATCCGGATGCAGCGGAACTTTCCGGCATCAACACACGGTTCTTGACGGTCAAGGTGTTTGCCATCATGGGCGGCCTCAGTGCCCTGGCCGCAGCTGTCGCCGCAGCCCGCCTCGGGTTCTCGACCAATGATATCGGCACGCTTGACGAACTCCGCGTCATTGCAGCCGCGGTTATCGGCGGAACGGCGCTGGCCGGTGGTGTCGGTACGATCTACGGCGCAATTCTCGGTGCTCTGATCATGCAGTCATTGCAATCGGGCATGGCGATGGTTGGGGTGGATGCCCCGCTCCAGAATATTGTTGTCGGTACGGTGCTTGTGCTCGCCGTTCTGGTCGACATCATCTACCGCAAGCGCACGGGAGAGTAATAATGACCGCCCCTCTCGTAGAAATGAAAGACATGTGCATCTCCTTTGGCGGGGTGCGCGCAGTGGACCATGTCTCTGTTGACCTTTTTCCCGGCGAAGTGGTCGGTCTTCTTGGCCACAATGGTGCCGGCAAGTCGACGCTGATCAAAATCCTGTCCGGGGCCTACAAGGCCGACAGCGGTGAGATCCGCATCAATGGCAATGAAGTGCATATTCATTCGCCGCGTGATGCGCGGGCTCAAAACATTGAGACCATCTACCAGACGCTTGCGCTGGCAGACAACCTCGATGCCGCGTCGAACCTATTTCTAGGCCGGGAGCTGACGTCGCCGCTCGGGTTCGTCGACGACGATGCCATGGAGGCGGAAACCCGCAAGATCATGGGCCGTCTCAACCCGAACTTCAAAAAGTTCCATGCGCCGGTGAAAGCCTTGTCTGGTGGTCAGCGTCAGTCCGTTGCGATTGCCCGGGCCGTTTACTTCAACGCGAAGATCCTGATCATGGATGAGCCGACAGCCGCGCTCGGGGTGCATGAAACCCAGATGGTGGCTGAGCTCATTCAAGAGCTGAAGAAGCAGGGACTCGGTATCTTCTTGATTAGCCACGACATCCACGATGTCTTCCAGCTATGTGACCGGATTGCCGTCATGAAGAACGGCCAGCTGGTCGGAACGGCAAAGACCGGGGATGTCACGGATGATGATGTCCTCGGCATGATCATCCTGGGCAAATGTCCTCCAGGCGCAACTCCCGGACCTGGCGCGATTGTTGACGACACGGTCGTCGGATAGACTTTTTGGCCCGCGCCATGGTGCGGGCCATCCCTCGAATTGACCGCAATCATTGTTTGGGTCAGTTCGGACGATTTGCCAATGCCGGGCCTCAAGGTTGAGGTTTCGGCATTCTTTTGAAACCAAAATGAGGAACGCACCTCATGTTTATTGGCCTTGATATTGGTACCAGTTCGGTCAAAGCGATTTTGCTGGATGAAAACCAGGCGCTTGTAGCCTCTGCAACGGCGGAGTTGACGGTGCAGCGTCCGCACCCGGGTTGGTCCGAGCAGGATCCGGAGAGCTGGTGGACCGCCTGCGAAACGGTCCTCGACAGTTTGAAGCAGCAAGTGCCCTCAAAGATGGCCGCAGTGAAAGGCATCGGATTGTCCGGTCACATGCATGGGGCAACTTTGCTGGACGCGGATGGCAAGCCATTGCGCCCCTGCATCTTGTGGAATGATGGCCGGTCCGCAAAACAATGCGCGGATCTTGAAGCGGTAGAACCGAAGTTCCTGAGCCTTGGCGGCAATCGGGTGATGCCGGGTTTCACGGCCCCAAAGTTGCTGTGGGTGCGTGAGAACGAGCCGGAAGTCTTTGCAAAGACGGCCATGGTTCTGCTGCCCAAGGACTATGTGCGTTTTAAACTCACCGGGATCTATGCCGGGGACATGTCCGACAGCGCCGGAACGCTCTGGATGGATGTGGCAAAGCGCGACTGGAGCGACGAGCTTTTGGCGGCCACAGGTTTGACCCGCCAGAATATGCCGCACCTCGTGGAAGGGTCTGACGTCTCAGGTGAAGTGACGTCAGATCTGTGCGCCCGCTGGGGATTTGACAAGGCTCCGGTTGTTGCCGGCGGCGGTGGCGACAACGCCGCATCCGCCTGCGGGGTCGGAGCGGTGGAGCCGGGTTCCGGGTTTGTCTCGCTTGGCACGTCCGGGGTGCTTTTTGTCACCAATGATCGCTTCTCGCCCAATGTGGAAAATGCTGTCCATGCCTTTTGTCATGCCGTGCCAAACACCTGGCATCAGATGGGCGTGATCCTGTCGGCGACCGACAGTCTCAACTGGCTGGCAAGCCGGCTGAAGAAGGCTCCAGGGGAATTGACGGCTGCGCTTGGGGGCGCAGCCGGGCCGTCAAATGTTTCTTTCCTTCCGTACCTCGGGGGCGAGCGGACGCCTCACAATGATGTGGCGATCCGGGCCGGGTTCGCCGGGATTTCCCATGAAACGGGCGATACTGAGCTGACCCATGCCGTTCTGGATGGGGTGGCCTTCGCCTTGAAAGACTGCCTCCTTGCGTTGACCTCTGCCGGCACGAAAGTTGACCGTTTGCTGGCTGTTGGCGGCGGGTCCAGATCTGAGGTCTGGCTGGAGATCATCGCCAGCCTCCTGGAAGTTCCGATCGATGTCCCAATCGACGGCGATTTCGGGGCCTCTCTTGGCGCTGCCAGGCTCGGTCAGGCTGGGGCCCTTGGTTCCACAGAGGGTGTTTTCAGCAAACCCGCACTTCGAACAACCATTGACCCCAACCCAACCCTTATTCCCGCTTACGCCGATGCTTATCAGCGCTGGCAAAAACTGTATCCGGCATTCAAGCAGGCCGGTTTTTAAGGAGATACTTTCATGAGCACTGGATTTTTCGGCGATCTGCAGCCGATCCAATTCACTGGCCCCGATAGCCGCGATCCATTGACCTACCGCCACTATAACAAGGACGAAGTCGTCTTTGGAAAACGGATGGAAGATCACCTGCGGCTGGCGGTGTGTTACTGGCACAATTTCTGCTGGCCGGGTTCTGATCCTTTTGGTGGCGAGACCTTCAACCGCACCTGGATGGCAGCGGGCGGCGACCCGATGGAACAGGCAGGGCTCAAAGCCGACGTGGCCTTTGAGATGTTTCAGATCCTCGGAATGCCTTTCTTTACCTTCCATGACCGCGACATTGCGCCCGAAGGCAAGACGCTGGCGGAAAGCAATGCCAACGTGAATGCGATTGCCGACATCTTTGAAACGAAGATGGCCGAGACCGGGGTGAAGTTGCTTTGGGGAACGGCCAACATGTTCTCCAACCGCCGGTACATGTCCGGCGCTGCGACCAATCCGAACCCGGATGTCTTTGCCTATGCGGCAGCCCAGGTCAAAAACGCCATGGATGTCACCCAACGCCTGGGCGGGGCGAACTATGTTCTATGGGGCGGGCGCGAGGGGTATGAGACCCTTTTGAACACGAATATCAAACAGGAACTGGACCAGCTCGGCCGGTTCCTCAACATGGTGGTCGAATACAAGCACAAGATCGGTTTCAAGGGCGCGATCCTGATCGAACCCAAACCGCAAGAGCCCTCCAAGCACCAGTACGACTATGATGTTGCAACCGTTTACGGCTTCCTGAAAGCTTACGGCCTTGAACATGAGGTCAAGATGAATATCGAACAGGGCCACGCAATCCTTGCCGGCCATTCGTTCGAGCACGAGCTGCATATGGCCCGCTCACTTGGTATTTTCGGGTCCGTTGACATGAACCGGAACGATTACCAGTGCGGTTGGGACACCGATCATTTCGGAATGAATGTGCCTGAGCTGGCACTGGCCTATTATGAGATCTTGATGGCGGGTGGCTTCACGACCGGCGGTACAAATTTTGACGCCAAGTTGCGGCGCCAATCCCTCGACCCGGTTGATCTGATTCAGGCACATGTGGGCTCGGCGGACGCTATTGCGCGTGGCCTCAAGGCGGCGGCTGCCATGATCGAAGATGGCCGAATGAAAGGTTTTGTCGAGGATCGCTATGCGGGCTGGAAGAAGTCGGAGAACCAGGAAGTTCTGAAGGGCGGGAGCTCTCTTGAAGCGCTTGCCGAACGGGTACACGCACAGGATCTTGAGCCGCAACCGGTGTCCGGAAAACAGGAATATCTGGAAAGCCTTGCAAACCTTTTTGTCTGAATTTCCAGACGACGTTTGGGTCCCGGCCTTGAGCCGGGACCCAACCCGCCATGATCCGGGCTCAGGGCCGGGAAAGCGTTCCGGGAATGAGTGTCACACTTTCTTCCGGTCGAGCTTGCAGCGCTCGGAACAATACTTGACCTCGTCCCAATCCCGCGCCCATTTCTTGCGCCAGGCAAACGGCCGCCCGCAGGCCGCGCAGATTTTCTGTGGCAGATCGCCTTTGCGGCGCATTTTCATGTCGCGTCCCCAAAAAGATCGGCCTGATCCGGATGGGCGGCGGATTTCCGGGTGCGGCGGCGGGGTTTTTCCTGCCCGCGCATTGGTATCCCGCTCTTGCGGCTGCCATGCTTGGTCTGGATCCCGGAGGCTTCCGATCGAAATGCTTGTCCCTTGCGCACGGCCCAGACCTTGTCCCGCGCCTCCTTGGCAGCCGACAGATAATCGACAACGGGGAACGGATAGGTCTTTCCGAGGACCTTGCCGGCGTTCTCCGCTTTCCAGGGTTCATGAATATGGGCCGGATCGATGTCTTTGAGTTCCGGGACCCAGCGTTTGACGAACACGCCGTCAGGATCCTGATCCTTGCCTTGTTTCACCGGATTGTAGATCCGAATTGTGTTGATTCCGGTGGTGCCCGACTGCATCTGGATCTGGGACCAGTGAATGCCTGGTTCATAGTCGGTGAAGAGGCGTGCCAGATGCAGGCCGGGTTGGCGCCAGTCGAGCCAGAGGTGATAGCTCGCAACCGCCGTCAGCATGGCGCGCATCCGGAAGTTCATCCAACCGGTCGCGGTCAGCGCGCGCATGCAGGCATCGACAAAGGGAAGCCCGGTCTCACCGCGTTGCCAGGCTTGAAGCCTCTCCGTATCGGGCGTTGAAGGCCGCAAGCCGTCATAGGCGCGATGCAGGTTTTTAAATTCGAGGCGCGGCTCGTCCTCAAGCTTCTGCATGAAATGGCAGTGCCAGTGCAAACGGCCTGAAAAGGAGCGCATTGCCCCCTGCCATGTGCTGCGGCCTTTGAATTCCGCCTGCTTTATCTCTGCTTGCCGCGCCCATGTCGCCTGCGCCACTTCCCGCATGGAGACTGTTCCGAAGGTGAGGTAAGGCGACATGCGCGAGCAGGCTTCAAATGCCTTCACCGGTGTTGCCATGGCCGCACGGTAGGGTTTTCCGCGGGTGAACAAGAAGCTTTCCAGAGTTTCCATAGCTGCCACGCGTCCCCCAATCTGCCGATCCGGGCAGGGATCCGCGGCAAGTTTGAGGTCAGCGGCGTTGGGCAGCGGATCTGAAGACAAGTCGGAAAGGGGTTTGAGTGCGGGTGGGTCAATCGGTTGCTCCGCCATAAACCGGTCCCATAGCCCGGCCCAGCCATTGCGCGACTTCAACCGCCGGATAACGCCTGTCTGGCGGCACTCTGTCCAGGGGACAGCATTGGCCCGGCACCACGCAGCAACCTCCCTATCCCGTTGAAACGTCCAGCCGTTGCCAGTTTCTTCGTGGGACCAGAGACCGGCGATCCGATAGCGCTGGGAAAGGGACGTCAGCACATCTGTCACCGAGCCGGTGCGAAGTATCAAGGGCTGTCCAAGGCGCGAAAGCTCCTGGTTCAGCTCCTGCAACGATTCAGACAAAAATGCATAGTGGCGGGCCGACATGTCCGGTAGGCGCCACAGGTCCGGCTCTATAACGTAAAGCGGCAGAACAGGGCCCTGCAGGCTCGCACGCTTCAGCGGCGCGTGATCGAAAACACGCAGATCTTTCTTGAACCAGGCGATGTGGATTGGTTCTAACACGAGTACCCAGGTGATTTGTTTCCGGAGTTATACGTGGCAACAGAATGCTGGATTTGTAGGGCTAGCCTAAAGTCCGTCGTTCAGGTGGCGGACCTCCGGATCGACAAGAGCGTGCAGCCTGTGTGCCGTATGCTGGGCAAAACGCAACGTGACGGCTTTTCGAGTTGCAGCAGCAACCTTGTGTTCGGGTGCATCGCGCAAGATCTCTGCGCCGTATCCATCAGAGACGATAAGACCAGCTTCTTCAGGAAAAATATCCAACGGAACATCTGGATGGGTAGCGAAGAAGAACCGGTCGCAGTGTTGACGATAGTCCGGCCATTTGTGGTCGGCGCGAAAGTCGGCCACCGACGATTTCACTTCGATAATCCAAAGTTCGTGTTTCGGGCCAAGGGCCAAAAGGTCCGCCCGGCGTGCGGAAGCCAACGTGACTTCCGCAGCGCAGGCAAACTTGCGTTGCCGCATCAGCCGCGCCGCGCCGCGCCATACCTTCAGTGCTGTTTCCGATTGCCGCCCGTCCGCGAGCGGATCATCGAGCTCTATTCGGCTGCCTTCTGAACGAATATCGGTTTTCATTCCACTTTTGTTCCATTTATGTTCGAAAAATGCAAGCAGCGGAATCGCAGAAGTTGACGTGGCAAACGAAAACTGTCTCCATCATGCTTACGAAGGGAGCTGCGCGGACGGAGGAACAGCTCTTTAGGAGGGGAAGTGGTTATGAACCGTTGGGTGATCGCTGCGTGTTTTTGTGCGGCCGCAGCTGTGGCAGCCGCTCCGGCCATGGCTGGCAAGGGCGATCTCAAAAGGTCTGTTCCACGCTCTGCACCGCTGCTTAAGGGCAAGACCCTGGACCTGAGATTTGCAGATTTCGCGCAAGGCATCTGGGTGCGTGATTTAAGCAATTGTCCGGCACCCCGGATCGACCGCAATGACCCCGGCGCTGCCATCGCGATTTATCGCGGGCTTTTGGAAACGCCAAGCCGCATTTGTCAGGTCTATGGTGCTGAAAAGGACAAGCAATTCACCCAGCGGGCGGCGATCAATTGCCTCTTGAATGACGGCGGTGAGGCGATCGAGCTCGTGACCGTACAGCCGCGTGGCACCAATGGCCTCATCGTGCAGGAGGGCGAGCGGGCTCCGGTGCATTTCCGGTTCTGTGAAGCCATTCAGCCCGTCCTTCAGTCGGCCCAAAATAACGACAACTGATCGGCCAAAATCGAAGAAACTTGGTTCAGATTTCCGGTCCGGCCCAAACATCGGACCGGGCGGCTTTCTTTGGAGTGCGTGATTCTGAAATATGCGTCGTCAGAGGATCCAGTGTGACCAGCGCATCATATTGGCTGAGAAACACTTGGCCCGTTAGATGATCAAGGAAATCCGTCCGTTTCAGCCGGTCCATCACAGGCCCCTTGACCTCAGAAAGGTGAAAGGAAACGCCGGAATCGAACAGCCGGTGATTGATTTCTTCCAGACTTTCGAGAGCGCTGGCGTCAATTTCATTCACCGCCGGGCACATCAGCACGACGTGCTCGATGTTCGGCCGGTCCGCGACAAGAGCGTAGATTTTGTCTTCCAGGAACCGGCTGTTGGCAAAGAACAGGCTTTCATCGACCCGTAAGGTTAGGACCCGCTCTCCGGTCACGACCTCGTGCCGATCGATATTCCGGAAATGCTCTGTGCCGGGCACCACGCCAACAATGGCCATATGCGGTCGGCTGTTGCGGTAAAGATAAAGCGCGATGGACAGTCCGACCCCGGCGACAACGCCCTGTTCCACGCCGAAAAACAGCGTGATCAGGATGGTTGCGGCCATCGCTGTAAAATCGCTTTTCGAGTAGGCGAATGTCCGCTTTATTGCACCGAAATCGACCAGCGACAGCACGGCAACAATGATCGTTGCGGCCAGTGTCGCCTGCGGAAGATGGGTGAGGAGCGGCGTCAAGAAAAGCGTGGCGAGCGCAATGCCGACGGCGGTATAGGCGCCGGCCGCCGGCGTGGCCGCGCCTGCATCGAAGTTGACCACAGACCGCGCGAATCCTCCGGTGACCGGATAACCGCCGGACAGCGCTGAGGCGATGTTCGATGTTCCAAGACCAATGAGTTCCTGATCCGGTTCGATCCTTTGGCGTTTCTTGGCCGCGAGGGTCTGTGCGACGGACACGGATTCCACAAAGCCGATCACGGATATCAAAAGCGCTGGGCCCGCCAGCGCCAGCCACAACTCGCTGTCGAAACTGGGCAATTGCGGCATGGGCAGGCCGGATGGGATATCACCGACGATCCGGACGCCCTTGTCGCCAAGGGAGAATAATGCCGAGGCGAGTGTCGTCACAGCGACAGCCGCGACGGGACCGGCCTTGGTCAGGATATCGGCGAAAAACGGTTTGAAACCAAGGCCGAGCAGCAGTCTTTTCAGACCTTTGCGCACCCAGAACAGGAACGCGGTCGCGCCAGCGCCAATGACAAGTGTGATCCAGTTCACTTCATCGAGATGTGCTGCGATCGAAAGCAGGATCTCGTAAAGTGTATGACCGTGGGCGGGAACGCCCAGGATATGTTTCAACTGGCTGGAGGCAATCAAAAGCCCTGATGCAGTGATGAAACCGGAGATCACCGGGTGACTCAAAAGGTTTGCCAGGAACCCGAGCCGGAACAGCCCCATAATGACGAGCATCAATCCGGAGATGAAGGCAAGGGCAATCGCAGCGCCGAGATATTCGGGGGTCCCTTGAGCCGCGAATTGACCGACGGCAGACGCTGTCATCAGGGAAACAACGGCAACGGGGCCAACGGCGAGTGCCCGGCTGGTGCCGAATACGGCATAGGCCACCAGCGGTGCGATCGACGCATAAAGACCGACTTCCGGAGGCAATCCTGCCAGCAAGGCGTAGGCAAGCGATTGTGGAATGAGCATGATGGTGACAATGACCGCAGCGATCGTGTCGCTGGTTGCCGTCGTCTTGTCGTAGGTTTTGCCCCATTCGAGGATGGGGAAGTAACGCTTCAATCCGCTCATGTTTTGCCTGATGGTGTCAAGAACTCTGGCGTGGTCATGCCACATCGCCGGGAAGACTGCATAAAGAAATCGAGCCGGTTTCCCGGCTCGAAAGAGAATTAGGGGCAAGCCTTTTTGGTTAGGCTGCCGTGACTTTTTCCGGTCTGGCCATCCACTCCTTACCGCGCAGCATGGCGCGCCAATAAATTGGAGGGAGAATCCGTTCCTTCAAAAGCCACGCGGTCCGCGTTGGCTTGGTCCCGTCCACCAGCCAACGCGGGAAGCTCGGCAACAGCGTTCCGCCATAGCCGAATTCTGCAAGAACTATCTTTCCGCGCTCAACGGTGAGCGGACAGGAGCCATAGCCGTCGTATTGCGCCGTTGCGCTGTGACCTTTGATGTCCGAGATAATGTTTTCCGCCACCACCGGTGCCTGCTTGCGCGCTGCTGCCGCGGTCTTCGCATTGGGCGCGTTCATCACATCGCCAAGCGACCAGATGTTGTCATAGGTCTTGTGACGTAATGTTGCCTGATCCACGTCGACCCAGCCGGCAGCATCGGCCAGCGGCGAGACGCGAACAAAGTCCGGCGCCGTCTGCGGTGGCGTCACATGGATCATGTCGAATTCAACATCGACTTGCAGCGGATCCGTCCCAGGTTCTTTGATCTCAAACCGGGCTTTCCTGGCCGGACCGTCGATCGAGATCAGATTGTGGAAGAAATTAAGTGTCGCATCGTAGCGCTCTACATAGTCCATCAGGGCGGGGACATAGTCCTTTACGCCAAAGAGGACCCCGCCAGCATTCATGAACTGGATGTCGATGTTGTCGATGCGCCTTGATTTGGTCCAGTGGTCCCCCGAAAGATACATCGCCTTTTGAGGGGCGCCCGCACACTTGATCGGCATTGGCGGCTGGGTGAACACGGCCCGGCCTGACTTCATCTCCTGCACCAATTTCCAGGTGTAGGGCGCAAGGTCATACCGGTAGTTGGATGTCACGCCGTTTTTGCCGAGCGTGTCGACGAGACCTTCAATGCCGTGCCAATCCAGTTTCAACCCCGGGCAGACCACAAGCCGGTCGTATTTCACCACGCGGCAACCATCCAGAATGACAGCGTTGTCCTTCGGTTCAAATGCTGCCACGGCAGATTTCAGCCAGTGAACGCCTGCGGGGATCAGCGAAGCCATGGTTTTAGCCGTGTCGGAGGCATCAAAAATGCCGCCACCGACCATGGTCCAGCCCGGCTGGTAGTAATGCACATCGGCCGGGTCGATCACGGCGATATCGAGATCATCGTCCCGGGACAGCAGGCTGGACGCAACCGATATCCCTGCAGCTCCTCCGCCGACGATGACGACATCAAAACGGGCATCTTCCGCAGTTTCCGTCGGTGTCCGACCGCCATTTGCGATCCGGCGGACAACACCTGCCATGTCGTAACCAGCGGCTTTGGTTTTTGTCAGAATACCAGCGACCGGCAAGGTATTGGCCTGAGACAGAGACCAAAGCGTTGCCGAGCGGGTCCCGGTCCGGCAGTAGGCAAGAACCGGTTTCGGCAGCAAGGCAAGATGCGCGCCAAAGGCATCGGCATCTTCATCCTGTACCTTGCCGGCCGTAATCGGCTGGTACCGGACTTCAAGGCCGAATTTCTTGGCCGCAGCCTCGATTTCCTCAAATGTCGGCTGGTCGGCGGCTTCTCCATCCGGCCGGTTGCAGATGATTGACCGGAACCCTTGCTGTGCAATGTCCGGCACGTCCTCCGGCATGATCTGCGGGCAAACCGAAATCTGCTTGTCTATGGATGCCACCTGCATGGCTGCCGCCTCCCGTTTTTGTCAATCAGAGCCCGTTAACCGGCACTTTCAGGAATGTTTTTCCGCTCTCATCAGCGGGCGGCAATTTTCCGGCGCGCATGTTCACTTGAAGGGACGGAATGATGAGCTTCGGCATATCCAGCTGGGCGTCACGCTCGGTCCGGAAACGGACGAACTCTTCCCGTGTCTTGCCGCCGCCGACGTGAATGTTGTGCGCTTTTTCATCGCCCACCGTGGTTTCCCATGCGATGTCTCGGCCGTTCGGGCCGTAATCGTGGCACATGAACAGGCGCATATCGTCCGGAAGGGCGAGAACCTTCTGGATGGAATCATAGAGTGTACCGGCGTCCCCGCCCGGAAAGTCTGCGCGCGCAGATCCGCCATCCGGCATGAACAAGGTGTCGCCCGCAAACGCCGCATCGCCCATGACATGCACCATGCAGGCCGGTGTGTGGCCCGGTGTATACATGGCAAAGGCGGTCATTTCGCCGATCTGATACGTGTCGCCATCCTTGAACAGGCGATCGAACTGGCTGCCGTCACGCTGGAATTCGGTGCCCTCGTTGAAAACCTTGCCGAAGGTTTCCTGAACAACTGTAATCTGTTCACCGATGCCGAGCTTGCCGCCCAGCTTTTCCTGAATGTACGGCGCGCCGGACAGGTGATCGGCATGAACATGCGTTTCAATCAGCCATTCAAGATCCAGGTCTTTATCCTGAATGTAGGTGATGATTTCATCGGCATGGTCGTATGTGATGCGGCCGGCCGCGTAGTCGATGTCCATCACACTGTCGACGACCGCGCAGGCTTTTGACGCCGGATCCTTGACCACATAGCTGATCGTGTTTGTGGCCGGATCAAAAAACGCTTTGACCTCTGGAACAATGGCCATATCGACCGGATAGTTCGAGGAACTCATTGTGTGTCTCCCGTTGTCTGGCTTCGCCAGTTCTATTCTCAGGCTTGGGCCGGACTGGGGCGTGAACCCAGTGTTGTGATCCAGCGCGCCACCAAAATCCCTGCGACAATCGCTGCACCTGTCAGCAATGGACCGCTCAGCCCAAGACCGAGGACCGGAACCAGTCCGCCTGGGCAGAAGCCGCTCATGCCCCAACCTATGCCGAAGATAGCCGATCCGCCGATCAGTTTTATATCCAGATCTGTTTTTGTCGGCAGCGAAAACTCGGCGGCCAGGACCGGAGAGTTCATGCGGAAAGCGAGCCGGTATCCAATTGCGGCAACCGTTAGGGCACCGCCCATAACGAAGGCCAGACTTGGATCCCAAGTGCCCGCAACATCAAAGAAATTTAGGACCTTGGCCGGATTGCCCATTCCGGAAATCAAAATACCTGTCCCGAAAACAAGGCCAATCGCGAATGCTGAAAGAAGCCGGATCATGATTAACCTCCAAACACGTGACGGATGAGGAAAACGGTCACGGCGCCGGTTGCCATGAAGGTCATGGTCGCAACGATAGAACGGGCGGACAGGCGGGACATCCCGCAAACGCCATGTCCGCTGGTGCAGCCCGAGCCGAGCGTGGTCCCGACACCGGTTAAGAACCCTCCGGCAAGCAAAAGCGCAGGCGAAGATGGGATGCTGATTTCTGGCAGTTGCCCGGTAGCGCCAAACAGAACCAGCGGGCTTGTGACCATGCCGGCGATAAAGGCTGCGCGCCACGCCCAGTCGGAATTGATGTTCAGGCTCAGCAGCCCGCCGACAATGCCATTGATCCCGGCAATGCGGCCATGGACAGCCATCAAGGCGACGGCGGCAAGTCCGATCAGCAGGCCGCCTGAGAAGCTGAGTATGGGTGTGAATTCGGTCATGGGGATCCTCATTACGTTATTTTCGAATATATGAATATAAGACAAAAGATGCAAGCGGTGAATTAAGTGACTGCCCAGAGTTTCCTAAGGGAAAGCGCGTGCTGGTCAAAGGCTGGAAAATCCGGCATGGTCAGATGAAACCTGAGCGTCGGAGGGGCTATGAAAACGCAAAACTTGTTGGCTGTATTGGTGTTTTCCACGTTCGCGTGTCTTCAATCGTTGCAAGCCTATGCAGATGAGGATGCCTACAAACTGCCATTGAAGCTTTTCGGCAAAGACGAAATTGTCGGTGGAATTTCTCCGTGTCATTTGTCGTTCTGGCAGCAGAACCGCGACCCTGAGACAGACAAATATGCGTATCTTTTCCATGCAAACCAGGAGAGCGATGGTTTTACCGGACCGGGATTGGTGGAGATCGGAGACAAGTTCTACAGCGTAAACGAGCTCGTCTATGGCGGCGAACCCATCGAAGGCCATGGCACTCAATATCTGTTTGCAAGCGATGATCGGGAAATAAAAGTCCAGATCGAACTTCTCGACGTCACGTTCCGAAATGACGCCTTTTATTTTGACAAGGCCAAGGTAACTGTCATCCAGAAGGGCAAACTGCCTTTCACGGCGAACGCCAAAGGGGTCAGCGGTTGCCCGAAAAACGCATCGCAACCACAGACGGCCTCAGCCAGCCCGGACTTGCCTGCAGGTATACCGATCGGTTACGAGCGGTACTTGGCAGATATGTCCGAAATCCCGGCCGTATTGCGCCAGCAAATGCGCGATTACGCGAGCGATGCCTGCGACATCGATGGCCAGTTTGCCTGGTCGGGCGCGCGTTATGTGATCAACGATTATTATCTGATGTGGCAAATCCCTTGCTTTCAAGGTGCCTATCAGGGTTCCGGTGTCTTTGCAGTAACTCAGAACCCGCCGCAAGACTGGGGCGAATTGTTGACCTTACCAAATCCCCCGGGGTTGGAGGGCAATCAGAACTATTCAGCGATGAATGCCAAGGTGCTGGGATCGTCCGGCCACATTGAAACCACCGAATTTAGCCGGGGCGCGGGCGACTGTGGCGTCTATCAGGTGTTTCGCCTGATCGATGGGCCGGGCGAAGTCCTTGAGTTGGAACTTCTCGAGTATCGGGAGAAGATCGACTGTGACGGGAGTGCGCCTGAACCCAACACCTGGCCTTTGGCCTACCGGGCGCAATAACTCAGTCTGCAACAGGAGTTGAAAGGCCGGGCGGTTCGGGCAGGCGCGCCAGCACAACATGCGAGAGGTTTGCGCGCTGCCGGGTCTCGGCACCTGGTATGAGACGGGCCGGATTGACTTCAACACCGGGAAGCTCCCGGTCCATTTTAGGGCCAGAGAACTCACCCATGGGCCTCAGAATGTCTTCGTGGACGACGCTGCCAAGATAAAGGGGTTCCAGCGTCCCGCCTTCGAGGACTTCATACCGGCTGGGCCATAAACGCATGACCCAGCGACCGCCCTCCGCGCCATCGGCATCGTTGCGGATCAGGATCAGGTCCGGTTGGCGGCCATTCTGGCTGCGCGGCAGTATCGGAAGAGAATCTGGCGGGGTTTCGCCTTCCACAAAGCCGCCTGCTGTCGACAGTGACCACTTTGGCGGATGCACCCAGCCGTCTTTCGAAGCAATGTCAGCAAAAGCTTCAAGCGGACCGGCGTATTGAATGACGAGCGGTTCTTCGGTTTCCCCGTCAATTCCGATCCGGTGTGCCGGTAGGCTTTGCCAGGTTCCGCCTCTCCAGTCGCTCGCCTGGATGATTTCTTTGTGGATTTGCGGCGCGTAAGTGACCAGACCAGCATCGAAGGAGCGGGCCACATGCCAGCCACCGAACCCGGCAAGCATCCCGCAAACGATCGCTGTGAGGGTCAAACGCCCGATTTTCTCGTTGTGGATCGGGCCGAAAACGAAGGCGAAGGCGGACACGATGGCCGTGCCGAACAAGAGCCCGGCCAACACATCCGACATCCAGTGCGCACCAAGATAGATCCGCGAGAACCCGATGGTGATGACATAGGCGACAGTGACTGTGAAAATACCCGCCTTCACCCAGCGGCTGCGGTCATGGGCAATCAGGACTGCACAGATACCGAATAGAACGGTGTTGAGCGTGGCATGGCCGCTCGGAAAGCTGAAAGAGTCGGCTCCTGTGTAAAGCTCCATGGGCCGGGAGCGGTGCAGCATCAATTTCAGCAACGGCACGAAAATGGCCGTGCCGGCAATCGCGATGACAAACCCGATGCCGCGGCGCCAGGCCTTTCGGAAGAACAGATAGGATGCCACGGCAAGTGCAATCGCAGTCACGACGATGCCGTCCCCCAGTGTGGTCATGAAGACCATGATCTTGTCGCCGACGGGCGTTCTGAGGCTGTCAAAGAGGTTCAGAATGGCAAGGTCCGCGCGAACCATCGGTTCGTTTGGAGCGACTTCACCAATCAGCCAGAAGAAGGCCGGCATCGTGATGAGGATAAGCACCGTCGAGGCCAGCATTCCCGCAGAGCGGGGATGAGCTGGATCGAAGTTGCGTCCAATCCATTGCGAGATCCGGTCAGGCCGCCGGGCAAACCAGCGTGCGATGGCCGAATGCGCGTTTGGAAACAGGGGCAGAATAATGAGGATCAACCACCGGCCCAGCATAACCGCCAGGAAGATCACCAGCAGAAGCGCGCCGAGAACCAGCGCAAGGCGGCCGCTGATCTGACCGATCGCATGAAGCGCGGACCCGGCAATGACGCCCGGCGCGATGTGCGCCACGCTCCATGCAATGGCAGAGGTGAAGTTGACCACCGAAAACCGGGTGAAATTCATACCGGCCATGCCGGCGATGCCCGGAACCACGGATTTCACACCTGGAACGAAGCGGCCGATAAAGACGCTCTTGCCGCCATGTTGTTTAAAGAACTCCTCGCCGCTTTCGACCACGTTGCGGTACTTGTTCAGCGGCCACATGCTTTTGATCTTGTCTTTGAAAGCCCAGCCAATCCAATAGGAGATCGCATCTCCTGCGGTTGCGCCAAGCGTTGTCCAGATGAGCAGCGGCATCAGATCAAGCTTGCCCAGGCCAACAAGGGTGCCGGCACCCACCAAAACAACAGTGGTTGGAACAAACAATCCGATCAGGAACAATGCCTCGCCCATGGCTGCCAAAAAGCAGATCAACCCGGCAAGCGATGGGTTCTCGGCGATGAAATGCAGGATGGGATCAAGGAAGTCTGTCACGGAAATCCGGCGGTCTCTAAGAAGGTGCTGGCACTGTTATAACCCGGCTCCGTGATATTCGGATGCAGGCAGGGTTTCATATATGTGCTGATCGCATCCTCCAACAGGGAAAATGCAGTTTCCCTTGGCGCATTATGCCCGTCTCCATCGATGGTGTGGTTTTTTCAGGTTTGCTGTTTCACAATGCGGCTTCATGGTTCGTGACCGGAGGACGCAATGTTCGAATCTGCCCGCATGCCGCAAAAAATGACCAAAAAGTCCTTCAAGAAACTTGAACCGGAACTTCGGGAGGCGCTGTTGGCGGCGCAGCTTCCGGTGATTGAGAAGCAGCAATTTTCCACACTCATCCTGGTTGATGGCCTTGATGGGGCGGGCAAGGGCGAGGCGGTTGCCCGGCTTTATGGCTGGATGGATGCACGGCATCTCGTGTGCAATGCTTATGGCGAACCCATGGATGAGGCCCGGTTGCGCCCGCCCTTGTGGCGTTATTGGCGGGATTTGCCGGCCAAGGGCGAAACCGCGATTGTTTTCGGTAGCTGGTATCAGTCCCTGTTGCGCGACCGCATTTACAAAAAGATCGACGAGGATGCTTTCGAGAAGGGTTTGGTTCGGATCCGGCGTTTTGAGGAGATGCTAGCGAACGAAGACGTTCTCATCCTCAAGTTTTGGTTTGTCCTTCCCAAGGATGTTCAAAAGGAACGTTTGAAGAAGATCGAAAAGAAAAATGCTGGCCGGCATGTCCTGGCAGACTGGGCGGCCTTGAAGCACCATAAGAAAGCCAGTGAAACCGGTGAGAAGATTATCCTGGAAACCAGTATGGGGTTTGCCCCCTGGTTTGTGATCCCCTCGCAAGATCCGGAGTACCGCGACGTGGCTCTTGGGCAGACAGTCGCAAGATCTATGCAGCTCAAGCTTGAAGATGGCGAGCCCACCTCGGTCGCAGCGCCGCCTGTGGTGGGAGGGCTGAAGCGGGAAACCGCGGTCGACGCGATCGATTTGACCGAGACACTGGAGAAGACCGAATACGAAGAACTCAGAAAAAAGTACCAGGACCGGCTCTCCGAACTCTCAGACCGCAAGTCGATGTCAAAGACCGGTGTTGTCCTCGTTTTCCAAGGAAATGATGCGGCTGGCAAAGGCGGCGCCATCCGGCGTTTGATCCGGCCGCTAGACCCACGGATCTATAAGGTGCATTCGATTTCGGCGCCAACCGATGAAGAAAAGGCACGCCCTTATCTTTGGCGGTTTTGGCGCCGCGTACCGCGAAAAGGACATTTCGCCATTTTTGACCGGTCTTGGTACGAGCGGGTTCTTGTAGAGCGTGTCGAGGGTTTTGCCGGTCACGATGACTGGCTGCGCGCTTACAACGAGATCAACGAGTTCGAGCAGGAGCTCACGGACTTCGGATACACTGTGTGCAAATTCTGGCTGGCCATTTCGGAAGAAGAACAGCTCCGGCGGTTCAAGGCCCGCGAGGAAACCGTGTACAAGCAGCACAAGATCACTGACGAGGATTGGCGCAACCGTCTTAAATGGGACCAGTACGCCATTGCCGCCGGCGATATGGTCGACCGAACTTCAACCCACTATGCACCGTGGACGTTGGTTTCCGCAGAAAACAAAAAACACGCGCGGGTCAAGGTTTTGAAGACCATCTGCGACCGTTTGGACGAAGTCCTGTAATCTTGGCCGGGCCCGTTTGGAGCCCGAGCCTGGATTGTTGCGGGGCGCTCTAAAGAGCCCCGGCCAGAGTGTCGATCGCGGCCTGAACGCCGCCCTTTTCATGAGGGATGTCAAGCTTCGCAAGACCGAGCTCGATCGCGGACAGCGTACCGAGCGTCATGACAGCGTTCACGTGACCCATATGGGCAATCCGGATGCCTTCATTGGAAAGCTCTCCGATTGTCCCTCCGATGGTGACGCCGCAAACTTCCTTGGTGAAGTCGCGCAGTGGCTCGGGATCCGTATCCTTGAGCCGAACCACCGTGACACTGTCGGAGCGGTGGCGCGGATCTTCGATGTTGAATTCCAGAACACCGCCTTTGGCCCACTGGCTTACGGCCGCCCTGGTCGCATCCGCCAAGAGTTTATGACGGTTCCAAACCTGCTCAAGACCCTCGTCGAACACAAGATCGAGCGCTTTCCGGAACCCGAACAGCAGATGCTCCGGCGGCGTGCCACAGTATTTTTGGTAGTGAACAGGGCCTTGCCGGAACGTCCAGTCAAAATAGTTGGTTCGAAGATTTGCGGTTTCGTGCGCCTTGTCTGCCTTTGGCCCGGCGGCGACAAAGGAAAGGCCTGGCGGTGACATCAATCCTTTCTGAGAACCGGTCAAGGCGACGTCGATCCCCCATTCATCCATTTCGAAGGGAATACATCCGAGCGATGCGATGGTGTCGACCATGAAAAGGGCAGGGTGCTTGGCGGCATCAATGGCTCTTCGCAGAGCCTGAATGTCATTCCAGACCCCGGAGGCTGTATCAACCTGAACAACGAGGATTGCCTTGATCTCGTGTTCGGTATCCTCCCTCAGACGCGCCTCGAGTTTGGCCGGATCGACCGCTGTGCGCCAAGTCCCGGGAAGAACCTCGACATTCAGATCCAGGAGTTTTGACGCCTCTCCCCAACCGGCTGCAAACAAACCGGAATGAAGCGCCAGGATCTTGTCACCGCGGTTGAGTGTGTTGGTGAGGGCGGCATCCCAGGCGCCATGTCCGTTGGCCGCGTAAATGTACGTCTTGCCTTCTGTCCGGAAAAGCTGTTTCAGGCCGGAAAGGCAAGCGTCCGTGGTTTCCAGCAAGGGGCCTTCATAGATGTCGATCGCTGGCCGATGCATGGCCCTCAAAACTTCTTCAGGGACATTGGTTGGTCCCGGAATCATCAAAAACTCCTTGCCATATCGCAGCGGCATGGCGGCATCCTTTTTAAATGCAGGGGCTTAGCCCCGAATGAGCTGAAATGAGTGCGGCCGGACGGGCCGGGCGGGTCAGTCTTCACAATTGCGCGCCAGAGGCCATCGGTCAAGAGTGCATGTTTCTTGCTCCAATGGAAGCATAGATGCAAGTCGGGGGCAAAAAAGAGCCAAATGATGAATGAAGGAGATGAAAGTCGAGCCTTTTGTGGCTATTTCGGTCGCGCAGGTGCCAATGTTCAATCGCCGGAAGGGCTGTGATTGCTTCGTAAGACAAATTCAGGGTTTGTTTCTTCGGAATCTGTCTTGTTTCCGTAAAGGAAATTATACAAGCTGGTCGCTGGACAAGATCGTCAACTGGGCGGTGCAGTATGATTGTGGTCGAAGAGGGGGCCAGCCCTCTTGTTTTGTGTTTGCCGCATACCGGTACAGATGTGCCGGCAGTGATCGGAAAACGGCTGAATGCGACTGGTCGGTTGCAGACGGACCTGTCCTGGCGTCTTGAGGACGTCCTGCGGTTATCCTCCGATCTCAATGCAACAATCATCCGCTCAACCATCTCCCGGTATGTCATTGACCTTGATCGCGATTTGGAAACTCCTCTGAGCGCTTCTGAAGACCCGAAGACTGCGCTTTGTCCGGTGACCACCCTCGACGGCAAGCGCATCTATTTGGATGGAGAGGAGCCGGGAGCAACCGAAGTCGAACAACGGGTCCTTTTGTTTGCAAGGCCATTCGAAAAAGCTGTACAGCAGCAGGTGTCCCGGCTGTCCAGGATGCACCGCAAGGTGATCGTAATCGATTGCCAATCCATGCGATCTCATATCAAGGGCGTGACGGACAAAGGCCTGCCGGTCATCAGTGTTGGCAGTGCAGAAGGGACGGCCTGCGATCCCGATTTGCTGAACCTGGTCGTCGGCTCCTTCAAGAGCCAGCAGGGATACACGGTCGGTGTCGATGAACTTTTGAAAGGGGGTCATTTGACGCGGACCTATGGCCGGCCGGAGCGCGGCCTTCACGCCTTGTCACTTTTGATTGCCCAGCGAGCCTATTTGCGCCACGAATCGCCGCCCTTCGAGCCAGACAAGAGCCGGGTGCAGCGCTTGGGGAGCTTGCTTGAGGACACTTTCTCACGGGCCATTGACTGGGCGCGAATGGAGAACAATCAGTCTTATCCAAGCCATCCGTCGGCTGCTCAAGAACAGGAGGCAACTGTGAGCCCTCCGACGGAAGACGAAGCAGCCAATGACACCCATGGGCCTGCAGGCGAACGCCCTGGCCAGCCACCCACAATGCTCCAGGTTGCCGAATAGAAGCTGGTTGTCCGCAGGGAGAAGATCTCAGACGACGTTTTTCTCGACAATCGGACGATCGGCAGCCAGGCGATCGAACGCCAGCGGTGTGAGATCCAGCGTTTGATAAGTGCCCGTAGCAATCAGCTCTGACAAGCCACGTCCGACGGCAGGCGATTGCTGCAGCCCGTGACCGGAAAAACCGAGCGCCATATAGAACCCGTCAACGCCTGCAACGCCGCCCAAAAACGCATTGTGATCAAAAAGGTTCATATCGTAGGTGCCGGCCCAAGCAGCACCGGGCTTGATCGCTTCAAAGGCGGGCACGCGGTTGGCGAGAACGGGCCAGATGTGTTCTTCAAAGAGCCCGTAATCGACATCGAAGTCAGTCGCGTCCGGATCTTGATCTTCGGGCGGTGCGGATCCGCAGATATAGCCTGTGCCTTCCGGGCGGACATATGTCCCGGTCGGGTCGATGAGAAGCGGGAATTTCGCAAGGTCATCCCGGCATTCGAACGTGAACACGCACCGTTTTTTCGGAACGATCGGCACATCAATCCCGGCCTGGCGGCAAATGTCCGCACCGCCGGAGGCCCCGGTGCAATTGACCACGATTGGTGTTGAGACAGTGGCCCCATCGGGGAGGCGCACAGACCAGTACCCAGCGCCCTCTCTCTCAATTGCCGCTTTTCGGGAAAAATAATCTACGCCGAGAGACCGGGCCTTCTTGCGGAAGGCCTGCATCAAGCCGTAGCCGTCGAACCAGCCTTCTCCCGTGAGGCCATGACACCCTGCAGCCAGATCACTCGTGTTGAGCCATGGAAATTTCGCTACAAGGCCGTCTGCATCATAATATCCGATGTCTGCGCCCAGCTCTTGTTGCAGTTGGTGGTTTTCCTGGAGGATGTGTTGCTTGTCCGGCGTTGCCAGAAAGAGATACCCGCCTTCATGAAGGTCAATCACGGGGCGGTTGCCATCCACCGCGAGTTGGGCACCGATTTCCCGGAGATACTTTATGCCATAGAGCGAGATCTCGATGTTGATCGCGCTGGAGAATTGCTGGCGGATGGAAGCTGCCGAGCGCGCAGAGGCGCATATCTCATATGAGGGATCTGCCTCAACGACGATAATGCGTCCTGAGAAGTCCTCGCGCTGGGCAAGATGACAGGCAACGGAAGAGCCCATGACGGCTCCGCCAAGGATTACGACATCCGCGGTTTGGTGCGTCATATGGCCCCCAGAAGAAGGAAGCGGGCCAAACGGCCCGCCTCAAAAGTCAATTCTTAGAAAAATGCCTGCAAGCCGGTCTGGGCACGGCCAAGGATCAGCGCATGAACATCATGCGTGCCTTCATAAGTGTTGACCGTTTCCAGGTTCTGGGCGTGGCGCATGACATGGTATTCCTCGGAAATCCCGTTGCCGCCATGCATGTCGCGGGCCTGGCGGGCGATGTCCAAGGCCTTGCCGCAGTTGTTGCGCTTGACGATGGAAATCATTTCCGGAGCCATTTGACCGGCATCGAACAGCTGTCCGACGCGAAGCGCAGCCTGAAGGCCAAGAGCGATTTCGGTTTGCATGTCGGCGAGTTTCTTCTGGAAGAGCTGGGTTTGTGCCAGTGGACGACCGAACTGCTCGCGGTCGAGGCCATATTGGCGTGCGCGAGTCCAGCAGTCTTCGGCGGCGCCCATCGCGCCCCAGGAAATGCCGTAGCGGGCCCGGTTAAGGCAGCCAAACGGGCCCTTCAGACCTGATACATTCGGCAGCAGGGCATCTTCACCAACTTCCACGTTGTCCATCACGATCTCGCCGGTGATGGATGCACGCAGCGACAGCTTGCCACCAACTTTCGGGGCGCTCAGACCCTTCATGCCTTTTTCCAGGACAAAGCCGCGTATTGCGCCGTCATGAGCTTCGGACTTTGCCCAAACAACAAAAACGTCCGCGATCGGCGAGTTGGAAATCCACATCTTGGAGCCGGTCAGCTTGTAGCCGCCGTCGATCTTTTCAGCGCGCGTGCGCATACCGGCCGGATCAGATCCTGCGTCCGGTTCTGTAAGTCCGAAACAGCCGACATATTCGCCGCTGGCGAGTTTCGGCAGATACTTGTTCCGCTGCTCTTCAGATCCGTAAGCGTAGATCGGGTACATCACCAGGGAGGACTGAACGCTCATCATGGAGCGGTAGCCGCTGTCAACGCGTTCAACTTCCCGGGCAACCAGACCGTAAGCAACATAAGAGGCGCCTGCCCCGCCATATTCTTCCGGCAGGGTAACTCCCAGCAGGCCGAGTTCACCCATTTCGTTGAAGATTTCGCGATCGGTCTTTTCTTCGCGATAAGCCTCGATGACCCGCGGCAGCAGCTTGTCCTGAGCGTAGGAGCGGGCCGTGTCCATGATCAGCTGCTCGTCCTCTTTCAGCTGATCGCGAAGACGGAATGGGTCTTGCCAGTCGAAAACGCCGCCGCCAGCTGGGGCTGATTTCACATTTGCCGGTGCATTCATAACAGATCTCCCGGGCCAAACAGGTGCTGGCCGCAATCGTTTCAAGGCGCCTTATTCAAGGCATGTCATTCTGTTTCAGACAGAGTTGCCTGATTTATGTTTGCGGAAAAGCGAATTCTCCTCCATCATTCATTACCAAATGGAATGAACTAGGAAGTTCGCAAGGTATGAAACGGGCATTTGTGCCGCCCGCGGACACCCTCATCGCGTTTGAGTGTGCGGCCCGCCATCTCAGCTTTACCCGTGCAGCGGAAGAGTTGCACCTGACCCAAGGCGCTGTCTCCAAACAGGTGCGTCAGCTCGAAGACCGGTTGGGTGTGGAGTTGTTCCGCCGCGTACGTCAGCGGATCGTTCTGACTGATGCCGGGCGGCTATACCTTCATGATATCCGGGGCGCTCTGGAACAAATGACGCTCGCCACGCGTCAGGTAATGTCGTTTGCAGGCAGCGCAGATGTACTCAATCTTGCGGTCTTGCCAACATTCGGCACTCGTTGGCTGGCGCCGCGTATTGCCGACTTTATCCGCCGATATCCGGACGCGGGTCTGAACTTGAGCGTCCGGCTGCAGCCTTTCGATTTCGACGAAGAGCCTTTCGATGGCGCCATCCACCATGGGGATCCCGTCTGGGCGGGGGCAATTGCCGAACAACTATTTGACGAAGAAGTCATCCCCGTTGCCTCTCGCGTTTTTCGGGACCGGCATAACATCCGTGTGCCGGAGGATTTGACGCGGGTGCCACGTTTGCAATTGGCGACCCGTCCACTGGCCTGGCGGCACTGGTTTGAAAGTGCCGGTGTGGAAACGGATGCGGCTTTCCAAGGTGCCAGGTTCGAGCAGTTTGTCATGATTACGGAAGCTGCGATCCACCACGCGGGCGCCGCGCTCATCCCCCGCTTCTTTATCGAGCAGGAGCTTGCTTCCGGCCGACTGGTGCGTTTGTTTGATGTTCCGCCGGAGCACGAAACAGCTTACTTCTTTGTCTATCCGGAAGGCCGGACCATGCGCCCAGTCGTTGCGGCCTTCCGCAAGTGGCTGGCTGAGGAAGCCCGGTCGGCGAGAACCGACCGGGAGACGATGTTGCCTGGATGATCCAGGCCGATTGTATTTGGAGAGTCCTTTGAGCAAACGTCACTTGCGTCTGATTCTAAACGGTAAATCTGCAGGCCGGGCCGATGTCCGTGCTGCTGTGGATGCGGTTCGGAACATGGGTCACGAAGTCTCGGTGCGCGTTACTTATGAGGCCGGAGATACCGAGCGGTTTGCTCTCGAGGCTCTGAAAGAGCATCAGGACAAGAAGATCGATGTTCTGGTGAGCGGCGGCGGCGACGGAACAATTCATGCTGTGGTGGACGGTGTTCTCGATGGACTTGAGGCGGAGGAAAAGCCCTCGTTTGCGTTCGCGGTTTTGCCGCTCGGAACCGCCAACGACTTCGCCCATCACATCCGGCTGGACCCATCGGACATCGTCTCATCCTTCCGCTTTGCCGCAAGAGGCAAACCCAAGCCAACGGACATTGGAACTGTGAATGGCCGTGTCTTCGTGAACATGGCGACCGGCGGCTTTGGGACGAGGGTGACCGCGGAAACGGATCCGAACCTGAAGAAGTTGTTGGGCGGGGCCGCCTATCTCTTCACCGGGATCAACCGGTTTTCAGAGCTTGCCGCCTGCGAAGGCCGGATCGAAACCGATGGGTTTTCGTGGGAGGGCGCGTTCATGGCGCTTGCCATCGGTAATGGCCGCCGCGCCGGCGGCGGGATAAGGTTATGCCCAACAGCCGAACTGGATGACGGATTTCTTGACCTCACCATTCTGCCGATGCCGGATCGAAACCGAGTGACAGAGTTCCTGTCCATCGTGCTTGAGGGGGACCCGGAACGTATTCCGGAAATTGCCATTATGCGCAAAGTGAAGTCGCTGAGGATCGAGGCAGATAACCAGGTCCAGGTGAACCTCGATGGCGAGCCGCTGCACGCCTCCCAACTGGAAATCGAGACCCATCCGGCGCGAATTGAAATGATACGCTAGCGAACCGTTAGCGGGCTTTCTGTGAAAATCAATACGGTCCTTAGTAGAAGTGCGGCGCGGAATGATCGGCCTTAATGATGGATATGAGGCGATCAAGCGTCGATGTAATTGACAGCCGTTCGGGTAGATATTGGGCGCAAGTCAGGCCAAGAGTTCCAAAGGGCGTGCTCCAGACAAGAGGACATACGGCAAAGAGCTAAGCTGCAGTTGCGGAAGGTCATTTTTCTCAATGAGAAGTTTGTCTTGGTCTGAAAAACCTGCCTATGATCGCATGAAATCAACTTTGGTGTTTTTGGGAGGAAACACATGAAGGGACAGATGATGCATCGTCCGCTGAAAATTGCGGACCTCATCACTTTTGCTGCTGATACCTTTCCGGACAGCGAAATCGTTTCCGTACGAACCGAAGGTGATATTCACCGGACCACATACGGTGAAACGGCTAAACGTATTGCCCAACTGGCGCATGGCCTGCAGGGGCTGGGGATCGAAGTCGGGGATCGCATCGCGACCCTTGCCTGGAACGGATACCGCCATTTTGAGCTGTATTACGGTATCTCCGGGATTGGGGCGGTCTGCCATACGATCAACCCGCGGCTCTCCGCAGAGCAGATGATCTACATCATCAATCACGCGAAAGACCGTTTGCTTTTTGTTGATCTCACCTTTGTCCCGATCATAGAGAAGCTGCGCGAACACCTGCCTGCCGATCTGCGTGTCGTCATCATGACCGACCGGGCGCATATGCCGGAAACATCACTGGAGGGTGTTCTCTGTTATGAAGAGATCCTGGGCGGTCAGCCCGATCACATGGATTGGCCGGATTTCCCGGAAGAGACTGCCGCAGGCCTCTGCTACACCTCCGGCACAACGGGCAATCCAAAAGGGACTTTGTATTCCCACCGGTCCACGGTCCTGCACGCCTACAGTTTGTGCGTAACTCTCCCGAAGGTTCTACAGGAAGGCAGCCGTATTCTGCCGGTTGTCCCACTGTTTCATGTCAATGCCTGGGGGCTGCCCTATTCTGCGCCGCTGTCCGGCGCCAGCATGATCTTCCCGGGCGGCGCGCTGGACGGCAAATCCCTCTACGATCTGATGGAGGGCGAGAAGGTGTTTTCCGCTTGGGGCGTTCCGACGGTCTGGCTCGGTCTCATGAATGAAATCAACCAGCGTGGCCGGCTGCCTGATGGCCTTGGCGATATCGTCGTCGGCGGGTCTGCCGCGCCGCGCTCCCTGATCGAGGGGTTTGAAAAGCAGGGTGTTAATGTCTGCCACGCCTGGGGCATGACCGAAATGAGCCCGCTCGGTACGCAAGGCAATCTGCCGCCGCGCATGGACGATTGGAGCATGAAGGACCGGATTGACCGGAAACAATCCCAGGGGCGGCGGGTTTTTGGTGTCGATCTCAAAATCGTCGACGATGAGGGCAACCGCCTACCGCATGACGGCAAGACGCCGGGTCATCTCTATGTGCGCGGAAACTCGATTACGTCGGGCTATTTTGAGAATCCGGAAGCCTCAAAACTGGTGTTTGACGAAGAAGGCTGGTTCTGCACCGGGGATATCGCTGCGATTACATCCGACGGTTTCCTGGTTATCACCGACCGGTCCAAGGACCTTATCAAGTCCGGCGGGGAATGGATCAGCTCGCTCGATCTGGAAAACATCGTCATGTCCCATTCCGGCGTTGCCAATTGCGCCGTGATTGCCGTGCCGCATCCAAAGTGGGACGAGCGCCCGCTCCTAATCATTCAATCGAAAGACGACGATGCGCCGCCGCCAAAGGACGAACTTCTTGAGATGCTGGGCGAGCATTTTGCCAAATGGCAGTTGCCGGATGACGTCGTTTATGTCGATGCGCTCCCGCTGACGGCGACCGGCAAAGTATCCAAACTCACCCTCCGCAAAAACTTCGCAGAAGGCGCAGCATGACCCCGGATAAACTGTTCAGTCTCGCTGGCAAGACAGCCCTTGTCACAGGTGGGGCAACCGGCATCGGCCGCATGGCCGCTGAGGGCCTCTGCGCAGCTGGCGCACGGGTCCTCATTGCCAGCCGCAAGGAGGAGGCTTGCCTTCGGGCAGCCGAGGATCTCAATGCGCTGGGCTATTCCGGCAAGGTGGAAGGGTTCGGCGGGGATGTCGCGACAGAGGACGGTATTGCGGCACTCACATCTGAAATTGGAAAGCGCACCGATAAGCTCGACATTCTGATGAACAATGCCGGGACCAGTTGGGGCATGCCGCTCGGCCAATTCCCCTATGAAGCTTGGGACCGGGTGATGCGCTTGAACGTGACCGGCCTCTTCCATCTGACCCAAAGCCTGCTGCCGATGCTGGAAGCGTCTGCATCGGATGACGATCCAGCTCGGGTGGTCAATGTCGGTTCGGTGATGGGCGAAACCCCGCATGGCGACCGGGCCTACAGCTATGCCGCGTCTAAGGCAGCTGTCCATCACTTGACCCGGATCCTGGCTAAGGAACTTGCGGACAAGCGGATCACCGTCAACGCTCTGGCTCCCGGACCGTTTGTCAGCAAGATGACGGCCTTTGCAACTGCAGACGAAGACACCCGCAGCCGGGTGGGGGCGCAAGTGCCACTTGGCCGTGTTGGCAAACCTGAAGACATCGCAGCGATCCTGCAGTTTCTCTGCGGGGCAGGCGGCGGCTACATCACTGGAGCGATTATTCCGGTCAGCGGCGGCATCAACGTGGAAACCGGTCCGGACCTGTTTCAGGAGGCCTATAGTTGATCCCGGATCTGGATGACACTGACCTGCCTGTCGAGGCCTTGAGCGGTCTCGTCGGCAAGGACGTCGGCGTGTCATCGTGGCATCTCATCGATCAGGCCATGATCGATGCCTTCGCGGATGTCACCAGGGATCATCAATACATTCATGTCGACCCGGCGGCTGCTGCCAGGACACCCTTTGGCGGAACGATCGCGCATGGCTTTCTAACCCTGTCTCTTTTGTCCGCCATGGGCCTCGAGGCGCAGCCCAAAATCAGGGGTATGACCATGGGGATCAATTATGGATTTGACCGGGTCCGGTTCTTGAGCCCAGTGAAGTCCGGATCCCGCATCCGGGGCCGGTTTGTCTTGAAAGACGTCAGAGCGGTAAAGCCTGGCGAACTGGATATCACCTGGGCCTCGACCGTGGAGATCGAGGGCGAGAGCCGTCCGGCCCTGTCGGCGGATTGGCTCAACCGGTTCTATCTGGAGACTGGCGCACTTTAAGCCGTGCGAGTTGGGGAGGCATTTGTTGGGAGGCGAAATGCTTAAAAAACGCGAGCTGCCAAAGGCTCTGCAAAATCTGCGGCTGCCGGTCGTCGCGGCGCCGCTCTTTATCGTGTCCTGCCCCAAGCTGGTGATTGCCCAGTGCAAGGCGGGTGTGATCGGAAGTTTCCCGGCGCTCAACGCACGCGATGAAGATGGCGGTCCGGTCATGCTGGAAGCTTGGCTTCAGGAAATCACCGAGGAACTCGACCGTCACAACCAGGCCAATCCGGACAATCCGGCAGCCCCGTTTGCGGTCAACCAGATCGTGCGCAAGACCAATGAACGTCTGGAACGTGACATGGAAATCTGTGTTCGCTGGAAGGTTCCGATCTGGATTACTTCGATGGGCGCGCGGGTGGATGTTAATGAAGCTGCTCATTCCTGTGGCGGCATTGCGCTTCATGACGTGATCAACAACACCTACGCCAAAAAGGCGATCGAAAAGGGTGCCGACGGTCTCATTGCCGTGTGTGCAGGCGCTGGCGGGCATGGCGGACCGCAATCGCCATTTGCCTTAATCCGTGAAATCCGGGAGTGGTTCGACGGCCCGATCCTTGCCGGTGGCGCTGTGTCGACCGGAGAGGCGCTGCTGGCCGCGCGAGTCCTCGGCGCCGACTTCGGTTATGTCGGCTCACCGTTCGTTGCAACACATGAGGCGGATGCAGCGGATGTCTACAAGGACATGATGGTTGCAGGCAGTGCGGAAGATGTCATCACGACAGCTGTTTTTACCGGCCATCCGGCCACATACCTTAGGTCATCAATCACCAAGGAAGGCCTCGATCCGGACAATCTACCGACGGACTGGAAGCCGTCGATCCTGCCGGATGGTGATGATTTACCGAAAGCCTGGCGGGACATTTGGGGTGCCGGTCAAGGGATCAATGCGGTGAAATCCGTCGGTCCGGCTGCCGAGGTCGTCAATCGTTTGGAACAGGAATACAAGGCAGCCATCTCCCGGATGCGCGCCGAGATTTGTTGAGGAATAGGTTATGGATCTTGGAGTTACGGACCGGGTGCGCCCGCTGATCGAGCAGGTGCGCCGCATGGTGGAAACCGAAATCGCGCCGCTGGATGCCGAATACCATGAGGAAGTCGGCAAACATCCCTCCGGTGACCGGTTCTTGCACACCGACCGGCAGATCGAAATCCTGGAAGGGCTGAAGGCCAAGGCCAGGGAACGCGGGCTCTGGAATTTCTGGCTGACGGACAGCGAGCGCGGCTTTGGCCTGACCACAGTGGAATACGCCTATCTTGCCGAGGAAATGGGCAAGGTCGGCATCGCGGCGGAAGTCTTCAACTGCAATGCTCCGGACACCGGCAACATGGAGGTTCTGGAGCGCTATGGCACGCAAGCACACAAAGACGGCTGGCTGAAACCGCTTCTGAACGGCGATATCCGCTCCGCTTACTTGATGACAGAGCCGGACGAAGCGTCTTCGGATGCCACCAACATCGCTTTGTCTGCCGTGAAAGACGGCGATGAATGGGTGCTGAACGGTGAAAAATGGTGGGCAAGCGGGGCCGGCGACAGCCGCTGCAAGCTTTACATCGTGATGGCGCGCACCGACCCGGACGCGCATAAGCACAGCCGCCATTCCATGTTCCTGATCCCGGCCGATGCGGATGGACTGGAAGTCCTGCGGCCGATGCATGTTTTCAATACCGATGATGCACCGCACGGCCATATGCACATCCGTTTCACCAACGTGCGGGTACCGGAAGCCGATCTCGTTCTGGGTCAGGGGCGCGGCTTTGAAGTCGCGCAAGGACGTCTCGGCCCAGGCCGGATCCACCACTGCATGCGGGCGATCGGTCAGGCGGAGCGGGCCCTGGAACTCCTGTGCAAGCGGGCGCTGAGCCGGGAAGCGTTTGGCAAAAAACTCGCGGATCTCGGGGCCAACCACGACATCATCGCCAATGCGCGCATGGAAATCGAGATGGCGCGCCTGCTCTGCCTGAAAGCAGCCTGGATGATGGACACGCAAGGCACCCGTGCAGCGCAGCCCTGGATCAGCAAGATCAAAGTGATCGCACCGCTGATGGCGCTGAAAGTTGTCGACGAGGCGATGCAGGTCCATGGGGCCGCCGGGATCAGCCAGGACTTCCCGCTGGCCAGCATGTGGGCGCATTTGAGAACCCTGCGCTTTGCCGACGGGCCGGACGCGGTCCACCGGCGTCAGGTCGCCCGGGTCGAGCTTCGCAAATACACCAACGCCGGGTGAGGTTCGTTTAATGACCACTGCGGCACTGGATCTTGAGCGACTGGCATCCTGGCTGGAGCAAAACCTGCCGGGGTTCAAAGGGCCGTTGACGGCAGAAAAGTTCAACCGGGGGCAGTCAAACCCGACGTTCCGACTTTCCGCGCCCTCCGGCGCGTATGTGTTGCGGCGAAAACCGCCGGGTGTGCTTTTGAAATCCGCCCACGCCGTTGACCGGGAGTTCCGGGTTCAAAAGGCCCTCGCAGCAACGGATGTTCCGGTCGCCCGGATGCATGTTTTGTGTGAGGACGATGATGTGATTGGTTCGGCCTTTTACATCATGGATCTGGTCGAAGGGCGGAACTTTGATGATCCCCGGATCCAGGACGTTGATACTACTACCCGGTCGGCAATCTACGACGAAATGAACCGGGTGCTTGCTGCAATTCATTCGGTGGATCTGGAGGCTGCTGGCCTGGCCGATTATGGCCCGGCGGGGAACTACTACCGCCGCCAGATTGACCGCTGGACCAAACAGTACCGGGCGAGCGAAACCGGGACTATTGCGGACATGGACGAGCTGATTGCATGGCTTGACCAGAACATTCCGGAAGACGATGGCCGGCGCACGTTGGTGCACGGCGACTACAGGATCGACAACATGCTGTTCGCGAAAGACAGTCCGGAGTGTGTCGCGGTGCTCGACTGGGAACTGTCGACACTCGGCCATCCCTTTGCGGATCTCGCAGCCCTCATCATGCAATGGCGCTGTCCGCCGGGAGCAGAAGGCCGGGGTCTTGCCGGTGTTGATCGCAAAACGCTCGGTATTCCTGACGACCAGGCTTTTGTGGAAGCCTATTGTAAGCGCATGGGCATCTCCGGCATTCCAGATTTCGGCTTTTATCTGGCGTTCTGCTTCTTTCGCATGGGCGCGATCCTGCAAGGCGTCAAAAAACGTGCGCTTGACGGCAACGCCTCGAACCCGGAGCAGGGCCTGAGGCTCGGCAAGGCGGTCCCGGGTTTTGCAAAGGGCGGCCTGGAGGCTATCCAGCATGGCTGATCAGCGTTTTACAGGCCAAACGGTCATGATCACCGGGGCTGCCGGTGGCTTTGGTGCCGAAGCTGCCCGCAAATTTGCAGCGCTTGGTGCGCGGATGGCTCTGTCGGACCGCGACGAAAGCGGGCTGGAACGAATCTGCACCGAGCTTCAGGATTCGGGCGCAGATGTTCTGATCGAGGCCTATGATGTCGGCAATGAAGACCAGACCAAAGCGCATATTGACCAAATCCTGGAGCGCTTCGGCTCGCTTGACGTTGCCTTAAACAACGCCGGTATTTGTCACGATCTCAAACCGTTGACGCAGCTCGCAGTCGAGGATCTCGACCGGATGTTTGCGGTGAATGTGCGCGGTGTCTTTTTGGGCATGAAATATCAGATCCCGGTGATGGCCAAGGCCGGGCGCGGCGCCATCATCAACATGGCCTCAGCCGCCGGGCTTGTTGGGGCCGGCATGTTGTCGGCCTATGCTGCTTCAAAGCACGCCGTGGTTGGACTGACCCGCTCGGCTGCCGACGAGACGGGGCGCAGCGGCGTCAGGATCAACGCGGTCTGCCCGTCCTTTGCGCAAACCGCGATGTACCAGACCTTTTCCGAAGCCTTGGCGGAAAGCCAGAACAGGCCGTCCAGCGAGATCGATTCGGCCTTTACCAAACGCAGCCCGATGGGCCGTGTCATCCGGTCCGAAGAAGTGATCTCGGCAGTGCTGTGGCTCGCAGACCCGAACAACACGGCCGTCCACGGTCAGGCCATTTCGGTCGACGGCGGCTTGACCGCGGTGTGAATTATTAAGACCAGCTTTTCCTTGATGGTCATCCCGGACGTGATCCGGGATCTACTCTCATTTCAGCTCGCCGCAGATATCGAGCAATTTTCTGGCGGCTCTGCGAACGATTGGATACCGGGTCTCAGCTTGCGCTTCGACCGGGATGACAAATGTTTACGATGACAGGTCAGTTCCAGCCGGTTCAGAAGACTCGACGTCAGCCGTTGTTCCTTTCAGCAAACGTTCCACCGGTCTCGGCCATTTGGCGCAGGAGAGCCGGAACCTGCCAATAGTAGCTGTCCTCGTTGGCGAAGCCTTCGATGCGCTTGACCAGCTCCGCCGCGCCGATCTGGTCCGCTGTGTGCATCGGCCCGCCACGGAATCGCGGGAAGCCGTAGCCGAAGAGATAAACCGCATCGATGTCGATTGGCCGGAGCGCGATGCCGTCTTCAAGAACGCGGATTGCCTCGGAAATCATCGCGGTCATGAACCGGCTGACGATCTCTTCTGCCGTGAACTTGCGAGGTGTGATCCCGGCTTTGGCCCGTTCTTCATCAATGATTTTGAGGGCATCCGGGTTCGGGCGGGCACCAGTCTCGTCGTAGATGTAAAAGCCCTTGCCGGTCTTGCGACCAAACCAGCCCTGTTCGCAGATCCGGTCGAGGATCGGGATGTAGCGCTCTTCCGCTGGCCGGGTGGCCGCGCGGCGCTTGTTGGTCGCCCAGCTGATATCGAGACCGGCGAGGTCGTAAACCTGATAAGGGCCCATAGCGAACCCGAAATCGGTCATGGCCGTATCGACTTCTTCTGGAGAAGCACCGTCCATCATCATGTAATCCGCAGCCTTCTTGTAGAAGGAGAGAATACGGTTGCCGATGAAGCCATCGCAGACCCCGGCCCGGACAGCGACTTTTTTCAGTTTTTTGGCAAGAGCAAAACCGGTCGCCACTGCGTCCGGCGCGGTATTGTCGGCGACGACCACTTCCAGCAGCCGCATGACATGGGCCGGCGAGAAGAAATGCAGGCCAATGACGTCCTGCGGACGGCCGGTGACGGAGGCGATCTCATTGATGTCGAGATAGGAGGTGTTGGAGGCAAGCACCGCGCCCGGCTTTGCCACCTTGTCGAGCTCGGTGAAGATGCTGCGCTTCACATCCATCTCTTCGAACACGGCCTCAATGATGAGGTCGGCTTCTGACAAGGCACCCAATTCGACTGCGGAGGACAGATTGCCGGAGAGTATCTGATCGCGTTTGTCGGCCGCGAGTTTGCCGCGTTTGACGGCACCTTCAAGGTTCTTGGCAATCGTCGCGAGGCCTCGGTCGAGCCCGCCCTGGTCACGTTCGGTCAAGGTGACATTGAACCCGGCCAAGAGACACGCGGTCGCAATACCGGAACCCATTGTGCCACCACCGATCACTCCGATTTTTGCAATCTGGCGGGGTGTTTCGTTGGCTTCCGGGATTTTTGACACAGCCCGCTCGGCAAAGAAGGCATGGATCAGACCGGCGCGCTGCGGGCTTTCCATGCAGTCTTGGAACAGGCTGCGCTCTTTTAGAAGGCCGTCGGCCAGCGGCAGTGTGCTGGCTTCAACCGCATCCACGCACTTGTGCGGTGAGAACAAAAGCGGTTGGGTTTTTTGCAGTTTCTGCCGGTAGGCCTCTATGGCGTCCGGATCGGCAACCGTCGCCAAGTCGCCGGTCTTGCGATGGCTCAACGTGCCTTCTGCAAGGGCCTGCGCCGCTTTGAGCGCAAGGTCACGTGGCGCGCCCTCTTCGACGGCATCGACTAGCCCGGACTCTAGCGCCTTTTGCGCCGAAATCGGCTTGCCACTGGTGATCATATCCAAAGAAGCAGCAACGCCGGAAAGGCGCGGTGCGCGCTGGGTGCCGCCCGCGCCCGGCAGAATGCCAAGGGTGACTTCCGGGAGCCCGACCTTGGCGCTGGGAACTGCAATGCGCGCATGGCAGCTCATGGCAACTTCCAGGCCGCCGCCCAGAGCCGTACCATGAATGATGCAAGCGATAGGCGTTTCAGAATTTTCAAGGAAATTGCATAGGTCCGGCAACCAAGGGTCCTGCGGCGGCTTTCCGAATTCACGGATATCCGCGCCCGCAATGAAGGTGCGGCCTTCGCCGTAGAAGCCAATGGCCTTGATCCCGGGGTCTTTCTGCAAGTCTGAAACAGCTTGATGGATGCCCTGACGCAAGGCATGGGAAGCAGCGTTGACCGGAGGATTGTTGAGCGCGACAAGCGCGACATTTCCGTGTTTTTCGACGGAAACTACGTCGTTCACTTTGCTGGCTGCGGATTGCACCGGCGTATCCATTGAGCTTCTCCCGTATGATTGTTGCGACAAGCATTGGCAATCTTGACGAACGTCTGTCAAGCCACCCAACGGGGTAAGCGCGTTTGAACTACGCGCCGGACCGCGGTTTGTCCGTAAAGGCGCACCGATCGGGTTTCAGATCGATCAGAGGGGTGCCGTTGAGGCAGTCAAGCCCGCGCACGGTCAGCAACGGACCGTTGACGGAGATCAGTTTGACCAGCGAGGTGCCAATGGGGTTGGGCCGGTTGGGCGAGCGCAGCGCAAAGGTACCACGAACATCTCCGGTATGTGCCGGGTTCTGGATCACCAGATCCCGCCGGGCACGATCAAGCCAGTACAGCACCTCGATGCTGTCGAAGGTCTCAATGTTTTTGAGCGCCGGGACCCATGGCTCGAACACCTCGATCCGGCAATCCGGCCCGTTATCAGGATCGCCGCGCCGCGGACACTCCTTGCGCTCGAGCCAAGGCGTGTGGATCCGCCCGATATAGCGCAGCTCGGCATCTTCGGGCGGCGTAGTCGGGACGAACACTTCGTGAGGGCGAATATCGGTCATAAAGATCTGTCTGTTGCGTTCAAGGAGAGAGCCAGCGGACGCGGCCGAGCGGAGAGAGGTCATAGCCGCCCATATTGGCGGCCTTGTCCTGAAACTGCTGCGTCCGGGTGAAGTTCAAAAGCCGCTGAACGGGATCAGTGAAGTAGGACTTCCGGTCGATAAAAAGATCAAAGTGTTCATCGGTTAGCGGGACAAATCCGAGTTTGTACTGTTTGGCCATGGCTTCAACGCCAAGTGCTGCGTCCGCATCCCCGCTGGCAACCGCCCCGGCCGCCTCACTCTCGGTGTAGGCATATCCGCTCGAAGCCTGAAGATCTTCTTCGCTCAATCCGGCCTTTTCCAGAAGCCGTGAAAAAAGAGCAGCTGCACCGGCACCCGGTTGACGGCGCACAACGGGCTTGCCTTTGAGATCGGCAACCGAATGAATGTCATGGGCCGCGTCGCTTGAGACCAAAAGCCCGCGTTTGCGGATGGCCCAGCCGATGAGCACCGCATCCGTAACCCCGAGTTCGGAAACAGAAGCAACGTTCCAGCCGGTTTGTTCGGGGATATGCAGCCCTGACAGGGCGGCCCGGTGGCCGGCAAAACAGTCAAGACCTTCCCGGCTGCCATTGAACAAGGTGGCAAGGCCGCAGGCTGAGTCCCTGATTGCCCAGTCCAGCAGGGGGTCATGCGAGCCGGTGATCACGGCAGGCCGGTCTTCCGGTACAAGAGATCCGGAGCCTTCGATCCATGCGCGGATTTCGGAAGACGGGAACAGAAGTTTGCCGGTGATGCGTCTGTGCGGGATTTCATCAGCAGCTGCAAGATCATAGACCTTGCGCTCCTTGACCCGCAACAGGTCGGCGACCTCGCGGGTCGTCAGATAGTCAGGTTGCTGTCCGGCGCTTTGTGGCACTTCAATCCCCATGTATGGAAGCTGAACTTAGCGGAGTTTCAAAGACTTGCACAGGGGTGTCAGCGGCCGAAAGGCCTAGGCTGGAGATCCGCTGGGTTGACCGTGCTGAACATCAGTTCACCTGAATAAGGACGATCACACAGCCGGAACAGGGGCAGGCAGTGTTGTTGTGCATTGCCGCAAATTTAAATCGATCTAGTATGTTTTGAACGCGCTCATAAACGTTTGGTCTTTCTGCCGCTAATGGATCCTTAGAGCGTTCTAGATCGCTGGAAATGCAGTTGGACAATAGGTGTTTTTTGATCATTGTTTGGCTCAGCAATTCTGCCGAAGTTGTTTCGCGCTGCAAAATATTCAATCAGCATGTGATTAAAAAATATTAGTTTTTTTTGATGTCCCCCCTTTCAAAGGGCTTTGATTTTTGTTTTGCTACCGCTCACAGCTGAAACGAAGACAGGCGGCACGGAGGGGTGCGGTCGGAAATCGCTGAGGCTGATAAAAACAAACAAACCAGACTTGGGGACAAAATGGCGAATAATCGGGGCGCTGCTGTTAAGTATGACAGCGTTCAAAAAAGCTATGACGGCGAAAGCCTTGTCGTAAAAAATCTCAATCTGGATATCCCGCCGGGCGAATTTCTGACCATGCTTGGTCCGTCCGGGTCTGGCAAAACCACCTGCCTGATGATGCTGGCAGGATTCGAACCGGCAACTCACGGCGAAATCTATCTTAACGATCGGCCGATTAACAATGTCCCGCCGCACAAGCGCGGGATCGGTATGGTCTTTCAGAACTACGCCTTGTTCCCGCACATGACAGTGTCAGAAAACTTTGCCTTTCCGCTTCAGGTCCGAAACGTCAGCAAAGCGGAGCAGGAAGAAAAGGTTCAGCGCGCGCTCGACATGGTGGAGCTTGGAAGTTTCGGAAATCGGCGCCCGGCGCAGCTGTCCGGTGGTCAGCAGCAGCGTGTGGCCGTTGCCCGTGCATTGGTGTTCGACCCGGAACTCGTTTTGATGGATGAGCCGCTCGGCGCGCTCGACAAGCAGTTGCGCGAGCAGATGCAGTACGAGATCAAGCACATCCATGAAAATCTCGGCGTGACTGTTGTTTACGTGACGCACGACCAGACCGAAGCGTTGACGATGTCGGACCGCGTCGCCGTGTTCAATGATGGCGTCATTCAGCAACTCTCCACGCCGGACGATCTTTACGAAGATCCGCAAAACTCTTTCGTGGCGCAGTTCATTGGCGAGAACAACAAGCTCAATGGCAAGGTCATCGATATCCAGGGCGAAGAGTGCCGTGTGGAGCTTGGTGACGGAACGCAACTCAAAGCCGACCGTGTGAACGTCAGCTCTGTTGGCGACAAGACCACATTGTCGCTCCGTCCTGAGCGTGTCGAGTTCGACACCCACGACAGCATGGACAATATTGTCAATGGCCGGATCGAAGAACTCATTTATCTGGGTGACCACATCCGCGTTCGCATGAACGTGGCTGGCAATGATGAGTTCATTGTAAAAGTTCGCAACCGCGGAGAGAAGCGCAAGCTGCATGTCGGCGAAACAGTCCCTGTGGGCTGGGCGTTGAATGACTGCAAAGCGCTCGACGCTGTTGTCTAAAGTCGCAGGGCGGCCGGTGTTCGGCCGCTAGCGAGATCGACGGAAGAAAACCGTTCAATCCTAAAAGAGGGAGCTACCAAACATGAAGCTCAAGACATTGGTTCTTGCAGGAACTGCCCTGGCTATGGCCGGTGGCGCAGCAACTGCGGAAGACATGACGCTGGTATCCTGGGGCGGTGCTTATCAAGCATCTCAAAAGGCTGCTTATGCTGATCCTTATGTAGCAATGCATCCGGAAGTGAATGTTATTTGGGACGAGTCGTCTGCAGAAGCTGTTGCCAAGCTGCGCGCGATGAACGAAGCCGGGAACATCACCTGGGACCTCGTTGACGTTGTTGCATCTGACGCCATCCGTCTGTGCGACGAAGGCCTTGCAATGGAAATCGATCCGGACACCGACCTTGCGGCGGCACCGGACGGCACCTCTGCATCTGATGACTTCGGCGACCTTCTCGTCTCCGAGTGCTTCATCCCGCAGATCGTTTACTCCACGACCTTCGGTTATCGCACTGATGTTGCCGACTGGGGCGGCAAAGAGCCGGACGACATCTGTGATGTGTTCGATCTCGAAGCTTTCCCGGGCAAGCGGTCGCTCGAAAAGCGTCCGATCAACAACATGGAGTGGGCACTCCTGTGTGACGGTGTTGCCAAGGAAGACGTCTATGACGTTCTGGAAACAGAAGAAGGTCAGGACCGTGCATTCGCCAAGCTTGATTCCATCAAGGACAACGTTGTCTGGTGGTCTGCTGGTGCGGAAACCCCGCAGCTTCTGGCTGACAGCGAAGTCGTCATCGGCTCTACCTACAACGGCCGTCTCTTTGCTCTGATCGAAGAGCAGAAGCAGCCGGTGAAAATGCTCTGGGACGCTCAGGTGTTCGACCTTGACGGTTGGATCATCCCGACCGGTCTGTCTGAAGAGCGCCTTGCGCGCGTCAAGGACTTCGTGAAGTTCGCGACCGATACACAGCGTCTCGCCGACCAGGCAAAATACATCTCCTACGGTCCGGCACGTAAGTCGTCCGCACCGCTGGTTGGTCAGCACGCATCGCTGGGTATCGACATGGCTCCGCACATGCCGACCGATCCGGAAAACGCCAAAAACACCTTCCTCTATAACTATGAGTGGTGGGCGGATTACCGCGATGACCTGGACGCAAAGTTCCAGGCCTGGCTCGCACAATAATTGGCCTTTTGAGGCCTGCGGACGGGGTACGCCCCGTCCGTTCTTCTTTTCTTTTCACGGAAGTCAGTTTGCATGAGCGATACCACCTCTGACCAGGTGTTGACGACGCAAGACGGAAAACCGTTAAAAGCCGCGCTTGCGCGCGCGCTTCGGCGGGAAAAGCTGCGGTCATTTCTATTGATCGCGCCCCTCTTGATCTTTGTCCTGATCACCTTCGTCGCGCCGATCATCGATATGTTGTTCCGGTCTGTCGAAAACGAGATCGTTTCCGAGACACTGCCGCGGACAGTGGTCGCGCTGGAGGAGTGGGATGAGGCATCGGGACAAGCACCCGGCGAAGACGTCTACAAGGCGCTCCTGTACGATCTGATTATTGCCGTTGAAAACAAGCGTCATACGCAGCTTGGAACCCGCCTCAACTATGAACAGACGGGTCTTTCGTCCATGTTCAGGCGGACTGGACGGCGCGTTGACGATTTCGGAGAAGTTTACGCCGATCAGCTGATCGACCTGAATGCAGCCTGGAAAGAGCCAGTGACCTGGGCGACCATGTTTGGAACGCCTGAGTGGATCTCAGCGCAAGAAACCTGGGCAGCAAATCCATCTGGCCCGGAACCGGCTTTTGTGGTGTCGGATGCGGCCCGCAATGCCTTGCCGGTAACGGCAGATCTTTACGGCGCATTCGCCCGCTTCATCCAGACGGAAGACAGCGACAGTCCTATGGAGGAAGATCCCTGGGTCCCTGTCTATAAGGCACTATATCAGGACCTGATCGCAAACCCGGACGCCGCATCTGCGTTTTCCGGAGAAACGGCGACACTCGTTGGCCAAGCGGCAGCTGCCGCCCCAAACTTTGAAACAGTCAGCATCAAAGAGTTGTTCATCGACGCGGATGATGACTGGGGAAGTGCTGAAAACTGGGCGGTCATCAAGACATTTGCCCCCAAATTTACATCCGGCTATTTCCTGTCTGCGGCTGATGCGCAGTTGACACCAACCGGTGTCGAGTTGAAGCCGGAAGATGAACGGATCTACCTTTATCTGTTCTATCGCACGTTGCTGCTTTCGATCATGATTACGGTGTCGTGCCTGCTATTGGGGTATCCGATCGCGTTCTTGCTGGCAGCCTTGCCACTCAGGTACTCCAACCTGCTTCTGATTTTGGTGTTGTTGCCGTTCTGGACATCGCTTCTCGTTCGGACGTCCGCTTGGAAAGTGCTTCTGCAACAGCAAGGAGTGATCAATGACTTCCTTGTCTGGATAGGGATAATAGCGGACGCGAACAGGCTGGTGATGATCAACAACCAGACGGGCACGATCATCGCCATGACGCACATCCTGCTGCCCTTTATGATTCTGCCGCTTTATTCGGTGATGAAGACAATTTCGCCATCCTATGTGCGCGCGGCCAAGAGCCTTGGGGCGAATGACTGGACTGCCTTCTGGCGCGTCTATTTTCCGCAATCAATCCCAGGCATCGGAGCTGGCGCGATTCTCGTGTTCATTCTATCGATCGGTTACTACATCACGCCAGAATTGGTTGGCGGCACATCCGGTATCTTCATCTCCAACCGGATTGCGTTCCACATTTCCAGTTCGTTGAACTGGGGTCTTGCCGCAGCACTCGGCACTTTGTTGCTCGTCGCGGTGCTGCTCCTCTTTATGGTCTATGATCGTATCGTAGGCATCGACAACGTGAAGCTGGGGTGACGAACATGAGCGCTTTACCTCCATATGCCTCCCCGCTTCAAAGGACCTGGCATTACAGCTTCCGGGTCATCTGCGGATTGATCTTCTTCTTCCTGATCTTTCCGATCATGGTGATCGTGCCGTTGAGCTTCAATGCACAGGACTTCTTCACGTTCACGCCAGAGATGCTGGCTCTTGATCCGGCCGGGTATTCGTTGAAGCACTACCACGACTTCTTCACCAACCCGGACTGGCAGCAGGCCCTGCGCAATTCAGTAATGATTGCCCCGGCCGCAACAATCCTTGCAACGTTCCTGGGAACGCTTGCAGCGATCGGTCTGTCTCAAAGTCATGTGCCGTATAAGTCGGCAATTATGGCGGTGCTTATCTCGCCGATGATCGTGCCGTTGATCATCTCCGCTGCAGGCATGTACTTCTTCTATTCTCGGATCGGTCTGCAAGGCACCTACTGGGGGGTCGTGCTGGCACACGCGGCTCTTGGCACCCCGTTTGTGATCATCACGGTGACGGCAACGCTGGTCGGGTTTGACAAAAGCCTCGTCCGCGCAGCCGCAAGCATGGGGGCAGATCCGGTTACGACCTTCTTTAAGGTCCAGATGCCGCTTATCATTCCAGGTGTTGTGTCTGGAGCCTTGTTTGCGTTCATCACGTCCTTTGATGAAGTGGTGGTGGTCTTGTTCCTCGGATCTGCCAGCCAGCAGACTTTGCCCTGGCAAATGTTCACCGGTTTGCGCGAACAGATCTCACCAACGATTTTGGCGGTCGCTTCGCTCATGGTGGCGATTTCAATTGCGCTTCTGACAGTTCTGGAACTGTTGCGGCGCCGGTCGGAACGCTTGAGAGGCCTAACGCCGGGCTAAGAGACCTAGCGCCATCTGTCCGGATTTGCGCAGGACGTGACGGTTTTGAACAGGACATGCGCACGCTTGCGCAGTAGGAAGTAACCGAGCTGTTTCTAAAAGACCGGTGGCGGAACGCCAGTCACCGGGTGGACGGAAAACCGTTCCGGCAGCAAGACAATTTGGGTTTGGGCCTGGCGGGGCGGCTTCTTTTCAGAAGCCGGCCCGTTTTCTTTTTTCAAGGCCTTCATTGGTGAAGACACACAGGAGGACGCGATGAGCGACGACATGATCCGGATTTATGAAATGAACAATGGCGAAAAGGCGTTCTCGCCATTTTCGCCGCAGGAGATGGACCGCCGGCAGGCTCAGCTCAGGACCTTGATGGCAGACCGGGGGATCGACGCCTGTCTGTTCACCTCGTATCACAACATCTGCTATTACTCGGGCTTCCTGTATTGCTACTTCGGCCGGAAATACGGGTTCCTGGTTACTCAGGACAGGGCAACCACGATTGCAGCCGGGATCGACGGCGGCCAGCCATGGCGCCGGACCCATGGTGACACCGTAATTTACACAGACTGGCGCCGGGACAACTATTTCTACGCCATACAGTCGTTGCTCGGCTTGCCCAATGCCTCTATGAAGCGGGTCGGCATCGAGTTCGATCACGTCTCTCTGGATCTATTGAAGCAACTTGAGGCAGCCTTGCCGGGGGTCGAGCTGGTCGACATTGCAGCGGATGCAATGACCCAGCGAACCATCAAAAGCGCGGAAGAGCACGTCTTGATCCGTGAAGGCGCCCGTATCTGTGACGTTGGCGGCGCGGCGCTCGTCGATGCCGTTCAAGCGGGTGTTACTGAGCACGAGATCGCGATCGCATCCACCAATGCCATGATCCGCGAAATCGCAAAATCCTTCCCGTTTGTCGAGCTGATGGATACGTGGACCTGGTTCCAGTCCGGTATCAACACGGACGGCGCACATAACCCGGTGACCAACAAGGTGGTGGAAGCCGGCAACATCTTGAGCCTGAACTGTTTCCCGATGATTTTTGGCTACTACACGGCGTTGGAGCGCACGCTATTCTGCGAGCATGCTTCCGATGACCATTTGAAGCTTTGGGAAGTGAACTGTCACGTCCACCGTGAAGGCCTGAAGCTCATCAAGCCGGGTGCGCGCTGCCGTGACATCGCGGCGGAGCTGAATGACATCTACCGCAGCCACGATCTTTTGAAGTATCGCAGTTTCGGATATGGCCACTCATTCGGGGTCTTGAGCCACTACTATGGCCGTGAGGCTTCGGTTGAGTTGCGGGAAGACGTCGATACCGTCCTGGAACCCGGAATGGTTGTCTCCATGGAGCCAATGATCATGATCCCGGAAGGAGAGCCGGGTGCGGGTGGATATCGTGAGCATGACATCCTGATCGTGACGGAAGATGGTGCGGAGAACATCACCGGCTTCCCGTTTGGTCCGGAGCATAACATCATCCCGAAACGATAGTTGCGGTAGCCGCTGGGACAACGTGGGTTCCAGCGGCGGCCATGCAGGACGAATTGTGCTGCAATTCGAATTTTGAAGCCATTGGCTCAATGCGCATGACCGGGCATTATCCAGCCGCAACAAAAAGCGACATCCAGTTTGGGAGACAGTTGAAAATGATCAAGATCCATGGCCGCAAGACCTCGGCCAATGTGCAGCCCGTGATCTGGTGCCTGGACGAGCTGGGTGTCGAGTATGAACGCCTTGATGTCGGGGGCCCGTTTGGCGGCACGGACACCCCAGAGTTCTTGGGGATGAACCCGTTGGGTCTTGTGCCGGTTCTGGAAGAAGATGGTCAGGCGATTTCGGAAGCCGTCACCATCCTGCGTTATCTGATGAGACGCTTTGGCGGACATCCGAGCGACCCGATGGCGGCCGCGCAGATCGAAAAATGGGCCGACATGTCCCGTCAGCACATCTATGTGCCGTTGATCCCAACGATCTTTATCCAGATGGTCCGGGTGACTGCGGAAGACCGCAACGGGGCTGCGGTTGCTCAGGCAGAAGCGGCTCTGAAGCAGGCGATGGCTATCTTCGAGGCAAACATCAAAGGTCCGTTTTTCGGCGGTGATGCACTCAATCTCGTCGACTACCAGGTTGGCGGCCTTTTGTACCGGTACTACGAGCTGGATTTCGATCGTGCGGATCTGCCGCAACTAAAAGCCTATTATGATCGGCTTTGCGAGCGGAAGGCCTATCAGGAGAACATCATGATCGACTTTTCCGCCATGAAGGTTCCTGGCGCTTGAGTTCCTAATGCGCTTAAACTCAACGAGGCTTCAGGGAAACCTGGAGCCTTTTTTGTGTGCCGGATGCAGGTCCTTTTTGGCACTGCTGCACTTTTCGGCTGCGCTTGAACGTGCAATCACTTGGGCAAACCAAATAGGCTGTTGGGCGACGGGAGTTATAGGAATGAAGTTGTTGCGGCATGGGGCCCCAGGCGCCGAAAAACCGGGCCTTCTGGACAAGGACGGCAAGATCCGCGATCTCACGGGCATTGTTCCGGATATCCAGGGTGCGGTTTTGTCCGATGCCGGTCTTTCGGCCCTTCGCGGCATTGATGTAGTAAAGCTGCCGGAAGTCACGCCTGGAACGCGACTTGGCCCTTGTGTTGCCGGAACAGGCAAGTTCATCTGTATCGGTTTGAATTATGCAGATCACGCGGAAGAAGCCGGTATGGATGTGCCGCCGGAACCGATCATCTTCATGAAGGCAACCAGTGCGATCTGTGGTCCGAACGATCCCACTTTATTGCCGCGAGGCAGCGAAAAGACCGACTGGGAAGCAGAACTTGCCGTGGTGATCGGCAAAACCGCGAAATATGTCAATGACGCGGACGCCATGGACCATGTGGCCGGGTATACGGTGGCCAATGATATCTCGGAACGCAGCTATCAGATTGAGCGGTCAGGCCAGTGGACTAAAGGCAAGTCCTGCGACAGTTTTGGCCCGGTCGGGCCGTGGCTGGTGACACGGGACGATGTCGCTGACCCGCAAGATTTGAACATGTGGCTGACCGTGAATGGCGAAAAGCTTCAGAACGGGTCGACCCGGACGATGGTCTATTCCGTGGCGTATCTTGTCTCCTACCTCAGCCGGTTCATGACGCTGCATCCGGGCGACATCATTTCCACAGGGACCCCTCCGGGTGTCGGCATGGGCATGAAACCGCCGCGCTATCTGAAAGCCGGTGACGTTGTGGAACTCGGCATCCAGGGCCTCGGCTCCCAACGGCAGGAAGTCGTTGCGGACTGACGTTTCCTGGTTTGCACAGGCTCGGTCTATAGCTTCCGGAAGTAGCTCAGAGTTTCTTTAAGACGCTGGAGCCGGGCACTTAAAAAGCCGGTTCCACCTTGTCTCGACATTTCTTCGGTATAAGCCGGATAGGCGATCTTGAAGGAGGCCGGCACCTTTTCCGTGCAGTTCTCGCCGAAGGTTGGCATCTGTGCGCGATATGCCGTCATGAACCGATTGGCAACGTCCTGAAGGGTTGCTGCCTGGTCGCGGGGCAGGTTTGCAAATTCTGTCTGCGGTATGGGATTTCCCGAAAGTGTGCCGTAAACAACCGCTGCCATGAAGGAGTTGCCCAAAGGTGTCAGGTGGACACGGTCACTGAACAATGCGGCAAGGATTTCCTGCGCAGACATGTCCTTGAAACCCGCTAGTCCACCTGGTGTTGAGACCAGCTGGTCCACCAGGTCGGCCAATGCCAGCGAAGCCGGGACCAGCATGATCCTGTCTTCCCGGCCGTCCTTTGCGAGCCCTACGTTTACGGTTGCAATTGCGCACTGCCAGATTGGCCAAGCAGCGCGTTCATAAGCGATCCATGAAGATGGGTCTTCAAGGTTCGCAACATCAAGCCAGGGCGCGTAGAAATAGGTTTGCCCGTTCGGATTGTGAGCATGAAACACATCCTGGTAGGCGCGGAGAAACCTAGGGGTTTCCTGCCACAAAAGAGAATCGAGCAGACGGTGCTGTTCGGTGATCAGGAGTACATCATAGGGCTCAGTTTCATTTGCAGAACTGGGTGAAAGCTCGTCCCGGACATTGATAGGGGCACCGTCCTTATCCGTACCATCACTGTATCCGGACCATGGCGACTGGTGGTCCGATCCATGGCTGCGCTGTTTGATCGAGGATCCGCCGATATGCTGCATGTTCCAAGTGACCGGTTGTCCGGAACTCTCGGCAATTGCTGCCAGCATTTCCGGTATAGGACGATCGGTCAGGCTGTGACCGGAAATGAAGATCTTTTGCACGGCTGGTGTCTCACCGTCTTTAGGCAGGGATGGAAAGCCGGTTGTCGTGAGCTCTTGTCCTCTGGGGAGGAACATGATCGCAACGGCAGCAATTGCAATCACAAATAGACCGAAGGCGATAGCTAGGACCAACTGGAAGCGTGTCATTAAGCATACTCTCGAATGAGGTCTGCCCTGTGGGCATAGAGGGTTTGTTCATCAAACCGTGATCCGTCGGCTGCGGCTGCCTTGATCAGCTGCGCCAGCTTGCTTCGGTTTTCATGTAGATCTTGGATTGTCGCACTTAATGCAGCCGGATCATTGAGCGGCGTACCGACGCCGCCGCCGTTCTGGCTCACAAGGTCATCTGAATAATACGATTGATAACCGACGATCGGGCACCCGGAGACGAGCGCCTCAATCAGGCATCGGGGCGACTCCTGTGTCTTATGGCAATAGACGAAAAGATCGGCATCTCGCATTTCTGCGAGTATGGCCTCACGATCAGATGAAAACCCCGGCAATTCGATTTGGTCTTCCAGCCCTAGCGCTGAAACCCTCTGCTTCATATCTGCCAGAAGAGGGCCGTCGCCAACCCATTTTGCTTGAAGCGGAACGCCCGATTGGATCGGCTTTGCGATGGCCTCGACCCAATCGAGCGGCCCCTTCATCTCCGAGGCTCGCCCTACATAGAGGATTTTGAGAGCGGCGCCGGATTGCACGCGTTCGGCTTTTTTTTCCAGAACTGCCGCACTGATGAGGTCAGTGGACTGCGTGTGCACGTCATAAACACAATGCGGATTTGTCGAATGGTCCGCATAGGCCTTCAGCGTATCTTGCCCCTGAAACAAACCCAGATTGCTGTGCCGGATCAGATAGTGATGGTACCGGACCATCACGGGCAGCGTTGCAACTTCCTTGATCCGCCGCTTGAGCGGTATGGCGGGAAGCGTTCTGCGAATGACATCGTGCTCGACCCGGTCAAACCAAACGGCATAGTCCCGGTTTTGCCTTATCGCTTCAAGAGCGGCCACGGCGGCCCAGTCACCAAACAGGTATCCGAGTGTGAAACACAAGTGATCTGCCTTGGCGATCTCTTCGGCAAGCATCTTCCGGGTTGATTTATAGTCTTTGAAAAATCGTCCGATTTTATAGGCAAACGGGAGAGCAACGACCGTGAGCCGGTCGCGGAAGTCCAGGTCGGCAATATCGATCCAAGTGACTGAGGTATCGTCTTCTAAATCGGCCGGCTGCTCAATTCCCATATAAGTGACATGGCCGAAACTTTCGGCCCATCTGGCGAGCCCGGCACAGGTCTGGTCATCCAGCTGTAATCCATTGGGTCCTCTGCGCAACCGCACCGCCGTGACGAAAAGCACGCATCCGCCGCGCTGGTCTGCGCATCCGCTCATGACACAACGCCTTTCTTGAATTGATCAGAGTCGACACAAACCGCTGACACGACATGCCCGTTGTAAATCACCTGGCGTCCCCGAAATTCTGTCCCCTTGGCAAAGCCTGGGACTTTGCGCTGGAGCACTGCGAAGAAATCATGGCCATCAAATGCGATCTCCAGATCTTCAAACTCGAAAAACTCCTGCGTGAGCGGGTACTGCGCCTTGTAAGCACTTTCTTTGGCCGTAAACATTCGGAGCGCCTGGCGAGCCCTCTGGCTACTAGGCAGCCGGGCAAGCCATTTACGTTCGCTCGACGTACAAATGGTATCCCACATGTCTTCGTGGAGAGGTGAATCGGGCTCAATATCGAGCCCGATCGACAGGATATCATCCGTCTGCCGGGCGACCGCCGCAAGACACACTGTTTTGCAGTGGCTGATGGAACCAATCAGGCCGGGCGGCCAGATCGGGCTGCGATCGGGACTCATACCGATAGCAGTTGGCCGGAAGCCAAGGTCCTGCATCGCTTTGCGGGCGCATGCTCGTCCGGCAAAAAACTCCGATCGGCGTGAGGGAACCGCGTTGGCCACATGGATTTCCTCATCCGCATATCCGGTCGGTTTTCCGCCGCGCGGGTCACCCGCGGCGATCTGAATCCGGTCCGGAAAGAGAGCCCAAAGCATTGCGGAGCAATCACCCCCGGTTCCCGGAGAGCGCTTGCCGCCTTGCGCTCAGCGCCGCGCGGCGCTTGGCCGCCCGGCTGGCAACTTCTCCGAGACGATCGTCAGCGCGTCCGCCGTCCATTAGGTGTCCGGCAAGGCCGCCAACGGTCGGAAAACGGAAGATGTCGGTGATTGTCAGATTTGGAGCCACACTGGCTTTCAGGTCCCGGTGGAGCTGGACCGCAAGCAGGGAGTGTCCGCCAAGGTTGAAGAAGTTGTCGTTCTGCCCCACCTGACCCAGACCAAGAATGCGCTGATACGCGTCCGCGATGGATTTTTGCATGTCGCTCTCTGGCGCGACAAAAGTGCTTTGGGTCGTCTCGCGAACCGTTGCATCAGGCGCCGGCAGAGCCTTCCGATCAATCTTTGCATTTGGTGTGAGAGGGAAAGCCTCCAACACGACAAAATGAGCGGGAACCATGTATTCCGGCAATGTGTCTTGCAGCTCTGAGCGCAACGCGTATTCGTCGAGCGATCCGGACTGCGTCCGGACGTAAGCGACCAACCGGACATCATCAACCCGGTCTTCGCGTGCAGTCACAACGGTCTCGACCACGCCGGGATGCGCGGCAATTCGGGCTTCGATTTCACCAAGTTCGATCCGGTATCCCCGCACTTTGACCTGGTGGTCCGTTCGTCCAAGAAACTGCAGGCTGCCATCTTCTAGCCGGCATACGAGGTCCCCGGTACGGTACATTCTGCCAGGGGCAAACGGGTTTTTCAGGAAACGTTCTTCAGTCAGTTCCGGGCGCTGGAAATATCCGCGGGTTACGCCTTCACCACCGATAAACAGTTCACCGGGTTGGCCAGGAGCTGCAGGCTGATTTCTGGCATCAAGCACGTAGAGTTGCGTGTTGGCAATCGGCCTTCCTAGCGGAATGGTCTGCTCAGGAGCACCCACTTCTGCCGTCGATGACCAGATGGTTGTCTCGGTCGGGCCATACATGTTGGTGACCGAGGCTGAAGTGCACGTCCGAATGTCTTTCAGAAGCGACCCCGGGAACGGTTCCCCGCCGACGTAAAGATGACGGATGCTGGAAAACGCCGCGCGGTCTTCCTCGCGGGTGAGGAACATACGTGCCATGGACGGCGTGCACTGCATGTGGGTGACGTTGTGGCGCGCAAGGTCCGCAGCGAGGCCCGCGCCGGCCGGCGGTGTCTGCTCGGCGGGCATTTGTACTTCGCCTGCGTTTACGCGCCGGATGACCTCGGCCAAGGGCTTCAAACGGTCTAGGGCGATGTCCTGAGGCACGCCAAAATCGATCAGGCAGGCAACTTCGTTGACACCGATGGCACTGATTTGTTCGACACGCTTGAGCGCATCAGAGACCGTTCCAAACAGCCCGCTGTCTTCAAAGTAGCGCAGGAACGCAAACTCCAGGATTGCTTCCAGCTCGTCTTCTGAAAGCGTCTGCAGGTCGATATCCATCGGATTGTTGGCGCCTTCCGGCTTCTTGAAGGCCGGAAACGCCCAGGCGTATTGCTTGATCAACGCTGCCGCACTGCGCAGATATTCCTTCATCGGACCACGCGCGCGGTCCATCACCTCATCCTGGTCCTCTCCGAGAAGCGTGTGCAGCATCAGGGTGACCTTGTAGTCATCCGGATTGCGGCCGCATTCAATCAGGGTGTCCCGATAGATCTTGATCTTGCCAGCCAGCTCGTCGATAGATTGCCCGAGAAGGTGGGTCAGAACATTGGCCCCGTTGCGGGCCGCATCCCGATACGTCTCCGGGTTTCCAGCTGTTGTCAGCCAGACCGGCAGCTCGTTTTGAACGGGTCTTGGCTGCGTGACGACGCTGACGGTCTTATCGCCGGCCTCGAAGTCCACGGCGTCGCCGCGCCAGAGTTTCCGGACGGTCTCAATGTCCCGGTACATGGCCGCCTTATTGTTCGGCGGCCTGTTTTCCGGGCGCAGCACAAAGTCTTCGGGCATCCAGCCGGACGCAAAGGCAAGGGCAACCCGGCCGTTGCTGAGGTTGTCGATCACAGACCACTCCTCGGCAACCCGTGCCGGGTGGTGAAGGGGAAGTACGCAGCTGCCGGCGCGGATGGACAGGTTCTTGGTGACGGCCGCAACTGCCGCACCTGAAACGGACGGATTGGGATAAAGACCACCGAAGGAATGGAAGTGGCGCTCCGGCGTCCAGACCGATGTGAAGCCGTTTTCGTCGGCAAATTTTGCGCCTTCCAAAAGCAGCTTGTAGAGGTCGCGGCCGACGCCTTCATTGTAGCCCCAGAAAAACAGCCCAAAATCGACGCTTGCCGTTTTCCCTGAGCCTTGCGCGTCAAGTGTTGTGCTGACCTGCGAGGTTGCCGTTTCAGAGGAATGAATGACGACCTTGAAGCCGCGGGTTAAGGTCCAGAAGAGTTCGAGAACGGAGATGTCGAAAGAAAGACTTGTGACAGCTAGCCATACCGGTTGTTCTTGCTGATCGATTGCAATGCAATCGTCCATTCCGGCAAAGAAATTGACGACATTCCGATGCTCGACCATCACCCCCTTCGGCCGGCCGGTCGAGCCGGACGTGTAGATCACATAAGCGAGGTTGTCTGATTGAACGCCGGTCTGCGGCTGTTCTGCTGAGGCAACACGCGACAGAACATCCTCGATAAACACGGTCTGTACTCCGGGCGCAGCAAGCGGCTCCGGAAGTGCGCGGCTGGACAGGATGACCGCTGCACCGCTGTCTTCGACCATGTAGGTCAGGCGATCTTTCGGGAAGTCGGGATCGAGCGGAACGTAAGCAGCACCAGATTTTAAAATACCAAGTGCGCCGCAGACCATCTCGATGGACCGGGGTATGTTCAATCCGACAAGCTTGTCTGGTCCTGCCCCGAGCGTTTGCAGTTCGATGGCAACGCGATTTGCGCGATCGTTCAGCTCCCGGTAGCTGATGGACTGATCGTGCAGGGCAACTGCCGCAGCGTCCGGCGTTGCCTCCGCTTGACGTTCGATCATCTGATGAACGCAGATTTCCAGATCCACATCCGTGGCAGATGCGTTCCAACGATTGAGTACAAGGTCGCGCTCGTCGGCGGACAGCATGGCGACATCTGCAGCCACTTGTTCCTTGTCAGACAGGACAGCGGCAACCAGTTCAACGCGCTTGGCATATTGTTTTGCTGTATCGGCGGAGACCCGCGATGGATCGAAGATCAGCGCAGATTTGCCCTGGGCAGAAACGCTAAATGTCAGCGCACAGTCGGCCAGAAGCTCCGGCCGCGTGTTTGCTGCGTCGGTTTCAACAATTCCGATTGTATATGCCGGCCGCGCCACCCCGGGCACCCGGGAGATCAGATCGGATAGGGGAGCAGTCCTGTCCCGCAATTGCACCAGCTTGGCATTGGTGTCGTCACAAACGGCGCTTAAGGGTCGCTGCCAATCGATATTGATCGGAAATGGAAGGCTTTCCGAAAAATGGCCAGGAAACCGGTCCGCGACCGCCGCGCTCTTTGGTCCGAGATAAGCGAGACCAAAATTCTCCTGTCCCGAGAACCTCCCGATAAACAGCGCGATTGCCGCAATCGTGTCTTGCGGCGCCATTAAGGAGGGAAGGGACAGCGACATGACTTCTGGCGAAGCCCCCCTTTCAACATCGTCCTTGATCCCGAAAAGGCTCGGTATCTCGAGCGTTTTGATCGTGACAATGTCGGCGTCTTCATGACGGACAGCATCGAAAACTGCGGCATCAAGGACAGCCGTTTCTTCGACAAAATAGACAGGCAATTGCTCATTGAGTGTTACGGACTGTGCCAGATTTGCGTGCAAGCCAATCGCAATACCGTCAAGCAAAATCGGTTGGTCGCCGGTAGCAACAAGCACGCCGTCTGGACCGATATGCAGAACAGTGCCTGCGGGCCCATTTGGAGTGCGGGGCGGCGCTAAATCGAGCTTGGTAATCTTGAAAAGACCGCGATTGGTTCGCAGTTTTGGCGCGACCAGCGGGTTCGCGTACCCCTCTCCGAAGCTAAGGGCCCGGAAAAGCCGCGACAGCTCCTCTGCTGTCCGGGACAGGTCGAGTGTTCCGGAAAGCGTCGGACGCTTGTTTTTTCCGAAGTAGCTGCGTTTTGAAAAATCCTGCGCAATTCCGTAGAGCGTATTGCCGTCTATTTTGGCGATGAGATCGATAAAACTTGCGTACCCGGCCTCAAAGCATTTGGCATTTAAGGTAAGGCTGGTCTCGTCCGGGCTGATGTCAAAATCAGCTTGTGTGTAGATCCGGCCCTTGTCTGCACCCGACACTATCTCATGCCAGGTGACACCGAAACGCTGCTCACCATCGAGGATGGCCCAGGCTGGCGCATTGAGGCCTGCGTATCGAGGCAGCGGGCCGTCGTGAAAATTCACCGCACCGGATCGCGCCCGTTGCCAAACGGTATCGGGAAGCATCCTCAAATTGGCAATGCTAAACAGCCAGTCAAAGTGATAGTCTGCTGTGGTTTCCTCAAGAGAGCTGCCCCACTCGGCTGCTGGAATGCCGTGCGACGACGCCCAATTCCGAATTGCCGGGTTGAAGGATATGACCGCAACAATGCGGTGACCACGTTCTTTCAGGTGTTCACCACACTGAACGAGAAGGGATTCATCGCCTATCAGGAGACAATCGAGCATTTAAGTTCCCTTGGATGACGCATAACTGGACAGCAGCAAATTCTTTGTAAAAGCGCACGCAGACTAGTTTGCATATACCCTCGAAGAACCCGTTAATTTATCCGAGAATTTACGGATGTTTGTCCGAATTTTCATAATACACGCGTTAGAAAGTTCATTTATTAATATTTGTTAAGATTTGATCCCGAAATTTACGCTTATTTTGGTAATCAAGCTCGGGTCACGTGAAACCAGCTTTTCGTATGCCTCTCTCAGTTGGCCTAACACTATGCTAAATATTTACAGGTATGGTCCGCTTAATAATTTGAGGCGAAGTCCCGTTTCCGGAAACTTGAAATGACAATAGGATCAACCGATGCCGGCCTGAACGATGTTGCAATCGTCGGGATGGCTCTTCGTGTTCCAGGCGCACGGAACACCGGCGAATTCTGGGAAAATCTCAGAAACGGTGTTGAATCGGTGCGCACGCTGAGCGACGCCGAACTCGAAGCATCTGGCGAAGATCCGGTGAAGGCCGCACAGCCGAATTACATTCCCCGGACGGCGGATATTCCAGATATGGAGCTGTTCGATCCGGAGTTTTTCGGGTTGAGTCCTAAGGAAGCCGCGATCATGGATCCGCAGCACCGGCACTTTCTCGAGTGTGCCTGGGAAGCAATCGAAGATGCCGGGCGTCCGCCGGAAACCATCGAAGGTCCTGTTGGTGTTTATGCCGGTTGTGGCATGGGCAGCTATTTCTATTTCAACGTCTGCAGTGACCGGCAGCTGATGGATCAGGTGGGTATGTTCCTGCTTCGCCATACCGGTAACGACAAGGACTTTCTGGCGACCCGCGCCTCTTACGCTTTCGATCTCAAAGGCCCGAGTGTCAACGTCCAGACAGCCTGTTCAACCTCGCTTGTTGCGGTCCACTACGCCTGTCAAAGCTTGTTGAACGGCGAATCCGATATGGCTCTGGCCGGCGGTGTGACCATCGAACTGCCGCATCGCCGCGGGTATGTCTTTCAGGATGGCGAAATCCTCTCGCCGGACGGACATTGCCGACCGTTCGATCATCGGGCCGCTGGCACGATCTTTGGCAGCGGCGTTGGGGTTGTTGTCCTGCGGCGTCTCGAGGACGCAATTGCCGACGGCGACAATATCCATGCTGTGATCAAGGCATCTGCCATCAACAACGATGGTCACAGCAAGGCAGGCTACCTTGCACCGAGCGTGACCGGACAGGCGGAAGCGATCATCGAGGCGCAGGCGCTCGGCGGGATCGAAGCCGACACCATTCAGTATGTCGAATGTCACGGAACCGGCACATATCTCGGCGATCCGATTGAAATAGAAGCCCTGACCCAGGCGTTTCGTCAAAGCACCAGCCAAACCGGTTATTGCCGTGTCGGTTCCGTGAAATCTAACATTGGTCACCTCGATACCGCTGCCGGTGTTGTCAGCCTGATCAAGGCCTCATTGGCGCTTAAGAATGGCGAAATACCGCCAAGCCTCGGCTACGAAAAGCCCAATCCATCGATCGATTTTGCGAACAGCCCGTTTGTCGTCAATGACACGCTGACCCCCTGGCCAGTAGGCGTCTACCCTCAGCGGGCCGCTGTCAATTCACTTGGCGTTGGCGGAACAAACGCCCACGTCATTCTGGAAAAGGCGCCGATGATCGCCGACGACAGTGGGCAGTTTGACAATGAGCCTCAACTCATTCTCTTGTCGGTCAAGGCAAAAAAGGGTCTAGCAGACACGGCCGCCCGTCTTGCGGATGCCCTGGAAAATGATCCGTCATTGCCTTTGGCCAGCATGGCCGAAACGCTCTTTCATGGCCGGAAGCCGTTCGAAAACCGTCAGATCGCAGCAGTGCGGGGGCGCGCCGATGCGATTTCCGTCTTGCGCGGTGAACAGCCCAAGAGGCTTGCCCATCATCAGGCAGGGGATCATCCCGGCACCGCAACGTTCCTCTTTCCTGGGGGCGGGGCGCAACATCCCGGCATGGCTCGGCGGCTCTATCAGGAAGACAGTTCTTTCCGCCAGACTGTCGATGAAGGATTGGCTTTCCTTCCCAATGAGACGGCCGCCCGGATCCGGGAGCTTTGGTTCCCGCCGGAGGGCTCTGATCTTGGGCAGGCGGCCGAGGAGTTCCTGACGCCGTCCCTGCAATTGCCGGCCATCTTGATCCTGGAAGTTTCTCTGGCCCGTTTGTGGATGAGCTGGGGCGTTCAGCCGACGGCATTGATCGGCCATTCCATGGGCGAGAATACAGCTGCCTGTATCTCTGGGGTCCTCAGTTATCGCGACGCTGTTGGCCTCGTTCATCTCCGCGGCAAGCTCTTTGACACAGTCGACCCGGGCGGAATGCTCAGTATCCCATTGAGTGAGACCGAAGTCCGGGCGCTGATGCCGGAATCTCTCGATATGGCTTCCGTAAACGCGCCGGAGCTTTGTGTTGTTTCCGGGCGGGACGAAGATCTGGAAGAATTTCGGGAGGCGCTCCTTGAAAAAGACATCGACGCAACCCGGATCGCCATCGATATAGCGGCGCATTCGCGGATGCTTGAGGGGATCCTGCCCGAGTTTGAACAGTACTTGCGTAGCATTGCACTCAATCGGCCGCAGATCCCGATCTTGTCCAATCTCACCGGAGACTGGCTCACTGATGCGGAGGCCCGTGATCCATCTTATTGGGTCCGGCATCTGCGCTCGACTGTTCAGTTCGGCGCCGGCATGACCCGCCTAAGTGCAGATCCGAACCGGGTTTACATCGAGGTTGGTCCGGGAAAGACCCTGTCCTCGCTGGCCAAGCTGCAAGCGGATGTGGCCGCCAATCAGGTCTTCAATACGCTGCCGCATGCCGACGATGATGCAGATGACCGTTTGTCTTTCCTGACTGCCGCCGGACGATGCTGGGCCGCAGGCTTGAAGGCGGATGTTGCGCGTTGCTGGCGGGACTTTGACCCCAAACGCGTTTCGCTGCCACCTTATGCGTTTCAGCGGCAGCATTATTTTGTCGAACGCAATGTTGGGCAGGACGGTCAGGCGGGTTCGGATATTCCTCTCTTGCTCCAAAAGGACATGCGGGACTGGGGGTACCGTCCGGCCTGGAAACGGTCGGTTCCAGATTATGTCACAGGCGCAGACAAGGAGCCTCGGTCCTGGCTGGTTTTTCTCGATGATACCGGCACCGGAGAACAGCTTGCCGGCAGGTTAAAGAGCGCAGGGCATCAGGTGACCACCGTGCAGCGCGGCGATGTGTTCGCCAAGGTTGACCCGCACACTTACATACTGTGCAGTGAGGAAGGCAGACCGGGCTATGACGCCCTGGTAACCGGGATCCTAGAGGACGGCCCCTTTCCCGGCAACATCGTGCACGGCTGGCTGTTGACCCAGGACGAAAGCCACCGGCCCGGTTCCAACTTCTTTGAACGAATGCAGGAAGACGGCTTTTACAGTCTGCTTTACCTCGCCCAGGCGCTTGATGAGCAATCTGCCCTCGAAGAAGCGCACCTTACCGTTTTGACAAACGGGATGATGCGCGTTGGGGACGAGCTTATCGTGTATCCGGCAAAGGCGACGCTGCTCGGTCCGGTTCAGGTCTTGCCAAAAGAGCTTTCCGGCCTCTCGGTTCGCCTGATTGACTTGGAAATCTCAGCGGCTGCGAACAACCAGCAGCACGAGGGAGCGCTCGACGATCTGTGGGACGAGCTTTTCGCAAAAGCGTCCAGTGAGATTGTGGCCCATAGGGGAAGCCGCAGGTGGCAGCGTATCCATGAGCGTTTGCCCTTGGAAGACGGGCAATTCGAAGGGCAGTTCCAAAAGGGCGGCACTTATCTCATTACCGGTGGTCTTGGCGATCTGGCGATGATTTTCGCAAAGGCCCTTGTTGAAGACCATGATGCCAACATCGTTTTGGTCGGACGCCGTAGCCTGCCGGAGAAGCAGGATCGGGAAACCTATCTGCGGACGCATTCCGGTGAGGATCCGGGTGTCCAAGCACTGTCCCGCCTTGCAGAGCTGGAGGCGCTGGGTGCGAAGGTGCTTTATGTTCCAGCTGATGTTACCAACCCGGAAGAGATTGGCGCAGCTATTGCCGCAGCAAAGGCCCGGTTTGGGGCAATCAACGGCGTGCTTCATACAGCCGGCATTGTCGATGATGATCTCGTCCAACTGAAGACCCTTGAAAATACACAGCAGGTTCTGGCGCCCAAGGTTCAGGGCACGCGCGTTCTGGACATGGCGTTTGCCGACGAGCCGTTGGATCTGATGGTGCTGTTCTCGTCAACCAGCACGGACACTGCGCCCATTGGCCAGATTGATTACGTCGCTGCCAATGCGTTTCTGAACGCCTATGCCGAGAGCAAGAGCGAGGACAGGGGCCGCAGTACGGTCGCGGTTCACTGGGGTATCTGGAGCGAGATTGGTCTGGCCGCGCGCGCGGTTTCGGGTGAGGCGGCTGTTTCAAAGACGGCAACAACGTTTGGGGCGGCCAAGGGCCCCTTGTTCGAGCGCTGGATAACTGATGCTTCCAGCACGCGCTGGCTGGAATTCACGGCCAGCACGCAAAAGCACTGGATGTGGAATGAGCACAGGCTCGTTTCAGGCGATGCGATCCTGCCGGGCACCGGGTACATCGAGCTGATCGCGCAAGCCTATTCGGAACTGGATTTGGATCAGCGTCCGGATATCCGCGATCTTGTGTTCTTCAAACCGCTCAGTGTGGACGACGGCCAACCCCGGTACGTACGCGTCCGGTTCGAAGCCCAGGGAAATGGCATCTTGAAAGCCATTGTCGCGGCGACTGAAACAGATGATCCGTCCGCCGAGATCGAGGTTTACGCCGAAGCTCTGGTTTGTCCGCTAAAATCCGTCCCACTGCCTGTGCAACTTGAAGACCTTCAAGCTGAGCTGCGCTGGACCGATGTGCGCACAGCACCGGACAATGCAACGATACCCTCGGCTCAGGCGCATCATATCAAGTTCGGACCGCGATGGGATGTGTTGCGCAGTCTGTCGCTTGGGCACGGTAAAGCGCTGGCACGCCTGACGTCCCCGGCTGGCTTCGAGACAGATTACACGGAAACAACTCTTGCCCACCCCGGTCTTCTCGATATTGCGACCGGCTGTGCCATGGAACTTATCGAAGGCTTCAAGAGTTCAGGCGTTCTTTGGGCGCCCGTTTCCTACTCTGCGATACGCCTTTATGAACCGCTGCCATCCGATGTGATCGCCCATGTCCGATTTGTCGATGAGAATGCTTACGGCGACGGTTTCGGCAGTTTTGACATTACCGTCATGCGGCCGGATGGGACGGTTGTACTTGAAGCTGATCGTTTGACAGTAAAACGCCTGTCAAATGACACCGGGTTTGCAAAGGATGTGAAAACCGGGGCAAGCCAGGATGCTGCCGCGCTCTACAAACTGGCGGCGCAAGTCAAGCAGGGCATTCCACCCGAGCAAGGATTTGCGACCCTGCAAAGGGCGTTGGCGACCGGCGAAACACAGCCGATCATCTCGACCATGCCGCTGGATCTGCTCATAAAAAATGCCGAGGCCGAGGCGCAATCGCGAGATGTCCAGGAGGGACAGCTCTTTGACCGTCCGGACCTTGACAGCGCCTACGAGGCACCTCGAAACCCGCGTGAGATCAAGCTGGCCGAATTCTGGTCCGAGCTGCTCGGAATTGAGAAGATCGGTGTTCACGATGATTTCTTTGATATCGGTGGGCATTCTCTCATCGCGGTCCGTCTGTTCCGGATGATCCGCCAGACTTACGGCGTCGATCTGCCCATGTCCGTCCTGTTCGACGCTCCGACAATTGCCGAATGCGCCGAGTTGCTGGCCTCGCATGGTGTCGTAAGTGAAGGAGATGTCTCTGCGGAGGCGAAACCCGAACAAACTGCAAAAGCCGATGAAACGGTGCATCTGGTCTCGATGAGCAAGGGACCAGGAACGGGGGCGACGCCCTTGTTCATCTGTGCTGGCATGTTCGGGAATATCTTGAACCTACGCCAGCTCGCCCTGCTCGTGGGGCGCGACCGACCGGTGTACGGGTTACAAGCCCGTGGCCTTTTCGGAAATCAAGAGCCCCACGAAACCTTCGAAGAGATGGCGAGGGATTACCTCGCCGAAATCCGTCAAGCCCAGCCGCACGGTCCCTATGTTCTCGGCGGGTTCTCAGGCGGTGGGATCGTTGCCTATGAAATGGCCCAGCAGCTGACTGCACAAGGGGAAGAGGTTGCCGAAGTCATTCTGCTGGACACGCCTGTCCCTGAGAAAGTTCACCTGTCGCTCGTCGATCGCGTGATGATCAAGTGGCAGGATCTTCAAAAGAATAAGACCAAGTTTTTCAGTGTTTGGTTGCGCAGCCGGAGAGAGTGGCGTGCTCGAACAGAAGCTCAACAGAATGCGGCTAGGGATCAAGTAACCGCAGAAAGCTTTAACAACGAACGGATCCGTGGGGCTTTCATGCGGGCGCATGATGCCTATGAGGTTCGGCCATATAGCGGGCCGGTTGTCCTGTACCGGCCAAAAGCTGAGGTTCTCTATAAAATTTCCGGTGGCCGCCGCCTTCAAGATGGTCTGAACATTCTTCGCGAAGACAACGGCTGGTCGCCGTTTGTTTCAGAACTGTCGATTGTTGAGGTGCCAGGGGATCACGATTCCATGGTTCTCAATCCGAATATTCAGGTGCTTGCCAGTAAAATGAGAAAATCCTTGGAAGCAAGGACGGCGGCGGCACTTGGCTCTGACAAGGCCGGGATTGCGGCTGAGTGATGCTGGATCAGGTGGTGCTAGTGAAAACTGGTCCTGTCGCAGATCAGGAGTAATCCCGGCGGTCTGTAATTGGCCGGCCGGCGATCATGTCTTCGTAATACGGGACAGTCAGCGCTGCCTTGCGATCCCAGGTAAAGCAGTCTGTAGCGTACTCTACGGCTGAATTGGCCTTTGAAAGCTGGTCGGCTGGTTTGGTCACAGCCTCTTCCATTGCCTGCTGATAGCCGGCGACCATCGCATCGAGTGTGTTCAATTCGATTCGAAAGCCGCGATCTTCAGATACGAGATCACCCGGCGCGCCATAATTGGTGACGAAATTCACACAGCCTGACGCCATTGCTTCGACCACCACGCCCGCGCCAAGTTCGCGGATTGAAGGAAAAACGAACCCGTCTACGGATCGGAAGAACTGGCCGACGTCCTTCTGCTCTATCCAGCCGTGAAAGATGACGCTATCGCTCCGCCCTGTTTGCTCGACGATCGCTTCTAGCCGTTCCCTTTCGGGGCCGTCGCCAACGATGTGAAGTTTGTGCTCTGCCAGGATGTCGCTTTCACAAAAGGCCCGAACGGCCACCTCCGGAACTTTGTAGGGTACCAGCCGCCCGATGAATGCAAAGTTGTACGGTCCCTCTCCGGAAAATGCTGGCGTCCGGTCCGTTGCGTCAAACCATTCAGGGTCGAAGCCGACTTCAGGAAAGCTCACAACCTTCGAGGCCGCTCCTTCTGGCAAATCCCTTGCGGTATGATCAAAAGCAGCCAGGATCAGTGCGGCATTTTTGTACGTTGCAGAAGAATAGGGCAGGTATTTGTAAAAGTCCCGGAGTACCCGCGCCCGTTCTTTTTCCCGTGTTTGCTCGGAGCGAAACTCTTTTGGCCAGTCCAAATTGCCATTCAAGGGACCAATGAGAAACGGAACTGGCGATTTGCCCGCGATATAGCTGGGCATTGTGGGCGACATGGGTGTGATCCGGTGCACCAAATCAAATTCGCCGGATTGCAGCTCGTCCTTGAAGGTTTTCCAAACTTCCCACTCAAAAGCAAGGTATGTCGGATAGTGAAAAATCGTTCCTAGCGACCAGGCCACCTTCCCGCCGCCTCTGACCCAGGTTGAGAAGCGATGGATTGGTTTTGCCACGTATTCATTATCGACATAGCGGAAGTCGGCGCCTTTTGAGCGCGGATCCTTTTCGATGTTTTCCCTGTTTCGGACGTGGGTGGCGATGGTCACATCACAGAATTTTGCCAGGGAAAGTGCATACTTGTATCCAACAACCGGAAGCGATGGCCAATCCGGATTACAATCATCAGCAAGGATCAGAACACGGGGTTTCTTCAATTATAACTCCTGGGACGGACACTTAGTCTTTTAGCTGTAATCCTGCTAACACGCGGATTCTGATCGGTTTCGAACCAAGACCAATTACTTCATAGTAGTGGCGGATTTGTGCCGCCATTTCAAAAACATCCAGATGATTTTAGGGCCATCCCAAAGATAACGCCGCCACATCCGTTTCGGGTTTGCCAACAAACGGAAAGCCCACTCCATTCCGCAGGCGCGAACCCATTCCGGTGCTCGCTTTTGCCGGTCAGTCAAAAAATCAATACTCGCACCGACACACAGGCCGATACCTGCAGTACTGCCCCGGCGTTTCAGATCCTGGGCAAAAAACTCTTGCTTCGGAAAAGACAGGCAAATCAGGAAAATGTCCGCATCGCAGGCCTCAGTAGCTGTCAGAGCTTTCTCCCAATCTTGTGCGCCTCGGTCCATGAAGCCAGACGGGATGTGCTGCAAATCCACCCCCGGATACCTGTTTCGCAGTATCTCTATCTGGGAGAGATCGGGGCCGACAACGGCAAAACGCAAGTCTTGAGCTTTGGGGTCCGCCAGAAGGTCCTGCACAATATCGGCACCAGGATAAACCCTGAGATTCATTTTCTGGGAATTCGCCAGGCGGCTCAAGATCTTGCTGTCGCAGACCTTCCAGAATGCGTCTTTATAAGCCGATGCCACCTCGTCATCGCGTTCCAGAAGGATGACATGATAGACGTTTGGAGTGACGAAATATTCGAACGTCTGAGGCTTCGAATTCAAGATGAGCGACAACCAGTCGGCCTGCTTGCCAATATCGAATTCCAATCCGATGAACTGTAGTTTGGAGAACGGCGAGGCAGGCGCTGCGGTCAGCGAATCCTCAGGTTTTTGCTCAGAACGGTTCGGCATATGGCTCGTCGGATGTCGGTTGAATCCTGCGATCATGAAATCTCAGAAATCTCAATATGTTGCGTATATGTGATCGAGATTAACAAACTGCAGGCGGGTCTGCTTTTTGATCAAAAAAGATCAATTTTTTAACCTGCTGAAAGATATACAGTCTTTGAGCCATCTTCAATCAGATCGCGAATGAATTCTTAACAACTTGCTACCTCGGTTTTAGACCGAAAAGCACAGTTCCATGAAGTAACGAGTTGGAAAATGCATGCGTATGTGTGACGGAGCTTCTCGTTCGATCTATGAGGCGATCTCAACCGTTTTTCGAGGGGCCTAGCCCAAGTGGCGATTACGCAAAAAAAAGCGATGACCGGTGCGATTTGGACAATCGCTTCCTTTGGTGGAACGACAGGAATACGTTTCGTCTCCAATGTGGTGTTGTCGCGCCTTATCACGCCGGAAATCTTCGGCATCGCAATGGTGCTTTCAACGTTCAGATCAGGCATCGAACTGCTGACCGACGTGGGCATTGCACAGAATGTCGTCCGCAGCCGAAACGCTGATGATCAGTCTTTCCAAAACTCTGCCTGGACATTGCAATTTGTCAGGTCTCTCATTCTGTGTTCGATACTGTCGATCGCGGCCTACCCGTTGGCAAATCTATATGACATACCGGCAACTGCAATTCAGCTGAGCGCGGTAACGATCATTTTTCTTGGTCTGTCTTCGACGTCTATCTTTTATCTGCAGCGGAATTTGCAGTTTGGACGTGCGAATATGTTCGAGCTGTCATGTGATTTTGTGACGGCGGTTTTGATCATCTTTTTCGCCTACATGAGCCCGACAATCTGGTCGATCCTGATTTCGGGCCTTTTCGCGGCTGTGTTTCGGGTCGGGCTCAGCTATCTCTTACCAAGAGCGCGAAACTGGTTTGAGTGGAACCGGGTGTATGTGCGCGAGATTTTTTCCTTCGGAAAATGGATGTTTTTATCGTCCTTGTTGTCATTTCTTTGCATGAACTTCGACAAACTGTATTTGGCAAAGACCATTCCTTTGGCGACTGTCGGCATCTATGCCATCGCCCGAACAATAGCAGACCTACCGGCATTTTTGGCCGGAAGGCTGGGGTATTCGCTTATCTTCCCCATGGTCTCCTCGCAGCATGCAGCTACCCGTACTGAGATAAGATCAGGCCTTTTGGCACTCAGAACAAAACTATTGACGCTCGCGGCCCTCGGGGTTGCTTGTGGCATCGCCTTTTCCGATGCGGCGGTGTGGATCATATACGATCCGCGCTATTCCGATGCAGGCTGGATCCTGGCCATGCTTCTCATCGGAACCTGGGGCGCAATTCTATCCGCTTTTTCAGAATACACGCTCTTGGGCCTCAGTAAGCCGGTCTACGGTGTCGTGGCAAACGCTTTGAAGCTGGCTGGAATTCTTCTTTTGCTTCCCATTGGCTATCAATGGATGGGACTTCCTGGGGCATTGATCGGCTTGGCGGTTGGTGAGGTCGTTCGGTATTTTCCGCTTGCAATTGGGTCTCTTCGGGAAAAGACATCCTTTCTTTTGCATGATCTGGCGATGACTGCGATTGTTGTCGTAGCGACGGCAGGATTGATGTGGGGCAGGAGTGCGGCGGGTTACGGCTCCTCGCTCGACGCCGTTTTACCGCTCCTTTCCGCTGGCGGAGTGTAATGGAGATAGGCCAGCGCAGATGACAATTGGGATCGTGATCATTGGCCGCAACGAAGGGGAGCGGTTCCGGAACTGCATAAAATCCCTTCAGGGGGTGTCTGATCGGGTGGTGTATGTCGATTCCGGATCGACAGACAATAGCGTCAGCTGGGCTAAGGAAGCAGGTTTTCAAGTTGAAACTCTGCCAGCAGACCGCCCGTTCACGGCAGCCCGTGCTAGGAATGCAGGCTATCGCAGGCTTGTTCAACAGTTCCCGGATACCGTTTTCATCCAGTTCATGGATGGTGACTGCCAATTGAATGCCGGTTGGTTAGATGCCAGCTTGGATTTTCTGAAAAATCACCCCGAAGTCGCAGTTGCTTTTGGTCGTCGGCGGGAACAATTTCCCGACGCCACCATCTACAACGCTATGTGCGACTTAGAATGGAATACTCCGATTGGCGAGCGGCAGGAGTGCGGTGGAGACTGCCTGATCCGCAGGGCAGCTTTCGACGAAGCTGGCGGATACCGTGATGACTTGATCGCCGGTGAAGAACCAGAGATGTGCCTGCGGTTGCGGGAGAAGGACTGGAGGATCTGGCGGCTTGATGCCGAAATGACCCTCCACGATGCCGACTTGCAGCGTTTTTCCCAATGGTGGAAACGCTCGGTTCGAGCAGGGCACGCATTCGCTGAGGTTTCTTGGCGGCACCGGAACTCACCGAAGAGGATCTGGCAACGCAACGTTTTCCGGGCGGTTCTTTGGGGGGGCGCGTTGCCAAGTGTTACTGTTGTTGCCGGGATGATCCATCCGGCGTTCTTACTGTTGTTCTTGCTCTATCCGCTGCAGCTTGTTCGGCTGATGCTCCGGTCATTTCGGGCGGGCCGTCCTGCGGCTATTGGGTTTTATGAACTGATCGGAAAGTTTGCCGAGTTTCAAGGTGTCCTAAAACATTATTGGAACAGATTTCTGATGCGAAATAGCAAAATAATTGAATATAAGTAGTGCTTGTGTGCAGATCGTAGTTGTTTGCCATTTTCAGCGACAAAAATTGAAAGAGCCTGGCTGGGGTTAATCTAACGGCGAAATTTGTCTTTTGGTTTTCATGCAAATGTTGGTCTTTAGAGGTATTGGGAAATGCATTTTGTGACGTCGCGCATTACCGAGCCATTGAAAAAAAAGTTCACAAAACAGACGCGCAATTACCGGATGCAGGCTTTTATCGGTCACTTGGGAATACGAAATGGAGAACGCGTACTGGATTTAGGCGGTGTGCCTGAGTTTTGGGAGAATTGCCCGATTCCGTTGGATATAACGATCTTAAATCTCCCAGGATACAATCCGCGAACAGTGCCACAGTCCCATCATCGCATCACTTTGGTTGAAGGGGATGCATGCAACGTCGAATTTGCTGCAGACAACAGCTTCGATATCGTTTTTTCCAATAGCGTTATTGAACATGTCGGAGACAAGACAAAACGGTCTGAGATGGCCAGAGAAGTCCGCCGTCTGGCGCCTAGGTACTGGGTGCAGACACCTTCAATCTGGTTTCCTATGGAAGCGCATTGTCACATGTTTTTTTGGTGGTTTTACCCTGAATCCGTACGCCGTTTTTTCATGAAGCGTTGGCGCAAAAGCTTGCCGGCTTGGACGAATATGATGTTGGGCACCACGGTTGTTTTGCGAGGGGAGATGCTCGCACTCTTCCCAGATGCTGCGATATGGACTGAGCGGAAATTTGGGTTCACCAAAAGCTACAGTGCGTTTCGCAGTTCAGCGCCATGACGGTCCATAACAAACGAAATAGTTCATTGATGCTGGTCGTGCAGAGACGTCTTTGACAATTGCCGAGGCGCTTAACCCTTTAATCTGATCAGTTCAAAAACTTCTGGAGTGTCCGTCTGATCTTGCCAGTAACCATATCCATTTTCGGGATTTTGCTTTCAATGGTTTCCTTTACAACACCCAATCCGGCTGGATCCCAGGGCCGATTGCCAGCGTAGGCTGTGCGATCCAACACATCATAAAAGCGGTCCCAGATCTCGGTTCGATGATAAGGGTCGCTCAATTTTTCTTTGTATCTCGCGTGCCAAGGCTTCACCGTTCCTATCAAGTGTATGATGCGGTTCTCCACGGTATCCGGCCGTTCGTATTGTGACGTGTTCCAGACAGGATCCAGAAATTCGGTGTCGCCGTCGAAAAATACGTTTAATGCGTCCTGATCTTGCGAATGAAAAGTGTCAGCACGTTCGAGCGTCAGATCGACCAAACGGTTTCTGGCATCAAGTTTCCGCCAGCGATCAAGATCGATAATCAAAACACCGCTGTTAAAGTAGTCGTATGGATTAGTGAGCTGAAGCCGTTCACCAATGAAGAGGTGAGGATCAGCGGTCCGTACGGAAATATCACGAACAGAACCTATCGTCTTCCCGTGCATGTTGGCTGCGTTCAATTCAGCCAAATCGCGGAGCACCAACAGATCACAATCAAGATAAATGCATTTTGATTCTTCTCCCAAAAAGTCAGAAATAAAATATCGCGAATAGGCAGATTTTGACTTTAGATACATAGTTGAGCGGAATTTAGAGATATTCTGATAGTCAATGTCATAAAATACTACATCCTCGCACATCGGATGGGGTTTCCAGGAATTAGACAACTTTTGTTTATCTTGTTCTGAGAGCCGATCAGCTAAAACGTGGATGCGGCAAGGTATACTTGAGTGCTCCAATGACGAGCGAATAGTGACGGCCAAACCTGGAAGGACCTTTGTATCGGCGCATGCTGCAATGTTTGCGTACAAGTTCTTCTCCATGAAAACAGCGGCCAGTATCTCTGTGTTGACATCGGATGTCTTGCAAACTGTGAAAAATGGAATGCAAGACGTATGCGCTTGAGTCTTTAGATGTGCGGTGTCCTACGGACGTTGTCATGTTCATGTGATTTGAGGTGCTCGCACAGGGCCTGTGCCAAATCACTGATATCATGCATGGCGGTGACGCGCTGGCGCCCTGTTTCACCCATCTCCTGGAGTGTTTTGGGATCGGCTGACAGGGCCGAGCGAAAGGCTTCCGCCAACGCGTTTTCGTCGCCTGGTTCGATAAGCCATCCGCATGAGGCATTTACCAGTTCCGGTATGCCGGCAATGGTTGTTGTAATAACGGGCCTGGTCAGGGCCAAAGCTTCCATCAAGACGATCGGAAGGCCTTCCGCATAGCTGGGAAGAACAAGGGCGCGTGACGACTTTATGAAGTCCTGGACTTCCGAGTTTGAGCCCCACCCGTGCAAGACGACATGGTCCTCTACCGCATGTTCTTCGATCGCAGCTTCCACATCAGCGCGGCTCTCTCCGTCGCCAACCAGAATGACTTTGATATCGGGATAATCCGCTTTCAAAGCTGAAACGGCAAACGGAATATGGACTTGACCCTTCTCCGGACACAGCCGTCCAACACAGACAAAGGTGTTGTTTGTGGCGCTGACGGGGGGCTGCGGAGTATAGTCATCCAGTTTTATTCCGCAGCGCGCAATATGAATTTTCTCATTGTCTTCAGGCCTTTGGGTGAAGCTGGAGAGCAAGTTTTTGCAATAATCCGAAATAGCCAATACGAAGGCCGCATTCTGGATCTTCAGCGCAAAACTCTGAGCCTCCGGATTTTCAAACTCATTCGGGCCATGTGCTGTGAAGCTGTAGTTTGGTCCTCCCAGGGAATGCGCCAGCATCGCAATGGCAGTGGCGTTGGTTCCGAAATGTGCATGAAGATGACGGATTCCGGACCGGCTCGCCTTTTGGCGGAGGCTCGCGGCTTGCATCAAGTAAGCTGCGTGCCGGACGAAACCGCCTTCGGCGTTCGAGTGCAGCTGTTTCCAAATCGGCAGGGTGCGCCAAACGCCGGTAATGTTTGTAAAAATCTCTCGGATGGACGCCAGAAGCAGGTCGGCAAGTTTTCCATCAAGCAAATATTCAGTTCGCGCAGCCTCGCTCCGATCCTTCGGATCAACAAGGCCACCGGCAAAACGCCGGCAGGCAAACGGTGTGACCTTGAACCCGAGATTTTCAAGTGCGTGAATCTCCCGCCGGATGAATGTCGCACTCGGAACTGGATATGTGTTTAGGATGTAACCGATGGCACCGTTGTCAGGCTTGGGGGAATGCGTCGATTGCGCTGTCACTTGGCGGTACCGGATAGAAAAGTCCTTTGTTTCCGTAAGAAGTTTGCCAGCGGAGAAAACAAAAAGATCAATGGGTTCTCTTTGGCATTTATCAGTACGGAGCCAATGATTTTCTTATGAATTGAAGGGTTTAGTGCAAGCGCGGTCGCCAGATCCGTTTGTGATGTCTTTGCCCATTCTGCGACGAAAATGATTGAATCAAGGTACTTCGACGCCGCGCCCACGTCCGTTGACGCAAACAATGGTGGCAAGTTGAAAACCACCAAATCATACTGCCGGAATGAGGGCTTTAATTCCCGCAACTTGTCTGACCAGATCAACTGCCCAGCTCGTTGAGAGTTTTTAACTGTGCCAATGGAAATGGTCGAGAGACCGGTCTCCGGTTCCCGTTTCACAGCTTTTTCGGACAGCTCGCCGTCGCCCATAATGATGTCGATCAGACCGCGTTCGCCATCAGTGACACGGTTTTCTGACGAAGTGGCACTGCTATATGCGTTTGCGTCGACCAGAAGAACTTTATGATCGGGTGTTGAAATGAGGCGAGCCAATTGTTCGGAGACCAAAGCGCTGCCGCTTTCTTTTTGCAGCGAAGTAACCCCAATGTAGCGCATTCGGCTGCCAGTTTCAGAGGTCGAACTTTGTATCAACGATGCAACATTAAACAAGGCTGAGTCATCAACCTCTACTTTGGCAGAAGCCGGCCGGAGTTCCATTTTGTTGTCCGCAGTTCCAGCCTTCTGTTTCGTGCGGGAACTGGTTTTGCCTACTCCAAGGCAAGGCTGACCAATGACATTTGCGAGTTGCTCCGGGTTTCGAATGCGCGTGTCGAAGAAAGACAATATCAGGGCTGCAAATAGACCGATGAATCCACCTATGACACCAGCGACGGCAATGATAAGCAGACCTCGGGTGTTGCTCTTGTGAATGGGCGGGTAGGCTGCCGACACCACCGTCGCTCTTGGTCCGACAGAGCGAAGTTGCTCCTGAAGCCAGCCGCTTGCCGCTTCCGCGGTTTCCAACCGGTCCTGCTCCAGTTTTGCCAGATACGCATGAACGACTGCATTTACAGTGTTTGCTGATGTTTGCGGATCGTCGGACCGAAAGCTGATGTTAATCAGGTTGCTTTGCCCGATGCGGGAAACAATCAGCCTCTGACGGAAGGCTTCCAATTCCTCAATATCCGAGACGGTCTTCACGTCATCGGCTTCATTATCTGCCGCTGTGCCTTCCAGCGTCTCGATTGCAGCTATAATGATTGAGGTGGACCCGATGATCTGTTGCTGGGTATCGAGAAACGTCGGCAAGGCTTGCGCTTCAGGTAGAAACACCCCGGAACCCCCGCCGGGCAAGAGGCGCAAGTTCACGACATCAAGTGTCGCGGTTGCCTGAAACGTCGCAGGCCTGACAAGCACATAACTGACTGCCAGTACGCCGAAGATTGCCGGGATGAGAATGACTACCCATAGGCGCTCGATTAAAGCGCGCGCCATCCATTGCCAGTCATACGTCGATCCGTTTGACACTGGCAGCGATCTGACGGCTGTTTTTGGAAGAGAAGAAACGTCCACTTTGTCTTATTCTCCAAGCCGAAGGCTGCCAGATGACACTCTCTGAGGTATGGCTCCAGACAGGTCGTCGTCTCCAAAGCGTGCGACCTTCACAATGTCGCCGGGGTTGACGCTTGTCGTTTCCTCAGCGTTCAGTGTTTGAACTTCACCGTCGACCGTCCGAATGATCGTGAAAGTGAGGCTTTGGGGCAAACTGAGCTCACTATTTGGCCGCTGGCGGTCTGTGAAGCCACTCGCGGAATTCACCAGGCTTTCCCGTGTCTTGACCCGCTCCTGATTGGCGCGCAACTCGGACCTTATACGGACAAGTTGCGTTTCGGCGTCGTCTAGATAGTTCGCTTCATGATCCCTAAGCTCGATCCGCGCGGCTTCGAGTTCTTGTTCTGCGCGCAGGAGTTCCACTTCAAGCCGCTTTTTCTCTAGCTGTCCGTCTGCTATTTCGCGATTGAGCGGCAGCAAACGGGGTGACCCGTAGCCCTGTTTGATCAGGTCCTGGATTTTTTCCAGCTCTGTCTGAAAGGAATCCAGCTTGAGTTTGGCATCTTCCAGCTGCTGATTTAGCAGGGTGATCTGGCCTTTAAAGAGGGTAATTGCCGTTGTCAGTGATTTCTTTTCATTATTAAAACGCTGCAGTGAGGCTTTAAACAGCTGAGCTTGCTCGGCGAGCGCACGCGTAAGATTTGGCGGCGCATCTTCTGGGAGCGGCGGAAACACGGTTTCCCCTTTTGCTTGAGCCTCGTAACGGACCCTTTCCGCTTCTAGGTCGGCCGCCTCGCTTCTGAGGGTTCGCAATTCACCCAATGTATTGATGGCAGAGCTTTCAAGGCCCCACTCTGACTGACTTGGCGGACGATAAACGCCCCCGGCAATGCTCAAAGCGTTGAGCACCAGCATCCCAGGCCGATACGCGTATTCGCCCGGCGATGTGACTGCTCCAAGAATGTAAAACGGCCGGTAAGCGGAAATATCGACAGCCACATTTGGGAGTGAGCGAAGTTTGGCTTGCTCTTGGAGACGTTTAGCGATTTCTGTGGCGAGCTCCCGCGGTTCAAGCCCGGCTGCATCCACCTCACCCACGATGGGTAACACCACACTGCCGGATGCGCCGACCTCAAATTCATTGGTAAGGGCGGGCCACTCCGCCACATAGATGCGCAGCCTGTCCTGTATACCGAGGCGGTATTCGTCAGCCTTTGTCGGAATCGATCCGCCCAAAGCAAATATCGGTAGCGCCAGAAACAGCACCAATAGAACACCGATTATCCGCAGTGGAAATCGCCGTGCTGTTGTGTTCGGATAAAGCCGCAATTCCTACTCCACCACATGTACGTCTGGTTTGATCGTAGCACTCTGAGTGTCAGATTTAGTTCAAATTTGTAAAAACGGGCCAAATGAAATCTGACCATTGAAAATTGTGACAGTATATCGGTTTCTATGGTTACGGAAACCTATACACCCGTTCGCCCAACCCAGAGCCAATTGTGGCCGTGCCTATTTGCTCAAAGCCCCCGCTTTGAACGTGAAGGTGGCGACTGGATTTTCGCTTGCAACCTTGGTCTGTATAGACGTCTCGTCCGCATATCGACGGCTAGCAATGCCAAATGTCATTCCAACTACGATGGCAAACACGATCTGCACCTGCTTGATTAGGAAAATCCATTCAAACAGAGAATGGAGGTAGGCGATGAGCATTGCCGTGCCAAACCCCAGAAGTAGCCCGCCATCGGGCATCAAGCGGCGGCGCCAACCAACAAAAAATGCGGTAACCAATGGCACTGCCAGCAAAGCGTAGAATGAAAGCAGGCCCGCCCGTCCGGTTTCTACACCTATCAACCTGTAAGCGTCATGGACGATGTTGTTGATGTTGCCTTCGTTTTGATGAACACCGGCAAGCTGGGAATAGTTATACCGCTTGAGTGTATAGGTGTAGTGATTGAAGCCAACTCCTGCAGGGAAATCGTCCCTTATGAGGTCTGCGGCCCTGTTGAACGCTGCGCGCTCGTCATAAACATCTTCGCTTAGAGCAGCGCTTTCAAATCTCTTTTCGAAAACAAGATAGGTTGCCGGTGCAAGCGCAAGAGCTGCGATCCCCGCGAGGGCGGCGGCTGCCATGATACGGTTGGTAAGACCGGTCAGAGCGACGATCATGAAAGTGAGGGCTATGCCGATCACCGTGAATCCGACTGCTCCGCGGGAAGCGGTGAGCAGCATGCAGCACAAGACGGTGAGAATAATCAGACCGTTCCAGATCGTGCCCCGGCTTTGGGTGAGGAGCATGTAAAGAAACGGGTAAAGGACGAAATGAGCGATCATCCCAAGGGTATTTTGGTGCAAGAACAAGCCAGGAGCCTGAGTATACCCTAACCCAAACCGTTGCCACAGGGACGCGACCAATTGGGCCATAACTCCAAGGGCCATACCGCGCAGGAGAAGATAGGGCACCTCTTCAAACGCGCAGGCACGGGCGACGATTGCTGCAACAAATGCCATTTTGGCAAATTGCCAGACCCCGAAGGACGCGACTGTCGGGTTGGCAGCGTTCGGGACTGATGTTGCTGCAACGGCCGTGAAAACAACGAACGGCAAGAAAAGCAGCCAAGAGGTGCGGTGGCGTGGAAGTATGAAAAACGCCACTACCGCTAGGTAATCGACGATCGAAATCTCGATGCCGTAAACAAAACCAACCCAACCATCGGGGGCGTTAATAACGCCGATATCAAGTAGCGGTATGGTGGTCATGAAAAAAGCTGCGGCGCCAAAGGAAATCCAGAAGATGCGCGTAAGGATCTCATACCGCCGCACCAGAAGCGCTAGCGGCAGCGTGCAACACAAAACGATGAGAACGAACGCTATCTTCACTATTCGCACCGACCCTAATTCAGGCTTTTTTTGTCATTTCAGCTGATACTACCTGAACCCCGCTTTGGAATAACGAGATTCTGTTAATGGATGATGTGCTCCCGGTTTTTCGTCTGAGACTATGGCTGGGAATTGTCTGGCTTCTTATGGCCACAGGATCTGGTTTTGCGAAAGATCTACGTATCGCGGAAGTCACGATTGCAACGCCCGATATGCTCAGTGTTGAGATCAAAGATCCCAACTTTAGACGTGGTGCGATCATTGAGCTTGAAAGTTCGCTCCCCCAACCGGTGGGGGCCTGGATTGCGCATGACGACACCTGGGGGATGGTGATCGGTCCCGAGCGGCGCCATCTCAGGTTGGCCGACACGCCACCGGCTGAGTTGCTCGACCGAGCGGTTGTCGATCAGGCCGACGGATACCGATTAAACGGCCAGCCGGCCATCACGTCTGTCTACAGGAAATCGCTTCCCTACGATTCCGGCTTCTATCGGTCATCATCCGGTCGCAGCCAGACGGCAGCGGCGATGAAACACCAGGTGTTTCTGAAAATGAGCCATCCTTTGGAGCCCGGGACACACACCCTTAGCTGGCCTGGTGACCTGTTTTCCGAGACCACGTTCACCTATGACCCGTCAATAACACGTGCACTAGGCATTCGGTCCACACAGGCAGGACACTCCCCGGAAGATCACTCAAAAAAAGCGTATCTCGCGTTGTGGGTTCCAGGAGGCCCAAGTGCCGGCGCGATTGATTTCCGCAGTTACGGTCTCGCCAGCTTCTCAATTCTGGATGAAGCAGGGTCCGTCGTGTACTCCGCCGATATGAAACTCAAGTCGTTGCCGGACGCGAAAGAGCCATGGAATGGACTGGGGTCGCCGCTAATTGATTACGCGGCACTCGAAGAGCGAGCGATACCTGTAACCGGGATCGAGACATCCGGGGCTGCGTCAATCACTGTGCCAGGCCACGATTTTCAAACTGGCGAGCGTATCGTGCTACAGAGGCTGTCCGGTGCCGAAGATGCTGCCGCGGTATTCGCCACAGTCGGTGCAGTTTCTTTGGAGACGATCGAAATTCTCGACAGTCAGTCTGCGCTGCCACCCACAGTGGCTCCAGGTGCCACCGCACGTCGCGCTTATTCGGCCAACCGGGCCGGCACTTACGTTTTTGAGATGGATTACAGCGACTGGATGCCAAAGCAGAACGGGAGCTACCGGATTCGTGTGGATGGGCTCGGCGTGTCCGATGTGTTCCAGGTGTCTTCAGACCACTGGAAAGACATTGGCAGATCAGCACTTGGAGGGCTTTACAATCATCGCAGCGGGATCGCGCTGGATGGGCGGTTTGGTTTTAAGCGGCCGGCTGCTTTCGTTCCAGGTCTGAATGTGGAAATCGCCGAAAGCACCTTGCCTCTGTCGTTCTCCAGCCACGGCACGTTGGGGCTTGTGCCGTTTGAGGATGCGGCCAACAGCACATGGCGCAATGGAAAATTGGCCGGGGCCAACTATTGGGGAGGCTATATGGATGCCGGTGATTGGGATCGTCATATTGTGCATCTTCGCGTGTCCCGCCTGTTTCTTGATCTTCTCGACTATCTGCCCGCGGACCGCCTGAGGACATCCTATGGCATTCCGAAATCCTCAGAGTATTTGGATCCAGAGCTTTATGCCGGCACCGATGACCTACCGGACCTCCTTCATGAAGCCATATGGACGATCGACTTTTTCCGCAGACTGCAAGGTCCTGATGGAACAGTCCGGGGCGGAATTGAAAGCGCTGGACATCCAATGCTGGGCACTGCCAGTTTTCTGGAAACCCTCCCTGTTTTCACATATGCACCTGACATCAGCAGCACCTACACATATGCGGCAATCGCTGGAAGCCTTGCACGGCATTTGGAAGCCTACGGCCAACCGGATCTTGCCGCTGTCTACATGGACAGTGCTTCTCGGGCCTGGGACGCTGCCGAGGCTGGATTTACCGACCTGGATGCTTTTTACGCTGATGCGGTCGCGGGTTTGGTTGCCGGAGGCTACTCAGATTCTGAAGGCTGGCCCGAAATACGTATAAAATTGAAGGAGGAAGCTGAAACGCTCCGCGTTGTTGCTGCCAGTTCTCTCTATCGCACAACTGGAGAGCTGAGATTTCGAACAGCCGCAGAAGAACGGCTGAGGGAACAATGGGACTTGTATCTGGAAAAGAGCGATGCCGCCTGGGACTACATCAACAGCTCGGAAACGGACCAAGGCATACGCAAGACGCTGGAAAATCTCTTCAAATCAGAAACGACGCTTCTACTGGAGGCCCAGGAAACGAACTCCTATCCCAGCATGAAACACCCTTACGCTCCTGCGGGATGGGGACAGGGCGGTCCGCCAGATTCTGGAATAGCGCAGTTGGCTATGCGAACGCACATGTTGACAGGAGACAACGCCATAACTGGGCTTGTGCTCGAAACCCTGAATGGTCTGCTTGGTGCAAACCAAACCGGGATGAGCCTTATGACCGGAGTGGGAGCACGGCAAATACTGCATCCCCTTCATGAAGATCATCGTGCGATGGGCGTTCAAGCCCCGCCGGGGATCATTATCTACGGTTGGGCTCCGGCAAATGCCTTCGCCTATGGATGGATCTTCGGACCGTCGTGGTCTTCGCTTGCGGAGGTTGGACTGACATCTCAGTCCCAAAACACCAAGGTTGAACCATCACGGTTTGCAATTCCGTATTTTGAAAACCTAATAGAGTTTCCAGATGTGATCATACAGCAGGAATACACAGTGCATCAGACGATCGGTCCGATCGCTGCACTGGCACTCTATCTCGATGGGCAAGGCGATGCAGATTAGGCAAATCAGCCCCATCAAAGGCAAGACAGGATGACTGCCAACGCTTATGACAGTGCAGATGCCTTGCGGTGACTACCAGTTGCTGGAGTTTATGTCTTTTCATCCGCTAATTTTGCAGGAGCCTGCCGAATGCCGGCAACCGATACAATAACTCTGTTGGGAGCTGTGACCTACACCGGGCTTTTGGTTTGGGTGTCGATCACACTTGTCATGACAGTTGTCTATTGCATTGAAGTTCTTGCAGCCGTTTTTTTGCCAAAGCGGCAAATTCAGTGTTCAGAAGAGCGCGCTCCGATGGTTGTTCTCATACCGGCGCACAATGAGGAAGCGGGGTTGACGGAAACCTTGAAAGCAAGCCAAAAGGGGCTTTTTCCATTTGATCGGATCCTGGTTGTTGCCGACAACTGCACCGACAACACCGCGTCGGTTGCGCGTCGGAACGGGGTCGAAGTGATCGAGCGAAATGATCCGGATCACCGCGGGAAGGGATTCGCTCTTGATTTTGGTGTTCGCCAACTCGAGCAAAACCCGCCCGGCTGCGTGGTGATTTTGGATGCCGACTGCGTACCCGAAGCCTCGGCGTTGGACAGGATCCGGCAGGTGGCGGGCCACTTGGGGCGTCCTGTCCAGGCGCGGTATCTGATGACTCAGTCTGAAGACACGATTGCGCAGAAAGTCTCGGTCTTCACCTTCCGTCTCAAAAACTGGGTTCGTCTGCTCGGTGTCTGCAATTTGCACGGTCCCTCGCTCCTGACTGGCAGTGGTATGGCGTTTCCTTGGAACGTTCTTGCAAAGGCTGATCTGGCGCATGGGCATCTGGTGGAAGACATGAAACTGGGTCTGGATCTCGCATCTCAAGGCACCCCTCCAATTTTCTGCGATGAAGCGATCATCCTGAGCCCTCTGCCGCACTCGATCGAGGGCGCCACGACCCAGCGATCCAGGTGGGTACGCGGTCATCTCTCGCTCATGGGGGGGGCTTTGTCGCGTTTGCCGAAACACCTTGCTCAGGGCCGGTGGTCTGCGGCCGCGTTGACCGCGAGTGTTCTCGTGCCTCCCTTGACGATCCTTATCTTCCTGCAAGGTGCCGCAGTCTTGAGCGCTTTGATCCTGACGGCCCTCTTGAAGCTGCCTTTGATGCCCCTTGGAATGGCTTGTGGAACGATGGTGGCTTTTTTGATCGCGACACTGGCGGCTTGGTGGGGGTATGGCCGGGATGTCATCCCTGCACGAAACCTCTTCAGACTTGTGGCGCATGTTTTTGTGCGCATCGCCAAGTATCCAGTGGCTGTGTTCAGACCAAAAAGGGCTGGTTGGGCCCGCACGGAAAGAGACGCTGACAGCTCCGAGAACTAAGGTTATTTCTCCGAACAGCGAACGGATACGTTCGACTTCCATAGCGGATTAGATGACGAAAGATCGATTGAAGATCGACGACTGGAAAACTACGGTTACAAAGCAATAAGAACGAAAAATATGGCGCACCCGAGAGGATTCGAACCTCTGGCCTCTGCCTTCGGAGGGCAGCGCTCTATCCAGCTGAGCTACGGGTGCTTGTCAGGCGCGCGTTCACCGCGCGGCGGATAGAAGGTCCTGATACAAGAGACCGCGAAAAGAGGCAACGGCTTTTTGATAAAAAGCAACAGCTTCACTCCGTGCTCTAATCCCAAAGCTGCACGCGTCCCGTTGCACAGAAAAACCCGCCCAAGGTGATAGGCTCAAGCGTTTGCTGCGTATGGTTAGGAACCATCAACGAGCGACGTGAGATCACATGAGCGCAAAGACATGCCGCAACCTTATCTTGATCCTCGGGGATCAGCTCTCTGCCGATATCTCAAGTTTACGCCAGGCGGATCCAGAAGTTGATGCAATTCTTATTGCTGAAGTGATGGCAGAGGCCACCTATGTGCCGCACCACAAGAAGAAGATTGTTTTTCTGTTTTCCGCCATGCGTCACTTCGCGCAGGAGCTGCGGGACGCCGGTTGGACTGTCGAATACGTACAGTTGGAAGACACGGACAATTCCGGGTCCTTTGAAGGAGAGGTCAGACGGGCGGTCAGACGGCTTGCGCCTGAACGTGTCGTGGTCACAGAGCCTGGGGAATGGCGCGTTCTTGAGAACATGAGACAATGGCAAGACGTTCTGGGTCTGCCGGTTGAGATTAAGACAGATAGCCGGTTTTTCTGCGATGCCAGTACCTTTCGCGGCTGGGCCGACGGCCGAAAGCAGCTGCGCATGGAGAACTTCTACCGCGAGATGCGCAAGTCAACCGGGCTGCTGATGGACGGGGACAAACCCGTCGGAGACAAGTGGAATTATGATGCGGAAAACAGAAAGCCCGCCAAGCAAGATCTCTTTATGCCGGCGCCTCTTCAGTTCAAGCCGGATGCAATAACCCAAGAGGTTTTAGATCTCGTCGAAAACCGGTTTGAGGACCACATCGGCCAACTGGAACCGTTCTGGTTTGCGGTCACTCGCGCACAGGCCGAAGAGGCGTTTGATCATTTTCTGAAGGTGGCACTTGAGAACTTCGGAACCTACCAGGACGCCATGTTAAGAGGTGAAAAGTTTCTGTATCACGCAGTCATCTCTGCCTACCTAAATGCCGGTTTGCTCAGCCCGAGAACTGTTTGTGAGAAGGTTGAAGAGGCATATTACGAAGACAAATGTCCTTTGAATGCAGCTGAAGGCTTCATTCGTCAGATCCTCGGCTGGCGAGAGTATGTCCGCGGGATCTACTGGTTGAAAATGCCCGGTTACGCGCGCGAAAACGCGTTGAAAGGAAAGCGCCCACTACCAGCATTTTATTGGACAGGAGAAACGTCCATGAAATGTGTTCAAGAAGCCGTGGGACAGACGCTGGAAGAGGCATATGCCCATCATATTCAAAGGTTGATGGTGACTGGTAATTTCGCGCTTCTGGCAGGTGTTGATCCAGTCGAGGTCCACGAATGGTATCTGGCCGTTTACGCAGACGCGTATGAGTGGGTCGAACTGCCAAACACGCTCGGCATGAGCCAGTTTGCAGACGGCGGATTGCTCGCCTCAAAGCCCTATATTTCCAGCGGCAATTACATAAACAAGATGTCCGATTATTGCGAGAACTGCGATTACAGTGTGCGGAAAAAGACCGGGGAAGGGGCGTGCCCGTTTAACGCGCTTTACTGGGACTTCCTTGATCGGCATGCCGACGACCTGGGATCCAACCCGCGGCTTGGCCAGCCTTATGCGACCTGGCGGCGGATGTCGGATGAGACGAAGCAGGAATACTTGGACAGTGCGAAGACTTTCCTGGAAAAGCTTGATGCTGGCGAACTGGTGTAATTAGCAAAAATTACATGGTAAATATTAAGTAAAAACTTTCACTGATCGCATGGACGATTTCTCGGCCATCAACCGTGAACAAAAAAAACGCGCAGCCATTAAAGACTGCGCGAAAAAAGTTACTGTGCACGTGGCCCCATCGACCACGGGCGCAACTCTAGCGGCATACCGGGGTAATGTCATTACCGTAAAATATTTTATTTTTTGATTTACCGAGATGCGACTGATCGTTATTCATTCTTGATCGTTATGGGTGGTACCTCGAAGTCAAAAAAATATAGTTATATGAAAGCCTTGAAGCTCTCCGAAAACGTGAATGAAGCGTCATTAGATTGACCGATACGCGTCATTCCGCAGTTTTTATTGGCAGTTATCCGGAGTGTTTTTTCCAGCTAAAGGTGTGGTGCTCGTCACTTTCACCTTTGCAATCCCCTGTTGTACAAAACCGAGTTTTTGAGCGGCCGCCTGCGTCACGTCGATGATGCGGCGTTTCACGAAAGGACCACGGTCGTTGATGCGAACCACAACCGACTTGCCATTCTTAAGATTGGTAACCGTTGCCAGTGTTCCGAAAGGCAGGCTTGGATGCGCAGCCGCCAGCTTGTTTGGGTCCGCCTGCTCTCCGCTGGCTGTTGTGCCCCGCAGATTGTACCAAGAGGCCTTGCCGCATTGAACAAACGCTTCCTCTGCCTTTGTCGGAGCAGCCCAAGCGATACTGCTGAGGACAAGCGTTGTAAAAACGGAATTCCGCACTTTGAGCGAGGTTGGTTTTGGCATGAACTGATCCCGTACTATCAACAGGCGGTTCTGTGCCGCCGCGTTTCGACATGAACGGCTCTCTTAACGCGAAGGCATGATGAAACTGTGGCAAATACTACATCGGCACTGAATTGAGTAAAATTTTAATAAAAATATATATCAAAATAGTAAAATCAAATTAACTATATTAATACGAAGTCCTGTGGGTAACGAAAGTGCGAGAAAATCCCCCGGATACATATGCTAGGTAAGGCTATCGAATCTGACGCCTTAGTATTTCAGTTTCTGCGTCCTCAGTTGTTTGTTTGAGAGGGATGATCTGGTGCAGATCAGACAAGGATTAATGCGTGCTTCGAACATGGAGGTCACGGCCTCAGAGAAGCTCGACGAGACGACGCTTTACGCTGATCTACTGGAAGTGATGCCGGTCCCTGCTGCTTATGTCGGCTTGGATGGCCGAATTATTCTGCAAAATAGCCAGTTGCTGGACCTTTGCGAGACCGCCGCAGATCCAGGTCCTTATCAGTTTTTAACTGATATGATGACAACTGATGGATGGGACCGGGTTCAAGTCGCGCTGTCCACCTCTTTGAGTGGAGTGCCGATCCAGTCCAACGGCACACTGGAATTTCGCTGCGGAACCGTACTTTGCCGCAAGATTCTCTGCACATCTTTCGTCTCTTTCGCAAACAACCAACCGGCAGTGCTCATTCAATTCGAGCAGGACATCGCGGATGAGCGTGAAAAGCCGGACAATCTGAAAGCTGTGAAGGCTTCATTGGCGCGTTTGGAGGCGCAGGGTTCTCTCCCCAATGGCGTTGCACTGAAGCATTTCCCAGACGAGGTGCTGATCTTTGATGCCGTGGATCCAGCTGAGGTGCGTGCTGCGCGGATACTGGAGACGATTGGTGGCAGTTATAACGCAGAAGACCTTGCCGCTCAGCTGAGCGAGTGTTCGGTTGACGTCGTTCAGACACTCTACATTCCGCAAACCGGGCCCATGCCGGGTACCGATGCGGATAGAAAGATGTGCGAAATCAGGCTGGTTCCTCTGCCAGCCGATGTTGGCGGTGATGATGCCGGCATGATGGCAATCATTCGCAGGAATGTGGATTGCCCCCATGAAATCGCTGAGAACCGCAGGCTGGCCTATCAGGACCCGCTTACAAGTCTGGCAAACCGGCGGGCGTTTACAAGGGCGCTGGACACCGAGCTACAACGACTGGCGCGTGATGAAAGCAGCGGCTTGGCTGTGTTTTACATCGATCTTGATGAATTCAAGAAGGTCAACGATCTCGGGGGGCATGACGCAGGTGACGACATGCTGCAAAGGGTAGCGTCAAGTCTGGCTCTAACCCTGGGCGAGTTCGGCACGGCTGCCCGAATTGGTGGAGACGAATTTGCCGGCATGCTCCCTGCGGTGAATAAAGAGGCCGCGATGGCCGTTGCCGGGGAAATACTGGACGCTTTTGCAAGGATCCGCCTGGAGGTTTCTGATCGGGTTTTCACAATCGGTGGATCGGTCGGCGTAGCGTATGCAGCGGATTGGTTTGCGGTTGAAGGTTGTGATGGTGCCGCGCTTCTTGGATTGGCGGACCGGGCGTGTCTGCGCGGCAAGCGTTTCGGGGGGCATTCGGTCCAAGTTCACACGGTGCGGCCGCAAGACTGGCGTTCGGTTGGGCAAGGCGTCGGCGTTTTGCCGGAGCCAGGCAGTTTTCAGGCCGGTGAACTGGCACTCTATTCCATGCCGATTATCTGCTTGAGCCGGAACAAGAAGTGCGGAGCAGAAATATTGTTGCGTCTTCAGGGAGATCGGTCGCAGGGTTTGTCATCAAAGGCCTGGATCAGCGCGGCGGAACGGTCCGGCTTTATCGCACAAGTCGACAGTTGGACCCTAGACAAGGTCTTGGACGCTGCTGAGCGCTCCGCAAATCGCACCACGTTGACGATGAATGTGTCGGCTGAATCTGCAAGGGATGCAGGCTTCCGGGATAGCCTGTATCAACGGCTTTCAGTCAACCCGTTGCTCGCCTCCCGTCTTTGCCTCGAGATTTCGGAAAAAGACTTTCTGCGCGAACCGGCGGACATCTCCTACTTCATCAAGTTTGTATCCGATCTGGGGTGCCAGACCGCGATCGATGATTTCGCCGGTCATTGGCCAGTGCTGTCCCGGTTGACCGGATTGCGGGTCGACTGGGTCAAACTGGCGGCGGGGGTTGCACAAGAGGCCCTCGAGGACCCGGCAAAAGCCGGCTTGTTAAAGGCACTGGTGGGAGCCGCCCGGGAGCTGGGGCTGAAGACGATTGCAAAGCATGTCGAGACCAAAGCAGAAGCGGACTTCCTGAGAATGTTGGATATCGAAGCGGCACAGGGTTTTTACTTCGGCCGCCCGGAGCCGTGGCCCGAAGCCGCTTAATGTGTGCCGATGATAGTGAGTGCTAAAAAAAGCGGCCTTGGCCGCTTTTTGATATCCGTAGTAACCGATCAGATGTCCAGGTTGGCAACCGCCAAGGCGTTGTCCTGAATGAACTCCCGGCGGGGATCAACCTCATCGCCCATGAGCTTTGTGAAGATGTCGTCGGCATCGTCGGCCTCACGCACCTTGACCTGCAGGAGCGAGCGTACGTTCGGGTCCAGTGTAGTCTCCCAAAGCTGGTCAGGGTTCATTTCTCCGAGCCCCTTGTACCGCTGCAGAGAGATGCCTTTTTGCCCGAAGGCAAAAATGTGCTGCAGCAGCGCGCGCGGGCCGCGGATCTCTGTTGGAACATCCTTGCGCTGCAAGACGGCTGCCTTGCCATACACCTCGTTCAGGTGGTCGGCATGGGCTGCAAGTCGGCGGGCGTCCGCCGAGCCGAGCAATGCTGCATCGATCGTCGCGACTTCCTGAACGCCCCGGACTGTGCGGGTGAATACCAGACTGCCGTCGTCGCGGGCTTCTCCGGTCCAGCCACGCTCAAACTCATCGGCGAGGATGTCCATCCGCCGGGCGATATAGGCAGCAGCTTCATCAGCCTTGCCTTGGTCTTCCAGGATTTCGGTGTTGAGGGCACCCGCAATGGCGGCTTGCTCGACCACATCCCGGTTGTAACGTGAGTGCAGGCCGTCAAAGATGTCAGAGATCGCTCGCGCGGTCTCAACGACCTGCCGCAAATCCTGGCCAGTTCGGACCTCGCCGTTTGCAAGCTTCAACGAGGTGTCGTCCGAACCTTGCGCGATGAGATAATTCTCGAGCGCTTCCTGATCTTTCAGGTATTGCTCCGATTGACCACGTTTGACCTTATAGAGCGGAGGCTGGGCGATATAGACATAGCCGTTCTCGATCAGCTCGGGCATTTGCCGGAAGAAGAAGGTCAAAAGCAGGGTTCGGATGTGCGCGCCGTCCACGTCAGCATCGGTCATGATGATGATCTTGTGGTAGCGCAGTTTTTCGATATTGAATTCTTCCTTGCCGATCCCGGTGCCAAGGGCAGTGATCAGCGTTCCGATCTCGTTGGAAGAGAGCATCTTGTCAAAGCGGGCTCGCTCAACGTTCAGGATCTTACCCCGCAACGGCAAAACCGCCTGATTTTCCCGGTGCCGGCCCTGTTTTGCCGAGCCGCCCGCGGAATCTCCCTCCACTAGGAAGAGTTCGGCCTTGGAAGCATCACGTTCTTGGCAGTCGGCAAGTTTTCCCGGCAAAGACGCAACATCCAGCGCGCCCTTGCGCCGTGTGAGTTCACGGGCTTTACGCGCAGCTTCCCGGGCAGACGCTGCTTCAACAACTTTGGAGACAATGGTCTTCGCCGGTGCCGGATTTTCTTCCAGCCATTCGCTCAAGGTCTGGGAGATCAGGTTTTCAACCACCGGCCGGACTTCGGATGAAACCAGCTTGTCCTTTGTCTGCGACGAGAACTTCGGGTCCGGAACCTTGACCGAAAGGACGCAGGTCAGGCCCTCGCGGCAGTCGTCACCGGACAGGGAGACCTTTTCCTTTTTCATCAACCCGGTCGATTCAGCGTAGCCAGTGACTTGGCGGGTCAACGCGCCGCGGAAGCCGGCCAAGTGCGTCCCGCCATCCCGTTGCGGGATGTTGTTGGTGAAGCACAAAACCTGCTCGTGATAGCTGTCGTTCCACCACATGGCGGCTTCGACAGTGATGCCGTCTTTTTCCGCCCGCACCGCGATCGGTGTTTCGATGAGTGGATGTTTGGCCCGGTCGAGGTAGCGGACAAAGGCTTCAAGGCCGCCCTCGTAATAAAGTTCTTCAACCACATCTTCCACGCCGCGCTTGTCGGTCAGGATAATGCGGGCACCGGAGTTCAAAAAAGCAAGTTCCCGGAGGCGATGCTCCAACGTTGCAAAATCGAACTCTGTCTTGGTGAACGTCTCTTGGGATGGCAGGAAGGTGACTTCCGTGCCTTTTTTTCCGTTAGCTGGTCCGACAACTTCGAGCGGGCCCACAGCATCGCCATGGGCAAACGTCATGAAGTGTTCTTGGTCGTTCCGCCAGATCCGCAGATCCAGTTTCGTGGACAGCGCATTCACCACGGAGACACCCACGCCGTGCAAGCCGCCAGAGACCTTGTAGGAGTTCTGGTCGAACTTACCCCCGGCGTGCAACTGGGTCATGATGACCTCGGCTGCCGAAACCCCCTCTTCAGGGTGAAGATCGGTCGGAATACCGCGGCCGTTGTCGGAAACCGTCACCGACCCATCGGGGTTCAGCGTCACGGTCACGTGGTCGGCATGACCTGCCAGGGCTTCGTCAATCGCGTTGTCGACAACCTCATAGACCATGTGGTGCAGGCCCGACCCGTCGTCGGTGTCGCCGATATACATGCCGGGGCGTTTGCGGACCGCATCCAGACCCTTCAGAACCTTAATGGAGTCGGCGCCATATTCGGCACCATTTTCTGCTTCGGGAGTGGCGCCAGGCTCGGGCGTAGACATATCGCTCATGCGAATCATTCACCAATCGGTTTTTGTTTCTTGGCCACGTTATACGGTGTTCCAACAGGCGTTCAACTGCACGCTCGCTGCAGGCCCGTTCAGGGCGGGAATATAGTGGAAAACCATAAGATTCAGGCGGATTTATGGGCTCCGGAAGCCCGGATCAGCCGGGCTTCGTTGTTGCCCACTTCAAACACTTCGGAATGAACCGGCAAAGCATCGAAGAGGGAGGCATCGGTGCCGGTCATAAACACCTGACCGCCGAGGGCATCCAGGCGTTCAAAAAGTGCTGCCCGGCGGTCCGGGTCAAGATGGGCGGCGACCTCATCAAGCAGCAAAACCGGTGTCATTCCGGAGACTTTTGCCGTGAGTTCAGCGTGCGCCAGAACGAGCCCAATCAAGAGTGCTTTTTGTTCTCCGGTAGAGGACTGAGCTGCAGGCATGTCCTTGGCGGCATGACGGACTTTCAGATCGCTCAAATGCGGTCCGGTCAAAGTGCGTCCTGCCGCGCGATCCCTACACCGCCCTTGTTCCAGAAGCCGTCGGTAATGATCTTCCTGATCTGAAGCGCTCATACCGATCGTCTCGGCTTCAAACGTGCCTTCGAGCGAGAGTATTGCTTGCGGAAAGGTCGAGTTTTCAGCGGGCTGGCCGTCAATCATCTGCTTCAGCAGGCCGACGGTTTCCTGACGGGCAAATGAGACGGCTGTCCCGAGGCTTGCGACTTGAAGTTCGAGGGCGCTGAGGTAAGCATCCGACCCACCCTGGTCCAGCAGCTTGTTGCGCTGCCGGAGGGCGTTTTCAAAATCGCTGACACGGCGCCCATGCGCCGGGTCGATTGCAAGGGTCAGGCGGTCGAGAAACCGGCGCCTGTCGGATCCGGGGCCTGTAAACAGCCCATCCATTGACGGAACCAGCCAAAGCACCCGCATATAGTCGAGCAGGCTCTCCGAGGAGCGCATATCCTCACCATCGATCCGCACCTTGCGCCCGGGAACACCTGCAGTGGCTCCGGTCCCAAGACTTGTCTCCATATCATCAAGGTAGATCTTGGCAGAGACACTCCATGTCCCATCGCCGCCAACGCGGGCAATATCCGTCAAAGCCGCCCGGCGCAGTCCGCGCCCCGCCGTCAGAAAGGAGATCGCTTCCAGGATATTTGTTTTGCCGGCGCCATTTGCGCCGACAAAGGCCACCATGCCTGCCGACAAGCCGATGCCCATGGTGGCATAGTTACGGAAGCCGGTCAGGGTTAGACGGGTCAGCCGTGCCGACCGGGGTGCAGTCATGACCGGTTTCCGTTGGCGCGATTAGACCCGCATTGGCATCAGAACAAACAAACAGTCGTCGACTGTATTGTCCTGAATGAGGGTCGGGGATCCGGAATCTGCCAGACGGAACAGGGCCGTGTCGCTGCTGAGCTGGTTTGCAATGTCGAGCAGGTATCGGGAGTTAAAGCCGATTTCCAACGGATCCGAGTCGTACTCCACAGCCAGCTCTTCCGTCGCGCTGCCAGAATCCGGGTTGTTGACGGTTAAAACCATGCGCCCATCGCCAAGTGCCAACTTCACAGCACGTCCGCGCTCGGATGAAATGGTCGAGACGCGATCAACCGCTTCTTTGAATTCATCGCGGTCAACGCGCATTTCCTTGTCATTCCCTTGCGGGATCACACGGCCATAATCCGGGAAGGTGCCGTCGATGAGTTTCGATGTCAGAACAACCGTATCTGTTGTGATGCGGATCTTGGTGTCCGACAACTCAATTTGCACGTCCGCTTCCGGATTTTCCAAGAGCTTCTGGATTTCGCCGACTGTCTTGCGCGGCACAATAATGCCTGGCATGCCGGAGGAGCCGGAGGGTGCGGCGACCTCTGCCTGCGCCAGACGGTGGCCGTCGGTGGCAACAGCTCGGAATTGCTGGCCGTTGGCAGCGTCGACAGTGTGCAGATAGATCCCGTTCAGATAGTACCGGGTTTCCTCGGTGGAGATCGCAAACTGCGTGGTATCGATCAGTTTGCGGATGTCCGACGCGCTCAAGGTGAAGCCGTGGCTGAAATCACCAGCGGTCAGATCTGGAAAATCGGTTTCCGGCAGCATCTGCAGGGTGAATTTCGAACGGCCGGCCCGGATCTCCAGTGTGGTGTCGTCTCCGGTCGTTTCCAGAACAACCTGGGACCCTTCCGGCAGTTTTCTGACAATGTCATAGAACATGTGCGCTGGAACTGTCGTGGCACCTGGCATTTCGATCATGGCCGGCACGGTTTCGACAATCTCAAGATCCAGGTCGGTGGCCTTCAGGTTCAAGGCCCCACCATCGGCACGCAGCAAAACGTTGGACAAGATCGGGATAGTATTCCGGCGTTCGACCACCCGGTGCACATGGGTCAAGGACTTGAGGAGGTCGGTCCGCTCGAGGGTCGCTTTCATACGCTACATCCGTACTCGTGAAACACCAGACAGAACGTCCGGTCGACTGAATTCTTATGGGCTCCGGTGAGGGAGCGGGGGAAAGACACTGCCCTCAACCGGCTCTAAAAGCAAGGGGGCGCTCGCTTGGAACGCCCCCCTTTTTTGGCTGAAAAGACAGTCTATTCGTCTTAGGCGTCCAGCATGCGCTTCAGGAGTTCAATCTCCTGCGCGAGCGCATAGTCGGCACGGGCCATTTCTTCAATCTTGCGCACCGCGTGCAAAACTGTCGTGTGATCCCGATTTCCAAAACGGCGGCCGATTTCCGGCAGCGAGCGCGGTGTCATGACCTTTGCCAGGTACATCGCGATCTGACGCGGGCGTACGATCGTACGCGTCCGGCGCGCCGACAGCAGATCTGCCTTGGTCACATTGTAGTGCTTGGAGACCACGCGCTGAATGTCTTCAATCTTTACCCGGCGCGGTTCGCTGGAGCGAACCAGATCGCGCAAGGTCATCTCCGCCATTTCCTGGGTGATCGGCTGGTTGGTTAGCTGATTGTGCGCGATCAGACGGTTCAATGCACCTTCAAGATCACGGCCAGATGAGGCGACATGCCGTGCAATGTAGTCAAGCACGGAGTCCGGCACATCAAATTGCGGATAGGACTTGTGGGCAGCCTCAACGCGGGAGACCAGAATGTTCCTGCGCAGAACAAAATCCGGCTCCTGGATTCCAACAACAAGCCCCCCGGACAGGCGCGACCGGACGCGGTCGTCGAGTGTGTCGAGGTCAGATGGAGCCCGGTCCGCAGCAACGATCACCTGACGGGCGCCGTCGATCAAGGCGTTGAGTGTGTGGCAGAATTCCTGCTGCACCTGCTTGCCATGAAGGAACTGCATATCATCGATGAGGAGGAGATCGATGGTGCGCAAGTTGTCTTTAAAGGCAAGGGCGGACTGCGATTTCAGCGCTGCAACGAACTTGTACATAAAGTGCTCGGCCGTCAGATAGAGCACTTTACGACCGCTGTTGCGCACTTTCGATGCCACGGCCTGCATCAGATGGGTTTTGCCCAATCCCACGGACGCATGCAGGTAAAGCGGATTGAACGTGACCGCTCCGCCAGCCGCGACTTGACGAGCAGCGGCCAAAGCAAGGTTGTTGGAATCGCCCTCAACGAAGGTCTCGAACGTGTATTTCGGATCAAGCGCTGCGCCCTGCAAAACATCACGGGCACTGTCAGATGCGCTGTCACCCCGGCCAACGGCGGCTGTTGCCGCTTGCGCGCGGGTCACATGCGTTGCATCGCCAATGTTTTCCGAGCGTGTGTCGATGGCTGCGTTCTGCACACCAGCTGCCCCTGCCGGCAGGCTCGGCTGAACAGCCGTCACCTGACGTGGCCGAATGGCGCCACGAACAGTCAATTCGATCCGATGGACGTTGTCGCATTCGCGCTGCCAAAGCCCCATCAGACGTTCATTGTAATTATTTTGGATCCACTGCTTGAGGAACCGGGTTGGAACAGACAGCCGCACAGTGCCGTCCTGATGTTCTTCCAGATCAACCCGGGCGAACCAGCTGGTGAACACGTCGTCCCCCAGTTCCGCACGGAGTTGCTTTTTGACCCGCGTCCATTGTTCGGAGCCGCCTGCCTCCTGAACCTGCATGTTATCTGCCTGCTGTACTGGGAAGAACAGTCCGCCACAGCCGTTCTTCGTTCTAACGCCTTGCCGCTTTAGCAGCTTATGTGCCCCGTTTTTGGGGCGATTTTATTACAATCCGGGCACAGCCCGGTTATCTCCCCTGATTGCCAGGGGAATTTCTTAACCCTGTACCCAAGGCAATCCGGCGGCCTTCCAACCAGATTGCGTCCCGCGGTGGGCATGTGCATCAAGCCCGCCTTCGAAACCTTCAGATACATTGTAGCAATTTGTGTAGCCGGCTTGGGTCATTGCCTGGGCAGCCGCCTGACTGCGCGCGCCGGAGCGGCACAGAAAATAGATTGGCGTCTCCGGGTCAAGTTCTTTTTTGCTCAGGCGGTCAGAAAGGTCCTGAACGAACGCAGGATTAGGGCCGCTGGGCGGAAAGCTTTGCCATTCGGCAAAGATGGTTTCTTTGCCCAACGTACGCAGGTCCGGCACACCAACAAACGTCCACTCCGCTTGTGTGCGCACATCGACGAGGACTGCCTGAGTATTTTCGGTAAGAGCCGTAAATGCAGTTTGAACGTCAACGTTTCCCGCATACCCCAATTCGCTAAACACAATGCCCCCTTTCAAAGGCCGATCGGCCATTGAATTAAAGTTCTTATCAGTAGAATGAGAGTTTAAGTAGGTCCGGAGCGCGCCTAAAAATGATACATACTGAATACATCAATGTATTCATCTGCAACCCGGTTGGGTAAGTGCTCAGCGATGTGGAATTTTGACTTTTTCATTGTTAGGTCCAAGCACTGTTTTTCGTGTCGCGCCGGTCTTTTCTCTGCCAGCAATGAGACAATATACAGCCAGCCCATTCGGTTCAACAGCCGTTCTGACGGATTATCGATTCCAGTGCCAAATGAGCCCAAAATGCCACATTGGGTGTGATCTGTGGGTGATGCTGCAAACGCTTTTTACTGCAATAACTTTTTGCCATTTTCGCATCCTGATTGGATGGATTTGAGCTTTGTTAAAAAAAATTTCGGAACTGATACCTTGACTCGTATCGAATCCGGTTTGAACCGGATTTGGATAGCCTACATATCTCTAAGGCGTTGAAAAATATAAATTTTCTTTGCTATAGAGAAGTTAAGCATTTTTTACAATCTGTCCGGGTGCCGCGGCCGATGTGGGCAATCCACAAAATTGCGCGGCTAAAAAAACCCGGCGCGATGGCCGGGTTCTTTGGATTGTCCGATTTGGGACGAATTTATGCGCTCAGTGCCTTGATCCGGGCATTGAGGCGGGAAACCTTCCGCGACGCCGTATTGGCGTGCATAGTGCCTTTGGAAGCAGCGCGCATGATTTCCGGCTGTGCTGCTTTGAAGGCGTCGTTTGCGGCAGCCTGGTCACCAGAAGCGATTGCTTCTTCAACCTTGCGCAGGTAAGTGCGCACCCGGCTCCGGCGAGCTTTGTTCGTGGCCGTCCGGCGGGCAATCTTGCGGGCCGCCTTCTTGGCCGATGGTGTGTTGGCCATGGGCTCAATCCTGATCGGTATATTGGGACTTTTGTCCGGTGACGATCGGGACTTGAACGCCGAGGCGATGGAACCCGATCAAAAAACAACGGCGGCGGAAAACCGCCACCGATTGGGCGCTGCTTATAATCCTGACTTGGGCCGCCGTCAACGGCTTTGTCGCTGGTGAACCAAGATTATTTGTTGTTGAACTGTGGCGAACGTTTCTCAGTGAAGGCCGACATACCTTCTTTCTGGTCTTCCAGGGCAAACATGGCTTGAAAAACGCGGCGTTCGAAGCGAACCCCTTCGGACAGGGTTGTTTCATAAGACCGGTCGACACTCTCTTTTGCCATCATAACCACCGGCAACGAGAAGTCTGCGATCTTTTCCGCGGCTTTCAAAGCTTCTTCCAGGAGGTCATTGGCTGGCACGATGCGGCTGACAAGACCGCTGCGCTCTGCTTCTTCCGCATCCATCATCCGCCCGGTCAGCACCATATCCATGGCCTTCGACTTGCCAACAAAGCGGGTAAGACGCTGGGTGCCACCTGCGCCCGGGATTACGCCAAGCGTGATTTCCGGCTGGCCGAACTTGGCTGTGTCAGCCGCAATGATGAAATCACACAGCATGGCAAGTTCGCAGCCGCCGCCGAGGGCGTAGCCTGCAACGGCGGCGATGATCGGCTTGCGGTTCTGTGATACCCGATCAAACGGGGTGATCAGGTCTGTCTGATAGGCGGTTGAGAAGGTGTGCGGCTGCATCTCTTTGATGTCAGCGCCGGCTGCAAATGCCTTTTCAGATCCCGTGATCACAACACAGCCGATTTTTTCATCTGCGTCGTAGGTATCCAGCGCGGAGCCGAGTTCCGCGATCAGTTCCGAATTGAGTGCGTTCAGTGCTTTTGGCCGATCAAGGGTGATCAACCCGACCTTGCCGCGTTTTTCAACCCGGATGTTCTTGTATCCCATCGTGTCTGCTCCCCGTGGCAGGATGTCTCGATTGCGTGCGCCATGGGTAGCCGACCGGGCCCGTGTCTGGCAAGGCATGACTGCCGTTTCAGGTGGAGTTCTACCTTTGGCAAATAGGGCAATAGAACGTCGATCTGTTCGACTGAACGACACGGCGCACAGTGCCGGTGCAGTCCGGTGTCCGGCAAGGCGCGCTCTCCTGGTCATAAACGGCAAAGGAGTGCTGGAAATAGCCGAGCGTGCCGTCCGCTTGGGTGTGATCCCGCAAAGAAGACCCTCCAGCCAAGATGGCATCTTCAAGCGTCTGGCGGATGTTTTGGGCAAGCAGGTCTGCTTTCTTCGTCGGCTTGCCTGACTTGGTTACAAGCGTGCTCGCCATTCGTTTGGGGCTGAGCCCGCTGCGCCAGAGCGCCTCACATACATATATATTCCCAAGACCGGCGATCAGCTTCTGGTTCAAGAGCGCGGCCTTCAACGGGGATTTACGGCCTGCAAAAAGACGCGCTAGGACCTCTCCGCTCAGTGCATTCCCGAGTGGCTCCAGCCCAAGTTCCCGAAAATATGGATGCGTGGACAGGTCTGTGCGTGGAACAAGGTCCATGAAGCCAAAGCGGCGCGGGTCGTTATAAATGATCCGTGCGCTGCCGTCGTTCGGAAGGCTTAAATGGAAGACAACATGGTCATGTTTCGGATCCTTGTTCCGCTCGTGCGCAAACGCCCCAGGTGTTGACTGATCAATGTCGTTTTCGATGCGGAATGATCCCGACATGCCCAAATGCATGATCAAGACATCACCGCTATCAGTGTCTGCCAGCAGATACTTGGACCTGCGGGACAGGGCTGTGACAGTTCGACCGGTCAGTCTCTCCACGAAGTCGTCGGGAAATGGAAACCGCAAGTCCGGCCGGTTCTGATCGACCTTGGTCAGGAGTGCTCCTTCGAGTGTCGGCGCCAATCCACGTTTGACCGTTTCCACTTCGGGCAATTCAGGCATTTATTCTCTGGTCTCCAGTAAGGCAGCGCGATATAGGCCTGCGGCATATGGTGTTTTCGTGGCCGGCAAACATAGCGCTCTGAAGGCGCTTGTACTATGGTCCGGCCAAATTTTGGAAATGAATGACGCTTGGAGCCGCGCAGATGACGCAACAGGCTAACAGCCAGACCCGCACACCGGAAGATATGCCGACCAGTTTCGGCTTTACAAAGGTCGGCGAGGGGCAAAAGCAGGCCCTCGTGGACGACGTCTTCCACAAGGTCGCATCCCGCTATGACCTGATGAACGATCTTATGTCCGGCGGTCTGCACCGGGTTTGGAAAGATGCCATGGTGTCCTATCTGGCACCGCCAAAGTTCAGCGCGTCCGGATGGCGTCTTCTGGATGTCGCGGGTGGCACAGGTGACATCTCTACCCGCGTGGTTGAGAAGTCTCACCGGTTTGCGAAGGCCGTTGTCTGCGACATCAACAATTCCATGCTCAATGTTGGCCGTGACCGATCCGAAAAAGCAGGTCTCTCCGATCTGATCACGTTCTCGCAGGGCAACGCTGAAGACCTGCCCTTCTTGGACAAAAGTTTCGATGCCTATACGATCGCTTTCGGTATCCGGAATGTGCCGGACATTCCCAAGGCACTGCGTGAAGCGCATCGGGTCTTGAAGCGTGGTGGCCGCTTCATGTGTCTTGAGTTCTCGGAGGTCGACGTTCCCGGGCTCGATAAGGTCTACGACGCCTTTTCCTTCAATGCGATCCCGGCTATGGGCAAATGGGTGACCGGCGACAGTGAACCGTATCAGTATCTAGTGGAATCGATCCGAAAGTTTCCGAGCCAGGAACGCTTTGCCGAAATGATCCGCGAAGCTGGTTTTGCGCGGGTCACTTATCGAAACTATTCCGGCGGGATCGCCGCATTGCATTCTGGTTGGAAACTCTGATCCATGGCATTTGCAGTGATGCCTTTCTTCCGCCTTGTGCGGGCTGGTTATGTCATGGCACGCGAAGGCGTGTTCGGTCTTGCGCATTTACCCGACCTGCCGGCGGGACCGCGGCTTGCGATCGGTATGGCCCGGCTGCTGGAGCGCCGGGCGGTCAAAGACAAAAGTGCAGAACTGCGTCTTTCGGATGCAATGAACCGTCTCGGCCCATCCTACGTGAAACTTGGTCAGTTCCTGGCAACACGCGAAGATGTTGTTGGCAAAGAGGCAGCAAAGGATCTCGCGGCGCTTCAAGATCAGCTGGCCCCGTTTGATCACGAGGAAGCGCGGGCAGCGGTCGCCGACCAGCTGGACCAGCCGATTGAAGATGTCTTCGTTGAGTTCGGCGAGGCAGTCGCTGCAGCCTCGATCGCGCAAGTCCATCCCGCGATCGTTCGCGATAAAGACGGTACCGAGCGCAAAGTCGCGGTGAAGGTTCTCCGGCCCGGTGTGCAACGCCGGTTCCAGCGTGATCTTGAAAGCTATTATCTGGTCGCCCGGTTGGTTGAGCGCTTTCATGCGCCATCCCGCAGGCTCCGTCCAGTCGCGGTCGTCGACACTCTTGCCCAATCCGTCGCGATGGAAATGGATTTCCGCCTGGAGGCCGCGGGCCTCTCAGAGATGGCGGAGAACACCGTGGAGGATCCAGGGTTCCGCGTGCCTCAGGTTGACTGGATTCGGACCGCCAAGGGTGTCCTAACGATGGAATGGATCGACGGCCGCAAGATGTCGGACGTCGAAGGTCTCACAGAAGATGGGCAGGATCTGGAGGCACTTGGTGCAGCAGTCATCCAAAGTTTCCTGCGCCACACGCTGCGGGACGGCTACTTTCATGCAGATATGCACCAAGGGAACCTTTTCGTTGAGCCGGATGGCACCTTGGTCGCTGTCGATTTCGGAATTACCGGACGGTTAAGCAAGCGCGAGCGGAGATTCTTGGCCGAAATCCTGTTTGGGTTCATCACGCGCAACTACAAACGGGTCGCAGAGGTCCACTTTGAGGCTGGCTATGTGCCAGCCGATCAGGATGTCGATCTGTTTGCGCAGGCGATTCGAGCCATTGGCGAGCCGATCCATGGCCACGATGCCAGTGAAATCTCAATGGCCCGGCTGCTGACGCAATTGTTCGAGGTGACCGAACTGTTCGAAATGCGCACCCAGACTCAACTGATCATGCTTCAGAAGACCATGGTTGTTGTGGAAGGGGTTGCCCGATCGCTTAACCCGCGTCTGGACATGTGGCGGACCGCAGAGCCGGTGGTTGGAACCTGGATCAAGGAGCATCTTGGGCCTGTTGGCAGGGTGCGGGATGCGGGGGATGCGCTGTCTGCACTAGCTCGGATTGCAACGGATATGCCGCTGTTTGCCGACCGGATTGGCCGCATGTCGGAAGAAATAGAAAAGATGACGACCCAAGGGCTAAGGTTTAGCGAGGAAACGGCTGAATCGATTGGGAAGGCCGAGGCCCGGCATACACGCTCCGGCCGCATCGCGCTGTGGGTGATCGCTCTTGCGCTGAGCGCGATTGCTGTTGACGCTCTCATTTAAATCCGGTGCGTGTTCATGAGATGAAACACCCGTATTGTTGACGAGGTAGAAAGATCATTCTACCCATGCAGTGTTGTTTCGTTATCTGCATGGAGATCCGATGCCCGACTTACCGAACCGCATGAGTGGCATGGTGCTTACTGCCCATGGGGGGCTTGAGTGTTTGCAATGGCGGGAGGATCTTGTCGTGCCGGTCCCGGAGCCGGGACAGGTCTTGATCAGGGTCGGGGCGGCGGCCGTTAACAACACGGACATCAACACCCGGATCGGCTGGTATTCAAAGAGTGTCCGAGGCGAAACTGCTGCGACTGCGTCGGAGGGATCTAGCGGAGCTACGAATACAGATGGTGGCTGGTCGGGAGCGCTGAACTTTCCTTTGGTGCAAGGCGCGGATTGCTGTGGGCAGGTTGTTGCCGTTGGTGAAGGCGTGGATACTGGTCGCATCGGAGAGCGTGTCTTAGTTCGGCCAATGCAGGTGCCCAAGAAACCTGAGCATGCGCATCTCCCGCTGGTGACCTTCGGCTCTGAATTCGACGGTGGGTTTGCTGACTATGCCGTAGCGAATTCTGAAGACGCCCTTGCAGTCTCCTCAAAGCTCAGCGATGTGGAATTGGCGTCCTTTCCCTGTGCGTATTCAACAGCGGAGGGTATGATTCAAAAGAGTTCCCTCGGTGCGGAGTGTGTTCTCATTACCGGCGCTTCGGGTGGTGTTGGGTCGGCTGCAATTCAGCTGGCCAAGCGCCGGGGCGCCCATGTCACGGCCGTCACGACCCCGGAAAAGTCCGAAGCCTTGAAAGAGATTGGGGCGGATGCCACCCTTGGCCGCAAGGATGAGCTGCCTGAAGCGGCCTTTGACGTTGTTCTTGACCTCGTTGGAGGGCCGAATTTTCCAAATTTGCTGAACTGTTTGAAAAACGGTGGTCGGTATGCGGTTGCTGGGGCCATCGCCGGTCCGATTGTCGAGTTGGACTTGCGGACGCTCTATCTGAAGGATCTGGCGTTTTTTGGCTGCACCAGACAGGATCCGAAAGTCTTTGAAGACCTGATTGGGTACATCGAGCGCGGTGAAATCCGGCCCATGATCTCAAAAACGTTTCCGCTGAAAGACATGGTCGCGGCTCAAGAAGCGTTTTTGTCCAAGAGATATGCTGGAAAGATCGGACTTCTGGTCAGTTGATATTTGTTTCTTGGGCTCCGGCTTACGTCACCCTGTGATACTGGAACCGGTTTCTCACGGTATGGCGTCCAGTAATGTCCTGCCCGCAGCTTCGATGTGAAGCTTCAAAACACGGGTGGCTTTGTCTCGATCTCGCATATGGCACGCGTCCACGATGTCTTGGTGGTCTTTAAGCCATTGAGCGGTCTGGTCTGGCAGGATGCCATATCCTGAAATATGGATGCGGCAGGTTTGGCGAAGCTGGTCGATCATGCCGATCTGGCGGGCTTTTCCGGAAGGCAAATAAAGTGCCTTGTGAAAGGCCCAGTCTCCATCTGACCAGTTTGCGGTTTCGGCATCGATGGATGAATGACGGAAAGCTGCGGAAATCCGCTCCAGGTCTGTGTCCCGCATCTGATCGATCGCTGTTGCAAGGCAATTGCATTCCAGCAGAACTCTTATGTCATAGATTTCACGAATTTCGTCACGTGTCAGCGAGATCACACGGGCTCTGCGGTTTGGGACAAGATCGATCAGGCCGCGGGCGGCCAGAAGCTGAAGGGCGTCGCGGATCGGAATACGGCTCACCTTGAACCGCTCAGCAATCTCGCCTTGTTTCAACTCCGCGCCAGGCTGGTAGCGGCCCGCTATGATATCTGCCTGCAGGCTGTCAGCGATGTGTTCTGCGGACATCGTTCCCCCGAAAAAGGCCGTCTGATGACTGAGTTAAGGCACTTGACAAAGCTGTGCAATTTCAAAATGTATAAATGTATACATTTAGTGAGGGCGCATGACCAAAACCCATGAATATGTCTCCAAAATCGTTTGGACGGGAAATCGCGGGCAGGGCACACAAACGTACCAAGGGTATGATCGAACCTGGGAAATTCGCACACAGGGGAAACCGCCTGTGCAATGTTCGAATGATCCGGTCCTGGGAGGCGATCCGTCTCTGCATAACCCTGAAGATCTCTTGCTTTCTGCCCTCTCCAGTTGCCACATGCTGTGGTATCTGCATCTGGCCAGCAACGCAGATATCGCCGTTTTAGGTTACGAGGATGTACCGCTTGCCGTGGGTGAAACAGAACGGAGTGGAGCCGGTCGGTTCTTGAGCGCGACGCTAAGGCCGAAAATTACAGTACTGGAGGGCACAGATCTGACGGCCGCGGATGCCATCCACGGTGAGATCCACAAAGTGTGCTTCATTGCGCGCTCTGTGAATTTCCCGGTGCGATTTGAGGCAAGTTACAAAACAATTTGAAACCTAAGGCGCGGTCACCCGTCGGAGTGTCAGATTGATCCGCCCGCCGTTTTTCAAGAGCTTGGACGTGCCGCCGAGAATTCGGTCAATGCCGTGATAGGCGAGGCGTGCATCTCCGCCGAGCACCACCACATCACCGGAACCCAGCCGGAACGATTTCGTTGGCTCCTTCCGGTTGGTCCCCCCCACGCGAAATGTTGCAGTGTCCCCAAGCGAGACCGAGACAACAGGCGCTTCGAACATCGTTTCGTCCCTGTCTTGATGCAGGCCCATCCGGGCGCTGGGTTCATAGAAGTTGATGAGACAGGCTTCCGGTTCGGGAGCGTAGGGAGCCACCGCTTCCCAGAGTTCAAGGAGACGCGCCGGAATGGCAGGCCACATTTGTCCGGTCGATGGATGATTTGGCTGATAGCGGTAGCCGTTGATGTCGGACACCCAGCCAAGCGGACCGCAATTGCTCATTTTGACGGAAAACGGTTTTCCCGTTTTCGGCATGACGGGCAGAAAGAGCGGCGCTGTGGCAACGACCTCCCGAACGTCGGCGAGGAGAGCTTCCTGTGCCGTTTTGCCAAAATATTCCGGTAGATATTTGAGGCCGGTCAGGCCGTTGATGGCGATGGTCTGCATAGAGGTAGATATAGATCAAAACCTCAGTCACCGCATCCGCCGCACCCAGAAGCACCGCCACCACCGCCATCAGACCCGCACCCGCCAGAGCCGCAACGGGATCCTTTGGTCGATTTTTTCAGCAGTGCAATCAGGACCAGCGCCACGGCAACGATCCCGAAGAAAAACCAGAGCGTATGCTGTGTAGCCCAGTGCCACACCATGTTGCGGAGCTGTTCCAACAAGGTGTCGCCCGCCGGTGTGCCGTGTGCGAGGGCCAAACTGGTGCCTGCGAAAAGCGCAAACAGCACCGCAGCGCTCCCCTGAAGAGATGCAGGAACACGTCGCAAACGGTGGCCAGCGGTTTTGACTGTCGAAAGCCAGTCCGGTTTGCGGAGAACCCAGAAATCTTGTGTGTTGATCCGCAGGAAATGCGGTGCCTTGCCAAACCGGACATGTGCAGGTGGCCAGATGTCGGGCGGTGGCTCCCCAAATTCCTGGCGATAGAGTGTGAGGGTCTCCTCATAGGCCCTACGAAATGTCTGAGCCTGCTCCACACCGCCTTTGGTCGGCATGTGATGCAGCGCTGCCCCCACGGCTTCTTTGAAGGGTCCCCAATAATGACGCGTGTAGGTCAGATGAAGGTGCCAAGCCTGATCGACTTCATCGCTGGGCGTGACCATCCCGGCCTTCATCTGGCTGAGATAGGCAAACCGCTGATACTCAACAACAACACGCGCTGCGAAACTATTGGTCCATCCATTGTCCCGGGCCAGACGTTGGGAAAACGGGAACGCTGCCTCCACATCATCCGGGTGGCATTCGGATATGCGGTGCCAGAGGTCGGGATTGCGCATAGTGCTGTCTCCGAAGCCAGGAAATTGGTCTGGAGCAGCTTATGCGAGGCCGCTAAACAAATTCCGAAGTGAAACCGTTGAAAACAACACTACCTGCTTAGCTGCGGTGTCGCCGGTAACCTTCTGGGAAGAAATATCGCCGACATATCCCAAAGCCTGCAAAAGCCTGTGAAAAGGTCTCTTGCAGGCAAAGTTTCATCCACCTATATAGCGGTCAAGCGTCGCGCCAAATCCTGGGCAGTTGCCCCGGCGCGGCATCCGGGAAGATCCCGGAAACCCAAAGAGGAGCCGGTTTGACGCCTTTAAGGGTCTCACCGGTTTGCTAGAAAGAGAGGCAAAAATGGCAAAGGTCATTGGTATCGACCTCGGCACGACGAACTCGTGCGTCGCTGTCATGGACGGCAAAGATTCCAAAGTTATTGAAAACGCAGAAGGCGCCCGCACCACCCCATCCATGGTGGCGTTCTCGGACGACGGTGAGCGTCTTGTTGGTCAGCCTGCGAAACGCCAGGCGGTCACAAACCCGACAAACACCCTTTTCGCAGTCAAGCGCCTGATCGGCCGCCGGTTCGATGATCCGACCGTGGCTAAAGACCAGAAGCTGGTTCCCTTCGACATCGTCAAGGCCGACAACGGTGATGCGTGGGTAGAAGCCAACGGCGATAAGTACTCCCCGTCCCAGGTCTCTGCATTTATCCTGCAGAAAATGAAGGAAACCGCTGAGAGCTATCTCGGCGAAAAGGTCGAGCAGGCGGTCATCACCGTTCCGGCCTACTTCAACGACGCTCAGCGTCAGGCAACCAAGGATGCGGGCAAGATTGCCGGTCTTGAAGTCCTGCGGATCATCAACGAGCCGACAGCGGCCGCACTGGCCTACGGTCTCGACAAGAACGACGGCAAGACCATCGCGGTTTACGACCTTGGCGGCGGTACGTTCGACGTGTCCATCCTGGAAATTGGCGACGGTGTCTTCGAAGTGAAGTCCACCAACGGCGACACCTTCCTCGGTGGTGAAGACTTCGACATGGTTCTCGTCGATTATCTGGCTGCCGAGTTCAAAAAAGAGCAAGGCATTGATCTGAAGAACGACAAGCTGGCTCTGCAGCGTCTGAAAGAAGCTGCCGAAAAAGCGAAGATCGAACTGTCTTCCTCGTCTCAGACCGAAATCAACCTGCCGTTTATCACTGCAGATGCGTCCGGTCCGAAGCACCTGACCTTGAAGCTGACCCGCGCGAAGTTTGAAGCCCTGGTTGAAGACCTCGTCAAGCGCACCGTCAAGCCGATGGAAGCCGCGTTGAAAGACGCAGGCCTGGCCGCTGGTGAAATCGACGAAGTTGTTCTGGTCGGCGGCATGACCCGTATGCCGAAGGTGCAGGAAACTGTTCACAAATTCTTCGGCAAAGAGCCGCACAAGGGTGTGAACCCGGACGAAGTGGTCGCCATGGGTGCTGCCATCCAGGCCGGCGTTCTGCAGGGCGACGTTAAAGACGTTCTTCTGCTCGACGTTACTCCGCTGTCTCTTGGTATTGAAACGCTCGGCGGTGTCTTCACACGTCTGATCGATCGCAATACGACGATCCCGACGAAGAAGAGCCAGGTGTTCTCAACCGCTGAAGACAATCAGACGGCTGTGACCATCCGCGTCTTCCAGGGCGAGCGTGAAATGGCCGCGGACAACAAGGTCCTTGGTCAGTTCGACCTGGTCGGATTGCCGCCGGCGCCGCGTGGCGTTCCGCAGATCGAAGTGACGTTCGACATTGATGCGAACGGTATCGTCAATGTGTCCGCGAAAGATAAGGGCACGGGCAAAGAGCAACAGATCCGCATTCAGGCATCTGGTGGTCTGTCCGACGCCGACATCGATCAGATGGTCAAGGACGCGGAAGCGCATGCGGACGAAGACAAGAAGCGCAAGGAACTTGTCGAAGCCAAGAACCAGGGCGAGTCGCTCGTTCATTCGACTGAGAAGTCTTTGGCCGACTATGGCGACAAGGTTTCCGAAGACGACAAGTCCGCGATCGAAAGAGCTCTTGGCGATCTGAAGACCGCGCTTGAAGGCGAAGACCTTGAAGACATCAAGGCCAAGACACAGGCTCTGGCCGAGGCGTCCATGAAGCTTGGCGAAGCCATGTATCAGCAGGCCCAGGCCGATGCCGAGGCGAATGCTGAAGGCGGTGATGCTGATGCTGAAAAGGCCGATGACGATGTCGTTGATGCGGATTTTGAAGAAGTCAAAGACGACGACGACAAGAAGTCTGCATAACTTAAAACCTTTGCAGCCAGCCGTTCATCGGCTGGCTGCTTGATTTCCGGCGCCGGTTGCGCAGTTGCCTGACTTCAGGCACATGCGCCCTGCGCCTTTGCCGTGATGGCGCTGAGTGATAGTGGCAGCCACCGGCAGGACAAGACCGAGAGATCTTGATGTCGAAACGTGATTTCTATGAAGTTCTGGGAGTTGCACGTGATGCGGACGATAAGGCGCTCAAAAGCGCTTACCGCAAGATGGCGATGCAGTTCCACCCAGACCGCAATCCAGGGGATGCGGAAGCTGAAGCGAAATTCAAGGAAGTCAATGAAGCCTACGACACGCTGAAAGACGGCCAGAAACGCGCAGCTTACGACCGGTTCGGCCATGCGGCCTTTGAAAACGGCGGGTTTGGCGGTGGTGGCGGTGCCGGCGCCCATGATTTCTCTTCGACAATGTCGGACATCTTCGAAGAATTCTTCGGAATGGGCGGTGGTGGCCGGAGATCCGGTGGCCGCGAGCGCGGCGCAGACCTGCGCTACAACCTCGATGTGACACTCGAAGATGCGTTTACCGGCAAGACCGTAGAGATCGAAGTCCCGACAAGCATCACCTGTGACATCTGTTCTGGCTCTGGCGCGAAACCGGGCACAAGTCCGACGACCTGCCGGACCTGCGGCGGCGCGGGCCGTGTGCGGGCTGCGCAGGGCTTCTTCACGTTGGAGCGCACATGTCCCAGCTGTCAGGGCAAAGGACAGGTGATTTCTGATCCGTGTACTGGGTGTGGCGGCTCGGGTCGCAAAACTCAGGAACGGACCCTTTCCGTCAATATTCCGGCCGGGATCGAAGACGGCACAAGGATCCGCCTTGCCGGTGAAGGCGAAGCCGGTGTGCGCGGTGGCCCCTCCGGCGACCTTTATATTTTCTTGTCCATCCGTCCGCATGACCTGTTCCAGCGCGACGGGGCAGACCTTTATTGCCGCGTTCCGATTTCCATGTCCACGGCAACTCTCGGCGGTCAATTCGATGTGCCAACGGTCGACGGTTCAACGAGCCGTGTGAAAGTGCCAGAAGGAACACAGACCGGAAAACAGTTCCGCCTTCGAGGCAAGGGCATGCCGGTCATGCGGTCCAGCCAGCACGGTGATATGTACATTCAGGTCACCGTTGAAACACCGACCAATTTGACCAAACGCCAGCGGGAACTTCTCGCGGAGTTTGAAAAGGAATCCTCGGGCGAAAACCACCCGGCGTCGGCTGGCTTTTTCTCCAAGGTCAAGGATTTCATCGACAATTTAAGCACATAACCGCCGCGCTCCCCTTCTGGTAACGCTGACCGAACACGCCTATATGTAAATTTCATGACTGGTGTGAGGGTGGATTTTGAAGCGGATCGGGATCAAGCGGGAAGCCATTCGGGACAAACTTGAAAAAGCGGATGCGGTCCGCATGAAAGTTATGGATGAGGTCAAGTTCATCCGCTCCTGGGCACAAAACCCGCTTCGCACGGGGGCTGTCGCGCCCTCCGGACCCGAACTTGCTTCGAAAATGGTCTCTTTCTTGATCCCGCGGCCGCACTCAAAAGTCGTTGAGCTCGGCCCGGGAACAGGTGTGGTGACAAAAGCACTCTTTGATGCTGGGTTTTCGAACTGCGATTTGAACCTCATTGAATACAGCACGGACTTTTGTGAACATCTTGGCGGACGGTATCCAGGTTTGCCCGTCCTGCAAGGTGACGCCTATGCTTTGAGGCAAACCCTTTCCAAACCGGGTGGGTTTTTGCATGGAGCGGCAGAAGCCAATCATGTTCTCGACGGTATCGTGTCGTCTTTGCCGCTGCTCAACAAGCCGGACGCTCACCGCCGAGCGTTCGTTGAAGAAGCTCTTCAGCTTTTAAAGCCCGGTGCGCCGCTGGTTCAGTTTTCCTACGGTCTGGCAGCCCCTGTGAAGCCACTCACACGGAGTGTTTCGGTCTACAGTTCGGAATGGATTTGGAAGAACTTGCCTCCGGCCCGCGTTTGGGTTTACCGGAAGGCGAACTGACCATAGCTTAAAGCTTCCCTAGCAGGTTGAATGTCTTTGGAGAGGGCTTGATGCGAAACCCAAAAATACTCGTTTTGTCCGGTTCCGCACGCGCTGGATCCTACAACAGCCAGCTTGCGGCTCTTGCTGCCAAGAAGCTGGCGATTCTGGACGCGAAAGTGACGCGCATCTCGCTGAAAGACTATCCATTGCCCATCTATGACGGGGATCTTGAAGAGGCGGATGGTGTTCCGGAGAACGCGGAAAAACTAAAGAAGCTGTTTGCCGAACATGACGGCGTTTTTATCGCTTGCCCGGAGTATAACGCGGGAATCACGCCGCTTTTGAAGAATGCGCTCGACTGGATCAGCCGGGTCAAAGGGCCAGGGGATGCGTATCGCGGCAAGATTTTCGCTGTGGGCGCGGCATCACCTGGCGGCTTCGGAGGCATGCGTGGCCTGATCGGCATGCGAACGATCCTCGAGGTTGGGCTGGGCGCAATGGTCTTGCCGCAGATGGTTTCCGTCGCAAAGGCAAGCGCGGCCTTCAATGACCGCGGGGACCTCGCGGATGAGCGGGCATCCGCCAATCTCGACAAGATGGTCGATGCACTTTTGCGCGCGACCCGAATAGAGCTATCTCACTGAAAGGGGCGAGTGAAAGCAGTCTCCTCCCTCTGGTCGCTTTTCAAACTGTGGCGGGATGCTTACATACAGCGCCGCACCAAAGACGTTATGAGGATTAGATGAGCGAATCGCGTGAGCCTGCCGTTTGGCACGGCACCACCATCATGATGGTCCGCAAGGGCGGCAAAGTGGTTATCGCGGGCGATGGTCAGGTATCGCTGGGACAAACTGTTATCAAGCACACGGCCCGCAAGGTCCGCCCGCTTGCGAAAGGTGAGGTGATTGCCGGATTTGCAGGGGCAACAGCCGATGCCTTCACCTTGTTTGAGCGTTTGGAATCCAAGCTTGAACAGTATCCGGGCCAGTTGATGCGGGCCTGTGTCGAACTGGCCAAGGATTGGCGGACAGACCGGTATCTGCGCAAGCTGGAAGCCATGATGCTGGTTGCAGACAAGAACACATCCCTTGTGCTGACCGGGACAGGCGACGTCCTGGAGCCGGAAGGCGGGATCATGGGAATCGGTTCTGGTGGCAACTATGCGCTTGCAGCTGGACGTGCCTTGGCTGACACAGATTTCGACGCGGAGACGATCGCTCGCAAGGCGATGGCCGTGGCCGCTGAAATCTGCGTCTACACCAACGAAAGCATCACGGTGGAAGTCCTCGAAACCGCCGAATAAGCAGGTCTTTCAGGCTCCCTGAACGATCCAGATCAATGCATGGCACAAGCAATCAGGTCACATCGAAAGACTGATTGCAGTGCTTTCGCCGTGCTTTGCTGACCGGCTGGCGGGAGCTTGAAAAATTCGGATTGATAGACTTCTTTGCATGCCGGATGGAGGGATCCTTGAGCCAGGCGAGCCACAAATTGATTAAGAAAGAAAGCCCGCTGGATTCAGCGCGGTTGGCGGCCGCCGTCTCCGAGGGCATTTTGACCGAAGACCAGGCTGAGCGGCTCACCGATTTCTGGACCCGCCGCGGCGTTACCAGTCCATTGGCTGAAACATTGCCGCACGCGGACATCGAAGAAGTGCGGTTCGTGCGCGGCTTCCATGACATTTTTATCAGTCTTGGGATCGGGATACTGATGGTCGGGCTGGTGTATGGTTTGCAGAATCTGTTGCCGGCTTGGGCAATCTCAGCAGTTGGCGCTGTGTCCATTTGGGGACTGGCGGAATTTTTCTCCCGCCGCATGCGGTTGGCTCTGCCGTCTTTTCTGCTCAGCCTTGCATTCACCCCCTTTTTCTTCATGGCGTGTTTCGGGCTGGTCGTTGATCAGGACCTGACCGGTTTGAGCCTCGGTGGCTGGCGGCAAAACTATGAAACTTGGCTGGTAATCCCCACCTCGTTGGTCGCCCTTACCGGCGCGGTGCTGTTTTACCTCCGCTTTAAGGTTCCAGTTGGGATTGCAGGGATCACCGGTGGATGCCTGTTCATCGTGGCTGTGCTTATCGAGATGGCGGCTCCCGGGCTGATCGACCGGTATCACGTTGGTTTCTTCCTGGCTCTTGGGCTCGTTACCTTTGCCCTGGCGATGAGCTTTGATATCAAGGATCCAGCCCGCGTCACGCTGAATTCCGACAAGGCCTTTTGGCTTCATCTGATGGCCGCACCATTTATCGTGCATTCGATTCTTGCCATGGTCTCCAGCTACTCAGGCCAGGGTTCGGTCGGTTACTCGATTGCTGTCATTGCGCTCTTCATGATCCTGGCAATCGTGGCGCTGGTTGTTGACCGGCGGGCCCTTCTGGTCTCCGCAATGAGCTATCTTGGGTTTGCAATCGGGTATTTGATCCTTGAAGCCAATGTTTCGGAAGAGGCCGCCTTTGCCGTAACCCTGTTGTTGCTGGGTGGTTTTATTCTGCTTATCGGCTCCGGCTGGAGCCTGTTGCGGCGCGTGCTTTTGGCGCCCTTTTCAGGTCAGCCCTTGCTGCGCTACCTTCCTGCGACCACATAACCGGCAATGACCATCTACTTTTGTGCGAGTGAAACCCCTGAATGACTGATTTTTCTCCGCGTGAAATTGTATCTGAACTCGATCGCTACATCGTTGGCCAGAAGGACGCCAAACGGGCGGTGGCCATTGCCTTACGCAACCGCTGGCGCCGCCAGCAGCTTGAGGGTCAGATGCGCGAAGAGGTTCTGCCAAAGAACATTCTCATGATCGGCCCGACCGGTGTCGGCAAAACAGAAATCTCCCGGCGTTTGGCGAAACTGGCACGGGCTCCCTTTACCAAGGTTGAGGCCACCAAGTTCACCGAAGTTGGCTACGTGGGCCGGGACGTTGAGCAGATCGTCCGTGATCTTGTGGAAGCAGGTATCTCCCTTGTGCGCGAGGAAAAACGGGAATCCGTGAAAGCCAAGGCCCATGTGTTGGCGGAGGAGCGAGTTCTGGATGCGCTGGTTGGTTCTAATGCCAGCCCGGCCACCCGGGAGAGCTTTCGCACCAAGCTTCGCGACGGCGAAATGGACGACAAGGAAATTGAGGTGGAAGTGCCGGCACAGGCACAAATGCCAAGCTTTGACTTGCCAGGCATGCCGGGTGCGAGCGTCGGTGTAATGAACGTCTCGGATCTGCTCGGCAAGGCGTTTGGCGGCCAAACGAAAACGAAGCGGACAAGTGTGCGCGATTCCCATCAGCTCTTGGTGAATGCGGAATCCGACAAGCTTCTGGATGAAGACAAGATCGTCGAGGAAGCAATCTCGCTTGTAGAAAATTCGGGCATCGTTTTTCTCGATGAGATCGACAAGATCTGCGCCCGGGAAGGCCGCGCTGGCGGTGATGTTTCACGAGAGGGCGTTCAACGCGATCTCCTACCGTTGATCGAGGGCACGGTCGTGTCGACCAAACATGGCCCTGTTCGCACCGACCATATTCTCTTCATTGCATCCGGCGCGTTCCATGTTGCCAAGCCCTCGGATCTTTTGCCGGAATTGCAGGGCCGCCTACCGATTCGGGTTGAGCTGCGGGCACTGACCAAGGAAGATTTCCGGGCGATCCTGACAGAGCCTGAGGCCAGCCTGATCAAACAGTATGTCGCCCTGATGGAAACTGAGGGCTTGAAACTGTCGTTCACAGAGGATTCCATTGAGGAAATCGCGTCGGTGGCCGTGGATCTGAACGGGTCTGTCGAAAACATTGGTGCGCGGCGTTTGCAGACCGTCATGGAACGGATTCTGGATGAAATCTCTTTCACGGCACCGGATCGGTCTGGGGAAGAAGTCGAAATCACGGCAGAGTTCGTTCGCGAGAACATTGGCGATCTGGCGAAGAACGTCGATCTGTCGAAGTTTATTCTGTAATTTGAACCGGTACCGCAGGCTGCGAATTCGCCGCTTGCGGCTTGCCGGGACCGATGGCAGCATGCGGTCATGGTAGCAATTCGAAAAAGTAACGAAGAGGGTCACCGCCGGAAGTTTCTGGTGGTGGTCGACGACACACCGGAATGTGATCGCGCAATTGTCTATGCCGCCAAGCGGGCAGCGCGCACAAGCGGTGTGGTCACATTGCTGTTCATCATCGCACGCGGGGATTTCCAGCATTGGCTGGGTGTTGAGGACATTATGCGTGCCGAAGCACACCAGGAGGCAGAAGCCACCCTGGCAAAAGCAGCGCAACGGGTTCGCTCAGTCGCACGCACGGAACCGGAAACGGTTATCCGGGAGGGCACAATGAGCGAAGAAATCCTCGAGTTGATTGAAGCTGATGCCGATATCGCTATCCTCGTCTTGGCAGCAAGCACCAATGCGGATGGACCGGGGCCGTTGGTTTCCTCGATCGCCGGCAAGTCCGCGGGCACCTTTCCGATCCCTGTGACCATCGTTCCGGGAAATCTGGATGATGATTCCATCGCGGCTCTAGCCTGACCTGCTGCGAGGAAAGATATCCGAGGCGCTTGATCCCCAGCGGCGCAAACCTATCTAGTTTTTAACGGTTCCAAACTGACGCAGGATCGGCTAGAAGATCCTATCGGTGTTTTGCGATGATGGAGAGGCCGCAAACACGTTTGCCAAATTGGGCGCACAGGTGACACAGCGCGGACAGCGCAAGGACGGAAAACATGTTCATTCAAACCGAAGCCACACCGAACCCGGCAACCCTCAAGTTCCTTCCAGGACGGGTTGTTCTACCGGAAGGAACGTATGATTTCCGGTCCAAGGCCGATGCTGGCGCATCGCCGCTTGCAGAGAAGCTTTTTGATGTGCCGGGCGTTGCCGCCGTTTTCTTTGGCCATGATTTTGTGACCGTAACCAAGGATGACACGGACTGGCAGCACATGAAGCCGGCAATTCTCGGTGTCATCATGGAACAGTTCATGTCCGGTCAGCCGGTCATGAATGCCGGTGAAAGTGAAGACATCGAAGAAGGCGAGTTCTTTGAGGAAGGCGATCAGGAAACGGTCGCGACCATCAAAGAGTTGCTCGAAACCCGTGTGCGTCCTGCTGTCGCACAGGACGGCGGCGACATCACATTTAAGGGCTTCAAGGAAGGGATCGTCTACCTTTCAATGCGCGGTGCCTGCGCTGGATGCCCATCTTCGACCGCAACGCTTCAGCACGGCATCCAGAATCTTCTGCGCCACTTTGTGCCGGAAGTTGAGGAAGTGCGTCCAATCTAAAGCGAATTGCCGCTTTGCTTTATTGGCCCGGCCTGCTTGCCGGGCCTTTTTATTCCCGCTGGTATTTCTCTGTGGGTTTCAAGCCCCCCATTGGGCCTAGATCCAAAGCCCGGCTCGACTCTGCGAAGCGGCCGGGGTAGTGGCAAGTTATCATGCGTGTTCTGGCAATCGATACAGCACTGGCCAATTGCGCTGCCGCCGTTCTTGACGATGGCACCTCCTCAGCATGTTTCGAAACCTGTGGCGAAGAGATCGGCCGCGGCCATGCGGAGAAGCTCATGGACATGATCGGAACCGTGATGGCTGAGAGCTCGACAGCCTTTTCCGATCTCGACCGGGTTGCTGTAACCGTCGGACCGGGAAGTTTCACCGGTCTTCGTGTCGGGTTGGCCGTTGCCCGTGGCTTCGGTCTGGTTCTGGAAAAGCCGGTTGTCGGTGTTACCACATTGGCAGCGATCGCACGGTCCTGCGCATCCGGCGACAATGGCCCCCCGATCCTCGTCGCTCTCACCGGAAAAGGCGACGAAGTTTATTGTCAGCTTTTTTCTCACGATGGCGAACCACTTGACTTTGCCGGTGTCCAAACCCTGTCAGATCTTGCAAGGACACTGCCTGAGGACATAAGATTTGCCGGTTCGGCGGCAGACCGTGTTGCCGATGCAGTGGGAGCGGAAGACACGCGCGTGATTTCCAGGTGCGGGTATCCGGGAATACGGGCCGTTGCCGAGCTTGGTCTCATAACGGATCCGCGAGGGGCGTCTCCCTCCCCATTGTATTTGCGGCCGCCGGATGCGACGCCGCAGACGAAGGGAAGGATTGAACGGCAATGAGTTTTTGGTGGTTCTGGAGCCAGCCGCCGGTTGTTGAAGAGGCGCTGGACGAAGATCTGCTGAAGGTCGCCGAAATCCACGCAGCTTCATTCAAACATGCCTGGGACGTGGAAGAGCTTGCCCGTATGAAAGCGCAATCCGGAACGTCCATTCTGGTCGCGCGGCGGGCCAGCCCTTACGGAACGCAGGGGCCACTTGGTTTTTTAATCCTCAGAACAGTCGCGGATGAAGCGGAAGTGATCACGATCGCTGTACATCCGCGCCAACGTGGTCGCGGCATTGGAAAAAAGCTGATGGAGGCCGGCTTGTTCCGCCTCTATGGAGAACGCTGCAAGAGCTTGTTTCTGGAAGTGGATTCGGCAAATGAAGCCGCGATTTTGCTGTACCGCTCCCTTGGATTCCGGGAAGTTGGCCAACGAAAAGGGTACTACAGCGACAGTGGAGGAGATGGGACAGCGCTTGTCATGCGCGTCGATCTTGGTTAGAGCGCTTTGAGACCCAACCGGAACCGGAAGGCAATTGGAGTTTATGACGGACGAGCGGACACTATCGCTGGCGGAACTTTGCGTCCAAAAAGGCATGCGCATGACCGAACAGCGCCGTGTGATTGCCTCAGTGATCGAGCAGGCCTCAGAAGAGCATCCGGACGTCGAGGAACTCTATCGCCGATCCGTTGCGATTGACCCGAAAATCTCGATCTCAACGGTCTACCGCACCGTTAAACTGTTTGAAGATGCCGGAATGGTTGAGCGCCATGATTTTCGCGATGGCCGTTCCCGTTATGAGACTGTGCCCGATGAGCATCACGATCATCTCATTGATCTGCGCAGCGGACAGGTGATTGAGTTCCGGAACGAGGAAATTGAGGCCTTGCAGGAGTTCATTGCCAAAAAGCTGGGCTACAAGCTGGTGGATCACCGATTGGAACTTTATGGCGTTCCGATAGATTCGAAAAAGGGCGGGGGCACGGATGGCTGAAATCAAGGCGGTTTTGACGATCCTGGTTTTAACGGTCGTCTCGCTGATCTTGATTCCACTGCAATGGGTTGCAGTGAAGCTAAATCTCTCAATCCAGAAACACCTTCCTCATCTCTGGCATAAAATTGCAACCGGCCTCGTAGGTATTCGCATTCACCAGGAAGGGCAGCCGGCGGCTGAGCGTCCTTTGTTGATTGCCGCCAACCATGCGTCCTGGGTAGACATCACCGTTATCGGTTCTTTGATGCCGCTGTCCTTTATCGCTAAGTCGGAAGTCTCCGGCTGGCCGGTCTTTGGTCTCTTTGCCAAGCTTCAGCGGACGGTTTTCGTCAACCGCACCCGGCGATCGCAAACGGCAGAAGTTGCTGACACGATTGCAGGCCGAATGGCAGAGGGTGATGCCATGGTGCTCTTTGCGGAAGGTACATCCAACGATGGGAATTGCGTTTTGCCGTTCCGTTCGGCTCTTTTGGGAGCTGCAACGCGCGCCGCGGGGAATGATCAAGACACCACGGTTTGGGTCCAGCCGTTGTCGATTGCCTATCAGGGCTTGTTCGGAATGCCGATGGGGCGTGTGCACCGTCCGCACGTCGCCTGGTACGGGGATATGGAGCTTGCGGGCCATCTTTGGGGCATCTTTAAGCATGGTGCTCTCGATGTTGCCGTCCAATGGGGAGAGCCTGTTCGGGTCGATCCCGCAACGGACCGGAAAGCTCTGACCCTGCAGTTGGAGCGGGAGGTGCGCGCCCTGACCATGGCTGCCTTGCGCCAAAAACCGGTCGAACGGTTCGAATCCGACGAATTCGATGCTCCTGAGTTCTTCTCAAACGAAGAAAAAACCGCTAAAGCTGGCGCCTAAATAGAGGTGCGGCCTGCCTTAGACGTGATTAAACGCGGGCAGAAACAGGTGTGGGCTAGAGCCTCGCCCAAAAGCACGACTACCACGAGATATGCCGTCCGTCCCAAAGGGACCATGAGGAGCGAATGACGAGCCGCCCGGAAGTAGAACTGGACACCTCCGCAGCCGCGGAAACAAAGACCGTATCAGGTGACAATACGCGCAAGGTTTTTGTGCGCACCTACGGTTGCCAGATGAATGTCTATGACAGTGAGCGCATGACCGATGTGCTGGCACCACAGGGCTATTCCACGACAGAAGACATGGAAGAGGCCGATCTGGTCATTCTGAACACCTGCCACATCCGGGAAAAGGCCGCTGAAAAGGTCTATTCAGAGCTTGGGCGCATCCGGAAGGTCAAGGAAGAACGGGCGAAAGCCGGCAAGGACATGATGGTCGGTGTGGCCGGCTGTGTGGCGCAGGCGGAAGGCGAGGAAATCTCTCGCCGGGCGCCGATTGTCGACATGGTCGTTGGTCCGCAGAGCTACCATCAGCTGCCATCGCTTTTGGACAAAGCGCGCCAAGGCCAGAAAGTTGTCGAAACAGAGTTCGACATCGACGCGAAGTTTGACCATTTATCTGCGCGGGCTGAAAAGCCGATCATGAGACGCCCGCCGGCCGCATTCCTGACAGTTCAAGAAGGCTGCGACAAGTTCTGTACCTTCTGCGTCGTTCCTTATACCCGCGGTGCCGAAGTCTCTCGGTCCGTGGAACAGATTGTTACTGAAGCTCAGCGCATGGCAGCCTCTGGTGTGCGGGAGGTGACTCTGCTTGGCCAGAACGTCAATGCCTATCACGGCGAAGCTGCGGATGGGTCAACCTGGGGGTTGGGTAAGCTTTTGCGCCGCTTGTCGGAAATCGATGGGCTGGTTCGGCTCCGCTACACGACCAGCCACCCGCGTGACATGGACGATGATCTGATTGAAGCCCACCGCGAGCTGAGGAGCCTGATGCCGTATCTGCATCTGCCGGTTCAGTCCGGGTCTGACAAGATTTTGAAGGCCATGAACCGCAAGCACACGCGCGATGAGTATTTCCGACTGATCGACCGGATTCGGGAAGCTGCGCCCGACATTGCCCTTTCCGGCGACTTCATTGTCGGTTTCCCAGGCGAAACGGATCAGGACTTTGAAGACACGATGGATCTGATCCGCCGTGTCGAATATGGCTCCGCTTTCTCGTTCAAATACAGCCAGCGCCCCGGCACACCGGGAGCAACCATGGAAGATCAGGTGCCGGAAGACGTCAAATCTGCGCGCCTGCAGGAACTCCAAACGCTTCTGAGCGAGCAACAAAAGGCCTTCAATGCGTCCCGCAAAGGGATGACCTGCGATGTACTTTTGGAAAAGAAGGGCCGGAACCCGGGACAGCTTGTTGGCAAGTCTCCATGGTTGCAGCCGGTCCAGCTGGATGCGCCAGAGTCCATGATCGGCAGTGTACAAGCGGTGGAAATCGTTGAGATCGGAAGCAATTCGCTGTTCGGACGGCTGATTGCGGGGCAAGATGCTGCTGATGGATCCGGTGCCATACCGGCCCCGGCCGCCTAAGGAGACGTCATTTGACGCGCGACAGCCAATCTTCTTCCCGCAGGCTTTCTGATGAAGCCGCTTCGGCTTCCGACATGACCCACATCGTTCTCGCTTTTGAAGATAACCGTTTGATCGGCGATCTGTTTGGCCAGTTCGATCAGAACCTAGCCTTAATAGAGCAACGCCTCGGCGTGGACGCGATTGCACGCGGCAATCAGGTGACGCTGAAGGGGTCGCAAGCCGGCTGTGCCCAAGCCCGGACGGCATTGGAAGCCCTTTATCAGCGCTTGTTGCAAGGGCAGGAAATTCATCCAGGCGATGTCGATGGGGCCTTGCGCATGGCAGCGGCCAACGAAGCCCAGCTTCCGTTGCCGACCCTTGAGCCGAAATCTCGGTTGGCGTTTGCACAAATCGCGACGCGCCGGAAAACCATTGTTGCGCGTACGCCAACACAGGATGCCTATATCCGGTCTATGGATCGGGCGGATCTGATTTTCGGCACAGGTCCGGCTGGAACGGGTAAGACGTTCCTCGCGGTTGCCTACGCGGCAGCGCTGTTGGAACGCGGCGATGTGGCGCGTTTGATCCTGTCTCGGCCTGCAGTTGAGGCCGGTGAGCGTCTGGGCTTCTTGCCGGGAGAAATGAAAGACAAGGTCGACCCGTATCTCCGGCCGATTTATGACGCGCTCTATGAAATGATGCCGGCTGAAAAAGTTGATCGCGGACTGCAATCCGGAATGATCGAGGTCGCGCCACTCGCGTTCATGCGCGGACGTACTTTGTCAAACGCCGTTGTTTTGCTCGACGAAGCGCAGAACACGACGTCGATGCAAATGAAAATGTTCCTGACTCGGCTTGGCGAAGGTTCAAAGATGATCGTGACTGGCGATCCAAGTCAGATCGATTTGCCCTCGGGCCAGAAATCCGGTTTGCGCGAAGCTCTGGGTCTGTTGACGGATATTTCTGCGGTTGCACATATCCGGTTCAACGAAACCGATGTTGTTCGCCATGAGTTGGTCGGCCGGATTGTCACGGCTTACGATAATGCTTCGCGCGAAGAAGCACAGGCACGTGAACGCCGGTTTGCGGCCCGCCAAGGCGAAAGCGAAGATCAGGATCGCCGGCCGCGCAACAGCGCAGCGGCTTCCTGAAGGGGCTTGTGTGACCGAAGTTAAACATGCGCCTGAAGAGGTTTTGATTGATATCGCGGTTGAGGCCGGTGATTGGCCGGATGAGGCCGCGTTGATCAAACTGGCGCAAACCGCGATTGCTGCTGGAATAAAAGGCGCGGATCTGGAAGTTCTGGAAGAAACCGAGCTGTCACTGCTCTTCACAAATGATGAGGGGATCCGCAAACTGAATCATCAGTGGCGGGACAAGGACAAACCGACCAATGTGTTGTCCTTTCCCGGCAGCAACCCTCAGGATGATGTGTACGGACCTCTGCTCGGCGACATAGTTTTTGGCTATGAGACAGTGGCCAAAGAAGCAGAAGAACTGGGAATTGAATTTAACAATCACCTTACCCATCTCACTGTTCATGGATTGCTTCATCTTTTCGATTATGATCATCAAGAGAAAGACGAAGCTGAACTGATGGAAAGCTTGGAAACGGCCATATTGGCCGTTTTGGGTATTGATGATCCTTATGCTGGCCGGCCACTTGAAGCCGATGGCGATTAAAGGGACAGTAGGGGTATGACCCGTTGCTTCAGGGCCCTGAAACGATAGATGATGAACGCAGTTGAACCAAACAGTTCCGGTGGCGAGGCGGATTCCGCCCAGCACGGAACGGTGCAGGACGGGGAAGACCCGCAACAGACCAGGCCGCAGAAACCTGCGGCATTCTTCTCCTCGCTCAAACGGCTTCTCCGCTTGGGGCGCGACACATCCAACTTGCGTGAAAATCTGGAAGATGAACTCGCCCGCGAAGGGGCGGGGGATACGGCATTTTCGCCTGAGGAGCGTATGCTCCTTGGGAACATCCTCCGTTTGCGCGAAAAGCGTGTTGATGATGTCATGATCCCAAGGGCCGACATTGAAGCGGTCGACCTAGGCACAAGCCTTAGCCGGGTTATGGAGCTGTTCCGAAACAGCGGGCACTCCCGCATGCCGGTTTACGAGGAGACGCTCGACGATCCGCGCGGCATGGTTCACATCAAGGACTTGATGGCCTTCATAGCCGAACAAGGGGCAGATTCGAGTATAAACGGGTCAGATACGCTCGGTCAGTCCGGGGACACCGAACGCTTGACCATCGTGGCGGCAGCACCTGGTCATAATTCCTCAGATCTCGATTTGTCGTCGGTCGATTTGTCGATTTCGCTCCGGGATGCAAACCTCATTCGGAACCTGCTTTTTGTTCCACCTTCCATGCCGGCAACGGATTTGATGGCGAAAATGCAGGCTGGCCGGATCCAGATGGCGCTTGTGATCGACGAATATGGCGGCACAGACGGTCTAGTCTCACTGGAGGATCTCGTCGAAGAAGTTGTCGGCGACATCGAGGATGAGCACGACGAAGACGAAGAAGCGATGCTTGCAGATGCCGGTGACGGCATTTGGATCGCGGATCCAAGGTTGCCGCTTGAAGATCTCGATGAGGCCCTTGGAACACAGTTGAGCGACGGTGAGATATCCGAAGATGTCGATACGCTCGGCGGATTGCTCTACGTCACGGTTGGCCGCGTGCCGGTGCGCGGCGAGCTTGTGCTCGTGGATGACGTGCCGGGCTATGAGTTTGAGGTCATGGATGCAGATCCGAGACGGATCAAACGCTTGAAGATTCGCCGTCGGCGCGCTGAAGTTCGGTCGCCGGAAGTCAGGCGCCGTTTGAAACGTCCTGAAACTGATCCGTCCGAGACCGATCAAGAGACGCCAGAAAACAAAGAACAGCGACCAATCGCATCCTAACACTTGGTCGCTCGGGACCCTGATGGACTAAGCTTGGCGTTTGACGGTCGAGCGCTGAGCCGTAGAAAGGGTTGACCGACTCGCTGCTAGCAGACAAATCTGCCAACGTTTTTGCAGCGAATCGGATCCATATGAGCCCGCTTTTTCAGAAGCTTTCCGTCATTCCAAACACGTTTCTGCTCGCTTGGGGATGGCGACGTCGGTTGCTGTGCTTTTTGTGTGGCAGCGCTTCAGCCTTTGCCCTACCGCCATATGGTCTCTTTCCAATCCTTTTTCTAACCTTTTCAGGATTCGTTTGGCTCCTGGATGGGGCTTTGGAGACAAACCGGAGCGGCGTATACAAGCGGCTGCGCACCGGGTTTGCGCTCGGTTGGTTTTTTGGCTTTGGATACTACCTCTCCGGTCTTTGGTGGATTGGCTCGGCTTTTCTGGTCGATGCCGAACAGTTTGCCTGGCTGATGCCGTTTGCCGTCGTAGCAATGCCGATTGGTTTGGCTCTGTTCACGGGCCTCGCCGGAGCCATTGCGGCGGCACTTTGGGGGGACTCCAGGACCCGGGTGCTGCTCCTGGCAGCAGCAATGACGCTTGCCGACTGGCTCAAGGGAACGATCCTGACCGGATTTCCCTGGAACTCTTACGGTTATGCCTTTTCAGAAAGTCTGGCTCTTTCTCAAACGGCCAGCGTTCTGGGCATATACGGTCTGACGTTTCTGGCGTGGAGCATCTTTGCAGCACCGGCCGCGCTCGCGGACAGCAGGCCGCTCCCGCTGCGCGTCTTGCCTGTTGGTTTGGCAGTAGCTGTTCTGGTTCTTATGGCGACCTATGGCGCATACCGGTTGGCGCCTGACACCACTGCGTATGAAGATCTGGATATCCGGATCGTTCAGCCTTCAATCAACCAGCAGGACAAGTGGCGGCCGGAGCTGCGGGACGAGATTTTTCAAACTTACCTTGATTTGACAGAAGCGCCGCTTGGCGGGGAGGGGCGGGTTGGAACACCACAGCTGGTGGTCTGGCCTGAGTCTGCGGTTCCGTTCCTGCTTACGAGGGAGCCTGGCGCGTTGCATCGGATCTCGGCGGCACTTGGGCAGAACAAAGAGCTGGCGATCGGCGCGGTCAGGGCGGAGACGGGCGAAACCGGCCAAGTCTATTTCAACAGCATCTATTTGATCGGAAATGATGGGACCGTGCGTGGGCTTTACGACAAGGTGCGCCTGGTCCCGTTCGGTGAATATGTCCCGTTCCGCCCATTGCTGGATAAACTGGGTATCAGTAATCTGGCAGGCCCCGGTGCAGGTTTTGAGGCTGGAGACGTGCGGCGCCCCTTGTCAGCAATGGACAAGTACCTGTTTCTGCCGCTGATCTGTTACGAGGCAATATTCCCGGCTGAAACTACTGGTGTGGCACCGAGACCTGCGTTTCTTCTCAATCTGACCAACGATGCGTGGTTCGGCCGGACACCAGGTCCTTACCAGCACTTTGCTCAGGTTCGGCTGCGTTCTATCGAAACGGGCCTGCCCACAATCCGCGCCGCCAATACCGGAATTTCCGGTGTGATAGATGGGTTGGGGCGTGTGGTGACTAAACTTCCGGTATTTGAACGCGGTGTGATTGATGCTCGGCTACCTGTGCGAGAACCGGAAACGATTTACCGTACATTTCTGGATACTCCGATACTAATAATTTCGGTAATTATTGTAATTTTGACCAGTATTCATCGATACAACCGCAATTCCCGTTTAAATTGATATTTTTTGTTTGAGTTGAGTGAAAGAATTGTGATACAACCGTGACATAGCTGATTGAAAGCTAACGTAGGCGTAAGCGGGAAGTTGCGGGCAAACTTTCTTCTTTTCAGGTTTGTGGGGACCTGATTGGGCTTGCGCCAAATAAAAAATATTGGCTGTGAAAGCCAAATGACTAAGAAAGAATAACGCCAATGCCCAGTAAGAAATCACCTAATCCAATCGATATCCATGTTGGAAGCCGTGTGCGCTTGCGCCGCATGATGCTCGGCATGAGCCAAGAAAAACTTGGCGAAGCGCTAGGCATCACTTTCCAGCAGATCCAGAAATACGAAAAAGGCACCAATCGCATTGGAGCCAGCCGGTTGCAGCATATCGCAACTATTCTGAAAGTACCGGTTTCCTTCTTTTTTGAAGATGCGCCTGGAACGCCGGAAGAAGCTGAAGGCTTTGGCGAAACCCAACCCACGTCTTATGTCGTGGATTTCCTTTCCTCGTCGGAAGGTCTGTCCCTCAACAAGGCATTTGTGCGCATAGAAGACCCGAAGGTCCGCCGCCGCATTGTTGATCTGGTCAGATCCCTCGCCGGCGACGAATAATAAAAACAACCATCTTCTTGACGTGGCCCCAAACTTCTTAGATTGATGGCACCTGAAGCGGCGATCGTAATCGCCGCTTCTTTGTATTCATTCCCAGAAGGACGATCGCCAATGGCACGTCAAAATTACCTGTTCACGTCTGAGTCCGTCTCCGAAGGTCACCCAGACAAGGTTTGCGACCGTATTTCTGACGCGGTTGTAGATGCTTACCTCAAAGAAATGCCTGAAGCCCGTGTTGCCGCTGAGACGCTGGCGACCACCAACCGGATCGTGATTGCCGGTGAAACCCGCGGGCCTGCTACCATCACCAACGAATACATCGCGCATTTGGCGCGTATGGCCGTCAAAGACATCGGCTATGAGCAGGACGGCTTCCATTGGGAAGACTGCGATATCGCCGTGCATTTGCATGCCCAGTCTGCTCACATTGCTCAAGGCGTTGATGCTGGCGGTAACAAGGATGAGGGTGCGGGCGATCAGGGCATCATGTTTGGTTACGCATGCCGCGAGACCGAAGAGTTGATGCCGGCGCCAATTCTCTTTTCACACAAGATCCTGAAAACGCTGGCAGAAGCCCGTAAAACCGGCAAGGAGCCGGTGCTTGGTCCGGATGCCAAGAGCCAGGTGACTGTTCGCTACGAAAACGGCAAGCCGGTCGGTGTCACGTCCATCGTCCTGTCGACGCAACATTTGGACCCGGCGCTCACCTCGCCTGATGTCAAAGCAATCGTCGAGCCATACATCCTGTCCTCCTTGCCGGACGGCTGGGTCACGGATGAAACAGTTTGGCATGTTAATCCGACGGGAGCGTTCGTTATTGGCGGTCCGGATGGTGATGCAGGTCTCACAGGCCGCAAGATCATCGTCGATACTTACGGCGGCGCTGCCCCACACGGCGGTGGCGCGTTCTCCGGTAAGGATCCGACAAAGGTTGACCGGTCTGCAGCCTACGCCGCCCGCTATCTGGCAAAGAACGTTGTCGCGGCCGATTTGGCCGATCGGTGCACGATCCAGTTATCGTACGCAATTGGCGTGTCCGATCCGCTGTCGGTCTACGTCGATTTCCACGGCACTGGCCGGTGCGACGAAGCCAAATTGGAAACAGCTCTGCGTGACGTGATGGGCCTCAGCCCACGCGGTATTCGCGAGCATTTGCAGCTGAACAATCCGATTTATGAGCGCACCGCAGCTTATGGTCACTTTGGTCGGCAGCCGGATGCCGATGGCGGGTTCAGCTGGGAAAAAACAGACCTGGTTGACGAACTGCGCTCGCTTGCAGGATAAGCCGGACCCAGAAAGGTCCACTCACCAGAATGAAGATCGCCGGCCTTTGAGGCCGGCGATTTGGTTTGAAGCAATGAATGATCGATACGAAGGTTCTTTTTTTGGACGCCGGAAAGGCAAGCCGCTCACCCCACGCCGGGAAGCGCTCATGGCAGATGTTCTGCCGGAGCTTTCCCTGGATCTTACAACGCCGCCGCCTGCCGATTTGAAGGACCTCTTCAAGGCAAAGGTTACGTCTGTCTGTTTGGAGGTGGGCTTCGGCGGTGGTGAGCATTTGTTGCACCGGGCCCGGACCAATCAGGAAACCGGGTTCATAGGCATTGAGCCGTTTGTTGGAAGCATGGCAAAAGCCGTTGCTGCCGTAACGGACGAAGACCTCCAAAATGTTCGGCTTTATGACGACGATGCGGTCAATGTCCTAGATTGGATGCCGGAAGCTTCGCTCGATCTCGCATACCAGCTTTATCCGGATCCTTGGCCAAAGAAGCGCCATTGGAAGCGGCGTTTTATCAACGGACAGAACCTAGATCGGTATGCACGCGCCTTGAAGCCTGGAGCCGAATTCCGGTTTGCTAGTGACATCGACACCTACATCAATTGGACACTGCGCCATTGCCGCGACCATCCGGCCTTTGACTGGGCCGCGGAAACCGCGTCTAACTGGAAAACCCCTTGGGAAGGTTGGCCCGGCACACGGTATGAGGCCAAGGCGATCCGTGAGGGGCGCATTGGCCGGTATCTCACCTTCTTAAGGCGGTAGAGCCTGTACCAGAGCAGTGTCAGCTGGAGCAGTGACTGCTGGGCAAATACAGACTCTTTTCCAGCATTCACCCCAAGCCCCTTGCCTTTGAGGGGTGTTTGGCGTTATACAGCCGGTGTTTCATCTCAAACGGCTTATATGAGCTCTTGAGGGTGGGCCCGCCGGGGACCCGCTCTTTTTTGCTTAACCCCATGCCGGAAACCGAATGTGATATTGCCGGGCAGCACCTGAGTTTATCTCTAAGCTCGATGCCCAACTGAAACAAAACTGCCTCAAAATGGCAGAATGGAGCCGGGTATTGAGCGACCAAGAACCGAGAATTGTCACCGAACAAGGGCTTGATGCCCGTGTTGCGGCAATTGTTGAGCCGGTTATTGAAGATCTCGGCTACCGGCTCGTGCGCACCAGGATCAGCGCGGCAAACGGATGCACGCTGCAGATCATGGCCGAGCGCCCGGACGGCACCATGACGGTGGATGATTGTGAATCAATCAGCCGGGCTGTGTCGCCTGCTTTGGATGTCGAAGATCCGATCAACCGGGCTTATCACCTTGAAGTGTCGTCTCCCGGCATTGATCGGCCGCTTGTGCGCGCCGGTGATTTTGACCGCTGGGCCGGTCACGAAATGAAAGTCGAGATGGACGTCATGCAAGATGGCCGCAAGCGGTTCCGCGGAACGCTTCTCGGCGTTGAGGGTGCGTCGGCAAAAATGCGTTTGCCTGATGCTCCCGAAGGTGAAGTAGATACAGTTCTGCTTCCGATGGAAGATATTGGCGAAGCCAAACTGGTCTTGACCGATGACTTGATTACGGCAGCTCTTCAGGCCGAAAAGGCGGCCTTGGCCGCACGCGGCGAGAGCGCCGATGAGTTGACACAGGATAACACGCCGAACTGAGCCTGAGCTCGTTGGCACTTGGATGAACGCGCCCGACCCGACCCTTGGCGCAAGAGGAGTGGATTATGGCAATCAGCGCAAACCGGCTTGAACTGCTGCAAATTGCGGACGCAGTTGCTCGGGAAAAGTCGATCGACCGGATGATCGTCATCAATGCAATGGAAGATGCCATCCAGAAGGCAGCCCGCTCGCGTTATGGCACGGAAACGGAAGTTCGCGCAGAAATCAATCCGAAAACCGGCGATATCCGTTTGCAGCGTCTGCTTCAGGTTGTGGAAGCTGTCGAGAACGTCTCCACCGAGATTTCTCTGGACGATGCCACAGCGCGCAATCCGGAAGCCGGTCTGGGTGATTTCATCGCCGAGCCGCTGCCGCCGCTGGACTTCGGCCGCATTGCCGCTCAGTCTGCAAAGCAGGTTATCGTTCAGAAGGTTCGCGAAGCAGAGCGTGATCGTCAGTATGACGAATTCAAGGATCGTGTTGGCGAAGTCATCAACGGAGTTGTTAAGCGTGCCGAATACGGCAACGTCATTGTCGATCTTGGCCGGGGCGAAGGAATTGTTCGCCGCGATGAGCTGATCCCGCGTGAGATCTTCCGCACGGGCGACCGCATCCGGGCAATCATTTACGACGTGCGCCGCGAGCAACGCGGTCCGCAGATCTTCCTGTCCCGGACCCATCCGCAGTTCATGGCCAAGCTGTTTGCCCAGGAAGTCCCGGAAATCTATGACGGTGTCATCGAGATCAAATCTGTCGCTCGTGACCCAGGGTCCCGCGCAAAGATCGCAGTAATCTCGAAAGACAGCTCCATCGACCCGGTTGGTGCGTGTGTGGGTATGCGTGGGTCCCGTGTGCAGGCCGTTGTTGGCGAGCTTCAGGGCGAGAAGATCGACATTATTCCTTGGAATGACGAGGCAGCCACGTTCATCGTCAACGCGCTGCAGCCGGCCGAAGTTGCCAAGGTTGTTCTCGATGAGGATGCCGAGCGTATTGAAGTTGTCGTTCCGGATGACCAACTGTCATTAGCGATCGGACGCCGTGGTCAGAATGTGCGGCTGGCATCCCAGTTGACCGGCTGGGCGATCGACATCATGACAGAACAGGAAGAATCCGAGCGCCGCAGCAAGGAATTCCAGGAACGGTCTCAACTGTTCATGGACGCCCTCAATGTTGATGAAATGGTTGGTCAGTTGTTGGCGACAGAAGGGTTCACATCTGTTGAAGAGGTCGCCTATGTGGAGATCGAAGAAATCTCCATGATCGAAGGCTTTGACGACGACACGGCAGTTGAAATCCAGGCGCGCGCCCGTGACTATCTGAATGAGCTGGAAGCAAAGCTCGATGAAGAGCGGATCGAACTCGGCGTTTCAGACGAGTTGCGCTCGATTGATGGTCTGACAAGCGCTATGCTGGTGGCTCTCGGCAAAGACGACGTCAAAACGATGGAAGACCTTGCCGGTTGCGCTGCGGACGATCTGGTTGGTTGGACCGAGCGCAAAGATGGCGAGACCAAGCGATATGATGGTGCGCTGTCCGCTTATGATGTTTCCCGCGCCGACGCGGAAAACATGGTAATGGCAGCCCGTCTGGCGGCCGGCTGGATTACCGAAGAAGAACTCGCTGCCCAAATGGCAGAAGAGGAAGTTGAATCGGAAGAGATCGAAGCTGAAGAGGAAACTGTTGAGGAAGCACCGACCGGTGCGATCCTGAACGGATAATTCCATCGGCTGGACTAACGAGGTCGAGTGCCTCTAGTGAGCGGTGACGCCTTGGCGGCAACCGCTCAAACAAGACTGAAAGTGGTCAACGCGGTTTGCGTCGCTGCCTGAGCATCGGGCGCACGGTTGATCGAGAGGAGTGGCAGCGTGCCAAGGAAGAATGAGCCAACCGAACGGCAATGCGCCGTCACCCGGGAGGTTCAGCCCGTCAGCTCGCTGATCCGGTTTGTGCTTGATCCTGAGGGTCAGGTTGTTCCGGATCTGAAAAGGGTTCTGCCGGGGCGCGGTGTATGGGTAACAGCGTCGACCGATGTCGTCTCTGTTGCCGAGAAAGACCGGAAGAAAGTGTTTGGCCGGGGCTTCAAGACCGAAGTCAGCGTCGAACCTGGATTGGCCGAGCGTGTCGATGCGCTCATGGAAAAAAGTGCGCTTCAGGCGCTTTCCATGACTCGCAAGGCTGGCGAGCTGATCACCGGTTATTCGAAAGTTGACGCAGCCTTGCGGCGGGATCCCGTCGTAGGACTGATCCATGCCTCGGATGCTGCAGAAGACGGGGTACGGAAACTGGCGGCCGTGGCCGCGGGTAGAAATGAAGAAGCAAACGGATGCCAAATCGTCCGTTTGTTCGATTCGGACCAATTGGATTTGGCATTGGGCCGGTCAAATGTGATACATGCTGCACTGCTTGCGGGGCAGGCCAGCGAAAATTTCCTGTCACGGGTACGTGACTTGGAGCGTTTTCGCGGCTATTCCGTCGCAGACGACGAAAAGAGCAACGCATAGCAGGGCGGTTGCGCAGGACTGAAGGCAATATGAGCGATACGAAAAATCCGGGCGACAAGACAATCAGCGTTGAGCGTGGCAAGACGCTTGGCCTAAAGCGTGGTGGCGGCGATTCAGGAACTGTTCGCCAGTCCTTTTCGCATGGCCGGTCAAAGGCCGTCGTCGTGGAAAAGAAGAAGCGCCGTGTCGTCCTGCCGGGCCAAGAGCCGAAACCGGAAGCTCCGGCTCCGGTTACGCAACGCCTTGAAACACCTTCCGAGGTGCCGCCGCGCAAGCCGGACGCACCGGCTGCCCGCCAGGGGCGCAAGCCAGGTGGCGGACAACGGCAAAAAGGCAATGGCAATGTGCTGCGCACGCTGACGCCTGAAGAAGCGAAAGCGCGTCAGGCTGCACTGCTGATGGCCAAGGAGCGCGAGGTTGAAGAAGCCAAGCTCCGCGAGGAAGAGGCCAAGCGCCGCGCCGCCGCAGAAGCTCAGCGCAAGCAGGAAGAAGAAGTTCGCGCTAAGGCAGAAGCCGAAGAGCGGCAAAAACGCGAAGCCGAAGAAGCTCAGGCAGCTGCGGAGCAGGCAAAGGTTGCCGAAACTCCGAAAGTTGAAGAAGCTCTTGCTGAAGCGCCCGCCGCAAAGGCTGCGCCGCAAGAACGTCCAGCTCAGCGCCGCGAAGTTCGCAAAGCGCCGGGCCGCGACGACAGCAAGCCACGCAACTTGAATGACATGGGCCGCCGCAAGACAGAAACTACGGCCAGCCCGAAACCGGAAGAGCGTCCGGCCGCTGGTGCAGATGATCGCGGCGCAGCCAACAAAAACCTGCGCGCGGTTAAACGTCCGAAACAGGCCCCGGCTCCGGCTCCGGCACGTCCGAAGGGTGGCGACGATCGCCGCCGTTCGAAGCTGACGATTTCTGCCGCTACCGGTGGTCACGATGGGCAGCGGACACGCTCGCTTGCCTCCATGCGCCGCCGTCAGGAAAAGGCAAAGCGCGGCCAGCAGCAGGTTGTTCGCGAGAAGGTCATGCGGGAAGTCACGCTTCCGGAAGCGATCACCATTCAGGAACTCGCCAACCGCATGGCAGAGCGCGCTGTTGACGTGATCAAGCTTCTTATGAAGCAAGGCCAAATGCTCAAGATCAACGATGTAATTGACGCCGATACGGCCGAACTCATCGCTGAAGAAATGGGCCATACGGTTAAGCGCGTTTCCGAAGCCGATGTTGAAGAAGGTCTCTTCTCTTCGGACGACGATGAGGGCACCTTGCAGCCGCGTCCGCCGGTGGTGACAATCATGGGTCACGTCGACCATGGTAAGACATCGCTTCTGGATGCTGTCCGCAAGGCCAAAGTCGCAACCGGTGAAGCAGGTGGCATCACTCAGCATATTGGTGCCTATCAGGTCGAGCAGGACGGCAACAAGATCACCTTCATCGATACTCCGGGCCACGCGGCGTTCAGCCAGATGCGTGCACGCGGTGCGAAGTCGACCGACATTGTGATCCTGGTGGTTGCCGCCGATGATGGCGTCATGCCGCAGACCAAGGAAGCGATTGCGCACGCCAAGGCAGCGGATGTTCCGATCATTATCGCCATCAACAAGATGGACAAGCCCGATGCAGATCCGAACCGGGTTCGTACCGAGCTTCTGAGCGAAGAGATCGTTACTGAATCTATGGGCGGTGACGTCATCGACGTTGAGGTTTCGGCCAAATCCGGTCAAAACCTCGACAAGCTTTTGGAAATGATCCTGTTGCAGTCCGAAGTTCTGGAACTTCAGGCAAACCCGGATCGGACCGCGGAAGGTATCGTCATCGAAGCACAGCTCGATCGTGGCCGTGGTCCGGTTGCGACTGTTCTGGTGCAGAAGGGCACACTCAAGCCGGGTGACATTCTGGTTGCCGGTTCCGAGTGGGGCCGTGTCCGCGCGATGCTTGACGAAAATGGCAAGCAGGTAAGTGAAGCTGGCCCAGCGAAACCGGTCGAGGTCCTCGGCTTCCAGGGAACGCCGGCTGCCGGTGACATGGTTGCAGTGGTTGAAAACGAAGCCCGTGCCCGTGAGATCACCGACTATCGTCAGCGCCAGATCCGCGAGAAGGCATCTGTCGTTGCATCCGGGACACGTGGCTCGCTTGAGCAAATGATGAACCGTCTGCAGGAAACGGGCCGCAAGGAGTTCCCGCTGGTTCTGAAAGCCGACGTGCAGGGGTCTGCAGAGGCCATTGCACATGCGTTGAACGAGCTTGGAACAGACGAAGTCGGTGCGCGCATTCTGCTGTCCGGCGTGGGCGGCATCACGGAAAGCGACATCACGCTGGCGGCGGCATCCAAAGCGCCGATCCTCGGCTTCAACGTGCGTGCGAACAAGCAGGCCCGTGAAGCGGCTCAGCGCGACGGCATCGAGATCCGTTACTACAACGTGATTTATGATCTCGTCGACGACATCAAGGCAGCCATGTCCGGCCTTCTGTCGCCAGAGCGCCGCGAGACCTTCCTTGGCAATGCGGAGATCAAAGAGATCTTCCACATCTCCAAGGTCGGCAAGGTTGCGGGCTGTCTGGTTACCGAGGGCGTTGTGGAGCGCGGCGCGCAAGTCCGCCTCATCCGCGACGACGTGGTCATCCACGAAGGCGAGCTGGGCACGCTCAAGCGCTTTAAGGACGAGGTCAAGTCTGTCGAATCCGGTCAGGAATGCGGCATGAACTTCACCAAGTACCAAGACATGCGTCCGGGCGATGTTATCGAGTGTTTCCGCGTCGAGCACATCAAACGTACGCTCTGATCGCCGGTTACTGATTGGAAGAGATGCGCGCCGGCGGGACTTCAAGGTCACGCCGGCGCCCTTGCATTTGGAGCCTCGACGGCTCGTTAGGAATTGAAATGGCGAAACATTCTGGACAGGACAGTCAGGGACCATCGCAGCGCCAGTTGAAGGTCGGCGAAACGGTTCGTAAGGAGCTGTCCGACATTTTCACACGCGGCCGGTTTTCCGATCCGGACCTCGACGGCGTTATCATCACGATCCCGGAAGTCCGCATGACACCGGATCTGCGTTTGGCGACGTGTCTCGTGATGCCGCTGGGCGGTGTGAATGCTGAAAAGGTTCAAAAGGCCTTGAACCGGAGCGCAAAATATCTCCGAGGTCAGGTCTCCCGCCGGCTGACAATGAAATACATGCCCGATCTGCGCTTTGTCCTTGATACGCGCTTTGACGATGACGACCGGATCGAAACGCTGCTGCATTCACCGGAAGTTGCCCGGGATCTGGACGGTCCGCAGGAAGATCAGTGAATTGCTTGGAAAGCCTATAGGGCGTCACGTTAGGCAGTGATGATCCCAGGGTGGACAGACGCGTTACGAACAAGAAGAAAAAATGGCCCGCAAACAGCAATTCAAAAGAAAAAAGAACACGATCAACGGTTGGCTGGTATTGGACAAGCCCTATGGCATCACGTCCAACGAGGCCCTCGGCAAGATCAAGCGGATCTTTTCACCGCAAAAGGTCGGTCATGCCGGCACCCTGGATCCGCGGGCCTCTGGCCTGCTGCCGGTGGCCTTCGGGGAAGCGACCAAGACCGTTCCCTTTGTGATGGACGGACGCAAGGTTTACCGGTTTGAGGTGACATGGGGCGCGGAAACCAATACCGATGACACCGAAGGTGAGGTCGTTGCAACATCGGATGTGCGTCCGGATGCCGACTCGATCAAAGCCGTTCTCCCGGAGTACGTCGGCGAAATCATGCAGGTTCCGCCCAAATTTTCCGCGATCAAGGTCGCAGGCGAGCGGGCTTATGATCTGGCCCGTGACGGTGAAGAGGTTGAATTGGAAGCACGGCCGATTGATATGCACCGGCTTGACCTCGTGGAATGCCCGGATGAAAACCGCGCTGTTTTCGAAGCGGAATGCGGCAAGGGTACCTATGTGCGGGCGCTCGCCCGGGACATCGGTCGATGTCTAGGCACATGCGGCCATGTGACGGAATTACGCCGTTTGCTGGTGGGACCATTCGGCGAAGAGGATCTGATCGAGCTTGACGAAATCCTTCAGATGGCGGAGGAGCTTGAAGAGGGTGCGGGCGTCGATGTCCTGGTCGAGGAATTTGTCTTGCCGGTCCGCGAAGCGATGGATGAGCTGGTCGAAGTCACGGTCTCGGATGACGATGCCGCCAAGATCAAAAAGGGGATGTCTGTGCTCCTGCGTGGCCGGGATGCTCCGTTGAACTGTGATGTCGCTTTTGCCAGCCACGCAAGTGTTCCCGTCGCCATCGGTGCGATCGAAAAGGGCCGCTTTCAGCCGAGCCGGGTGTTTCATCTTTAGGGCCAAGCCTGCGATCACAGCCTGACGTTTCGGCTAAACCGTGCCATGATGCCCAGGCACAAACGGCAACGACCGGGTGGAGGGCACTATGAAGCGCGGGCGGAAGATCTTTACGGATACTCGCGGGCGGGCAACGCGGCGCCAAGTGCTGAAAACTGGTGCTGCTGTGGCGCTAACTTCGCCGTTTCTGAATGCAAGTTTAGCGAAAGCCCAAAACGACGACTTCGATGTAATTGTGATTGGGGCGGGCATCGCAGGTCTCACTGCAGCAAGGCGGCTCCAGGACCTCGGATACGCGGTTGTTGTCCTGGAGGCGGCGTCTGCCGTCGGTGGGCGGATCCGGACAGACTGGTCTTTGGGCGCGCCATTTGAGGTCGGTGCCGGCTGGATCCACAGGCCTGAGGGAAATCCGGTTTCAAAACTGGCAGATGCGATCGACGCGCCGACCTACGTCACATCGGACGAAAGCTATCAGGTCTATGCCCAAGATGGCGCTGCTGTTTCGAGATCCACGATCAACTCCAAGTATCGCGACCTGATGCGGCTCTATAAGCGCATTGACGATACGTTCGACAATGATCAGCCGCTGTCTGAGGCGATCCGCCGTTTCTCCAAGGATAGCCTTCAGGATCCGGTGCTTCGCTGGATGATGAGTGCCTACACGGAGTTCTCGACTGGCGGACCTATTGAAAAACTGTCCGCCTACTATTTCGACGAGGACGATGAATATGATGGGGCGGATGTGATCCTGACAAAGGGTTACGATCAGATACCAAAGAGCCTCGCGGACGGTATGGACGTTCGTTTTGATACGGTTGTTGAAGCGATCGAATACGAAGAAGGCGATGGGGCGGCCGTCTACACCTCAAAGGGATCATTCGAATCCTATTTCGTGATTTGTACCGTGCCCCTTGGAGTTCTCAAGAAAGGCATGATCGCGTTTGACCCGCCCCTTCCCAAGGCGCATCAGAAAAGCATCAACGAAATTGGCTTTGGGAGTGTCACCAAACTGGCGCTGAAGTTTGAGCAGCCATTTTGGCCCGAAGACGTTCAGTATCTCGGGTACATGAGCGAACCAAAAGGGCGCTGGAATTACTTTCTAAATTACCGCACCTTCAGCCCTGAAAACATCCTGCTGGGCGTGAGTGTTGGCGATTATCCGTTTGTTGCCGAGGCAATGAGCGATCCCGATATGACCAGCGATTGCATGGGTGCGCTCCGCGCGATGTTCGGTGAAGACATTCCTGCGCCGATTGGTCATATGGCAACACGCTGGTCGAAAGACCCGCATACGTTCGGCGCGTATTCCTATTCTGCGGTCGGAAACACGCCAGCCGATTTTGACCGTTTTGCAACGCCTGTTGCCAATACCATCCTTTTTGCCGGCGAGCACACGACCTTCGATTTTCATGGCACAACCCACGGCGCATACCTGACCGGACTGGCAGCGGCAAACCTGATTGAAGATGAGCTTGCGGAATAACAAGCCGACTGACCGGGTCAGCCGTGCGTTCAACGAACGTCCCTAATCGGCGTATGTGGGGCGCCACTTGAGATTCTTCTGGATTTTCGCAAGGTTTTCCGTCATATTCCGCCGCCATTGGGCATTGAAGCTCAGTACGTCCCTTCAAAACCTTTGCTGACCGACATCTTGGCTCTGGCGCAGGAGGGATCAGGCCGGAAATCCGGCATGTCAACGCGCCCGGTCAACGGGCCCCACCTCTTGAAAGGAAGAGCGATGTCGATCACTGCAGAGCGCAAAGCTGAGCTCATCAAAGAATACGCCACCAAGGAAGGCGACACCGGTTCTCCGGAAGTACAGGTCGCGATCCTGACCGAGCGGATCAACAACCTCACCGAACACTTCAAAGGTCATGGCAAGGACAACCACTCCCGCCGCGGTCTTCTGAAGATGGTTGCGCAGCGCCGGTCCCTTCTGGACTACACGCGTGGCAAAAGCGAAGAGCGTTACAAGACCCTCATCGAGCGTCTTGGCATTCGCCGCTAAGGCTTGTTTTAGACTTGATCAACGCGGTGGGCTTGCCCGCCGCGTTTTTCTTTTTGCCAAAGGGCTCTTTCTTGAGTTCCTAAGGCCTTTGAGTGTTTCCCTTTTGGCTGCAAACGCTCTATAGAAACCTCGTGACATGTCATGGGGCAGGATTGCCAGCGTCTTTTCGATTTCACTGAAAAGATACTTGCCGTCTTGCCCATGACCTGTCCGCCGGTAACCGGCCCATCCGGGGCCGACCGGGAATGTGTTTGCCCGAGATGGACCGCTGAGGAATAGCGGCGGGGCAGACAGGCTATGTTAAGGACAGATGATGTTTGATATTCATCGTGTAGAAGTCGACTGGGGCGGACGTCCGCTCATTCTCGAAACGGGTAAGGTTGCCCGTCAGGCTGATGGGTCTGTTATGGCGACCTACGGTGAAACCAAGGTTCTGGCGACCGTTGTTTCCGCCAAAGAGCCGCGGGCCGGCCAGGATTTCTTTCCGCTCACCGTGAACTACCAGGAAAAGGCATTCGCCGCCGGTAAGATCCCGGGTGGCTACTTCAAGCGTGAAGGCCGTCCGTCCGAGCACGAGACCCTGACTTCCCGTCTGATCGACCGTCCGATCCGCCCGCTGTTTGCTGACGGTTACAAAAACGACACGCAGGTCGTGATTACCGTCCTGTCGCATGACATGGAAAATGCACCGGACATCCTGGCCATGGTCGCAGCTTCTGCTGCCTTGACCCTGTCTGGCGTTCCGTTCATGGGCCCGATCGGCGGCGCGCGCGTTGGTTACATCAACGGCGAATACGTTCTGAACCCGCTGGTCGACGACATGCCGGAATCCGCTCTGGATCTGGTTGTCGCTGGAACCTCCGATGCGGTTCTGATGGTTGAGTCCGAAGCCAAGGAACTCGACGAAGAAACAATGCTCGGTGCGGTCATGTTCGGCCACAAGGGCTTCCAGACTGTCATCGACGCGATCATCAAGCTGGCGGAAGCCGGTGCGAAAGAGCCGCGCGAATTCGTTGCTGCCGATCATTCCGAACTGTTCGGCAAGGTCAAGGCAATCGCGGCTGACGATCTGACTGCAGCTTACAAGATCACAGCAAAAACCGAGCGCAAGAACGCGGTTGATGCAGCCAAGGCCAAGGTTGTCGAGGCGCTGATCACCAACGCTGCCGAAGGTGAAGCGGTCGAGGCGAACGTCCTCGGTGAGCAGTTCAAGAAGCTAGAAGCGGAAATCGTCCGCGGCGGCATCCTGGACACCGGTACCCGCATCGACGGCCGCGATCTCTCCACTGTTCGCCAGATTTCCTCGGAAGTCGGCATTCTGCCGCGCGCACACGGCTCGTCCCTATTCACCCGCGGTGAAACACAGGGTCTTGTTGTTGCAACCCTCGGCACCGGTGAAGACGAGCAGTTCATCGATCTTCTGGAAGGCACCGTGAAGTCTCACTTCATGCTGCACTACAACTTCCCGCCGTACTCTGTCGGTGAGACCGGCCGCATGGGCTCCCCGGGACGCCGCGAGATCGGTCATGGCAAGCTGGCGTGGCGCGCAATCAACCCGATGCTTCCGGCGCATCATGAGTTCCCGTACACCCTGCGGGTTGTCTCCGAGATCACCGAATCCAACGGGTCGTCCTCCATGGCAACCGTTTGCGGCACATCCCTATCGCTGATGGATGCCGGCGTTCCGCTGAAGTCACCGGTTGCCGGTATCGCCATGGGTCTGATCAAGGAAGGCGATCGTTTCGCAGTCCTGTCCGACATCCTGGGTGATGAAGATCACCTCGGCGACATGGACTTCAAGGTTGCTGGTTCTGAGAACGGCATCACCGCGCTACAGATGGACATCAAGATCGACGGTATCACCGAAGAGATCATGAAGGTTGCTCTGGAGCAGGCCAAAGGCGGCCGGATCCACATTCTCGGCGAAATGGCAAATGCCATCACCGAGGCACGCTCCGAGCTTGGTGAGCATGCACCACGCATCGAAATGATGAAGATCCCGGTCGACAAGATCCGTGAAGTCATCGGTTCGGGCGGCAAGGTCATTCGCGAGATCGTTGAGAAGACCGGCGCGAAGGTCAACATCGAGGACGACGGCACCGTCAAGATCGCCTCTTCCGATGGCAAAGCCATCAAGGCGGCTGTCAACTGGATCAACTCCATTGCAGCTGAGCCTGAAGTTGGCGTGATCTACGAAGGCACCGTTGTGAAATGCGTTGACTTCGGCGCGTTCGTCAACTTCTTCGGCGCAAAAGACGGCTTGGTACACATCTCCCAGCTGGCTCCGAAGAAAGTTGCCAAGGTCACCGATGTGGTCAAGGAAGGCGACAAGGTCTGGGTCAAGCTCATGGGCTTCGACGAGCGTGGCAAGGTCCGCCTATCCATGAAGGTTGTTGACCAGGAAACTGGTCAGGAAATCCCGAAAGACGCCGAATAAGCTTCAAAAGCTTCTTAAATAGAAGACGCAGGTGCCAATCGGTACCTGCGTTTTTTTTGTGCCCCAAGTGGACAGGTCAACGTGTTTACGTGGGTCTAACTGACCTTCAACTGCAGTTCGGTCTTAAACGGTTCTTCGGCCAGGAATTGGAAGAAATCTTCTCTTGGCATCGGTTTGCCGAAGTAAAAGCCCTGAATCTGACGGCACCCCATGCGCATCAAAATGGTGTTCTGTTTGCGGGTCTCTACGCCCTCACAGACCACACTGATCGACAACGCATTTGCCATGGTCACAATGGCACTGACCAGCGCCTGATCGTCCGTGTCTGTCTCAATATCCTTTATGAAGGAGCGGTCGATTTTGAGGGTATCGATCGGCAGTCGCTTGAGATAGCTCAAGGACGAGTATCCAGTCCCGAAATCATCAAGTGACAGTTTGATGCCCAGGGTTTTGATAGCCATCATGATGGCAACCGGATCGATTTGGCTGTCATCAAACATAACGCTCTCAGTGATCTCCAATGTCAGCTGGTCCGGCCGCATGCCCGCGTTGTCGAGAGTGGATTTCAAGAGGTCAACAAAGCCGTCTTCCCGGCATTGGCGCGGCGATATGTTCACCCCGATACTCTGAAGAGTGTGTCCGCGCGCACGGCAATCTGAAAAGAATGCGCAGGCCTTTTTCAGAACAAGCTTTCCAAGTGGGACAATCAAGCCCGTTTCTTCAGCGACGGGAATGAACTCTCCCGGCGACACAAAGCCGAGTTCAGGATCGGTCCATCGCGCGAGGGCTTCGCAACCCGACACAGTACCAGTGGCGCAATTGATTATCGGTTGGATATAGATCTCAATCGCATCATTCTCGATGGCTTTTCGAAGAGCGGCTTCGAGCATCAGCGCCCGCGTCATTCGATCATTCGTTTGCTTTGAGAAGAACCGGAAAGCATTGCCGCCATCGGTCTTCGTTTGATGCATGGCGGATTCGGCCTGTTTCAAAAGCGCGATATCTGTAAAGCCGTCCAGCGGAAATACAGAAATGCCGATACTGGCCGTCAAAACCGCATCCTGCCCGTTGCCGACATCAATTCTTTTGGAAACAGCGCCTAAGATTCTCTGGGCGACCCTTTCTGTCTCCCAGTCATCTTCGGTGTCAGTCAGGAGCACGGCAAACTCATCACCGCCAAGGCGGGATACTGTATTGCTGGGGTCAACGGTTTCCTGAATACGATTTCCAACCTCACGCAGGATCGGATCGCCGAGATCATGACCATGGAGATCGTTCACCGTTTTGAATCTGTCCACATCGACAACAAGTACCGCACCGGCCTTTTCTGTCCTGTCTCCGTGGACGAGACTTTGGCGCAGACGGTCTCTGAACAGATTGCGGTTCGGAAGACCTGTAAGAGCGTCATAGTTTGCATGTTTTTCAATCAGCTCTTCTTGTTCCTTGCGTTCCGTAATGTCTGTGATCGTGCTGTGAATGGCAGTGACGCCGTTCCAGGTGGTCATGCGAACATGTTGCTCAAGCCAGACCGACTCTCCTGAAGCTGCTCTGCCCAAGACTTCATAAACGGCCGGCGCGATGCCACCCTCTTGCCGTATCCGGCGATAGGTTCGCATGCGCTCATGTTCTTCGGGAGCATAGATATCCCATATCGACTGACCAATCAGTCTGTCCGCATCACCCGGTTCGTATCCCAGGATTTTGAGCAATGCGTCATTGACGTAAAGGATCTTGGCATCGGAATGGATCACAATCCCCTGCAGCGATCCGTCAATGAGTTCTCGGAATTGGGCATTCGTCTTTTGAACGGCATCAAAGGCGCTGTCAAAAAGTGTGCCGAGGCGGTTGTATTCTGCAATCCGACCGGGTTCGTACTTGGCGCCTGATCCCTTAGCCGCCCGTCCACCTGCGTAATCCACGAGAGCGTTGAGGTTTGCGGCGGTAAACTGATTGATCAGGAATGCGGCTGAAAACGACGCAATCCCAATGTAGAGGAGAAATGGAAAGAAGATGTCCAGATAGGTGGATTCTATATTTTCGACAATGTCGCTTTTGGACTGCGTGATAATCTTTATCGGGTCTGTGCCAGTTTCGCCTAGGAGAACCGTGCTTGATGTCAGTGTGCCGTCATGAAGGCGGAACGCCTGCGCGCCGAGCTCATCAAGTGTGTTCGAGAGTTCTTCGTTATTGGCAAACTTGCCGTAAGAGGCCAGCGAAGCAGTCCCAGAGATGATCGCAATATCTCCTGTGCCTAGGACACTTGAGAGGTTGTCGAGAAGCGCGTAAGCATCGTTGAACAGGGATCCACCGACAAGCCGGGCAATGACACGGCCGGTTTCTGGATCCACCACTGGTATGGAAATGACCGTGAGTTTCGTTGCGGGCTCGGCGCTGCCGTCGCTGTAGAAGCGCCAAACATCTGGTGGCATCGTTCTCAGAGTTTGTCCCGGTAGTACGGAGCCGACGTCAACAAGGGCAAGACTGGAATTCAGCCATCCCATCTGCCGTTCATGATCGAGTATAAGCACGTCAGGGACGACAGCCGATGCATTTTGGCCGACGACCTCCATGATCCTTGCAGCCTTCCGGGCATCGTAATCAATAACCGACTGAATGAAATCATCGTTCAGGGCAATCGTACGCAGCTGGCTTTCGATGTCCTTCAAATAGGACTCGAAAACCAATGTCGTGAGGGACTGTTCGCGCTTTGCATTGCGTTCAGCTTCCAACTCAGCGACGGACAAACTTCCAAGGTAGGTGATGCCAAAAAGCGCAACAGCAGTTGCCATGAGGCCGACCACAAACAGGCCTCCGACCAACCAGCTGAACTTCACACCTTTTGTCTTCATTTTGAGTACCGGAAGGCCCGCGCCTTCAATTCTTGAATATCTCCAGCAGAGTTCTCCTTGGTGACAAGCGCGAACTCACCGGAGAACACCACCGGGATCTGGTCACTGTTTCCTGTCTGGTCCAAGACAATCGCCTCAGCCATGGCAACACCGTTGTCATCGTTCATCCGCATTACCGTGGCATCCAGCTTTCCTTGCAGGATGGCATCCAGTTCGGCAGCGCCCCCACCCCATCCGTTGGTCATGACGGTTCCCTGGTTGTCACTTGCCGCGATGGCGTCCATGACACCGAGAGCGATGTCAGTTGAGCACGCATAGATGAACGATAGGTTTTGATGTTCTTGAAGAATGCTTTCTGTCGCCTGCCGCGATTTTTCCCGGTCATACCCAACGTAGTAGGAGGCCTTGAGGTTCATGGCTTCCGGATCTGAATAAGCCTGCAAGAAAGTGTTGCCCCGGGCTCGGCTGACGTATCCGCGAGGCCCGAACAGAATTGCAAAGTCCTGTTTTTGGCCGATCTTGGTCTTGTAGTGGTCGATGAGAAGCTGGGTACCGGCCACATGGTCGAAACCGACATAAAGAAAGGGCTGCCGTTCTCTCCAAACCTTCAGCGGCGTCGTAATGTTTTGCAGGATGATCTTAGGTTCTCCACGGGCGATGAGGCGTTGAACAATCGGCTTGTGGCGTAGAACGTCCAGAGTGAAAACCAGATAATCCGGATTGCTTGCCAGAGCCTGTGTGATCAACGCGGCCTGGCCGCCCGCATCCGATGATGATCCAGAAAAATAAGACTCGATCTTGCGAGGGAGACCAATCTCGTCCATCCGCGCTTCAAACGACGCGAGACTGCGGCGCCAATAATCTGATGCCTGGCTGCCCGGATATATGATTGCGACTTTAACCGGATTGACTTTGGTTTCCAGCGGGATCGCCGGCGCCGACACGCGTTGCGCAAAGCCTTCTGCGGCAGACCGTTGTTTTTTATTCAGCGCGGTAAATTCGGTGAGCGACCAGAATTCGTCCAAACTCGTGTCTTGAGCTGTAGCTGTCGTCAAATATGCAAGGCTCAAAACAAAGGAGACTGCCAAAGATGTAAATAACGATCTTCGTACGGCTTTTCGAAATATATCGAGTTGGCTCATACCGAAACCGCTCGCCATAAATACTGATCCGAGATAACTGGCGTTCATTGTGATTGTGGTTTTATATGATGCAATCAAAAAAGCCGCTTTTTGTTGTTGTGTCTGATCACTTTATCGAAACGCTATTATAAGAGGTCAAACAAATACTTAATTAAACGAATTATTGTTTGTTTTTATCATGTCAATTTCGGCCATTCTGCAATCGATCAGTTAATATCGGTTGGGCCTAACTTCTGTCCCAAGTTACGGACCAGACATTGAAGCGCCCGTGTTTGTTGCGTTCGCATCAGACATTTGCCTGCAGTTACGAACCTGCTATACCGCTGCCAACTTTGAAGGGAACAAGGTATGGGTTCAATGCGCTTGGTCGTGGTTGGTGCAGGTGGCCGGATGGGGCGGGCCTTGACCCGGGCCGTCACAGATGCTGCGGGAGCAGACGTGGTTGCGGCCATTGAGCAAGAGGGATCGCCTTTCCTAGGTCAGGATGTGGGTGAGCTTGCCGGCGTTGGCGCTTTGAATGTCCCTGTGACCGATGATCCGTTGTCTGCATTTGCGAAAGCCGACGGGGTCTTGGATTTTACAGCGCCAAAAGCGAGCATTTGGTTTGCTGAGTTGGCGGCCCAGGCGCGGATCGTTCATGTGATCGGAACGACTGGTTGGACGCCGGAGGAGGAAACACCTCTTCGCGCCGCTGCAAGGCACGCACGGATTATCAAATCCGGCAACATGAGCCTCGGCGTCAACTTGCTGGCGAGCCTTGTGCGCAAGGCAGCAGCGGCGTTGGACGCAGACTTTGATATCGAAGTTCTGGAAATGCATCACAAACACAAAGTCGATGCGCCGTCCGGCACCGCTTTGCTTCTCGGCGAAGCTGCCGCAGAAGGCCGCGGGATCGATCTCCAGACCCATTCAGTTCGAAGCCGTGACGGTATTATGGACCCGCGAAAGACCGGCGATATCGGTTTTGCGACCCTTCGGGGCGGATCCGTCATAGGAGAGCACTCCGTGATTTTCGCCGGTGAAGGCGAGCGGATTGAGCTGACGCACCGCGCCGAAGACCGGCAGCTGTTTGCACGCGGCGCGGTCAAGGCGGCCCTGTGGGGCTTCGACCAGAAACCCGGATTTTATTCCATGGCCGACGTCCTTGGCCTGGACACCTGATCAATTCAAGATGATCCACCTAAGGAGATCTTTATGGAACGCCTGCTAGTGCTTGTCCGCCACGGACAGAGCGAATGGAACCTTAAAAACCTGTTCACAGGCTGGAAAGACCCGGGTCTTACCGACCAGGGCGTTGCCGAAGCGCATAAGGCGGGCGAGCAGCTGCGGGATCTGAAACTGAATTTCGATCTGGCCTTTACGTCGGTGTTGTCCCGTGCCCAGAAAACGCTCGGGATAATTCTGGAAGAGCTTGACCAAACCGGCCTCGAAACTTTCAAGGATCAGGCTCTGAACGAACGTGACTATGGCGATTTGACCGGCATGAACAAAGATGAGGCCCGGGAAAAGTTTGGCGAGGAACAGGTTCACATCTGGCGCCGGTCGTACGACATTCCACCTCCGGGAGGTGAGAGCCTTAAAATGACTGCTGAACGTGTTCTGCCGTACTACAAAGCCGAGATATTGCCGCGCGTCTTGTCTGGCAAGCGCACGATCGTTGCAGCCCACGGCAATTCGTTGCGGTCGCTCATCATGGAACTGGAAGGGCTGAGCCCGGAGGAAATCCTGAAGCGGGAGCTCGGGACCGGGACGCCGATCATCTATCGCCTGGATGAAGACGGAAAAGTCATCAGCGTCCAGGATCTGGCCGCCTGAGGATTACAAAATTCATGAGAAAAAAGGCGGCCGATGGGCCGCCTTTTTTATTCAAACTTCAAAGCCATTCTGCGCTGCAAGGTTTTTCAGCGGCCGCTCGGGGCGGGCGCCGACGTGCTTGATAACGCTGGAGGCACAGATGCAGCCGAGCTCAGCGGCATTGGTGAGCGAGTAATCTCGTGCGAGGCCAAACAGAAAGCCGGCGGCAAAGAGGTCGCCGGCACCGGTGAGGTCGACGACATTGTCAACTTGCTGAGCAGGAACCTTGACGGTTTCCTCAGGTGTGATGATCATCGCGCCCTCTTTTCCGAGCGTCAGGGCGGTCATTGCGCCGCTCTCACGCGCGGCAGAAATGGCTGTGTCCAGGTCTCCCGTCTGATAAAGCGCCTTAATTTCATGCTCATTGGCGAACATCAGATCAACGACGCCGTCTGACAGCAGGCCGGTAAACTCATCCCGGTAACGGTCAACACAGAAGGAGTCGGACAAGGTGATTGCCACTTTCCGATCATGCTTGTGTGCGATCTCTGCAGCCGCGAGGAAAGCTTTTTTTGCCTCTTCCGGATCCCACAAGTAGCCTTCCATGTAGGTGACTGCGGCTGCGGCAACCACGTCTTCATCAACATCTGAGGGGCTGAATTCCGTGCACGCGCCAAGATATGTGTTCATGGTGCGCTCACCGTCAGGAGTGATCAGGATCATTGAGCGGGCAGTGGGCTTCCATTCACGAAGGCGCGGGGTGTTGTAGTAGACACCTGTGCCGTTCATGTCGTGGTAGTAGCTGTCGCCGAGTTCGTCTTCGGCGACTTTTCCAAAATAAGCCGGGCGCCCCCCGAGAGAGGCAATTCCAGCCGCCGTGTTGCCTGCGCTGCCGCCGGAGATGCGGACCGTTTGGCCCATCTTGTTGAACAAGGCCACAGCTTCATCGGTCTCGATGAGCCGCATGGACCCTTTGACCAGGCCCTCCTGGAGAAGAAAGTCTTCCTCGACATGGGCAAATACATCACAAATAGCATTGCCGATGCACAGGGCATCAAAACGAATTTCGGTCATTGGGTCCTCTAGGGGTCCTGAAAGAATGGGCGTCGCCCTTAAGATTGCGGATTGGGTCTTAAGGCCCGGTTAGCTTCCGGTTCACGAATTTTGTCGCGGAACGGGCTCGCGCGGTAAACGCCAACGATCTTGAGCTCCGCGCAGAAGAAGGCAAGCTCTTCCAAAGCGAGTGCAACATGCGGGTCGTTTGGGTGCCCTTCGATGTCTGCGTAGAACATGGACGCGAAGAATTGTCCCTCCAGCTGGTAGGATTCCAGCTTGGTCATGTTCACATTGTTCGTCGCAAAGCCGCCGAGTGCCTTGTATAGAGCGGCCGGCACGTTCCGGACCCGGAAGATGAAGGTGCTGATTACCGGTTGGCCGTTGTGGGCTGCCTCCATCTTGTCGCGGGACAGGATCACAAACCGCGTGGTGTTGTGTGCCTCGTCTTCCACATCTTCACGCAGGATGTCGAGACCGTAGATATCTGCGGCCATCCGTGGGGCGAGTGCTGCATGGGTGGGATCGCCCAGCTCGGCAATCTGACGAGCGGAGCCGGCGGTGTCAGCGCCAACAACAGCGTTCAAACCCAGCTCGCGGATGATGTTCCGGCATTGCCCCAGCGCATGGACGTGGCTTTGTACCGTTGTAAGGTTTTCAACCTTGGTCCCTTTTGGAGCCATCAACTGGAACCGGATCGGCATGAAGTACTCGCCGATGATGTGCAAATTGGAACCAGGTAGAAGATGGTGAATGTCCGCGACACGGCCCGCGACCGAATTTTCGATCGGGATCATCGCCAGGTCGGCTTTGCCGTCCGCCATTGCCGAAAAACAGTCTTCAAACGTCGCGCAGGGAATGGCTTCGTAGTCGGGATAAACGTCACGGCAGGCCATGTGGGAATTGGCGCCGGTTTCGCCCTGGAAGACGATTTTTTTCGCATTGCTCATTGATGTGTCCAGCTTTGGTGCGGCGTTTTATAAGGATTGATAGGCTAATCGAGCCCGTTCTAGATCTTCAGGTGTGTTCACGTCCATAGGCGCGGAGGCAATCTCCGATACATCAATGCGCATACCGGCCTCGAGCGCGCGCAATTGTTCCAATTTTTCCCGCTTTTCCAGTGGCGACGGCGACAGCGAGACAAAACGCTCCAGCGCGGCGCGGCGATAGGCATAGATGCCGATGTGCTGATAAAGCGAACCGTCGCCACCCGGCGCGGTTGCGCGGGTAAAATATAGCGCCCGGTTGTGCCCGTGTCCGTTCGGTGTCGTGACTGCTTTGACGAAGTTCGGGTCGTCGCGGAACCGATCATCCCGGATTTCGGTCATGATAGTGCCAATGTCTACGCCTGAGACCGAAAGGGGGGCGAAGGCAGCCCGAATCGCTGCAGGCTCAATCAGAGGCACATCGCCCTGAACATTCAATACAGTGTCGTGCTTCTGGTCGGGGTCCAGGGTCTGCGCGGCTTCAAAGATACGGTCTGAACCAGATTCGTGGTCGTCCCGGGTCATAACGGCAGTTCCGCCATGATCCCGGACCGCTTCTGCGATACTCGTGTCGTCAGTCGCAACGGCGACTGGTCCGATATCTGCGTTGAGGGCCTGCTCGAGTACCCGGACAATCATTGGTTTTCCGCAGATATCCGCCAACGGCTTCCGGGGCAGTCGTGTTGCGGCCAGTCGGGCCGGAACAATAACAAGTGCAGAGCTCAATCCAGTCTCCTTTGGCGGGTTTTTTGGCCGGAAAACTGTGTTTTTCCGGGGGCGCGTCCGAATGTCGTACACGTTGCCCTTTTAAAGCTATGGACAGCGAGGTCAAAAAATTTGTAGGTTCCGGCAAAATTCGATGAGCTGATAGGGTTCGTGACCTCAAGTTACGGGCCCGGACGCGTATGAGCTTGGAGCCGGAGAGAATGGATTCCTTCACGCTGAACAAGGCCGCTGGTGCGGTTCTTATGGTGCTTATTCTGACTATGGGTTTGGGAATTGTGTCTGACATAATTTTCAAGCCGACGATCCCGGGCAAGCCCGGCTATGAAATTGTCGTGGCCGCTGCGGAAGATTCAACGTCAGAAGTCACACCGGAGCCGGATGTCGTTCCGATTGGCGAGTTGCTCATGGCTGCTGCTGCCAGTGATGGCGAGAGTGCTGCAAAGAAATGTGCGGCGTGCCACACTTTCGAGCAGGGCGGCGCGAACAAAGTCGGCCCGAACCTGTGGGAAATCGTTGGTCGTAAGCCGGGTGGTGTTGATGGCGTAAATTATTCAAGCGCAATGGCTGCATACGGCGAGGAAAATCCGGAGTGGACCTACGAGGGCCTTTATAACTTTCTCGCTGCCCCGAAAAAATACATCCCGGGCACGTCCATGGGCTTTGCAGGTATCCGCAAGTCTGAAGAGCGGGCTGACCTGATTGCTTACATGCGCGAGCAGGCTGCTACACCAAAGCCGCTTCCGGGAGAATAATCCCAATAAGCACTGGTGAAATGCTGCGACTACATTTGGAAGCCGGGCAATTGCCCGGCTTTTTTATTGCGATTTGAAGAAAAATTAAGTTTTGTGACGTTACGTATCATTTAGGTAATATTGGCAGGAACGACAATCCAATTGGATTGGGCAAGCATGAACGCACTGCGTCAATTCTTTGTACATAGCAATGGGGCGTGGGTTGCTTCGCTGACGGCGGTGATTTGCTTTCTGGCTGGGATCGCGGTGACGGCGCATGTCGGGTACACGGTGCGCAGCGAAATCATGTCCCAAAACAAACGTCAGGCCGTTGCCAATCTTTCAGAAGTCCGCGCCAAGCTGGAAGGCGAACTCAACCGCACAGTTGCCTACGGTATCGGACTGCGGGCCAATGTCATTGAGTCCTCGAAAGAGCCGTTCAATGCGCGAAAATACGATGCGATCGCGTCTGATTTGATTGATGAAAATCCAGTCATAAGATCAATCGGACTTGCGCCGGGCAATGTCCTGCAAGCTGTCTATCCATATCAGCCCAACCAGTCGGCCATCGGCTTGGACTACCGATTGAACACAAGCCAATGGCCTGCAATCAGACAGGCCATGCTCTCTCGAGAGATTGTTATTGCCGGGCCCTTGGAACTCGTACAGGGCGGTCGGGCGCTTTTAATCCGGATCCCTGTGTTCCCGCCGGCCGAACTCGGACAGCCCATGCCGGAACGCCCATATTGGGGTGTGTTGTCTCTTGTGGTCGATGAAGCGGGCCTGATGCAAGCTGCTGGCATCTCTGACACTGTCAAACAGCTGCGGATTGGGATCGTGGACAAAGCTGCTGCCACACCGGAAAAGGCGCATATATTCGGAAGCTTCGGCTTGATGGATATTGACAGTGTAAGACTCCCCTTGAACCTGCCCGGTGGTTTGACATGGGAAGTTCTAGGCTATCCAGAAAACGGTTGGAACAGCAACGAACGCAGCATCTGGATCACTCAGCTTGTCGGCAGTTTGATTTCGCTTCTGTTCGGCGCCATGGCGTTTTTGCTGATCAGCGAGGTTTACAAGGTGCGCTCAATGGCTTTGCACGACCCGCTGACCGGGTTGGCCAATCGGCGGCTCTTGGAAGACAGGATGCTTCAATTGGCGGTCATGTCCGATCGGACCGGGTCCGGCTTTGAGATCTTCTATGTCGACCTTGATGCCTTTAAGCCGATCAATGACAATTATGGGCATGCGGCCGGGGATCAGTTGCTCGTCGAAATCGGTCATCGGCTACAGCAGCAGACACGGCAGACAGATACGGTTGCCCGTGTGGGGGGGGATGAGTTCATCGTTTTGACCCCTGGAAACATGCGCCGCCTGGAACGGGAGGCGTTCCTGGAGCGCTTGGGCGAACGTCTTTCAGAGGTTTTCGAGTTCTCCGGTGTGCGCATCGGTGTGAGCGCCAGTATCGGCAGTGCAAGCTTTCCAAGCGATGCAGGCACCATTGACGATCTGCTCAGAGTTGCCGACAGCCGGATGTACAGCCAAAAGACCAAGGGGCGGAAAGAATCGGAAACCGTCTCCGGCAACGAGCTCTCGCAAACCGGTTAAATTTCTGTCATGTCACGCTTAATGGGTGGTTTTTTGGCCACCGCTCCCTAAACTGTTTCCATACCGCGAACTGCGGCCCGGACAACAGCAACGGAGCAAGTGATGCGAGCCGCTTGGCGTGCAAACGAAAAACCAGCGGTGACGGCAATACTGACAGGAGTGTTGTTGCTGGTCGCTGCAATCGCCAATCCCGCAGTGGCGCAAGATCCTCAGTGGAAACATGCTGCGGCTTTGAATGGCACGCCGAAATATGGCCCTGACGCCGAACATTTTGACTATGTAAACCCTGATGCGCCGAAAGGCGGCACAGTGCGCCTCGCAGCCCGCGGCGGGTTCGACACCTTCAACTTCCTGCCGCCCAAAGGCCAGCCTGCGCCTGGGATCCTGAACATTTACGAAAGCCTGATGGAACCGTCACTCGATGAAGACGACATCAGTGCGCAGTACGGTGTTCTGGCAGATGGCGTCAGATATCCGGACGACTATTCTTGGGTCGAATACCGAATGAACCAGAACGCCAAATGGCATGACGGGCAGCCGGTGACGGCCGAAGATGTGATCTGGTCGTTTGAGAAATCAATCGAACTCAATCCGCAGCGGAAGTTTTACTACAAGAACGTCACCAATGCCGAAATCGTTGACGGCAATATCGTTCGGTTCACGTTCGACACATCCGGCAACCGTGAACTTCCCAAGATCATGGGACAGCTCACAATTCTGCCAAAGCATTGGTGGGAAGGAACCAATGACAAGGGTGAGCCTCGGGATCTCTCCAAGAGTTCGCTGGAGCCGCCCCTGGGATCCGGTCAGTACCGGATCAAGGATTTTTCGGCCAACCGGCAAGTGATCTACGAACGGGTCGACGATTATTGGGGTGGGGATTTGCCGATCCGGGCCGGAACAGGAAACTTTGACGAGATCCGGTACGTCATCTTTCTGGACGATGCGGTTCAGTTCGAAGGCTTCAAAGGCGATCAATACGATTTTCATACCGAACGCAGCTCTAGCCAATGGGCAAAGCGGTATGATTTTCCAGCACTCCGCGACGGGCGGGTCGTGCGCGAGATCTTTCCCGACCGATCCACCGGCGTGATGCAGGGATACTTCCTGAACCTCAGAAGAGACAAGTTCAAGAACCCAGACGTGCGCCGGGCGCTGAACTATGCCTATGATTTTGAAACCACCAACGAAATCATCTCCGCCAACCTTTTGAAACGCGTGAATTCCTATTTCTCAGGCACGGAACTGGCCTCGTCAGGTCTGCCGACCGGAAAGGAACTGGAAATTCTTGAAGAAGTTCGCGATCAAGTGCCGCCGGAAGTCTTTACCGAAGAATTTAAGAACCCGGTCGGCGGTTCCCCGCAAAATGTCCGGGCCAATTTGCGTGAGGCCGTCAAGCTTCTGCGCGGTGCCGGTTACAAACTCGAAGGGCGCCAGATGGTCGACGAGGCAACCGGTGAGCAGCTCACGATCGAGTTCCTTTACCGCGATAAGGCCAGTGAGCGCTCTCTGCTTCCCTACGCGAAAAATCTGGAGAGCATCGGTATCAATGCTGTCTTGCGGCTTGTCGATACGTCCCAGTTCATCAATCGGGTTCGGGCACGCGACTTCGATGCGACGACCTTGGCGATCGGGCAGTCTTTGTCACCGGGGAACGAGCAACGGGAGTATTGGGGGTCTGTTTCTGCCGACAATGCGAGCTCGGCCAACTATGGCGGCATCAAAAACCCAGCCATCGATCACCTGATCGACAAGGTGATCTTCGCAGAAGATCGTGAGACCCTTGTTGCTGCGACCCACGCCCTAGACCGTGTCCTGTTGTGGAACCACTACGTGGTGCCACAGTTCTACGTCGATGAGACCCGAACAGCGCGTTGGGACCGGTTCTCGCACCCGGAAAACATGCCGGAATATAGCACCGGGTTCCCGGAAATCTGGTGGTATGACGAAGAAAAGGCAGCAAAAACCGGAGCAGTACAATGACGAACCGTCAAGGGCCGGACCGACGGCAGGTCTTGAAGCTCTCCGCAGCAACGGCACTTGCGGCTGCATCCGGACCGCTTTTCTCACGGGCAGCATATGCAGCCGGTGAGAGCACAGGTGCGCGTCATGGCCTTTCGGTGTTTGGTGACCTGAAATATGGGCCGGACTTCACGCACTTTGATTACGTAAACCCGGATGCGCCAAAAGGCGGAACCTTCAATTTTCAAGCGCCGTACTGGTCCTTCAATCAGAATGTCCTGACTTACAACACCTTCAATTCCTTCATTTTGAAAGGGGATGCGCCGCCGCGGATGGAGCTGTGTTTCGACACTCTCATGGTCAGGGCCTATGATGAACCGGATGCGGTTTATGGGCTCGTCGCAGAAAGTGTTGAGGTCTCCGAAGACGGCAATCGCTTCATCTTCAATTTGCGGCCTGAAGCAAAGTTTCATGATGGCTCAAAGCTGACAGCCGAAGACGTTGCTTTCTCCATGCTGCTTCTCAAAGAGCACGGCCATCCGAACATCAGTCAGCCGATGCGGGTTCTGACCGATGCGGAAGTTCTCGACGAACATCGCGTCGTTCTGCAGTTTGATGGGACACAGTCCCGCAATTATCCGCTCGGTGTCGCCGCCGGTTACCCGATCTTTTCAAAACGCTACTACACGGCCTACGACTTTGAGCAGAGCACGCTGACCCCGCCGCTGTCGTCGGGCCCTTATAAGGTTGGCAAACACGCTGTCGGGCGTTTTGTCGAATACCATAAGGTCGATGACTATTGGGCCAATGACCTTCCCGTGCTGCGCGGACAGAAAAACTTCCAGATCGTGCGGGTGGAGTTCTTCCGAGAGCGCCAGGTTGCTTTTGAGGCCTTCAAAAAAGGAACCGTCCGCTACCGCGAGGAATTTTCGTCAAAAAACTGGGCGACCGAATACAATTTCCCGGCGGTTGAAGATGGCAGGGTGGTGACAAAGGTTTTTCCGGACGGCCGTCCCTCAGGCGCGCAAGGTTGGTTTCTCAACACGCGCCGCGAGAAGTTCAAGGACCCGCGTGTGCGCCAAGCCCTCGGCTACGCATTTGACTTTGAATGGTCCAACAAGAACCTTTTTTACGATCTTTATCAAAGAACGCAGTCGTACTTCGAAAACTCGGAGATGAAGGCCGAAGGCGTGCCCCAGGGCGCGGAGCTGGCTTTGTTGGAACCTTACCGGGATCAGCTGCCGGAAGCTGTCTTCGGGGAGCCCGTGACGCCGCCGGTCAGCGATGGGTCGGGCTTTGACCGTGGACTGCTGCGCCGGGCCAATGAGCTTTTGCAGGAGGCAGGATACGCGCGCGACGGATCAAACCTTGTCGGACCAGACGGCAAACCGTTCACTATCGAATTTCTGAACAACACCACGTCGTTTGAACGGATCGTCAATCCATTCATCAAGAACCTGAAGCGTCTCGGTGTCGACGCAACTTTCCGGGTCGTGGACGGAGCCCAGTATCAGGCCCGCTTGAACGAGTTCGACTTCGACATAGCCAGCCGCCGGTTTGCCTTCAGTGCCACATTGTCTGATCCGATCCGGGAGTACTGGACCACCCGCTCAGCCAGTGTGCCGGGAAGCAGCAATCTTGCCGGCATTTCCGATCCCGTGATTGATGCCTTGACCGACAAAGTCCTGGCGGCGCAGTCCAAGGAGGAAATGGTCACCGCAGCCCGAGCGATCGATCGTGTCTTGCGTGCCGGTTACTACTGGATCCCGCAATGGTACAAGAACACCCATTCGGTGGCCATCTGGGACATATTCGGTTTTCCACCGGAACCGCCAAAGTATTTCTTCCCCGTGGAAGATCTTTGGTGGATAGATCCGGAAAAAGCCAAATTCATTGAAGATGCCGGTTAGAAAATAACAGACACTCTCTAAGCTCGGTTTTCGAGCTGAGACGCAAAGGGATAAAAAGACCCCTATGGGCGCTTATATTCTCCGCCGTTTGTTGCTCATGATCCCGACCCTTGTCGGGATCATGGCAATCAATTTTTTCATCATCCAGTTTGCACCCGGTGGACCGGTTGAGCGCGTCATTGCGCAGATCTCCGGCACGGATGTCGATGCGACATCGCGCATCAGCGGTGGCGGCAGCGATATGGGAAACATCGGCAATGAATCGTCCGGCGCAAGCGCGGGCGGTGGTGACAGTGTGACGTCCAAGTATCGCGGTGCTCAGGGGCTGGATCCGGAATTCATCAAAGAGCTGGAAGCGCAATTCGGGTTCGACAAGCCGCCGCTGGAACGGTTTTTGAACATGCTCTGGAATTATGCGCGGTTTGATTTCGGTGAGAGTTACTTCCGTGACATTCGCATCCTCGACCTGATCGCCGAAAAACTGCCCGTGTCGATCTCGCTCGGTCTGTGGATGACGCTGATTTCCTATGCGGTCTCGATCCCGCTTGGCATTCGCAAGGCTGTAAGCGATGGCTCGCGCTTTGATGTTTGGACCTCCGGGGTGATTGTGGTCGCCTATGCAATTCCAGGGTTCCTGTTTGCGGTTCTCTTGATCGTCCTCTTCGCCGGCGGGTCCTTCTGGGACATCTTCCCGCTGAGGGGATTGGTGTCCGACAATTGGGAGAGCCTGTCCTGGCCGGAACGGATCCTTGATTATTTCTGGCACCTGGCCTTGCCACTGACAGCGATGGTTCTGTCGGCTTTTGCGACAACGACGCTGCTCACCAAAAATTCCTTCCTGGATGAGATCCGCAAGCAATATGTGATTACCGCGCGCGCAAAAGGGTTGACGGAAAGCCAGGTTCTTTACGGCCATGTGTTCCGGAACGCGATGCTGATCGTTGTGGCCGGTTTCCCGGGCGCTTTCATCTCGTCCTTCTTTGCCGGTTCGCTGTTGATCGAGACGATCTTCTCGCTGGATGGTCTCGGGCTGCTCGGTTTTGAATCCATCATCAATCGCGATTACGCGGTGGTCTTTGCAACGCTGTACATTTTCTCGCTGATGGGACTTCTGGTGAATCTCATCTCTGACCTCACCTACACCTGGATCGATCCGCGGATCGATTTTGAAAGCCGGGAGGTGTGAGGCAATGGACAGTCGTCTGAACAAGGACCTCGAAAACGCCGGCTACGATGTGTTGAACCCGCTGGCGGAGGAAACGGCACCACCGCCCAAAAAGATGCGCCTGTCGCCGATTAACCAGCGGCGCCTTGCCAACTTCAAGGCCAATCGCCGGGGTTACTGGTCGCTCTGGATTTTTCTGGTGCTGTTTGTGCTCGCCATGGGCGCCGAGTTCTTGACCAACGACCGGCCAATCCTCGTCTCCTACAACGGCGAGATACTGACCCCGGTCTTCGTCGATTACCCGGAAGAAAAGTTTGGCGGCTTTCTGGCAATCACCGACTATCGGGATCCGTTCATCCAGGACGAGATCGAAGCGAACGGCTGGATGCTCTGGCCGCCGGTGCGGTACTCCTACCGTACCGTGAACCATGAAATACCGGTGCCCGCGCCAGCCCCGCCGTCGTGGATGCTGGATAAGGAAGAGCGGTGTCAGCGCTACCCGATGGGTGCGGACGATCCGAACTGCGTCATGGGCAACTGGAACTGGCTCGGCACAGATGATCAGGGCCGCGATGTTCTGGCGCGTCTAGTCTACGGCTTCCGCATCTCGGTCTTGTTTGGTCTGGCCCTGACACTGGCATCTTCGGTGATTGGCATCGCGGCTGGAGCCGTGCAGGGCTATTATGGCGGCTGGGTGGACCTGATCTTCCAGCGCTTTATCGAGATCTGGACAGCCATCCCGACGCTGTATCTCATTCTGATTGTGTCCTCGGTTCTCATTCCCGGATTCTGGACACTCTTCACAATCCTGCTCGCCTTCTCCTGGGTGGCGCTGGTGGGCGTCGTTCGCGCCGAGTTTCTGCGGGGCCGGAACTTTGAATACATATCGGCGGCACGCGCGCTGGGCGTGTCCAACGGTGTGATTATGTGGCGGCACCTGTTGCCGAATGCGATGGTGGCAACACTCACCTTCATGCCCTTCATCCTGAACGGATCTATCTCGACCCTTACGGCGCTGGATTTCCTCGGCTTTGGTCTGCCGCCTGGGTCCGCATCGCTTGGCGAACTGCTCGCACAGGGCAAGAACAACCTTCAGGCGCCGTGGCTGGGCATCACCGGGTTCTTGGTGATCTCGCTGATGTTGAGTTTGTTGATTTTCATTGGCGAAGCCGTGCGAGATGCGTTCGATCCGCGCAAGAGCTTGGCATAGGGAGGCAGAGATGACCAAAGACACGCTCGTCTCCATTCAGGATCTCTCCGTTGCTTTCACGCAGGGCGGCAGGGAAACGCTTGCAGTCGACCGGATTTCCTTTGACATCAACAAGGGGGAAACCGTTGCGCTGGTTGGCGAAAGTGGGTCCGGAAAATCGGTCTCGGCTTTGTCGGTCCTGAAACTTCTACCGTACCCGGCTGCCTCTCATCCGACTGGCAAAATCGTCAAGGATGGCGTTGACCTCCTGCAGGCAAATGCCAACGAGATGCGTAAGGTGCGCGGCAACGAGATCTCGATGATCTTTCAGGAGCCGATGACCTCGCTCAACCCCTTGCATACGGTCGAGCGTCAGATCTCTGAGATTCTGAAAGTGCACCGGGGCATGAGCGACACCCAGTCCCGCGCACGGGTTCTGGAGCTCATGAATCAGGTCGGCATCCGGGATCCGGAATCCCGCCTTGGGTCTTATCCGCACCAGCTTTCCGGCGGGCAGCGGCAGCGTGTCATGATTGCGATGGCGCTTGCGAACGAGCCGGACCTTTTGATCGCTGATGAACCGACAACCGCGCTCGATGTGACGGTGCAAGCGCAGATCCTGGAACTGTTGAAGGATCTGCAGCGCCAACAGGGCATGGCCATGCTGTTCATCACCCATGACCTCGGCATCGTGCGCAAGTTTGCGGATCGGGTCTGCGTCATGACCGGCGGAAAGATCGTTGAGCAGGGCCCGGTCGCCGAGATTTTCGACAATCCGCAACACGATTACACCAAGCATCTGTTGGCCGCAGAGCCTAAGGGCAACCCACCAGAAACGGACAAGACCAAGCCCATCGTGGTTCAGGCCGATGACCTGAAGGTCTGGTTCCCGATCAAGCGCGGGTTCTTGCGCCGGACCGTTGACCATGTAAAGGCCGTTGACGGCATTGATGTCACCGTACGGGAGGGACAGACGCTCGGGATCGTGGGCGAGAGTGGGTCAGGTAAGACCACACTTGGGCTTGCGATCTTGCGAATGATTTCCTCCACCGGCCGCATCGCCTTCAATGGTCAGGACATTCATGAAAACTCCTGGAAGGAAATGCGGCCTTTGCGCCGCGACATGCAGATCGTGTTTCAGGACCCGTTTGGGGCGCTTTCCCCGCGTATGTCTGTCGCCGACATTGTTGGAGAGGGTCTTCAGGTGCACTTCCCGGGCATCTCTTCAGAAGAGCGGGACCGGAAAGTTGCCGGAGCGCTGGAAGAGGTTGGCCTTGATGCCTCTACACGTCACCGCTACCCGCACGAGTTCTCAGGTGGTCAGCGCCAGCGCATCTCCATTGCCCGGGCCATGGTTCTGGAGCCGAAATTCGTCATGCTGGACGAACCGACGTCAGCTTTGGACATGAGTGTTCAGGCGCAGGTGGTCGATCTCTTGCGGGACCTGCAAAAGGCGCATGGATTGGCGTATCTTTTCATATCTCACGATTTGAAGGTGGTGCGAGCCCTTGCCAACGAAGTGGTCGTCATGCGGCAGGGCAAGGTGGTGGAATCCGGCCCGGCTGAAAAGATCTTCGACTCGCCGGAAACAGATTACACAAAAGCCCTCATGGCAGCCGCGTTCCGGCTGGAGACGGCACCGGAAGGTGTCGTCAGTGTCTGATCTATTGAGATGGCGTTGGACAGTGGGATGACCACGCGCATCGCCGCCATTGAATTGAACGTCTCTGATCCGGCGAGACTGGCAGACTTTTATTGCCGGACTTTGGGCATGATCCGATCTGAACGGGATGGCCATGTCGCTGTTGGATATGGGGCCGATGGTGCTGTTCTTCTGCTGAAACAATCAAACAGCTCAGACCGATATCGGCACGAACGCTCCGACCGCTACTGGAAAATCGGGGTGACAATGCCGGACCTTGACTGCGCACATGCCGTCTTGGCCGCAAAAGGCGTTTCTGCATCTGCACCGCATCAATTCCGCGATGTCGGCTATCTAAGCCATCTTGAAGACCCGGAAGGCCATATCATCGAACTGCTTCAGCACACTTTTGAGGGTGTTCCAAAAACAGATACGGGGGATCCAGAGCGTCCACTCGGCGGTGGGGCGGAGATTGGATTGGTCACGCTTAGATCTACCGACATTGAAGCAGATCTTGCGCAGTGTGAGGAAGAATTTGGCCTGCGTTACCTGGTCCGCGAACAGCTGCCGGAACTCGGGTTCGATCTTTATTTCTTGGGAAAACGGAACGAGACAGCGCCAGACCCAAATCCAGATGCATTCATTAACCGTCCGTGGATCTACCAACGCCCATATACCGTGCTTGAATTTCAACACCTCCGGAATGGCATTGATGTCCAGTGGCCAATGCCCACGCAAAAGGGATACACTTGTATCAGAGTGGACGGCCGGGGCTCTCCCGATCAAGGTTTTGTCTGACCAGGCAGATAGATTTCGAAGAGCAGTGCTCAAACCGCGTCGGGGCAGCGCTCCAGGCCGTCTTCACCACCGAACTCTGCCATCTGTTCTTCCAGATCGAAATTGCGGACGAGAATTATAAACCCGCCCAATTCGGCAGCCTTTAAGAATGTGCTGACACGGATGTCTGACGGCCTTTCATCGGTCAGAAGACAGCCAGTCACACCGATGCTCAAATTGCCCTCAACCTTCTCCCGATCACTTTTGGACATAGAGGCCATGTGCTTTTGAAAACTGCGGAAGAACGGCACGTTTTCCTCCGGAATCCGGTAGATTTCCAGGCGATAACCGGTCTGCAGTTCCTGAGATAACTCAGCCTTGTCCGCCTTGGATTCTGTTTCCTCAAAGGCGAGCTTTTCTTCCATCAAGACAGTACCATCCGCCTTGCGTTTGATCGTCAGGGCCATGGTCGCCCCACCTTCGGGAATGCGAATTGCATCCGGGTATTTAACCGCTAGACGCAAAGCGCCGGGGTCTGTTTCCAGCATGTCAAACTGGCTGAGCTTGGCAATGGTCGCCAAAGGAACGTGGCCACACGCTGACATCAAACCACCAAGCATGAGGACCAGAACCAGCTTGGCAATTCCCGGTCGAGCGGGCGTTTTGTGAGCAAACATCAGTATCTCCCGAAAAACCGGGATGATGATTATCGCAAAACAATAAGAAATAAAATCAAAAAATTAATTTAGGTGCTGATTACCCTACCCAGCAGGTCGCAAAGAAACCATTCTTCTCCTGATCTTTACCGATAGAGCGGCGGGTCTTGAAACCGATGAGACCATCTGCACCGCCAACGTCATGACCATCACCTTCAAGACGCAGTTGAAGATTGCGTACTGCACCTCGGGTGGTGTCCTTCATTGGTTTCCAATCGCCGACAAAGCTTTTGTTCGAGCCATACCGGTCTGCAAGGTGACCGACAAACAGCGCGTAGGTGTCGCTCTCATTGTATTCCTTGATGACATAGAAGTTTTCGGTGGCGATGAAAGCCGGACCATAGCGGCCGGCCGGCAGCAAGATGTTGCCTGGTTGATTGATCTCGTGATTTGGGAACGGACGTCCACTAACCCGTGTGACACCTTCAGCTACAAACCTTGAAATCGGTTGCCGGTTGTCCGGCCCTTCGCGGGTGCAGGAGACCGTATTCGGCAAGCGGACCTCATAGCCCCAGTCCCGGCCGCTTACCCAGCCATGTTTGGCCAGGTAGTTTGCGATTGACGCCATTGTATCCACTTCCGACGTCCAGATGTTTCGCCGTCCATCGCCGTCAAAGTCGACCGCATATTTCAGATATGAAGACGGCAAAAACTGGGGTTGTCCCATGGCGCCACCCCAGGAGCTGCGCAAGGTTTTTCTGGAAACGTCGCCGGTTTGCAGGATTTGCAAGGCAGCAATCAATTCGCCTTTGAAGAAATCAGCCCGCTGCCCCATGAAGGCCCGGGTTGCCAGAACACGAACTGCATCATGTGGGATCTTGGCACCGCCATAGCCAGATTCCCTGGCCCAGATCGCAAGAATGATCCGTTTCGGAACACCGTACCGCGCTTCTATCTTTTGCAGCGTTGACGCGTGCTTTTGCATAAGGCGGCGGCCGCCGGGCACGAGTGCATTGAACTGATTGTCGCGGAAATAGCGCGCAGGCGAGCGGAACTCAGCCTGGAAATTGAACTTGGGAGGAGCACCCTTGCCGCCCGGGCCAACGAGGCCCGGCAGCGATGTATCTGGTGTCAGGCCTCTCAGTTCCCTGTCCAAGGTTGCTTGTGAGACGCCCGCTTGTCTTGCCGCTGGGACTACGGCCGAAGCCAGGAACTGACGGAATTGCTGGTCGTCCTGGCCGGCGAGTGCCAGATCTGATGGCAAGATTGAAAGGCTGAGGGCGAGCGTGGCAAGGCGTAGCGCTTTGGCAAACACGGCTTAGTCTCCATACATCGGGAGTACAGAGACTATCACGAAGACAAGCGTCAACCGACAGCTGTTAGAGTTCTGTCCAAGCCAAACTTGAGCCAGACTGCGATGTCAGCCAGTCCTTATCAAACCGGTACCAGCTACCCCCACACTTCTGATCATGTGCCCGTGAGATAGGTGCGCCCATTAGGTGGCACATCAACAGGGTTCCGACCGCGCCGTGTCCGGTGAAGAGAACAGGATCTTCTTCTTTCACTGAGCGCAGAACGGCTCGGATACCGGTGACAATGCGCATTTGTGCGTCAATCGCCCGCTCCCAGCCGCGGATGGATTCGTCCGGTTTGGCAAAAAACTGATCTGCGGTCCGCTCAAATTCTTCCCGTGCCAGATAGCCGGTCGCGGAGCGGTCATTTTCGTGGAGCGCCTTCAAGACTAGAGGCTTCAGCTCGAGGTGTCCTCCGACAATTTCGGCGGTTTCGACGGCCTTGACCTCGCCGCTGGAGACAATCCGCTGAAAGTCTTTGGCAAACGGCAGATCCGCGGCGAGGGCAGCGCGGTCGCGGCCAATTTCGGACAGCCGCCACTCCTGAATGGGGACATCCGGATCGATTTCGACTTCCGGATGGGTCAGATAAACACACCAAGTCATAAGGATGTCTCCTCTAGCCAGCCGGTAATGAGTTCATATGCGATGGAAATGGACGGCGGGATCATGTGCCCCTCCGGATGGGTGCCCTCAATCATTTGGCGGACCTCGTCGCGGCTGCACCACTTGCAGGCCTCGAGTTCGTCATCTTCGATGATGATGTCTGTCGACAACGCATCACCGATGCAGCCGAGCATCAAATTGGCCGGAAAAGGCCAGGGTTGGTTGGAAATCAAACGGACTTCTCCGACCTCAATGCTGGATTCTTCCAGCGTTTCCCGCCGCACAGCCTGTTCGATCGTTTCTCCCGGCTCCATAAAACCAGCAAGTGTTGTGTAGATCCCTTCCGGCAACCGGGGCGGGCGCCCCAGCAGGGCCCGGTCTCCGTCTGTGATCAGCATGATGACGCAGGGATCTGTGCGCGGAAAATGATGGGCGCCGCAGGATGGGCAATCGCGGCGGTATCCCCCTTCGCTCATGACCGTTTTTTCACCGCATTGCGAGCAATGCCGGTGCGTTCGGTGCCAGTGGATCAGGGCGCGGGCTTGCGCCAACGCGCCAAGTTCTTCTGGAGGGAATGTCCGTTGGATGGCCAGCTGCCTTAGATCCTGCAGATGCAGGCTTGGCATCTCCGCCAATTCTTCATCCTGTTGGGCTAGTGTCGTCGCAAAAACGGCTCGGCCTGTTTCAGGCCGCAATCCCAAGAAGACCATTTCTTCGCGTGACGCGTTTAAGGTCAAAGCATCTTTGAGCGTGTGTCCGAACTGCGGAGGGGGCCCAGCCGGAAAGACCAGCGTCCGCGGCGTCGACAAAACAATTTCAGTATCCGGTCTATCCAGGAGCCCGCTTAAGTAGGCGCGGTCGCCGCGACGCGTTGACTGGCGGTCGAGTGTGTTCCCGAGAAAACTCATTTCCATCGCTGGCAAGTCGGCATCAGGCGCACGCATCAAGTAATCCTTGGATTTGGGAGAGTTTTGTAAGGGGCCGGGTCAGTCGAATTCGGTTTCCGCTGCAAAACTGTCCCGCAGGCGGTTTATCAAGTGTTCATCCGCAGCGTCTTCGTAAGGTTTGGGGGAAACTACCCCCCAAATTGGCCCGGGCCAAGCCGCGTCATCTCGGAAGCGGGCAATGACGTGAACATGGAGTTGAGAAACCTGGTTACCGAGAGCGCCAACGTTCAGTTTCTCGCATTCAGTTGCCGAGCGCAAAACTCGGCTGGCCAGCGCAATTTCCCGCATCAGCTGAAGCTGGTCATCTTCTTCCAAATCGATGATCTCAACCAGATCCGGCTTGCGCGGCACCAACAGCAGCCACGGATAATTGGCGTCCTTCATCAGCCGAACAGTCGATAACGGCAAATCCAGAACCGGGATGCTGTCTCCTTCAAGACGCGGATTGAGATCGAAAAAGGTCATAAGGTCAAACCGATACAGATAAAGGCCATCGGGGCGTGAAGAGACTGAATTAGAATATGTTATCTCACCATACGTCCAGTGCAGACGGGAAAGAAACCTCTTTTCACGCGGGAGCCATATGGCGCTACGAAAAACATAGCTGGCGATATTTCCGTCAAATGTCAATCTTGGATGGCGTCACAAGACAATGAGGCGGAGTGTCTGCGAACTGCTGGCACTTTTCCGGCAAAGAAAAAGCCGGATTTGCCTCTTGCCAACCACCCCATGAGTCCTGATATAAGTCGCTCGGGAGGTTGGTGGTGGACGAGCCACTCGCCAACCGGGTCAGGTCCGGAAGGAAGCAGCCCTAACGAGCCTCGGCACGGGTCGCCGTGCCAGCCTCCCACCCTTCAGTGTAAGGATATGCATAAGGCACCGCCGGAATTCCGCGGTGCTTTTTTGATTTTCGGGCCGCTCCCGGGATGTGCCTGTTGGCCTTTCCAGGAAAACCGATAAAACCCTGTCCACCTTTTGAAAAAAATCGGTATGGTGCGGCTCATGGATGACACTGGCTTTCCGCAAGAAGACACTGAAACCGGCCTTGGGCTGACCGGCGGGACAGGAACGGCGCCCGGCGCGGCCGAGGGCGGCGCTTACCGTGTGTTGGCGCGCAAATACCGCCCGAAAACCTTTGAAGATTTGGTGGGGCAGGAGCCCATGGTTCAAACGCTTGAAAATGCGTTTGATACCGGCCGGATCGCGCAAGCCTGGATGCTGACCGGTGTGCGCGGGGTTGGCAAAACCACGACCGCTCGCATTCTCGCCCGGGGTCTCAACTATGAGGTCCCTGGCGAAGCGGACAAGCCGACCGTGAAACTCACGCAGGAAGGCACGCACTGCAAGGCCATCATGGAAGGCCGCCATGTCGATGTCATCGAGATGGACGCTGCCTCTCACACCGGCATCAATGACATTCGCGAGATCATCGATGCTGCCCGCTACCGCCCGGCAACGGCGCGGTACAAGGTCTACATTATCGATGAGGTGCACATGCTCTCCAACGCAGCCTTCAACGGGCTGTTGAAGACGCTGGAAGAGCCGCCGGAGCATGTGAAGTTCATTTTCGCGACGACAGAAATCCGGAAAGTTCCGATCACGGTCCTGTCGCGTTGTCAGCGCTTTGACCTGCGCCGGATCGACCAGTCCAAGCTGATTGGCTTGCTGCGCCGGATCTCCGATGCCGAGGGCATTCAGATCTCCGATGAAGCCCTGATGCTGATCGCCAGAGCTGGTGAGGGCTCGGCACGTGATTCGCTGTCGCTGCTCGATCAGGCGATGGCCCATGGCTCAGGCGCTATCGAAGCTGACGATTTGCGACAGATGCTCGGACTTGCGGACCGCGCGCGGGTGATTGATCTCTTCGGCCACCTTATGGCCGCCCGGATCGAGGACGCACTAGCCGAGCTGCAGGCGCAATATGAAATTGGTGCGGATCCGGCGATCGTTCTGACAGATCTTGCCGATTTCACACACCTCGTGACACGTATGAAGGTCGCGCCGAAATCGGCAGACGAGGCCTCGGTGACGGAAGCTGAGCGCGCCCGAGGTCAGGAGTTTGCCGAGAAGATCTCAGTCCGGCTTCTGTCACGCGTTTGGCAGATCCTGCTAAAAGGCGTTCAGGAAGTTCAGGCCGCCTCCAAGCCATTGGCCGCGGCAGATATGGTGCTGGTGCGTCTTGCCTATGCGGCGGACTTGCCAGATCCGGGCGAATTGATGGCGCAGATCCAGAATGGCCAAATGCCGGCATCCGGCGGGGCGCCGGCAGGTGCCTCTGGCGGCGGCACAGCTCCGTCCGGCGGTGGTGGACAGGCAATGGCTGTTGGCGCGCGGGCGATGCCACAAGGCACCCCACAAGGTGGCCCGGTCATGCAGGCGTCCGGTCGGCCGCAGCTTTCCGCCATCCAGGGCGGCATGCCGCAATCAGCGCCTGCACAACAAAAAGCGCCGCAGAGTGCACCGGAGCCGGAGCCCGCTCAGCCGCAATCTGCTTACAATCTAAAAAATCTGCATGACTGTGTCGCCTTGGCGTCGGAAAAGCGCGACATCCCGATGAAGGTTGCGATCCAGCGGCAAATGCGGCTTGTGAAATTCGAACCGGGCAAGATCGAGATCCAGCCAACCGACGATGCGCCAGCCGATATCGCCGGGGAATTCGGCCGCAAACTGACTGAATGGACGGGCCAGCGCTGGTTTGTCGTTGTGTCGCGGACGCAAGGCCGCCCCACGATCCACGAAGAGCAGGAAGCCAACCAGCAGCAGCTTCTGTCAGATGCCAAGTCCCATCCGACTGTCGCGGCACTTTTGGCCCAGTTTCCAGGCGCCAAGGTGATCGACGTGAAAGTGCAGGCTTCTGAAGAAGACGAAGCTGCCATGGCCGACCCTCTGGTCAACGATCCCTTGCTGAATGAAGCGCTGGGCAACGACGACGAAGATTAGAGTCGGGCGCCGTCTGCGGTGGTCAAGCTTGCGCCCTGGCAATTGTTCTTCTAAACGCAGACCCCAAATAGTGAGAAACGGCGGGGACCGCCTGCCAGGTTTTCAAGGAGAGACCCGATGGACTTCCTCAAGATGATGAAGCAGGCCAAGGAAATGCAGGAGCAGATGGGCTCTTTGCAGGGACAGATCGAAGACATCGAAGCGGAAGGTTCTTCCGGAGCGGGCCTGGTCACCGTGCGCCTCAACGGCAAAGGCGAGCTCAAAAGCCTCACAATCGACCCGTCTCTGATGAAAGAAGGCGAGGGTGAGATCCTTGAAGACCTGATCATTGCCGCGCACACCGACGGCCGGGTAAAGATCGACCAGGCAATCCAGGAAAAGACCCAGGAAATGATGGGCGGCCTCGGCCTTCCGGCCGGCATGAAATTGCCGTTTTAAGGTTTTTGAGAATTGGCTAGCGCCGCGCTCTTGCCTATTCCGTCATCCTCGGGCCTGAGCCGAGGATCCATGCCGTAATATCTCCGCGCACACCTGAATTGCGGCTAAGTCACGGAATGGGTTGCCGGATCAGGTCCGGCAATGACGACGGTGGGTGTCGCCTCGATTTCAATAACATCGGATCGGAAAAACATGGCGCAGAAGCAGGTTGCGGGACCGGAAATCGAGCGATTGATCCAGTTGCTGGCCAAGCTGCCGGGGCTTGGGCCGCGGTCGGCCCGCCGGGCCGCTTTGCACCTCATCAAAAAAAAGGACCAGTTGCTCGTCCCGCTGTCTGAGGCGATGGGCGTTGCGGTCCGCGACATTGGCGTCTGTTCGGTGTGCGGTACGGTAGACACGTCCGACCCTTGCACGATCTGTTCGGATGACAAGCGGGACCCGAGCGTTCTGGTCGTTGTCGAAGACGTGTCCGATCTCTGGGCGCTGGAGCGTGCAGGTGCCGTCAATGCCCGCTATCATGTGCTCGGCGGAACACTATCCCCGCTGGATGGCGTTGGCCCGGATGATCTGAACCTTGCCTCCCTGATCGACCGCTGTGGCGCGCCGGAAATTCAGGAAGTCATTCTGGCAATCAGCGCGACCGTCGAAGGCCAGACAACAGCCCATTACATCATGGACCAGCTTGGCCATTCGGATGTTCATGTCACCAAGCTGGCCCACGGCGTACCCGTTGGCGGTGAGCTTGATTATTTGGATGAGGGCACGTTGGCGCAGGCTCTGAAAGCCCGAACGCGGTTTTGAGATAAACGGTACATAAGGCTACTGCTCAAATCGAAACAACCGGCAATAGCCGCCATTCGGGATCGCGAGCAATTCCTCCGCAGATGAAAAACCTGCTGCGCGCCCGGCAGTGAGCCAGCCGTGTGCGGTCTCCGGAAAATCACAAGTCTCGATATGGGTCATCAGGCGTTCAAACTGTTCCTCAGTGAGTGGCGGCGACCAGTCTTTCCGGAATTGCTGTCTGTTTTGCCGGTTGAAGATTTCGAGGGATATGCCCTCCGGCAAGACAGGTTCGAAGGAGAAGAACACGCCGTTGGAGCTCAGCGCAGAATGGATGGCTGAGAAAACTTGCGTCTTTTCTTCAATGCTCTGGAAATGATGCAAGCACAGCCCGCACCAGATCACGTCATATGTGCCCGGGTTTTCACAGAGCGTAGTGAGTATATCAATTTGCTCCAGTCGTGCGTCAAAGGGCGCGTCATTCATGTTCTTCCTGGCGATCTCAAGAGCTTGCGGTGACAAGTCAACGCCGAGATAGTCTTTGACGGCGGTTTTTCGAAGAGCACGGGACATGACATCCGCATCTCCGCAGGCAAGATCCAGAAACCGGATGGCGCCGGAAAACCGCGTCGTCATTTCTTGAACCAGGGTCTCTGAAACTTCCTTATGAAAGAGCAGATTATTGTCGACCAGCGTCCGGTAAATCTGCCAGTCGGTTTCGAAAATGGTTGCCGGATCCAGATCTGTCGCGACAGGTGTTGCAGTTGGATCGTGTGCGTTGATCATAGGTAAAATGCAATCTATGAGGGTTATATAAGAAAGTGCACCTTAGGATACATTTTATGGAGGAGGAACGAAAGCAACCTTGATCACCATATGTGACCTGAGGAATGATGACACGAACGCAAGTATCCCCGCTTGTTGCTCAAGGATTGTTACTCATGTTCCCGAACGCAGCGTTGCAAGCACCGGCGCCAATCATGACCCGCAGGCTGTGTCTGAGGGCGCCGAAGCTTGAGGACGCGTTCGACATCGATCCGATATACAACGATTTTGACGTCGCCCGCTGGATCAACGTCCCTCATCCTTGCCCGACCGGATTTGCCCTTGAGCGGTTTCAGCGGTTTCTGACCTTTCCGCCGCACGAACGCTGTTTCATCCTTGCGAAAAAATCAGACAAAAAACAAAAAGCCATTGGCCTCATTCTGGCGAACTGGGCGGATGGCGAAAAATCGCCGATCATCGGCTTCTTTCTGGCATCGAGATTTCACGGCAAGGGGTTCATGGGCGAAGCGCTGGATGCGGCCCTTAAGGAGCTGTTTCAGCTGACCGGCGCCGAAGAGATTCGAGCATCTTTTTATGACGGCAACATCGCCTCGGACGTTCTGCTGAAGAAGAAGGGGTTTACGCCGGTTGGAACCAGTATGGACTTCAATCGCGCTACCGGTAAGACAGAGCAGCAGACGGATCTCATTCTTCCCCGATCCGTTTTTGAGGCTAAGTGATCCTTTTCTGTGGCCACTTGCGCAGGGTCAGACCGGCACTTATGTCGTGGCAGTCGATCACAAACCCTTGAAGGCAAGAATGTTCCAGTCCGCCAGCCGTGCCATGTCCCAGGTGTTCGAGCGCCCGTTTCGCGCTGTCTTCTGGAAAATGCTTGGCTTTACGCTGGCCGTTCTCGTGGTCATTTGGATTGTGTTGCAAGGGTTGGTCGCGGGGTTCGTTGCGTTGCCCTATCCGTGGCTGGAAACGGCTCTGTCCGTTCTGACTGGCATCGGGGCTATTTTCGCGCTTGGATTTCTGATTGCCCCGATTTCCGCGCTGTTTGCCGGTCTGTTTCAGGACGAGATCGCGGATATCGTGGAGGCACGAGATTATCCCGGAGACCGACCCGGCGAGGCTCTGCCGCTTTCCAAGTCAATCCCTCAGACGATCAAGTTCACTGGTGTTGTGATCCTTGGCAACCTCTTCGCGCTCGTGTTGCTTTTGGTGCCGGGGGTTAATCTCGTGGCGTTTTTCCTGGTGAATGGGTATCTGCTCGGCCGTGAGTTTTTCGAGTTCGCAGCCATGCGCTTCATGCCACCGGCGGAGGCGCGGGCGTTCAGAAAAGCGCGCGGGGGCACGGTCTTTTTGGGCGGGTTGGTCATTGCCGGGCTGCTGGCTGTTCCGATCCTGAACCTGGTGACACCGATCTTCGCCACCCTGTTCATGATGCATCTTTACAAGCGGCTTGCATCCAAGTCCGCGATCTGACCTAGTCTGCCCTCAAAACGAGGGCAACATGCAAGACCTGCTGACCACCATCGCGGACGCGGCGCTCAAGTCGGAAGACAAGGGACAGGTTGCGACCTACATTCCCGAGCTAGCCAAGATCGATCCCAACCAGTTCGGGATTTCGATTGCGTTAGCGAATGGAGATGTCTTTTCCGCCGGCGACGCGCATGTCCCGTTTTCCATCCAGTCGGTGTCCAAGGTTTTCGCCCTGGCCCTTGCTCTTGGCCGGGTGGGCGATCAGCTCTGGCACCGGGTCGGGCGAGAGCCGTCAGGTCTCTCCTTCAACTCAATTCTGCTCTTGGAGAAAGAGGAGGGCATCCCGCGCAATCCGTTTATCAATGCCGGTGCGCTGGTTGCGACCGATACTTATCTTGCCGGCTCGTCACCGCGAGAGGCTCTCGGCGAGCTGGTGCGGTTCATCCGTGCAGCAACGGATGACGACAGCATTCATATCAATGAGAGTGTCGCAAGCTCAGAACTTGCCACCGGGCATCGAAACTTTTCGCTCGCGCATTATCTGGCGTCTTTCGGCAATCTTCGCGCATCGGTCGACAAGGTCTTGGGCACCTATTGCCACCAATGCGCTGTCGAAATGACATGTGCGCAGCTCGCGCTTGCCGGCCGGTTTCTTCTCGAAGGCCCGGATATGCCAAAGCTTGTGTCCAGCGAACGGCGGCGGCGCATCAACGCCTTGATGATGACCTGCGGTCACTATGACGGATCGGGTGACTTTGCGTTCCGTGTCGGACTGCCGGGCAAGAGCGGCGTCGGTGGCGGGATCCTGGTGATTGCTCCGGGGCGGGCGTCGATTGCGGTGTGGTCGCCGGGACTAAACAAATACGGCAACTCCAAGCTCGGGACTGAGGCGATGGAACGAATTGCTCACGAGACCGGATGGTCCGTATTCGGGATGCCGCAAGCCTGATCAAAAAATACGCAAGTGACGCAAACGGAATGCGCCCCTTGCAGTGAGTCGTTTCTTGCTCTGACTGAAAAAATACTGCGCTGTCTACGTCTCAAACGGTGCCAATGCGCGGCAAACCGGCGCAATATCTGGTTTTCTGACAGTCACCTAACCCATTTTACCGATTCACAGGTCGTTTTTCGCGATATAGACCTATAGGATATTTTGACGTACGGCGGCGTTGGCGTTAGAACCCCTCTAGACAACGCCTTGAAATGCTTACGTTTGCGTAAACGTAAGAATGCGTCGCACGGGAGAGGAAATCCATGTCGAACGCCGATTTGCGGGGCAATCGCCCGCTGTCGCCCCATCTTCAGATTTATAAACCCATTCTGACGATGGTTATGTCGATCTTGCACCGCATCACCGGAGCGGCGCTGTATTTCGGCACCATCCTTCTGGCCTGGTGGCTGATCGCAGCTGCTGCGGGACCGGCCTATTTTGATTTCGTCAACGCGATCTACGGTTCGATTTTCGGCCGGCTGATCCTGTTCGGTTTCACCTGGGCCCTGGTCCACCACATGCTTGGTGGCATCCGCCACTTCATCTGGGATATGGGTGCCGGGTTTGAAAAAGGCGCACGCGAGTGGCTTGCCAAGGCGACGATCATCGGTTCCGTTTCCCTGACGCTGATCCTTTGGATCATCGGCTATGCAGTTCGCTAAGGAGACCGTCATGAGCGATATGCGCACACCCCTCGGCAAAGTTCTCGGCCTCGGTTCTGCCAAGGACGGTACTGACCATTTCTGGAAACAACGCCTGACAGCAGTTGCGAACGTTTTCCTGATCTCCTTCTTCGTGATCCTGGTAATCTCAATGCAAGGTTCTTCGCACGGCGATGTGGTCGAGACCCTGCGGAACCCGCTGGTCTCCATCATTCTCCTGCTGGTGATCCTGTCCGGCGTCTATCACATGAAGCTCGGGATGCAGGTCATCATTGAGGACTACATTCACGGCGAAGCCCTGAAGTTCCTGACAGTAATGGCCAACACGTTCTTCTGTGTCTTCATCGGTTTCGGCTGCATCTTTGCAGTGCTTAAGATTGGCTTTGGAGGTTAACCCGTATGGCCAAGACCTACGAATTTGTCGACCACACATATGACGTGGTTGTTGTCGGCGCCGGTGGTGCTGGCTTGCGCGCAACGCTTGGCATGGCCGAGCAAGGACTGCGCACCGCCTGTATCACCAAGGTGTTTCCGACTCGCTCGCACACCGTGGCTGCCCAGGGCGGCATCGCCGCTTCTTTGACAAACATGACGCCGGACTGCTGGGAATGGCACATGTACGACACAGTCAAGGGCTCCGACTGGCTCGGTGACACCGACGCCATGGAATATCTGGCCCGCGAAGCGCCGAAGGCAGTTTACGAGCTGGAGCATTACGGCGTTCCATTCTCCCGGACCGAAGACGGCCGTATTTATCAACGCCCGTTTGGCGGTCACATGCAGAACTACGGCGAAGGTCCTCCAGTACAGCGCACCTGCGCGGCCGCTGACCGGACCGGTCACGCGATCCTGCACACGCTCTATGGCCAGTCTCTACGCCATAACGCGGAATTCTACATTGAATATTTCGCACTTGACCTGATCATGTCCGAGGACGGCGTGTGTCAGGGCGTGATTGCGTGGAACCTTGACGACGGCACCATCCACCGATTTGCGGCGAAGATGGTTGTGCTGGCGACCGGGGGATATGGCCGATCCTATTTCTCTGCCACCTCCGCACACACCTGTACCGGTGACGGCGGCGGCATGGTGGCCCGGGCAGGCCTGCCGCTTCAGGATATGGAATTCGTGCAGTTCCACCCAACCGGGATCTATGGATCCGGCTGTCTGATCACGGAAGGGGCCCGCGGTGAAGGCGGCTATCTGGTCAACTCCGAAGGTGAGCGCTTCATGGAGCGCTATGCACCGTCCGCGAAAGATCTGGCATCGCGCGATGTTGTGTCCCGCTGCATGACCATGGAGATCCGCGAAGGCCGCGGCGTCGGCAAGAACAAGGATCACATCTTCCTGCATCTGGATCACCTGGATCCGGCGATTCTCGCCGAGCGTCTCCCGGGTATTTCGGAAAGTGCGAAGATCTTTGCCGGTGTTGATGTCACCAAGGAGCCGATCCCGGTTATCCCGACGGTGCACTACAACATGGGCGGCATTCCGACCAACTATTGGGGCGAAGTGCTCAACGCCAACTCCGATCATCCGGACCGGATCCAGCCGGGCCTGATGGCTGTCGGCGAAGCCGGCTGTGCGTCTGTTCATGGCGCCAACCGCCTTGGCTCCAACTCGCTCATCGACTTGGTGGTCTTTGGCCGCGCTGCCGCGATCAAAGCCGGTGAGGTTGTTGATCCGAAGGAAGCCGTTCCATCGCCGAATGAAGCGTCTTGTGAGCGGATAATGGATCGTTTCGACAAGCTCCGGAACGCCAGTGGTTCCACACCGACAGCCGAGCTACGCGACCAGATGCAACGTGCCATGCAGGAAGATGCAGCGGTTTTCCGGACCCAGGAAACGTTGGCTCAGGGCTGCAAGCGGCTCGATGACATCTGGAAGGGCATGAGCGATCTGAAGGTTTCTGACCGCTCCATGATCTGGAACTCCGATCTGGTGGAAACACTGGAGCTGGAGAACCTGATGGCGAACGCGATCACCACCGTTTACGGCGCTGAGGCCCGGAAAGAGTCCCGCGGTGCGCATGCCCGTGAAGACTACAAGGACGGTGACTTTGCCGGCCGGAACGACGCGGACTGGCGCAAGCATACATTGGCTTGGGTGAATGAAGCGGGCGACGTCAAGCTGGACTACCGTCCGGTTGTCACTGAGCCGCTGACCCCGTTCCAGAACGGCGGCATCGATCCGAAGAAGATCGCGCCGAAAGCACGCGTCTACTGATCGGAACGAAGTTGGCTCCAATGGCGGCAATCCTGGATACAAGCAGTCCATTCGGCACATACCGTGCCGGGTGGCTCGCCAAAGCTGCTTGGCGAGCAGCCGATGCCCATCGGCTGCCCGACTGGCTGCGCTACAAGATCCGCCATTTTGTTGCCGACCGGTTTCCTGGTCCCTACGACACAAGCGCTGAAGGCCTCACCTTCCGGATCTACCCGGGTGTAAACCGGGACGACTGGAAGATCGTTGCCAAGGACCGGCTGTCGGAAAAGGCCGAGCGCAAGATGCTGGCACAACACTTCAACAAGGACGCTGTTTTTGTCGATTTGGGTGCAAACATCGGAACCCATACGCTCTCCGCAGCAGAACTCTGCGGCCGGGTAATTGCGGTGGAAGCCAATCCGGATATTGCAGCAAAGCTGGCTTACAATGTTGAACTGAACAAGCTCGACAATGTCTCGGTCATGTCAGTTGCCGCGGGTCCTGAAGAAGGCACGTTCGATCTTGTGATTTGCCCATCCAATTTGAACCTGTCGACATTGTCAGAAGGCCTTGCGCCATCGCTGAAAAAGTCTGAATGGACGACCACATCAATCCGGGTCAGCCCGCTGGCGGTAATCCTTCAGGAGGCCGGTGTGGACAAGGTGGACGTCCTGAAATTGGATGTCGAAGGTTATGAAGATCAGGCGATCCTGCCTTATTTCCGGACGCAGCCACGGCACAGCTGGCCGCGCGTGGTGATGATCGAAGTCGATCACCAGCCGGAATGGAAAGAGGATTGTCTCGCAGAAATGGCGGTGATCGGGTACCGGGAAATCGGAACGACCGGCGCCAACATCATGCTGGAATTGACAGAAGTGACGCACGAAAGCGATCAGGCTCCGGCACCCGGAATTAAGGAGCTCGCCGAATGAAGAGGGACGCAATGGTGCTCGACACCAGAAGCCCGTTCGGCACTTATCCGCCAATTGGGCTGGTCCGAACAGCATGGCGGCTGGCAAGTCAGGCCAAGCTACCGAAAGGCTTGCGCAGGTATGTGCGCCTGTTTCTGGGCAAGATCTTCACAGGTCCTTACGACCTTGAGGCAGACGGCCTGAAATTCCGGGTGTACCCCTCCGACAATTACGATGACCGCAAGGTTCTGATCAAAGGCCGGTTGCCTGAGGTGGAGGAACACAAGCTCATCAAACCGTTCTTGTCCGACGATGCGGTGTTTGTCGATGTCGGCGCCAATATCGGCGTCTATACGGTCTTTGCCGCCCATCATGGAGCCCGTGTGATTGCGCTGGAGCCCAACGCCCATTCGGTCGACAAGCTGCAGTGTAACATTGACGCCAACGGGCTCCAGAACGTGACCATTGTCCCGACCGCCGCCGGTCCGCGCGAAGATGTTCTTGAGCTTTATTCGGAAACCTCCAATCGTGGTTTTGGCACGCTCGACAAGCGGGTCACCAATGGTGAATGGGGTGGAGACTGGGCACCTTCGACCGTGAAGATGCGGCCGCTGACAACGATCGTTGATGAAGCGGGCGTGAAGAAAATAGACGTCTTGAAAATCGATGTGGAAGGCTTTGAAGACCGGGTTCTTCTTCCCTTCCTGCGTCACGCGGAAAAGAGCCTTTGGCCGCGCGTGATCCTGCTTGAAATCAATTGCCGGCCCTATTGGTCCGAGGATTGCCTGACGGAACTGGCAAACCGGTCCTACAAGGTCACCGGCCGAACGAACGACAACATGATCTTTGAGTTGGCCGCCTGAGCGGTGAATTCAAGAAATTGGCCCGACAGCCTTATCTGGCGCGAACAAGGGCCCAACGCGGAGCATTGAAAAGATGGTTCAGCTGACGCTACCCCGGAACTCACAAGTGACGGACGGCAAGGTTTGGGACAAGCCGGAAGGGGCAACCAACCTGACCGAATACCGGATCTACCGCTGGAACCCGGATGAGGGCAAAAACCCGCGCGTGGACACTTACTTCGTCGACCGTGACGACTGCGGTCCGATGGTGCTGGATGGTCTCATCTACATCAAGAACAAGATCGACCCGACCCTGACGTTCCGCCGGTCCTGCCGCGAAGGAATTTGTGGCTCCTGCGCGATGAACATCGACGGCACCAACACCTTGGCCTGTACCAAGGGCATGGAAGAGATCGCCGGCGACGTGGTGAAGATCTATCCGCTGCCGCACATGCCGGTGGTCAAGGATCTGGTTCCGGACATGACCCGGTTTTATGCCCAGCACCGCTCCATTGAACCGTGGCTGAAAACGGTGACCCCGGCTCCGGAAAAGGAATGGCGCCAGTCCCATGAGGACCGTCAGAAGCTGGACGGCCTTTACGAGTGCATTCTCTGCGCCTGCTGCTCCACCTCCTGCCCGAGCTACTGGTGGAACGGCGACCGCTACCTCGGCCCGGCTATCTTGTTGCAGGCTTACCGCTGGCTGATCGACAGCCGGGATGAAGCAACCGGCGAGCGTCTCGATAACCTCGAAGACCCGTTCCGCCTCTACCGGTGCCACACCATCATGAACTGCTCCCAAGCTTGCCCGAAAGGTCTGAACCCGGCGAAAGCCATCGCCGAAATCAAGAAGATGATGGTCGAACGCCGCGTCTGACGCTGTCGAAGCGTTTGCTTCGGGAACCGAAAATAAGAAAACCGCTCCGGAGGAATTCGGGGCGGTTTTTGTTCGGTCTGAAGCGTGCTTTTGGATCTAATAGAAATATCAGCGATTTGCTCTCCGGCTGCGCAGTTTTCGCACACTGCATCCGGTGTTAGAGGCTTCCCGAACTGCAAATGGCTCTCAAATAGACGTGCCAGATCAAGAGCGGCGGCCGGTTCCTGGGCATTTTGTGATTCTCATCACACGGCCTGTGTGCACGTTCCTGCGCGCCCTTCGGGAGAGTGTGCAGAAATCTGCACAGTTGGCAAAATCGTTAACCCCGGCAGGAATCGGTAATCACCATATAAAACAGTGAGATAAGGAAAATTCCCGAAACTGGCACACCCGTTGCTAAGTTGTTGGCATCGGCACCGAACAGAAATCAAACGGCGCCCCAGACTTCGAAAGTTACAGACCAACCGCTTTAAGAGCAGGAGACGGAAAAATGGCAAACGTTGCATACATGACCATCAGCGGGTCCACCCAAGGTGAAATCACCTCCGATGCTACAACGGCAGATTCTATCGGCAACAATTGGCAGGAAGGCCATGAGGGTGAATCCCTGGTCTACAAGTTCGAGAGCAACGCAATTGTTCCGCGTGACCCGAACTCCGGTACCGCAATCGGCACCCGCCGCCACCAGCCGACAACCATCATCAAGCCGCTGGACAAGGCGTCTCCGTTGATGTGGCAGGCATTGGCCACCGGTGAATCATTGGAGATCACTATCAACTTCTGGCGTACGTCTACTTCTGGCGTCCAGGAGCACTACTACACGATCAAGTACACCGATGCGGTTTTGGTTGAAGGCAAAACCATATTGCCGGACGTCTTCGATGATGCGAACGCATCCCGCGGCGATCAGGAGCAGTGGTCCTTCACTTACCGCAAGGCGGAGTGGACCCACGAGAAGGCCGGCACATCCGCTTCTGACGACTGGCGCGCTCCGGTCACCTGATCGGCCTTTGGTCTTTAACGAAAACCCCGGTCACTTTGGCCGGGGTTTTTGGTTTCGGCGCTCTCAAAACACAAAGAGCGCGAGGATACCTTCGCCCTTTAGGATACGTCAATTGGCTTGCCCCCGCTCCCCTTACGCCGCCGTTTGAGCATCTGATGGCATATCGATGTCCTGCGGCTCGGATTGTTCAGCCTGTTTTTGTGCCATGGCCAGGAAGGGCGCTGCGATCAACGCCAGTCCATAGGCGGCCAACGCGAACATTGCCAAGAAGGCGATTACCGTAAAGCCAAGGCCGGCCATCACACAGCCAACCAGGACGACGATGGCGCCGGCAAAGGTGGCAGTGGTTTTTTCAAGAATGGATTTCATTTCCAGTATCTCCAGTTTGTCCTGTCGTTTCGATAAACTGGATATGGAGACCCGGTTTTACGTTCCGCTCCGCCGGGCTTTACATTTTTGTAAAGTTGAGCGAGACGCGCAGACCGGACGGCTGGACTGAAGAAAGTTCGAGTTTCGCGGTGTGCCGGTCGACGACGGCCCGCACCAGCGCAAGGCCAAGGCCTGTGCCCTCGCTTTCCCTGGCAGCGTCCAGACGCACCATGGGCTTGATGATCTCGTCAAAGAGATCGGGGTCAACGCCAGGTCCATTGTCCGATACGCCGATTTCCGAACCACGCGCGAACAAGGTGATGTCCGGACCACCATGGACCAAGGCGTTCTGAATGAGGTTTGCAAGCGCCTGGATCAACATGCTCCTGTCTGCCAGAACGCTTTCACCGGATTTTGCCGAAAGGACAAGCGCCTTGCCCGAGTCCTCAACGACCGGGCCATAAATCTCCGCGACTTCGTCAATGAGGGCGTTCAGATCCACCTGTTCGAAGCCTTCCGTTCCATGGGCCGCCTCGATCCGGGCAACTCGCATGATGGTGTCGAAGATGCCGGAAAGTCGTTCTGCTTCTTCCAGCGCTGCGCCGCGCTCTTCGCCGTCTGGCAGGCTTTCAAGTTGGGCACGAAGGCGGGCGAGGGGCGTGCGCAGGTCATGCGCGATACTGGCGCTGAGATTGCGGGTCTGGGCGACAAGGCGCTCCAACTCTTGAGCGGTTCGATCGATTTGCCCGGCAAGATCATCGAGATCATCAGTGGAGCTGGCAACACCGATGCGCGCTTCAAGGTCTCCCGTCGCCAACCGATCCAGCACCCCGGTGATCCGGGCAAGGCGCCGCTGAACTAGAAAACCGGCCCCGAGCCCGATGACGAGCACCAGGACGAGCACCACCCCGGCTGTGCTCCATAGTGCGTTGCCCAGAAGTTCCAGAGCGTCTTCGCTGGCATCAAGCGGCACGGCGATCAGTACCGGTTCCCCTTCCTTGTCCCGTGAAATCAGGATCCGCCAATCTTCCGCGCGCCGGAAGTCTCGTTTGAGACTGACAGTGCCGCCACCTGTGCGCACGACCTTCTCAAATTCCTTCGGCAAGTCGCCGATTTCAGAAAGCGGGCGGATTATGACGGAGAATGTATCTGTTTCGGTGTCGTCGGCTTCGACCGTCGCGGCCAAACCTTCAAGGGCCGTGTCGACCCGGTTGAGAACAGCTTCCCGGCCAAAGGTCAGTGCCAAAAGAATGGCAACCGCCATGCCGACGGCAAAAATGGCAGTTAACAGCAACGATAGCCGCAAGGTGGAGGAGCGGAGCAGCCATCGGACGCGGCGAGTCAGCGTGGCTCTAACTGTGTCGAGTACCTTACTTACCGAAGACATAACCCTCGCCCCGTCTGGTGCGGATCAGTTCATCATCAAACGGTTTGTCGATCTTGGAGCGCAGCCGGCTGATATGGGTTTCCACGACCGAAGTCGTCGGATCAAAGCTCATGTCCCAGACCTGTTCCAAAAGCATGGTGCGGGTCACGAGGCGGCCAGGGCGCCTCATGAAATACTCTAGCAGTTTGAATTCCTTGGCCATCAGGTCGATCGCCTGTCCCTGGCGTTCGCAGCGGCGGGCCAAAAGGTCCAGACTGAGATCTCCATAGCGCAGTGTGGTGGGCTCGGCTGTGCTGGTTCCGCTACTGTCCCGTCGGCGGCCAAGAGCATTCACGCGGGCCGAAAGCTCGGCAAAAGCAAAGGGTTTGGTGAGATAATCGTCGCCGCCCGCGTCAAAACCCTCCACCCGTGCGTCCACTTCCCCAAGGGCGGTCAGGAACAGCACCGGGGTGGTGTCTTCGGAGGCGCGCAATGATTTCAACACGGAAAGACCGTCGAGACCGGACACCATCCGGTCGAGGATCAAAACGTCATAGTCCTGACCCATGGAAGCAAGAAGCGCTTCCTTGCCATCGGTGAAATGATCGACCACGTGGCCTTCTTCGCGCAGGCCGCCCGCCACCCACGGCCCGAGTTGCCGGTCATCTTCCAAAAGCAGTATCCGCATTCCAAATCCTTACCCCGTTGCATGGCGTCAAAACAGGAAAAAGGCCGCCATCCCAGGCAGCCTGTTCCCTAACACGTTCTGTTACGGATTACCCGGCGCGTTTGTTGTCGCCTTTCTTGTAATCATCATCGTCGTCGTGATCATCGTCCTGTTCGATCTCCAGGACCGTGCCAGACGCCGCGTCGATTTCGACTTCCATTTCAACACCGTCGGCCGTGACGATTTCGATCTCAAAGATTTCTTTGCCGTCTTCGCGCTCAAATTCGGTTTCCTGAACAGTTCCCGGAACCTCTTTCAGAGCGATTTCGATGGCCTGTGCTTCGCTTATGGCAGCTGGTGATGTTGCCGTTTGTGCAGCGACTGCACCAACTGCACCCGTTGCCAGAACCATACCTGCAACAACCGTACCTGCGATGATCTTCATGTTCATTACGCGTCTCCATCTTTGTGTGTGAAAGGCTTTCTGCCTTCCGATGAAACAAAGATGGGACAGCCAGTTTGCAGGCTTCTTGAGCGAAGTTTACATTTGTGTAAAGCGCAGAAGATTTGAATATTATAGATACTTACGCACCTCAATGCCCGCTGGCTTCTTCTTTCCTGCCTTTCACCATATGCCAGGTCGGTTCGATGACCTTTGTGACGATAGGGATCAGGATCAGTCCGAGGATCAGCCCGAAAATTCCGTCCATTGTTGCCGTTGCGAACCAACCGAGGAAACCTTCGGCAACGCCAATGGTGTGGGCGATATTGTGCGCGATGTCGTGAATGGTGTTGTAGAGGCCTTTCACGCCGAGTTCTTTCAAGCCGTGAATCACAATGGACCCACCGACCCAGAGCATGGCTGCCGTTCCGACCGTCATAAGAAATTTCATGACGCCGGGCATTGCTTTCACGATGCCAATACCAATTGCGCGGGTCACACCGAACCGCCCCTCGCGGGACAAGTGCAGTCCAAAGTCATCTGCCTTCACGATCAGCGCAACCGAGCCATAGACCATGACCGTGATGCCGATCGCGACCACCGCCAGTGTGGAGGCCTCCATCCAGATATTGCTGTCCGGGATTTCGGACAGCGCAATGGTCATGATTTCGGCGGACAGGATGAAGTCTGTCTTGATTGCTCCGGAGACCTTCTGTTCTTCCAGATGGGTTGGGTCCTGCACCAGGTCTTTCGGTTGGTCCGCGTCGTGATGGCCGGGAACAAAGAGGTGATAGACCTTCTCCGCCCCCTCGAAACACAAATAGGCTCCGCCGAGCATCAACAAGGGCGTGATGATGCCGGGCAAAAATGTGTTGAGCAAAAGGCCCACGGGCAGCAGGAAGATCAGCTTGTTCTTTAGCGACCCTTTGGCAATGCGCCAGACAATCGGCAACTCGCGGGCCGGGGAAAACCCGGCAACATATTTCGGCGTCACCGCTGCATCGTCAATGACAGCCCCAGCCGCTTTGGACCCAGCCTTGGCCGCTTGACCAATCACATCATCCACGGACGCTGCGGCCACCTTGGCAATTGCTGCCACATCGTCAAGTAGGGCGAGAAGACCGCTCATGGCCGCTCCTGAATTATTCTTCCTGTCAGTTGCGTAGACCATACAGTCTTTTCACGACAGGCCAAATGCCGGATGACAAGCAATACGATGAAAGAGAAGGGTGGTGAATGATGGAGGAAATTGGGAGTTTATTTGCCAGATAAACTACTCAAAAAAAACACTAATTCGTATTTGTCAGCTTTAAGTTTGTTTAATCAAATCATGCAAAGAGGGACCATCCGTAATTTTCTCAGGTCAGTCATTATGTTTCTCGACAATTTCAAAATCGGCTTCAAGATCTGGATCCCGGTTATCAGCTTGGCTGTCTTCACGCTGGCCTTGGTGACTTATGATCTCGTATTTCTGCGCTCGATCTTGTATGGCGAACGTACCCACAAGACCCAGACCGTCGTTGAAGTCACCAATTCGGTTCTGAAATACTTTCATGAGCTGGAAGCCTCCGGCGAACTTTCCAAGGACGAAGCCCAGAAGTGGGCGCGTAACGTTGTTCGTGCCATCCACTACGATGGCAACAACTACGCCTTTATTTTTGACCTGGACGGCACCCGCATTGTGAGTGCGAAGCAGTCTTCCGAGGGCAAGAGTGCGTGGAACTCACAAGACAAGACCGGCAAGTATCACGTCCGGGAAATGATTGAGGTTGCCAAGTCTGGTGGCGGTGTCAGCAGCTATATGTGGAACCGCAAGGGGGAAGAAGAACTTCTTCAGAAGGCGACCTGGTCGGAGGTCTTTCAGCCTTGGGGCTGGGTCACGGCGACTGGTGTGTATGTGGATGATGTGTCCGCCGCTTTCTGGTCCAAGGCCAGCGCCTTGATTGGCGTGCTCATTGTCGGAGGTCTGATTGCTGCAGCGATTGCCGTCGCCGCAATCCGCAATATTTCGGTACCGCTGAAGGGGCTGACATTGGGCATGAAGCAGCTCGCAGACGGCAAGACTGATTTCCCCATTGTGGGCACTGACCGGCGCGATGAAATTGGCGATATGGCCGAGGCCATGGAGACCTTTGTGGCCAATGAAAACATGCGGCGCGACCTGGAAGACCAGCAGACCAATCGTCAGGAGCTAGATCTCCAGCGATCGCGGGCAATCCAGAACCTCTCGTCCGATTTTGATGTGCAGGTCTCCGGTCTGCTTGAGACGATTGGCGGGTCCGTTGAGAGCCTGCAGCACGCGTCCACCAATCTGAACTCCGGAGCTCAACAGACCACAAGCCAAAGTGAAGCGGTTGCATCGGCAGCAGCCATCGCATCGGCAAACACTGAAACAGTGGCTGCCGCGGCGGAGGAACTTGCGGTGTCGGTTTCGGAGATCAGCCGTCAGGTGTCGTCATCCAGCGAAATCGCCTCCGAGGCGGCAAGCCAGGCAGCCCAAACCAACCAGCGCATTCAGGGCCTTTCTGAGGCCGCTGCGAAAATCGGTGAGGTCGTCACGCTCATTCAAGCGATTGCCGAACAGACCAACCTGTTGGCGTTGAACGCGACCATTGAAGCGGCAAGAGCCGGCGAAGCAGGCAAGGGGTTCGCCGTGGTGGCTGCTGAAGTGAAGGAGCTGGCAACGCAAACCTCCAAAGCGACGGAAGAAATCTCTACCCAGATTTCGAGCATTCAAGGGGAAACCCATCACGCTGTTGAGGCAATCGGGGCGATCACCAGCACAATCGGCAAGATTAATGAGATCACCACGAGCATTTCAGTGGCTGTGGAGCAGCAAGGTGCCGCGACCAACGATATTGCGTCCAACATTCAGCAGGCCGCTGCCGGAACGCAGCAGGTTTCTGACAACATCGGCGGCGTGTCGCAGGCTGCAACAGTGACCAACCAGGCAGCAGATGTTGTCTTCACGGCTGCCAACAGCCTGGAAAAAGAAGCTCGGGAACTGCGCGAAAACGTTGGCGCATTCTTGAAAGGTGTCAAAGCCAACGCGACGACCGACGCTGCTTAGATCGCTTTCCGTATCCTTTGAATTGGCGGCGTGCAAATGTTGGCCGCCATTTCACTTTCACTGATCCGGAGTTGCGGGCCGGCTTACAAGCCCGGCACAGCTTTGTTTGACTTGGCCAAGTGACGCCGCACCCAAGCAACGGAGCGCTCCGCAGCCTCCAAGGCGCCTTCCAGAAAGCCACCGTTCTCCGGTGCGGTTTCCGTACCGGACAGGAACAGCCGGTCATGCCAGGATTCAACAATTGGCAACGGTCCGTATTGCGGGTGGCTCGTCAAAGTTTCCTGATCACGCTGAGTTGCCACCAACGGGTCCGTTGCCCAGACCTTCAAGAAGACCTTTGCCGGGCGTCCAGCTTCGGGCCCAAAGAGCTCCTTCAACTGCGTGATCGCCCGTGAAACAAAGGCCTCACGATCTGCTGTGTTTTGGATGTCGTGAGGGGAGACAAAACCAAACAATGCTGCCTCGCCCTGAGGGTTTTCTTCCGCTGAAGCGTCGTGGATTTCGACCAAAGGACCGACATGGCTGATAGCATCGCCTGAAAAGCCCTGAGCGCGCCAAAAGGGTCGATCATAGACAGCGACAAGTTTCGCATGTCCGGCCATCCACGTTGGAACTGCAGACATATCCTGTTTCGTTTCAGCGACAAGATCTGGCAAAAAGGCGATACGTGCAGCGGCCAATCGCGGAGGTAAGGCAAGGATGATTTGCCGGCAGGAAACGCGGAAGGGACCTTCAGGTGTCTTTCCCGACACTGTCAGGCCAGACGTGTCCTGTTCAATTGCGGTGACGGCGTGTTGATAGGCAATCGTGCCGTCAGGAAGCCGGGCAGCCAAGCCGTCTGTAATGCGTGTCAGACCGCCAGGTATCCGCAATGCATCTCCCATCGTTGCAAAAGCGAGATCGCGGCGGATGCTGCCTGTCTGATCCTGAAATATGAGGTTTCCGGCTGAGTGCTGACGGATCAGGGGTAAATCCAGTTGCTCCGCCAACTGAAGCACTCTTTGATTATGCGGCCAGATCCATGCGGGGCCAAGATCATAGCGCAGATTAGGAGACGAGGGCCCAGGCAGAGACCGGATGCGTCCACCGGCCGTTTTGCTTGCTTCAAACACCCTTGCGTCGACGCCCAAGTTCGAAAGCAGAGCTGCCGTGGCCAATCCGCAGAGACCTGCCCCGATGATAGCAATGTCTGTCGAGTGTTCGGACATCAGCGGCACCTATTGTGCGAGTATTATAAAATGCCCACAGGCAAACCACTCGCGTTCAGCGTCAATATGGATCGCGTGATTGTTCAATCCAGTCTTTGTCAGATCTTCACATGGGAAAAGAGCTCGCAATATGGCGTAGTTAATAATTTGCGCCCAGAGCAGAAACAATTTGCCTAAAGCCCTTAGCGCCAATTTTGGGAATTGTCTCTAGGGTGCCTTTAACGCCACACAGTTGGCGATGGTACTGCAGGGAAAGAGTGGTCATGTCTCAAACAGCGTCACAGTTTGAAACACTTGGAAATGCGTCACATACGGAATTCGGTGACACTCAAGGCCGGGCGGTTGAAAGCCGCTTTTATCCGATCATGGGAAAAAACGTCAGCATACAGGCGATCGTCGAAGGGTCTCTGCTGGCTCAGATCGAACTGGACCCCATCCCGGAATACGGCATCTTCGCTGACTAGTTCAGTTGATCTGACATTTTTGTTGGTCTGATTCGAAAAAGAAACCGCTCCGAAGGTGTCGCAGCGGTTTTCTTCTTTAGGGCGTATCAGAAAGCCTAGGCTTGTTTTTGACGCTCAATGACATCAAGAACACCGACCATTACGACGGCATAAAGCACGTGACCAACCAAGGCGACCCAGGTGATACCGGTAAAGTTCAGGAAGAACGGCAAACCGGCGATTGCCGAAATACCGCCAATGGCAAAGATCCAAAGACCTACCCCGTAGATCGCGGCTGGCAGGAGCCAATGTGTGTCGCCGACAACACGTTGCCAGATCGGAGCAAAAACGTACATCCAGCCGATCGGATAGCCGACAAGACCCACCAAATAGAAGTGAACAAAATATCCTGCAAAGGCGCTGCTGGGCAGGCCGAGGCTTGCCAGAAGGCTTTGTGCCAAGCCGTGAGGTGAAAGATTTGCAAAACCCAAACCCGGGCTGATGACCTGCCCCCAAAGATCAAAAGCAATGGTGGCGAAAAAGCCTGAAATGAACATCAGGCCTACAGTGTTGACCGAAACAGCCGGTGCGGTTGCGGTCAGGTGTCTATCTGCTGTTAGTGTCGTCATGATTTCTGCGCTCCCAAATCCGATTGCGATAGACCACATGTGGGAGCGAGATCACTGGCATTGAAATCAAGGTGTGCCACGCTTCCGTGACCTGATTTCCCTCAAAATATCAATGCGTTTTTGTGAAGCCGCTTCAAGGCAGCCTGGATTTCCAAGGTGTGCATCACCTGCCATGACAGGGGCGTGAGCAGCCGTGAAGCCGATTAGGCCTTCAAATGACGCTACCGGCCCATAATCGTCAGGTTATTTCGTCCGTTTTGGCCTGATCTTGGACCCAGGACGGGCGCTTCAAAGCGTGGATCAGGATCGGCAGACCAATGAAAACAACAAAACCTGCCGTTACCACACCGACATAGGTTGTGGGGCTGCCCACGGGGAGCTGGCTTGGCGGAAAGAACGAGGTGACAAACGCAAAGGCCACTCCGGCAAAGCCGATCCCGGCTACAGCGATCAATCCGCCAAGGCCACCGGGCACTTTGTAACTTCGCTCAGCGTGCGGTTGTGTTAGCCGCAGGCGAACTGCAGCCGCGTACATCATCATGTACATCACCAAGTATAGCGTGATCGTCATTGCCGACAGCAGGAAGAAGGCGACGGAGACATTTTTCAAGACAAAGTAGAGCAGTGCCAAAACGGTGACGATGCCGCCTTGAATGAGCAGAATTGTTACCTGCACTCCGTTCTTGTTGGTCCGCGCAAGAAAAGGCGGCAACTCGCCGTCACGGGCAGTTCGGAGAAGACCGCGGCTTGGGCCGGTGATCCACGACATTACTCCGGCAAGAGCGCCAAGAGCGATCAACAGGGCAAGGATAGGCACGAGCCAGCCCAGGTCGAATTCTTTCAGCGCGATCTGCAAGGCCTGCATCGGACCTTGGTCGAGGGCAATCTCATTTGCGGGAACGATGGATGCAAGCGCCAACGAGCCCAGGAGGAAAAGTGCAACGATGATCACGACAGACAAGAGTATGGCTTTCGGGAAGTCCCGCGCCGGGTTCTTGAGTTCGTTGGCGTGAACGGCATGAACCTCAACACCGGCAAACAGGAGCACAATGCCGCCGAGAAAAGCCAGGGATGACAGGCCTGTGATATGTGGAAAGAACCGCAAATGCGCATCGCCTCCGGTCACTGATGCGCTTTCCAAAAAAGCCATCGTTTGCCCATCCGCAATCCAGGCCGCACCGAGAGCGATGATCAGAAGTCCAGGGATCACCGTCCCGAGTAGAAACCCGGCCGAGGTGAACCGCGCCGCCGCGCTGGTGCCGGTCAGGGCAATAAAGGTTGCAAACCAATAGGCCGCGATGATGACCGACCCGGTATAGATGCCATCATCGGCAAGCTCGGGTCGTCCGATGACATAGGCAAGGGACGCAGCTGCGAAAGCAAGCACGGTCGGGTACCAGACCACGTTCTGGATCCATTGCAGCCAGATGGCGACAAAGCCCGCCCGGGCGCCAAACGGGGCTTTCACCCAATCGTAGATCCCGCCGGTTGAATGGGCGAACATGCCGCCCAGTTCGGCAGCGACCAAAGCGGCTGGTATCAGGAAAATGAAGGCGGCGAAGCCGATGTAGAACAGCAGCGTCGTACCTTCAACAGCCATCAATGGCAGGCCGCGCAGGCTGACCACGGCAGCGACTGTCATCATGGCAAGGCCGAGAACGGTGATTTTTCCGGTCGCTGAGCTGTCCTTGGCCGGGCGCTCCGTGCCAGCCTGAGCGGGATCTGACATCGGTCTATCGTCCGTGGTGGAAGGAGGCTTTGGCTTCCCGGTTGCTCATCGGATTTCGATCGAGAAATTCGATCGTCCGGCTCATATCCTCAATCAACAGTTCCATAAGATCGCGGCCGATCCCATGGCGGACCATAACCCGCTGAACAATGAGATCATGCCGGTTTGCCGGAAGCGGATACGAGGCAATTTGCCAACCGCGCATGCGCAACCGCTCCGACACGTCGTAGAGCGTGTAGCCGCGGTCGGCACTGTTCTTCAGGGAATAGCAGACAGCCGGCAGACCACCATCGCCATTGTAGAGCATGTCGAAATGCCCGGTCTTTTGCAGCTCAGCGGCCAAATACTGAGCTGTGTCGGCACAGGCGCCTTGAACTTCGGTATACCCTTTCCGGCCAAGGCGCAGGAACTGGTAGTATTGCGCCACGATCTCGCCAGCGGGCCGCGAAAAGTTGAGCGCAAATGTTGGCACCTGGCCGCCCAGATAGTCGACGTTGAAAATCAATTCTTCCGGCAAGTCTTCCGGTTCCCGCCAGATGGCCCAGCCGACGCCGAGCGGGGACAAGCCATATTTGTGTCCGGATGCATTGATTGATTTCACACGTGGCAAGCGGAAATCCCAAACAACATCTTCGTGCAGGAACGGTGCAATGAACCCGCCAGAGGCTGCATCTACATGGATCGGGATATCAAGGCCACGTTCAGCTTCGATCCGGTCGAGTTCTTTCGAGATTTCTTCGACGGGCTCATAAACGCCGGTAAAGGTCACGCCTAGGGTTGGCACAACGCCGATGGTGTTTTCATCAACTGCCTCAGCCACTTGTGCAGCGGTCATGCAAAGCTCGCCGTCAAGGATAGGGAGTTCCCGCAATTCGACATCGAAGTAACGCGCAAATTTGTGCCAGCAGATTTGTACCGGCCCACAGATCAAGTTGGGTTTGTCGGCCGGTTTGCCGGCGGCCTCCTGGCGCTTGCGCCATTTCCACTTGAGAGCCAGGCCGCCTAGCATCGCCGCTTCAGAGGACCCGGTCGTTGAACATCCAAGCGTGGTTTTTGCGTCCGGGGCGTTCCACAGATCGGCAAGAATGTGGACGCAGCGGTGCTCGATTTCGGCCGTCTGCGGGTACTCGTCCTGGTCGATCATATTTTTGTCGACGCAGTCCTGCATGAGCTGCTGGGCCTGTGGGGGCACATAGGTTGTGCAGAAAGTCGCCAGGTTTTGGCGAGAGTTGCCATCAAGAAGCAATTCGTCGTGGATCAGATTGTAAACCGTATCGGGGAGCGAAGAGTTCTCCGGCATCCGGAACTTTGGCAACGGCTGTTCGGACAAGTCGCGGGCATAAAGGTCAAAAACGTCGTCCCGCCGACCGGGTTGGGATTGATGCAATGCCACTGGAAACCTCCCTGTGAATACAGGCGTGTGATGGATGCCCCATACGACCATAGAATTCAGATCATGTGCAATGCCTACCCTGTGCAGTGCATGCTGTCCTGTGACCCGCGTCACAACTGTGCCATTCGGTGGTGGCCACTAAAGATTCTATTGATGCGAAAAAAGAAAACGCCCCGGGCAGCTTCCCGGGGCGCTTGATTGAGCGGAGGAAATTCTCGGTTTGTGGGTGGCCTAGGTCAGCCTTTGGCCTTGCAGACCAACAGGGTGCTGTTGCACCAGCCGCGCAGGCCCGGCAAGCGGCCAAGGGTCCTGGTCAATCCGATTTCCGCCGGTTTCAGTGGACCCCACTCGAATGTCTTGGAACGCAGGTGATGGAAGAGTTTTCCATGCCGGTTATGTTCCTTGTACCAGGGGCTGAACATAGGGGTGTAAGGCAGGACGCTGAGGTAACCGATGCCATGGACTTCTTCGATATCGGCGGCCTTTTCGACGATATTCATCCATTCCTTGAGTGTGAAGCGGACATGGTGTTCCGGATAGTGCAGGTGGCCGAATTTCAGCCGGTCGAGCCGGTAGAGTTGCGGCACGACCGCAAGCACCAGACCACCCGGTGCAACCACTTCGCAGCATTGGCGCATGGTGGATTCAATCGCCTCGGCCTTGCCCGGAAGATGCTCCAGCACATCCAGCAGGGTAATGACATCCGGGCGCCAGGGCAGGTCTTCCTTGTGCTCGGACAGCTTCGTGGCATCAAGCACGATGTCCGGCTGGAAAGCGGCTTCGTAGTCGGCGCCGCAATACTCAAACTCCAGCCCGGTTGCGGCCAGATATTCCTTGGAGATCGAAGTCGAGCAGCCGATATCCAGGATCTTTGGTGTGTCCGTGCGGCCTTTGGCCCAGGATTTGATTTTCCGCGAAACCGTATCGAATTTCACGGTCCCGTAGAGATTCTGCTTTGAGTTCGACAGCTTCTTCACAAGATACTGTGAGTGTACTGTCAACTCGTTGGTTGTATCGGTCATAGCTGGTCCCTCTGCTCAATCCACAGCTGTGTACACAACGCCTCGCTGGCTGGCGTGATGCGATGAATTCCCGGCTCGTACGGATAAAAGGTGATGTCCGACATCAGGACGATCAGTTCGCCCAGAATGAGTTCGACGATCTCATCGGCGACGCTGCCAGATCCCGGAATGAAGTTTGCTGGATAACCGTCGTTGACGAGGCAAATCTGACGCTCGCCGCAGCCATTCTCGTTCTGGAAATGGAAGGCTCGGATCGACGGATGAATATCGGCGCTTGGCGCGGTTTCCAGATAGTCGACATCTATCTCTATGCGCCGGGAGCTGGCGCTTGCAACAATACAGCCGCTGCGCAATTGGCGCAGCACCTGTTCCGTGATCGACAATCTGCCGGCTGCGCCGACGATCAGATCGCACTTGTCCAACTCCCTTGGTGACATGTGCGCCTGAAGACCCGAGAGGCGCGCTTCTGCCACCTTGAGCGGGTCGGTGTCGATCACCATCGGAATGACATCAAGGCGGCGGAAGGCATGGGCAACACCGGAGCCGATCCATCCTGCTCCGAAAACAGCGGCATGGCGTCCCGCAAGGGAGTTGCCGAGATCCCTGGACAGGCCGTCCAGGCAGCGCACGATGGTTTCACCACACCGTTTGGCTTCCAGGCGCTTCAGTTCGCTGTCGGCGCAATGCAGCACTGGTACTTTCAAATTGAGCTGTTCGGCCCGCCACACACCTTGTTTGGTGATTTCGACGACACCCTCAACAAGGTCCAACTGATCGGCAAAACGTTCATGAAGCAGTTCAACGACATAGCCGCCAACTTCCTGGATCACCAGTTTCTGACCAGATGAGCGGCACTGCAGAAAACTTTTCTGAATAGCAGCTGCAAGCGCTTCTTTGAAATCATCCTCGGTCTTCGGGCAATGCACGATAGAGCCATAACGCGATTGCCATTTCGTGCGTGTCGCATCGCTGCCGGAAGAATATGGAATACCGATGATGGCATCGAAATCCATGATCCCAGCCAAGGCATCAATCATCCGCATGGTGTCGTCGAACAGATGCGCGACCAGCATGAAGCGGTGCGTTTCTGCCTGGCACAGGTCGAGGCGTTCGACCAGCGCCGGAAGATAATTCGCCCGGCGCACATAATCAGCGCTGGCGCCAAGAGCCATGTTGTTTAACGGTGTCATTCACAAAGTGTCCTTTGTTAACGAATTATTAAGAACTGGCCACGCAGCAGAAGACAAGCAGGGGTTGCCAAAAACCTTGGTATAAACCGGATTCATGGTTAACCCGCTTTTGTGGTAACTCGATTACTCTGAGTTGATACCTTGGCTAGTACACTGAAAACCCGTTCGGATTCTCAGTTGAGTTCGTTCCGTTGCCAACAATTGGTCCACAGCTTGTTCACAACAGATCTTGTGAGGATTGATTGCCAATCCGGGGGGTGAATTCCGAAACAGGTCAAAAGTATTCAAGTTTTATGTAATATTTACAAGGGCAAATATGCGGCACGCAGAGGATTGCAAAAGTCTGTTTAGCCAGCAAACTATGCCGCTCGGCAGACTTGCCTTGGCCCAAATTGCCTAAATTCACGAGCCACCGGCATATTCAAGCCACATTTCCTCCGCCGAAAAATCATCGGGTGTTCGAACAATGTGCTGATTGTTCCGATTTGATAGTGCTTGTGGGCAACCCTTTGGCAGAGGATTGCAGAAAATGGCGAACGCAACATCGGCACCAACCGCTGACGACGAAAACGGATCTCCCCAGAACCGACAGTCACCGAAACTACCAGCAGTTCTGAAATCGCCCGCGGTCAAGGTTTTCCTGATCGGCTTCCTGACCGTTCTTCTTCTCATACCAACGACGTTTGTTTGGTTGCTCGTGGAAGAGCGTGCCGACCGCGCCAAGGGCGTGGCGGCGGATATCGCACGGTCCTGGGGTGGCACGCAGTCGATCAATGGTCCTTATCTTGCCATTCCATTCACGGAGACTGTCATTTCCGGAGATGGCGAGAAGCGGCAGCGGACCGTCCATCATCGAACGGTGGTCTTGTTTCCTGAACGTCTGGAATTGAAAGGAGACATCGGTGTCGAAGAACGCCGCAAATCAATCTACACATTGCCGGTCTATAGTGGTCAGATGTCCATGGAGGGCCGGTTTGCTGCGCCGCCCTCCGGCATCTTCGAGCCGAAAGACGGCGGCACGATCAAGATCGCAACGGACAAAGCCATGGTTGTCGTTGGCATATCTGATGTCCGCGCGCTGCGCAGCGAAGTCGCGATCCGTCTCAACAACACACAAACTGTGCAGTTTGAGCCTGGCCTTGGTGTCCTGGCCAAGCACGGCGGTTCCGGTATCAACGCACCAGTCGCAGCTGATATCTGGCAAAGAGGCTTTTCCTTTGATCTGGCCATGCACTTGAACGGCTCATCAGCCCTTTTTGTAGCACCGGCCGGGCAGACGACGCTGGTCACGTTCCAGTCCGATTGGCCGCATCCAGGGTTTACAGGAGCTTTCCTGCCTGAACAGCGTTCAATCACGGACAGTGGGTTTACCGCAAACTGGACCATCCCTTATCTGGCCCGTGGCATTCCTAAGACCATGGAGGTCGACAGTTTGCCGCTGTCCGGCAAACTGATGGGTGTGAAGTTTGTCGAGCCGGTGAACTTCTATCAGACGATTTCAAGGTCATTGAAATATGCAATCGGTTTCATCAGCCTGACCTTTCTGGCAGTTTTCGTTTTGGAGATGCGATCGGGCTGGCAATTTCACTGGATACAATATGGGTTGGTTGGTTGTGCGCTGATCATCTTCTACGTGATGCTGTTGGCCTTCGCTGAGCATATTGGTTACGGGCCGGCCTACCTGGTCGCTGCAGGTTCGGCGACGCTGTTGAACGCCATCTACGTTGGGACCTCGCTGAAAAGCCGAATTGCAGGATTTGTTATCGCAGCTGTCCTGACCGGTATCTTTGCGACCCTTTACGCTTTGATGCGGGAACAGGACTACGCCTTGCTGATCGGATCTGTGATCGCATTTGCAGCTCTTGCCGTGACCATGTTCGTAACGCAGAGGATCGACTGGTCGGGGCTGGACACACCGCGCTCACCATCTCACCGTCAGGCTGTCTAGCAAGAAAAACAGCGGTGCCTGTCAGGCGGGGTGGCGATCCACCTGTCGGGGCATTGCATTGGTCAGAAGCAACGTGAGTCACACATCCCTCACGGGCTTGTGCGGTAATGACAATGGAGTTGAGTTGCCTCCAGCTGCAGATGCGTTAGCTCTGATACCAACATACGGAGGATTTCTCATGAAGCGTCTTGCCCCGCTCGCCCTTGCAACTCTGATGACCGGTGCCGCCTATACGGTTCCGGCGAACGCCGAGACGGCGGTGTTTGCCGGTGGCTGTTTCTGGTGTGTTGAATCAGATCTGGAACAGCTTTCGGGCGTTCGCGATGTGGTGTCCGGTTATGCTGGCGGAACCACGCAAAACCCGACCTACAAGAACTACGAACGTGGTGGTCACCGCGAAGTCGTTCAGGTCGATTTTGATGAGACCAAGATTAGCTATGGCGAGCTCTTGGCGATTTTCCTGAGAACAGTCGATGTGACCGACAGCGGCGGGCAATTCTGTGACCGGGGTTTTGGATACTCCACTGCGATCCATCCTTTGAACGCAGCGCAGGAAAAAGCGGCGAAGCAGGAAGTGGCAAAAGCGGAAAAGGCGCTGGGCCGTAAAGTGGTGACCCCGATTGAAGACGCTGCAGTCTTCTGGCCGGCTGAGGACTATCACCAAGGCTATTACAAGAGCAATCAACGCACCTTGACCCGGTTCGGCTATGTAACCCGTGCCGATGCCTACAAAGGCTACCGAAAGGCCTGTGGCCGGGATGCTCGTGTAAAGCAAGTCTGGGGTTCCGAAGCCTTCAAGGGACTCCCGCAAGCCGGATCCTGATCAAACCACGATCTGCTCAAACTTTGAGGCTGGCTTAAACGCCGGCCTCGAAGGCTTCCACCAGATCCAGAACTGCTTCGCCATACTTGTCCAGTTTTGACTGGCCAATGCCGGAGACCGATAGAAGGCTGTCCGGCGTGACCGGGCGCGCCGCAGCGATCCCGGCAAGAGTGGCGTCGGGAAACACCACATAAGGCGGCACGCTCTGATCCCGAGCAATTTGGGTGCGCAAACGGCGGAGCCGATCAAACAGCAACCGGTCTTCCTGGTCCAGCTCATCCGCCAGAGAGGCAGCCCGCGATGTCCGGGTGTTCTTGAGGCCAGAGGCGCTGCGGTCTTTGCGCAGACGAATCCTCTCTTCACCCCGCAGAACCGGCCGCGCCTTTTCGGTCAAGACCAATGCGCCAAATTGCGCGTGGTCAACGTCGACATATCCGGCAGCAACGATCTGCCGGGTGATCGATTGCCATGTTTTGAGCGCGTGATCCTGACCGATACCGAAGACGGAGAGACTGTCGTGGCCGAAGCGGGCGGACTTCTCGCTGGTTTTGCCCAGTAGCACATCGATCACATGACCTGTGCCAAAGCGCTGGCCGGTCCGGTAGATCGCCGACATGAGCTTCTGCGCAGGTTCCGTGCCATCCCATGTTTCCACGGGCGATAGACAGGTGTCGCAGTTTCCGCAAGGTTCTGGATAGGTCTCACCGAAATGGGCGAGCAAGGCCTGGCGCCTGCAGCCCGCCGTTTCGCAAATTCCGAGGAGTGCGTTGAGCTTGGCATTTTCCGCGCGTTTGACCTCGTCCGGGGCATCGCCCTCCGCAATCATTCGCCGGCGTTGCACGAGATCCGCCATACCATACGCCATGAAGGCTTCGGACGGCGCACCATCCCGCCCGGCGCGGCCTGTCTCCTGATAATAGGCCTCGACAGATGAGGGCAGGTCCAAGTGGGCCACGTAGCGCACATCCGGCTTGTCGATCCCCATACCGAAGGCCACCGTGGCCACTAGGCAAAGATCCTCCTCCAGCACAAACGCATCCTGATTGACTGCCCGCTGTTCTGCAGGCAAACCCGCATGATAGGGCAGTGCACGAATGCCCTTGGCATTTAGCCACTCGGCGATGTCCTCGACCTTCGCCCTGGAGAGGCAATAGACGATGCCACACTCGCCCTTGTGCTTCTTCAGGAAATCCAGAAGCTGCTGGCGCTGGTTGTTCCGTTCAACGATTTCATACCGGATGTTGGGCCGGTCGAAACTGGTCGAAAAAACTTCCGCCTCATCCAGCTTGAGTCGCGCCTGAATGTCTTTCTGGGTGTGCGGATCGGCTGTTGCTGTGAGTGCTACCCGGGGCACGCCCGGATAGCGTTCCGCCAGGGTGGAGAGGCTTAAATATTCAGGGCGGAAATCGTGGCCCCATTGGCTCACGCAATGCGCCTCGTCAATGGCAAAGAGCGCAATGTCGAGCGTATCTAGGAGCTTGCGGAAACTCTCACTGCTGAGCCGTTCCGGCGTAACGTACAAGAGATCAACTTGTCCACGTTGCAATTCCAGACGTAAAACTGCTTGTTCGCCAGGCGTGAGCGTGGAGTTCAAAGCAGCTGCGTTAACGCCGGCGGCTGTCAACGCGCCGACCTGGTCCTTCATCAGCGCAATGAGCGGGGAGACAACTATCCCGACACCGCGGCGACAAAGCGCCGGGATTTGGTAACAAAGCGACTTGCCGGCACCTGTTGGAAAAAGCACGACTGCATCCCGGCCATCGACAAGCGACTGGATGACCGCCTGTTGCTTTCCCCGGAAATCACTGAAGCCGAAGATTTTCTGCAGCACAGCCAAAGGGCGCGCCTCGCCAGTCACTGGCGGTGCAAGCGTGGCCTGAATCGTATTGGGTTCCTCTGCGGCGGGCGCAGGTGAAGCGGACATGTTCGAATGATTCTCCTGAACTCATCGCACCATGTCTTATTCGCCGCTTCAGGGCAATTGCCCCGCCTGTGGATGATTTGTTGTCGTTGACCAACGCAGCGGACAGTTGCCGGAGCTGGAGTTGATTTTTCGAAGCGCCGGCTTCTGTTTGGTGATCGTAACTAAACTAAAAATTACCTTTTAAAATAATGCAATATTAAAGGGAATGTTGTTATCGGTCATCCAGACAGTGAGCAGACCTACTGGAATGGTTTAATGGACATCTTTTTTTTGATACTCGCTCGTTGCGTTGAAACTCTGCGAAAGAGGGGCAGAGACATTCTTGCACTTCTGGCAGTTTGGGGCGCCCTTGCATTTGGTTGGCAACTCCCTTTCAATCTCGGCTTGATTGGCGGTGATGGGCAAGCGCACGGAAGTGCGATATTTGCAATAACTATTGGCTTAAACGTTTTTGTTGGGTGCGCATTTGCAGTTTCCGGGCACCGTTTGTTTTTGATTGGAGAGACAAAAAGAGTGTCAATTCGGGACTGGAGCAATGAATTTCGATACTTGTGGCCGATGTTAATATTGATGGTCGGATATAATCTATTTCTCGCATTGGCTTTGGAACTGACAAGTGTAGTCGCCGGATCCGCGAGTATTTTTTTTGATATTGTGATTTGTTTGTTGGTGACGCCGCTTGTCTATAGACTATCTTTGATTTTGCCTGCTGCGGCCATAGGGGAAAAGTTCTCTATTTCGGATGCTTTGATGGTCAGCAAAGGAATGGGAGGGCCAATGATGTTGGTCAATGCGGTTCTCATGCTGCCGTTGGTATTTTTAGGTGGTGTTGGGTTTGTTCTTTTAGTGCTGCTACAAAAAGCAACGGGAGCAGATAGTATGATTTTACTGTCTACGCTTTTAGTGACAGTTCTCTCGTACGCGACAATTGCAGTCACCGTATCGGTGCTGTCTAGCGGCTACTCAGTCGCAAAGCAGCGATGGTTTTCTTCAGAGAGTGAAGAATTAGTTCAAACGTGACAAACATCGGATCCGGGCAGACAGTTCAAAACTCCGCGTCCGGGTCACTCGCCAGTGTTTCTGCGCAATGTAAGCGCATTTGCTCGGTAAGCTCTGTCAGGTCGCCGTCCAGCCGTTCCGGGCGGATCGGCTTGCCGAAGTGCACCCGGAACTCGGCGTTTTTCTTGTTCAACAGTTCGTTGAAAACGGTCATGTCGCGCAGTTCTGTCGAGACCCGCGCCAGGAAATAAAACAGCCCGGAATTCCGGCCGCCCATATGCATGGGAATGATCGGCGCCTTGTTCTTACGCGCAAGAGCCAACGCAGACGTCATCCAAGGGCGCTCGGTGAGCTTGCCCTCGTGCCAATAGGCAAGACGTCCAGACGGGAACAGGACAACGACGCGCTCCTTAGAGAAGGCGGATGACGCAATCTTGAGCGTTTCTTTCGACTTTTCACGGCTTTTGAAATCTGCCCGCCACTCGACCGGAATGATCATGTCTGCAAGCTGCGGATTGATGCGGATGGCGTCCCGATTGGCGAAGATTGCAAGATCCTCGCGCCGCTCCTTGATGGCATCGAACAACACAACACCATCGGCAATACCTGTGGGGTGGTTTGAGACCAGGACGACCGGGCCGTCCGTTGGAACGCGGTCCAGGCCGAGGGTCGTGACGTTCAATTGCAACAAATCGCTGAGGTGCCGGAAAACGTCCACCGCGCTCATGTGATCGATGGTGTTGGCCATTTCGACGGCTGACCGGTAGCGCAGGATTTTGAAGGCAAAGGGACGAATGAGGGGCCACCATGGGCTCGCCATCACCTGTTTGCCGCGTTCTGCGATCAGCACATCCACTATATGAGGATCGGCGGGAAGGCGCGTTGCCACCGCTTCATTTTCATGACGGGTGGGAAGCGTGGTGGTCGTCTGGTCTGTCGTCCGCACTCTTTAACCCCTGCCGGTTTCGATGCTCGATCCACACTGCCATGGTTAGCGAAAGCAGTCCGGCCATGCAAATGTTCAAAATAGAATTGAGTTTTTAAGTGTCAGGCTGTTGCGTTTTAGCTCCACACGGGGCTTGTGAATATTGCGACGCAGGTCAGGAAGCCTGCGGTCCAGGCCAGTGAGCGTGGGTTTGATCGATCCGTCCAGTAGCAGAACACATAAATCACCCGCAGCATCACAAATAGGACAGCCAACTGGTTGATCCAGTAGTCGGACCCGCCTTGACCGATCCCGACGATGACAGAGATGGCAAAAAGAGGAAAAGCTTCAAAGCCGTTGGCCTGAGCTGCTTGTGCCCGTGCCCGGAACCCCTCGCGCCAATAGTCTGGATCGCGCGGATAGGCGTTATCAAAGTCCTTGTTCAGTTTTGCCGGAAATGCCGAGAGGATTGGAAGAATGGCGGCGGCAAGGATGCACCAGATGGCAAGCGGCACAGTTATCTCCATGACGTCGAGATTGGGGTGCGCCTTCATTCGCATGCAAATTGAGTGATATCAACGCCAATCGCGCAAGTGCGTCTTTAAGTATCCATCCGTCAGCAAAACAGCGGAGGAGCGAACATGTCCGTTAGCGATTGGCAATCCTTTATTTCACAGACCGACAAGAGAATGGCCGATCTTCGGAGTGGCATCCCCGGTGTCACCAAAGGGTTTCACGAAGTGGCTCGCTCGGCCATTAGTCCGGGTGCTTTGGATTCGAAGACCAAAGAATTGATTGCTTTGGCGATTGGAATTGCGGCGCGCTGCGACGGTTGCCTTGCCTACCACTCCAAGGCGGCCGCAAAATATGGTGCGAGCCGGGAAGAGATCATGGAAACGATCGGTGTCGCGGTTTATATGGGCGGCGGCCCGTCGATGATCTATGGAGCCGAAGCGCTGGCGGCATTCGATGCATTTTCCGGACACGGCGCGTCCGAGGCCCAAGACCCTAAGTAGTATTCAGAAGATTGGCTGTTTATCCGCTGAGAATGTCGGGCACAGCCTTAAACTGTCATAATAGGGTCTGAACCTTTGGCTATGGCATCCGCGAAATTGGGAAACATGCCCCAACGTCGCAAGAGGATTCCCTGTGCCAAAAACCACCGTGTTGTTTGTGTGCCCCGACAACAGTTTGCTCGGGCCGATGGCCGAAGCCTGCCTCAACGCCAGAGGCAGCGGCCTCATGCGAGCCTTTTCTGCAGGCCTTCAGCCTGCGGCGCAGATCAGTAAGAATGTCAGCCGCCTTTTGTCGGAACATGGCGTAAGCGCGCAAGGCCTTTCGCCGAAATCCATTGATGTGTTTTTGATGCCATATGCGATCGTGCCGGATCGGATCATTTATCTGAGCGACGTAAAGGCGATCCTTCAACCGTCGTCCTGGAAGGGGACAACATCAAGCCATTGGTGGAGCGTGACGGATGGCGGCGCCTTGAGCGATGATTTTTCAGCCTGTTCTGCTTACCTTAAGCGTATCTGGAAAGCGATTGACGGTCTGATTGATCCGTCCGTCCCATCGGAGCTTTCCACCGGCAACTAGGTTGCCTGACGGAAATTTGTAGAGTTTCCGCGGGAGCCTTTGGATTTTCGCCAAATTGTAGGCTAAGAGTGGCGGCATATTGGGACGTCATTCAGGGACTGATTCGTTATGAAGCGTGTGGCAAACTTGGGTTTGGTTGTGGGGTTGGTGATTCTCGCTGCGGGATGCCAGAGGCTTTCCGGCGGACCGAATTATGCTGCTCCGCTGCCCGCCACGCCGACGACGCCGGTTAACTCCGGTGCTTTGCAGCCGCTTGACCCTGCAGTCCCGGGATCTGAAACCGCGACAGCCGGGCTTGATGGAGCCGCACCCACAACCGATGGTGCCGTGGCAGCCGTGACACCTCCTGCCAACGCTCAACAAGTGGGCCGTACAGACCTCCTCGGCGGCTGGAAACTGGCCTCTGGCGCCGACAATTGCATGGCATTCATGACCTTAACGACCTGGTCTGGTGGCTACCGTGCAAATACCAGAGGTTGTGCCACGCCTGTGCTGACCGGAATTTCCGCATGGGATCTGAATGGCAATCAGGTGGTCTTGAAGGACGGGAGTGGGCAAACTGTTGCGCAGCTCTACTCCAGCCAATCCGGGCGGTTTGACGGCCAGACGGCAACTGGAGTGCCGGTCTCTCTTTACCGTTAACAGCCCTCAGTATTTTTTCTGGACAATGCGCGCAATGCGTGTATTTTTGCATGGTCAACTAAGGACTGTGCAAATGTCAAAATATGAACCTTTGCGGGAACACTTGGCCAGAATGGACGACGTGGTGTGGGCCGCGAAGCTGGACGAGGTCGAGGAGATCATCGGATCAAACCTGCCGCGCAGCGCCAGAGAGCATCGCACCTGGTGGGCCAATTCCGGCGGTAGTCTGGTGCATCAAAATGCTTGGCTGGATGCTGGATGGCGTGTTGAGCGGACGGACCTGAACCGGGACGTCATCATTTTCCGGCGCCTCCGGATCGGTGGAACCAGCATCGCAGCCCAGAGCCAACGCGCGCAAAAGGATGTTCGAAACCCTCAGCGCGCTGCTGAAAAGCGCTTGACCCGGGAAATGGCTTCCTTGCGGCAGCCAGCGACCGTGACCCTGCGGACCGAGTGGACGACCCTTGGTGACGTTCAAAAGACACCCTGTTCAAATTCAACGATCCCGAGGGATGCGGGCGTCGTCCGTTTTGCCGCCATGGATGGGGAAGAGGTCAGGACAGTGATCATTGCAACGCAATCGATCCACAAACTGTACCGTGCTCTTCGTTTGGAGATGAAGGGCATGTCCGGGTCTGATGAAGATTTGCCAGCACTCAAACTCATCAACAAATCCGGTTTTGACCCGAAGCAGCCAATTGAGTGCGATGTTGTGAAATCTGGAAATGCTTGGCTGCTCACCGATGGGCGCGGCCGCAAAGCCAAAATGGATGACAAAACAGAATGTCATCTCGTGGCGCAACTCCTTTACGTGCAAGAGCTTCAATCTGGCCGGACGAGCAAGCTTTTGCAGGTTTGACGGGGCCGCCGCACCCTGACCATGTCCTCCAAAATTTCTCAGGGTGGTCCTCTCCAGCGCCTGCTGGAGAGGATTTTTTGTTTCTCTCTCAAGTCGTTGGCTGACAAATGCCAGAGATCGGGAGTTTTAATTGATTTAAAGGCAAAACTCCCTTCGCGTGGTTCCAACTGGCAGTCCCGCAAACATGTCATGTCAGAAGAGCCGTAACGCTTTTTGATAGCTTGCATCTGCGACGTTTTGACAGTATCCCCGCCCCCAAAAGGTCACGCCTTACCCTCCATGGACTTGCAGGATGGAGCTCAGCACTTGAAGCTGGAATTGCCGGTCAACCGCGCCTTGGGCGCCCGCTACGATGCGCTTGTCGCATCCGGTGATATTTCTGAAGACCCGGTTCAGCGCGAGGCAGTCCGGCATCTTGATCTTCTCAACACCCGGCTTGGCGAGACACGACTGGCTTCTAAGAAGAGCTCGCTTGGCTGGCTATTTGCCAAGAAAAAGAACCAGCTCTGGGCCTCCGTTCAGGGGCTATATATGTGGGGCGGAGTTGGTCGGGGCAAAACCATGCTGATGGACCTCTTCTATGAGGTCACCGTGATCCGGCGCAAACGGCGTGTGCATTTTCATGAATTCATGGCCGATGTGCATGAACGGATCCATGCGCACCGGCAGGCGCACAAGCGGGGCGAAGTCAAGGGCGACGATCCGATCCCGCCCGTGGCGGCGCAAATCGCAGAAGAGACCCGGCTGCTTCTCTTCGATGAATTTTCCGTAACCGACATTGCCGATGCGATGATCCTGGGGCGACTGTTCACGCAGCTGTTCGAGTTGGGGGTCATTGTTGTTGCCACCTCGAATGTGAACCCGGATCTCCTCTACAAGGATGGTTTGAACAGGCAACTTTTCACGCCATTTATCTCGCTCTTAAAGTCCAAAGTCAGTGTCTTGCATTTGGATTCGCCGACAGATTACCGGCTTGAAAAACTTGCAGGATCTCCCGTCTATTTGACGCCGCTTGGGGATGGGGCGCGCGCTAAGATGGACGATCTCTGGCAACGGCTGACACACGGTATGCCGACGCACAAGGAAGAGCTGGAAAACAAGGGCCGGAAGATCCCCGTTCCCTGCACGGCAGCCGGCGCAGCACGGTTTACATTCGATGATTTGTGTATGCAGCCGCTCGGAGCAAGTGATTACCTGCGCATTGCGCATGCCTACAGCACACTGTTTTTGGACGATGTGCCGGTGCTGTCGAAAGCCCGGCGCAATGAAGCAAAGCGATTTATCACACTTATTGATACGCTTTACGATAACGGCATCAAACTGATCATCTCCGCCGCGGCTGAGCCGGCCGATCTTTACGTGTCGACAGACGGAACGGAGGCCTTTGAATTCGACCGGACGGCCTCGCGGCTGATCGAGATGCGTTCAGAGGCCTATCTGGCGGGTGAGCGGCGGGAAAGACACGCATAGATACGCATTCCCTATAGGGGAGGAATGTGTGCGGGAATAAATGAAAAAATTTGGTTTTGCTGGCGCAATATACTTCTGGCGAGGTTGCGCGGGCGGAACAAAGGGAGTAGTGCCATCGTCAGTCATCGGCGGATGGCATGGAGTTCCATCTTACGTAAAGGGAAACTTTCGATATGGCGCGGAACAAGATTGCCTTGATCGGCTCGGGTCAGATTGGCGGCACGCTCGCTCACCTGGCAGGCTTGAAGGAACTGGGAGACATCGTTCTCTTCGACATCGCGGAAGGCATGCCACAAGGCAAGGCTCTCGATCTCGCAGAGTCCTCTCCGGTCGACGGCTTTGATGCCAAGCTGGCAGGAACCAACACCTACGAAGCCATCGAAGGCTCAGACGTTGTTATTGTTACCGCAGGTGTGCCGCGCAAGCCGGGCATGAGCCGCGACGATCTTCTGGAAATTAACCTCAAGGTCATGGAGCAGGTCGGCGCAGGTATCGCCAAATACGCTCCGAACGCGTTCGTCATCTGCATCACCAACCCGCTCGACGCGATGGTCTGGGCTCTGCAGAAGTTCTCCGGCCTGCCGAAAAACAAAGTCGTCGGCATGGCTGGCGTTTTGGACAGCGCCCGCTTCCGTTACTTCCTGGCTGACGAGTTCAATGTTTCCGTTGAAGACGTTACCGCATTCGTCCTTGGCGGCCACGGCGACACCATGGTGCCGCTGACCCGCTATTCCACCGTTGCAGGCATCCCGCTCACCGATCTGGTGAAAATGGGCTGGTGCACAGCCGAGCGTCTCGAAGAAATCGTTCAGCGCACCCGTGACGGCGGCGCAGAGATCGTTGGTCTCCTGAAAACCGGTTCCGCTTTCTACGCACCGGCAGCATCCGCGATCCAGATGGCCGAGAGCTACCTGAAAGACAAGAAACGCGTTCTGCCATGTGCAGCTGCCCTCGACGGTCAGTATGGCCTGAAAGATACCTATGTCGGCGTTCCGGTGGTGATCGGCGCAGAGGGTGTTGAGCGCGTCATCGAAATCGACCTGCAGGGCGACGAAAAAGCCGGCTTTCAAAAGTCGGTCGCGTCTGTCGATGGCCTTGTTGAGGCCTGCAAAAAGATCCAGCCGGCGCTCGCATAAGAACGCGCCTGCCGACGAGTTTTAGCGGCCGCCCCGTGTTGGGGCGGTCCTCCGACAACGGGGGAAACACATGAACATTCATGAATACCAGGCCAAGGCCGTGCTGAAGGAATTCGGTGCACCAGTGGCCGAGGGCGTTGCGATCTTTTCTGCTGATGAAGCAGAAGCCGCTGCCAAAAGCCTGCCGGGCCCGCTTTGGGTCGTCAAATCCCAGATCCACGCTGGTGGCCGCGGTAAGGGCAAGTTCAAGGAATTGGATGCAGATGCCAAGGGCGGTGTCCGCCTCGCATTCTCTCTGGACGAAGTTAAAGCGCATGCAGCAGAAATGCTTGGCAATACGCTGGTGACAGCCCAGACCGGGGAAGCTGGCAAGGTTGTCAACCGTCTCTACATCGAAGATGGCGCGGACATTGAGCGTGAGCTTTACCTCTCCATCCTTGTTGACCGCACCGTCGGCCGTCCGGCATTCGTTGTGTCCACCGAAGGCGGCATGGACATTGAAGCTGTGGCCGAAGAGACCCCGGAAAAGATCATCACGCTTCCGATTGATCCGGATACGGGTGTCACTGAGGCGGATGCTGCCAAGCTTTGCGATGCGCTCGAATTGACCGGCGCGGCACGCGAAGACGGCTTCAAGCTCTTCCCGATCCTGCACAAGGCGTTTGTCGAAAAAGACATGGCGCTGCTGGAAGTGAACCCGCTGATCGTCATGAAAGACGGCCACCTGCGCGTTCTCGACGCCAAAGTGTCCTTCGATGGCAATGCGCTGTTCCGCCACGACGACATCATGGCCCTGCGCGATGAGACCGAAGAAGACGCCAAGGAAATCGAAGCGTCCAAATACGATCTCGCATACGTTGCTCTCGACGGTGACATTGGCTGCATGGTCAACGGCGCCGGCCTCGCCATGGCGACCATGGATATCATCAAGCTCTACGGTGCAGAGCCTGCCAACTTCCTCGATGTTGGTGGTGGCGCGACCAAGGAGAAGGTGACGGCTGCATTCAAGATCATCACGTCTGATCCGAACGTCAAAGGCATCCTGGTCAACATCTTCGGCGGTATCATGCGCTGCGACATCATCGCGGAAGGCGTTCTCGCTGCTGTGACCGAAGTCGGTCTGCAGGTCCCGCTCGTTGTGCGCCTTGAAGGCACCAATGTTGAGCTCGGCAAAAAGATCATTTCCGAAAGCGGAATGAATGTGATCGCTGCTGACGATCTCGACGACGCCGCCCAGAAAATCGTGAAAGCCGTTAAGGGGGGCGCGTAAATGTCGATCCTCGTCAATAAAGACACGAAAGTTATCGTTCAGGGCCTGACCGGCAAGACCGGCACGTTCCACACGGAACAGGCTCTTGAGTACTACGGCACCAAGATGGTTGCCGGTGTGCACCCGAAAAAGGGTGGTGAAAAATGGTCTGCCGGCGTCGAAGGCGCCGCAGAGCTGCCGATCTTTGCTTCCGTAGGTGAGGCAAAGGAAGCAACCGGTGCTGACGCATCCGTGATCTACGTTCCGCCGGCAGGCGCGGGCGCAGCGATCATCGAAGCGATCGATGCGGAAGTTCCGTTCATCGTCTGCATCACCGAAGGCATTCCGGTTGCCGACATGGTCAAGGTCAAGGCGAAGCTGGAGAAATCCAAGTCCCGTCTTCTCGGCCCGAACTGCCCGGGTATCCTGACCCCTGAAGAGTGCAAGATCGGCATCATGCCGGGCTCCATCTTCAAGAAGGGTTCCGTGGGTGTTGTATCGCGCTCCGGCACACTTACCTACGAGGCGGTCTTCCAGACCTCCAACGCAGGCCTCGGCCAGACAACGGCTGTCGGCATCGGCGGCGACCCGGTCAAAGGCACCGAGTTCATCGACGTCCTGGAAATGTTCCTGGCCGACGACGAAACACAGTCGATTATTATGATCGGTGAAATCGGTGGTTCGGCGGAAGAAGAAGCGGCTCAGTTCCTGAAGGACGAAGCCAAGAAAGGCCGCAAGAAGCCGATGGCTGGCTTCATTGCGGGCCGCACGGCGCCTCCGGGCCGCACCATGGGTCACGCAGGTGCTGTGATCTCCGGTGGCAAAGGCGGCGCTGAAGACAAGATCGCTGCGATGGAAGAGGCCGGTATCAAGGTGTCTCCGTCCCCGGCGAAGCTCGGTGAAACACTTCTCGAAGTGTTGAAGGGCTAAATACAAAAGAAAATCCACTGCGGATTACGGAAACTGTTTACGTTTCCTGCTGCATGGTGAAAGGATAGGTTACGGCGCGGCAACGTGCCGTGACCTTTGGGTAAACACCCAATATTTCGAGGGGCCGGTGGTGCGCATCGGTCTTTGTAGGGAACCGGCCGCGGGCCAGTTTTTTGGCTCGCCAAAGAATAAGGGCGGAGAAGCCCTCCGCTGAGTGAACATGGCACGGCAGGAAGCGAACAACGTATTCGCACTGACGTCGTTGCTTTACGGCGCCAACGCAGCCTATATCGAAGACCTCTACGCCAGCTATAAGACTGATCCCAATTCGGTTGATCCGGAGTGGCGGGATTTCTTCGCGGCATTCCAGGATGAAAAAGACGCGGTTTTGAAAGAAGCCCGCGGCGCGCCCTGGAAACGGAAAGACTGGCCGCTGGAAGCCAGTGGCGACCTCGTCAACGCGTTTGACGGCAATTGGGCGCCAATCGAGCAGAAGCTCGAAACCAAGCTCAAACAGAAAGCGGATACGACCGGCACACCAATGTCGGATGCAGAGGTGCATCAGGCAACACGCGACTCCGTGCGTGCCCTGATGATGATCCGGGCCTACCGCATGCGCGGTCACTTGCACGCAGATCTTGATCCGCTGCAACTCGCGACACCCGGGGATCATGAGGAGCTGCACCCCTCATCTTACGGCTTCACCGAAGCCGATTGGGACCGCAGGATCTTCATCGACCATGTCCTGGGTTTGGAATACGCAACCATCCGAGAGATGCTGGACATCCTGAAGCGGACCTATTGCTCGACGCTGGGCGTTGAGTTCATGCATATTTCTGATCCGGCAGCAAAGTCGTGGTTGCAGGAGCGCATTGAGGGTCCGGACAAGCAAGTTGCTTTCACCTCTGAAGGCAAGAAGGCGATCCTCAACAAACTTGTTGAAGCTGAAGGTTTCGAAAAGTTTCTGGACGTCAAATACACCGGCACCAAACGGTTCGGCCTCGATGGCGGTGAAGCACTGATCCCGGCGCTTGAACAGATCATCAAGCGCGGCGGTCAGATGGGCCTCAAGGACATCGTACTGGGGATGGCCCACCGCGGACGCCTCAACGTGCTGACCCAGGTGATGGGCAAACCACACCGCGCCGTGTTCCACGAGTTTAAGGGCGGCTCTTACGCGCCGGACGATGTTGAAGGGTCGGGTGATGTGAAATATCACCTTGGCGCATCTTCGGATCGCGACTTTGATGGCAACAACGTCCACTTGTCGTTGACAGCCAACCCGTCTCACCTCGAGATTGTAAACCCGGTCGTTCTTGGTAAGGCGCGGGCCAAGCAGGACCAGCTGGCGGCCAAGGAAGACGGGACGTTTGTTGAAACAACAGAAGTCGAACGCAGCACCGTTCTTCCCCTTCTGCTCCACGGGGACGCGGCCTTTGCCGGTCAGGGTGTGGTTGCTGAGTGTTTCGGCCTGTCCGCACTGCGTGGTCACCGCACCGGTGGTTCGATCCATGTGATCATCAACAACCAGATCGGCTTTACGACCAACCCGCGTTTCTCGCGTTCGTCACCGTATCCGTCGGACATGGCGAAAGTTATTGAATCACCGATTTTCCACGTGAATGCGGATGATCCGGAAGCCGTTGTCTTTGCCGCCAAGATCGCGATTGAATACCGGCAGACTTTCGGTCGTCCGGTGGTCATCGACATGATCTGCTATCGCCGGTTTGGTCACAACGAGGGTGACGAACCGGCGTTCACGCAGCCGATCATGTACCGCAAGATCCGCAAACATCAGACCACTTTGCAGCTGTATTCCGATCGGCTGATCAAGGAAGGTGTGATGAGCCAGGAAGACGTCGACCGCATGAAAGCGGCTTGGCGTACGCATCTGGACACTGAGTTTGACTCTGGTCAGGCCTTCAAGCCGAACAAGGCCGACTGGCTCGACGGCAAATGGGCCGGATTGAAACGGGCGGATGACGAAGAAGATCCGCGCCGTGGTGAAACCGGTGTTGCAATCGATGAGCTGAAAGACATCGGCCGCAAACTGACCAAAATCCCAGACGACTTCAACGCGCACCGCACGATCGCACGGTTCATGAACAATCGTGAGCGGATGATCGAGACGGGTGAAGGCATCGATTGGGCAACCGCGGAAGCATTGGCGTTTGCGACCTTGCTCAAGGAAGGCCATCCAATTCGTTTGTCCGGTCAGGATTGTGAGCGCGGCACGTTCTCGCAGCGGCATTCCGTACTTTATGATCAGGAAAACGAAAACCGCTACATTCCGCTGAACCATGTCGGGGAAGGCCAGCAGCGCTACGAGGTCATCAACTCGATGCTCTCCGAAGAAGCGGTGCTCGGTTTTGAATACGGCTACTCGCTCGCTGAACCTCGTGCCCTCACCTTGTGGGAAGCACAGTTTGGTGACTTCGCCAACGGTGCGCAGGTTCTGTTCGATCAGTTCATTTCGTCTGGCGAGCGCAAATGGCTGCGTATGTCGGGTTTGGTCTGCCTGTTGCCTCACGGCTATGAAGGTCAGGGCCCCGAACACTCTTCGGCGCGGCTTGAGCGGTTCTTACAGCTGTGTGCGGAAGACAACATGCAGGTGGCGAACTGTTCGACACCGGCGAACTACTTCCACATCCTGCGCCGTCAGCTGTGCCGCGATATTCGTAAGCCGCTGATCCTTATGACGCCGAAATCGCTTCTGCGTCACAAGAAAGCGGTGTCGAAGATCGAGGAACTTGGACCGGACAGCACCTTCCACCGCTTGCTGTGGGATGATGCGGAATCCAATCCGGCAGCCGAGACGAAACTGGTTTCCGACGACAAGATCAAGCGTGTCGTGATGTGTTCCGGAAAGGTTTACTACGACCTTTACGAAGAGCGCGAGAAGCGTGGCATCGACGATATCTATTTGTTCCGGATCGAGCAGCTCTATCCGTTCCCGAAAAAGGCTCTGATGATGGAGCTGGCCCGTTTCCCGCAAGCGGAAATGATCTGGTGCCAGGAAGAGCCGAAGAACATGGGCAGCTGGTTCTTCGTTGAGCCTTATATCGAGTGGGTTCTGGAACAGATCGATGCCAAGCACAAGCGCCCGCGTTATGCAGGCCGCGCCGCAATGGCGTCCACGGCTACGGGTTTGATGTCCGCGCATTTGGCCCAGCTGCAGGCATTCCTCGAAGAGGCACTCGGAAACTGATCACGAAGGGGGCGGTGGCCCCCTTCATCGAAATTGGCCTGGGAAATTTAAGAGAAGGCAACCATGGCAACCGAAATTCGCGTCCCAACGCTTGGGGAATCCGTATCTGAGGCAACCATTGCTCAGTGGTTCAAGAAACCAGGCGACGCCATCAATCAGGATGAGCCGCTGGTCGAGCTGGAGACGGACAAGGTAACCGTTGAAGTTCCAGCACCGGCATCCGGCACACTGGAGTCCATCGTGGTCAAGGAAGGCGACACCGTTGAGGTTGGCGCTCTGCTTGGTCAAATCGCAGAAGGTGCAGGCGCTGCAGCTGCAGCACCGGCAGCTTCCGCGCCGGCTCCTGCCAAGACAGAGGCTCCGGCGGCCAAAGCTGAGCTCGTTGACGTTGTAACCCCGAGCGCGGGCGAAAGCGTGACCGAAGCTGAAGTTGGCGAATGGAGCGTCAAGGTTGGCGATACCGTCAAGGCGGACGACACGCTTGTCGAACTGGAAACCGACAAGGCCGCTCAGGAAGTTCCAGCTCCAGTCGCAGGCACCGTTGTCAAGATCGCGGCTGAAACCGGCGCAACCGTCGAGCCGGGCGTTCTGCTCTGTCAGATCGATCCGTCCGGTGCAGGCGCTGCCGCCGCCGTCCCGGCTGCAGCAAGTGCTCCGGCTCCGGCAGCTGCCACTCCAGCACAGAGCACTGGCACCTCCATGCCGCCGGCACCGTCTGCTGCCAAGATGATGGCGGAAAACAATCTCTCTGGTGATCAGGTCGCCGGCTCTGGCAAACGTGGTCAGGTCCTGAAGGGCGATGTCATCAACGCCATCGCCTCCGGCGCGACATCGGCTTCTGCTCCGGCGCCGGCAGCTGTTGCCCGTGGCCCGGTTGCAGCCGAAGACGAAGTCCGCGAAGAGCGCGTCCGCATGACCAAGCTGCGCCAGACCATCGCGCGCCGCCTGAAGGACGCCCAAAACACCGCAGCTATGCTGACCACCTACAATGAGGTGGACATGGGTCCGGTCATGGAACTGCGCAAGCAGTACAAGGATCTGTTTGAGAAGAAACACGGGGTGAAGCTTGGCTTCATGGGCTTCTTCACAAAAGCTGTAACCCATGCGCTGAAAGAGATCCCGGCTGTGAATGCCGAGATCGATGGCACGGACATCATCTACAAGAACTTTGCCCACATCGGTGTTGCCGTTGGTACGGACAAAGGCTTGGTGGTTCCGGTTGTCCGGGATGCGGACCAGATGTCAATTGCGGAGATCGAACAGGAAATCGGCAACCTCGGCCGCAAGGCACGGGACGGCAAGCTCGGCATGGCCGATATGACCGGCGGCACCTTCACCATCTCCAACGGCGGTGTCTACGGTTCGCTGATGTCTTCGCCGATCCTGAATGCGCCGCAGTCCGGTATTCTGGGCATGCACAAGATCCAGGAACGCCCGATGGCTGTGAACGGACAGGTGGTGATCCGCCCGATGATGTATCTGGCGCTGTCCTATGACCACCGGATTGTCGACGGCAAAGAAGCCGTGACCTTCCTGGTGCGCGTCAAGGAAAGCCTGGAAGATCCGCAGCGTCTGGTTCTGGATCTCTGATCCGGACCAGTCTTCCTGTCATGCTCAAAGGAGCTGGACAATGAGCCTGGAGTTTTTGATCACCGCTTTGATCGTGGTGCTGGTCCCTGGAACCGGGGTCGTCTACACGGTGGCGGTCGGTCTGGGCAAAGGCCGGCAGGCGGCAATCGCTGCCGCCTTCGGCTGCACGCTGGGTATTATTCCGGCAATCCTGGCGTCTGTCATTGGACTGGCCGCGCTGATGCACACCAGCGCGCTGGTCTTTACGGCGGTCAAATACGCTGGCGTGGCATACCTGCTTTATCTTGCTTGGCAAACGCTGAAAGACAGCGGTCCGCTGGAGTTGAAAGCGGACAAGTCCAACCGCAAAAGTATGATTGCGACGGTTCGCACCGGGTTTTTGATCAACATCCTGAACCCGAAGCTGACCGTGTTTTTCCTCGCCTTCCTGCCGCAGTTTGTCAGCCCGCAAGCAGCCAATCCAACTTTGGATATGGCATTGCTCGGCGGTGTGTTCATGGCGATGACCTTCGCGGTGTTCATCGTCTACGGCATGTTTGCGGCACTTGTCGGGGAGAAGGTGCTGCGCAGCGATACGGTCATGCTTTGGATGCGCCGCGCTGTTGCGACAGCCTTTGCAGGTTTCGGCTTGCGCCTTGCGCTTGCAGAGCAGTGATGAGGTCTTTGAAAGACCTTCGAATTTCATTCTCCGGTTTCTGTTCTGACAACCGGTTTTGTAAGTGTCCGTAAGGGATAGAGAGAAAGAGGCTAAGGCGACCCAAATGTCCCAATATGATCTTGTCGTCATTGGAACCGGCCCGGGCGGCTATGTTTGCGCAATCAAGGCGGCTCAGCTCGGCCTGAAGACAGCCGTTGTCGAAAAAGAAGCGACCCTTGGCGGCACCTGCCTAAACATCGGTTGTATCCCGTCCAAGGCGCTGCTGCATGCATCAGAGATGTTCCATGAAGCGGGCCACGGGTTCGAGAAGCTCGGCATCAAGGTTGCCAAGCCGAAGCTCGATCTGCCGGGTATGATGAAACACAAGAGCGATGTTGTTGATGCCAATGTTAGCGGCATTTCTTTCCTGATGAAGAAAAACAAGATCGACGTACACACAGGAATGGGCAAGATTCTGGGTGCCGGCAAAGTCGAAGTCACCGACAACGACGGCAAGGCATCAGTTATCGAAACGAAGAACATCGTGATTGCGACCGGCTCCGATGTTATGCCGCTGCCGGGCGTGGAAATCGACGAAAAGCAGATCGTCTCCTCCACCGGCGCCCTGGACCTTGAAAAAGTCCCTGGCAAGATGATCGTTGTCGGTGGCGGTGTAATCGGGCTGGAGCTCGGCTCGGTCTGGAACCGTCTTGGCGCTGAAGTCACCGTTGTCGAGTTCATGCCAAAGATCCTTGGGCCCATGGACGGCGACATTTCCAAGAACTTCCAGCGGATCCTGAAGAAACAAGGCTTGGCCTTCAAGCTGTCTTCCAAGGTCACGGGCGTTGAGAAGAAGGGCAAGGGCCTTGCGGTTTCCGTTGAGCCCGCAGCTGGCGGCGATGCGGAAGTTCTTGAAGCCGATATCGTGCTGGTTGCCATTGGCCGCCGCGCGTACACGGAAGGTCTTGGTCTTGATCAAGCCGGCGTTGTTGTCGATGACCGCGGCCGGGTTCAGATCGACAATCACTACAAGACCAATGTCGACGGTATTTACGCAATCGGCGATGTGGTCGTCGGACCGATGCTCGCGCATAAGGCCGAGGATGAAGGTGTTGCGGTTGCCGAGATCCTCGCGGGTCAGGCTGGCCATGTGAACTACGACGTCATTCCGGGTGTTGTTTACACCCAGCCGGAAGTCGCCTCTGTCGGCAAGACGGAAGAGGAGTTGAAGGCGGCTGGTGTTGAGTACAAGACCGGCAAGTTCAACTTCACGGCCAATGGCCGCGCGCGCGCCATGAACGCGACCGACGGCTTTGCCAAGGTTCTGTCCGACGCAAAAACCGATCAGGTGCTCGGTGTGCATATCGTCGGCTTTGGTGCCGGTGAAATGATCCACGAAGCCTGCGTTGTTATGGAATTCGGCGGTTCCGCGGAAGACCTCGGCCGTACGTGTCATGCGCACCCGACCATGTCCGAAGCCGTCAAGGAAGCCGCCATGGGGGCATTCGCCAAGCCGATCCATTCCTAAAAGATCTGAAAAGTTTGAAATCAAAAAGCCCGGGCAAACCCCCGGGCTTTTTTTTAAAGTACTGTCCTGAAAAATTTAGGCGGCGCGCTTGGCGCCTTGCGCAGCAGATACCAGATCCGACAGGATTTCGCGCAAGGAGTGCTCCAGATTCTCATCGGCTAGCTTGCCAGCTTTAGCGTCGAATTTCTCGGTGAACGGCCCGATCGAGAGGCTGCCCCGAATGTCGGCTCCAAAGAAGCCTGCAGAGCCGACCGCTGATTTCAGGACGCTGGCAGCACCGCCCGGTCCCATGGACGCGGACAGAGCAACTTGTGGCTTGTCCTGAAAGACCTTCATGTTGATGCGGGAGGCCCAGTCGAACACGTTTTTGAAGGCGGCGGTATATGTGCCGTTGTGTTCGGCGTAAGAAACAATCAGAGCATCTGCAGCGCTGATCTTTTCATGGAACCGTTTGGCTTCTTCTGGAATGCCGCCCTCGGTTTCCCGATCAATGCTGTAAATCGGCATCTCGTAGTCGTTCAGATCGATGATCTCGATCTCCGCATTTGGATCCAGATCAGAGGTGATGATGTCGCTTGCCGCTTGAACCACCTGCTTGTTGATGGATTGGCGGCTGTTTGTTGCTGCGAATGCTAGGATTTTCATGGTTCAACCTCTTCGGTGATGTCGCACTATCATCGTGTTGAACCCAATCTAGTCTGTTGTATATTTGCTTTAAAGATATCGAGATCCGCATTGAATGCGCGAAAATGTGACATAAGACTATGCAGCACTGGACCGAAATTCGAACAGCCGCGCGTGTTGCGCGTTTGGGGACCGTAAGCGCTGCCGCCGAGTCGCTCGGCGTTCACCGGGCGACCATCAACCGCCACGTCGATACTCTAGAAGCGGCGCTTGGCGGCAAACTGTTTCAGCGCCATGCAAAGGGCTTTACGCCGACCGATCTCGGGCGTGAGTTGCTTCGCATTGCCGACACCGCCGACGAGCAATTCGAGGAACTACATCGCAAGGCGCAAGGGCAGGGAGATGCGCTGAGGGGCGACTTCATCGTGACGTCCATAGCGACCTATGCGCCGACTCTGATGCCAATCTTACGCGCCTTTGGCGACAAGCACCCGGGCCTTACCATACGGTTCATGGTTAGCGACAGCCTCCTGCGCTTGGAATATGGCGAGGCGCATGTCGCGTTTCGTGCAGGTGGCCGGCCGGAAAACCCGGACAATGTGGTTCGGGAGTTTGAACGAATGGAAATCGGTCTGTTCGCCCATCAAACTTACATCGACCGGTATGGCCTGCCCAACGGTGCAACTGACTTCCCAAAGCACCGGTTCGCCGGAACCGTCGATCCGAACACGAGGGCAGGGTTCCAGCGTTGGCTGCACAAAAATGTCCCGGCTGAGTGTATTGCATTCCGTTCCAATTCGATGGGCACACTGGCGGAAGCTGTTCTCTGCGGTAATGGAATTGGGTTTCTGCCACGTGAGGCCGCTCTTGAACGCGGGGACCTGATCGAAATTCTTCCCCCGGATCCGGATTGGCTCTCGATGATGTGGATGGTCACCCATGTCGATCTGCACCGCTCGGCGAAAGTGCAGGCGTTTTTGAAGGAGTTGGACCAACTGCGGCGGACCGGCGATTGGCTCTAAAGGTAAATTCTCCAACTAAACCGGGCAGTCCGCTGGCGGATTAACGAAACGATCGGGAGTTTTCACTAGTCTGGGCAGATGTCTCACAGTGCAACCGATTCTCTGCTTGTCACTGCCAAACCGGATCTGAATGACCGGATCGCCAAGTGGCTGGACCATTTGTCAGATGAGCGGCGCTTGTCCGACAAGACGCTGATTGCTTATGAGCGGGATCTTCGCCAGTTCTTGCGCTTTCTGACAGATCATTTGGGTGGTGCGCCGGGGATTAAGGATATTGCTGACTTGCGTCCGGCAGATTTTCGCGGGTTTTTGGCACAACGCCGCCGCAACAAGGTCGAAAGCCGCTCGCTGGCACGCGGCCTGGCTGGGATCCGCTCGTTCCTGAAATTCCTGGAACGCCGGGGGGAGATCAACGCGGCCGCCTCGGATGCCGTCCGGCCACCACGTCAATCTCGTTCCTTGCCCAAACCGGTGTCTGCAAAGGATGCCATCGACATTACCAGCGGTGATCTCGCGATGGAAACAGAGGCCTGGGTGGAGGCGCGCAATGCAGCTGTTCTGACGCTGCTGTATGGATGCGGACTGCGTATTTCCGAAGCGTTGTCACTGACTGGAAAGATGGCCCCGCAGCCAGGTACGAAATCTATGCGAATTGTCGGCAAAGGCCGTAAGGAGCGGATCGTGCCAATCCTGCCGGCCGTGTGTGAGGCGGTGGCTCATTACATAAAGCTCTGCCCTTATGCGATCTCACCAGACGGTCCGTTGTTTCTCGGGGCGCGCGGCGGTCCGCTCAATCCGCGGATGATCCAGCTGTCTATGGCCAAACTGCGCGGCGCACTTGGTCTTCCTGAGACCGCCACACCTCACGCCCTTCGGCATTCGTTCGCGACCCATCTTCTGGCCGGCGGCGGCGATTTACGGACCATTCAGGAATTGCTCGGACACGCAAGCCTCGCATCCACCCAGATCTATACCGAGATTGACAGCGCCCATTTGCTGGCCGCCTATGACAAGGCGCATCCGCGGCGGTGATCCCGTGCTATTGCGTTAGTTGAGGCAAACGATAAACGTTACGGGACTTGCCATCCGGAAACGCTTCGCGGGCAATGAGCTCTCCACCAAGTTTTGAAACCAGCTTCCGAGCCACAATGTTGTCATCGTCCAAGTGCGTTTCCACCAGGGGCCACCCATAGCTGAGGTAGGCATGCCGGATTGCAGCATGTGAGGCTTCGATGGCCACGCCTTGACCTCGTGCCTTAGGCAAAAGCCACCAAGTGAGTTCTCGCCGGGGCCAGCCTTCCGGCCAGACAAAACCGCATCCGCCAAAAGCTGATCCACCCTCACGGGGTGAAATCATCCACATGCCGTAATCGCGCAAGAGCCAATGCCCAAGGTGACCGGCCAAGACCCGCCAGGTTTGATCGGCGCGCAGAGGGCCGCCGTAAAAGCTGGAAGCTTTTCGGTCAAAAAAGAACTCTTGGTAGACAGGCAGATCGTCGGCAGGCGGTGGCCGCAATAAAAAGCGCGGGCTTTTAAGACTGTGCATAGCATTCCACTTGATTGGCAGGCCAGACCCGGCATCATGGAGTGGGGTGAAACGGGATGACTGGAAACGTTTCGGACAAGGCCGCTGTGATAAACACCGTCTTGCACTGAAGCAAGCGCAACGCATCATGGAGCGGAGGAGCAGGATGCAAAGAACGCTTTTAGCCGTCGCTTTCGTGGCCGGATTGGCGGTCTTATCTTTGCCTGCACAGGCACAAACGGGATCGGGAACCGAAAGAATTTACTGTCCGATTCCCGAGGACGGTGTGTGGGTCAATCCGGATGCAGCTCCCAAGGAAATCAGCCGGGTTGAGGTGGAAAGCCGATGCGAAAATGAACAGGTATTTGTGCGCGCTCGGGCGTTTACCTCCTGTATCCCCCGTGACTGCAAGTGGGGATGGACCAAGGGGGAACTCCGCTCCGATGGCGCCGTGCGGGTCCTGTTGATCGGTTTTTTGAGCAGTAAGGATATGACTTTAAAAGCCTTTGGGGATTTGCTCGATGTTCGTGTCGTCAATATTCTGAATGACTTGTCTGAGCCAAACGAAACAAAAGTTTACAATCTCCGCCGCAATTAGTTCGGATCTTAACTCTGGTATAAACAGCCGGAAGGTTTTTCTTGGTCATCACTTCGATCTGAGTTACGCTAGGTCACGTAGAGGGATTGCACGAGCAAACAGAGGGAACAGACTATGCGTCTATTAACTACTGGTATCGCGGCCCTTGCGGTCAGCACTTTCGCACTTGCCCCGTCCCATGCCTGCTCTTGGGGCAAAACCGCAAAAGCGAAAGACATGACCGTTGCCGAAACGACTGTGGCACCTGAGATCGACACCGATATCTCGATCGCTACCAATGACCTCAGCGATCAAGTTCTTCAGGAAATGACAGTTCCGGAAGTTGAGACCGAGGAAACAGCGGAATAAACGACAGCACTCAATGCTCCAAAGCACCCGCTGCTATGGCAGCGGGTTTTTTTATGCCTAGCGGACAACACTATCAGGTGTAGTGCCATGTTCGTGGTCCGAGCCGGTCTCAATGTCCGTCTGCCTGTACTCTGCGATCGCCTGTTTGAGGATCTGCACCGCGGAGTTGACAAAGAGGCTCGCCATCAGACCAGCGACGATGAGATCCGGCCAACCGGTCGCCGTTCCCCAAACCCCAAGTGCCGCCAGCATAACCGCGACGTTGCCGATCGCATCGTTGCGGGAGCAGAGCCAGACCGAGCGGACATTGGCATCACCATCCTTGTAGCGAACCAGAACCAGGACGCTAATCAGGTTTACAGCCAGGGCTAGGAACCCGATGGCCCCCATGATTTCAGCTTTTGGAGTTCCAAGGACAAGAAACTGGTAAGCGGTCGATCCGCCGACCCAGAGACCCATCAGCAACAGGCTTCCTCCTTTGAACAACGCCGCGATTGCCCGGGTTCTTAAAGATGCGCCGATAACGGCCAGCGAAATTCCGTAGGTGATCGCATCGCCGAAAAAGTCGAGCGCATCGGCTTGTAGTGCCTGGGAGCGCGCCGCATGTCCGGCGGCCATTTCCACGACAAACATGGTCGCATTCAGGGCGATCACCAGCCACAGCCGCCGTTTGTAATCCCGGGAAACCCCATCGAATTTTGCGTTCGATCCGCAACACCCGGCCATACCACTGAACTCCTTGATTTTTATTCCTTGGTTCTGTGTAATCCCTATAGCGGCTAGAGGTTCAAGAGGGTTTTATGGATTTTTCAATCGGAGAATTGTCAAAGGCGACAGGCGTGAAAGTTCCAACGATCCGCTACTACGAAAAAGAAGGGCTCATCGAAGCCCCGATCCGAACCGAGGGCAATCAGCGACGCTACCAGGAGCGGGACCTTGACCGACTTCGGTTCTTAAAACACTGCCGGGATCTTGGTTTGCCGATGGAGGCCATCCGGGAACTGATTGACCTCAGCCTTCATCCGGACCAGCCTTGCAGCAACGCAAACCGAATTGCAGCAGAACAGCTTCAAGCCGTCCGCGCGCGCATTGCGCATTTGAAAAAACTGGAAAAGGAACTGGCCCGGATCAACGCAAGCTGCACCGGCGAGCACCCGGCCGCCGATTGCAACATTTTGAAAGCCTTCAGCGATCATGATCTGTGTTTGTCAGATCACAAGTGATCGCAAAGAAATCAGCTGTGCTGATGGCAAAGATCCTTAACCGGCCAATCGGCCTTGACCGCCGCACCGTCATAGACACTGTTGAGAAAAGAAAGAATTGCCGCTGCCGGGTCTGCGGACGTGCGGGCATCTTCGTATTTCAGGATCGCCAGAGCTCCGCCGTTCTTTTCAGCCCAAAATGCGTCAGCTGGCTTCAGGAGAACCTGGCTCATGCCCTGCGGTTCCGGATAGGCATATCCGTAGAACGCGGCTTCCGGGAAGCTATCATCTCCGGGCCAGAACCCGATTGAAATCACCTCGTGGGAATAGGCCTCGCGATCGGATTGTGTGCCACTCTCCAGTGGATGTGCCCGCCCGGAGAAACGGGTCACAACGAGGTCAAAGGAATGCCAGTAAAGCTGAGCCGGTGTCTGTTTGCCGACAAATCCCGAGCGGTAAGTTTCAAAGACGCTGGAGATTGAGCAGAGCGCCCGCCAGAAATCGGAAACGGCCTTTCGGTCGTAAGCGCGCGGTGCGGTGTCTTCTGGAAAGGGCACCTTAGATTTGTTGTCGTACGGAACGGCAACGATCTTCACTGAGATGCCCAGCTGCTCAAGCCCGGAGAAAAGCGCTTCATAAAAATCAGCAACAGTGAGACCTGGAGCTGAAAACGATGCGCTTTGGCCATCGTTCCGGCTGATGGTCACTGTGTGATCAAGCATGTCATAGAGAATTTCAAAGCCGCTGGTGCCATATGGAATGCGCCCGGTCGTCAGGCCGCGCACATGCGGATAGAGCGTCACATGCCACCAGTGGTTCAGCTTCGGATGCACCTTCAGGCGGATCTTGCCAATCATCTGCAGGAACAGGTGCAACGTGTCCTTCGTTTCCGACCAGTCCTGGTAGGGAAGTGTGGGCAGCATGCTGATCTCCTGACAAATCTCTTGAACAATGGCGTTACAGGCACTTCCTGACCGGCATATAGGCGCGTGATCTGCCAAGCCCAGCCAAAACCACGGAATTCAGGGCGCGTTGCGTTGCGACGGATCCCTGTCAAACGCCTCCGTTGCTATCGCCTGCTGGCGTTGGCGGCTGGCGGCCTCCGCCCACCAGGTCAGCTGGCGCAGTGTACGGCCAATGTACCCGTTCCATTTGTCCGCATCGACACCTTCAAGATAGCGACCCTCTTCATCAAACACGTTCTGCGCTTTCGGCACATGGATCATGGCAGAAACCGGAAGACAGCCGAGCTCGCTCAAATAGGTGCGCATGTTGACGGCTGCCCGCGCGCCGCCCCATTGACCGGCGGAATAAGTGGCTATGGCGCTCGGCTTGAAGGAAAAACTGGAACTGCCGAAATGGTTGAGTAGATCCGCAAGAGCTGGGCTCATGGAGTGATTGTATTCCGGCGAGACCATCACATAGCCGTCAGCATCCTTGATCTTGTCCGAGAGAACTTCAAGCGCTTCGGGCGCCCGCCCGGCCGCATAGGAGAAATGCGGCTTGAACACCAATTGAGGTTGGAGCGTGAGCGGATCAATGATCTCGACGTCGGCCCCGGCCCGGACGAGTTGCGCCGCGCAGGCCTTGGCCACCCGCTCTCCGAGCCGCGCTGGCCTTGGCGGCGTGCTCTGTCGCACCGACCCTAGAAAAACCAACAGTTTCATGACCTGCCCTTTATCCGATGGCATTGCCGTCGAAGAATGCGGGATGCTTGCAACCTTGAACAGGAAATTGTTGGATCTTCGATGTAAGGGCTACGAGCCAACAGCATCTTCAAGCCAACCCGCGACAGCGCGGCCAATCTCTGCACCACTGTCTTCCTGGATGAAGTGGCTTCCTTTGACAGTCACCTCTTGCTGGTTTTTCCAGGTCCGGCAGAAGTCGCGTGGGGCACCGATCAGGATTGCGCCGGGATCTGCATTGATGAACAGTTTGGGCAGGTCGTTTTCCGCCATCCATGCTGCATAGTCCGAAGCGATTTGGGTAACGTCAGCTGGCTCGCCGCCTATCGGGATTTGGCGCGGCCAGGTCAGCGTCGGCCAGCGATCGTCCCGATTTTGAAAGGGCCGCCGGTATTCGGCTTGTTCTTCGGCGCTCAAGTCGCGCAGAATCGATCCGGGCAGAACACGGTCGACGAAAAGATTGCGATCGAGAATCAGCTCTTCACCTTTTTCGGATCGAAATCCTTGAAAGATCGGCGCCGCCTCCGGATTGAACTCAGACCAATCCGCCAGTGGCTTCACGATGCCTTCCATGTAGGCAATGCCGGCGACCGCATCCCGGTGCCTGTTCGCCCAGTCGAAGCCGAGCGCAGAGCCCCAGTCGTGAATGACGAAAATGGCGTTCTTGTCGACACCGACGGCTGCCAAAAACCCATCCAGAAAACGCCGGTGGGTCTGGAAAGTGTAGGTATCTGGTCCTGGGTTCGGCAGTTTGGCGCTGTCGCCCATGCCGATCAGATCCGGCGCAATGCAGCGCCCGAGATGTTCGCATGCCGGGATTACGTCCCGCCACAGAAAGGAGGAAGTCGGATTGCCATGGAGAAAGACAATCGGCCGCCCTTGCCCGCGCTCTACATAGGCCATGTCATGACCTTCGACGCTGATCTTTTTCTTTGCAGCTGCCCAGTCGGATATCATCCAAACTCCTCCCTCTTGTTTGCCCAGCGGGCCGTCAGGACGCGGGTATAGTCGCTCGCGCCGGGGCCCGGTATTGGTGTGACCTCCCGGGGCCCAAGCGGCCGCCCGTCCTGGGCCGTCACCGCCATGTCGCGAACCGGCAAGCCGGTTGCGCGTTCTGTCAGGGTCATGCGCGGTCCCCGGCCGTTGGGTGTCCATTTCTCCCCCCAATGCAGCAAGGCAACGAGCACAGGATAAAGGTCCAGTCCCTTTTCCGTCAGCCGGTATTCATGGGACCGGCCATCCTCCGGTGATGGACGCTTCTCCACGATGCCCGCCTCACTCAAGGTTTTGAGACGGGCTGCCAGCACGCTCGACGAAATCCCGAGATGGGTCTGCATGGCATCAAAGGTGCGCATGCCGTTGAAGAGATTGCGCAGGACCAAGAGCGTGCGCCATTCGCCAACGATGTTCAGCGCCTGGCCGATGCCACAGTCGTCTTCAATCGGCGCGCGGCTCATTTGCCCTTGTACTCCGGCGTTTTCTTGGCAAGGAACGAGGCGATCCCATGCGCGCCGTCATGGGTTTTCATCATGGCGGCAATCGACCGGCTTTCCTTGTCGAGCTGGGTTTCCAGCCCTTCGGAATACGCGGTCTGCAAAAGGCGCTTCACACCGCCGTAGGCCTTGGTTGGTCCCGAGGCAAATTGGGCTGCGAGTGTACGCGCTTCCGCCATCAAATCATCCGCGGCGACGACACGGGTCACCAGCCCCCACTCGCAGGCTTCCTTGGCGGTCAGAACTCGGTTGGTCAGCATCAGCTCCTTCGCCCGCAGCAAACCAATGTGCTTGGCGAGATAATAGGACGACGACCCGTCAGGTGTCAGCGCGGAGGCCGTGTAAGCGGAGACGAATTTGGCCTTTTCGGACGCCAGAATGATGTCGCCGGAAATCGCGATTGAGAACCCGCCGCCACCGGCCGAGCCGTTCACCGCCGTTATCACCGGCGCATCCATATGCGAGAACCTGGAAAGCGCTGCATGGAGAATTGTCGCCATGCGGGTAACATGGTCGGCCTTGTCCTCAGCGTCATCAAATTCCTGCAAGTCACCGCCCGCGTTGAACATGCGTCCGGACCCCGTGAGGATCACCGCGCGCGCACCCTCTGCCTCGCACCGGCAAGCTGCATCGAAGAGTTCATCCGACATGCGGGCACTCAGCGCATTGGCGTTGTCCGGCCGATTCATGGTGATCTCGGCAACGCCGTTTTCATGGCTCCAGAGGATCGTTTGATAGTCCATCTCTTTCTCCCCTGACACTTATTCAGCTGCGACGGCAACGCCGCCAACCATGCCTTCCAGCCGCTGGCGGATCAGGGCATCGGCTTCACTCATGATCCGGTCGATCAGCTCCTTGCAGGTTGGAATGTCATCGATCAGACCGGCCACCATCCCGCAAGACCAGGCCCCGGCATCCATTTCGCCGTCCATCATGATCTTCGGATAGACGCCTGCGACTTCCTCGATGATGTCCTCGAATTTCAAATCGTCGCCGAGGCTCTTTTCCTTCTCCAGCAAACGCTCGACAGCGGCATTGTTGAGGACGCGTTCCGTGTTGCGCAGCGGGCGCATGACCAGACGGGTGTCGAGTTCGGAGGCGGCGACAATCGCATCCTTGACCCTTTGATGCACCGGCGCTTCCTTCGTGGCGATGAAGCGCGTGCCCATGTTCATGCCTTCCGCACCCATGGCGAGCGAGGCGACGAGACTGCGGGCATCGGCCATGCCGCCGGAGGACACAAAGGGGATTTCCAGTTCATCTGCAGCGCGGGGCAATAGGATCATGTTCGGAATGTCGTCTTCGCCCGGGTGGCCGCCGCACTCAAACCCATCCACCGAGACCGCATCACAGCCAATGGCCTGGGCTTTCAGGGAATGCCGGACGGAGGTGCATTTGTGGATCACCTTGATGCCCGCGTCTTTCAGGTAGGGCATCACCTGTTGCGGATTGCGGCCAGCGGTTTCCACCACCTTGACCCCGCCTTGAATGATCGCCTTCACATAGCCTGGATAGTCAGGTGCGTTCACCGTCGGCAAAAAGGTGAGGTTCACCGCAAACGGCTTGTCGGTGAGATCCCGGCATTTGGCGATCTCGTTGGCAAGGGCTTCCGGTGTCTTTTGAGTTAGACCCGTGATCGTTCCAAGCCCGCCGGCATTTGAAACAGCCGCCGCGAGCTCTGCAAAACCGACATAGTGCATGCCGCCCTGAATGATCGGATGTTCAATTCCAAAGAGCTCGGTAATCCGCGTTTTCATGAAAGGGTCCTCCGTTGTCCATGCCATTCTACGCAGGCGACCGGGTCCCTCCGGCGTTCTGGTAATAGCTTTCATAATCGAAGCTATCTCCCTTTTTGCCAAGGTGCAATTCGTCCGTGAAGTGATGTTTTCAAAAAGCGGTCCCAGCCCTCAGCCAAAGCACAGACTCCGGAAAGGTTTTCAAAAGAAAACGCCCCGGCCTGATCTGACCGGGGCGTTCTAAACTTCTCGACAGGAATGCCGGGGCGTTTATGCGCTCCGGTGGCGGTTCCGCGGTTCAAACCCAGTTTTTTCAGCCGGGCGTGGATCGCGTACCCAGACTTCCCGGTTCGGATGCAGGCCACCGCCTCGGACGGCTGGAACTGCGGTGTGACGGGCCCGGTGCAGAAGGCGGGTATCCGCAACGCCGCAGTTCGGATGAATGCCGCCGTTGTCTGCAACAGCCTTGTCCCACACGGCCTTGCGGGCTGCGAGTGTTGCTGCATCGTCCAGCGCCGGGCAATTCAGGGTGTTGGTGTTGAGGTCCACGATGATCTCATCACCGTCCTCGACAAAGGCGATCGGACCGCCAAGGGCTGCTTCCGGCCCCACGTGACCAATGACCAGACCGACCGAGCCGCCAGAGAAGCGGGCATCTGTCATAAGGGCAATCACGATGCCGCGCTCCCGGCACAGCGTCGTGATGCGGGAGGTCGGGTCGAGCATTTCCGGCATGCCCGGACCGCCGCTTGGGCCGTCATAGCGGACGATGACCATGTCATGGTCCTGGAAGCTGTCTGGCGCTTCGTCAAGGGCCTGAATCAGACCGGCTTCGCGTTCGAACACACGCGCACGGCCCTTGAAGAGGTTGTCTTCCAGACCGCCTTCGACACCGGCAAGCTTCAGGATGGCCGAGAAATCCGGCGACAGGTTGCCGCCGAGCATACGAAGGCCGCCGGTCGGCTTGAACGGCTCGGCAACGGAATGAATGACGTCGCCGTCCGGGGCGGCTGCGTTGAGGTCCGCAACCTGTTCGGCCAAGGTACGGCCGGTGCAGGTCATCATGTCGCCATTCAGAAGACCTGCGTCCAGCAGTTCTTTGACAATCACCTGAACCCCGCCAACGCGATCAATGTCGAGCATGGAGTATTTGCCGTACGGCCGTGCGTTGGTCAGAACCGGGACCACATTCTGGGAGAGGTGATTGAACTCTTCCGGGGTCATCACATCGCGCCAGAAGTGCTCATAGCCAGCTGCGCGGGCGATTTCCGGAACGTGCAGAACAACGTTGGTGGAGCCGCCGATGGCCATGGCGACGATGATCGCATTGCGCAGCGAATCGCGTTTGACGATGTCGCGCGGCTTCAAGCCCTTTTCCATCATGTCGGCGAGATAGGAAACGAGCTGCTGCGGGAATTCCTCTAAGCGGCGGGGATCGTCGGACGGTGGCGCAACCATGTGGAGTGGCTGCAGGCCGACAACGCCGATGAAGGTCTGCATGGTGTTGTAGGTGAACATGCCGCCGCAGCTGCCAATGCCCGGACATGCGTTACAGGCAATGCGGTCCCGAACGGCCTTGTCCGGGTGTCCGGCCACCTGATAGGCGCTCACGATGTCCAGCATCTCACCGGTTTCCGGATCCTTGCCCGGGCGGATTGTGCCATCGGACATGATGATCGCCGGTTCATTGCGCTCAAGGACGGCAGCCATGGTACCGACCGGTGGCTTGTCACAGGCGACGACGGCGATCGTGCCAGCCAGACCGGAGGCTTCCAGGTGCTCGCACAAACCATCGTTGGTGACTTCGCGCCCGATGAGCGAATAGCGCATTTCGCGCGTGCCGTTGCGGATGCCGTCGGACGTCGCAATCGTGTATTCCGGCTGGACCAGCCGGTATTTCAGCTGACCTTCGCCGCTGCCGATGCGCGATTTCAAGTGCTCATGGATGGCATCGACCTTGCGCGCCACACCGAGATAACACTGGCTGTCGCCTTTCGTGCCAACCACGCCCACTGACGGTTCATGGATGAGATCGGGGTCGGTGCCCAATTCCCGCGCCACGCCAATGGTTTGCGCGGACCGGCCGGGGTGGCGGTCAATCAAGACGATTCTCGAACCCGTCATTGTGTGTTTCCTATCCTTCAGCGCTTTAACCCGCGCTCTTGCTGTCTGTTTTCAAATCCACGAATACCCTGCGCGCTTCCGTCTGTCACCGGGGTCGGGCCACTTGGGGTCGGGATTTGCCTGAATGGCTGGGCTGTCCGGCCGTCAAATACCGGAACCGAGGCTCAAAATAGAAAAATGAAGAGCCGAGTGCCACCGGTTTTTGATCGCCGGCTTAGCAACATAAAGGTAAGGCTCCGGATGGACCGGAGCCTTTGATCGTGTTTCTTATGCGAACCGGGATGCAGCGCGTGCTGCACCCGATCCGCGAGCGCCTTAAAGGATGCTCTGACCGGTCTTGGCCCAATCGCTCAAGAACGCATCCAGGCCCTTATCGGTCAGCGGGTGCTTGACCAGGGACTTCAGCGTTGCTGGCGGAACGGTGACCACGTCAGCACCGATGATCGCAGAGTCCTTGACGTGATTGGGTGTGCGGATGGACGCGGCCAGGATCTCGGTGTCAAAGCCATAGTTGTCATAGATGACGCGGATTTCTCTGATCAGTTCCATACCATCAAGATTGATATCGTCGAGGCGGCCAATGAACGGCGAAATGTAGGTCGCGCCAGCCTTTGCTGCGAGCAGCGCCTGGTTGGCCGAGAAGCACAAGGTGACGTTGGTCTTCGTGCCTTCGCTCGTCAGCTGCTTACAGGCTTTCAGACCGTCAAATGTTAGCGGAAGCTTGATGACCACGTTGTCCGCGATCGCACGCAGGACATGGGCTTCCTTGATCATGGTGTCGAAGTCGGTTGCTGCGACTTCCGCTGAAACGTCACCGTTTGTGATCTTGCAGATCTCGGCAATCACGTCTTTGAAATCCTTGCCGGACTTGGCGATCAGGGACGGATTTGTGGTGACGCCGTCCAAGAGGCCCGTGGCTTCGAGTTCCTGGATCTCCGCGGTATCCGCGGTGTCGACGAAAAACTTCATGAATGATTTCTCCCAATGGCGCTTGTGTGTACGCCTTTGCAGCCTGCCGCTGTCGGCAAGCGAACGTATGAATGGTCAGCTGCGCTCTCTTTAGCCTAGGATGCTGCCCAACTGAAGCCCTGATTCTCTGGTGAAAGTCTTTTTGCGGTACGTACCTCAAAAATTATTCCGCTTGAACGGAACAAGGATCCGGGCAATCTCCGCAGAGCGTGCCGCATCTCTCACCCGTGGATGTGTGGACCACGAAATGCCATGCCGAAAAATGTGACCTGCCGTGCTGTTTGACGATTTGGAGCCGAAAGACACGATTGCCAGCGTGCTGGTACCCGTCGCCGTGCCGGTTGCTTATACCTATAAGGTCCCTGCTGGGCAGTCGGTGGTGCCGGGTTCGATTGTTCGGGTGCCATTGGGAACGCGCGAGGTCATCGGTGCGGTCTGGGACGGTGAGCCGGATGCGGCGATCAATTCCAACAAACTCAAATCGATTTCCCACGTTTACGACACCACGCCGCCGCTTGATAAGGATCTCCGCCGGTTTGTGGACTGGGTGGCCGGCTGGACGCTCGGTGCACCGGGCATGGTTGTGCGCATGGTGCTGCGGTCTGAAGAGGCACTCGAACCGGAAGCCCCGGTTCCAGGTGTCCGGCGGATCGAAGGTGCGGAGCCAGAGCGGATGACGCCCGCCCGCTGCCGTGTTCTCGGAACGATGGAAGACGGATTTGCGTGGACAAAAAGCGGCCTCGCACATGCAGCCGGTGTCAGCGCATCCGTCATTGACGGACTGGTTCAACAAGAGGTGCTAGAGATCGTCTCCATGCCGGCAGCACCCCCGCTGCCACGTCCTCAGATCGACTATGCGCAAAAGGAACTGACGCCGGCTCAGCAAGCAGCTGCGGAGAAGCTATCAGATAGTTTCGACAAAGGCGCCGCAGTGACATTGATTGACGGTGTGACCGGGTCTGGCAAGACCGAGGTCTACTTCGAAGCAATCGCGGAAGCCTTGCGGCGGGATAAGCAGGCACTGGTGCTTCTGCCGGAAATTGCGCTGACAGAACAGTTTCTGCGGCGGTTTGAACAGCGGTTCGGTGTTTATCCGGCCGAGTGGCACTCTGAAATTACACCAAAAAACCGGGCGAGGGTTTGGCGCGGTGTTGCAACTGGCGATGTCCGTGTCGTGATCGGCGCGCGATCCTCTCTCTTTCTTCCATTTAAGGAACTAGGGCTGATCATCGTCGATGAAGAACACGATGCCGCGTTCAAGCAGGATGACCGTGTGCCCTATAGCGCACGGGACATGGCCGTCGTGCGCGGGCATATTTCACGCTTCCCGGTAGTCTTGGCCTCCGCGACACCGTCGATCGAGAGCCGGGTCAATGCTGAGCAGGGCCGGTATAGTCTGGTCGAATTGCCTGACCGGGCGTCCGGCGCTGCACTTCCCGATCTATCGGCCATTGATATGCGCCTGGACGGACCGGAACAGGGGCGTTGGCTGGCACCGGGTTTGGTGGGCGCAATCAAGGAAACTTACGCCAACGGGGATCAGGCGCTGTTGTTCCTGAACCGGCGCGGATATGCCCCTCTGACATTATGCCGCACCTGCGGTCACAGGTTCCAATGTCCGCATTGCAGCACGTGGCTGGTTGAGCACAGGTTTCAAAAGAAACTGGTTTGTCACCACTGCGGGCATAACGAACGCGTACCGGAAAGCTGCCCGTCATGCCAAAGCACCAATACGCTGGTTGCCTGTGGCCCCGGTGTAGAGCGGATTGCAGAAGAAGTGAGCGATCTCTTCCCACAGGCGCGGACGTTGGTTCTGTCGTCTGATCTGCCTGGTGGGCCTGAGCGATTGAAGCGGGAAATGAAAGTCGTCGAAGAGGGCGGCGCTGATATTATCATCGGAACTCAGTTGGTCGCCAAAGGCCACAATTTCCCGAAACTGAAGCTGGTTGGCGTGGTTGATGCAGATCTCGGCCTGGCGCATGGCGATCCGCGTGCCGCTGAAAAGACCTTCCAACTGCTTGCCCAGGTCACGGGCCGTGCAGGCCGCGTCACCGGTGGCGGCAAAGGCTTTTTGCAGACCTACAGCGCCGATCATCCTGTCATCAAGGCGTTGCTCTCCAACGATAAACACGCGTTTTATCAGGCGGAGATCGAAGCGCGCCGCGCCGCTGGGCTGCCGCCATTTGGTCGATTGGCAGCTGTCGTAATCTCAGGTCCTGACAGGAATTTTGCGGAAAGTTTTGCCCGACAGCTTGCACGGGTGGCGCCTCCGGACCAGGCCGTTACGCTGCTTGGACCTGCAGAAGCCGCTTTGGCCATGGTCCGAGGACGCTACCGGTTTCGCCTTTTGGCGATGGCGCCGAAGCAATATGACTTGCAGTCTTATATCAGAGGCTGGCTTTCAAACGGCCCGAAGCCGACGAAGGGCCTTCGCGTACAGATCGATATTGATCCGCAGCACTTTTTGTAGCACCGCGCATAGACCGAAACGGATGGGCTGCTTTGGTATAGAAGGCTTTCGGTGGCTTAGCCGTCGCAGGATGTGTTGGTCTTTCGTGGTAGACCCGCAATGAGAACGAATGCAAACACGGTCTCAAAAGCGGCCACCGTCTAAAGGTTTATACGGCCGGTGACACATTGATCTGCAAGGCTTTTTGTCGCGGATGGGTAAAAAACACCAATGAATCGGCAAGAACAGCCTCCCCGCGGCGTTGCACACTGGGAAACCCTGTGCTAATTGAGGCGCGGCTTTGGGGGAACGGTTTAACCGTCATACCTTCTGACCTTGAAATCATTCATTTTTTCAATGTCTTGCGGACGCTAGCCGTTTTGCGGACATGAAAAACGTCAGAGAGCACGGACCTGGTGACTGACAACGTATCTCTCGTATCCGGCGTGGCACAGCGTTATGCGTCCGCCCTTCTCGACCTAGCTGAAGGCGACGGCGTAACGGCTGACGTGGAACGGGATCTGACTGCTTTTGAAGGCATGCTTTCCGAAAGCGAAGATCTCGTCCGTCTTGTGAAAAGCCCGGCATTCAGTGCTGAAGAGCAGCTTGCAGCGCTCGCAGCACTTCTCGACAAGGCTGGCATCAAAGGCCTGGCCGCAAATTTCGTGAAGTTGGCAGCCCGTAACCGGCGCCTCTTCGTCCTTCCTGACATGATCAAGTCTTTCCGCGCCCTGCTTGCAGAAAAGCGCGGCGAAGAAACAGCTGAAGTGGTGTCTGCCGCTGCTCTGTCAGACGAACATGTCGCTGCCCTGAAAGAAGCGCTCTCTGCTTCCACGGGCAAATCTGTAAACATCGCAGCTAAGGTTGATCCTGCCCTGATCGGCGGCCTTGTGGTCAAAGTCGGGTCCCGCATGATCGATACGTCGCTGCGTACCAAGCTCAATTCACTCAAGTTCGCGATGAAAGAGGTCGGCTGATGGATATTCGGGCCGCGGAAATCTCCGCAATCCTCAAGGACCAGATCAAGAGCTTTGGCCAGGAAGCCGAAGTTTCTGAAGTTGGTCAGGTGCTCTCCGTCGGTGACGGTATCGCCCGTGTTTATGGTCTGGACAAAGTTCAGGCTGGTGAGATGGTCGAATTCCCGGGTGGTATCAAGGGCATGGCCCTGAACCTGGAATCCGACAACGTCGGTGTAGTTATCTTCGGTTCTGACCGTGACATTAAAGAAGGCGACACCGTCAAGCGGACCGGCGCCATCGTGGAAGTGCCGGTTGGTAAAGGTCTCCTTGGCCGCGTTGTCGATCCGCTCGGCAACCCGATCGATGGCAAAGGCCCGATCGAAGCTACTGAAAAGCGCCGTGTGGACGTTAAAGCGCCGGGCATCCTGCCGCGTAAGTCCGTGCACGAGCCGATGTCTACTGGCCTGAAAGCCATCGACGCCCTGATCCCGGTTGGCCGCGGCCAGCGCGAGCTCGTCATTGGTGACCGTCAGACCGGTAAGACCGCGATCATCCTCGACACGTTCCTCAACCAGAAGCCGCTTCATGCCGGCGACGACGAAGATGCAAAGCTGTACTGCATCTACGTCGCTGTTGGTCAGAAGCGTTCCACCGTTGCCCAGTTTGTCAAGACACTGGAAGACAACGGCGCTCTGGAATACTCCATCGTTATCGCCGCGACCGCATCCGAAGCTGCTCCGCTGCAGTTCCTGGCGCCGTTTGCCGGCTGTGCAATGGGTGAGTTCTTCCGCGACAACGGCATGCACGCCGTGATCGGTTACGATGACCTGACCAAGCAGGCTGTTGCTTACCGCCAGATGTCTCTGCTTCTGCGCCGCCCGCCAGGACGTGAAGCGTTCCCGGGTGACGTTTTCTACCTGCACTCCCGTCTGCTGGAGCGTGCTGCGAAGTTGAACGAAGACCACGGCAAGGGCTCTTTGACCGCACTTCCGGTCATTGAAACCCAGGGCAACGACGTGTCCGCGTTTATTCCGACCAACGTGATCTCGATCACCGACGGTCAGATCTTCCTGGAAACGGACTTGTTCTACCAGGGTATCCGCCCGGCTGTTAACGTTGGTCTGTCGGTGTCCCGCGTGGGGTCCTCAGCTCAGATCAAGGCGATGAAGCAGGTTGCTGGCCCGATTAAGGGTGAGCTGGCTCAGTACCGTGAAATGGCTGCGTTCGCGCAGTTCGGCTCCGACCTTGACGCCACCACTCAGCGCCTGTTGAACCGCGGTGCACGTTTGACCGAACTACTGAAGCAGCCGCAGTTCTCGCCGCTGAAGACTGAAGAGCAGGTCGCCGTGATCTATGCTGGCGTGAACGGATACCTCGACAACCATCCGGTTGATCGTGTGAAGGAATTCGAAGAAGGCCTGCTTCTGTTCCTGCGTGGTGAGCACAAAGAACTGCTCGACGCGATCTGGGAAAAGAAAGCCCTCGACGACGACCTCACTGGCAAGCTGAAAGCTGCGCTTGACGCGTTCGCTAAGAACTTCGCCTAAGACCACACGCCGGGATAAGGAGCAGGGGCGGCCATGCCGAGCCTGAAGGACTTACGAAACCGCATCGCTTCCGTGAAGGCGACGCAGAAAATCACCAAGGCCATGCAGATGGTGGCCGCGGCGAAACTGCGTCGTGCCCAGGAAGCTGCGGAGGCCGCGCGCCCCTATGCGGAACGCATGGAGAGCGTGCTGGCCAACCTCGCCGTGGCTTTTGAAGGCCGCGACGACGCTCCGAAGCTGATGTCCGGTACGGGCAATGACCAGGTTCATCTCCTGGTTGTTGCAACGGCCGAACGCGGTCTTTGCGGGGGCTTCAACACGAACATCGCCAAGCTGGCACGCGAAAAGGCAAAAAGCCTGATTGGCCAGGGCAAGACGGTCAAGATCCTATGTGTTGGCAAAAAAGGTTTCGACGCGATCAAACGCGACCTTGGCCAGCACGTGATCGAGACCATCGAGCTGCGCGGCGTCAAAAACGTCGGTTTCTCCAATGCGGATGAAATTGGGCGCAAGGTTCTCTCCATGTATGAAAATGGAGAGTTTGACGTCTGCACATTGTTCTATGCGACCTTCCAATCCGTTATCGCTCAGGTTCCGACTGCCCAGCAGTTGATCCCGGCCCATTTTGAGGCAAGCGAAGGCACGGATGAAGGCGGTGCAAGCGCGGTCTATGAGTATGAGCCGGATGAGGCTGAGATCCTTGCTGATCTTCTGCCGCGGAACATCTCCATCCAGGTTTTCCGGGCGCTTCTGGAAAACGCTGCATCTGAGCAGGGCGCTCGTATGTCCGCAATGGACAACGCGACGCGCAACGCCGGCGACATGATCGACAAACTGACGATCAACTACAACCGCCAGCGCCAGGCTCAGATTACGACCGAATTGATTGAAATTATCTCAGGCGCTGAAGCGCTGTAACGGGATCGAGACGAGGATTAGGGATATGGCTGACAAAAAAGTCGGACGGGTCACCCAGGTCATCGGCGCCGTTGTCGACGTCAAGTTCGATGACCATCTGCCGTTGATCCTGAACGCTCTTGAAGCGGACAACCAGGGCAACCGCTTGGTGCTCGAAGTTGCTCAGCACCTGGGCGAGAACACAGTACGTACCATCGCGATGGACTCCACCGAGGGTCTGGTCCGCGGTCAGGAAGTTGTCGACACCGGTTCTGCCATCATGGTTCCGGTTGGGGACGGCACACTCGGCCGCATCATGAATGTGATTGGTGAGCCGGTTGACGATGCTGGCGAAATCAAGCACGAGCAGAAGCGCGGTATTCACCAGGAAGCTCCGGAATTCATCGAGCAGTCGACCGAAGCTGAAATCCTTGTGACGGGTATTAAGGTCGTTGACCTTCTCGCACCGTACGCAAAGGGCGGTAAAATCGGTCTGTTCGGCGGCGCCGGCGTTGGCAAAACCGTTCTCATCATGGAACTGATCAACAACATCGCTAAGGCGCACGGCGGTTACTCCGTATTCGCCGGTGTTGGTGAACGCACCCGTGAAGGCAACGATCTTTACTGGGAAATGATCGAATCCAACGTGAACAAGGAAGGCGGCGGAGAAGGCTCCAAAGCGGCCCTCGTTTACGGTCAGATGAACGAGCCTCCCGGAGCGCGTGCCCGTGTTGCTTTGACTGGTCTGACAGTCGCCGAGCACTTCCGTGATGAAGGTCAGGACGTTCTGTTCTTCGTGGACAACATCTTCCGCTTCACCCAGGCTGGTTCTGAGGTGTCCGCGCTTCTCGGTCGTATCCCGTCTGCTGTGGGTTACCAGCCGACACTTGCCACCGACATGGGCGGCATGCAGGAGCGGATCACCACCACGAACAAGGGCTCGATCACCTCGGTTCAGGCCGTTTACGTTCCTGCCGATGACTTGACCGATCCGGCACCGGCATCGACCTTTGCTCACTTGGATGCGACCACGGTTCTGAACCGCGCAATCGCTGAAAAAGGTATCTACCCGGCTGTGGATCCGCTGGATTCCTCATCCCGCATGCTGGATGCCCGTATCATTGGTGAAGAGCACTACGAAACAGCCCGTGCTGTTCAGGGTACTCTGCAGCGCTACAAGGCTCTTCAGGACATCATCGCCATCCTCGGCATGGACGAACTATCTGAAGAAGATAAGCTCACCGTGGCACGTGCCCGTAAGATCGAGCGCTTCCTGTCGCAGCCGTTCTTCGTGGCTGAGGTCTTCACCGGTTCTCCGGGCAAGCTGGTTGCTCTGGAAGACACCATCAAGGGCTTCAAAGGCCTTGTTGACGGTGAATACGACCATCTGCCGGAAGCTGCTTTCTACATGGTTGGTTCCATCGAGGAAGCCATCGAGAAAGCTCAAAAGCTGGCTGCAGAAGCCGCTTAAGGCATTGGATCGGACGCCGGAAAACGGCGTCCGGTTTTCTCTTGTTTGATGGTCCGGCCTTCTGCCTGCCATCTGAACCGATGACTGACAAGGAAGACGCCAAATGGCTGAACTTTTCCAGTTTGAGTTGGTCTCGCCGGAGCGCCAGCTCCTGTCCGAACAGGTTGCCGAGGTCGTTGTACCGGGCACCGAAGGCGAGTTTGGCGTTCTGAAGAACCACAGCCCGTTCATGTCCACCATCAAGCCGGGCATCCTGAAAGTCCGCACAGATGCTGGATCCTGGGATGAGTATTTCGTGCGCGGCGGGTTTGCTGACATTGCTCCAGGCGGTCTGACCGTCTTGGCCGAACAGGCGATCCCGGTGTCTGAAATCAGCGAAGACCAACTGGCTCAGGCGATAAAGAACGCCGAAGAGGATGTTGCTGACGCGAAAGACGACGACACCAAGCAGAAGGCAGAAATGACCCTGTCTCAGCTGAAGGACGTCGCAGAAGCTCTCAAGGCTGCCTAATCAGCTTACGCTCAGAAACGTATTTTTGAAAACGCGGTCCGGATTGGATCGCGTTTTTTGCTTTTTTCTTGAGAAGAAACTTTTGCGAAGTTTCGTTCAGGCCGCACCGCCACGGATAACCTTATGGGCGCGCCCAGCTTCGTAGAACCGGAAGCCATTCCGCCCATTCTGCTTGACTTCATAGAGCGCGATGTCAGCTTTTTTCTGAAGGGATTCGATCGATGCGGCGTCTGCACCAATATAAGAAATCCCGAGGCTGATCCCGATCGAAACATTATGGGCAAAGACATCAAAGGGCTCATTGAGTGCTGCTACCAGCCGCTCCGCGATTTCGGTCACCCAGGGCTCGCCTGGCCCCCCACCCTGAAGGATGATCGCAAATTCGTCCCCGCCAATTCGCGCAACAAGGTCGGTTGCACGTACGCACTCTTTGAACCTCTGCGCAACCTGACAGAGCAGCTCGTCCCCGACATCGTGGCCGTAGGTGTCGTTGACGGGTTTGAAGCGATCTAGATCCAGCAATAACAGATGTCCGCCCGTTCCTTGCATCTGGGCATCGAGCAGGGCTTCTTGAAGGCGTGCCGTGAAGAGCGCGCGATTGGCGAGACCCGTCAGGTCATCGTGGTGGGCCGCGTGGGTAATGCGCGCTGCGGCTTCTTCGCGCAAAGTGATGTCTTCGTGAGTCCCGATCCATCCGCCGTCCGGCAATGGGGCATGGACCACTCCGATCACCTTGCCGTCGGGATGTGTGAATTTAGAACGGACGACTTCGCCGCGGGACAGTTTTTCATAGAGCGATTTATAGTGTTCTTCGACGTCGCCATCGAAATCGCCGCGGTCTTTTTCTGCCTGAAGCAAATCAATAAGGCTGACACCTTCGCGCACCTCGCCATAGGGCTTCCGGAAGATGTCCAGGTATTGCTGGTTCCACAAAATGAGCTTGCCGTCCTTGTCGAATACGCTCACGCCCTGGCGCATGTTGCCGAGGACGGCTTCGAGCTCCGCCAACCGGTCTCGTGCCAGACGTTCGCTTTCGGCCAGCGTTTTTTCCATTTCTTTGCGATCAGTCACGTCAAAGAAATTGAAAATGGAACCGCCCGCCGGCAATGGAGTGTAGCGAACTTCGAGGTATCGCCCATCAGCGTTCTGACGCTCGTAGCTGTAGGCTTTGGAGGGAGAGTTTAGCCTGAACTTCTCCAGAGCAAGTTTCTCCGGGTCTCCGGGCCCATAATCACCTCTTTCGGCTGAAAACTTGAGGTAATCTAGAATATGCAATTTCTGCCGTAACATATCGGCGGGATAACCGAGCAGTTTGCCGAATTCGTCATTGTAAGATGCGAGCTGGAAGTTGTCGCTGTAGTGCGCCACACCGCCCGGGAAATTGTCGAAAATGCCTTGGAGCGTATTCGCCTGGCGTTTGGTTTCCGTGATGTCGGTCAGTGAAACGACGACCCCATCAAGGGCGTAATCGCCGCCTTGTGCAATGGGTCTTGCATTGACACGCAACCATCGCGACGCCGCTTTTCCACTGTGTTTGAGTTCAGCCGTGGCATCGCAGACGAGGAGCGGATCTTTTGCCGCAAGTTCGAGCGTATTAACCTCTTGGTGTGTAACCCCGAGGTCGCAAATAACAGCGACTGTGAGATCTTTGACGTTTCGGCCGACGAGACGCTCGGTCGTAGAATCAAGCAGTTTCGCGCCTGCCGGATTGCAGGACTGTATGATGCCGGACCGGGTCAGCACCAAGACACCTTCACTGAGCGTCTCAAGCGTCGTCCGGTGTGCGGCTTCGGATTCGCGGACCGCTTGTTCAACTTGTTTCCGCTCAGTTACGTCCTGAAATGCGCCAACAAGCTTGATGGTTTCGCCGTCCTTTTCGATTGGGCGGCCTACAGCGCGAACCCAGATTTGGCGACCTTTGGCGGTTACCAGGGGCAGTTCAGCATCCCAGCCGCGACCTTGCTCAATACCACGCGCAACCGCCTTGGTGATTGTCCCCCGGGCTTCTGGCGCATAGAAGTCAATGGCTGTTTCGACGTTCGGGACATAGTCATCAGATACGTCATGGATCTCGTGGGTCTTCCGCGTCCATGTCAGCTTTTGAGAGTTCATGCACAACTCCCAACCACCAACGCCAGATACGGCGGCAATTTCTTCAAGAAGTCGGCCTTTGCCCACGGCCTCTTCATGTTCCGCTTCTGCACGCGCGAGCGCTGCTTCTTTTTCTACATTTGCCTGATGAGATTTAAGAAGCCCCTCGACCACCCGGCCCATACGTCGCAGCTGATCCAATTGCTGCCGGGCCGGCTTGCGTGGTCTTTGGTCGATGACACAGAGAGTGCCGAGCCTGTTTTTTCCATCCAGACTTAGAGGACAACCGGCATAGAAACGGATATTCGGCTCGCCCGTGACCAACGGATTGTCGCAGAACCTTTCATCGCTCAGCGTATCTGGAACGACAAACAGATCATCAGCTGAAAGGGCATGTTGGCAGATGGAAACTTCTCTCGCAGTGCCTTCGATATCAACGCCGCAGGCGGCTTTGAACCATTGAACCCGTTCATCTACCAGAGAAATCAATGCGATGGGGCAATCGAAGATGGCTGCAACGGCTTCCACCACCGCATCATATTCCGGCAAACGCTCAGAGCCCACGATCTGCAGTGCGTGCAGCGCGTCCAGGCGTTCCTTCTCATTTTCAACCAGGTGTATACCCATCCTGCCCGTCGTCTAGGTTGCTTTGCAACAAATCTAGTACGGGAAAAAGTACCGGTCGGTTAAAAACAAAGTCTTAACTGGCCACAATAATTGAATAAAAAATATCTAAAAATGAAACAATAAAAGCTTTGAGGTAGCAGTAAATAGGGGGAGAAGAACGCAGGGTAAATTAAATGAATAGGTAAATTATACGGAAATTGGAGCGTATTGGCGCGAAGGTTGGTCGTCAAAAGTGCTAGGGGCGCCGACAAAAAACCCGGCCTGGGGCCGGGTTTGAGGCGCGTGGATGATCCACGGAGAACTGCTTTTATTTACAAGCAGCTGTAGTTTTAAGCCGCGCGACGGAAGGACAAGCTCATGCCACCACCAGAACGGTTGCGGCGGCGCTCTTCCGGTGGGATGTAAACGATGGAGCGGTGGTCGTCACAGTAAGAAACGCCCGGCTCGACCCGGTTGGAGCACGGAAAGGTGTAATTTCCAGCGTCGCCTTCTGCCCATTTACAGCAGCCCGGGCGCGGGAGAGACAAGTCAGCCATGACAGTTTCCTTTATTCTATACGCACACAACAAAAGCGCTCGAGCATCCTCCTCAAGTGAGGATCCGAACAGCCTTTGAAATAAATCGGATTTAGCAGACGCCCGGGACGTTTTTCATGGCCCACCTCTGCAAGCAGAGAGCCCTTCAGCAAGCGCATCGAGTACATAGGTCGGATGTCACAAAATTGCAATAGAATAGCAGGCATGTCGGCCTTGCATTTCCTGCATAGCCGGTTAAGCCTAGTTTACCTTTGCTCAGAAAGCTTAACAACTTCCGTTGTTTAGCGCTTTATTGCTGGTCATCTGGCGGGAGCTGCCCACCGGCTGCAAACAGTGCTTGGGGTGTGTCCAAGTCGAGTCGGGCCGCATCACCAAGCTCGACTTCCGCTACGAAGCCTGGATTCTCAGCAATAACATGGCGAGCGCCAATGTCACCGGTCAAGGATTTGAGCGCGTCGAAAAATCGCTGGTCCCAGAGTACCGGATTGCCGCGTTTCCCGTCCGCAGTCGCTGCGACAATCAGGTTGCTGGAGCTTTCCCGATAGGCAACAATGAGTCGGTTCAAGGCCTCCGGCGTAATGCGCGGCATGTCTCCGAGAAGGATAATGACGGCTTCCGGCTCCGTTTTTAGAGCATTCATGCCAGCGCGGATCGAGCCCGCCATACCATCTGCATAGTCGGCATTAAACGTGACATTCAGATCAAGATCATCAACTTCGGCTTCGACCCTCTCAGCAAGGTGACCAGTGACCAGAACGGTTTCGATCAAATCAGCACCGCAAGCCGTTTCTGCAGCGTGACGTATCAACGACTTGCCATCCAGTTGCGCCAGCAGCTTGTTTGGTCCACCCATGCGGGAGGATTTACCGGCGCCCAGAATGATCGCTGCGATCTTCGGCTTCGACCTGGGGGCCTTTGGGGCCCTTGGTTGCGGCCGCGTCCCGATCTCCATCAAGAGGCCTCCAACGCCCATGCCGGTGATGTCGTGGGTTGAAACTGCCAATCCGGCGAGCAGGCGATCAAGGATCCAGTCAAAGCCGTTTTCCTTTGGGCTGCGGGCGCACCCCGGTGCGCCGATCACAGGTGTGGCGTTGAGATCGCCCAGCATAAGAAGGTTACCCGGGTCCACCGGCATGCCGAGGTGTCGAACGTCGCCGCCAGCTCTTTCCAGCGCTGCAGGAAGAACATCTTCCCGGTCAACAACTGCTGACGCGCCAAACAGGATCAGCAAGTCTACGCCGCTGGTATTCATTTGGGAAATGGCAGCAGAAACAGCCTCTTCGGTATGGTCGACGCGCAATTCAGCCGCGATCTGACTGCCGCTTGCCCGAAGTCGGTCTTCGAGTATCCGGCGGGTCTTGTCCATCGTGGAAGGTTTTAAATGGGGCAAGCATGTCGCGATCAAGCCAACCTTGCGGGCAGAAAACGGCGCGACGCGGACCGCGCCTTTGATCGCTCTTTCGGCCTTGCCGATTAAAACATCCGATACCGCAAAGGGTATGATTTTGGCTGTTGCGACCATCCGGCCCGGCGTGACCCGAGTATGATTTGCGAGCGTTGCAAAGGTAATCGCCGGATCTATTCTATTGGCATCTGTGACCGCGGCCTCATCAATAACCAGAACACCGTCGGTGTCTGAAAACAGGTTCATCCGGCCCGTAAACGGCGCGTCCGTGTACAGGCCGGCACCTTTGGCAGCGCCTCCTAGTCGGGCTGCCGCTGCGTCTTCGTCCAGGTCTCCGGCTTCAAGGCGCGCAACAACAATCGTCTCCAAGCCGGCCTCGCTCAAAAGAGCGCAGTCGGTTTCTGTTAAGCGATGCCCTTTCTTGAGGATGAGGCCAGGCAGTTTGGTCGAGTGGGCGAGCACACAGCCCTCAGCTTCCATCAGCGCAACGGGGCCAAACTTCATTCCAGGCCCCTCTTCATGGCGAAACCCCATCGGGTTTTCGTAAGGCCTTGATCACGGAGGCGAGGACTGCAACTGCAATTTCTTGAGGGGAGGCTGCACCAATGTCGAGACCGATTGGCGCTTCCATCCGGCTCAGTACATCCTCTGACAAGCCCGTTTCCCGAAACCGCTCCAGGCGCTTGCCATGGGTCTTTTTGCTGCCAAGAGCACCCACATAAAAGCACCCGGTCTTGAGCGCTTCCATGAGTGGGTAATCATCAATCTTGGGGTCATGGGTGACTGCCGCGACAGCGGTGTAAGGGTCAAATGGCTCAACTCTCAGGACATCTTCCGGCCACTCAGCCAACAAGCTGGACCCAGGAAACCGGTCTTCGGTCGCAAAGGCCGTGCGTGGATCAATCACGCTGACATTGAGGCCTGCAATTTCAGCCATGGGAACCAGTGCCTGGCTGATGTGTACGGCGCCGATGAGGACAAGTCGGGGTGAGGGCACAGAGACAGTCAGAAAGGCCTCGCCGGCATCGGTTTTGACAAGGCCGGATTTGCCGGACAGGAAGCGCTTGTCGAATTCTTCAGCCAGAGGGTCGTCACGGTAGGCAATGTCCCTCTTGATCAACCGTTGGCTGCCAGCGGTCATATCTGTGACCAGAATAGCGGCTCGGCGGGCAGCCCGTTCTGTGTTCAGTTGGCTGAGAAGTGAGAGTTCCATGTTAACTGCGATCCGTTGCCAGCTTCAGGCCAAGCCCAACAAGCAGTGAGCCGCCGGCCCACCTGGTGATTGCCTGCATTCTGGATTGACGCGTGAAACGCTTTTTGACTTCTGATGCAAAGAGCACGGTGACGATATCAGCGGACGTGAACGCAAAATTGACGATCGTCCCGAGAATGAGGAACTGTGCCCAGACCGGAAGGGCCGCTTCCGGGCTAACGAACTGTGGCAGAAATGCTATGAAAAAGACGGCGACCTTCGGATTGAGGACTTCCACGAGGAAGCTGTCCACCATGGCCCGCCGACCACTTTTTTGAGGCAGGTTGGGTATTGCGCCACTATCCGCCCGTGCGCGGATCATCTGAATGCCGAGAAAAATCAGATAGGCGCCGCCAATGATTTTCAGCGCGAAGTAAAGACTCGGAACAACAGAAAAGATCGCGGAGAGCCCGAGAGCTGCTGCAAAGACGTGCACGTAGCAGCCCATATGAATGCCAAGAGCTGCAAGAAATCCGGCGCGGCGTCCCCGCGCAATCGTTTGAGCGGCGGTGTAAAGCAGGGCAGGGCCTGGTATGTAAGCAAAAAGGGCAGTCGCGGCAAAAAAGGCCAATAACGTCTCAATAGGTGGCATAGACAATACTCAATCAGTTTACCGGTTCGACGTAAACGCGAATGCGGCCGCCACAAGACAGACCAACCCGCCAAGCTGTTTCATCGGCAACGCCAAATTCAAGCATCGCCGCTTTACCCGTTTCAATCACATCAATGGCTTCCGCGACCACCGCGCCTTCAACGCAGCCGCCAGACACTGAGCCTTCAAAATTGCCATCAGCATCGATCACCAGATGCGATCCGGCGGGGCGGGGCGCGGACCCCCAGGTCTCAACGACAGTCGCCAAGGCCACCGATCGGCCCGCTTCTTTCCACGTTTGGGTGGTTGCCAAAATGTCGGGAGCGGTGCGGCTGTTGCCATCCTGCATGGTTCAATCTCCTTGGATCCATTAGTAAATATAGCGGGTCCGCAAACGGATGAAAGAAGAAGCTGCCAAAGAAAAAGCACCTGCCACTTGGCAGGTGCTCCTCAATTGGTCCACTTGTCAGCGGATGATTATTCTGCAGCAAGCCTGACAGATGGGGCTGCGCTGCGGACAGATTTGTCGACATGTGGTTCGAAGGTCTCAAAGTTGTTTACGAACATGTCGACCAGTTTTGCAGCTTGTGCGTCATAAGCCTCTTTGTCGGACCAAGTGTCGCGCGGCGTCAGGATCTCGGTATCTACACCGGCAACTTCAACAGGAACTTCGAAGCCGAAGTTTGCATCTGTCCGGAATTCTGCGTTCGAAAGATCACCGGAGAGTGCAGCCTGCAAAAGGGTTCGGGTCGCCTTGATCGGCATCCGGTGGCCGACACCATGCGCGCCGCCGGTCCAGCCGGTGTTCACCAGCCAGCAATCGACATTGTGCTTGGCGATCAGATCCTTGAGAAGATTTCCGTATTCGGACGGATGGCGCGGCAAGAACGGCGCACCGAAACAGGTTGAGAACGTCGCTTGCGGCTCGGTCACACCCTTTTCGGTGCCCGCCACCTTGGCCGTGTAACCCGACAGGAAGTGATACATTGCCTGGGCCGGGGTGAGTCGAGCGATCGGAGGCATGACGCCAAATGCATCTGCCGTCAGCATGATGATCGTCTTCGGGACCGGCGCACAGCCAGTGTCGCTGGCATTGGAAATGAAGTGGATCGGGTAGGCGGCACGGGTGTTTTCTGTTTTCGAACCATCATCGAAATCCGGAACCCGGTCTGCGTCCAGCACAACATTCTCCAGAACCGTGCCAAACCGCTGAGTGGTGGAATAGATTTCCGGCTCTGCCTCCGCGGACAGTTTGATGGTCTTTGCGTAGCAGCCACCTTCAAAGTTGAAGACACCGTTTTCGCTCCAGCCGTGCTCGTCATCGCCGATCAGAGTGCGTGACGGGTCAGCGGACAAGGTTGTTTTGCCGGTGCCGGACAGACCGAAGAAGACGGCTGTATCACCGCCGTCGCCAACATTGGCCGAGCAGTGCATCGGCATGATGCCCTTTTCCGGAAGCAGATGATTGAGGACGGTGAACACCGATTTCTTCATTTCACCGGCATAAGATGTGCCGCCGATCAGAACAATCTTGCGTGTCAGATCGACTGCGATCACGGTCTCGCCGCGGCAACCGTGGCGGGCCGGGTCGGCAGTAAAACTTGGCAGGTCTACAATCGTCATTTCTGGCGCAAAATCTGCGAGGTCGCTGCGCTCCGGGCGCAGCAGCAGATTGCGGATGAAAAGAGAATGCCATGCGTATTCTGTATAGACGCGGACCGGCAGGCGGTGGTCGGCATCTGCTCCGCCGTAAAGGTCCTGCGCGAAAAGCTCCATTCCTTCAGCATGTGCCAGGAAATCACTCATAAGGAGATCAAACTGCTCCCGGGACATTTGCGCGTTGTTGTCCCACCAGACGGCGTCCTTGGTCTGGTCATCGACAACCACAAACTTGTCTTTCGGCGAGCGGCCGGTGTGTACGCCGGTTTCTGCGACCAGAGCGCCGCCAGCGGCCAGCTGGCTTTCACCTCGGTTCAGGGAATACTCATAAAGCGCAGGCTCGCTCTGGTTCCAATAGAGCGCTTTCAGTCCTTTGAAGCCAAACGTTTCGCTGCCAATGGCTGAATTCCTATCGCCTACTTCCTGCATGATCCCGAGATCCTTGTTGTGGGAGCTATTTGTGAGCGGCCGGGCAGTGTTAACAAATACTGAACCCGGTCTTAAGGGCTGCGAACCTAGTGGATGCGCAGAAATGCAGCAAGGCGGCCAAAGGGCTATGTGTTTGTTTAATCGATTAAAATACGCGAATAAATACCGCTTAATTAATTTGGGCGGCAAACAAAAAAACGAAACTTTCGAATTCTTCGACTTGTGTGTTGAGGCGAAAGTATATGCGGCTGAAACGCGCTTTTTCGGTCTGTGACGTGATTGAGCCGAAAGGGGGCGATCTCATTCTCGCCTTATTTGAGAACGCTGCGGCAGAGCATAGAGACCGGAAGCGCACGCAAAATTCATTTAAAGCGGTGTGTTGCTGCCTATCAGTTTGTTCCCGCAGCGGCAGGCGGGTTAAGAAGAGAACCTGATCGCCCAACTGATGTCACCAATGAAACTGACAGCATTTGCGTTAGGCGCTCGGACAACAGCTGAAAGTGTTTCAGCTCATTATTGCGTGCTTTAGGAGTGGGGCTTGTAACGCTGAGCTATCCCCGCCATCTGGAGAAACGTTTTAGCCCGGCAGAAGGGCTGCCTTTGCTATGCGCGCCTTACCTTGCAGATTGTAAATGGCCCGATCGCCTTAATTTTTGCGCATTTAGCAGGCCAAAGGCTTTGTGTTACTGTTTGACCGACGCGTGCCGTCGGTGCGTTTCCGGAAGTGGACGAAGACAAATATGCCAACGATTGCCCTGGTTGATGACGACCGCAATATCCTGACCTCCGTATCAATTGCATTGGAGGCGGAAGGATATCGGGTCCAGAGCTACACGGATGGAACCTCCGCGCTTGACGGCCTGCAAAGCGATCCGCCCGAGCTGGCGATCTTCGATATCAAGATGCCGCGAATGGATGGCATGGAATTGCTGCGCCGGTTGCGTCAGACATCCGATCTCCCGGTCATTTTTCTGACGTCGAAAGACGATGAAATCGACGAGCTGTTCGGTCTCAAGATGGGCGCGGACGACTTCATCCGGAAGCCGTTTTCACAGCGGTTGCTGGTCGAGCGGGTCCGCGCGGTGCTGCGCCGTGCCCAACCGCGCGATGCATCAGCACCAAGGGATGATGCAGATAAGTTGCTGGAGCGCGGGCAACTGGTCATGGATCAGGAGCGGCATACCTGCACCTGGAACAACAAGCCGGTTACGTTGACCGTCACCGAGTTCCTTATCCTGTCCGCTCTGGCCCAGCGTCCAGGGGTCGTCAAAAGCCGGAATGCGTTGATGGATGCGGCCTACGATGATCAGGTCTATGTTGACGACCGCACCATCGACAGTCACATCAAACGTCTGCGCAAGAAGTTCAAAGTGGTTGACGACGATTTCGACATGATCGAAACCCTTTATGGTGTTGGGTACCGGTTCAGAGAGGTTTGAGCTGGAGGCCACAGACCTGAAGGTGGGCCTGAATGGCGGTGGAAAGCGAACATCTGGACGACGTGCAGATCTCTGAACCGGAAGGCGGTTCGGAGCGCTCCAAGCTGCGCCGTTTGAGCAAGAAGCGCGTTCGCCGTAGGATCTTGAGCCGGGTGGGCCGGGTCTTCGGGACATACGTGCTGTCTTCCCTGACGCGGCGGATTATTGCGATCAATCTGGTTGGGCTTATCGCTCTCGTGATCGGGATCCTCTACCTCAATCAGTTCCGTGCCGGTCTCATTGATGCACGGGTGCAGAGCCTCCTCACGCAAGGGGAGATCATTGCCGGTGCAATTGCGGCATCGGCGACCGTCGATACCGGAACGATCACGGTCGATCCGGAACGTTTGTTGCAGCTTCAGGCAGGCGAGAGCATCACGCCGACGGCAGGTGATGATCTTGAAAGCCTCGACTTTCCAATCAATCCTGAACGCGTCGGCCCTGTTCTTCGCCGGTTGATATCTCCGACAAAAACGCGTGCGCGGATCTACGATCCGGAGGGGATTTTGATCCTCGATTCCCGGCACCTTTATTCCAGTGCGCAGATCCTGCGCTTTGATCTGCCGCCACCCAATGTCGAGGAAGAAGGCTTTTGGGATACCCTCTGGCAGTGGAGCAAACGCTGGATGCAGCAGGGCGACCTGCCGCTCTACCAGGAAGTCGGCGCGGGCGATGGCCGAGCCTATCCTGAAGTGGAGGCGGCCCTTGCAGGATCTCCGGCCAGTGTGACCCGGATATCCCAGCGCGGTGAACTGATTGTCTCCGTGGCGGTTCCGATCCAGCGGTTTCGTGCCGTGCTCGGCACTTTGCTCTTGTCAACGCAGGGTGGTGATATTGATGCCATTGTTCGGGCCGAGCGCATCGCGATCATCCGTGTCTTCTTGTTCGCTGCAACGGTCACGATCCTCTTGTCGATCCTTCTGGCCGGGACTATTGCCGGACCCGTGCGCCGTCTTGCAGCTGCAGCGGACCGCGTGAGGACCGGATCAACGACGTCACGCGAAGAAATCCCGGAGTTCTCAGATCGGCAGGACGAGATTGGTCACCTGGCGCGCTCGTTCCGGGAAATGACCAACGCGCTCTATGACAAGATTGATGCGATCGAGCGCTTTGCAGCAGACGTTGCACATGAACTCAAAAACCCGCTGACTTCTCTCAGAAGCGCGGTTGAGACCTTGCCACTTGCAAGAAACGAGGATTCGCGTAACCGGCTGATGGAAGTCATTCAGCATGACGTCCGCCGTCTTGACCGGTTGATTAGCGACATCTCCGATGCGTCCCGCCTGGATGCAGAACTTGCCCGGACGCAATCGGAAACGATCGACATTGCCGAGCTTCTTCGGAACATGGCGGACGCAGCAAATGAGCGGTCCGACAAGGGGGACCCGCGAGTTAAATTGACCGTGGCGGACGCGCCCGGCACCAAACCTTACGAAGTCCAAGGCCATGACATTCGGCTTGGTCAGGTGATCAGCAACCTTCTTGACAACGCTCGTTCGTTTTCACCGAAGAAGGGAACCGTCCGGGTGGATCTTGGCCGCGATGGACGGGAAATCAAAATCACCGTGGACGACGATGGGCCCGGTATCCGCGCGGAAAACACCGAGCGGATTTTCGAGCGGTTTTACACCGACAGGCCGGACGGCGAGGGCTTCGGTAACAATTCTGGCCTTGGTCTCTCGATCTCACGGCAGATCATTGATGCGCACGGCGGGTCAATTTCGGCAACCAACCGGATAGAAGCTGGCAAAGACGGGATGGACCGGATCGCCGGCGCCCGGTTCACGATCATTTTGCCCGTAGGCCGCAAGAAGTGACAGCCAAAAACATCCACGCAAACTGCGTTGTTGTCGGAACCAAGGGACTTCTGATCCGCGGCAAGTCCGGGAGTGGCAAGTCGTCATTGAGTGAAGCTATCCTCGAGGCGGCGCGATCACGCGGGCACTTCGCGGCTCTTGTCGCGGATGATCGCGTGCTCTTGAACGGAGAAACCGGGCGATTGCTGGCAGAGCCGCCAAAGGTGCTTGAAGGCCTGATGGAGGTGCGTGGTTGCGGTATTGTGCGGGCAGAGTTTTTACGCCAAGCGCAGGTTCATCTGATTGTTGATTTGTGTCAGAGGGAAGCGTTGGAACGCCTGCCGGAGGAGCATTGCAAAAAGGAAACCGTTTTGGGCGTAGTCTGCCCGCTTCTTCGTTGCCCCGAAGATGATACTTTTTCAAGTGTACGATTGATCCGCTGGGCCTTCAGGCATCTCTACTTAAATAGCCCTGACTATTTTTAAGGCGGACCTTTCCTTTTTTGCTTGCAACTGGCGATACGGTTGCCGAGAGTGCAGCAGGCTGGTAAACGCCCGGCTCTCAAATGAGCTGAAGCAAATCTCGATAATCGGGTTTTTATACGTATGATTGGACTTGTCCTCGTCACTCACGGGCGCCTCGCCGAGGAATTCAAGGCAGCACTGGAACATGTTGTTGGCCCACAGGAGCAGGTCGAGACCATCTCCATTGGCCCGGATGACGATATGGAACAGCGCCGGCAGGACATTTTGGCGGCGGTCGATGCCGCAAATACAGGCAAAGGTGTGGTTCTTCTGACAGACATGTTCGGAGGCACACCGTCCAACCTTGCTATCTCGGTCATGGACAGCAAGTCCGTTGAAGTCGTTGCAGGTGTAAACCTGCCGATGCTGATCAAATTGGCCAGCGTTCGTGCCGATCGCGAGCTTCCGCAGGCTGTTGACGAGGCGCGGCAGGCTGGACAAAAATATATCTCCGTCGCGAGCCAGGTGCTGTCGGGACAGAATTAACAAGAACAGGACGCGAAAAGCGTGTTGGAAAAAGACCTGACGATTGTAAACCGGCGCGGCTTGCACGCCCGTGCATCGGCAAAATTGGTAAAGCTGGTTGAGACTTTCGACGCCGACGTGGAAGTCTCAAGAGATGGCCAGACAGTAGGCGGCACCTCGATCATGGGTCTCATGATGCTCGCAGCCAGCCCCGGCTGCTGCATTAAGGTCCGCACAAGCGGCGCGCAAGCCGAACCTGCGCTTGAGGCCATCACGGATTTGGTTGAAAGCGGCTTCGGGGAAGAAGACTGACCGTCTCGACACACCGCAAGGTTTGACCATTGAGTTGGAGGGCAAGTTGGACGCGGTTGTGGATCGGAATATGCAGGTAACGAAAGACCTGCTGGCCCATGTTCATGATGCATTGGGGGCCGACTTTTCTTTCGAGCTTCCAGATGGAACGGTCATACCGGAAAATAGCCAGGAGAGCGAACTCCGCCTATTCATTTCCGGCACTGCGATCCCTGCGCTTTTGCGGCGTCCCAGCTTAAAGACGGTTCTTGAGCTTTATGCGCGCGGCGAAGTCGAGCCACGGGGCGGGTCGCTGTTTGATTTCGCGGACAAGCGTCCGTCGGTCAAATCAAAGACACTGTTGAAGCGTCTGAACAAACGCCTTGTTGTCGGGTCAGCGGTAAAGCTGTTCTTTGCACCGCGCGCATCCGATAAACAACAAGCGCAACTGGACGGCGGCAATGCGGCTCAGCAGTCCGGGAGCGGTCAGACCGACATTGCCTTTCACTACAATGTCTCCAATGAGTTCTATCGGCTCTTTCTGGATCCGGAGATGCTCTACACCTGCGCATATTTTAAGTCATGGGACACAGATCTTGCGACGGCACAGAAAGACAAGCTGGAGATGATTTGCCGGAAGCTGCGCCTGAAGCCGGGGGACCGAATGCTCGACATCGGGTGCGGCTGGGGGGCTCTGATTTGTTACGCGGCCGAGCATTATGGTGTGACGGCAACAGGCGTGACTTTGTCGGAAGAACAGGCCGTTCTCGCCCGCGAGCGGATCAAGGCCAAGGGCCTGGAAGGTAATGTTTCTGTCGAGCTAAAGGACTTCCGTGAGATGGAGGGCGAGTTCGACAAGATTTCCTCAATAGGGATGTTTGAGCATGTCGGCCTGGATCATCACGAGGAATACTACCAGGCCGTTCATCGTCTTCTGAGACCGCGCGGGATCTATCTCCACCATGCGATCACGCGCCGGGGCAAAAAGAGCCTCAAGAACTTCCGACGCAAGCGTGCGGAGTATAAGGCGCTCGTCAGATACATTTTTCCTGGCGGCGAGGTCGACCACATCGGATGGACCCTCACCAATCTGGAATCCTGGGGTTTTGAAGTGCACGACGTCGAAGGTTGGCGGGAGCACTATGCACGCACAACCCGACTGTGGGCTGAGAACCTGATGCGCGCCAAAGAGGCAGCAATTGCCGAGGTGGGGGAAGAAAAATATCGCTTGTGGCTGGCTTATTTGACGGGTGTCTCCCTTGGCTTCCAGCGCGGCACGATCAACATCTTCCAGACTGTGTCGACCAAACGCACAAAGGGCCCGTCGTCTATGCCGCCGACACGTGAAGATCTTTACCTGAGCTAGACGGTATCGGCGATTTGGAGCTCAGTCGAACCCATGTTTCGAAGCCCCATCCTAACGATGACTTAATCATATAAAGAATTCTTTATATCTTTATTGCATGACATGCGGTGCGGGGTTATAACCCCGGCAATGGATTGTGGCGTTGCTCGCAATCCGGCCACTTGCCGCGCAGCAGTCAATCGACTGGATCTGTGTTCCGACAGACGCGGCGCAAAATCGAGTTGGCCCGGCAACAGAGGCTGGCGCAAACAGCAGGAAACTTTCATGGCTGATTACATCGTCAAGGATATCGGACTCGCAGACTGGGGCCGCACCGAAATCGAAATCGCGGAACACGAAATGCCGGGCCTGATGGCGTGCCGGGAAGAGTTCGGCGAAAGCAAGCCGCTCAAAGGGGCCCGGATTGCCGGATCCTTGCACATGACCATTCAGACGGCGGTTCTGATTGAAACGCTGGTCGCGCTGGGCGCGGAAGTCCGTTGGGCGTCCTGCAATATCTACTCCACACAGGATCAGGCAGCAGCTGCTATTGCCGCTTCCGGCGTTCCGGTGTTCGCTGTAAAGGGCGAAACGCTTGAGGAATATTGGGACTACGCCGACAAGATCTTCGATTTCGAAGACGGCGCCAACATGATCCTCGACGATGGTGGCGACGCCACCCTTTACATCTTGCTCGGTGCCCGCGTTGAGGCAGGTGAAACGGATCTGATCGAAAATCCGAAGTCCGAAGAAGAGGAAGCTCTCTTCGCGCAGATCAAGAAGCGCGCAGCGGCCAATCCGGGCTGGTTCACCAAGCAGCGCGACATGCTGCAGGGTGTCACGGAAGAAACCACCACTGGTGTTCTGCGTCTTTATGAAATGCAGAAAAACGGCAAGCTGCCGTTCCCGGCGATCAACGTCAATGATAGCGTCACCAAGTCCAAGTTCGACAACCGCTATGGCTGCCGCGAATCTCTGGTAGACGGCATTCGCCGCGGTACCGACGTTATGATGTCCGGCAAGGTCGCTGTTGTGTGCGGCTATGGGGATGTCGGCAAGGGCTCGGCGCAATCTCTCGCAGGCGCTGGCGCCCGGGTCATCGTTACAGAGATCGACCCGATCTGCGCACTTCAGGCATCCATGGACGGCTTCGAAGTCAAGACCATGGAACAGGTTCTGCCGGAAGGAGACATTTATGTCACCGCGACCGGCAACAAGGACATCATTACCTTCGACCACATGCGTGGCATGAAGGACATGGCGATCGTCTGTAACATCGGTCACTTCGACAATGAAATTCAGGTTGCCGCTCTGAAAAACACCAAACTGCGTCCGGTTAAGGACCAGGTCGACATGTATGAGTTCCCGGATGGTAAGCGGATGATCCTGCTGTCTCAGGGGCGTCTGGTAAACCTCGGCAATGCGACCGGTCACCCGAGCTTCGTTATGTCTGCCAGCTTCACCAACCAGGTGCTGGCGCAGATCGAACTCTTCACCAAGGGTGATCAGTACAAGAACGAAGTCTATGTGCTTCCGAAGCACCTCGATGAAAAGGTTGCCCGTCTGCACCTGGCAAAGCTTGGTGTGACGTTAACCGAATTGAGTGACGACCAAGCGGATTATCTGGGGATTAACAAGTCCGGTCCGTTCAAGTCGGAACACTACAAATACTGATTCCTGCGCTTCGCCATACTAGATATGGTGAGGGCTGCGATTCGGCATTGTGAACAAAAAAATGCAGGACCCTTCAATTTGAAGGGTCCTGTTAACTTTTCAGCAAGGGACTCTTCTGCGCGATTCTCAAAAAGGTTATGGTTTTAGCGAATCAGAGGCCAGAAGGCGGATGTCTTTGATTTGCTCCCAATAATCGGGGGCTGCATCCCGTTAGAATTAGCGGGCGAAGGCGGTGTAAGGGGATCTTGGAATGCCGGAAGGCAGCGGAAACGGCGTGCGAGGCCGCACGACGTGGCAGGATTGGAGTCTTAAAACGATCAAACTCGGCAGTGTGTCGGGATTGGCGATGGCTCTGTCTGGCAGCCCTGCTGCGGCCGCGGATTTTCTGTCCGGCACACTTGCGGCAATCAATCCCGACACAATGGTCATGTTTGGCGCCCTTGGCGGCATGTGTGCCTTTGCAGTCACTGCAGCTATTGCCTTGGTGCGCCACCGTGCTCAATCCGGCCAATTGACAGAGGCGCTTGAACAGGAAAAGCGCGATCTCAAATTTCGCGTCGACCGCCTTGAAGCCATGCTGAATACAGATGAACAGCGCGTCATTGTCTGGACGGGCAATGGCGCGATGCCACAGATCTGGGGCATTCTTCCTGAAAAATCAGGTGTTCCGCGTCCATCAGCTCAGCTGCTGGCTTTCGGCAGTTGGCTGACGGCAAAATGTGCAGGCGATCTTGAGCGTCATCTGGACCTTCTGTTCCGCACAGGCGAAACGTTCAACACTACACTCAAGACCCGCACTGGCAGTTACGTGGAAGCGCTGGGCCGCACGACGGGTGGTGCGGTGGTATTACGGCTCCGGGATCTCACGGGAGAACGCCAGGCGCAGGCCGAACTTCAAACCCGCAACGCAAAGATCTCCGGCGAGCTGCACATGCTGCATGCCCTGCTCGACGCCATGCCAGCGCCTGCCTGGCAGAGGGATGCGGAGGGCAATGTAATTTGGGCGAATGACGCTTATGCAGAAGCGGTCGAGATGCCCGATGCGCAAGCGGCCGTCAAAGAAGGGGCGACCTTCCTCGATGCCGCGGCGCGCACTGCAATGGCCGTTCAGCGAAACGAAGATGGCTGCTTCAGCGCGCGCATTCCAATCGTTGCATCCGGTCAGCGCCGGGTGTTTGAAATCACCGATGTCAACGCGAATGTCGGCGGTGCTGGTATTGCGGTGGACATCAGCGAACTGGAACAGGCACAAAAAGAACTTGGCCGTGCAGAAGAGTTCCATGGTCGGACACTGGATCAGCTGGCCGCCGCTGTTGCGATTTATAGCGGCGACCGGAAGCTGCAGTTCTATAATGCTGCCTTCCGTCAGCTTTGGGATCTTGATCCCGCCTTTCTGGAAAGCCATCCGGAAGATGGTGCGGTCCTTGACGCCCTGCGGGCTGCTCGGAAGTTGCCCGAACAGGCGGATTACCGCGGTTGGCGCAACAAGATGCTGGAAGGCTATCAGTCGCTCGAAGCACGTGAAAGCTGGTGGCATTTGCCGGATGGCCGCACCTTGCGGGTGATCGCCAACCCGCATCCGCAAGGCGGTGTGACCTATATCTATGAGAACGTCACTGAGCAGCTGGATCTCGAAAGCCGCTACAACGCCCTGACGCGAGTTCAGGGTGAAACGCTGGACAATTTGTCTGAAGCCGTCGCAGTGTTCGGGTCTGACGGAAAATTACGGCTTTGGAACCCGGCTTTTGGCCGGATTTGGGATCTCGAAGAAGACCAACTTTCCGAGTTCCCGCATGTCAATGAAGTGGTCAGCGCGTGCGCGTTGAACGACTATGAGAAAACGGCCTGGGAGCAACTCGCCAGCAATGTAACGGGCTTGGTCGACAACCGCACGCAGAATGTCAGCAGATTGGAGCGCCACAATGGTGCCGTGCTGGACTATGCAACTGTGCCTTTGCCAGACGGTGGGACCCTCGTCACGTTCGTGGATGTGACCGACAGTGTGAATGTGGAGCGGGCGCTTCTTGAAAAGAACGAAGCGCTTGAACAGGCCGACCAGATCAAGAACGCATTCATCCAGCACGTCTCCTATGAGCTGCGCTCGCCTTTGACCAACATCATAGGATTTGCGCAGCTTCTGGCAGATCCGAAGTTTGGCGATCTCACCGAAAAGCAGGGCGAATACGCCGATTACATCCAGTCTTCCTCGTCGGCGCTACTTGCCATCATCAACGACATTTTGGACCTTGCCACGCTTGACGCCGGGATCATGGAGCTGGATCTGCGCGAAGTGGATCTTGCAAGCACCGTTGAAGCGGCAGTCGAAGGTTTGAAAGACCGGATCGCCGAAGCTCGCATAAATCTCAGGACCCAGGTTCCGGACAACATCGGCAATATGATCGCGGACGAAAAACGCCTGCGTCAGGTCCTGTTCAATCTCATCTCCAACGCTGTGCGGTATTCTGAGCCCGACGGCATTGTCGACATCAGCTGCGACCGGGACGACGACAAGGTGACCTTTGTTGTCCAAGACCATGGTCTCGGCATTCCTGCGGAAATTCTAACCCAGGTCTTCAATCGTTTTGTCGGTCATGACACAGGCGCGCGCCGCCAGGGTGCGGGCCTCGGCCTTGCCATCGTCAAAAGCTTCGTCGAGCTTCACGGCGGAACCGTCGATATCGATAGCGTCGTTGGCAAGGGTACGACCGTGACCTGCGTCTTCCCAGCGCACCCGGATCTGGCTGATCAGGCTGCGGCCGAATAAGGTTCGCGTCCCCATGGCGTCTCACCCGCTTCGCGATCTAAACTCAACCTTTCTGTCTTTGTCGTTGAAAGACGAAAGCGATACGGCTCAACTCGCCGAAGACCTTGCGGCAATCCTGAAACCAGGAGACCTGTTGTGTCTTTCCGGGGATCTCGGGGCTGGTAAATCCACCTTCAGCCGTGCGCTGATCCGCAATATCGCCGGCGATCCCGATTTGGAAGTTCCGAGTCCAACCTTCACATTGGTTCAGCCTTACGATTTGCCAAGGCTTCCACTTGCCCATTTCGATCTGTATCGACTGGAAGAGCCGGAAGAACTTGAGGAGCTGGGCCTGGAAGAAATCCTGGAGGACAGTGCCGCTCTGATTGAATGGCCGGAGATGGCGGAAGACCTCACGCCCAAGTCAGCGCTTTGGCTTCAGTTCCGCCATGGGGGGGATGAGGACACCCGCCAGGTTGAGTTCTACTCCGAGGATCCGGAATGGGAAAACCGGATTTCCGCGACACTTGAGGTTCGCGCGTTCTTGGAGGCGGCGACGAACACAGGGCAGATCTCCCGCGAGCATCTGGCCGGGGATGCCTCTCTCCGGACGTTTGAGAAAATCGGCGCGGGAGACGAGCATCTGGTTCTCATGCGGTGGCCCTTCTCTGATGCAACACTGCCCGAGAATATTCGGTCCTACATGGACAAGGTTCATCTTGCGAAGGATTGCCGTGCGGTTGCAGCGATCGGCGGCGAACTGCGCAAGATCGGCCTCCGCGCACCGGCCATAAAGAGAGCGGATTTCGACAAGGGGCTGGTCCTGTCTGAGTTTCTCGGCAGCGAAACGATCGTCGTTGACGGTCAGCCTGTCGCGGAGCGGTACTTCGCCGCCGTCGATGTCCTTGCGGCTATGCATGCCCGTAAGTTTCCAGAAACGGTGGATCTGGACACCGGCGAAACCTACCAGGTTCCGGCGTACTCCACTGACGCGTTGGTCTCTGAAGCGAATCTCTTGCTGGACTGGTATCTGCCAGAGAAAACAGGAGCTGAAGCGAGCGATCAAACCAGAGCGGAATTTGAGGCGCTTTGGCGAGGTTTGCTGGATGGAATATCAGGGGCCCAAAGCGGTTGGGTCCTCAGAGACTTTCACTCTCCGAACCTGCTTTGGCAGGTCGGGGCATCAGGCACTGATCGCATTGGCCTGATTGATTTTCAGGACACGGTGATCGGACCAGTCGCTTATGATGTTGCTTCCTTGCTGTTGGATGCGCGAACGGACATCAATCCTGAACTGGAAAATGCCCTTTTTGATGCTTATCTCCAAAAGCGGAAGGGGCTTGGCCAAGAAGTCGATCCGGAGGTGTTCAAACAGGCTTATGTCGTTATGGGGGCGCAGAGGATTTCCAAGATCGTCGGCATCTTCGTCCGCCTTGCAAGGCGGGACAATAAGCCTGCTTATCTTGTGCACTTGCCAAGGATGGAAGGGTATCTCGACCGGGTGATGACGGCACCCATATTGTCCGATTTGAAAGATTGGTATCAAAGACATATTGGATGATACTGACCGGACGCTGAAGAGCTGATTAGACAACCGAGTACGACGATGACAAACACGCGCTTTCGCCCTACCAACGCCATGATCCTGGCCGCCGGCCTTGGCAAGCGGATGCGCCCGCTGACCGCAACCACACCAAAGCCATTGATCGAGGTAAACGGTCAAGCGCTGATCGATCATGGAATGGATCGGCTGGCGGCCGCAGGTGTGAAAAAATGCGTGGTCAACGTCCATTACCTCGCCGACCTGGTTGAGGTCCATGTCCGGCGGCGGCTCGATATGGACATCGTGATTTCTGATGAGCGCGCGCAGCTTCTGGAGACCGGTGGTGGGATCAAAAATGCGCTGCCACTGCTCGGGAAGGATCCTTTTTTCCAGCTGAATTCGGACACCTGCTACTGGGTTGAGGGCGTCAAGCCAAACCTGGAGCATATGATTGATGCCTGGGACGACAGCCGCATGGACGCATTGCTCCTGGTCGCTGAAACGGTCAAGGCTGTGGCTTACACTGGCCGTGGCGACTTTGAAATGGCGCGCGATGGTTCGCTCAGCCGGAGGCCGGAAAAGGGCGTCACCCCATTCGCTTATGCCGGTGCCGCGATCCTGCATCCGCGTTTGTTTGAAGGCGCGCCGGATGGCCCATTCTCAATGAATGTCTTGTTCGACCGTGCAATTGAAAACGGCCGGTTGTTTGGTGTCCAGATGGAAGGTGTCTGGCTGCATATTGGCACGCCGGAAGCAATCCGGGCTGCCGAATATGCAGTTCGCGAAAGCGCTGCCTAAGAGATGCTGGACCAGCCCCGTCTTTTCACAATTCCGCCCGCCGTATCCTTTCTTGAGACCTTTGTAGACAAGCTTGTTGATGGGCAACTCGTGCCAGGGTTCCGGCCGCTGGATGATCCATTGCTGTTGTCGTCAGCAACGCTCTACCTGCCGACGCGCCGCGCCGCGCGCCTGCTGCCAGACCTGTTCCAAAAGGCTTTTGACGGCAAGCCGGTGCTTTTGCCAATTATCCGGCCGGTCGGTGATGCCGACGAGGACATCCAATCTCTGAGTTCTGGTCCGGACCTCGAACCGCTGCCGCCGGCAATGCCGCTGATCGACCGGCATCTGGCCATGACCCGGTTGGTTATGGCCTGGAAAGGCGCATTGCGGCGCGAAGCTCTGGCTCTGCGGTCCGATGAGCCGCTTGGGCTTCCCGCTTCGACCGCCGACGCAGCATGGCTGGCAGGCGATCTCCTGACCCTGATGGATGAAGTGGAAACGGAAGAGGCGGACTGGAGCGAACTTGCCGGGCTGGTGCCGGACGATCATGCTCGCTATTGGCAGATCACGCTGGACTTCCTGCAGATTGTTCAAGAGGCCTGGCCGGCGCATTTGTCAGAACTCGGCAAGATGGACCCGAAGACCCGCCGGTCCGCGCTGATCCGGCGGGAAGCCCAACGCATTTCCGCGACGTTGCCAAAAGGTCCGGTCATCGTGGCAGGCGTAACCGGGTCGGTGCCGGCAACGGCTGAACTTCTGAAAGCCGTGGCCGGGTTGGAGCAGGGTGTGATTGTGCTGCCCGGGCTGGATCTGGACCTTGATGACCGGTCTTGGGAGGCGCTTGGCAAGCGGTTTGTACCCGGCACACGGCATGGAAATGGGACCAAAGCACCAACGCCCTTGTCCTCTCATCCGCAGTATTCCCTGAAACAGCTGCTTGATCGGCTTGGCGTCACGCGGGCGGATGTTTGCGAGCTTGGTGAAGCTGATGATGTGCAGCGCCAACGTCAGAAACTGGTCTCGGAGGCATTGCGCCCTGCGGACACCTCAGACGGCTGGACAAGTTATCTGGGGGCGACCCCGATCGAAGTCCGAGCGGCTGCACTCGGCAATGTCGGTCTCATGACAGCCCGCAACGAGGCAGACGAAGCGCTGAGCGTGGCAATTGCCTTGCGGGAGGCAATCGAACTCGGTGAGACCGCAGCGCTTATCTCCCCGGACCGGATGCTCACCCGCCGCGTGGCGGCGGAGCTTGCGCGCTGGAACATCCAGGCTGACGACAGTGCTGGCCGTCCGCTCGATCAGACCGCGCCCGCCATTCTGGCGATCCTGGCCGCAAAGCTTGCGCTCAATGGCTGTGAACCGATTGATCTTCTGGCGCTTCTGAAACATCCACTGGCGCGGCTGGGCCTGCCCATCAAGGACATCCGCGCAGCAGCTCGGACCTTGGAGCGCGGGGTGATCCGCGGCGAACGACCCCGCCCGGGTACGAGTGGTTTGATCATGGCCGTAGAGGCCTGCAGAGCCGCGGCCGAGAATGCACACACGCCGCGCTGGAAGAAGGTGCACGAGGGCGATTGGGATGTGATCGCGGATCTGGCAGCACGCCTTCAGAGCGCGCTCGCACCGCTGGAAAGCATGGCCGGAGATCGGGACCCTGTGCCGGTGGAACAACTCGTTCAGGCGCATGTCGATGTCATGCAGGCGATTTCTGCGGATGAGACAGGGGCCGCGGATGAGCTCTATGCCGCCGAGGCTGGCGAGGCCCTGGCGGCGTTCTGGTCCGGGCTGTTGGAGGCCGAATCCAGCGGTCTGGCTGTTCCGCCGCACGAGTGGCCATCCGTTCTGTCGGCATTGATGTCTGGAGAAGCAGTGCGCCGGCGCTTCCCAGGGGATCCGCGGGTGGAAATCCTCGGGCCAATGGAAGCACGCCTGCAAGCATTCGATTTTGTCATTCTCGGCGGTCTCAACGAGGGCACGTGGCCGCAGCGTACCCGCAACGATCCCTGGCTCAATCGGCCAATGAAACGGGATATGGGGCTGGAACCCCCTGAGCGGCGCCTGGGAGCGGCCGCCCATGATTTTGCACAAGGGATGGGTGCCAAGCGGGTCCTTCTTTCCCGTGCCGCAAGGGCTGATGGGGCTCCAACGGTCGCATCAAGATGGCTGCAGCGTCTGACCACTTTGGCCGGACCGGGCATCACGGCTGCGATGGACATGCGCGGAGGTCGCTACTCCCAGCTTGCAGCGCTTTTGGATCGCCAGGCAGGTGATGTGCGTCCCGCAGACCGGCCTGCCCCGAAACCTCCATTGGCAGCGCGGCCTAAAACGCTTTCGGTGACCGAAATCGAACGGCTTGTGCGGGATCCCTACGCGATCTTTGCCCGGCATTCGTTGGAGTTGCAGCCGGTTGATCCGATCGGTGGGGAGCCGGGAGCTGCCGACAAGGGCAATCTCATTCACGAAGCACTTGCAGAGTTCTTGTCGACCTGGACCGGGCCGTTTGACGAAACGGCGGTAACGGCTTTGCTTGAGATCGGAGAAGAGCTGTTCGAACCGCTGGATGCGTTCCCGGCAATCCGGGCGCTCTGGTGGCCGCGGTTCCAGCGGATTGCTGAAGGGTTTGTCGCGTTTGAGGTCAAGAGGTCTTTGCACGTCGAAAAACGGTTCCTGGAGATCGGCGGCGGTGTCGAGCTGAAACTGCCAGGTCTGGATTTCCGCCTCCGCGGACGGGCAGACCGAATCGATCTGATGAATTCAGGGTCTCTTTCCGTCATTGACTACAAGACTGGCCAAGTGCCGTCGCAGAAACAGGTGGATGCTTTGTTATCGCCACAGCTGCCTCTGGAAGCGGCGATGATCCAGCGCGGCGGGTTCAAGGACGTGCCAGCTGGCGAGCCGGTTGGTGAACTGCTTTATCTGCAGCTGAAAGGAGGCACTGACGCCGTGCTCGAAGTCGGCCGGAACCCGAAAGACACTGCATTGGAAGATCTGATCGAGGATGCCTGGCAGCGCCTCGAACAATTGATCGCCCATTATGCCAAGGAAGAGACCGGCTATCTCTCCAGGGCCCGCGTCATGCAAGGCCGTCAGATCGATGGTCCTTATGACCATCTGGCACGCGCGCCAGAATGGGCGCTTGGCGGGGAGGACCCGGCATGAGCGGCTTCCAGATCCCCGACCTCACGCGGCAGCGTCAGGATCTTGCATCGCGCCCCCGAGCGTCCGCCTGGGTGAGTGCAAACGCCGGGTCAGGGAAGACCTTTGTCCTGTCGCGCCGGGTTGTCCGGCTCCTGCTGGATGGCACCGACCCATCCCGTATACTGGCGCTGACCTTCACTAAAGCTGCGGCCGCTGAAATGGCGACCCGCGTCTTCAAGATCCTTGGCACCTGGGTGACGATGGACGATGCGAAACTGGCAAATGAGCTTTTCGAGATCGAAGGGCGTCATCCGGATGCCGCCCGGATCGCGATGGCCCGGCGTCTGTTTGCCCGTGCGCTTGAAACGCCGGGCGGCCTGAAAATTCAGACTATTCACGGCTTTTGCGAAGCACTTCTCCATCAATTCCCGCTTGAGGCCAATGTCGCCGGTCACTTCAACGTTCTCGACGACCGGATCGCGGCCGAGCTGATGGCGGAAGCCCGCGCCAGCGTGCTGCACAAGGCGGAAATGGAGCCGGAAAGCCCGTTCGGCCAGGCGCTTGCATCTGTCATCGATTTGATGAGCGACGGCGGCGCTCAAAAGGCTCTGGATGAGCTCATCCAAAACCGCGATGCGTTCCGACGCTGGACGGTCGATGCTGGCGGTTTGGAACCAGCATTACAGGCACTGGCGGATGATCTTGAGATTGATCCGGCCCAGCAACTTTCAATTTTCGATTGCCGTTTTCGTGCCGAATGTCCCTTCGATCTGAACACTTGCCTCAGTTACGCAGAAGCGCTGAACACGGGTACGAAAACGGATCAGGGCAGGGCAGAGGCGCTTGTCGCGGCAATCCGCCAGACCGATCCGGGCCTTTTCCGAGAGGCTTGGCTTCCGGTCTTCCTGACTGGCAAGCTGGAGGCACGGAAATCGCTGGCGACCAAGAAAGTCACGGAAGCGTTTCCGGACATGGTCGATGCGCTGATTGCGGAACAAACCCGGCTTTTGGAGCTTCTGGATGGACGCCGAAAGGTCGTGACCTATGCGGGCACCGTCGCGCTTTTACGGCTGGCGGATGCTGTGATCACGTATTACGAACGGGCAAAGACGGCCAAGGGCTACCTGGATTTTGAGGATCTGGTGGTCAAGACGGCAACGTTGCTTGCCAAGTCGGATGCGGCTCAGTGGGTGCAATACAAGCTCGATCAGGGCTTGGATCATATCCTCGTTGACGAGGCACAGGACACGAGCCCGCGCCAGTGGGAGGTGGTCAACGCTTTGGCCGCCGAGTTCTTCGTCGGTGACAGCGGGCGTGAAAAGGTTCGGACCCTCTTTGCAGTGGGGGACGAGAAACAGTCGATCTATTCCTTTCAAGGCGCTGTTCCGGCTTATTTCGACCAAATGCGCCGGGCCTTTTCCAGGCAGGCACAAAGCGCGGAGCAGGAGTTTCACTCCGTAAACCTTCAGCTCTCATTTCGTTCTACGCCGGATGTTCTGGGCGCGGTCGATGAGGTTTTCAAAGACGCCAGCGCTTATCAGGGGCTATCGCAAGAGGGCGCGGCCCCGATTCATGAGGCGATCCGGCTGGATCCCGGGATTGTTGATCTTTGGCCGCTGGAGGCTGAGGCTGAGGTGAGCGAACCGGATGACTGGCGGTTGCCGGTCGATCACGTCGGCTCAGGCAGCCCTATGTTGAAGGTCGCCAAGCGGATCGCTGCAACCATCAAAGGTTGGATGCTGGATGGGACTGCGGAACCAGGCGATGTCATGATCCTGGTCCGCAAGCGTGGTCCGTTCGTGGAGGCGCTGAACCGGGAGCTGAAAAATCTCAACATCCCGGCGGCCGGCTCAGACAGGCTGATCCTCACTGATCACATCGCTGTTCAGGATCTCGCAGCTCTCGGGCGTTTTCTTCTCTTGCCGGAAGATGATCTTTCTCTGGCGGCTGTTTTGAAAAGCCCGCTGTTCGGCCTGGACGATATGGATCTTCTGGAAGTCGCACGCGAGACAGATGACAAAGTTCGCCCCGGCACGCTCTGGCAGATGCTGGTCAAGCGATCTGAGGCCTCTACAAAATGGCAGGAGGTTCGCCGGCAGCTTGAGGATTGGCGGGCACGCGCGGATTTTGTTCCGCCCTATGAGTTCTATGCTCGACTGCTTGGGGCCGACGGAGGACGTCAGGCGTTCCGCCGCCGCCTCGGCGTTGAGGTTGATGATGTCCTCGATGAATTCCTAGCACTGACCATTGCTTATGAGCAGGCCGGAACGCCCGGCCTTGAGGGGTTTCTTGCCTGGATGGCGGCCGCCCCGACGGAGATCAAGCGCGAGTTGACGAACACCAAGGGTATGGTGCGCATCATGACGGTCCACGGCTCCAAAGGGCTGGAAGCTCGGATTGTTATTCTGGTTGATCCAGGCGGCGCTCCGGTAAGTGCAATTCACGATCCAAGCTTCTTGCCGCGTCCGCGTCCGGGAAACGATTTGTCACCTCCTGCTCTTGTCTGGTTGCCTCCGAAGACGGATCGTATCAGCTGGCATGACGAAGCAGTAGAGACGCTCCGGAAGGGGCAGGAAGAGGAATACCGCCGTCTTCTTTATGTCGCGCTCACACGTGCCGAAGACCGATTGGTTGTTTGCGGCTGGGAGCCGAAACGCGGCGCGCATGACGACTGCTGGTATTCACTTGTGTCCGCTGCCTTGAAGCCACAAGCCAAAGAGTTGCACGATGCCAAGGGTGATGTTGTCGGCTGGCGTTGGCAAAAAGATCCCAGCGCAGATACGAGCAGCGCACCGTCACCCGGCCATCCTCGAACGGATGCGAGTGCATCTGGTGATGATCACGTACTGCCTGACTGGGCACATCAACCTGTCAAACCTGTTTCCAGAAAAATCCGGCTTCAACCGTCAAAGGCGTTTGAAGACATGGAAGACAAGGACGGTATTGAACCGGTTCCGGCTGTGGCGCGCCTTGCAGCTGGGCGCCAGCCGGATTCTTGGCCGTTGGATCGGGGGCGGTTGGTCCACAGGCTTTTGGAATTGCTGCCTGACTTGCAGGCAGTGTCACGGATGGCGGCTGCGGAGAGATTTCTGGATCAGGCGCTGAAGCCCGTCTTCGCGCCTTTCAAAGACACTTTGCTGAAAGAGCTTGAGCAGGTCCTGGAGAAACCAGAGTTTCAGCCCGTGTTCTCAGAAAATGGCCGAGCGGAAGTGGCCCTGACTGGAACGATTTGTTCTGCAAACGGCACGGACGTTGAGGTGTCGGGGCAGATTGACCGCCTGATTGTGGACGGCAACGAAGTTGTGATTGTGGATTACAAGACCAATCTCAAACCGCCGGAAACACTTCATCAAGTGCCGTTGGAGTATCGGGCGCAGCTCAGTGTTTACAGGGAGTTGCTGCGGCAGATCTATCCGACAAAAACAGTCCGATGTCATCTGCTTTGGACAACAGGGCCATCGTTGATGGAGATTCCGAGCGAACTTCTTGATGAAACTTTTGCCGGATTGGCGCCAGAGGTCCGGCCTGCTTGACGGAGCCGCTTCGGCTACCTACGTTCCAACCAACTGGCGTACCTGAACTGGGTATGTGTGAACCACCGAACCACGAGATGTTGTAATGGCTACCACCCAAGTCACCGATGCTTCCTTTGAAGCTGATGTTTTGAATTCCGACGAGCCGGTCGTTGTGGACTTTTGGGCCGAATGGTGTGGCCCGTGTAAGATGATCGCGCCGGCTTTGGAGGAAATCTCCGAAGAAATGAACGGTCAGGTCAAAATCACCAAGCTCAACATCGATGAAAACCAGGACATGGCCATGAAATATGGCGTCCGGTCCATCCCGATGTTGATCCTCTTCAAGGGCGGTGAGCCGATGGCCACTCAGGTTGGCGCTGCACCGAAAGGAAAACTTTCCGACTGGATCAAGAGCGCCCTTTAAGACCTTGTATTGCTGTGGTTGCCGCCGGGCACTGCAGGTGAGCTTTGCGGAGCGGCGGGTAAGGTTAACACTTATCCGCCGTTTCTCTTTGATTTTGCCGCCCCCGGACGTATAAGCAACGCCAAATGTGTCTGAGCCAAACGGAACACCAATGAGTGAAGAAAACAAATCGCCGGAAAATCAGCCGGACGGGCTGAATCCAGAAGCTGAAGCTGTCAATGAAGCTGCCGCGGCCGCTGAGGAAAGCGCGGTCGACCCGGTGGAAGCTCTGATGGCCGAAAATGCGGATCTGAAAGATCGGGCCTTGCGCACCATGGCGGAAATGGAAAATCTCCGCCGCCGCACTGAAAAAGAAGTCAAGGACGCGCGCCAATACGCAGTGTCTGGCTTTGCCCGCGACATGCTGACTGTTTCCGACAACCTTAGCCGTGCGCTGGAGGCTCTGCCGGAAGACGATCGCAAGAATGCAGATGCCGGCGTCGCCTCCCTCATCGAGGGCGTGGAGATGATCGAGCGGGATCTATTGAACCAGCTTGAGAAAAATGGCGTGCGCAAGCTGGAGCCGGAAGGGCAGAAGTTCGATCCGAATTTCCACCAGGCCATGTTTGAGGTACCGAACACCGAGGTTCCGAACAACACCGTCGTTCAGGTCGTGCAGGCTGGTTATGTGATCGGCGAGCGCGTTCTGCGCCCGGCCATGGTGGGCGTCTCCAAAGGCGGCCCGAAAGAGGCTCCGAAAGCAGACGCCGGAGCAGAACCTGGTGAAACGGTTGATAAAAGCGCCTAAAGCGCCCTAAGATCAATGGATTGAAGCAGGCCGCCCTTCCACACGGACCGGGCGGCTTTCTTTTTGGGGGCAGGAATGCTGTTGCAGTTGCTTGATTATCTGGGTGTTGCCGTGTTCGCTGTGACCGGGGGCATCGTTGCCTCCCGCAAGCAACTGGACTTCATAGCTTTTCTGTTCTTCGCAACGCTGACCGGTATTGGAGGCGGCACGCTGCGCGATCTTCTTTTGGGGGTGCCGGTCTTCTGGGTGGTCAACGAAGCCTATCTTGTCGTCTGCCTCGTTGTGAGCGTGTTCCTCTGGTTCTTTGCTCATTGGATTGAACGCTTCAACAAGCCCTTGCGCTGGGCAGATGCCGTTGGTGTTTCAGCCTATTCCGTAATGGGCGCGGCAAAGGCCCTAAACGTTGGCGACACTCTGTTGGTTGCTGTTTTGATGGGCGTCTCAACAGCGACTTTCGGCGGTGTCTTGCGGGACACGCTTGCGCAAGAACCCTCATCGATTGTCAAACCGGAGATCTATGTCAGTGCCGCGTTTGCAGGTGCTGGCAGCTATGTTTTGCTGGCCCAAGTTGGTGTTGTTCCATGGGCTGCGGCCATTCTTGCGGCAAGCGTTGCGATGCTCCTGCGTGGCGGGGCAATTGTCTATGGGTGGAGCCTACCCGGATACGGCCATCGGCGCCGACCGTGACTTCACGCTCAGTATCCGGGTCCCCATATGCAACTACAATCAAAAGCTGTTATGTCTTCTCCTCCGGTTGAGTAGTCAGGAGGGTAACATGTGGGAACACGGTCAGTTTTGGTGGAATGAACTGATGACCCGGGATGCTGAAAAGGCAAAAGCGTTCTATGGAAGCACGCTTGGACGGACCTTCTCTGAGATGCCAGTGGAAGGTGGCGGGACCTATTGGATTGCCAATCTCAGTGACAAGCCGGCCGGTGGAATCTTCGAGATGAAAGGCCCGGAATTCGACGGGCTGCCCGAACATTGGTTTTCCTATATCGCCGTCGACAACATCGACGAACGTCTTGAATTGGCAAAAGCCCACGGCGCTTCGGTCACACGGCCGCCCTTCGACGTGCCGGGTATTGGCCGGATTGCGCTGCTCAAAGATGCAGGAGGCGCCGCTCAGGGCTGGATGACCCCTGCGTAGCGCGGCATCTTGAAAGCAAAAAAGCTGGCTCTCGTGGAACCGGCTTCGCGCCCTCATCTTAGAAAACAAGCCCGTAGGTTGTTGCGACGATCACGATCAAACCGATCGTGATTGCCGGTAGACTTGCTGAATAGGCAAGTGTCGTCAGCATGTCCTGCTCCTTTGCAAAACGACATTGTGCGACATCGGTGCCCATGCACATGCGTGTGTGCGCGAGCGGCGGCTTTTTGTTCTTATGGACGCCCCCGGATAGCGAATGAAATGGGATGGCCGCCGTCTGAAATCCAGACGTCAGGCCTTCAAGAAAACGTGTGCAGCCAGAACGAAATCGGCGAGCCCAGTGTCTGGGCACGGAACGAAAAGTGTTCTTTGTCCATAATACCGCCGTCCGGCGCGTTCACCGCGCGCCAATTCTTCCAGACCAGCCGTCCATTCACAGTTGGTTCGCGGCGCTGATTTCAGGTTCGTGGTGAAGAGACGTGCTTCTTGCCAAAGCGTGTCCGGGACCGGTGGATTGCACACCAAAGCATCTACGTGGCATCCAGCCGGAGGATCGAACTTGGATAGATCCATCCAGTCATCAGTTCCCGCCTCCGGTCCCGCCAGGCACACAATGTCTGCGCCCTCAAGTGCGCTGGAGATATCGTCTGTGACCCCGGCCGAAACATGAGAGAGCTCTGAAATGCCAGCGATCCTCCGACGGATCTCCTTGTCCGTTCCTGAAAAAAGGATCGAGGTGATGTTTCGGACAGCTGAATAGGCGGAGATCAGGCGTGGCAGGCGCGGGTCGCTGCCAATCACGAGCAAACGTTGGGCGTCTTCACGGGAAAGATAAGCTGCAGCCAGCGCATGTAAACCGGCGTCACGCCAGGTGGCGAGGCGAACCCCGTCCAAAAGTGCGATCGGTTGCCCGCCTTTGCCGGAGAACAACACGTAGAGACCGGAAGGGTCGCCGAATTGTTCTGGTAGTGCCAGCGATAAAGAACAACCGACGTAGCCGCGATCTATGTGCCCCTGTCCGGCAAAGTCGGACCACGCAGGCTGCACGGCCAAATGTCCAACCTGCATATCAAGGCGGGGAATGCTTGCCGTCAGTGGTGCGCTGACCTGAGCAGTGGACCGGTAACCCTGGCGCAGGATCTCAATTGCGTCCCGATCGCTCAGGCACAGGTCAATGGTGCTGCTGGAAATGATCCGCATTGGAAAGCGGTTATGCGGCGGTGCGGTTGCCCGGCCGCGGCAGGCTTGCGGCCGCAGAGCTGCTCTGTCCGTCTGTGGTCAGTTCGCGCAGCTGATCGGCTTCCTTGTGCCACTTGTCAGCTTCGCGGCGTTTGACACGGGCTTCCTTGCGCCAGCGGCCTTGCTTCGCCCAAGCCCCGATGCCACCGACGATAATGCCGCAGCCGAGGCTCGCAAAGATGATCCAGAACAGGGGGATATCCGGGATCGTCAAGCGCGGGTCCTGCGGATCAAATGGATTCAGGGCAAGGGAGACCGTATGCCGGTTGGCAACGGATAAGGGAACGAGAACAACTGCAATGGCGAGCAAGATCAAGTTCTTGATAAAGCGGGTCAAAGCAGTCTCCCTGACGGTCTGAGCAAAACGCGATTGCAGCGATGAGGCAACCTTGAGAGGACTCAGTCGTCCCCGTGGTCGACACCATCGTTCAACCGTATACGCATTTCTTTGCCGGTTTTGAAGAACGGAACATGTTTTTCATCCACTTCCACCTTTTGGCCGGTTCGTGGATTGCGCCCGATCCGGGCAGGGCGGTTTTTGACCGAAAAGGCCCCAAAACCTCTGAGTTCAACGCGGTCTCCGCGCATCAGCGCTTCAGTGATCTCATCAAGAATCGCATTGACGATGTTTTCGACATCCCGCTGATAGAGATGTGGATTTTGTTCGGCAATATGCTGAACAAGCTCTGATTTGATCATGAAGAGCCCCCTCGATTACGGTTTTTTGTCTGCCGCTACTGGAGCCTGCCAAACCGACACGAGCCCGTCAAGCATAAGGTCCCGAGAAATCAGCCCTTTAGCCTCATTTAGTGGCTCCAAGACAGCCAAACCGAAGCCTTTGCCGACTTCCCGGGAGACCCGGGAGGCAAATGGCAGTTCTTCGATGCTCTCTGTTGTTGTCCAGGTGATGACCGGAAGGTCTTTGGCAACGCCTTTTTCCGTTTCGAGCCAGGATACCGCCGTTTCCTCACCGCCAATGGCGTCTACGAGCTTCTCCTGAAGGGCTCGTTGACCCAACAAAACACGGCCGTCGGCAAGTTCAAGGGCTTTCGATTTGTCCAGGTCTCGGCGCTCAGCGAGAATGTCGACAAACCAATTGTAGGAATCGGTCACCATTGCCTGCAACATCGCTTTGGCTTCCGGTGTCGCAGGGGAATAGAAGTCAGGTTCGGCTTTGAGTGGCGCGCTTTTGACCGCTTCCATGGAAACACCGACCGTTTCCAGCAGCTTTTCAAAGTTTCCGAATTGGAAGAGGACACCGATCGAGCCGGTGATGGTGTTGTACCGGGCGACAATATGATCAGCAGACATTGCGATCAGGTACCCTGCGGAGGTCCCGATTGTCCGCATTTCGGCAACAACGGGCTTTTTCTCCGAGAGTTTGCGTAAGGCGTTGTAGATCGCTTCGCCGCCGGTTGTGCTGCCGCCGGGAGAATTAATCGAGACAATCACGCCCTTCACAGCGTCGGATTTACCGATCTTCTCCAGCATCTCCAGAGTTTTACGGTTCTCCAGGATCATGCCTTCTATCGGGATGCGCGCGATGTGGGCAGACCGTTTCGACATGTTCGCAGCGCCTGCAAAATACGCCAGGCCGCCGATCAGAACCAAGGCGGCGACAAGAAACGTTGCCACCCGCCAGAATGTCACCTTCCGCCGCAAACGCCTGCGATCAACCAATGCATCGACATCCATCGCCATTGCGCGAAAAACTCCAAATTTATCATCACAATTCAAGTGGCTCGGACCCTAGGCCCGAGGCACCCAAATTGCAAACACTGGATCAATACGTAGGGGTTGAATAAGGCGAATTTACCGCCTGATCTCAATTGATGCCCGTCAGCTGGATCGCGAATGTGAGGTTTTTGCCAGCAAGCGGATGGTTGGCATCCAGCACAACATTGTCGTCGTCAAATGACACGACCACAACACTCATCACCTGGCCGTCAGCGGTCTGGCCTTGAAGCTGCATTCCGACTTCCAGCGGAACATTTTCCGGGATTTGCGTCCGCGGCACTGTCTGCTGAGCATCCGGATTGTGTGGCCCGTAAGCATCTTCGGCTGCGATCGTGACGGTTTTTTCGTCACCGACCTTCATGCCCGGGATCTCGCGATCGAGCCCCGTAATGATCTGGCCGGAACCAACGGTGAATTCGAGTGGCTCGCGGCCTTCTGAACTGTCAAAAACGGAACCGTCGTCCAGAGTTCCCTTGTAGTGAAGTTGCACCGTATCGCCTTGTTTGGCTTCGGTCATGAGGCGTATCGCAATTCTGTCTTGGGGTGGGTTTTGAGGCCGCAGTCTGCTGCAGGTGCTCGTCTCTTGGCACCAAACCTAGGCATCGCAGCGTCCGGAGTAAAGGTCAGGCGTGTTTGCAACACACAGTGCCCGGCTAACTTTCACCGTTTAGAAATACGCGCATCAATGCAACCCAGCCATAACAGACTATGAGCGAGACAATAGTCACGGGTATAACCGTCGCCGTGAATTGCCAGAACTGGAATGGTTTTATGCCGTGTTTTTCTGCCTGCTGAATGATTATGACATTGCTGGCTGCGCTAATGATGAACAGATTTCCCGCAAGTGTGGAGATACCGGACAGCAACATCAACACTGCGACATCGTGTTTTTCCAGCAGGTTGAGATAAATCTCGACCAAAGGAACATTCGAAAAAAGCTGGCTACCCCAAAAAGCAATAGAGCTGAGCAAGAGCGGATCACCCAGTTGGTGGCGCCAGGGGCTCAGCCATTCCTGCAGTACGCCGGACTTTAAAACAGCTCCGGTCACGATGAACATGGCCACGAAAAAGATCAGCGTGTGCCAATCAACCTCCTTGAGGATCTGCACACGGTTTGAAGACAAAACAAACAAGGGGATTGCAGCGATCAGGCTGATCAAACCCAGCGGCAGGTCAGGAAACCAGCTTGCTCCACCAGCAACACTGTCCAGGATGACAAGTACCGACAGCAAGGTTGTGGAAATGAGTGCCGGTGCCGGGTGAACGGTCACATCTTCTGGCGTGACCGCCTCTGGTGCCTCTCCGGTCTCTTCCTTCTTCAGCCGATACCAAAACCAGAGCAGAGTGAAGGCCAAGGATACGATTGCTGGAGGTCCCAGCCATATCAGAAACGTTCCAACCGGGTTATCGAAGTGTCCATCAGCAACTATCAGCAGATTTTGCGGGTTGCCGACAGGCGAGAACATGCTGCCGACGGTGACTGTAACGCACAGAGCGATCAGCGGGAGGGAGGCTTTGATCTGAAGCCGTGCAGCAATCGCGATGGCGATCGGCGTGCCAATTGCCGCCGCAGCATCATTGGTCAGAACCGCCGAGATGGCGGTCACAAACAAGATAAAGGGTATCAGTATTAGCGGGATTGACCTGCCGGGCGTGCAGATCTTGTTGCTGACCTTCTCAGAGATCCCGGACGCGAACAATGCGTGAGAGATCGCGAAAACTCCGAACAAATACGCAATTACATTCCAGTCGATTGCATTGAAAGCTTCTGTGGCCGCCAGGTTCCCGGTGATTAAAACAGCAACCGCACCAGCGCTCATGATCTGCCAGATCTTTATCCACTCAGGAAGCCACTGTCTGATCGCAATCGCTATAAAAACAGCAATTGATACGGCTAAGCTAAATGACATTCCCAGTGGATCTCCGAATGGCCGCTGAATAATTAGTTCGAATTTACTTTTTATCTTGCGCGCGGGTGTACTACGGTTCAAGGGCTTGTTGGAGACAAAGTCGATGCAACTGAATCGTCCGCTGCTGGGTGTCAATTTTTTTGCGGGCGACGTTGTCGGCGGGATTGGCCCATATCTGGCAATCTACCTCCTTACACTTCAGCATTGGTCGCCAGGCGCGATCGGCATGGCCCTTGCGGCCGGCAGCCTCGCCACAGTGGCAATGCAAGCTCCGGCAGGCGCCATCATCGATACTGTGACTTGGAAACGGACGCTGTTGATTGGGTGTGCGCTCGCAATCGCCGTGAGTACCCTTTCGATCCTTGCGTTCAACGACACAGCAGCCGTTTACGTCGCGCAGATACTGATCGGGTCGGCATCAGCCTTCCTCGGTCCATTGATGGCTGCTTTGACACTCGGCATCGTCGGACATGCGCATTTCACCAGGCAGATGAGTTCCAATCAGGCCTGGAACCATGCGGGCAATATGATCGCCGCCGCATTGGCGCTTATTCTTGCTTTGACATGGTCAGCGCTGGGGGTCTTCTGGCTCGTGGCAGCCATGGCGTTCGGGATGATTATCTGCGCCCTGATGATCGACCGGCACTCGATTGACCATGATCTGGCACGAGGGGGCATCGATGAGGAAGTCTCCGGCGATGCAAAACCGGAGAGCATACTGAGCCTTTTTGAAGATCGCCGCCTTGTGGTGTTTGCGGCCTGTATCTTTCTGTTTCATTTCGCGAACGCTGCAATGTTGCCCCTAGTTAGCCAAAAACTCTCGGCGCAGAGCGATGCGGAACATGGAATTGCTTTTACCGCGGCGTGTGTGATCGCGGCGCAGCTGGTCATGATCGTCATGGCTTTGTTTTGTGGCAAGAAAGCAGATGTGTGGGGGCGCAAACCGTTATTTCTAATAGCGTTTCTTGTTCTGCCCATCCGTGGTCTGCTTTTCAGCCAATTCGATAGTGCGTATGCGCTCGTCGCCGTCCAAGCACTGGATGGCGTTGCAAACGGCATATTTGCGATTCTCTTTCTACTGATCCTTGCAGACATCACGAACGGGTCAGGGCGCTTTAACCTCGCCCAGGGTGTGTTGGCGATGCTGGTCGGCATCGGAGCAAGCCTTAGCAACATTGCGGCGGAATATGTGGTTCAGTTCACAAGCTACTCCGTTGCGTTCGGCTTTCTCGCCGGAATTGCCGTGATCGGCCTCATTCTCTTTTATTTCTTCATGGAAGAAACACTTGAGCAGACACAGGTGGAAGTGGCTGAAGCACAGAAGTCTTAGCCTCCAACAAAAGCCCGTAAGGTCCTGTTTTTCCGATAGTCTCGGGAAACGCTGCGTCAGTTTTTGCATCGCGTGACGATGGCCGGAATTGACCGCGCCGACACACCAAAGATCCTTATCAGGCTATTCATTTTGCTGACACTTGGCCGTGGAAGAGGACACGCGTCCTTTCCAATCCATTCTGCCGATCCGGCCAAGGAGGTTGTTATGTCGAACCCGGTTTCATCTGGGCTGTCGCGCCGTTCATTTTTGAAAACTGGGGCTGTCGTTGCTGGCACGACGCTAGTCCCGTCCATTGTTTCCTTCCGTGCCCATGCCAAGGCTGGGCCTGGTGAACTCGCCATGGTTCCAGCTCAGCCAAACCCGACCGGGGAATTCGAGCGCTTGTTTCTTTTGAAAGGCGATCCGCTTTCAGGGCCTATCCGGACGATCGTGACCGAAGAGGGCAATCCTGTCCCGATGCCAACGCTTGAAGACGGCGAGCGGCGCGTGCTCCGGGTTCTTCACTTCAACGACATGCACAATCATCTGACAGAGATGCACGGCAAGCGCGGAGACACACACCGGTTCTCGCAAATCGTGAAGATGGTCAAAGACATCCGCGGCGCGGCAAAAGAGGACGAGATCGTTCTTTTCGTGTCTGCCGGCGACGATCACACCGGTTCCATCTTTGATGAACTGATGGGCTGGGCCCCGGAGGAGTTTGTTGCCGATGCGGGTTACCGGGCGAATTCCGCCGCCGGTGTCGACATCGCCGTCCTTGGCAATCACGAATTTGACCGGGGTGCGGAACTTCTGAAGTTGGGTATCGATACCGATGCCGACTTCCCGGTCCTGTCAGCCAACATTCATGGCTCGAAGCATATAGCGCGTGACGAAGACTACGTGGCCGCGGCCATTGCCGAAGTGAAAGGCCTTCGGGTGGGTTTCATTGGTCTGACGACAGCGGTTGACACCCGCGTTGGCCAGCCGGACGATCCGGATCTTGCCGTTGCCAGCCCGGTGGATGCCGCCCGCAACCTGACCCCTGCACTCTCCGAGGTGTGTGATGTCATCGTTGTGCTGTCGCATTGCGGTTATGGCGGCGATCAGCACAAGAGCGGTAAAGCTGCAACATCCCGCACAATCGGCGAAGGCGACTTTGCAATTGCGGATGCTGTTGGTCCGCTGACCGACAAGCCGGTGGTCCTGATTGGCGGTCATTCCCACACAACGCTGAACGAAACTGGCATCAACACCGACAATGTCGTCAACGGCGTCCTGATCACCCAGGCCAATGCCCACGGCAAGTTTCTGGGCGATGTCGCCATGTCGATCGCGGCGGATCAAGGACGTAAAGGATGGTTCACGTCCGTTGGTCTGCACCCGACCAAGAAGCGCGACCAGCGTGTCGCCGCAGACGATCCTAAGTTTGCCTCTCTCGAACAGCCTGAAGACTACGATCAAGCATTCGAGAAAGCGCATATCGCTCCGATGATCAAGGCGCTGGATACCAAACTGGCGGAAGTCATTGGACGAGTGTCTGACGATAAGGGCCTGACCTCGGAAGAAACGTTTGCTGACCGGTATGTCGGTGAAGTTGCGCTTGCGAACTACATGAACGATGCGCTGGTTGAGGCGTCCGGGTCCTTCCCTGGTGGCCCTGTGGATCTTGCAATCTTCAATGCAACCGGATTGTCAGCCGGCATCGCCGAGGGCGATCTGACCTTCAGAGGCTGGTATGACGTCATGCCGTATGCGGATGCGGTGCATGTTGCGACCATGACCGGGGCTCAGCTGAAGGAAATGCTCGACAACAATGCCAAGCGTCTTCTGCGCCCTGAAGAAGCGGAAGACGTTGATATGAAGGGCTTTGTGTCGCGCGGCTTCCTGCATTTCTCTAAGGATCTGCGCTACAAGATCGCACTTGGAGCGACGGCAGCGGATGCGCGGGCTGTTGATATCACGGTCCAGGGCAAGCCGTTGGATGAGCAGTTGGACAAAACCTTCCGAGTCGCTTTTAACACCTATATTGCTCTGGGCGCCTTCGGTGAAACCTGGAACGGCAAGCCGATCGGTGCGGATGTTCCGGGCAATATTGCGAGCTTTGACGTGCGTCAGCTGCCGTTTGAGCACACTGGCCTCGTTTACCGGAACGAAGTGATCTCCCACATTCGCAAGACTGGAACCGTTGGCCCGGAGTCCGGCGCAAAGAAGGATGGTCGTCTGACGATCGTTCAATGATTTGTGCTGGTCAGGCGTTTCTTCGGCTGACCACACGAACCAAAACAAAAAGCCCGGCATCGCTGCCGGGCTTTCGCGTTTTTAGCTTCTGGGAAAGAAGCAGGTAACTTAGTCGTCACCCTGCTGCTTCAAAGCAGCACCCAGGATGTCGCCGAGGGACGCGCCGGAGTCGGAAGAACCGTACTGTGCGACAGCTTCCTTCTCTTCTGCGATTTCCAGCGCCTTGATGGAGGCGGAAACGCGGCGGGTCTTCTTGTCGAACTGGGTGATGCGTGCATCGAACTTGTCGCCGACAGAGAATTTCTCCGGACGCTGCTCATCCCGGTCACGGGAAAGGTCAGCGCGGCGAACGAATGCAGTCAGGTCACTGTCTGCAATCTTCACGTCCAGGCCACCGTCTTTGATCTCGATGACTTCACAAGTGACAATCGAGTTCTTGCGGATTTCGCCAGCAGCACCGGATTCCATCGGGTCGCCAGAGAGCTGCTTGATGCCGAGAGAGATGCGCTCTTTCTCAACGTCAACGTCAAGAACGATGGCCTTGACCATGTCGCCCTTCTTGTACTCTTCGATGACCTGCTCGCCCGGACGGTTCCAGTCGAGATCGGACAGGTGAACCATGCCGTCAACGTCGCCGTCGAGACCGATGAAGAGACCGAATTCGGTCTTGTTCTTCACTTCGCCTTCAACTTCGGTGTTGATCGGGAACTGCTCAGCGAAGGCATCCCACGGGTTCTGCAGGGTCTGCTTGAGGCCGAGAGAGATGCGGCGCTTGACCGGATCGACTTCCAGGATCATCACTTCGACTTCCTGAGAAGTGGAAACGATCTTGCCCGGATGGACGTTCTTCTTGGTCCAGGACATTTCGGAAACGTGGATCAGGCCTTCGATGCCCGGCTCCAGTTCGACGAATGCACCGTAGTCGGTGATGTTGGTCACGCGGCCGTTGAACTTGGCTTCGATCGGGTATTTGGCTTCGATGCCATCCCACGGATCAGCTTCAAGCTGCTTCATGCCAAGGCTGATGCGGTGTGTGTCCTGGTTGACGCGGATGATCTGAACCTTGACGGTCTGACCGATCGTGAGCACTTCGGACGGATGGTTGATGCGGCGCCACGCAATGTCGGTGACGTGCAGCAGGCCATCGATGCCGCCGAGATCGACGAACGCACCGTAGTCGGTGATGTTCTTGACGACACCCTCGACTGTGTGACCTTCTTCCAGGCTCTGGACCAGTTCCGAACGCTGCTCGGCACGGGTTTCTTCCAGAACGACCCGGCGGGACACAACGATGTTGCCGCGGCGCTTGTCCATCTTCAGGATCTGGAACGGCTGCGGTGTGTGCATCAGCGGAGTGACGTCGCGCACCGGACGGATGTCCACTTGCGAACGCGGCAGGAAGGCAACAGCGCCATCCAGATCGACGGTGAAGCCGCCTTTGACCTGGTTGAAGATCTGGCCGTTGACTTTTTCGTTGGCTTCGAAAGCCACTTCCAGGCGAACCCAGCTCTCTTCGCGGCGCGCTTTTTCGCGCGACAGAACAGCTTCGCCGAGGGCGTTTTCGACACGCTCCAGGTAAACTTCGACTTCGTCGCCGACGTTCATTTCGCCATCACGGCCTTTGGCACCGAATTCCTTCAGCGGCACGCGGCCTTCAACTTTCAGACCAACGTCGATAACGGCCAGGTCTTTTTCGATAGCAACGACGGTGCCTTTGACAACAGCACCTTCGTAAAGGTCGTTCTGGACGAAGGACTCTTCGAGAAGAGCCGCAAAGTCTTCCATGGAGGGATTAAAATCAGACATAGATACTCCTAGCGCCTTTTGGCGCGCCGCCGGCGGGTTGGTGTTGCACTCCGGAGTTTCTGCCTTCCGGAACCGACGTTTCGTCTGGTTCTTCCGCTTTAATCAAGCGGGCCGGCGGGGCGAGAAACAGAAAATCCGGTCTCGTCACAGACCACACGCGTGACCTGCCGAAAATTTGTGTCCATTTCTGAACAAAAGGCCCTGAGGGCGGGTTCCGGCCTAGATGCGCAAAAAGGGGCACACTCTGGAGTGAGCCCCGCATCATCTGATGCCTATGCAGCTTTGGAAACGATGTCCACAGCCGCTTTGAACGCTGCTTCTATATCCATTTCCGTCGTATCAAGCAAGACCGCATCGTCCGCTTGTTTCATCGGAGCCACGGTTCTTTGGCTATCCCGTTCGTCGCGGCGCTTCAGATCGTCCAGGACTGAGGCATAATTTGCCTCATTGCCTTTGGAGATCATTTCGTGTGTCCGGCGCCGCGCCCTTGCTTCCGGGCTGGCCGTGACAAACAGCTTTACGGTTGCATTTGGGCAGACGACCGTGCCGATATCCCGACCGTCCAGAACGGCCCCCGGAGGAGTTTCGGCAAACTTGCGCTGCAGGTTGACCAACTCCTCCCGCAAGCCACCGAGGACGGCTATCCGGGATGCTGCTTCGCCGATTTCATGAGCGGACAGAACCGACTTGTCCATCTGAGCAAGATCGAGATGTTGCGCGATTTCAATCGCAACACTCTCATCCCCCAGAGGCAACCCCTTCGCCAAGAGTGCGGCAGCCACGGCCCGGTACGTCAGGCCCGTATCCAGATGGCGCAGCTCGAAATGTTCGGCGAGCCGCCGTGCAAGGGTGCCCTTTCCTGAGGCGGCCGGACCGTCGATTGCAATAATCATGCGGCCTCACTAGAGTTTGCAGAGATCTTTGCGCCAAGCTCTTCAAACAACGACGTGAAGGTCGGGAAACTGGTCGCAATCACCGCGCCGTCATCCACCGTCACAGGTTTATGTGCTGCAATACCGAGGATCAGGAACGACATGGCGATCCGATGGTCTAGATGCGTGACAACTGTGCCGCCGCCGATATCGGCAGCACCGCCAGTGACAGTCAAAGTGTCTTCGGTTTCAACGCAAGGTATGCCGTTGGCCTCCAAGCCACGGGCAACAGCTGCAAGCCGGTCGGATTCCTTTACACGCAGCTCCTCAAGACCTAGCATGAAGGTGTCGCCTTCAGCAAACGCAGCAGCAATTGCCAAAACCGGATACTCATCGATCATGGACGGTGCGCGTTTGGCAGGAACTGTAATTCCCTTCAGCAGGCTGTGCTTGACGCGGATATCGGCGACCTCTTCGCCGCCAGCGCTGCGCTTGTTGAGGAGCTCGATATCACCGCCCATTTCGATCAGCGTTGTGATGATGCCGGTGCGGTGTTCATTCAGCATGACATTCTCGATCGTGACATCAGAGCCCGGTACGATCAAAGCGGCAACAATCGGGAATGCGGCGGATGACGGATCAGCCGGAACATCGATGTCCTGTGGCTTCAGTTCAGGCTGCCCGGTGAGCTTGATTACCCGCTCTCCGGCTTCATTCAAAGACACGGAAATGTCTGCGCCGAAGCCCTTCAGCATTTTTTCCGTGTGATCCCGTGTTGCAATCGGTTCAATGACCGTTGTGACGCCTGGCGCATTGAGACCGGCTAGAAGCACAGCGGATTTCACCTGAGCTGAAGGCATTGGAACGCGGTATGTAATCGGCAGAGCTTGTTCCGCACCGCGGATCGAGGCTGGGAGGCGATCGCCATCGCGGGCAATTACGTTCGTCCCCATCTCACGAAGCGGATCAAGAACACGCCCCATCGGACGTTTTGAGAGAGACGCATCGCCAACAAAGGTCGCTGCAATGTTGTGGCTTCCGAAAATGCCCATCGTCAGGCGCACGCCAGTCCCGGCATTGCCGAAATCAATAACGCCTTCTGGCTCCATAAGGCTGCCGAGACCGATCCCGTCGACGGTGTAGGAGCCGTCGTCCTGTTTTTCGATCTTGGCACCGACGGCCCGCATGGCATCGGCGGTGGCAAGAACGTCTTCAGATTCCAAAAGGCCTTGAACTGTGGTGCGGCCAACGGCAAGGGCGCCAAACATCAAGGACCGGTGGGAGATGGATTTGTCGCCCGGCACGCGAATGGTGCCTTTCAGCGGGCTGCCTGCTGCTGAAGTGAGCGGAACAGGTGCGGAAGTGTGTGACATTATGTTTGTCCGCAAGCTTGTTAGGTTGTCAAAAGGTGCCACGTCCTATCACGCAAGGGCGGCTGCGTCATCCATTAGCGCCAGATAACAATCCTTTATGTGTACGGATGCGGTGAGCCTGCTTGAAATTTGCCACGCATCGTGCAGAAAAGTGGAACCGAATAGAAAAAACGGCGATTTGGCTTTGACATCGGCCCTGAGTTAGCGCTAAGGGCGGCGAACTCAAATTTCCAAATCGACCATCCAAGCTATGAAGGGTGAGCACAGTGGCAAAACCTGAACTTGGCACAAAGCGGCTGTGCCCGGGCTGCGGCGCCAAATATTACGATCTTAACCGTGATCCGATTACCTGCCCGAAATGCGGGACGATCTTCGAGGCTGTGATGACCTCTCGCGCGGCGAAAGCCGCCAAGGTTGAAGAAAAGCCGGAAGACGATGAAGACGAAGACGATGCAGCAGCTCCGGAAATCGTAACGCTGGAAGAAGCCGACGCGGAAGCCGAAGGCGGCGATGATGATGTGCCGGACATCGATGGCGATGATGTTGAACTCGAAGACGACGACAGCGCCGATGATGACGTCTTTATCGATGAAGACGATGAAGACGATGAAGCTGTTCCCGGTATCCGGGTTGAAGTAGACGACGATCCTGATCGTTAAGTGATTGGCCGGGAAGTGTTTTTTGCGCTCCCGGCCTTTTCCACAAGGGCGGGCTGAAATCATTCAAATTTCCGCTTGATCTTACCAGGAGGTGCGACTATGTTCCGCCTCCATCAGCCGGAGCGATCCCAACGTTTCCGGACATAAATGGGGCCTTAGCTCAGCTGGGAGAGCGCTTCGCTGGCAGCGAAGAGGTCAGGGGTTCGATTCCCCTAGGCTCCACCATCTTCTCTTCCATATGATACTACTTGACCCCGTTGAACGGTTGCTTCTGAAGCGAAGTGGCTTATATCGCGGCGCACGATGATTGCGCTGTTCCTATCTTCTTTTCTTGCTGCAACGTTTTTTCCGGCTCAATCGGAGTTGGGGCTCGTCTATCTGGTGACCAACTACCCGGAAGACCTGGTGGCTCTGATTGCAGTTGCCAGTGTTGGTAACACCCTTGGATCGGTTGTGAATTGGGCCATCGGTCTGGGACTGATCCGGTTTGCCCGTCCCGCAGAGCATTCCGGGAAGGCGTCGAAATGGTATGCTAAAGCGCAGCACTGGTATGAGAAGTATGGCTACTGGAGTTTGTTGATCAGTTGGGCGCCTCTTGTTGGAGACCCGGTAACGCTCGTCGCTGGTGTGTTCAGAGAGCCCCTGTGGCGATTCTTTTTGTTGGTGGCGATTGCGAAAACGGTCCGGTACATCGTGGTTGCCGCGATTGCTCTTCAGTTCATCTGATCGTCTGATGGCGACTGAAATCAAACTCTTTGTGATGTCGGTTGATTCAGTCGTTTGCCAGCAAATAAATCAGCAGTCCCTGCAACAGTAGCGTGGTTGCTCAACAGCGGGCTGTTGAGATCGCAATTGTTTCGAAGCCCCTAACTAAGGTCTTCGGCAATCTACGTATAACTCCCTATATTTGCGCAGAAAATCTGACGGCTTGAAACGGCGAGACCTCTGCGGGGAGGCGCCGCTTTCCATTACTACGCCATGAGGCGTGGTTTTTGATCAATACAACCGAAAGCTTAGGCGTCGCAAGAATTGTCGTTTCTGAGCACTTCCCTCTTGCAGCAGGTCTCAAGCCGTCGTTTAATGTTCATATGAGCGTCATATAACGTTCATATGAAAACAATACGAAACGCAGGCGTTATCCTTTTGGCGTTGAAGAAGCCGTCAGCGCCATGACAAACCAACTGCTGATCAGGGCGGCCAGCCCTGCTAGATGGGAGCAAACAATATGGCTTACCGTAAGACAGTCGCCAGCCTCGTAGCTGCTGCGGCCCTTCTGGGTACCTCTTCCGCGTCTTACGCGGCGACCGAAATCTCCTGGTGGTTTGCCCATGGCGGCCATCTCGGTGAAGTGGTCAACCAAATCGGTGAAAACTACAACGCTTCTCAGGAAGCTTGTCAGATCACTCCGGTCTTCAAGGGCACTTATGAAGAGACCTTGACCTCCGGCATCGCCGCGTTCCGCGCAGGTGAGCAGCCGAACATCCTGCAGGTGTTCGACGCTGGTGCAGCAACGATCATCGGCGCTAAGGGTGCTGTCGTTCCGGCACAGGACATCCTGGAAAACGCCGGTGTTGAGTTCAACAGCGAAGACTACATCGAAGGCGTCCGTAACTTCTACGCAGACAGCGAAGGCAAGATGATCGGCATGCCGTTCAACTCGTCCACGCCGATCCTGTACGTGAACGAAGAAGCTCTCGAAAAAGCCGGTGTTGAAGCTCCGAAGACTTGGGAAGAATTCCAGGAAATCGCACCGAAGCTGAAAGAAGCTGGCTACGTGCCGCTCGCTCAGTCTCACCTGCCGTGGATCTTCACAGAGAACTTCAAGTCCCGCCATAACCTGCAGTTCGCAACGAACAACAACGGTTTTGATGGTGCTGAAGGTACTCAACTGGTGTTCGGTGAGCCGATCAAGAACCACTTCACCGCTGTCAAAGGCTGGCTCGACGATGGTCTTTTCGGTTATTACGGCACAGGCTGGGGCGACAACCAGACACCGTTCAACGAAGGCAAAGTCGCCATGTGGCTCGGTTCTTCGGGCTCTTTCGGTGGTATCCAGAAGACCGTTGAGTTCCCGTTCTCCGCGACATACCTGCCTTACTGGGATGCAGTTGAAGGCGCAGGCACCGGCACGTTCATCGGCGGCGGCGCTCTTTTCGCAATGGCCGGCAAGCCGGAAGAAGAAAACAAGTGTGTTGCTTCCTTCTTCGAGTACCTGACTTCACCGGAAGTCCAGTACATGTGGCACCGTGAAACCGGTTATGTGCCGATCACAAATGCTGCATACGACCTCGCCAAGAAAGACGGTCACTACGACCGCAACCCGGCCGCTGAAGTTGGTATCAAGCAGTTGACCCTCCCAGGTGGTGAGTGGACCAAAGGCTACCGCATGGGCTTCTACGTCCAGATCCGCGACATCATGAACCGTGAATACGGTCGGATCCTTGCCGGTGAAACCACTGTTGAAGACGCTTTCAAGAACATTGAAGCTGACGGCAACAAGCTTCTTGAGCGTTTCGCCAAGACTACCAGCAACTAAGGCTGACGAAACTATGCGGGGACGCAGAACACGCGTCCCCGTTCTTTAGGGCTGATGGCGGGTCGACAGATTTCTGGAGACCCGCTTTCTCCGTTGCGGTGACGTGATGAAAAAAGTTCAATTTCAGACTGGATGGGTTCCCTATATGCTGCTTTTACCGCAGCTGGTAATCGTAACAGTCTTCTTCCTCTGGCCGGCCGCAGAAGCCGTGCAGTCTTCCTTCTATTTGGAAGACCCCTTTGGCTTCGGCGCAACATTTGTCGGCTTCGACAATTTCGTCGATACCGTAACCTCAACGGATTATGGCCGTGTGGCGCGTTTCACGGCTGTCTTTACCTTCTTTGTAACCTTCCTCTCCCTCGGAATCGCGTTGCTTCTAGCCGTGAAGGCCGACAAGGTCTTGCGGGGAGGCTCCTCGTATAAGACGCTTCTGATGTGGGTGTATGCGGTTGCGCCTCCGGTTGCGGGTCTGATCGGCGTGATGCTGTTCGACCAGCACGTGGGACCAATCGTGGAGTTTTTTGCGCTTTTCGGTTGGGAAATGCAGATCGGGGTCGACTACTTCGATACGAGCTTTGCTATGACCGTAACAGCGGTCTGGAAACAAGTTCCGGTCAACTTCATCTTCTTCCTGTCTGGCCTTCAAGGGATTTCCAAGTCGGTTCAAGAGGCCGCCAGCATTGACTGCCGGTCCAGCTTCCGCCGGTTCTGGACCGTCACGTTCCCGCTGCTCGCGCCGACCGGGTTCTTCCTGTTGATCATCAACATCACCTACGCGTTCTTCGACACGTTCGGTATTGTCGACATCATCGTGAAACAGGAGCCGGGCAACAACCCTGTAACCCTCGTCTACAAGGTCTTCCTTGATGGTTTCCGGGGCAACGACCTTGGCGGATCGTCCGCGCAGTCGGTCATTCTTATGGTGCTGGTTTTCATACTTACCGTCGTTCAGTTCAGGCTGATCGAACGCCGCGTTCACTACACCTGAGGGGCGAGAGATGAGAAAAGTTCAAATTCTGGATCACGTGATCCTGCTCTTGGGTGTCTTCTTCATGGTAACGCCTGTTGCCTTGGCGTTCATGACCAGCACGCACGACGCGATCACCATTTACAAGGAAGGCATACAGTTCCTTCCCGGCGATAAGTTCCTGGAGAACTACGAGACGGTTCTGTTCCGTGCCGGCGGGTTTACCAAGGAAGTTGACGGGTTTGTCATGCTGATGAACTCGATGATCCTTGGGTTCGGCTTTGCCATCGGCAAGATCATCATATCGATGATCGCGGCCTATGCGATCGTCTACTTCCGGTTTCCAATGGCAACTTTCTGCTTCTGGATCATTTTCGCGACGCTGCTGCTTCCTCTGGAAGTGCGCATCTTGCCGTCTTACGAGATTGTTCAGTCGCTGGGTCTGGTGAACACGTACACCGGCCTGATTGTTCCGTTGATCGCATCTGCGACCGGCACCTTCTTCTTCCGTCAGTTCTTCATGTCCGTCCCCGACGAGCTTTTGGAGGCGGCCCGGATCGATGGCGCAGGTCCCTGGAAGTTCTTCAAGGATATCCTTGTGCCGCTGTCACAAACAATGATCGCGGCCATCTTCATCATCATGTTCGTATATGGCTGGAACCAGTATCTCTGGCCGACCCTGATCACCACCGAAGAATCCCTGTTCACGCTGGTTCGCGGCATCAAACAGATCATGCAGGTCTGGGTTGGCGCACAGATCCCGGCGCTGAATGAGGCGATGGCGCTTGCCATTCTGGCAATCGTGCCGCCCGTTCTCATCGTGGTGGTTTTCCAGAGCTGGTTCGTCAAAGGGCTCGTCGAGAGCGATAAGTGAGGTTTTGAATGTCAACGATTACTCTCGACACTGTCCGCAAGGTCTATGCGGGCAATGTGGAAGCGGTTAAGGGCGTTTCCATCGACATAGCCGATGGCGAGTTCATCGTGCTTGTCGGTCCGTCCGGCTGCGGCAAGTCCACTTTGTTGCGCATGGTTGCCGGTCTTGAGGACATCACCACCGGTGAAATCAAGATTGGCGATCGGCTGGTCAACAATGTCGATCCGGCCGACCGTGACATTGCCATGGTGTTCCAGAACTATGCGCTCTATCCGCACATGTCGGTCTACAACAACCTTGCCTACGGCTTGAAGAACCGGGGCATGGACAAGGCGGAAATCGACCGCCGGGTAAAGGAAGCCGCACGGATCCTTGAGATCGGCGACTATCTGGATCGCAAACCGCGGGCGCTGTCAGGCGGCCAGCGTCAGCGCGTGGCCATGGGTCGGGCGATTGTCCGCGAACCGGCCGCTTTCCTGTTTGACGAGCCGCTTTCCAATCTGGACGCCAAGTTGCGTGTCCAGATGCGTGTTGAAATCAAGCGTCTGCAGCGGTCGCTCGGCACCACCAGCGTCTATGTGACCCACGACCAGCTCGAAGCCATGACTTTGGCGGATCGGCTGGTGGTGTTGAACGGTGGCAACATCGAACAGATCGGAGCTCCGATCGACGTTTATGACAAGCCTGCGTCCACATTTGTGGCGAGCTTCATTGGCTCGCCCGCAATGAACCTCTTGGACGTTGCAGCAAACGGATCAGGTTTGGCCTTGAAAGCGGGTTCCGGTCTTTCGGGCGCGAACACCAAGGGCAAGGACGCCTACAAGATCGGTATCCGTCCGGAGCATCTCACCGTTGTAGAAGGTCCGCATTCCGGTGACGGCATTGGACTTGAAGTCAAAGTAAACGTGTTGGAGCCGGTTGGCGCCGAAAGCTATGTCTATGCGAGCTTCGAAGATGGCGGACCGGAAATCGTGATCCGCGTCTCCAGCCATGCGCGTCATGAACCGGGCGAGACCATGTATCTCGCGGCATCTCCGGAAAACGTTCATTTCTTTGACGCTGAGACCGGCAAACGGATCGACTAAATCGAATCGTTTTTGAGGCAGGCGGCAATACGAGGGTCGGCCTGCCTCGAGTAAACCACCCCGAGCAATCGGGGTGGTTTTTTATTTGGCACTCCGTTGCTGTCGAGGTTCCGGTAGCACGGCACGACAAATGAATGTCAGGTTTTCTACCCGTCCGGATTTGAGGAACTGATTGGTTCGGTCCCGGAGGTCTGCGGCGCCTGGCGCAGGTAAGTGTTGACGGCGTCAATGAGCCGAAGGGATTGCGATCCCTTACAGGCAATACCGATCGGGACGCTTTTCAAAGGGTTCTTTGCGTCGTAGTTCGGCACAGGTATGTCGTTGACCCTAAAGTAGACAAGTGTTTCAGGTATCCACCCCAAAAACACATCAAGTCTGCCAAGTGTCAGCATGTTGACCGCTGCGCGGGGTGTGTCGACCCGCCGAATATCAGTCAGGTTGGTTTCGACCCTGGTCCCCAGCGGCATTCCCTGAATAGCCCCGACATCAAGAGTTTTGAGATTGTCGATTGCGAGATCTGGAGCGTCAGGTCTGAGTGAAAAGGCGTGAAGCTCCACTTTGTCCCACACATCCGAAAGTGTAGCGCCGGGGCAATGGCTGATCTCGGGGTCTTGATTGCAAGGACTGACGCAGCAGTCTTCACATCTGGAGAACTGGAGGATCGCGCGGGCCGGCGGCATGAAGCGGAAGTCTACTTGCAGGTTTTGCTGCCGGGCCGCGGACAAAACAATCTGATCATACCGGCCACGCGCATCCGGTTGGTGGTGTCCGTCCAGCTCGGTCGTGAAGATTGTAATGGGGTCGGCCTGCGCTATTCCGGTCACCGAAACAGAGGTGATCAAAACTGACAAAGCCAGGAACGCGGCCTTCAGGATTGAGACTGGCAAAAATTCAAAATTGGCCGACATGGTTCTGTGCTTGGCGAGAGATAAACGCCATCTCGAGTGTTGAAGCTTTTCAGCTGGTTCAGTTTGCGCAACCTGCTGCTTTGTTACCAAACATAAGTGAGCCAGACCGGAATTGTTATTGTGTAAATGGATGATGGTAAGGATAACAGCGCGTGCGGGCTGAAACCTTTGAGCGATCACCATCTGGCGGCGAATGAACCAGAAAAGTGCACTCCTGACGGTGCTTGTCAGGAGCGCTGGAGTGTCGGCTGGAACAATCACAGGCAATCATGCGATGTAGGCTCCTCAGAAGAACAGGAGCTGCACTTGGAACCCTTCAAAAACAAAATCTCACCGGAGTTTGTTCAGTGTCTGGCCAACCATCTTGACCGGACCATTGTTGGGTTTCAAAAAACGGCCTTTGAAAGGGAAATTCTGGGCCAACTGCAGCAACTTGAACTGAAGCAAAGAGCCCGGCTCATTGCAGATGTCACCACCAAGCATTTGCCTGACGCGCTCGAGAGCCGGTTTTCGATCTTGCGCTCGCTTCTTCATTCCGATCCGGAGGGCGTGGTCGATCGGGACAGCGACGAGAACGGGATCTGCGGCTGGGGCATGATGCCGCTGGGTATGATTGTTTCTGACACCGGCCTGAATGACTTTGACGCTTCGTTCGATCTCATGAAGGAAATGACCAAGCGGGCGACTGCCGAATTCGATGTCCGGCCCTTTTTGGCAAAAGACCAGGAAAGAGCGCTCTCCATCATGACACCTTGGACAGAGGATCCCAACGTGCATGTCAGGCGTCTGGTCTCTGAAGGCACACGTCCGCGGTTGCCCTGGGGCATGCGCCTCAATCAGCTGATCGAGGATCCAACACCGACCTTGCCGTTTCTGGAGGCCTTGAAAGACGACCCGGAAGAGTATGTGCGCCGCTCTGTCGCAAACCATTTGAATGACATTGCAAAGGATCACCCGGCCTTGGTGAGCGACATGGCGGCTAATTGGCTCAAAGATGCAACGCCGCAGCGGGGGAAGTTAGTTCGGCATGCCTGCCGGTCTTTGATCAAAAGCGGCTATGAACCGGCCTTGCGCGCTTTTGGTCTCAACGCGCCAGAAATTCATCTCGCAGACTTGAGCATTGAAACGGCGAAGGTCCGCTTCGGCAGTTCATTGTCATTTTCGGCTGCGTTGAAATCGACAGCAATGAGGTCTCAGGATCTGATTATTGATTACGTCCTGCACTTTCGAAAGGCCAACGGCAAACTGGCGCCGAAAGTATTCAAGTGGACGAAAGCCACATTGGACCCCGGCACCGTTCATAGGCTTTCCCGTTTTCATCCGATCCGACCGATCACGACACGGACCTACTACGGCGGCACACAGGCCGTGAGCTTGCGTATCAACGGTCAGGATTTTGGGTATCAAGAGTTCGATCTTCAAATGCCAGACGGCTGACGGTTCCAATCAGGTCTCTAGAACCAATTCAGTTTTGGTTCCGGTGAAACACCAGCCCCTGGATTGCTGAGATCGAGATCGACATCCCCTGCAATGCCACCCACCGTGCCGTCGTCCGAGTACTGCCAGATGGCATAGGTTTTCCAAGGGGAGGGAATCTCGGGCGCACTCGCCGTTGTGTAATTCGCGACCCACAACGGATAATCGGAGAAGTCGGGACTGCCCAACCCCTGCCAAAACGCCGGGGAGACATAGATCATCGGGGTACACTTGAGTTGCGTCTTCAGGCTTTGGAGAAGCTCTTTTAAAGCATAGATGTATGTGGAAGCAGAGACACCTTCCATATCCTCACAGTCTATCGCCGGCGGCAAATCGGAGGTTGGATCATAGCCCGCGGATCTCAACTGCTGGATCAAAAGGTCTGCCTGTTTCAAGAAACAGTCTGTTGGAAGGAAGTAGTGGTAAGCGCCGCACTTTACGCTGTTGTTCTTGCACCCTGCCCAATTCGACAAGAACATCGGATCCGGTGAACTCTCTCCTTCACTGGCCTTGATCATGGCAAACTCAGTTCCGTCCGCAGCAACACCTGCCCAATTTACCGTCCCTTGGTAATGGGAAACGTCGATGCCCCGTCCACCTGTCGTGTCCATGCGTTACACTCCGTCTGTTGCCTACGAAGTGAGAGACGCGGCACAGGCCGTGTTGTGAGGAAAAGCTCAACTTTCCGGTGCGAGTCGTTTCAGTCTCAACATACCGGCAATGCCAATCGCCGGTCCGATTGCCATGATCCCAAAAACTGCGGGCCAACCAATACCGTTCGCAAGCATGGGCGTGACCTGGACAGTCAGGAAAGTCAACGCAAAGCCAAGTGCGGTCTGGAAGGTCATCAGGCTTCCGGCCTGTTCGGCAGGTGCAAAATCCGCGACGAGGGCTGAGAACTGTGCGGAATCAGGCAAAATGGCCGCGCCCCAGATCAAGACGCAGAGGATTGTCAGCCAGACTGGGCCGCCAAAGGTGATGGCGCTTAAAACAGCAGCCGTTCCACTGACTGCCATCGCAAGGATCGCGATGTTGGCCTTTCCGACCTTGTCTGCAAGAACACCAGCGGCAATGCAGGCGACACCGCCCGCTGCGATCGCAAGAAAAGCGATCAAACGCGCAAGCGAAACTGCATCGTCGGCCGCCATATGCGCAGAAAAGGAAACGGTCAGCGCGATCCCTATCCAGGCCCACATCGCGTAGAGCTCCCACATGTGACCGAGATAGCCGAGGTAAGCGTACCGGATCTTGCGGTTCGTCCAGGCAGAAAACACAGCCTTAATGTCCATCTTCGAGGCTGTGCCATGAAACGGCCCAAGCGTGCTCGCAAGGCACAATAACCCGCCGAGTGCCGAAGCGATCGAGGCAACCGTCAGGCTCCAGCGCCAGTCGGTTCCCCCAAGGAGCGCCAAGAGGTGCGGTGCTGCAGATCCGAAGGTGAGGGCGCCGACGAGGGTTCCCACCAGAAACCCGCGGTCCTTTTGACCCCAGCCAACAGCGATTTTCATACCCACGGGATAAACGCCTGCGAGCAAGGCTCCTGTGGCAAACCGGGCCAAGATGGAAACAGCTCCACCTGGTTCGGAGACAAGCAGGCTGGCGTTAAAAAGAGCGGCGGTAATCGCGCAGAACGCAAAAAACCGGCGGGGATCAATGCGGTCGGCAAGTCCCAAAAGGGCTGAGGTAAGCGCCCCGACAACAAAGCCGATTTGTACCGCACTTGATAGAGCGGCCTGCCGGAACTCGGAAATCGGGTATTCGCGGGTCAAATCCGGCAAGATGGCTGCAGACATGAACCAAAGGCTCATGGCTGCAATCTCGGCAATCATGAGAAGGCCGAGAGACCGCCACTTGGCGGCGACATCAATCTGCAAGGCCAAGATCTTTCTGGAGTTTTTTGGAGAGCTTACGCGCTACGATTTCGTGAGCTACCGAAATGTATGCTTTCAGATCATCGTCCGAAATACTGCTGTCGTCTTCTCGCTGAACCCACTTGGCCCGCGCAAGATACGGGGCGGGAATGACGCCGTCCTGTTGGATCAACAGGGAATAGGAAATGTCCGAACACTTGAAGCTGAATTTCTCGTGGGTGCCTTCGCCCCAGCCGGAGCAAATGGCGAAAATCTTGCCGCCAACCTTCCAGACGGACGCATTGCCCCACTGGACGACGTTCGTGGTTGCAGGCAAAGCCTTGCAATAGGCGTCAAATTCATTCCGGTTCATGAGAACTGACTGTCACTGAGAGGAAAAAATAAATGCGGAGCAAGTGATAGCGCATCAATGAAGGGCGAAAAAGCGAAATCAGAACAAGGATTCGTGTTGTTTTAAGGATGACAGGCAGGGACAAGCGGTATCGGCCTTGGCAATTAGGGGGGCAATCGCCACATGATTGCGTGCCAGTTGTTGCGATGGCGGATTTTGGACTTGGTGCCTTCAGGGTTGCTTCACTGTGCCGTCAGCTTGTGTATGGCCTTTGGAAAACAGCGCAAAAACCTCCGATTTCGGCGGCATCCTTGAATCAATTTTAACATGTCTCCATATTTAATAGTGAAGGGAGCAAGATGCTCCTGTCCGGGTGCCTTACGAAAAGGGCCCGGATGCAAGGTCGCTTCGACAAGGACTTTGAGGATGTCGCGCATGTCAGCGTTTTCCAGCCCGTTTATGCTCGGGTTTGATGATATCGAGCGTGTGCTTGATCGTGTGTCTAAGGCCGCGAATGACGGCTATCCGCCCTACAACATTGAACGGTTGCCGAAAACCGACAGCCAGGGCGATGTGATTAGAATTACGTTGGCTGTGGCCGGGTTTACCCGTGATCAGCTTGATGTCTCGGTGGAAGAAAGCCAGCTCGTTATCCGTGGCCGGCAGATTGACGACAAGACACGTCAGTATCTCCATCGCGGTATCGCCGCCCGTCAGTTTCAACGGGCGTTTGTTCTCGCCGAGGGGATCGAGATACTCGGTGCGGACTTGAAAGATGGCTTGCTGTCCATCGACTTGGCACGACCGGAACCGGAACGTGTCATAAGAAAAATAGAAATCTCCAGCGGTGAATGACCCTCGCTACAAAACCAAAATGGAGAAACACTGATGCACAACACGAATTCACCTTTCTGGGCTGACGAAAACGACATCGCCGAAGTTATGACAGTGGACGAACTGAGCGAACTTGGTACCGGTGATGTGGCTTACATCAAGCCGGTGACAGCCGGAGACTTGAAAGAGATGTTCCCGGATGTTCCGCCATTAGAGGATGACATGACGCTTTATGCGCTCCTCAATGCAGATGGAACGCCGATCCTCTTGGCTGACAGCCGCGCTGCGGCACTTGCCAATGCTTTTGAGCAGGAACTCGAAATGGTCTCGTTGAACTGAGGCCTGTTGGGCGTCACGTCCTGATCAAGAAAAACCCGGGAGCTTGCTTCCGGGTTTTTCTTTTCAGTTGAGCACCTTGTCCGAATCCTTCGCCTTATGAGGCCCGTCTCCGGTAGCCGCAGGCTGGTTTGGCCGGCGCGTAAACTCTGGTTGGAGTGTCGCCTTTCCCGGAGGTTTGCGCCAGGGCTCGCTCTTATACCAGGACACCACATAGGCGACGGCGATGAGGGCCGCAAATCCAAGGAGATTGGAAAGGATCTGGGGGATCCATTCGCCCCGGCCCCAGACCATATCGCGCAGGATTGCAGCTGCTTGAGCGACGACGAGGCTAGCCATGAAGACGGCGAGGGACTGCTGTCCGACTTTTTGGACGACCCGCACAAATCCGCCCCAAAGTTTGCCATGACCCAGAAGATATTTGCCATGTTCGCCGGCCGCCGCCCAGGCAAGATAGGCAAGTGCTAGGAAATGAATGTACCGCAGCACACCGAATTCGGTCTTGATCCAGAGCGGCTTGATGAATTCACGGACTTCCCGCGCCCACACCCAGTTAAGGTGCGCTTCGCCATATACGCGGAAATACGCGAAGGGCACCGTTGCCAGTACAATCACCGTGCATAGGATCAGCAGCTTTGCATTCACTGGAGGGGCCGGTATCCAGCCGCGCATGAACGCAAATCCAGTAAAGAACAGAAGTTGCCAGGCAAATGGGTTGAAGAACCAATCCCGTTCTGACCAGGGTTCAGCAGGCAGACTCAGAAAATCAAACTGTGATGCCAGCCAAAGACTGATCGATACAGCAAATGCAGCCTTCACCGAAATCCGCGACGCCAGCATGATCACCGGGATGAGCGCCAGGATCACGATGTACATGGGCAGGATATCGAAGTAGTTCGGCACCCAGGTGAGTGTCAGAATGCCGGGCAATGCGACAGCGGTATTGTTGAACAGATGCCACAGGTTCAGCGAGACGACATAATCCTGAGTGAGGCCGCAGCAGCTCTCCAGGTAGCCGCTTTCGTGTACCATCACCAAGCCAACCGCAATCACCAGAAACTGGCCTATATGCGCCCAATAGACTTGCCACATCCTGTGAAGAATGCGGGCAGCGCCGATCCCCAAGCCGTGGATATCGAAGATCTTGCCAAACGCGAGAGCCGAGGCCATCCCGGAGCAGAATACGAACATTTCGGTCGCATCGGAAAAGCCGAATCGCGCCGGAATCCAGAGCGTCCACCAGTTCCAGGGAACATGGGCGATATAGATGATGAACATCCCTATCCCGCGGAAAAAGTCGAGCCGTGGGTCCCGGGGGCGTTTGGTATGAGGCTGGGAAGTCACGTTTGTCACATGGGAAGTGTAAATGAAATCGTCCGCCGGATCACCGGCGAACCGTCAGTAGCTGTTCGTTGCACGCAGACTGTCGGCCTGCATCACCTTTTCTGCGCGCCGCATTTTCTGGCAAGTTTCAAGGCGTTGTTCCGCGAACCGGTCGAGCGCACCGCGTTTGCGGGACCGGTCCTTGATAAGGGTCTCAGCTTCTACAGACAATCCGGCACGTAAGGCGGCATCAATTGTTATCCGCTCAAAAACATCGCGCTGGGCGTGCGACCCGCCAATCCGGGGCATGTTGCTTCTGGCGGATGTGAGCAGTGTAAACGCTGAGGCGTAGTTGCCTTTTCGGTATTGTTCCAGGCCGAGCCCTGCGGGTAGACCAGCTTCCGATGATACGTGCCCGATGTCGGTTTCCTGGTCAGCGCGCTGCTTGAGACCAGCGATGAGCCGGTCGGCGCCCATGCGGCGGCCCCCGTTCAACAGGGCCATCAAATAATGCAAGTCCGCAAAAACGTTGCAGCCATCTTCGGCGCGTTTGTCGGAAATCAGCGCCAGCTCATCCCAGCGGCTGCCGATGTCGATCCCCTCCAGCTCAAGGCGCACCAGCAGCGAAGCGGCGTTCGAAATGTCGCGATAGTCGTCTGTTTTGTCTTTCCGAATGTCGCGGTCATACAGCATCAAGGCTTTATCGGCCTGACCCTGATCGAGATACATTAGCGCCAGATGCCACCAAACGTGATAGCCGAAGTTGTTGCAGTGCGCCCAGCCGTCCGGATGGTTTTCAAGCCAGCCGGCGCCCTCTTCGGTGCGGCCTGTCATGTCATGAACATGCGCGACAGCGTGAAGTCCCCATGCATCGTCGCGGGCGTGTTCGAGACCGAGCCGGCCGGCAGCTTCAGCGAGCCGGTATTCGCCCGTTTCTTCAAGCGAAAACGCGCGGCATCCAAGAACGTAGCCATATGCAGGATTTTGCGGGTCATAGGCATCAAAAACGCCGTCGATTGAGGACCGCATCCCCGTGGCATCGCCGAGCACAAACCGGATTGCATGCACGAGTTTCAAGAGCAGCGCATCGCGCGGCGCCTTCGAAAGGGCGGCATCCAGGAGATCTGCGGATCGGCTCGGGAATCCGTTGAGCCAGGCAGCCAACGCTTCAAGCACCGCGGTTTCGCGCTCGGTCACGGAACTATTTGCAGCAGACGATCGGGCAATCGATAGGCATTCCCGCGCAGTATCAACCAATTCCTTACGGCCGAGCAGGAGGCAAAACAGTCCGCGTGTCGCATGGCCGAGAGCAAAATTGGGCTCTTCGGCCAAGCAGGTTTCCAAATGGGCGGGCGTTGTCTTGCCATGGGCCAGAAACGCCAGAACCGTCTTGTCCCATGCTTCTGCGGCTGCAGGGCTGGTCAAGGTGAGATCGTATCCAAATTGATCGCTAAGACGCATGCTGAGCCTTTGTTGCTGTTCCGTTGAACGCGCTGACGTTTGCAAGAAAACGTGGCAGCACTGAGCCTCAACGATGTTGACCGCTATTGAACCCAAGATCCGCAGCTGTGTCCTGAACTGCAAAACACAAAATGGTGTTGGCGGCGTGTTGCCACGGCGGGGCTTTCCTTGCGCGTTTTTGGGAGATAGTGAGTGTGTGCTTGGTTTTGACCGAGTGTCCTTAAGTTTGAAGAGATAGCGACTATGGCCGTGTCACTGAAAAGTCCTCAAACTGCGATTGCAGTTATCGCGTTTGGCATCATCGGGCTGATATCGATCGGCGCACATGCAGCTGCGGGTCCCCGCCAAGGCATAGCTGTCCTGATTGGCGGGCTTGCCGGCATTTCGCTGTATCATGCGAGCTTCGGGTTTACTGCCGCCTGGCGGCGCATTGTGACGGAGAAACGGGGCGGCGGTTTGCGGGCGCAGTTCGTCCTCATCCTGCTGACAAGCGCCGTTTCCTTTCCGTTGATCGCATGGGGCGATACCCTTGGATGGCCGGCAGGCGGTTTCGTCTTTCCGTTCGGCGTCGCTGCCGCCATCGGAGCTTTCATGTTTGGCGCAGGTATGCAGCTTGGTGGCGGCTGCGGGTCGGGGACACTCTTCACTGCGGGCGGTGGATCTACACGCATGATGATCACGTTGGCCGCCTTTATTCTTGGGTCCGTGTTTGCGACCGCGCATCTCCATTTGTGGGGGCAATTGCCAAAGCTAAAGCCGGTTTCACTGATCCGCGAGTTTGGTCCGCAACGGGCGTTTTTGCTGACCGCTTTGGTGCTCGGGTTTATTGCACTTCTGACCGTCTGGCTGGAGCGGCGCGCCCACGGCGAGATCGCACCTGCACGCAAAACTGAATCTGTTCTGCAAGGCCCGTGGTCTCCGATGCTCGGTGCGGTGATGTTAGCGGTTGTTGGCATCGCCACCTTTATTGTGGTTGGCCGGCCATGGGGCATCACATCCGCCTTTGCCCTTTGGGGAGCGAAGGCATTTCATTTCATCGGGATTCCGGTGGAAACCTGGCCATATTGGACTTGGCAGAAAGGCGCGCTTGAAAACAGTGTCCTGAGAGACACGACATCGGTCATGAATTTCGGGATCATTTTCGGGGCGATGGCCGCGGCCGCACTGGCTGGAAAATATGCGCCGCTCTGGAAGCTGACCCGCCGCGACGTCTTGACGGCGATCGCCGGTGGTCTGTTGATGGGATATGGCGCAAGGCTCGCCTATGGCTGCAACATTGGAGCCTATCTCGGCGGGCTGGTGTCCGGCTCCCTGCACGGGTGGCTGTGGCTGCTGTTCGGCTTTCTTGGGTCGATGGTCGGCGTCCGGGTGCGTCTGAAACTTGGTATGGGCTGAGACTCCGACCGCAAGCCCCACACCCGATTGTGAGACGTGTGTGAAAGAGCCACTGGTTATTGTGCGCGCCACTCGATGTTTTTCAGTGGAGGATTAGCCTTTGCGTTATGTGTTTCCAATCCTGCTGACGGTTTTCCTGGGGCTTGGTCCCGTTAGAGCTGACAGCATTGCACCTCGTGAGGGGTGGCAGGCGCTATCGACATCCCAGTCCTACCAAGAACTGGTTGACGGCCTCAAAGCAGCAGTGAAAGAGGCCGGCATGCTGCTTGTGACACAGGCAAGCGCCTCAGCCGGTGCAAAGGGTAGGGGGCTGACAATCCCGGGCAATCGTGTTCTCGGCGTTTATCGGAACGACTATGCGGTACGAATGTTGGAGGCGTCCGTCGCTGCCGGCATTGAGGCCCCAATCCGGTTTTATGTGACCGAGAATTCGGACAAGACTGCAACCCTATCCTGGAAAACGCCGAGTTTTGTCTTCGCGCCATACATGGATGAGGGCGGCGAAAAACTGGCTGGCTTGGCAGCAGAGCTTGATGGCGTCTTCCAAAGCATTGCTGACGCGGCTGTTGCTCCTCAGTAACGGTCTTTGGATTTGCGTGTTTGGAAGGCATGCATGACCAGTTTTTGTGCTTGTCATACTGCTGATTCTCAAGAACAATCTCCTTGTCTTCAACGTTAGAAAGGAGGTGTGCCCATGTCTAGTGAGTATCGGAATTTGGCCCTTGTAGCTGGGCGAAATGGAACGGTGGTGGAGCAGCCTCTGGTATCGAACGGTTTCGCCGGGATGTAATCCGGAACAAAGGTCAAACGATCTCATGGGAGGGCCGCACAGCGGCCCTCTTTTGATTCTGACTGCCTAAATCAGGCCAACCGCTTTGCGCACATCTTCGTCGCGCAAGGAGCAGTCAATACCGCGGTACGTATCTCCCGCCGGGGTGCAGAGCCAGCAGATCGTTTCGCCAACCCATTCGGCTGGAATATGAACGGATGGATCAAGCTGGCTGACCGGGTTGATCCCTGATGCTTTGATATCGACCTGCATTTGTGTGGCAACGGTCCCTGGGCTCAGGCCCACCACTCGGATACCCTTTTCGCCAAATTCCCTGTCGCTGCATCGGGTCAGGGAAAGTGCGGCCGCCTTGGACGAGCAGTACTGGCTCCAGCCCTCCAATGCGCTGACAGCGGCGCCGGAGCTGATATTGACAATTGTGCCGGATCCTTTTGCGAGCATATGCGGCGCAACAGCGCGAATGCCGTGGTAGACGCCTTTCACATTGATGTCGATCACCTGACCCCAGGCCTCCGGGTCGGAGCTTTCGATACGGCTGATCGGCTCAATAACACCAGCATTGTTCACCAGAATGTCGATCCCACCGTACGTGTCGATCGCGGTTTGAACGGCTTTTTCGACGTCAGCGTAGTCCGCAACGTCGCAAGTGACAGCTAAAGCCTCACCACCATCGGAGCGGATGTCACCCGCGATCTTTGTGATGTTGCCGCTGGACCGCGCCGCGAGAACAACCTTGGCGCCGTATTTCGCAAGGCTGCGGGCACCAGCTTCACCAATCCCGCGGCTCGCACCGGTTACAAGGGCAACTTTACCTTTCAGATCGAACATTCATGAACCTCAGTTTTGTGTCGCCGCAAAGGGCAGGTTTTTGTTGAAGGTGACCCTAATGCGCGGCGGGCGCGGAATAAACCATCTCGCGTCATGGATGCCGTGCAAAATCTTCATCAATTGGGAAAATCCTGTGTTAAGTCACCCGCTCAATTGACATTTCATCTGCGCTCTTGTCGGGTGAATGTGTGGTTTTGGAATAGGTTGGCAGGTTGAGGGAATGGCAGAAAAATCGGATCTGCAATCGCGTTTACGGCAACTCTATTTTGGCCATTCCAACAGCGCGCGGATTTTCCGCTATGTCCTTTTGGCTTTCGATATCATCACGATTGCGTATTTCATCGTGTCCGCGATTGTTGACCCGGACCGACACCACCATGAAGTGGATTACGCTATCGCGGTGGTCCTCGCATTGGACTTCATGGCACGCCTGATTGCAGCAGGTTCCCGCTGGCGATACCTGGCAAGTTTTACCTCCTTGGCGGATATTGTGGTGGTGATCTCGCTGATCATTCCGGCGTTTTTTGAGAATTTCGCCTTTTTGAGAGTCATCCGCATGTTGCGCTTGCTGCGGTCCTATCACCTCTTGAAGGAGCTGCGCGACACGTCGAAATGGTTCCGCCGCAATGAAGAAATCCTCCAGTCGACAGTCAATCTCTTTGTTTTCATCTTTGTCATCACAGCGATCGTTTTTGTGCTGGAGCATGATCGGAACGAGAACATCAACAACTATCTGGATGCGCTCTACTTCACCGTCACAACGCTGACTACGACCGGGTTCGGCGACATCACCATGACCGATACGGTCGGACGCTTGCTGACGGTCCTGATCATGATTTTCGGTGTCGCTTTGTTTCTGCGGCTCGTTCAGACCATTTTCCGTCCTTCGAAGGTCAATCTGCCATGTCCCGATTGCGGCTTGAACCGTCATGACCCAGACGCCGTGCATTGCAAGCACTGCGGACGGATGCTCAACATCCCGACAGAAGGAACCTGGGACTAGGTCACCGCAATCGCGCGCTTGTGATCCGTCAGGTGCTGGAAATCTGCGGGCGTTGGGTCACTCTCCAATTGGCAATGACCAATATCGCCGGGAGCGCATGCATGACGCAAAAACGAAACTGGATCCTTGGCCTTGCTGTTGCTGCAGCCATGAGCCCATCTGCTTTTGCCTCAGAGACGAGCTGCGGCGGCGAAACACCCTGCACGTTGAGTGATGGCGCCTATTACGTTCACATGCCCGAAAAGCGCGACCCGTCAAAACCACTCGGTGCAATCCTTTATCTCCACGGGCATCGCGGCAAAGCAGTGAATGCGCTGAAAAACGAGAGCTTCAAGCGCATGGCAGATGACTTGGGCGTTGCTTTCGTCGCTGTTCAAGGCGTGAACGGAACCTGGTCGTTTCCGACAGCACCGAGAAATCTCAGGGATGAACCGGTGTTTTTCGACAGCGTCCTGGATGATCTGTCGGAGCGATTTGGAGTTGATCGGGAGCGCACCATGCTGACCGGCTTTTCCTCCGGCGGTTTCATGACCTGGTATTTGGCCTGCGAACAATCGGAGCGGTTTTCAGGCTATGCGCCAATTGCTGGCGCCTTCTGGGAGCCGCTTCCGAAAGACTGCCCAACAGATCCCCCGTACCTGTTTCATGTCCATGGCACCACCGACACTGTTGTTCCCCTGGAAGGGCGTTGGCTCGGCGGCGGGCAATGGAAACAGGGGGATGTTTTTGAAAGTTTCGATATCTGGCGCAAACAGACTGGCCTATCCGAGACCGCACCGGAGACCCTGACAGACGGAACCTTGTCTTGCGAAAGATGGAAGCCGGTCACCGGACTGCTCGAGTTGTGTCTTCATGATGGCGGCCACAGTGTGCGTGCGGAGTGGATCGAGCGTGCCTGGTCGCTCTTGTCCGAAATGCGCGGATGGGAAAGCTGAGGTGAGCTGATCGCATCACTTGGCGGTGACGGGAAATTGAGACAAAGCGATCTGATGACAAGACCACCGGAGTTGACGGCGGCCTGCCTCTCATGCCCTTTTCGCGGAAGTATCAGCAACAGGGTGATCCGTGCAGCACACCGTTCCATCGAAGGGAGCACTTTCAGGGCTCCTTGTCCTTGATCTTTCCCGAATTCTAGCAGGGCCGACCTGCACCCAAATCCTTGGTGATCTTGGGGCTGAAGTTATCAAGATCGAACGGCCGGGCCGAGGCGACGATACCCGGGGATGGGGCCCCCCGTTCCTGAAGAATACGGATGGCGAAGAAACCGCCGAGAGTGCCTACTATCTCTCTTCGAACCGCAACAAGGAGTCGGTGGCCGTAGATCTCGCAAGCGAGGATGGTCAGGGTCTGATACGGAAGCTGGCTGCAAAGGCCGATATTCTGGTCGAGAATTTTAAGGTCGGCGATCTCAAGCGGCGTGGGCTCGACTACGAGACCCTGAAGGAAATTAACTCAAAACTGATCTACTGCTCGATATCCGGGTTTGGCCAGACGGGCCCTTATTCACATCGTGCCGGTTATGACTTTCTGATCCAGGGCATGGGCGGGATCATGTCGCTCACGGGCTTTGACGATGAGGATGGTGGATCGCAAACCAAGTGCGGGGTCGGGATCGCAGATGTTATGTGCGGCATGTACGCGACCGTATCTATTCTCGCCGCGGTTCATCACCGGCATCAAACCGGCGAGGGGCAGTACATCGACATCTCGCTGTTGGATGCTCAGGTGTCCTGGCTCATCAATCAGGGTGTTGCGCATCTGGTCTCCGGAGAAATTCCCGGACGGCTCGGCAACGGGCACCCCACCATTGTGCCCTATGAGACGTTTCCGGGTGCCGATGGCCCGTTCATTCTCGCGGTTGGAAACGACAGTCAGTTTCAGAAGTTTTGTGACGTTGCAGGTACTCCGGAACTGGCCACAGATCCACTCTTTTCAAAAAACGCAGACCGGGTTCGCAATCGGAAGACACTGGTGCCAAAAATCCGGCGTCTAACCATCGAACGCGAGGCTGCAGAATGGATACGGGATCTTGAAGCGGCCGGTGTCCCCTGCGGCCCGGTGAACGATCTGGGGCAGGTCTTTAAAGATCCTCAGGTTCTGGCGCGGGAGATGATGATTACCTTGCCGCACCCGGTCAGCGGATCGGTGGCTTTGATTGGGTCTCCGATCAAAATGGAGAAGACGCCGATCGACTACCGCAAAGCACCGCCGATGCTCGGTGCGGATACGCAAGATGTATTGCAAAGGCATTTGGAATTGAGTGACAGCGAGATCGCAGAGCTGGTAGAGCGCGGCATCCTTGATCTTGGCAAAGCCACACCGGCAAAAGGAAACTAAGTAACCATGACCACCGGCGCTGATATCATTGCACAAAAGCTTCACGGTGCAGGTTGCCGCCATGCCTTCGGAATTCCTGGAGGCGAGGTGCTGGCACTGATGCAGGCGCTTGATGAAGCAGGCCTGAAGTTCGTGTTGGTGAAGCACGAAAATGCCGGCGGGTTTATGGCCGAAGGCGGCTGGCATGCCGACGGCGCACCAGGAGTGCTCCTCGCCACACTTGGGCCGGGCGCAGCCAATGCTATCAATGTCGTCGCCAATGCTTGGCAGGATCGGGTGCCGCTGATCTTTCTGACCGGCTGCGTCGATCAAGCCGAGGCGGAAAGCTACACGCACCAGGTCTTTGATCACCAACAGTTGCTGCGCCCGATTGTGAAGGCCAGCTTTTCCGCACGCCTCGGAGCGCTTGATGTGATGATGGAAAAAGCTTTGGCGATCGCGCTCGACGGTCAGCCCGGTCCTGTTCACATCGACGTCCCGATCAAGGTCGCCGAAACAGTAACTTCGGAAGCTTGGTCTTCAAAGTTCCGCTTAAGCCCCGCCGCCTCCGCACCTGCGTCCGGCTCCGATTTGGACACCGCACTTGAGTTGTTTGCAAAGGCGGAGCGGCCCATCGCCATTGCCGGGGTGGATGCTGTGAATGAGGGCGCTTCGCAAGCTATTGCCGAGTTTTGCCGCACCTACAAAATCCCGCTCGTAACAAGCTACAAGGGCAAGGGGCTTCTCGATGAGAATGACCCGCTCGCGCTGGGCGGCGCGGGCCTGTCGCCAAAGGCCGACGGCCACCTTCTGCCGCTGATTAATCAAAGCGATTGCATATTGTCGCTTGGCTATGACCCAATTGAAATGCGCATCAATTGGCGAAATCCCTGGCCGTCTGACGCGCCGGTGATTGATGTGACGCCGGTTTTGAGAACCCATGGCATGCATGAAGGCGCAGTAACGCTCCGCAGCGCCGTCGAACCTGCGCTAAAACTTCTGGCTGAAGCACGTGACACAACCGCTTCTTCCTGGTCAGGCGGTGAGCCGGCCGCAGTCCGCAAGGATCTTGCAGAGGCCTTCGCGCCGGAACAATCAGGCTGGGGCCCGGGTACAGCGTTCCACGTGCTACGTGATGTAATGCCTGAGAACACCGTTGCCACGGCCGACAGTGGCGCACACCGTATTTTGGTCAGCCAGATCTGGCGCTGCTCTGGTTCAAGGCAGATGCTCCAGTCGTCCGCCTTGTGCACCATGGGCTGCGCCGTTCCCTTGGCGATGGGCCATCGATTGGTGGACCAGACAGCGCCGGTGATCGCATTTGTCGGCGATGCCGGGCTTGAAATGTGCCTCGGTGAACTCTCTACGCTTCGGGACCTGAAAATCCCGGTCATCATCTGTGTTCTTGTGGACACCAGCCTTGCGCTCATCGAACTCAAGCAGCGCAACAGCCAGCGGCCGAATGTCGGCGTCGACTTTGGCGAAACCGACTTTCCGGCGATCGCGGCGGCCTATGGCGGCTATGGCGTTTGGGTCGAGAGTGCAGAAGTTCTAAGGCAGGAAGCAGAGGCGGCACTGGACCGGGATGGCTTCACACTGCTTGCGTGCCGCATCGCGCAACGATCCTATGACGGTGCGTTTTAGGGTCAGGACCCATTAAACTTGATGAACTGGCGCAAGAAACGCCAATGAGCTGCAAGGAAAAGCGCGAAAAGCGGGCTGGTTGCCCGGTTGAGCGGTTCGACGCAGCAGATTGAAGCCGTTTTTGCGCCCCTTTGGGATAGGTTGGATTTGCCCGGTAACATCGTTGCAAACCTTTGGAAACCGGACGGTTTCCCGCAGCTTTGCGCCTTGTATCCGAACAAATTCATTCCTACCAGTTCGTCCAATCTAAAATGTCCTGACCCTAGGCCCGCAACCTGACTTTTTAGACAACTAACGGATACTGGACCTTCCTAGGCGGGGTGGCTATGTTGCACCTGCGAAAAGAATAAAGTCCCGAAAAGGGATTGGGAGGAGAGCCAATGAGGATCTGCCGGACCAAGGCGGATATGCGTGCCATTGTGCGCGCCTGGAGACGGAGCGGAGAAACCACCGCTGTTGTTCCAACAATGGGATATCTGCACGAAGGTCATTTGTCGCTGGTTCGCAAGGCAAAAACCGAGGCGGACCGCGTTGTCACGACGATCTTCGTCAATCCGACCCAATTCGGTCCGAATGAGGATCTGGCGACCTACCCGCGGGATGAAGACCGCGACCTCGCACTTCTGCGTGCTGAAGCCGTGGACGCTGTGTTTATGCCGAGCGTCGATGAAATGTACGGCGCAGGTGGAGACACTTTTGTCGAAGTGCCAGGTCTGTCGGCCATCTTGCAGGGTTCATTGAGGCCCGGACACTTTCGGGGTGTTTCAACGGTCGTGACCAAACTCTTCAATATCGTGACGCCGGATATCGCCGTCTTCGGTGAAAAGGATTACCAGCAGCTGACCCTGATCAAACAGATGGTGCGGGATCTCGATGCGCCCCTAGAGATACTTGGTCATCCGACGGTGCGGGAAGCCGATGGCCTGGCGATGTCTTCGCGGAATGTGCGTTTAACGGACGGCCAGCGTACCGAAGCGGTTGCTTTGAACCGGTCCCTGGACCAGGCCGAGCATCTTGCAAAGACTGCACCGCGAATTGATGACCTTGTAGCGGCCGTTCGCAACGTCCTTTCGGAAGCGCCGTCCGGACAAATTGAAAGCATCGACATCCGCGATGCCGAAACCCTTGCCGAGCTGAGCTGTACGTTGGACAGGCCTGCCGTTGTTCTTCTCGCCGTTCGCTTCGGATCCGTTCTTTTGATCGATCAACGTGTTGTCAGACCCGCTGCGTAGATCCAGCCGTCAGTTATAACTCCTAAGGAGCTCAGACCATGAGCGCTCAAAAACAAATCCGCCGCATCACCGCACCGCAGATCGCCAAGCGCAAGGGCGTGGAGCCGATCGTCTCTTTGACCTCCTACCACGCACATACGGCGGCGATTGTCGACAAATACGCGGACTTCATTCTGGTCGGCGACAGTCTGGGCATGGTCATGCATGGTATGGAGTCCACCGTTGGTGTTTCGCTTGACCTAATGATCATGCACGGCAAGGCAGTTGTTCGCGGCACACAGCGCGCGCTGGTCGTTGTCGATATGCCCTTCGGCACCTACGAGGAGAGCCCGGCCGAGGCATTTCGCAATGCGGCTCGAGTGATGAAAGAAACCCAGTGCGGTGCCGTCAAGCTGGAGGGCGGGCGGCGCATGGCTGAAACGATCCGCTTTCTGACCGAGCGCGGCATTCCGGTCATGGCGCATATCGGGCTAACACCTCAATCGGTGAACGTCATGGGTGGGTTCAAGACACAAGGGCGCGAAGAAGAAACCTGGTCGATCCATGAAGAAGACGCCAGAGTGGTGGCCGAGGCCGGTGCCTTTGCGCTCGTCGTGGAAGGCATGGTCGAACCGCTCGCAGCTAAGATCACAAAGCAGATCCCGATACCAACCATCGGCATTGGTGCCTCGGCCGAATGCGACGGACAGATCCTGGTTCTTGAGGACATGCTAGGTCTCAATCCCGCGCCGCCGAAATTCGTCAAGGTCTATGGCAATCTTGGTGGCCAGATCGAAGCGGCTGTAAAATCCTATGCCGATGAGGTCAAAGACCGCAGCTTCCCGACCGAAGAGCAAGTATATCGATAAGCCGGGGTGAGATATCCGCTTAGCGGCGGTTTTGTTTATCGATCTTCTCGTGCCATGAAAGCGATTTTCATTGCTGGTTCTGTAGATCACGCGCGGTAAGGCTGTAATTTCTTGTTTGTAGTGCTAAATCCATCGTGAATAATCCCGATGAACGGAAAATAATGAATACAAAGCGGCTTGCGGGACGTGTGAAAACTTCGGTTGCAAAATAATAACTATTGAAAATTGAGCCATTTGCGAAAACTCTAGGTAAGCAGATTTGTGCTGGCTGGAGAAAGCAAATGGCAGACGCGACACAAAACGCCGCCGACATAGCGGCCCTGGATGCAAGGGTTGCGAGTGTGGAGGCGTTGGTGAACACGCCCGCGATTGAAGAAGCTGATACGGGCACGCACTACCAGACCAGCTACACATATTTTTATGTCCCGGCAGCCAAAGGGTCGACCGCCACATCAGCGGACGACTCTGGGCTTGGTGCCTTTTTGCGTTTAGGTGGCTATTCCGACGTTGAAACAGCTTCGATCACCAGCCAGACCGCGACATCATATTTTCCGGAAGGGTATCTTTCGGACAGAGGTGACACAGCTGGCAGCAACGCTGAGACCGCGCAACATGCCGCTGGTCCTAACCCGTCGACGAGCAACGGTATTCTGCTGGCGTGTGATGGGCGCATTCTCGTCAAAGCTGGCGAGGAAATGTACCTGGAAAGCAAGAAGTACAGGCACAAGGCATCGGGTACATACGATATCAAGGCGACGGGCAAGCTGACGGCCGACAGCGACGATCAGATCGAGATTAAATCCGGGCAGAACAAAAATGTAAGCGTTTCGGCAGGCAATGGGACGGGCGATTTCGATCTGAACGTCAAAGAGTCAACAACGAAGATCAACGGCAATGACTTCAAGAAGACGACCGGCACAACCCGCGCTGTCCATCATGGCGCAACGGAAACCTATTTCCTGGGCGGGAAGCTTGATGTGACCCTTGCCGGGACCTTCACCTTGAACACCGGCGTTCATATGCTGATCACCGCTGGCCTGTTCGGTGCCATAAACATCAGTGCAAGTCTCTCCATGTCCGTCTTCAATCTCGGGATTGTGGGGATCGATGTGGAATTCAAAAACACGCATATCAACATGTGTACCGGCGAGGTCATGGTGCGCGGTGTTTCCACCGAGAGTACGGCCGCAGAAAGCCGATTGGCCGCGATAGAAAACAACATTTCAACGCTCTCGACCGGGACTGCGGCCCTATCAACCAAAGCTGCTTCGATTGAGGCAAATCAGAAAGCGATACAGGCGGATGTCGGGAACTTGAAAGCTGATGTCCGGAATGTTCTGTTTGTTTGAATGTTAAACTCCAGCAAATAAACGCCCGATTTCCGGCTGCACTGCTCTAAGCTTCGTCTTATGGTGCCGGAATGCTGAAGATTAGTCCTAATTTCGATACACTGTACGAGGCGCTCTTGAACCGGGATCCGTCCTATGACGGGCGGGCGTTTGTATGCGTTGCCTCGACAGGGATCTTCTGCCGTTTGACCTGTCCGGCCCGCAAACCCAAGCGGGAAAACTGCACATTTCATGAGACCGTTGCAGAATGCATCGATGCCGGTTTCAGGCCCTGCAAGCGGTGCAAGCCAACGACACCGGAGGCGAGCGCCGATCCAGTTATAAAGGCATTGATAACCGAACTTGAAAGACGGCCGGCCTATCGCTGGGGTGAACCGGATTTGCGCCGGATGGGGCTGGACCCGTCGACTGTGCGCCGGTCATTCAAGAGGCACTTCGGCATGACTTTCCTGGAAATGGCGCGTCAGAGGCGTCTTCAGGAAGGGTTTTCGGCCTTGGCGGATGGCGGCAAGGTGATTGAGGCGCAGGTCTCGGCTGGATTTGACTCTGCCAGTGCGTTCCGGGAGGCCTTTGCAAAGATCTTGGGTCGGGCGCCCGGCATGTTTTCGACGGATCCTCTACTGAAAACTGACTGGGTATCGACGCCGCTCGGGCCCATGATCGCAATCGCGGACCACTCCCAACTGCATCTCTTGGAATTTTTGGACCGAAAGGCCTTGCCTTCGGAAGTCAAGAAACTGCAGCGCAATGCCAACGGTAGTCTTGGATTTGGACGTACGAAAATCATCGACCAGATCCAGGATGAGTTGACGGGTTTCTTTGAGGGCAGGAAAGCAGTGTTCGAGACCCCCTTGGCGCTGCACGGCACGCCCTTCACCCGGGATGTCTGGCGCGAACTCTTGAAAATCCCGGCAGGTGGTATTCGCAGCTATTCGGATGTGGCAAAGGCCCTTGGCCGGCCGGAAGCGGTGCGGGCCGTTGCGCGTGCAAACGGCGCCAATCAGATCGCCGTCGTCATTCCCTGCCATAGGGTCATGGGCGCAGACGGATCCCTCACAGGCTATGGCGGAGGCCTCTGGCGCAAACAAAAACTGATCGAGCTGGAACGCAGCTATCAGGCCGCGGATTCATAAGGAGCCACAACAAATCCGAATATGATCAATGTGATCCCGTCATTGGGCCCGCAAAACTGTTATGCATGTCCTTTTGCGTGTCGAATATTTACAATCAACCAATAGTAATGTATTCTAAATATATAACTCAAGGTATAAATCAGATAATTTTCGAAAATACAAATAAAAAGCCAATTTCTTTTTATTATAAATCCAGTCCTCCTTCTAAGGTCTTCTTATTATCTTCGCGCTTATCTCAATGATGCAAGGTGATGCAGTGATTGTGCCGATAGTTGATGGGCGCGCATTGCCGGATCACAGCAATCAAAAAAGGCAGAGGGCGCTATGAGCAACGGCAAAGGTGTCGGTCAGGGCAAAACCAAAAACAGCGGCAGTGATCCCGAGCTGGAAACTGATGAAGAGTTCTTGCTGGAAGACGGCGAAGGTCTGGACGACGGGGGCTCGGAAGGGAACGATGATGTGCCGACTTGGATTCCGCCTGGCCTGCGTGATGGACTCCCTGCGCACCTTGGGGGCGGCCTGCCGCCTGGATGGGGTGGCGCTGTGCCAGGGTTGTTGAACACCAAATCTAACCGGCCGTCAGAAGATGATGATGGCGGCGATGATGAAAATGACGGTGGTGATGCACCTGGTACCGCAAGCCTTTTGTTGCTGGAAGACGGTACGCTCTTCGATGAGTCTTACTATCTAGAGCAGAATCCGGATGTTGCGGCAGCCGGTGTATCGGCGCTGGATCATTACTTGAACTTCGGAGCTGATGAGGGGCGCCTACCGTCTGCGGAGGGAACCACAGCCGACGACGAGGGAGTAATTGAGCTCGAAGACGGAACTTTGTTCGATGAGGCTTATTATCTCGCGCAAAACCCCGACGTTGCAGCGGCGGGTGTGTCTGCCGTTGATCACTATTTGGCGTTTGGTGCCGACGAGGGGCGTGCCCCAAGCCCAATTGACACGCCGTTAGAGGGCGATGACACCGACAACGAGTTGATCGGCGATGTCGCAAACAATCTGCTCAACGGTGGAGCCGGCTCCGACACGATCGACGGCGGTGATGGCATCGACTTGCTCAATGGCGGCGCCGACGATGACGTGTTGACCGGCGGCGCGGGCTCGGACGTTTTTGTTCTGGACGTCGGTGGCGGTAACGATCTCATCACCGACTTCAACGTGGCAGAAGATGTCCTGTTATTGGATGACGCTTCCGGTATTACCAGCTTTGAGGAGCTCCTGGCGGCCGCAACCATCAACGAATCAGGCGATGTTGTGCTGTCGATAGGCGAAGATAGCGTTACACTTCAAGGCATTTCATCGACAGATGATCTTACCTCTGACGCGTTTGCATTTTTCTAGGTGCGGGGACGGCGGATATAAAAGTGATCGTGGGCCCGGTACGCGGCAGTGCTCGGGCTCACAGCTGTTTGGAACCCGTGTGGGTAAGTTCCAAAACTCCGCCTGCTCCCAAGTTGATCAGCGCAGACCAGTTTGGCTTGATGGTTGGTGCATAAACCGGCCGGCCTTAAGACCAATCCAAATCTCCGGCACAAGGTGGTGCCAACGTCCTTGGGAATGGCAATAGAGAAGATGGCGGAGAGAGAGGGATTCGAACCCTCGGAACGCTTGCGCGCTCAACGGTTTTCGAGACCGCCCCGTTCGACCACTCCGGCACCTCTCCGCGACGCTTGACAACAAACGGGTCTTAAGCGGCGCGGAACATAGACAAACCTGCCCATGCCCGCAAGTCCCGATTTCGAAGTTCCCATTTCTGAGTTTTTTTGCCCGCTAGGCTGGGACGGGTATGGCGAAGCCAATTGCGGCTGGTTTGCGCAATATTGCCGTTTTGTATCTTCAAGATTAAACCTGAGTCATCTGTTTGTTGTTCCCTTGTCGATAGGAAGGTCCGGTATCAACTCCTAACAAAGACAAGGGCACATCCGTCGATAGCGGTTACCTGCCGGCCATGTCCGGCGTCTTATTTTTAGAGCACAGGACGCGGACATGGATTCGGAAGCCACAATATCGAGCGAAAGCGACGTTCAATACAGCACGCCACACGTATACTTCTTCGTACCTTACAATGTGGACGATGACGGGGACGATGATGAGCTCGGCGCTATCCTAAGGCTCGGCGAGGCGTCCGATCTTGAATACGATTGCACGTCCAGCGAACTCGCAGCTTACTACCCGCAGCAGCACATAAGTGACGCTGGTGACAGCGATACTGCGGTCGACCAGGCGGCTGGTGTGAGCGACAGTGAAACACTGAAAGGCATCTTACTGTCCTGTGATGGACGGATCCTCGTTAAGGCTGGTGAGAAGATGTACATTGAGACCGGAGCCTATAATCAGGCGGTCAATGGGAACTACGAGCTTGATGCAACAGGTTCCTATACGACCGCAGCAGCAGGGACGGTTTCCATTTCCTCAACTGGAAGTGATGTGAAGATCGCGAGCGCGGACGGCAAGGACATTTACATCACAGCCGGCGAGACGAGTTCCGGATCAGCAAACGGAACGATCTACGAAAGCTCGCAGGACCATTACAAGGTCATCGGCGGTCACCAGTATGAGAAAAGTACGGCGAAGGACACTTATGTGACCGGCGTATCGAACAATTTCTTTTTTGGGGCAACGTCTACAGTCCAGGTCGATGCAGACTTCACTTTGCTTGCTGGCGGATCTTGTATGGTCAAGCCTATCCTCAACGTCGTTTTGACGGGCTTCCAGTTTGAAGTAATTGGCAAACTGTTTGAGCTGAAGGGCAGTGCAACGGACATAAAAGAAAGCTGGTTTGGCGTTGCCGGTCTGTCGACCAAGGTGAACGAACTTGAGGCTGAAATTTATGCGACAGACGTCACCGTAAGCCAAACGACAGTTCAAGCGCGCGACAACATGGTGGCAGTAGCTCTACTCGAGAGTAAGGTGCGTCAGTTGGAGGCGGAAATGGGTGGAGTCCGTGCGGCGGTTCGAGACATGGATGTCCACATGTAGGTAGTCGACCACCGTGCATCCTTTGGTGCGCGAGATTGAGACTAGTGGCGCGCGGTGCTTTTGCGGTCAACTCCAATGCGTGTTTCAATTCCAAGAAAAGATTGACATGCCGGTGCCGATACATATATTGCGCGCTGTTCGAAGTGCCGGGGTCTGCCCAGACTCCGGCCTTCGTGTTGGGCCGGGCCCGCAGGAATGCGCTTTACTCAAGCCGCTCTAATGACCTGCCAAAGACCGAGAGCATATGTTTGCTGCTTCGGCGCCTTTGTTCAACGCGGTTTCCGCAACTGGCGTCAAGCGAGTTGTTGGATATTAAAAACGAAAAGAAGGACGTGCGAGACATGTTCGCAGTGATCAAAACTGGTGGCAAGCAGTATAAAGTTGCCGCTGACGACCTGCTCCGGGTCGAAAAACTCGATGCCGAAGCTGGCAGCACCGTAACTTTCGACGAAGTGCTGATGGTTGGCAACGACACAGACACCACAGTTGGCGCTCCGACCGTTGAAGGTGCCAGCGTTGTTGCAGAAGTGGTCGATCAGGGCCGCAACCGCAAAGTTATCATTTTCAAAAAGCGCCGGCGTCAGAATTCCCGCCGCCGCAATGGCCATCGTCAGGCGTTCACCCTCGTTAAGGTGACCGACATCCTGACCGGTGGTGCAAAACCGGCCAAGAAGGCTGCGCCGAAAGCGGCTGCGCCGAAGGCTGAAGCCAAGGAAGACGCACCGGCTGCAGACGCTGGCGCGGACGACCTGAAGAAACTGGACGGCGCTGGCCCGGCTGCTGTGAAGAAACTGAACGAAGCTGGCATCACCACCTTCGCTCAGATCGCTGCCATGAGCGCTGACGACATCACTCGCGTTGAAGAAGAGACCGGCCTGAAGGGCAAGTTCGAACGCGGTAACTGGGTTGAGCAGGCGAAAGAACTGGCTGGCAACTGAGCTGCTATTTCTTAAGACCTGACATTTAAGTATTCGAAGAACGAGGAGTTCTAACGATGGCACATAAAAAGGCAGGCGGTTCATCCCGCAACGGCCGCGACTCAGCTGGCCGCCGTCTCGGCATCAAAAAATATGGTGGCGAAGCCGTAATCCCGGGCAACATCATTGCTCGTCAACGTGGCACAACCTGGCATCCTGGCACCGGCGTAGGCATGGGCAAGGACCACACCATTTTTGCGACCGTTGAAGGCAAAGTTGAGTTTCAGGCGAAAGCCAACAAACGAACTTTCATCAATGTGGTCCCAGTGGCGGAAGCTGCGGAGTAAAGCCGACGTGACGTTTCGAAGCGCCGGTGTCCCATCCAGACCCCGGCAATTCGAGACAGGTCAGCATCCAAGACCAGTCAAAGATCCAAGGGGAAGATGGGGCACCATCTTTCCCTTGATTTGTTTTGGCTGGAGGAAAAAATGGTTGTTGAAAGCGATGGTCTGTTAGACGAAAGCAGTTTGTACGCGGCCCCGTTGCCGCAGGAAGCGGTTCATGTGCGGCTCGACACGCCGCGTGTGGACGATTTGGCTGATTTGGTGTTCCTGGCGAACAACAAACAGGTGGCGGCAAACCTGTCCACCATGCCGCATCCTTTCACGGCGCAAGATGGCCGCGCCCTGATCGAAAAGGCTGAGCGCAACCGTCCGCTGAACGCCGGGTTTGCGATCCGGTTGAAAAGCACGGGCCGCCTCATCGGTCTGACCCGCTACGCTAATGTAGAGCCGGATGGTCCTCTGCATATTGGTTATTGGCTCGGCGAACCCTTCTGGGGACGGGGCTATGCAACCGAAGCGGTCCATGCGCTTGTTGATCATGCCTTCACGCATACAGACGCTGAAGAATTGCAGGGCTCTTGCCGGGTGACCAACCCGGCTTCGCGCAGGGTTTTGATCAAATCGGGTTTCCAGTATCGCGATCAGTCGATGATCCGGTCGCTCGGGGCCGGCGGGTCTGTGCCGATCGAGCGGTACACGCTTGAAAAAGCCGTCTGGAAATCTCTGAAAGGATGGGGGCAGGGCCGATGATGACGTTGCCAGAATTGAAGTCGCGCCGTCTGGTTCTGCGGCCACTGACCGCCGATGATGCTTCGGCAATTGCACAGCTTGGCGGTAAGGATTTTGAGATTGTCCGCTGGCTGAGCGGTGTATCCTGGCCGTTTGTGGAAGGCGAGACGGAAGCCTATCTGGAAACGGTTGTGGGCGTCGATCCGCTCACACATGAAGCTGCCTTCGCGGTCACGCTGGGCGGTGTTTTCATCGGTGTTGTGAGCGTCATTGCGCCCGGTGATCTCGATGAACTGCCGAATGCGCCTTCAATCGGGTATTGGATCGGGCGGGCCTTCCAGGGTCATGGCTATGCTTCGGAAGCTGTTGAGACCGTTCTGGAGTGGGGTTTTGACGTTTACAAAACCGATGCGATTGGTGCCAGGGCATTTGAGGAGAACACCCGGTCCCGCGGCTTGTTGCGCAAGTTCGGGTTCAAGCCCTATGCCATGACCGAACGGTATGCCAAGGCGCTTGACCGGAAGGTCTCGAATGTCGTCGTCTGCCTTGAGCGGTCTGACTACGAAGCCAGACGGCAAGTGGCATGAGCCCGTCAGAGATCCGGACCCGGCGGCTGGTGCTCCGGCCGCCGCGAAGGGATGACCTGAATTCCTGCGCTGCGCTTCTCGGAGACTACGAGGTCGTCAAGATGTTGTCCCGGGTGCCGTATCCGTATGATCTGGAGGGCGGACGGGCATTTCTTGACAGGGCGGCTGCGAGTTGGAAGGCCCCGGAAGAGGCCGATGAACTGCCCTTTCATATTGACCATGATGGTCAAATGATTGGCGCGGTGGGTTTTCGGAAGTTGCAGGAAACGCCCCGGATCGGCTATTGGCTGGGGCAGCCTTATTGGGGGCAAGGGTTTATGAGCGAAGCCGTTCTGGCTGCGCTTCAATGGCTTTTCCGGACAACGGGTCACAATCGGGTTGTTAGCGAAGCCATGAAGACAAACGCCGCGTCCTTGGCGGTTATGAATAAAATGGGCTTTCGCCAGGTTGGAGAAAGCCTCTGTGACAGTGCCGCGCGCTCCGGGCCAGTGCCAGCCTTGCAAACCGAACTGCTGCGCGCAGACTTTACGACCGGATACTGATCGAAACGAAGATCATGTCCTGGTCCAGGATGAAAAGAGAAGAAAATGAAATTCCTCGATCAGGCAAAGATCTACGTGCGATCAGGAAACGGCGGTGCGGGCTGTGTCTCCTTCCGCCGCGAGAAATATATTGAATACGGCGGACCGGATGGCGGCGACGGCGGCAAGGGCGGTGATGTCATCGTCGAATGCGTTGATGGCCTCAATACGCTGATCGACTACCGTTATCAGCAGCACTTCAAAGCTGGAACCGGCATTCACGGGATGGGTAAGAACCGGACCGGAGCGCATGGCGATGATGTTGTGCTGAAAGTGCCGGTCGGGACGCAGATCCTGGAAGAAGATAACGAAACCATCATCGCCGATCTGACGGAAATCGGCCAAAAGGTACACCTTCTGAGGGGTGGCAATGGTGGTTTCGGCAACGCGCACTTCAAGTCTTCGACAAACCAGGCGCCACGCCGCGCCAATCCGGGTCTTGAAGGCGAAGAGAAATGGATTTGGTTGCGGCTGAAGCTGATTGCGGATGCCGGTCTGGTTGGTCTCCCGAATGCAGGCAAATCCACCTTCCTGGCCACCGTATCGGCAGCGAAGCCCAAGATCGCAGATTATCCCTTTACAACCCTGCACCCGAACCTTGGAATCGTGCAGATCGACGGCAACAGCTTTGCCATGGCTGATATCCCGGGTCTGATTGAAGGTGCCCACGAAGGCACTGGCCTTGGTGACCGCTTTCTGGGTCACGTGGAGCGGACCCGTGTTCTCCTGCATCTAGTTGATGGATCAGGTGAAGTAGATCCTGGCGAGGCCTACAAGGTCGTCCGCGGAGAACTGGAAGCCTATGGAGCTGGTCTGACGGATAAGCCCGAAATCGTGGCGCTGTCCAAATGTGATGCCTTGACCGAAGATCTGATCGCAGAAAAGTCGGCCAGCCTGGAGGCTGCCTGTGGTCAAAGACCCTTGATCCTGTCATCTGCCAGCGGTCTGAATGTTGACCGCGCCCTGCGGATGATTGTACGGGCTATTGATCGCGACAAGGAAGAAGCCGCCAATCAGGTGCCGTCTCCCGAGCAGGAGGGGTGGCATCCCTGATGTCGGCGCAGCGGATCCTCAAGACCCATAGCCGGATCGTGGTCAAGATCGGCTCGGCACTGCTTGTTGGCAATGGCGCGCTTCGGAAAGACTGGCTGGAGGCTCTGGTCTCCGACGTGGTTGACCTGATGGATGCTGGCGCTGAGGTGCTTCTGGTGTCGTCCGGGTCGATCGCGCTTGGCCGCGGGATCCTTGGGTTGCCAAAAGGACCTCTCAAATTGGAAGAAAGCCAGGCGGCGGCAGCAACAGGCCAGATCGCATTGGCCAAAGCCTATGCCGAAGCGCTGGACGCGCACAATCGGCGCGCCGGGCAAATTCTCCTGACACTCGGAGATACGGAAGAGCGGCGCCGATATCTCAATGCGCGTGCCACCATCGGAACGCTGTTGAAGCTCGGTGCGGTTCCAATCATCAATGAAAATGATTCTGTTGCTACGTCCGAAATCCGGTATGGCGACAACGACCGGTTGGCCGCACGCGTGGCGACCATGGCGAGCGCCGATTGCCTAGTACTGCTATCGGACATCGATGGTCTTTACACCGCGCCGCCGCATGTTGATCCGTCTGCGGTGTTCTTGCCGGAAGTCTCGCGGATTACGCCAGAGATTGAGGCAATGGCCGGCAGTGCCGGGTCCGAACTTTCCCGCGGGGGCATGAAGACCAAAATCGATGCCGGGAAAATCGCGACAGCCGCAGGAACGTCAATGGTGATCACGTCCGGCAAGGAGCTCAATCCGTTGAAACGCTTGAACGAGGGAGCACGGGCCACCTGGTTCCCCGCATTGGCGACACCGGCAAGCGCCCGAAAAGCCTGGATTGGCGGGACGTTGGAGCCACGCGGCGAAATCGTTCTGGACGCTGGTGCCGTTCGTGCCCTTAAGTCCGGAAAAAGCTTGTTGCCGGCAGGGGTCACCAGCGTATCCGGTCAGTTTAGCCGTGGAGACGCGGTAAAGATCCTGGCGCCAGACGGTGCAGTGGCCGGGCGCGGTCTTATTGCCTATGACATGGATGAGGCGCAGCTGATTGCTGGCCGCAACAGCCGCGAAATCGAGGCAATTGTAGGATATCCAGGCCGGGCCGAGATGATCCATCGGGATGATCTTGTGCTCGAAGATGGCTTTTTGAACGGAACAAGCTAAAAACACCAATTCAAGGTGGCGCTGATGAACGCGCCAAACGGGAGTTGAAGGAATGCTGAACAAGGTTGAGGCACAGTCGACGGAAGCTTTGATGGCGGAGATCGGCACGCGGGCGCGGGCGGCTGGCCGGGTGCTTGCCAATGCCCTAACCGAGGCAAAAAACAATGCGCTCATGGCGATGGCGAAAGCGGTCCGGGCCGCAACTCCGGAAATCCTTGAAGGCAATGCCAAAGACGTCGAAGCCATGAAGGCCAATGGCCAGACCGCAGCGTTTCTAGATCGTGGCACCTTGAACGAAGAGCGCATCGAGGCGATTGCCAAGGCTCTTGAGGATATAGTCGCCTTGGACGATCCGGTCGGAAGCGTGATTGCGGCCTGGGAGCGTCCGAACGGGCTTAAGATCGAACGTGTTCGCACACCTCTGGGTGTGATTGGTGTGATCTATGAAAGTCGGCCGAATGTGACTGCAGATGCCGGGGCGTTGTGCCTGAAAGCCGGCAATGCCGTCGTGCTCCGTGGCGGTTCTGACACCATCCACTCCAACAGGGCGATCCACGCAGCGCTGCAAAAGGGCCTCGCGGATGCTGGTTTGCCTGAAGATGCGATCCAGATCGTACCGGTGACCGACCGGGCGGCAGTTGGTGAAATGCTGCGGGGATTGAACGGAAACCTCGATGTGATCGTTCCGCGTGGCGGGCGCAGTCTGGTCGAACGGGTTCAGACCGAGGCGCGTGTTCCGGTGTTTGCACACCTTGAGGGGCTCGTACACATCTTTGTCGACAAGGCTGCCGATCTCGAAAAGGCAGTGTCGATTGTGAAGAATTCCAAGCTGCGTCGCACTGGGATTTGCGGCGCCTTGGAAACGCTGCTGGTTCACAAGGACGTCGCTGAAAGCCACTTGCCGGCAATTTTGGACGCATTGAACGCAGGTGACTGCGAGATCCGCGGCGATTCCGAAGTCCAGAAAATTGGCTCGGGTGTCTTGGAAGCAAGCGAAGAGGATTGGTCAACGGAGTATCTGGACAAGATCCTCTCTGCGATGATTGTCCCGGATCTCGATGCTGCCATCGCGCATATAGCAAACTACGGGTCCAACCACACCGATTGCATCATCACTGAAGATCAAGCTGCCGCGGACCGGTTCCAGGCGGAAGTGGATTCGGCGATCGTATTGCATAACGCTTCGACCCAGTTTGCGGACGGTGGCGAATTTGGGATGGGTGCTGAAATCGGCATAGCGACTGGGCGGATGCACGCGCGCGGGCCCGTTGGCGTCGAGCAGCTGACAAGCTTCAAATACAAGGTGCATGGGACGGGCCAAATCCGTCCATGAGCAAATTGTCCACCGGCCAGGACCGTCATCAGGACTGGTTGAAATTGCCCCATTGTGAAGCGGGCAACCGGATCGGAATTTTCGGCGGGTCGTTCAATCCGCCGCATTCCGGTCACAAGATGGTTGCCGACACTGTTCTGAAGCGTCTTGGGCTGGATCAAGTTTGGTGGTTTGTCACACCGGGCAATCCTCTGAAAAGCCATTCGGAGTTGGCGCCTCTTGAGATGCGCCTTCACTTGACGAGTGCGTTGTCCAATCATCCGCGGATGAAAGTGACCGCTTATGAGAAGGTGTTGGGCACGCCCTACACGGCCAAGACACTGCAGGCCCTGCGGTCCAGAAACCCGTCGGTCCGATTCGTTTGGGTCATGGGTGCTGACAATTTGGCTGGGTTCCATCATTGGCAGGATTGGCGAGGTATTCTCGGCACCGTGCCGGTCGCAGTCGTCGACAGACCGGGCGCATCGCTTTCGATGTTGTCGTCGCCAATGGCAAAAGCCTATGAACAATATCGGCTTCCAGAAGAGGATGCAGGTCTTCTTCCCGATATGGACCCTCCGGTATGGACGTTTCTGCACACCCCTTTGGATCAGACTTCATCAACTGATCTGAGGCGCAAGGGGTGACGGATAAGGCAAACAGCCTAGTGAAAATTCCGTTGTCTTGAAATTGCCAAGTCAGACGCGGTATTATGTAGTGTGGCTGCTAAGGGGGCGGCCGCACATTGGTCAACCGGTCTGTAGCCAAAACGGGTGACGTGCAAAGTCGGACAATCATGTTCGTGACGACGTTGGACACAGGCCATTGAAGACAGCGAAAGGCATTCCACCTGACCATGTCCCTTGAAAGCGGGCGGACAGAAATGTCCACTCCTATGAAGGCTTCCGTAAGTGCAGACCTTACGGCCGGCCTCCTCGATACGGTTCTCGCGAGTCTGGAAGACTCCAAGGCAGAGGACCTTGTTACTCTCGACATCGCAGGAAAAAGCTCCCTGGCCGATCACATGGTGATTGTGTCCGGCCGTTCACATCGTCATGTAGGGGCGATCGCGGATCATTTGCAGCGTGACCTGAAAACTGCAGGACACGGCAATGCGACCGTTGAAGGGCAAACCACCTGTGATTGGGTCTTGATCGATGCCGGTGATGTGATCGTTCACATCTTCCGTCCAGAAGTCCGTGGTTTCTACAATCTGGAAAAGATGTGGGCCCCGGAAGAAGACGACGCACCGCAATATATCGGCTGAAGCTGGCACGAGGGTTCCTTCCGGGAGCCCCGTGATATTGTCGAAGCAGTAGTGGCACCGGATATTCGTCCGGCGGGGATCTGATGCGCTTCTCACTTATCTGCGTTGGCCGCATGAAGGCTGGTGCGGACAAAGATCTTTTCGACCGGTACATGGACAGGGCGCGCAAGTCTGGCCGCGCGCTCGGAGTTACCAATGTCAGTCTTTCAGAAATGCAGGAAAGCCGTGCTCAGCGTGCCCAAGATCGCAAGGCTGATGAAGCACGGGCAATTCTGGCGTCTCTACCGGCTGGCGCAAAGCTGGTCGTGTTGGATGAAAACGGTAAGAACCTGACCAGCCCAGCCTTTTCGGAGCGGTTGGAGAGTTGGAAGGATGACGGCGCGCCGGACATCGTTTTTGCCATTGGTGGTGCCGATGGGCATGGTCAAGAGGTTTTGGCCCGCGCAGATTTGAAACTGGCGTTAGGGGCGATGACCTGGCCGCACCAAATTGCCCGCATTCTTCTTGCGGAACAGATTTACCGGGCGATCACGATCCAGTCCGGCCATCCTTATCATCGCGTTTGATCAACTGATCCTCGATCATAAAACGCAGCGCCAGCATATCGCCGCATTCTGCCGATAGTGCTCATCATGCTGCGATCGGTGGATAAGGGCGCGGTGTTAACGGTTTGGCCACTACGGTAAACACTTCGTTAACGCCATGCCGGTATCGCAGATCGTATGGCGTATTGGAGATCGCGCGACTTGAGATCAGATCCGGGCAGGGGAATTAGAAAACGGCGGTGGAAGAAAGCTGGTCAGCCGGCACTTCTCAGCGGCCTTTTTGCCTGTGCGTTTCTTTGGCCAGTACCAGGGTACGTCACCGAGACGGTAGATCCGTCCGAGGTTGCGGTTAGCTCACCGGAAATTGAAGCTGCGATTGAGAAAAAGGCGAAGCGCGAGCAGGAGCTTGCCGCGCTCACGTCAGACATCACTGTCTCGTCGGATCGGCAAGCGGCGATCGCCCGAGAAATCCAGTCCCTGGACCGGGACCGGGACACCCTCAATGCAAAGATCATCAACACAGCAGACACAATTCGCGGGCTTGAAACAGAGCTGACGGACACCGAACGTCGGTTGCGCAGTCTCGGCGAGAATGAAGACGCTGTTCGCTTGTCCTTGATCGCGCGCCGCGATGTCCTAGCTGAAGTGTTGGCGGCGCTTCAACGTATTGGCCGCCGGCCGCCACCAGCATTGGCAGTTCGCCCAAGTGACGCTCTGTCGGCGGTTCGCAGCGCGATTCTCTTGAATGCGGTCATGCCGGAACTGCGGGTGGAAACGGAGGCCTTGGCCGCTGATTTGGAGGAGCTTCAGCGCTTGAAGACGGTCATCGCAAATGAGGAACGCCGGCTTCGCGGTGATGCCATGCGATTGGCTGAGGAAAAGTCACGGCTGGAACTTCTCTTGAGCGCCAAAAGGCTGGAACATACTGAAACGGTCCGCACCCTTGAGGATGAAAAGCGCCGTGCAACAGAATTGGCGGCAAAGGCAGGTTCGCTCAAGGAATTGATAGCAGACTTGGAATCTGAGATCGAAAGCGCCCGGGAAGCCGCTGAGAAATCCCGGCAGGCTGCTTTGGATCAAAACCGGACGCCGCGAGATAACGATCCGTTTTCGGATCCTGGCCGCCTGGCGCCAGCGATTGCTTTTGAGGACGCCAGGGGACGGCTTCCTCAACCCGTATCCGGCACTGTGCTGAAGGATTACGGTCAAGAAGATGAGTTTGGCGGTGTGACGGAAGGCCAGTCAATCGCCACACGCCCCGGATCGAATGTCACATCGCCAGCAGATGGATGGGTGGTGTATTCTGGTCCTTTCAGGTCGTATGGCCAGCTCTTGATCCTGAACACGGGTGACGGCTACCATGTGCTCCTGGCCGGAATGGAACGGATCGATGCGGAGCTCGGACAATTTGTTTTGGCCGGAGAACCGGTCGGTGTAATGGGCGCGACCCAATGGGCAAGCGCATCAACATTCGGTATGGGCTCGACCCAGCCGATATTATATGTTGAATTTCGGAAGGACGGCCGTGCGGTCGATCCCACACCATGGTGGGCGCGCACAGAAGAAGAAAAGGCTCGCGGATGATACGGAAAGCTTCCTTGCTGCTGGCAGGTGCCCTTTTGGGGGCCGCGGCTGTGACAACCTTGTCCCAAATGCCATTCCATGTGTCAGGCGCAGCAAATGCTGCGGCCACCGATACATATCGGCAGCTGAACCTATTTGGGGATGTGTTTGAACGGGTCCGCTCGGATTATGTTGAAGTTCCCGATGATGCACAGCTGATCGAAAGCGCCATCAATGGCATGCTGACGTCGCTGGACCCGCACTCCAGTTACATGTCACCCAAAAGCTTCCGCGATATGCAGGTGCAGACCCGCGGTGAGTTCGGCGGTCTGGGTATCGAAGTGACCATGGAAGACGGTTTGGTGAAGGTGGTTTCTCCGATCGACGAAACACCTGCGGCCAAGGCCGGTGTATTGGCGGGTGACTTGATCACTTATATCGACGGCGAACAGGTTCAGGGTCTGACCCTCAACGAAGCTGTTGAAAGAATGCGTGGCCCGGTCAACACGGATATCGTGGTCACCATCCGCCGCGAAGGTCAGACACAACCGCTCGATATCACGATCACCCGCGACATCATCCGCATCCGGTCAGTCCGCTGGCGGGAAGAGGATGATGTTGGCTATGTTCGTGTAACGCAGTTCAACGAGCAAACCTTCGATGGTTTGAAAAAAGGGCTTGAGGAAACCGCCAAGAACATTGGTGAAGACAAGCTCAAGGGTTTCGTGATTGATCTGCGGAACAATCCGGGCGGCCTTTTGGACCAGGCAATTGCTGTGTCCGACGCGTTTCTTGATCGTGGTGAAATCGTATCCACTAGAGGCCGGGAAGCAGATGAAACCCAGCGCTACAATGCGCGCGCCGGTGACCTCACAGACGGCAAACCTGTCATCGTACTGGTCAATGGTGGCTCCGCGTCAGCGTCTGAAATTGTTGCGGGTGCTTTGCAAGATCATCGCCGGGCAACAATCCTCGGAACACGCTCCTTCGGGAAAGGCTCCGTACAGACGATCATTCCACTGGGTGCCAATGGTGCAATCCGCCTGACCACGGCGCGCTACTACACGCCATCAGGAAATTCTATCCAGGCCAAGGGTATTGTCCCGGACATCGAAGCCCTTCAGGAACTTCCAGAAGAACTCGTCGGCCGTGTTGAAACCCGGGGTGAGGCAGGTCTTCGCGGCCACCTTGAAGCCGAGGGTGAAGAACAGTCCGGAAGCCAGGCTTATATTCCGCCGGACCCGGAAGACGACACTCAGTTGAACCTGGCGCTTGATCTTCTGCGCGGCGTTCAGGTGAACAGTGCGTTCCCACCGATTGCTGATACAGCGTCGGTCCCGAAAAACTAAAACTCCAAGGTGCGCCGGATACGGCGCACCTTTTCCACTCGTTCTGCGTATCCAAAAACAATGATCATGCCGGCGCGTTGCCGGCGTAAAGGCACTGGACGATATGTCGAGCGAAGATCTCACAGCTCCCTTAGGAATGGGAAAGCGGCGGCTTGTCAGGCTGCCGTTTGGCCTCATTGGCGCCGGATTGATAAGTGTCGTCTTAACAACGGCGCTTATTTGGATTCTGGTGGTAGACGATCCGTATGGCGGAGAACCGTTTGCTGTCTTGCCACTTGATGAGGTTGTAGAAGGGATCACATCCCAGGACATCGAGGTCGTCGAGATCCGTCCGACGGTGGGCGATGATCTCGGCCCAAACCTCCGTCAACAGTCCAGCGGTGACTATCTTGGTCCGCGTTATGAAATGATCATCCGCCCCGACGGATTGGGGCCGGAGGCGCCAGTGACCGGATTGGCTATCAATCCAGATACGCGGGTAAGCGAACGCTCCGACTACGGCTTCTTGCCGATGGTCAGCGACGCTGGTGTCCGACCGCTAGACGCCTACGCCCGGCCGATCGTGACGCAGTTCACGTCCATACCAAAAATTGCCGTCATCGTGACCGGGCTTGGGCTGAGCGAAACAGGCACGCAAAATGCGATCGACAGTCTTCCGGCGGATGTTACTTTCGCGCTGGCGCCTTATGGTTCCGATTTGGACCTCTGGATGCAGCAGGCCCGGATGAAAGGACACGAGCTGCTTCTTCAGCTTCCGTTGGAACCATTTGATTTCCCCGACAATGATCCTGGCCCGCACACGCTCCTTGTCAGCCTTCAACCGGCTGAACTTTTGGACCGCCTCGCGTTTTTGCTGACCAGGGCAACCAACTATGTCGGCGTGATTGGTGAAATGGGAGCCCGCTTCTCATCGACCCGGCCGTCCATGCAGTACCTTCTGGAAAAACTTGAATCCCGAGGTCTCATGTTTGTCGACAACGGCACGACCTCGCGCAGCATTGCTGACGAGGTTGCAGGCGAGCTCAGAATGCCGTTCAGCGGTGTCGACGTCGTGCTCGATGAAGTGCCGCGCGAAAGCAATATCGACGCAAAGCTTTTGCAGCTTGAGAGCGTTGCCCGTGCACGCGGATATGCCGTGGCTGCCGGGTCTGCGCTGCCCGTCACCGTCCGGCAACTGCAAGAATGGGTGCAGGATCTCGAGCAACGCGGCTTGCAGCTGGTTCCAGTCAGTGCGACCATCGATCGCGACGAATAATATACACGGCAGCGTCGCATCCACGGTTTTCTTTTGCGTATTGAGTGAGGTTTCTGGTGACAAAACTGGATCTTGGACCGGGTTATCCTGAGAGCGTGGATGGCCTGCCCTACCGCCCTTGTGTCGGGATCATGCTGATCAATCGTGACGGAAAAGTCTGGGTCGGCAGCAGGTCACCGGAGGCCAACAAAAATGGCTACCAGTACAAGTGGCAGATGCCCCAAGGTGGGATCGATGCCGGTGAAACGCCGGAAAAGGCCGCCAGGCGGGAACTCTATGAAGAAACATCCATTCAGTCGGTGACGCTGTTGGAAGAAGCGCCGGAGTGGTTCGCCTATGACTACCCGGACGAGATTGCCCGTTCGAGCCGGAAGGGCAAGTACCGGGGGCAGGCCCAACGCTGGCTTGCCTATCGCTTTGAAGGATCAGATGACGAGATCAATATCTTGACCCCGCCCGATGGTCATTCAGCCGAGTTTGAGGAATGGCGTTGGGAAGATGTATCCCGACTGCCGGAATTGATCGTCCCCTTCAAACGCCCGGTTTACGAGAAGGTTGTCGCCGCCTTTTCGCATCTGACGATATAAACCCAGAGCCCAGGTTTCGTCGGGTCTGTTGTTCCAAAGCGTCAGCTTTGGGATCGCGCTTGTCGTTTTTCAAACAGACAGGCCTGAGATCGCTGGATAACATCCGGCCAACGAAATCATTCTGGGAGTAAACGCCAATGTCTTTCGGCAAGGGGCTTTCACGCAAGCCGTCCCAGCCAAAAGGGCGTCAATTGGAGGATGCGGCACTTACAGAAGTGCAGGCGCTGCTTGGAGATGAGCCGCGCCGCCGCGATCTGTTGATTGAGCATCTGCATAAGATCCAAGACGCATATGGGTGTCTGGAGGCGCGTCACCTGCGTGCGCTGGCAGAGGAAATGCGTCTTTCTCAGGCTGAGGTCTATGAAGTCGCGAGCTTCTACCACCACTTCGATATTGTCCGCGAAGGCGAGGCAAAACCGGCACCGGTGACTGTCCGTGTATGCGACAGCATCACGTGTTCGCTCAAAGGCGCGGATGCCTTGGCGGCGGCTCTGGAAAGTGGTGTGGACCCGAGCAAAGTTCGGATACAGAAAGTGCCCTGCATCGGCCGGTGCGCAGCTGCCCCGGCTGCTCAAGTGGGCAAGCGGGCGGTCGATCATGCAAACGAGATGTCTGTCCGCTCTCTGTTGTTTGAAGGAACAGTTGCACCGGAAATTCCACAGTACACAGGTTTTGAGGCCTATCGTAGATCGGGCGGTTACAAAGTCCTGGAGCGTGTCAGGTCTGGCGATCTGACTGCTGAATCCGTGGCCGATCTCGTACTGGCCGCGGGTCTGCGCGGTCTGGGTGGTGCAGGTTTTCCAACCGGCACCAAATGGAAGATTGTCCACGATCTTCCGGGACCAAAATTCCTGACGATCAACGGCGACGAAGGCGAGCCGGGGACGTTCAAGGACCGGTATCACCTGGAGAGCGATCCACACCGTCTCCTTGAAGGTGCTCTTGTTGCTGCCCATGCGATTTCCGCTGATCGGATCTATCTCTACATGCGGGACGAGTACCCTGCCGTTCTGGAGATTTTGAACACGGAAATCGAGGCGCTGCGGTCAGCCGGGATCATCACAACGATCGATATCGAGATCCGCCGGGGAGCTGGCGCGTACATTTGCGGCGAAGAAAGCGCGATGATCGAGTCAATCGAAGGCAAGCGTGGTTTGCCCCGTCATCGCCCGCCGTTCATTGCTCAAGTCGGTTTGTTTGGCCGTCCGACCCTCAACCACAATATCGAGACACTCTTTTGGATTCGCGACATTGTCGAAAAAGGGCCGGAGTGGTTTGCCGAGCAAGGGCGTCGGGGGCATAAGGGTTTCCGCTCTTTCTCGGTATCTGGCCGTGTCAGGAAGCCGGGTGTGAAACTGGCTCCGGCCGGAATCACCATGAACGAGCTGCTTGACGAGTATTGCGGCGGTATGGAAGACGGCCACAGCTTCAAGGGCTATCTGCCGGGTGGCGCATCCGGTGGCATCCTGCCGGCTTCGCTCGCAGATGAACCGCTTGATTTCGGCACGCTCGACAAGCACGGCTGCTTCATTGGCAGCCACGCGATTGTCGTTTTTTCCGATCAGGATGACATGCGTGATGCAGCGCTCAACTTGATGCGGTTCTTCAAGCATGAGAGCTGCGGTCAGTGCACACCGTGCCGGTCTGGCACTGAAAAAATGGAAAAGTTGCTCGCTGAGGGCGACTGGGATCAGGACAAGATTGCTGATCTGGACGCAGTCATGCGTTCAGCGTCGATTTGTGGTCTTGGACAAGCCGCCAGCAACCCGGTGGCGTCCGTGCTAAAATTCTTCTCTGAGGAGTTTGAAGTATGAGCAACATCACCTTCTCTCTCGACGGGAAAACCGTAACGGCCGAAGACGGCGAAACCATTTGGCAAGTGGCGAAACGCGAAGGCGTCGCCATTCCGCATCTCTGTCACAAGGACGCGCCGGGATACCGGTCGGACGGAAACTGTCGGGCCTGTATGGTGGATATCGAGGGCGAGCGCACACTGGCGGCTTCTTGTATTCGCACACCAGCTGAAGGCATGGTTGTCCAGACTGCGACGGAACGGGCGTCCAAGGCGCGCGAGATGGTGTTCGAGCTTCTTGCCTCTGACCAGCCGAGCCGCGATCAGCACCCGGACCCGGAGAGCGATTTTTTCAAATGGTCCGATGCGATCGGTGTCACATCCAGCCGTTACGCGCCGTGCGAAAAGCCGGCCCAAGATGTGTCGCATCCCGCAATTGCCGTGAATCTCGATGCTTGTATCGCCTGTAATTTATGTGAGCGAGCCTGCCGGGAAGTCCAGGTGAACGACGTTATCGGCATGGCGGATCGCGGGTCCCACACGGCTCCGGTCTTTGACCTTGCCGACCCCATGGGCCTGTCCACCTGTGTGGCCTGCGGCGAGTGCGTTTCAGCTTGTCCGACCGGCGCACTGATGGAAAAGAGCCTGCTCGACGCAGACGCGAAGTCCCGGGAAGTCTATGCGGATGAAACTATCGACAGTGTCTGCCCGTTCTGCGGTGTGGGCTGTCTGACATCTGTTTCGGTCAAGGACGGCAAGGTCGTGAGCGTTGAAGGCCGCGATGGCCCAGCCAATGAAAACCGGTTGTGCGTCAAAGGCCGCTTCGGTTTTGACTATGTATCAAGCCCTGAGCGACTGACAAAACCGCTGATCCGCCGAGACGATGCGCCGAAGGATGCGGGCATCTCGCTAACCCTCGACAACTATCTCGAGGTCTTCCGCGAAGCGACCTGGGACGAGGCGCTGGATCTGGCGGCAAATGGCCTGAAAGCGACGTTTGAGACCAAGGGCGGTGCGGGCATCGCCGGGTTCGGGTCTGCAAAGGGCTCCAACGAAGAAGCCTATCTTTTCCAGAAGCTCATTCGTCAGGGATTTCAGACGAACAATGTCGACCACTGCACACGGCTTTGCCATGCTTCATCCGTTGCGGCACTGATGGAAGGTATCGGCTCCGGGGCCGTCACTGCACCGTTCAACGCGGCAGAAGATGCCGACTGCATGATCGTGATCGGTGCGCGGCCCGAACAGAACCATCCGGTCGCCGCGACCTACATCAAGCAGGCGGCAAAGAACGGCACCAAGCTGATCGTCATGGATCCGCGCGGGCAGGGGCTGATGCGCCACGCCGATTACGGGCTCAAGTTCAAGCCCGGGACGGATGTTGCCATGCTCAACGCCATCCTGAACGTCATCGTGAGCGAAAAGCTCTGTGATGAGCAATATATCGCTGCACATGTGGATGGCTTTGAAGCTCTGAAGGAAAAGATCCAGGATTTCACCCCGGAAGCCATGGAACCGGTTTGCGGCATTGATGCCGGCACCTTGCGCGAGGTTGCCCGTCTGTACGCAACCAGCCCGCGTTCGATCATCTACTGGGGCATGGGCGTTTCCCAGCACGTTCATGGCACTGACAATGTCCGCTGCCTGATCGCCATGGCACTGACAACCGGTCAGATCGGCCGTCCGGGTACCGGCCTTCATCCCCTGCGCGGCCAGAACAACGTGCAAGGCGCCTCCGACGCTGGCCTCATCCCGATGGTCTTCCCGGACTATCGGTCCGTTGAAAACGTTGATATCCGGGCAGAATATGAAGATGCCTGGGGGCGTACGCTTGACCCGGTTCGCGGTCTGACCGTCGTCGAGATCATGGACGATATCCTGGCTGGTGGCATTGAGGCGATGTACATCCAGGGCGAAAACCCGGCGATGTCCGACCCGGACCAAAACCATGCTAGGAAGGCACTCTCCAGCCTGAAACATCTGGTGGTGCAGGACATCTTTTTGACTGAAACCGCCTGGCATGCGGATGTAATCCTGCCGGCCTCCGCTCATGCGGAAAAGCTCGGCACCTACACCAACACCAACCGCCAGGTTCAAATTGGCCGGCCTTGTGTCCCGATGCCGGGCGAAGCGCGCGCAGATTGGGAGCTGATTATTGCAATCGCTAACCGGCTGGGGCTTGAGTGGTCCTATGACGGCGTGCCGGCGATCTACGAGGAAATGCGCTCCCACATGGCGTCCATCCAGAATATCTCCTGGGAGCGTCTGGAGCGCGATGGCACGGTGACCTATCCGGCAGACAGCCCGGACAAGCCCGGCAACGAGATCCTGTTCGGTCAGTCGTTCCCGACGGCTGATGGCCGGGGCAAGATCGTGCCAACGGACCTGGTCCCGCCGGATGAAACGCCGGATGAGGACTTCCCGATGGTCCTGACCACCGGACGGATGCTGGAGCATTGGCATACCGGTGCGATGACCCGCCGGGCGGCAGTTCTGGATGCGATCGAACCTGAACCGGTTGTTTCGATGAACCCGCGCGACATCAAGCTCCAAGGCCTGGAGATTGGTCAGCAGGTGACTGTGGAAACACGCCGGGGGGCGATCACGCTGACACTTCGAGCGGACCGTGACGTGTCGACTGGTATGATGTTCGTGCCCTTCTGTTTTTATGAGGCGCCGGCGAACTTCCTCACAAATCCGCAACTCGATCCGTTCGGCAAGATTCCGGAGTTCAAGTTCTGCGCGGCCCGGATTTCAGCCGCCGAACACCAGGAAGCTGCGGAATAGATCTCCCGATCATTAAACAAAAAAGGGCGGCCCGGCAGCCGCCCTTTTTCGTTTCTGCGTTTCCCGAAGTCTTAGTTTGCCTTGACCTGAATGTTCAAGAGATCCGGCAGGGTTTGAGGCGCCGCCAAGCTGCCGACAATTTGCGCCAGCGGGACAGCTGCTTGCGGCTTGAGGCTCAAAGTGATCTCGCCTGGATTTTCGAGAAACTTTGAAACCGCTGATCGAACCATCTCGGTGAAAGCAGCATTTTGGATTGGCGCCGTCATTTCGGCTGCCTGCTCCGTCAGTGCTTCGCGGAACACATTGACCGGTATGTTCTGGTCATTGGCGATGTGAGCGAGACCGTTCTCGGTAACACCGTCGTCGACAAACCGGATGCGGGCGTCGATGAACTGGGCAACGATCAAAGCCATCTGACCCTGGCCCTCAGGATCTTCAAAAAGCTCTTTCGGAACATTGCCGAACCGCGCGGAAGCCTCCGCCCGTCCAACCCCTTCCATTTCGAAAGTAAGCCGTTCGAGGTTGAGTTCCTTTGTGGCTTCGTCCCAATAAAGACGCGTTTCATCAGACCAGATGATCTCGGAGATCCCAAGCGCTTCCAAAAAAGCTTCCACTTCCGGATCGCCCAAAGCCTTCGCAGGGATCTGAATGCCGTCGTTCTTGGCATAATAGCTTGTAGGGATGGGCGGCACCGTTGAAGACATCCGCATTTCAGCACGGTTCACACTGGTGACACCAGCATCCGGCACGGCGACTTTAAGCCCCTCCACTTCATACGAAATGGACCGCGGCATGAACGCCCGAAGGACGTCCAAAGGGTTCTCCTCGCCATAATCGGGATTGTCGACCAACGTTGCGATCATGCTTTCCATCGGAGCAAAGTCGGCGAATTCAATATCGCCAAGTGCGGCCCATTCCAGAGACATGACTGCACCTTCGGGCAGGTCTGGGGTGGCAACACCGACAAGCATCATTTCCCCGATGCCATCAGAACTGACATTTGTCAGTGCGGCCTCCTTGATGGTCACCTTTGCAGGTGTGTCCACGCCTGCTTGCTCTATGCTGACGTCAATTCCGGAAACACGCGCGTCTGCGATCGCAAAGGAGCGGTAGATCTGGAAAACATTGGTGATGATGTCGACAGGCTCCGGCAATTCTCCGGCAATCATCTTGTCCATCAGATCGAGGAAATCATTTTCGCGTTTGACGAAGGTCAGATCATCCATCGAGCTCCGGTCGATCTTGAAGGCAATCGTCGTCCCGTCGCCCAGATCTTGCCGAGTGGCATAATCAACCGCAGAAGCCGTCCTGATAACTGTTACTTGATCACCGGTCTCCGGAACATCCGGATCGAGCAGCGCAATCAGGGCGTTTGCATCCATGTCCTCGTAGACAGTCTTTCCCTGGGACGTGGATTGGGTGAGTGTCTGCCCGCTGGACTCATCACGGGTTTCGATGGTCTGGATCATCTTGTCGAGCGAATAACGTGCGATCTTTCCGTCGACCGCCCCGGCCATGAGATACCCGTCCAGTTGAACGGTTCCAGACATGACTTGGGCTTCGTTACCGTCTTCGTCTGCATATGCTTCCAGCGTCATGGCTGTCGTATCGACCCGAACCTCATCGTAGGAAGCTTGCAGGAGGGTTTTGAAAAACGGCAACCATCGGCTGGCTTGTTTATCCGGATCTTCGGCAGGTAGAGCGGGTATGGCGAAGCTGTAGTTTTCAGCTTTTGCTCCGGCCAGACGTGCGTCAGCCAAAAAACGGCCTTCACCGTCAATGGCGGCTGATATGCTGAGGCTTGTGTCGTCCGAGTATGACCATCGGTCTGCGGAAAAGACGTTGTTGTCTTCGCTCAAACCTTCAATAGTCACCGTGCCCGATGATAGGGACAGGTCGTAGGAAAGGTTCGTGTTTTCGGAGGCGTCTGCGTCAGCGTCATCACCGTCAAATCCCTCGGCAGGAAGATCTGTGATAATGCCTTTGAAACCGAGACTGGCGCCCGAGATCGTGAGTGTATCTGTGGTGCCGTCATAGTTGATCGCACCGTCCTCAACTATAAACCCAAGATCCCTCAGGCCGGCAACATAAGCGTTATAAGCTTCGAGCCCGGTCGTTTGCGCGCTGGCTATTCCAGGAGTAATTGCAAGAGCAAAACCGACCGAAAGCACGGTCGTTCTCATGGGCGCCAGGTAGGCGGGGCGGGGGCATTTGGACAGAGGGCTGGAAAAATACAACATCTTGGCTCCGGTATCCGGGATAGAGGTCTGGCATATCCGAGGAAAAACACCTCTTGCCGTGATGACCTTTCAATAAACTATAGACCATTCTCACGAGAAGATGGCCCAAAGCTGGCGATCACTTTTTTATCCTTGCTTCTGCCACTCGCTGCGGACTTCAGCGCTGGTTTCGGATGCCAGCGCGGAATGGCTCTTTTGTTTGAACATGTCAGTTGGAACAAGTTGGCGCCAGGCCCAGACCGCTGTGCCACGCACGGTTTCATCCGGATCATCCAGTAGCTGCTCAACAGAGTGTACGAGATCCGGTTTTCCGGAATTCCCGGCTGCAATCAGAACATTGCGCAGGAACCGGTTTCGGCCAATCCGTTTGATCGGAGATCCGGAAAAGAGTTTCCGGAACGTTGGGTCGTCCAATTTCAACAAGTCGGCGAGCCGGGGAGACTTCAAATCCTCCCGGGCCACCAGTTTTGCCTCGCTTGCCGCTTGAGCGAATTTGTTCCAGGGACAGGCCGCCAGGCAATCGTCACAACCATAAATCCTGTTGCCGATGGGTTTTCGAAATTCATCTGGAATGGGACCGGCATGCTCGATGGTGAGATAGGATATGCAGCGCCGCGCATCCAGCTGGTAAGGCGCCGGGAAGGCATCTGTCGGACAAGCATCGAGGCAGGCCTTGCAGGACCCGCAGTGATCGGTCTCCGCGCCGCTTTCCGGCAATTGAAGTGTCGTAAAGATAGAGCCGAGGAAGAACCAGGATCCGAGCTCCCGGGAAACCAGGTTGGTGTGTTTGCCCTGCCAGCCAAGCCCGGCCGCCTGACCCAAAGGTTTTTCCATGACGGGCGCTGTATCGACGAACACCTTCACATCTCCGCCCGCACGCGAGATCAGAAAGCTGGCAAGTTCCTTAAGGCGCCCTTTGATGATGTCATGGTAATCGCGGTGCCGGGCATAAACCGAGATGCCGCCAGCGCCCTTGTCACTCAAATGGGCCAGCGGATGGTTCTCCGGGGCATCGTCAGGGCCATAGTTCATGGCCAGCATGATGACGGAATTCACCTCTGACCAAAGCGCTTTCGGCGCCGCTCTGCGTTCGGCAGTTTCGACCATCCAGCTCATCGAGCCATGATAGTTTTTTTCAAGAAACGTATTCAGCCGGTCTCTTGCGTCCGGAATACTGTCCGCGGCTGCAATGTTTAAGGCATCAAAGCCGAGTGCGGTTGCCTTTGCTTGGAGAGCTGCAACAAGTTTTTGCGTCTTGGTGTCCAAGGCGTGCCCCAACGGTGCTCAAAAATCGAGATCCGCATAGGTCGATGCGGGTGGCATTCCCAGAACCTTTTCTCCCAGAAGAGGCCTCATGCTGGGGCGGGATTTTACCCGCGCATACCAGTTCTTGATATCCTCTTCGTTGTTCCATTTCACCTCGCCGAGATAGTCAGCGCAAGACAGTGATGCAGCCAGCGCAAAATCTGCAAAAGAGAGACGGTCACCAGCAAGCCAGCGGCGGGATGCGACGAGGTAGCCAAAGTATTTCAGATGATGGTCGATGTTGGCCCGGGCGACGCGTAAAGCTGCAGAATCCGGCTCGCCCCCACCGGCGGATTTCGGCATGATCTGTTTGTAAATCCGCTCCCGCACCAGATGACCGATCACTTCGACGTCAAATTTTGCCAGTGCCCAATCCACCAGTCTGCGGGTTTCCGCACGTGCATCGGGATGATCGGGCATCAGCCTGCGATCGCCGATCGCATATCCGCGGGTCTCATCAAGGTACTCCATGATCGGACCAGGGCCACAAATTGCCGGACCTTCATTCTCGACCATCACCGGAATTGTGCCTGCAGCGTTCAGGATGAGCAATTCCTGAGGCCGTTCCCACGGGTTGATATGCCGCTCCTCGAAAGCCGCACCATACTCGCTCAAGATCAGGCGAATAAACCGGGAGGAAGGTGAAAACGGGTGATGATAAAGGGTCAGCATGAAAGCGTATAGAGCCTGAACTGTGGCAAGACTATGCCCGATGGCCGTGGCAGACGAGAAGTTTGCCTCAGAACTGGTTATCAAGGGTTTGACGGAGGTCTCCGGGTCCGGCAAATAGGCGGTCGGAATTCGTCGCGACAGTTAGCGGATCACCCCGCCTGTCATCAAGGCTTTTGGAGACCTGATACACAATGGATGGCCAAACGATTGTAAATGCTCTCATTTTGGGAGTGGTTGAGGGGCTAACCGAGTTCATTCCGGTCTCCTCAACAGGGCATTTGCTCCTCATTGGTCATTTTCTGGGGTTTGAGAGCACCGGCAAAACGTTTGAGGTGTTGATCCAGCTTGGAGCAATTCTGGCGATTCTGTCCGTTTATTCGGCACGGCTGTGGCAACTTGCGACGTCCTTACCCAGTGATGCGGCCAGCCGAAGGTTTGTGTTCGGCATCCTGATTGCCTTTCTTCCGGCTGCTATCATCGGGGTCATGGCGCATGGCTTCATCAAAGAGGTGCTGTTTGAAACTCCAGCACTCGTCTGCACGACATTGTTGGTTGGCGGTATCATTTTGTTGTGGATCGACCGCCTCGAGCTTTCACCGAAATACACCAACGTGATGGACTATCCGCTGTCTCTTTGCCTGAAGATCGGGTTCTGCCAGTGCTTGGCCATGGTCCCCGGTGTCTCCCGTTCCGGCGCAACCATCGCCGGGTCGCTGTTGATGGGCACGGACAAGCGGTCTGCAGCCGAGTTTTCCTTCTTCCTCGCCATGCCGACCATGGCGGGCGCCTTTGCCTATGATCTTTATAAAAACCGGAATGTGATTTCGACGGACGATGTCGTCCTGATCAGTATTGGATTTGTCGCCTCCTTCATCGCGGGTTTCTTTGTTGTCAAAGGGCTCCTCGATTTCGTCTCCCGTCATGGGTTTGCGCCTTTTGCCTGGTGGCGCATTTTTGTGGGCCTTGCCGGTTTTGCCGGTCTTTATTTCCTAGGCTGATTTTTCAAGCCGGCGTGAGCCGTGCGCGTTTGCAAGCGCCGCATACTCCGATGCGATTTCCTCGCGCAGGTGAGGGGGTTCCAACAGTTCAGCTCCGGGTCCCAACCAACGGACAAGTGGCAGGATGCGTCCCGGGTCGACGCTCGGGATGCTGATCAGGATCTCACCGTTGGCAATTGGTGTGAAAACCGCGTGGCGATAATACCAGTCTGCACTCAACCGTTTGGCCTGCCTTGCGGTCAAACGGATCTTGCTGATCTTGTCTTCCTGTTCCCAGCGCCGCATTGCATGTGACAACCACGCGCCACCCAAGAGGGACTGGATCGAAAAGTCTTGTGGCGGGCGGAACCGGAAACCGCTGATCTCGAGATCATGAACACGGTCTGCGCGGTAAACTTTCAAGGTGTCCGTGTCGACGCAGCGGCCGGCAAGATACCAAAGATCCCGGTCAAACATGACACCTTGCGGCTCGACATCATGGGACTTGCGGGTTTGCCGCGACGGATTGACGTGATCGAACCGCACTCGTCTTGCCTCCAGGATACCTGTCATGAACCCGTCGAGCGCGCTTTGCCATGCGTCGGTTGCTTCGGTTTTTGTGCCGGAGTGAAAGATATCGGGCGGGATCGGTTCGATCCCGACAATTCGTTCGGCATCCTTCAGCAGTCCGTGGACCGCCTTTGGAAGTGTCGCCAGAAGTTTTTGTTCCGCTGAGGAGAGGTCGGTCGCCAGCGGAACTGTTCTGCTTGACCGGACGAGAGCCATTGCTGTGAGAAGAGCCGCAGTCTCGTTCCGGGTAAGCGCGACAGGCGGCTGCAAATATCCCTTGGCCAGCCGGTAGCCGCCTTCAGCTCCGCGTTCTGCATCGATCGGCACACCAAGGGAGATCAGCCTGTCGATATCCCGGTAGACTGTTCTCAAGGAGACGTGAAACCGGTCTGCCAGAACCGTCGCAGGGACGAGTTTGCCGCCGGTCAACAGCAGCAAAATGCCGAGTGCGCGTTCAATCGGGTTCATGAAACAGGGCTCTTCAGAGTTGTGGTGAAAAAAATCATATCCTGAGAACAGAACAAGATCAAACCTGACTCCCTGCTGTCAGGATTGCCCTGCCAGAATGGTTTCATCCCCCGGAAAAGACGGGGTGACAATGATCCCGGAGAAGAGAGATGAGCCTTGAGATGGATACCGTTTTCCGCCGCCGTGCCCATAACCGCAGTCTGTTCCTCACTGCCATTCGTACTTTGGCCGCAGGTGTTCAATTGTATCTGCGCCGCAGGTCAACTGAGCGGGCTCTTGCGCGTTTGAGCAATCAGGAACTGGATGACATCGGTCTTGTGCGAACGAATCGCGGATACCGCGAGCTGCACCATGACCGCCTCGGCGCGAGCTATTGGAATGACTGAAGAAACAAGAAGTCCGGCGCTATCTTATGCGCCGGATTTCCGTGTCAGGGTTTTTATCTCAGGCCGGTTCCAGACAATGAGCATGACAATCAGTGCGATAATGGACGCGGCCATCACAGTGAAGAATGGCAGGTCCAGATCAATCGCAATTAGCCGGCCGCCCAAGAGCGAGATAACGCCAGCGACCAATGTGAAGACGGCGATTGTGACACCCATGATCCAGCCCTGTTCCTCGTCAGTCACCGCCGCCGAATACAGGCCGAGGAACGTCGGATAGGCGATGCCGAAGACGAAATAGAAACAGAAAACCGGTACGAACGTCAAAATTGGGTGAGGCGCTGCCACAAACGCAGCTGCCGATAGCGCCCAGACGATAAACGTCAAACTCAAAATTGCCTCTTTGCTCAACCTTTTCTGGACTGGAACAACAAGGAACGTGCTGGAGAAAGCAAGCGCCACTCCAATCGTCAGCATGATCATGCTGCCGCCGAGCGTCCCATACCCAAACCGGCTTGTCAGATAGTTGTCAACGAAGATGTAGAAGGACAGGTTTGCTATGTGGAAGAACAGGAACACCACGGAAAGCCGGACGACAACGGGATAGTTTTTGATCCTCCATAGCAGTTCAAAGATCTCTGACGGCTTGAAAACAAACGGCGCAAGATCCTGCTTTTCATCCTTAAAAAAGACGAGAACCAGGACTATAGCAATCGCGACCAGGACAAAGCAGGCATAAAACGGCATCTGCAAGCTGGCATAGCTGCCCAGGATAACCGGATCTGAGAGAAATCCGCCGATCAAGGGGCCGCCGACCAATCCGAAACTGACGCCGGTAATTATGTAGCCCATGTTCCGGTTGCGATCCTCTTCATCAACGCTGCCATCAATCATGGCCGCTTGCGCAATCGGTTGGTTGCCGGCGGTCAGTCCCGTGATCGCTCTGCCGACGATCAGAAGAGTGAAGCTCTTCATGTAAAGTGCAGCAATGGTCAACGCGTAGCCCGCAAGGGCTCCGACGAGACAGATGAGGATTGCGTTTTTGCGGCCGATGCTGTCGGAAAGCTTCGAGATATAGGGAGCCCCGAAAAACCAGCACAAGAAAAAGACGCCTATGATCAGGCCATAGTCAAAATGCCGTGTGGCCTCAGAGGTTGCGGCCGGGAGCAGTGCCGTATCCGGGGTCATGATTAAGCTATTGATGATTGGAAACACCAAGCCTTGTCCGAGCAAGTCGACAAACACGACAAACAACAAGGTGATCTTGGCAACAACCGGCATGTATCCGTCTCCACTTGGTCAGCCTATGTGCAGACAGGATGACCGCAATGCGGTGAAAACAAAAAAGGCGGGCCAAGCCCGCCTGATCTTCCGCTTTTGAAGCCCAACCGGGCTTAGGTGCGATTGGCCTTGTGGGCGTCATACTGGCCATGTTCCCGGAACCGATCGAGATAAGACGGCAGAATAGCAGCCAGGGTCGTTGGTTCGATGCCAATGCCTGAGAGGGTTCGGCCTTCGGAGATCGCAGCTTCAGACACCACATTGTCTTTCTTGAGCAACTCCACCTGATCCGCCGTTAGCGGGGACCCGGGCAGATACTGCATGACCTTGCCCATAACTTCGGAAACAGGGAAGGGGATCGGCAGCAGAACGCGAGAGCGCTGTGTGACCTCCAGCATGTCTTCCAGGCAGTCCCGGAAACTCTTGATCTCTGGTCCGCCGAGTTCATAAACCGAGCCGGGCTGAAGAGTACCGTCAACAGCACGTGCAACAGCTTCGGCGATATCACAAACATAGACCGGCTGGAATTTGGTTTCGCCGCCGCCAACCAGCGGTAGGACCGGAGAAATTCGAGCCATCCCGGCAAACTGGTTGAAGAAATTGTCTTCCGGCCCAAAGACGATCGAGGGCCGCAGGATAATGCTGTCGGGCAGGGTTTCCAGAACACCGGTTTCGCCGATGGCTTTGGACCGGGCATAGGCAGAGGCGCTGTCAGGATCGGCGCCAATTGCTGAAATGTGGGTAATGCCGTTCAGTCCGGCAGCGCGGGCGGCCTCGGCAATGGCGCGGGGGCCGAAGGCCTGAACAGCATCGAAACTTTGTTTCCCGGTTGGCGCAAGGATGCCGACCGCATTGACAACAGCGTCGGCCCCTTGAACGGCGCGATCGACGGACCAGCGGTGGCGTAAGTTGGCTTGCACAGCCATGATTTGACCGGGTGCGCCGAGTGGTTGCAAATGGCTGGCGAGATCGGGCCGCCGCACGGCCGCCCGTACACGGTAGCCGCGCTTAGACAATGCCTGAACGATATGCCGGCCGAGGAAGCCGGATCCACCGAAGACTGTGACGAGTTTTCCGTTAAGGGGTGTGGACATCGTGAGAAGGCCCTTTGTCGCGTCCAAAAGCTTTACCCGGCAAAAAGGCCGGGACTTTCCAACAGTCTCTTAGACCGTTGCGTCCGGTGTGTGAAGGGCTGGAGGAAAAGGATCGAAAAAAGTATAAGACGGCGATTGACAAGCTGCGGGCTGCCCCTTACAAGCCCCCCTCACGGCCCAGGTGGCGGAACTGGTAGACGCGCTAGCTTCAGGTGCTAGTGCCCTTACGGGCGTGGAGGTTCGAGTCCTCTCCTGGGCACCAATCATACGTTTCAGATCATCCAGTTCGATCCGAAACTTCTCGAAAAAGCTCCGGTTTCCGGAGCTTTTTTCGTATCTAGTGTCCGGTTACTTCCTGTCATGTTCAGACACTAAGGACAGTGGTCGCCGGGGGTCCTACGCCATCATGCCCGTTGGATTGCTCTGGCGACACTTTCAGTAGCATTTTACGCACGTTTTGTGTCTTGCTGGGGATGCAAAGTGTACCCCGCATGCGCGTTTGTTTTAGGCGTCGAATGTTCAATCATATCTTGTTTTTGACGGGTTTCGGACGCGCGGCTCGATGTTCCGTAAGGGGAGAAAACGTCGATCTACTCAACCTTTGCAAGATCATGTCATGTGGCAGTACGGTGACGCAGTCTGCCGCTCCAAAGCAATCATGAGTTGATGAGAAAAATACTCTTAAGGTTCACCTTAGCGAATTGGGAAGAACGTTCATTTGCTAAATACAGCAAAGTATAAAATAAAAAAGTGAAATAAAAATCGCAAAAAATACAAAATTGCAATGAAATCGAAAAGGCAGGTCAAGTCTGTAAGTCGCAGGAACGTTGATTAAATTAAATAGGTGGCAACATGAATGTAATAGATTTGAAACAATAATGATAAGGCTGTAATAATAAAAGAAATAATTCATCAAAAATTCAAAAAATACTACATTGAAACTCCCCAGGCAGAAGTTAATAAACCGTTAATGAAACGGTCCGGCGGCTCGCATTCTTATCAAGGCTGCCGGTCTCTTTTTGTCTTGCGTAGGGGATCGCACGATGTTGCAGTTTAATGAATCATTTTATCTAGCCCAAAATCCGGACGTGGCCGCGGCCATTGAAGCTGGCGTAATCGGCAGCGCCGAGGAGCATTTCAACCTCTTTGGTTTTCAAGAAGGTCGTGATCCGAATGCTCACTTCGACACATCATTTTATCTTGAGCAGAACCCGGATGTTGCGGCTGCAGGTGTGAATCCGTTCGATCATTATAACCTGTTGGGTGAAAGCGAAGGCCGGAGCCCAAACTCCGTATTCGACCCTGTTTTTTATGCAGAGCAATACCCGGATATCGTTGCGGCCGGTGTCAGCCTGTTTGAACATTTTATCAATTTTGGCGCGTCCGAGGGGCGGTCGCCGAATGCAAGCATCGCATCCCAGCTCGAAAGCGGTTTTGATACCGAAGCCTATCTGGCTGCGAACCCGGATGTCGCCGCAGCGATTGAAAACGGCCTGTTCGCATCCGCCTACGAACACTGGGGCCTGTTTGGTTTCAAAGAAGACCGCTCTGGCGCGCAAAACACAAATGGTGATGTGATTTCAATTGGTGACGGCGCCCCGGGAGATAATCCTGATGCTGCACCGGGTGACGGCGATGGTGGAACAGGAGGAGGCGGCGGCGGTGGCGGCACGCCAACCCCGGAATCATTTACGCTCGAACTTTTGCATTTCACAGATCAGGAAGCGAACGCTGCAACCATCGACAACATCGATAAACTTTCCGGGGTTCTGAATGCCCTGCGCGAAGAAGACCTTGGGAACGACGGCGAGGTTGATAACACCCTGACACTATCCTCCGGCGATGCCATCATCCCGGGCCTGTTTTTTGATGCATCTGAAGCGGTCTTCGGATCTGCGGGTATTGCTGATATCCAGATCCAGAACGAACTTGGTGTTCAGGCGATCGCGCTTGGCAACCACGAGTTCGATCTTGGGACTGGCTTGCTGGCGGGCCTGATTGACGGTTCGGCAACCGGCGGCTTCACCGACCCTCTGTTCAACGGAACGGATCTGGAAGGTGCTGATTTCGGTGGCGCGATGTTCCCGTATCTTTCCGCGAACCTTGACTTCTCAACCGATGCCAACCTTGCTCCGCTTGCCGTTGAAGGTGGCCAGGACACGGCAACTCTTGAAAACGTCGTGACGTCGTCTAGCATCTCCGATGTCAATGGTGAGCTCGTTGGTATCGTTGGTGCGACCGTTCCGACTATCCGCGCAATTTCCAGCCCGGGCGCGGATTTGGGAATCTTCCCAGAAGACTTCGACAGCAATCCGACACCAGAGCAACTGGATGCGCTGGCCGCAGTTCTGCAGAGCGAAGTGGATGTGCTGCTGGCTGCAAACCCAAGCCTGAACAAGGTTATCCTGCTGAGCCACATGCAGCAGATCTCTATCGAGCAGGAGTTGGCTGCACGTCTGACCGACGTTGACATCATCGTTGCTGGTGGCTCGAACACCCGCCTCTTTGATGACAATGATCGTGCGCGTGACGGCGACAGTGATCAGGGCCAGTACCCGATCATGGTGGAAAATGCTGGCGGCACCACGACGGCGGTCGTCAACACTGACGGCAATTACAAATATGTAGGACGCCTTGTTGTCGACTTTGACGAAGACGGTCACATCATTGCGGACAGCTATGATGAAACGATTTCCGGAGCTTATGCCACCGATGATGCCGGTGTTGCAGCTCTCGGTGCTGAGAACCTGATCGATGCTGAAGTCGATGCGATCACGGACGCCATTCAGGCGGAGATCGTGGCGACAGAATCGAATGTGTTCGGTGTGTCCGATGTGTTCCTGAACGGCAACCGCTCCGGCACCTTCACCAAAGAAGATCCGGACGGTGTCCGCACCCAGGAAACCAACCTTGGCAACCTGACTGCGGATGCAAACCTTGCCTATGCCAACCAGATGATTGCAGACAATAATCTGGGTGACGCGGTAGTGGTATCGATCAAGAACGGTGGCGGCATTCGCGCCAACATCGGTGAGATCGTTGTTCCTGCTGGCGGTACGGAAGCCATCCGTTTGCCGAACTCGCAGGTACTTGATGAGAACAATCAGGTCGTCAAGCCGACCGGCGGCATCAGTCAAAACGACATTGCCACAACACTGGCCTTCAACAACGGCCTGACGCTTCTGGATATCACCAAAACGGAACTGGTCGACTTCCTGGAAGGCGCCGTCGGCGCACTGCCGGGCAACGCCTCTGGCGGTTTCCCGCAGATCTCCGGCCTGAAGTTCTCTTTTGACGAAACACAGCCGGAAGGCAGCCGCGTGGTCTCTGCCGGGATCTTCGACGGCGACGAACTGGTTGCTGAGCTGGTCCGCGACGGCGATATCGTCGGTGACGGTTCAGAGAGCTTCCGCATTGTGACACTCAACTTCCTGGCCAACAGCGGCGATCCGGTTCTGTCCAACTTGTCAAACCCGAACCGGGTGGATCTGATCGATCTGGACGGCAACAACGAAAACGATGGCCTGTTCTCAGGTGATGCGATCTTTGCTGTCAATGGCAGTGAGCAAGATGCTCTGGCCGAATACCTGGACGACAACCACAATCCGGAAAAAGGTGGAACAGCCTTCAACGAAGCCGACAGAGGCCCGTCCTCCGATGACCGTATCCAGAACCTCACATTCCGTGAAGACGATGTCTTCGACGGCACGCCGGTCACATTGTTTGAAGAAAGCTTCGAAACAGACGGTAATGGAGATCGTTACAATACATCTGTCGCTGAGTTCTCAGATGGATCCGGTGATTTCTTCACGCGCACTGACGGCGACAACATCGGCAGCTTCTACCAAGTCGAAGGTCAGGATGGAGATTACTTCTTCGCGGGCATGGATCTTAATGGGGAAGGTGACGCTGGTACGCAAACCCTCTCGTTCCAAAACATCGATATATCCGGTTACTCAAACCTGAATTTGTCTTTCCTTCTTGCTGAAGATGATGACGGATCAAACCAAGACTGGGATGCGGACAGCGCGCTCTATATTGAAGCATCGATCGATGGTGGCGACTATGCTGAGATATTCAGGGTCGAAGCGTCTGGCGGAACAAATACAGAGCCAGCTGTAGACACGAATGGAGACGGCGTCGGTGACGGCACGGTGCTCTCCGACACGTTTGCGCAATTCGTCGCAGGAATTGACGCTTTAGGAGCTTCCATCGATCTCCGTGTGACGTTCGACAATCTCGACGCTGGCGACGAAGATATTGCAATCGACAACATTCAGCTGATCAGTGGCGATGTTACGCCGCCAGACAACGGTGGCGGTGAAGAGCCGACATTTGAGCTGATTTCGTCCATCCAGGGCACAGCCACAGGATCTTTGCTCGAAGGTCAGCGCGTAACGGTCGAGGCGATTGTCGTTGGTGACTTCCAAGACGGTGGCAATGGCATCAATGGTGACCTTAACGGGTTCTTCCTTCAGGAAGAGGATAAGGATGCGGATGACAATGCCGCGACATCTGAGGGTATCTTTGTATTTGACGGCTTCGAACCAGATCTTGATGTCAAAGTCGGTGATCTTGTTCGGGTGACCGGAACCGTTGCAGAGTTCTTTGGAGAAACGCAGATCAGCGACGTCACAAACATCGAGATCGTCAGCGTTGAAAACACTCTACCGACTGCATCTGAGATCAAGTTCCCAGTCGCAGATGTTATCCAGAACAGCGACGGAGAATTCATTCCAGACCTCGAGGCCTACGAAGGCATGCTGGTCACGATCCCGGAGACAATGACCGTCTCGGATCTGTTCACAGTTGGCCGGTTTGGAGATATCGGTCTTCAGGCGGGCGGTCTGCTTGAAACCTACACGCAAAGCAATGCGCCTAGTGTTGAAGGCTTCAACGCATTCATCCAAGAGGCTGTCAGCAACTCCATCCTTCTGGATGATGGCTTCACCACACAGAACCCGGACACGATCCCGTTCGAGATCTTCGGTGAAGAAGGCAACATTGCCGGACAGTTTGATGCAGGCGATGCATTAAGTGCTGGCGACACCGTTTCTGGCCTGACGGGCGTGCTCCGCTTCGGTACTGGATCCGGTGAGTTCGGGGATGCTGCCTTCCGTATCAATCCAACGGAAACACCAGAATTTGCGGATACTGCGCCACGTGACTCTGAGGTGCCGGATGTTGGTGGCTCATTGAAAGTTGGGTCATTCAACCTGCTCAACTTCTTCACCACGCTTGATCAGACGGGTAACACATCAGGGCCGAGTGGTCTGGATCCGCGTGGTGCGGAAAGTGCTGCCGAATTCGAGCGCCAAGTTGACAAGATGATTGCAGCCCTCGCCGAAATGGATGCCGACATCATCGGGCTTCAGGAACTGGAGAACGAGTATGGTGACCAAAACGGTGATGGTCAGTTCGCACTTAAGTATCTGGTGAATGCCTTGAACGAGGCAACTGGTCGAAACTACACCTTCGTTGATCCAGGTGTCGATTATGGCGACACCAGCGATGCGATCATGGTTGGCATGATCTACGATGCTGACACTGTGCAGATTGCGGCTGGAACAAACGTTGCAATGCTGACTGACAACGATCTGTCAGACCTTGGCCTGGGCTTTGACACGGTATTTGATGGTGCTGGCACCAGCCGCGCACCACTCGCTGCAACCTTCACCGAACTGGCAACAGGCGAAAACGTCACCATTTCGGTCAATCACTTCAAGTCCAAGGGGTCAGTCAGCCCGTTTGGCACCAACGAAGGTATTGGCGATGGCACCGGCAACAACAACGAAGCCCGTCTTCAGGCCGCGACAGCTCTGGATACATGGCTTGCCACGAACCCGACCGGATCTGATGACACGGATATCCTGATCCTGGGAGATCTGAACTCCTACCTCATGGAAGATCCGATCCAGTACTTCCTGAGCCAGGATCAAGGTCTGATCGACTTTAACCTTCTGGGCGGTCTCAATCAGACATCATTCGGTTTCCCGATCGATCTGGATACGGCTCCGTCCGTTCAGTCCTTTGGCGCCCTCGATTACGCCCTGGCGAGCAACACGTTGTTCGCCCAGGTCACCGGGGCTGAGGAATGGAACATCAACGCGTTCGAAGCATCGGCGCTCGACTACAACACGAACTTCAAGCCGGACAGTCAGATCTCCGATCTTTACGCGGCCGATCAGTACCGGGCATCTGACCATGACCCGATGCTCATCGGCTTGGATCTGACATCCGACACGATCCAGTTCGTCGGCTGATTGTAGAGGGCTCTAGAACGTTGAAACGGCCGGGCACTGCCCGGCCGTTTTTGTTTACATTGACCCAGGTTATCGATGTTCTGAAAGCACCCTCGATCAGCCGAGCGGAGCGCTTGACCTTCCTGTGACTGGAGGGTTTAAGAATACAAAGTGAAGTTGTGTTTAAGGGCCAGCATGGCAAGTTAATGATGCCGGTCCCACCGCAGCCGTTGGCGTTTCAAAAACCGGCTAGAAACACTATGAGGCTCTGGCCAACACTCGTGGTCGCCAAAGGTTTGCGTCATAATGCGTATAAGCTGTGAGGGTGCATTCATGAACATTGGCGATGCTGCAAAACAGTGCGGGCTGCCGACGAAAACGATCCGATACTACGAAGACATCAAGTTGGTCGCACCAATGCGCTCTGAAAATGGCTACCGGGATTATTCGGAGACAGATGTCCAGCGTTTGGCGTTCATACAACGATCGCGAGGTCTCGGCTTCACCATTGATCAATGTCGTGAGCTCTTGTCACTTTATGATGATCGCAATAGGGCAAGCGCAGATGTCAAAGCGATCGCGCGGCTAAAGATCGACGAGATTGATGCCAAGATCAACGAACTCAAATCCTTGAAGAAAACCCTGAAGTCCCTGGTGGCGAGTTGCCAGGGTGATGATCGTCCGGACTGTCCGATCATTGATGATCTGGCGGGAGCGATTTCGAGCGGTTAAACGGTATCTGATGGCAATCGCTGCGAGGCGGCAGCAGTCTTTGGTGGGTATCTTGTCAATTCCACCGGCGATACACCGCCCTTTAGCGCGCGGGCAATGTTTGGAAGTGGAAGGCACATCAATGAATATCAGAAAGACTGCCAGTATTTCCGTTGCAATGCTGGCCTTAAGTGTTGCACTGGCATTTGCGCATGGGGGCGCGACTGGAATTGTCAAAGAGCGGATGGATGCTATGGAGGAGATCAGCGCCAGCATGAAACTAGTTGGGCAGATGCTCCGAGGCCAGAAGCCCTTTGATGCATCTGCTATCGCGAACGCCGCAGAGATCATCGCGGGGCACAGCGGCGACAATCTGACACGGCAATTCCCGCCAGAAAGCCTGATGCCGCCAACGGAAGCGAGCCCGATCATTTGGGAAAAATGGGAACAGTTTTCAGGCATCGCAAATGACATGGAAACTGCGGCTATGAGCGTCACGGATGCAGTTCAAAGTGGTGCGGACCGTGACCAGATAGCGACCGCGTTTGGTCGTCTCGCCCAAACCTGCAAGACTTGCCACGAGACGTTTCGGGTCAAGAAGTAACGCAACAGTTTCTGGTCGGTGCATCATCCAGCCACTTGCGCCCATCCGTGGCATGTTTTACGTGACGAGAAGTGACGGCCTCTGCGTATGTGTCGTGCACCTATTCGGCCCGAGAAAACTCCAGAAGGAAATGGCGATATGACAATCCGCTACCACAAAGGTGACTTGCCGGACTTGAGTGCCTATGAGACGGCATCCGCCGTGGCTGTAGATTCAGAAACGCTCGGATTGAACCCCCATCGTGACCGTTTGTGTGTTGTGCAGCTCTCACCTGGCGACGGGTCTGCCGACGTGGTGCAGATCGCTCGCGGGCAAACGCATGCGCCCAATTTAGCCACGCTGTTCACCGATCCATCCAAACCGAAGATTTTCCACTTCGCGCGGTTTGACGTGGCTGTTCTTCGTCACTATCTGGGGATTCATGTAACCCCGGTCTGGTGCACCAAAATCGCTTCGAAACTGGTGCGCACTTACACTGACCGCCATGGATTGAAAGATATTACTCGCGAGCTTTTAGGGGTTGAGTTGTCGAAGCAGCAGCAGAGCTCAGACTGGGCGGCTGAAACATTATCGGATGCGCAGTTGGCCTATGCAGCATCAGACGTATTGCATCTGCATGATCTGAAGGCAAAACTTGAGATAATGCTTGAGCGCGAGGAGCGTACGAATATTGCAGATGCCTGCTTTAACTTCTTGCCGGTTCGTGCGGAACTCGATCTAAAGGGCTGGGAAGAAAACGACATTTTTGCTCATTCCTGAGAAGCTTTCGCCGCCGGAAAGCTGCGTTACTGAGTTCGGGAGTGCTGGAGTTGCCTTTGAGCGCAGTGAACCAACAGTTCGGCGGGCTAAGACCACGCGACATGGAGAGCCGGGTCCAGAGGTCCGCACGACGGCACAGTACACTGGTGCGCGTTCTGCGCTTTCTGTTTCCCGCAATAGGGATTCTCATCTTGGCCGGCATGATCGGCGCTGTGGTGTTGTTCAATGTTCTCGGGTCTTTCGGCGCAGCCAATCTCGTTTTGACCAGCGACGGCATCGTGATGGATCACCCAAAACTGTCCGGCAATGATGGCGAGCGCTCTTATCAGGTGACAGCGCGCAAGGCGATCCAGCGGCTTACCGATCCTAGGATCATTGATTTGGAAGAAATTCGCGCCGATATCGTGCTTGCACCGGACGAGGGCGCGCGGATAATTTCCCTTAAAGGCATATATAATAACGCAGCGGAAACCCTGCGCCTTTATGAGGGGGTGCAGCTGAACTGGAGTGAAGGGTATACAGTGGATGTTGAGACGGTCGACGTTGATCTGAAAACAGGCGCGATATCGTCCGACGATCCTATTACCATTGGGTCCGGTGAGGCTCAGTTGACCGCCGGAAAAATCGATTACGACAAAGACAAGCAAATCGTTTGGTTTAAAGAGGGCGTCAAGCTGATCCTTTACCCGGCGACCGAGGACGAAAACCAATGATGAAACCGGTCTTTAAATGCGGCTTGGTTGCTTATTCAGTATTGATGCTGGCAATTGCGCCTTTAACCGCGCAGACTTTTTCGGATTCTTTCGCCGGATTTGGGTCAAGCGACGGTCAACCGATCGAGATCGAGTCAAATGAACTCAAGGTCGAAGACCAGACCAAAGTCGCGACGTTCATCGGCGATGTCGTGGTGATCCAGGGAGACACACGTCTTGAAACATCGCAGCTGAAGGTTTTCTACGACGGCGATGGTCAGAGTTCTGAGGGCGCGGACACAAGCAATGGCGCTGTTCCAGCTCAACAGGAGATTTCGCGGCTTGAGGCAAGTGGCGGTGTTCATATCTCCTCCAAGGACCAGACCGCGACCGGCGATGCTGCAAACTTCGATATGAAAACCGAAGTCATGGTCATGACGGGGAAAGAAGTTATCCTCAAGCAAGGCGGTAATGTCGTTGTTGGCAATCGTCTGACGGTAAACCTGAAGACCGGTCAGGCCAATTTGAACGCTCCCGCTGACGACGGGCGTGTAAGGGTGCGCATCCTTCCCAATTCAGCGCCCAGCACACAGCAGTAGTGCCGGACAGTCATCGGTAGTGTTTTTCGTATCTAATGACTTCAACAGCGCCCAAATGCGGTGCGAATGGATAGAACATCAGTGAACCGGCCTCCTATGGACAACTACGATTTCGAACATGGCCTTACCGGTGCCGCAGCACCAGCTGAAGATCTGTCCAACGCTCTCGTGGTTGACGGGATTGGTAAAACCTATGGCCGCCGTCAGGTGGTGAAGCATGTTGGCTTGATGGTTCGGCCGGGGGAAGCCGTGGGTCTGCTCGGCCCGAATGGTGCCGGCAAGACAACGACCTTTTATATGATCACCGGCTTGATCCGGCCGGACCAGGGCAAGATTTACCTCGAAGGATTCGACATCACCCGCATGCCGATGTACCGCCGGGCTCGGCTGGGGATTGGTTATCTGCCTCAGGAAGCATCCATCTTTCGCGGATTGACCGTGGAAGAAAACATACGTGCGGTCCTTGAGGTGATCGAGCCGAACCGGAAACAGCGCAAGGAAGACCTGGATTCCCTTCTGGCGGAATTCGGTCTGACTCACCTACGCAAATCTCCAAGTATCGCGCTGTCTGGCGGTGAGCGCCGCCGTGTGGAAATTGCCCGCGCTCTGGCAAGCCGTCCATCATTTATGCTGCTCGATGAACCGTTTGCGGGGATCGATCCAATTGCTGTCGGTGACATTCAGCAGCTGGTCCGCCATCTCACAAAGCGCGGTATTGGCGTGTTGATTACAGATCACAATGTCCGGGAGACGCTCGGACTGATCGACCGGGCCTATATTATCGCTGCCGGAGAGGTCCTGACCGAAGGGCTTCCGCGGGACATAGTGTCAAATCCAGATGTCCGCCGACTTTATCTTGGTGAGCAGTTTACCCTTTGATGACAAGGCGCGTGCAAGTTTGTATCTTGTGATCATAAGCAAGAAGCAGACCAACCGAACCTGACGAGCGCCCGGGACATCAATGGCAATATCAACCAAATTGGAGATGCGACAGAGCCAGTCGCTTGTCATGACGCCGCAGTTGATGCAGGCGATCAAGCTGCTGCAGATGTCCAATCTCGATCTGGTTGCCTATGTCGAGGCTGAGCTAGAACGCAATCCACTTCTGGAAAAAGGCGAGACCGATACAGGTGACAGCGCTCCCAGCGACGCCAATACCCAGTCTGAAGCACCCGGTGATGCCCGCTCGGAACGGCCAGAGACGCCTGCGGGCGGCGATAGCGAGCCTGGCAGCGGTGACTGGATGCAGAGCGATTTGGAAACCGGCGCAGAGGCAATTGCCTCGCGGATGGATACAGATCTGAGCAACGTGTTTCCGGATGAGCCTGGAGTGCCGGCCTCTCCGGATCCGGCTCAACTGAAGGGTGGCGACAGCTACAAGAATGCGGGGTCAAGCGCGGCCTCCGAAGACTACAATCTAGAAGCTTTTGTCGCCGAAGAGGGGTCCCTAACCACCTCTTTGGAGGAGCAGATGAACCTCTCGATATCCGATGAGGTGGATAAGTTGATTGCCGGTCACCTGATCAACTCACTGGATGAAAACGGATACCTCTATCTCGATTTGGTTGAAGCCGCCGAGCAACTCGGTGTTGAGCCGGAACGGGTTGAGAGTGTTCTGAGTATTCTGCAAACGTTCGAGCCAGCCGGCGTCTTTGCCCGAAACTTGGCTGAGTGTCTCAAGCTCCAGTTGATTGAGAAGAACCGGTATGACCCGGCGATGGAAGCGTTGATCTCCAATATCGAGTTGCTTGCCAAGCGGGAACTTGCGGCGCTTAAAAAAATCTGTGGTGTCGACGAAGAAGACCTCAAGGATATGATCCATGAGATCAGAGCCCTGGATCCAAAACCCGGCTCTGTATTTGGCGGCGCTTTGGTCCAGCCAATGGTTCCAGATGTTTTCGTGCGCCCGGCCAACGATGGCACTTGGGCGGTCGAACTGAACTCCGATACGCTTCCGAAGGTACTTGTCAATCAGACATATTTTGCGCGTGTCGTGAAAACAGCCCGCAATGAGACCGAGAAAGAATACCTGACGGAGTCATTGCAAACCGCAAACTGGCTTGCGAAAAGCCTGGACCAGCGTGCCAAGACAATTCTAAAGGTCGCCACCGAGATCGTGCGTCAACAGGATGGTTTCCTGACGTATGGAATTGCGCACCTACGCCCGCTTAATTTGAAAACGATTGCTGAAGCGATCGAAATGCACGAGTCTACGGTCAGCCGGGTGACGTCCAACAAATACATGGCGACACCGCGTGGCATTTTTGAACTTAAGTACTTTTTTTCCTCGGCAATCTCCGCGACCGTCGGCGGTGATGCGCATTCCGCCGAATCTGTGCGCCACAAGATCAAACAGATGATCGATGCGGAAGATCCAAAGGCGATTCTTTCCGATGACACCATTGTGAAGGTCCTCAAAGACGAGGGCGTGGATATTGCACGCCGCACAGTCGCAAAATATCGCGAGGCCATGAAAATCGGCTCTTCCGTTCAACGGCGGCGGGAAAAAAACGCAAAGATGTAAACGCCCTGGACTTCAGCCGAACTCTTTCTGGTTTTGTTGGCGTGTACTGTAAGAAACGTCGGTTTCTTTTGCGTTTTTCGCAATATTATCCCGTTTTCTTTGTTGGTTTTATCGGATTCTTTCCCATTTCATGAGACGATTGACTCTCATGCAGGCGCCGATTATAGGACCGCCCTTGTGACTATGAGGGGGATGGCACTTTAGAGCTGACTGGTCCATTGTGTAGGTGTGAAACGTTTCTCGTTTCCGCACCGGCGGTTCCGCCGGTGACCTGTCGGTCAATAGAAAAAGAAGAGGTCCCCATGGCTTTGCGGATTTCGGGTAAAAATGTTGATGTTGGTGACGCAATGCGTGTCCATATCACAGACCGAATCGAAGACGCCCTTTCGAAATACTTCACGGGCGGTTTCACTGGCCACGTCACACTGAGCAGGGAGGGCACGGGTTTTAAATCCGAGTGCACCGTGCATCTGGACACTGGAATTGTGCTGCAAGTGTCAGCTCAGGATCAGGATCCTAGAAACAGCTTTGATCAAGCTGCTGACAAGATCGAAAAACGATTACGCCGTTACAAGCGTAAACTGAAGGATCATCACAGTCACAACGGCAACGGCCGCGAGACGTTCGAAGCAGCGTCCTACGTGTTGGCCTCGCCGGAGGAAGACGAGGAAGTCCCGGCGGATTTCAATCCGCTGGTAGTTGCAGAGACATCTGCAAAAGTGAAGACGATGACCGTAGGCATGGCCGTTATGGAACTTGATCTGACGGAAGCGCCGGTTGTCATGTTCAAAAATGCGGCAAATGGTGGTGTCAACGTTGTCTACCGCAGGGCGGATGGCAATATAGGGTGGATAGACCCTGCACTGGTGGCAAACGCCGCCGCAGAATAACACTGATGCGCCAGGGTCCGGCTTCCTTGTAAGCGGGAAGCCGGCGCCCGAAACGGATAGGCGAAGGAATGGATCTTAGTGATCTTCTGAGCAAAGACGCGGTTATCTCAAGGCTGAAAGCCAAGAGCAAAAAGCAGGCGATCCAGGAGTTGGCGGCCAAGGCGGCTGAACTGACCGGTCTTTCTGAGCGGGAAGTCTTTGATACGTTGCTGCAGCGTGAGCGGCTTGGTTCCACCGGCGTCGGGCAAGGTATCGCAATTCCGCACGGCAAGCTTATCCGTCTCGACCGCCTTGTCGGGGTATTCGCGCGTCTGGACAAACCTGTCGATTTTGATTCACTCGATGAAGAGCCGGTGGATCTCGTGTTTCTGCTGCTGGCTCCTGAAGGGGCCGGCGCTGACCACTTAAAGGCCCTTGCCCGCATTGCGCGGCAATTGCGCGATGCGACGGTCACTGAGGGGATCCGGTCTGCAGCTGAAGCTGAAGACATTTACGAGCTTCTCACCCAGCCAATAGCGTCGTCTAACGCTGCCTGATCGGCCAGGCGTCGCAACACTGCTATTGCTGAAACCTCTGAGCGTGGCTGTGTGCCTGATCAGCGCGCTTCGACGGGTTCAGGTTCGGCGGCAGCTGTCGGCAAGTCTTGCGGCTGAAACTCGGCCCCTCTGCCTTTTTGCAAGGCCGGAAGTTGAAGCTGCAGCAACTCGGCAGGAGGCGCGGTCTCCTCGGGGATCCGCCAGAGTGTGGACCGGATTGCCAAGGTACCTAGCGTTTTCGTCGAGGTCATAACGGCCAGTATCGTGGCAAGCAATGGCCCCACCGCGACGGGGATGACCGGCCAAACCAGATCAATGGGTTGCTGAACGATCCAGGCAAGGCCAGCAGCCCCGAAAAGGGTTTGTGGCCAGAGCTTGGAAGCGACTAGCAAAACCGGCAATCGCGCAACACCACGCGCTTGCGCACCCCAACCAATAGACTTTCCGAAAGCAAGACCAGCCATGAAGACGGTGTGAGCAACCGCCATGATTGGCGCAAGCATGGCCGCATAGACGATCTCAGCCATCACGCTGAGCAGTATTCGGATGGGGCCGCCAAACGCTTTTCGAAGATCCGTGCGTGCTATGATATCCGCGACAGTTGCCAGCTTCGGTGCAAAAACCATTGTCAGCACGGAGAAAAACAAAATAGCGCCGGTATCCGCCCTATAAGGAGCGTAATCCGTGGTCATTCCAAGGGTTGCAGCCCCCACCATAAATCCGATCCAGGCGGGTGACCCGAGAAACATCAGGATGGCGAGAACCAACTGAGCTCGGCTGACAGGCTTAAGGCCCTTAAGACCGAGCAGTTTACGGTACTGCAAATTGCCCTGGCACCAGCGAAGATCGCGGCGGATAAACTCTAACAGATGTGGCGGATTGGCCTCATAACTCCCGCTTTCCTGCGGCAGGACACGGACTTCATATCCGGCGCGGCGCATCAGAACAGCCTCGACTTGGTCATGCGACAAAACCGGACCGCTCAGCGGACCTGTTCCAGATAGAACTGGCAGTTTGCAGTGTTCTTTGAACGGCTTTAGCCGCAGGATGGCATTGTGCCCCCAATAGGGCCCACAATCCCCCTGCCACCATGCACTTCCGATCGTGTAGGAGCGCATTCCAAGACGCATCCCAAACTGGAAAATCCGTGCAAAGGCGCTGTCTGTCGGAAGCCCAACTACGAGGCTTTGAAGGATACCGATCTGCGGATTGACTTCCATGCGCCGTACCAGATCGATGATCGCTGAGGCAGACATGTAGCTGTCCGCATCCAGGACGATCGCAAACTCGTGACGACCTCCCCAACGTTCGCAAAAATCTTCGATATTGCCGGCTTTGAACGCGGTGTTTTCAGCCCGGCGCCGATAAACGACATCCATTTGCCCAGAAAACCGGGCAGACAGCCGTGCCGACATTTGCTGTTCTTGCTGCGCTGTTTCGTCCCGGGACGTATCGCTCAAAACATAGAGCGTAAAGTTATGGCCAGAGCCGGCGCGGATCAGATTGCTGGCCATTGCGGTAAGATTGGTCTCCAGCGCGTCGACGTCCTCATCCTTGATACAGGAGAGGAGCGCTGTTGAGCTGGAGATCGATTGAGACGCATCTCCTGGAGCAATCGGGCACACGGCTGCGACAGGATCCTTGGAAAGCCGCATGACCAAAAGACCGATCACTGCGTTCCAAAAACCGATAATGGTCCACGGAAGTGTGACCATGAAACAGCCAAGGATAAAGAAGTCCAAAGGCGTGTGACCGCCGGGTGATAATGTCACGAACATTAACGCCGACAAGGCAACGAAACTTGCCGCCAACAGGAAGGCGAACAGAACCCGGCGACCGGTCATGGACGTTTTGGACAATGCCGGGTTAGGTTTATCAATGACTTGCAACATTATTCGGACTTCCAATCCTTGCAAACATAGCATGAATGGGCGTAGCGATAGGTGGTTGTGGTGGCAAAAGCGTGTCACGGTTCGGAGAAATTGCAGAATGCCAACTCCCGCTCAAGAAGCTGATCTCCATGAAGCTCATGCCGTTTGGTATGTCGGTGACGGTGGATGTGCGGTCAGGCCGGCTGTGCTCTCGAAGCCGCAGCCGGGAGAGGTTCTGATCAAAGCATTGAACAGTGCAATCAGCCGGGGAACCGAAGGGCTTGTTCTCCGCGGTGCGGTTCCGGAAACAGAATGGCATCGCATGCGTGCGCCTTTTCAGGAGGGACAGTTTCCCTTCCCGGTGAAATACGGCTACGCAAGCGTGGGAACCGTCATTGACGGAGACGCTGAACTTGCAGGTAAGCTCGTCTTTTCGCTCTTTCCGCATCAAGACCTCTACACTCTCCCGTCGGATGCCTGTGTCCCTGTGCCTGCTCCCATCCCGGCCGAGCGGGCGACGCTTGCGGCCAATTTAGAAACCGCTCTCAATGCTTTATGGGATGGAAAACCATCACCTGGGGATCACATCTGCGTGGTCGGCGGCGGTGTCGTTGGGCTTCTGACAGCTTACGTGTGCAACCGTATCCCCGGATCAACGGTGACTTTGGTGGATATCAATCCGGGTCGCGCTGAGATCGCATCCGGCCTTGGTTTTCGTTTCAGCCTTCCAGGGGACGCGCCGCGGGACCAGGACCTCGTGTTCCACACAAGTGCGAGCGCAGCCGGGCTGAAAACGGCGCTTTCTAGCGCCGGTGACGGCGCCTCAGTCATTGAAATGAGCTGGTACGGCGATCAGACCGTCGGGGTGCCGCTCGGAGCTGATTTTCATAGCCGCCGGATCAAATTGATCTCAAGCCAAGTGGGCACTATTCCGGCCGAACGGCAGGCGCGCTGGACTTACCGGCGGCGAATGGAATTGGCGCTTTCCCTACTGGACGATCCACGTCTGGATCTTCTGATCAGCCACAAAATCCCATTTGAAGACGCGGCAGTGCGCGTTCCCGAAATATTGAACAAGGCATCAGATGTCTTGGCTGCGGTCATCGTTTATGACCAAGCCGGCGAGGCATGATGCCAGCTTGGCAGAAAACTCAGGAACTTAGGAATACAATATGTTTGCTGTAGAAGTTCGCGATCACGTGATGATTGCCCACTCCTTCAAAGGGGAACTATTTGGTCCGGCACAGGCGCTGCACGGAGCGACATTTGTCATAGACGCGGCCTTTTTGTCAGAAGAACTCGATGAAAACGGTGTTGTGATCGATATCGGCCGGGCGCATGAAGCGCTCAAGGAAGTGCTGGCGCCGCTCAACTACAAGAACCTTGATGAGGTGCCCGAGTTTGCCGGGATCAATACGACCACGGAATTCCTGACCAAACACATCCATGATCACCTGGCCGAGGCAGCGCGGCAGGACCGGCTCGGCCGCAAGGGCGGCGAGCTTGCGTCCATCCGGGTGACGATCTCTGAATCTCATGTTGCCCGTGCATGGTACGAGGCAAAGATCTGATATGCCGGACAAATGGCTAGTGTTTGCCTATCCCGGTGATCTTCAAACGCTCACGGGCGGATACGGGTATGACCGGCGCGTAATCGCCGGTCTTGCTGCCAACGGCTGGGATGTAAGGCCGCTGTCGTTTGGACCGGGGTTTCCTTTCCCATCAGGAAATACTCTCCAGGCCGTTGGCGCATCTCTTTCTGCTCTCCCGGACGATACTGTGGTCATTATCGATGGCCTGGCCTACGGCGTTATGGATCAGGCCGCTGAAAAGCACGGCAAGAGACTGAGGCTGATCGCCCTTGTTCACCACCCGCTCTGCCGGGAAAATGGCTTGCCTAGCGACGTCGCCGCGCGGCTGCAAGCTAGCGAAAGCGCAGCTCTCAGTCATGCCCGTCATGTGATCGTGACAAGTCCGGCGACGGCGGTTCAAATCGAGGACCTGTTCGGGATCTCAAAGGATGCGATCAGTACTGCTCTTCCGGGCACGGAGCTTCCCACTCAGAGGAGCAAAGCGTCAGCAGGTGCAACGCGGCTCTTGTCCATCGGAACCGTGACACAAAGGAAAGGCTACGATCTTCTTTTTGGGGCGCTAAGCCAATTGAAAGAGATGGATTGGCATCTCGATGTCGTTGGCGGCCTGGAGGCGGATCCGGGCTGTGTCGCGGCCTTAAAGGAACAGATTAAAAGTCTGGAGCTGACCGGCTGCGTCACGTTCCATGGGGCGGTACCGCAGGAAAAGCTGAGCGATTATTATTGCTCGGCGGACGTTTTCGTTCTGGCGAGCCGTTATGAGGGGTACGGCATGGCCTATGCGGAAGCGCTGGCGCATGGTTTGCCGGTGATCGGCAGCGGTGCTGGAGCGGTTAAGGACACCCTCTCGGTCGGGGGGGCGATCTATTGCGGCGTGGAAGATGTGCAGGCTTTAACCGCTGCCCTTACCACTATTATGTCTAATGCCGAGGCTAGGGAACGCCTTGCCACAGAGGCCCGGCAGGCCGCTCATTCCTTGCCAAGCTGGGAGGACGCGGTGAGGGTTTTCGAGACAGTGATTGAGAAGGTGGCGCAGTGAGCGGATTTTCAGCAACTTGGTTGGCCTTGCGCGAGCCTCTGGACCTTGCGGCCCGCAATAATGATGTCGAAGCTGCGTTTTTCGGAGCCTTGTCGGCTGCCCCCCCCAAAATCCTGGACCTTGCAAGCGGTGCAGGTTCGACCGTTGCTGCTTTGGCAGGTGCAAAACCGGACATTCATTGGTTTTTGTCCGACTACGATGCCGATCTTCTGTCGGTGGCGGCTAGCCGTGACTACGCGACAAAACCTGGGTCGCTTCAAACTCGGGAAATCGATCTAGCGGCCAACCTTAAGGAACTCCCGTTTGACGCGGTCGATGCGATCACGACATCTGCATTCCTTGACTTGGTCTCGGAAAAATTTCTGACGCAACTTGTCGAAGCAATCGTCTCATCCAGAAAGCCGTTTTTGGCCTGTCTGACCTATGATGGCCGGACTGGTTTCAGCCCTGCTGAACCGCTCGATCAGGATCTCTGTGATGCGATGAACCGCGACCAGAAGACTGACAAGGGATTTGGTCCGGCGCTTGGCCCCAAAGCTGCCGAACAGGCAATTACGCTCTTTGAAGCCAGGGGATACAGGGTGGTCAGCGGTACATCCGATTGGATGATTGGCCCACAGCATGCGGACTTTCTAGCTGAATTCCTGCCCGGCTGGGTCGGGATTGGCGTGAAACAGGGCGTTGGGAAATCCAAGGCTGATGATTGGCTGGAAAGCCGCCGCTCGCAGATCGCGGACGGCGCGTTCAACATGACAGTCGGCCATCTCGATTTTGCCGCGCTGCCTGCCTGAGGCCGTTACGCAAACCTTGGGTCCTGACCCTAGTTCGGAGCAGCACCGCAGACCGCAGGCGAGTCATCAGAGGTGGTCAAAAACGGCTTTAGAACCGTCATCTGCGGAGTGTCGATGCGGCCTTGTGGCTGGAGTGACAAGGCGTAGTCTCCCCACCAGTCACCGGCGGCCCAGGCTGTCCAGCCGATCCAGACGTCGCTCTCGCCGTTGATGTACGCGGCCACTTTTGCAAGGCCATCCAGGCAATCGGGTGACCCGGTCCCGCCGAACTCGCCGAGATGCGCCTGAAATCCGGACTGCCGCATCCATATCGTCACCGCTTCAAGGGCCTTGAGGGCATCTTTGGTTCGCGGACAGGTGGCATTCCTGCCAGAAAAATCCGCGTCCAGATACTGATGAATGTCGAAGGCGAAGTTGTTTGCCGGGTCTGCGATGCCCTTGAAGACGTCAGCATTGGATCCTCCGGGCATATCATCGAACCAATGAGAGGCCCCGGTCCAAATGGTGCCGGGAACAAGGACGAGGTTGTCCGCACCAACGCCCCGGATCGCTAGGATTGCGGCTTGGGCGGCCTTGAACCACCTGGTTGCGATGACACCCTCCGGCTCATTCATCAAAAGATAGAGGACACGCGGGTCACCGGAAAATTCCGAGCCGAGTTTGCGCCAAAAGTCTGCGAAGGCCTCCACCGTCACTGGTTCCTGACCGATTTTCACATCGCGGTATTCAGCAAAATTGTGCGGATCCAAAATGATTGTTAGGTCGTGTTGTTTGGCGTTGGCTACCGTCTTCTTGAGGCGGGCGAGCTCGGCGTGATCCAGTGCCGCATTTAGCTCCGGCTGGAGACGTTCCCAGCGGAACGGAAGACGGATTGCGGTCATTTTCCGGGAGGCCGCCCACGCTAGTGTTGCATCTGAAGGATAGATGTAGCTTTGCCCATAGGGCCCTTCATAGCCGCCGAACTCGGCACCGGCGATATTGACACCGCGCAGGCAGGTCCGTTCTTGAGCGTTTGCTGCCGTGAAAGCGCCGGTCAATATCAAAAGCAGGATCGAGGCAGTGGCCAGGGCGGCATTGAGCGTGTTCATCAAACATCTGCCGATCGCGTGATCTAATGTAAGGCTATTGATGCGCAACTAAAGCGCGATAATTGGTTCGCCTGCAAGAAAAACCTGTTGTTTGCGGCTTGCTGGTTGTCCTGGAAATCTCGGCAGTGGAATCACATGTTCAGAAACTTGTCGGTCCAGTCGAGCACGTCGTTGACCGTAGCTGCAGTATTCGTTGACGGCAGTTCGGGCCGGTCCACTACTATGACCGGGAGCTGCATCTGCCGCGCGGCCTCGATTTTTGCATAGGCTCGCGTTCCGCCGCTGTTCTTGGTCACCACGTGGGTAATGCCTTTTTCTTGGAACAGCTCGACTTCTTCTTCAGCCGATTGGGGCGGACGCGAGAGCACGAGCGACCAGTGGTCCGGTAAGGGAGCGGGAGGTGGTTCGATCATCCGGGCGGTGCCGATGATATCGCCGCGCCGGTAAAACGTTGCGATTTCCTTGCGCCCGGCGGCCAGAAAAGCGTGGGCCCCATCGGGTATCGCATCGGCGGCGTCATCCATGGAGGCAACCGGATGCCAAAGATCATTCGGCGCCTGCTGCCAGGCAGGTCGCTCGAGCCGGAGGATCGCAACGTCCTCGCGCTCTGCCGCATGGAAGGCGTTCCGGCTCATTTGAGCTGCAAACGGATGTGTTGCATCGATGATGAGCGAAACCTTCTCGGTCTGAAGGTACTGGCAAAGCCCCTCAATGCCGCCAAACCCGCCAATGCGCGTCAGAACACCAAGGTCTGGCAGATCTTTCACGGCGCCCGCGAAGGACGCTGTTAGGCGAACAGTCGGAAACCTTTCCAAGATTTTTTTTGCAAGCACGCGGGCCTCAAAGGTCCCGGCCAGCAGCAGGATGTGAGGTTGATCAGCCGTCAAATCCACACTCCCCGATAATGTGCCCTTGACGGTCGACGACCAGCACTTCCACGTCGACAGGCGCATCCCGCAGAACTGTTCGAACCGCTGTTTTTGCACGCTTTGCAAGAGGCGCGCTCAGATTGATCCCCTCTGCCACCGCCATATCGAGTACTTCCTTCGCCGTATTCGATGTTCCAGCACGGGCGATGAGGCTGGTTGGGGCGTCGGCCTCACGAAGCAAGTCCTGAAGGAACTCAAAACTGACCGAGCTCCGCGCCGAGTGCAGGTCGAGCGCGCCTTGGGCAAGCTTGGTGAACTTGGCAAAGCCCCCGGCCATGGTGATTTTCGGGATCGGGTGACTGCGCAGGTATTTCAGGAGCCCGCCGGCAAAATCTCCCATGTCGAGATAGGCGCTTTCGTCGAGGCTATAACGAGACTGCACGGCCTTTTCCGACATGGCCCCCGTTGCGCCCACAACATGCTCAAGCCCGGTTGCGCGGGCGACGTCAATACCGCGGTGAATGGACGCAATCCACGCAGCACAAGAAAACGGACGCACAATCCCGGTTGTTCCAAGGACCGACAACCCGCCAATGATGCCAAGCCGCGGGTTCATGGTCTTCAGTGCCAATTCCTCACCGCCGGCAATCGAGATTTCGATCTCGACATCGCCAGTGCCGCCGTAAAGGCGGGTCACTTCCTCAATGGCAGTTTGCAACATCTGGCGGGGCACCGGATTGATTGCAGGTTCACCCGGCGGGATCGGTAAGCCGGGCCGGGTAACGGTGCCAACCCCGACCCCGGCCTTGAACCGGACACCGCTTCCCTCTGGCAGAAGCCTGACAGTTGACGTGATTTCGGCCCCATGCGTCACATCCGGATCATCGCCCGCGTCTTTTGTAATCGTCGCGGAAGCGCATCCGTCATCTACCGCGTGGCGGGTTAGAACGAAGTCTGTCGTTCTGCCTTGCGGCAGGGTTATCTCGACCGGATCCGGAAAGGTACCCGTCTGCAAAGCCTGGTAGGCAGCCTTCGCCGCCGCCGTGGCACATGCCCCCGTCGTCCAGCCGCGCCGCAATTCTTTGCCGTCAGGTCTGACCATGAAATGTCTATAACCGAGTTTTTCAAGAATGCGCAGATCGAGAGATGAAATGTCGCATTCGGAGAGCTTTATACCGGCGAAGGACTTGGCGCTTTTCTATCCCCGCTGTAAACAAGATTTATGCAGTCTGAACAACACATGACATTGCCTGCACAGTCTCTACCGGAATTCGAAGCCGGATGGGTCTGGCTGGCCGGAGCGGGGCCTGGGGATCCTGGCCTTTTGACGCTGCACGCCGTCAATGGGTTGCGGCAGGCGGATGTGGTTGTTTACGACGCGCTTGTGGATCAGAGCATTCTAGGCTGGGCAAGACCTGGAGCCGTTCTTGACTACGCCGGTAAACGCGGTGGCAAGCCGAGCCCGAAACAGAGGGACATTACTCTGAAGCTCATTGACTATGCGCGGGCCGGCAAACGTGTCTTGCGCCTTAAAGGCGGCGATCCTTTTGTGTTTGGGCGGGGCGGGGAAGAAGCGCTTGGACTGGTCGAGGCCGGGGTTCATTTCCGGATCATACCGGGCATTACTGCCGGAATTGGCGGGCTGGCCTATGCCGGTATCCCGGCGACCCACCGGGATTGCAATCAGGCTGTGACGTTTCTTACCGGACATGATCAGACCGGGCTGACGCCGGATGCGATCAACTGGGACGGTATTGCGCAAGGCTCTCCAGTCATCGTGATGTACATGGCAATGAAACATCTTGAGACAATTGCCGGCAAACTGATTGCGGGTGGACGCTCGGTGGATGAGCCTGTGGGAATCGTGTGTAACGGGTCCTTAGTCGGGCAAGAAGTTCTGGAAACGACACTCGGAAACTGCGCAGAAGAAGCAAAGCGCGCTGGTCTCAGCCCGCCCGCCATTGTCTGTGTTGGTGAAGTTGTCCGTTTACGCGCTGGGCTCGACTGGCTGGGCGCCCTGTCTGGGAAGGTTCTGACACCCGATCCACTCGGGCTGCGCGAGGCGACCCGACAGGCCGATGCAGGTTAATCCAGGCGGATCGAAGGGGCTCTTGATCGCAGCGCCATCCTCCGGCGCTGGCAAGACTACCGTGACGCTAGGCTTGCTGCGGGCTTTCAAGAACGCGGGCCTTTCCGTTGTTTCGGCAAAGTCCGGACCCGATTACATCGATCCCAAGTTCCATGAAGCTGCAAGTGGTGCGCCCTGCATCAACCTTGATGCCTGGGCGATGGACGGAGGAACAATAGGAACGCTGGCCGGTTCCCACGCTGCTGGACACGATCTTCTTATCGCCGAAGGGGCCATGGGTCTGTTTGATGGCGCTGCAAACGGGAAAGGGTCTGCCGCAGATTTGGCAATGTCGCTCCAAATCCCGGTGGTGTTGGTTGTCGATTGTGCGAAACAGGCGCAGTCGGTTGCTGCTCTCGTCAGTGGCTTCAAAGACTTCCGGTCCGATGTGAAAGTGACCAGTGTCATCCTCAATCGGGTCGGCAGCGCCCGCCATGAAGAGATGCTGCGGGCAGCCCTGAGCGGGCTCGATATTGCAGTCCTTGGGGCTATCCCGCGCAAGAGCGATTTGGTTCTGCCGGAACGCCATCTCGGCTTGGTTCAGGCTCAGGAACATCCAGAACTGGACGCTTTTCTGGACGCAGCGGCGCGCATTTGTGAAGATCATCTGGATCTCAATGGAATTCGAACGCTGGCGCAAAGCATTGCCACGCCTGATGATGAAGTGCCCCAACTTCCAACACCTCTTGGACAACGAATCTCGGTTGCCAGGGACATTGCCTTCGCATTCTCGTACGTTCACATGCTCGATCACTGGCAGCGCATGGGAGCGGAGATTTCGTTCTTCTCGCCGCTCGCCAACGAAGTGCCGAGGCCTGATGCCGACGCGATCTATCTGCCGGGCGGATATCCCGAACTTCATGCCGGCAAACTCTCAGAGGCGCAGACCTTCCTTTCCGGAGTACAAGCAGCCGCTGAAAACGGCGCGCTGATCTATGGCGAATGCGGCGGCTATATGATCTTGGGTGACATGCTGGTAGACGCAGATGGTTGCCGGCATAAAATGCTTGGGCTTTTGCCGCTGGAAACGTCGTTCCAAACCCGCAAACGGCACCTCGGCTATCGGATTATCACCCCAAAAACTGGTGCGCCATGGTCAGGTTCGCTGGCAGCACACGAGTTTCACTATGCCAGTGTTGTGAATGAGGGCACCGTCGACCGGCTATTTTCGGCAAGCGACGCTTCCGGGAACAGTCTTCCCGATATGGGGCTGCGCGTAAACAATGTGATAGGGTCGTTTGCGCATGTGATTTCACGCTATCAAACGACTTTTAGCACGCAGAGCTGACAGAAAACGTCTTTCTTTGTGTGATACGGGCTAAGCTGGATATCGACAATCCGCACCACGCCATCAGTTTCCAGCTTCTCGATCTTCTGCGCAAAGCCGTCAGTGTCCCATGTGGTGTCCCGTACGGTGAAGACGATTGGAGCACCGGGCTTGGCAATCCGGGTCAGTGCATCGAGCCCATCTGGTCCAACATGGCCGCTGGTAAACACGCCCGCGCTGACAATGCCATCATAACTGTTGTCGTCGATCTCATGCAGTCGGCTGCACATGTCGGCTTCATTCAATTTCCGATAAGCGCCACTTTTTCGCGATGCAGCCAGCATTTCCGGCGTGAGGTCAATCCCGTCGATGGTGAGCTCATAGTCGAGCTTTAAAAGCTCCAGCCCGACGAGTCCGGTCCCGCAACCTGCATCCAGTACCAATTTGCCGTCACCCAGATGCCGGACCAAAGCCTCAGCAGCGACTTGCGGAGCGACATATCCGATCGCAAGCAGGAGATCCGTATCGTAGGTCTGCACCCAGTTGGCATAAAACTCCCGGATCGCAAGAGGATCGCCGTTCAGCGACAGTGCATGTTCCAGAAGCGGATTTCGTTCAGCCACGCGGCGTCTCCCGTCAGATGTCCTTAAAGAAACCTACGGGATCAGCCAGGTGAAAGGCAAATAGCGAAGCGCTTAGCCTTTGGCCTTTTTCTTCGGTCGTAGGACATGCACGTGATCTGCATCATACAGCGCGCTGGCTCTGAAATCCTGACCGGGCTTCAAGGCGTGACCAATGAAGATCAACGCAGTGCGTGTGATCTTTGCTGCCCGTACCTTTTCCGCAATCGTTGACAACGTCCCGTGAATGAAGGCCTCATCCGGCCATCCGACACGATAAGCAACGATAACCGGGCAATCTGTGCCGTAGTGTGGCGTGAGTTGCCGCTCGACTTCGCGCAGGTTCCGAATCGACAGGTGGATTGCAAGCGTTGCACCGCTTTTTCCAAGCGTGTCGAGATCCTCGTTGTTTGGCATTGCCGAGGATTTCATGGCCGTCCGGGTCACAATCACGGTTTGCGCAACTTCGGGTATGGTGAGTTCGGTTTTCAGCGCTGCGGCGGCCGCGGCAAAGGCCGGGACGCCTGGTGTCACATCATAGTCGATACCGAGTGCTTCCAGGCGGCGCATCTGTTCGGCCGTCGCGCCGTAGATAGATGGATCACCGGAGTGGACACGGGCCACATCCTGGCCGTTCTCGTGGGCGGTCTGGATTTCAGCAATAATCTCGTCGAGGGTCATCGGCGCCGTGTCGATCACCCGCGCGCCTTCCGGCGCTGCAGCGACAATCTGTTCGGGCACCAACGAGCCTGCATAAAGGCAGACCGGGCAGTTCTGAATGAGCCTCAATCCACGAACGGTGATGAGATCCGGATCGCCGGGACCGGCGCCAATGAAGTGAACGGTCATGCGGTTTCTTCCGATTTCTGGTCTTTCGGGGCGTCGATACGTTTTGCGTAGCCGCGCGGTGTATAGACAAACTTCCTGCCGTCTCCGCGTTTGACCGCCTTCGAATTGGACGACCCAACCATGACTGTCGTCAGCATGTCGACATCATCCACCTCAAGTTCGGCCAGTGTCAGCACGCGCAAGGTTTCTTCCGGACGTCCAAGATTGACACCTAGCACAACCGGCGTTTCTGGCGGCCTATGTTTAAGCAGAATGTCCTTGGCAGCGGCCAGCTGTGTCCTACGCCGCTTTGACACTGGATTGTAGAAAGCAATTACAAAGTCCCCTTCAGCCGCTGCGTTGAGACGCTTTTCGATCGCTTCCCATGGGGTGAGCAGATCGGACAGCGAGATCGCGCAGAAGTCATGGCCGAGCGGTGCGCCGATCTGTGCTGAACACGCCTGAAGGGCGGAGATGCCGGGTGCGTTGGTGATGCTGACCCGTTTGGCGGCATCGGACACACCACCGTTATCGGCATCGCGATCCAGAAGTTCGTAAACAAGGGCTCCCATCGCGTAGATACCGGCATCGCCAGACGAAATCAGCGCTACGTTCTTGCCTTTGCCCGCCTCTTCGAGCGCAAACCGCACGCGGTCTTCTTCCGCGCCAAGAGGGAAATTGTGGTGGGTCTTGCCCGTGATGTGAGAGGCGACGATTTCAAGGTAAAGCGAGTATCCCACGACATCGCTTGCTTCGGCGAGAAGACGGGTTGCCTGCGGCGTGCGCCAGTCGTCCTTCCCCGGGCCAATACCGATCACCGACAAGTGGCCGCGGCCACGGCCAACTGTCATTCCGTCAAGCGGTTCCAGCGCACGAGTGATGGCGCATGTGGCGTTTGCGGTCTTTTGTTTTTCGACCACCAATCGGCCTTCGCGGCCAACGGCCGCAAGTGCAGCGCCTTCGGCCACACCATGGCAGCGCACTTCAGAGTAGACGACTTCTGACGGGTTCTTGAGGCGCGGTTTTTCCAACTCCAGCGTTTCAGCCGGGAAGAGACGTAAGGGGGCATCCAGATGGGCGGCCAACGCATTCATGGCAGCTTCGTCGGCCTTCAAATCGATGGTTGCGACACAGGCGACAGCGCCCTTTGCAACGCCTTGAACCGCAAGATGCGTATCAACCAGATCGATCAGTTCTTGCGGATCGCAGCCGCGGGCACAGCCGACGCCAACCACATACCGCTGCGGATGATAGACAAGCCGAGTTGGCGTCCCCTCGACAGGTTCATCGGTTGCTAAAAGCGTCAGTTCGGCATCCTCGGAAATTGTCAGTTTGTCCCGCTTCAACCAGTCTGCGGAGCCCAATACCTGAACCGGCGCACCGGACAGGAGCTCAGCCATGACCGGCTTGGCGTCTTCCGGATTTGCAAGTTTCCAGCCCTTGGGCGGTGCATCCAGCGCGATACCAAGGGCGGTGTCGCCTGCGGTGGTGATCGCCGCATGGCCGCCGAGGCCCTTTGCCAGAAGGCGCGCCAATTCGTTGGCCCCGCGATGACCGCCAAGCAGCGGAACGATGCTGGAGCCATCTTCGGACACGGCTACAACGGGTGGCTCGGTCCGCTTGTCTGACAGGATTGGAGCCAAGGCCCTGATCAGAATGCCGCTGGCGCAAAAGCCTATGATCGGATGCCCGGCCCTGAACAGCATCTGAATGTGTTCAATCGTCTCGTTGAACTGCGTGTCGGCGGTCGGTACACGGCCGGCTAGGCCATGGATGCGCGCCGTTGAAAACCGCTTGGCGATGTCTTCTGCCGTATACAGACCAGCTTGGTTCAGGACGAGAAGGATGGGGGAAGCGTCCACGCTTCGTCTCCCTTGTAGATGAGGATCATGGAAAAATATGGGGCTTTGTCCGTATCAAGATCTTGAAGCCGGTAGACCTTCTGCTCTGGCAGGCTTGCGCGTTCAACGTACCCGGCGTGGTCGATAAGGTTCATGTCGTCAAGAAGTGCTTTCAACCGCGGCAAATGCCGGCCCACCTTCATGATGGCAACGGCCTGGGCTTCTTCGATCTTGGCGCGGATATCGACATCGGGTAGCGGGCCAGGAATGACAGTCAGAACGTCATTGCGGGACGTCAGTGGCCGCATCAGTTGTGCCGCGCAGGCAGTTAACGAGGTGACGCCGGGCACAACTTCACACGGGAAACGTCCGGATAGGCGGTCGAACAGATACATGAAGGACCCGAAGAAAAATGGATCGCCTTCACACAGCACGACCACATCTTCACCGGTTTCCAGAACCTCAGCGATTTCTGCAGCGGCCTTGTCGTAGATCTCTTGGGCAGGAAAGCGGTCGACACGCATTGGCACAACAATCGGGATCTCCCGAGCGCCTTGAGGGATCGTATCAGCTGCGATTGACCGCGCAAAACTCTCGCCGGTATCTGGAGCTGGATAGGCTATCACCCTGGCCGATGAAATCAGCCGATGCGCTTTCAGGGTCATCAGTTCCGGGTCACCCGGTCCAAGACCAATTCCATAGAGCGTGCCGCTCATGACTTCACAAAACTCCACTGGGTAACCGGCATTGCCGGCCGCCATCCGGTTAGCCCGCCAACAGCACTGGCGCGCTGAACGGACAACCGTTTCAAATCGCCGCCATGTTTCTGATAGGCATCGAGGAGAACCGCTTCGCTTTCAAGCGTGACAGCGTTCGCGACCAATGTTCCCCCAGGTTTCAATGCGGATAGGCATGTTTCAACCATGTTGTCAGCAGTCAGGCCACCGCCGATAAAGATCGCATCTGGCTCAGGTAGATCGAGTAAGCCGTCCGGCGCGGCGGCATCAATCAGGTCAAGATGCGGAACGCCAAGGGAACTCGCATTTTCCGCTGCCATCAATCGACGTTCTTTATGAGGTTCCAGGCCAATTGCTTTTGTACGATCTGCTGCTCGCAGCCACTCGATTGCCACTGACCCGCATCCGGAGCCAACATCCCACAACAGCGCGCCGGGATAGGGCTTGAGCGCCGCAAGGGTCACCGCGCGCACTTCCTGCTTGGTCATCTTGCCGTCGTGACGGAAGGCCTCATCCGGTAGACCTGGAACGCGGGAGCGGATGATGGCACCGCGGGCCGCAACAACTTCGATACCAAGGGTGTGAAAATCAGCGGCGTCTTCCGACCATGCATGAGCAACACCCGAGAAAACTTGTTCCTTTTCACCGCCAAGATGTTCAAGGACAGTCATGCGGCTTGCACCACAACCTTCGTCTTGCAGAAGCTTGGCAATTTCGCGCGGCGCATGGCCATTGCTGGTCAGAACCAACAAACGTGCTCCGGGGTAGAGATGACAGCGCAGCCGGTCAACTGGCCGCCCGTGAACCGAAAGGCATTCGCACTCCTGAACCGCCCAGCCCAGACGCGCTGCAGCCAGTTGGAACGCGGAAGGCGCCGGGAAAACGGTCATTTCCGGGGATGGGAAATACCGCGCGAGGCTGGAGCCAATTCCGTACCACTGCGGATCACCGGTCGCGAGCACGGCGACAGAGCGGCCTTTCAGAGCAGCCAAGTCCTCAAAAACCTTGGCAAATGGCGAGGGCCATAGGCGTTTTTCACCAGATATTCCCGGAACCAGATCAAAGTGACGGGCACTACCGTAGACGATTTCCGACCCGTCCAGCGCAGTTTGCGCGGCGGCCGAAAAGGAGCCGTCTTCACCCAGTCCGATCAGGGTCAGCCAGGGGGCGTTCATGTGTCCCCCAGTTTGTAGGGCTGGATGGCGACTTTGGTGGTCAAGTTTGCTGGTTTTCCCCCATCCGACACAACCGGCTGTCGTTTGCCGCGAGACATGTTCGGTTTGCCCGAAGAACTATCGCCGGACGGGGCGTGAGCGCTCGGCTGGGAAAGAAATCCACGGGAACGCAAGGCTTTTGGTTTGCTGACGGATTTCATTGTGGGCTTACGATCATCGATGGTCATGTCACCCCTCTTCCGGCAAACCGGCGGCAAGGGCATTTACGGCAGCGGCTGCCATGGCTGATCCGCCCCGGCGGCCCTTGACGGCAAGATAGGGAACGCCAAACGGATTGCTGGCCAGCGCGTCCTTGGATTCTGCAGCGCCGACAAAGCCGACCGGGAAGCCAAGAATGACCGCAGGTTTCGGTCCGCCCGCAGCAATCATCTCAAGAAGATGAAATACCGCTGTTGGGGCATTTCCAATCGCGACAATTGCCCCGTCCAGCCGATCGCTCCAGAGCTCGACAGCAGCGGCTGACCGGGTCGTTTTGAGCTCAGATGCAAGGCCGCGGACCGAAGGGTCATTCAATGTGCAGATGACTTCGGAGCCTTCCGGGAGGCGGTTCTTGATAATGCCGTGCGCTACCATCTCCACGTCGCAAAACACCGGAGCTCCCTTTGCGAAAGCTGCTTGTGCTGCTTCTAGAACGTCATCCGACCACATCAGATCTTGTGGTAGATCGGTCATGCCGCAGGAATGGATCAACCGGACAGCCGTTGGATGCAAGGCCTCTGGCAAATGCGAAAGGTCTGCTTCTTGCCGCACGATGGAAAAGGATTGGCGGTAGATTGCCGCCGGATCCGTCTCATATACGTATTGCGGCGTGTCATCGGCTGGCAAAAGCGTCACTCAGGTGTCCGTGTTATTGGGTTGCGCGGTAAGTGTCAGGCTAAATACGGGTGCCGCTAAAACAGCAATTCGTTGGAGCTCGTTTTGGATTATGACGCTGGATTTTCCGCAGTCTCACCGGGCTCAGCATCTGCTTCGTCGCTGTCGGCTGCACTGTCCTCGTCTTTCCGGCTCGCCCAAGCAACGACACCGGCAATGAGAGCCGCACCTGCAAGCGCAGCGGCACCAGCCCAATGTGCGTGCCCGGCAAGTTCGCCCAAGTGGCCTGCGTGCGCAAATGCGGCTGAAGGTGCTGAAAACGCGAACACGGCAGACAGGATTATCCTGTGGGTCATGGTCTCTTCCAATCATAGTGCCGTTTAGGCAAACAAGAATGCGGCTGTCCGGAAAGGAAGAAAGACACGCCGACTCGGCTGCAGCTTCGACTGCATGCGGGGCGATTTGCCTTCAACAGCGCCGGCATTGGCCCCCGGTATGGGTCAGCCGCATCCAGAATCTCTCTCAGTCCCTATTAGGACGCCGTCAGATCGGCGCACAGTACGGGAGGGCCATGTGGGGATCAAGCACCAATCCGACATGATATTGGCGGGCACCGCCACAGCGTTCCAATGCGAAGAGAAGGGGTGGGTAAGCGGTTGCGTCAAACAGCCAATTTACAACGCCTGTTAAAGGCGGTAGGGGTTTTTACGTAGCCTGTGGAGGGGCTCAGGCCGGCGTCTTGCCGGTACTTCCAGCGCTCCGATGCGTTTGGAAACGGCGGGTGGCTGATTTGGTCATCCGCCACTCCTAAGTCCTCAAACCTTTTCCTTATCTGCGGCGGGCGACGAGCAGAGTGATGTCGTCAAACACCGCTGCCGACCCGATATGCGATCTAAGATCGGCAATCATCGCCTCCAACATCCGTGCGGCGTCCTTGTGGCCATGGTCCTTGGTGCTCGCGATCAACCGATCCAATCCGTACATCTCGCCCTTGGTGTTTTCCGCCTCTGTAACACCGTCCGTATAGAGGACAACCGTGTCTCCGTTCTCAAAGGGCATGGGCAGCGGGCGCACGAATTCCGAGATGTTGTCTTCCAATCCAACCGGAAAACCAAGATCCAGTGTGTCGACCGTCTCCACAGCACCTGAGCGCCGCAGCAGTATCAACTCTTCATGCTGGCCAGTCAGCGTCAGTTTGTCGTGCTCAATATCCAGGAAACACAAGGTCAGGTGCTTGTCGGTCTTTGTGCGTTTGATGTTGCGGCAGATCGCATTGTTGAGCGCAACAAGAAACTGTTTTGGGTCGCTCGGGCCCTGTTCTTGAAGGGCGACGGCCACCGACTGCACCATCAGCATGAGGACGCCGCTTTCAAGACCATGCCCGGTGACATCGCCGATGCCGATTTTGACGCGGTCCCCAAGTTGCAGAACGTCATAGTAGTCTCCGCCAACTTCATCGGCGGGTTCCATGAAGGCGGCGACTTCCAGCTGATCAATCTCACCCAATTCGTTTTGCGTGGGTAGGACCATCATCTGGATCTGCCGCGCAACTTCGATTTCGGCTCCGAGACGGACATTTTCAGAAGCCAGCTGTTCGTTCAGGTGGCTGATTTCAGAGTTCGCCGCTTCCAGGTCGCCGTTCATCTTGTGGAAACGATACGCCTGACGCCATTGCAAACCGGAAAATGCAATCCCGAAAGCACCAGCGCCTGCGAAATAGGTCAGTAAATACTTGAAGGACCAAAGATTTTCCGCGATGGGCTGGTCAATTGTGATGGCTTGGATGCCGCGGATATCGCCGACCACCCAGTCCGTTTTTGGGCTCTCAGGATGCGTATTGTGGCAAGCGACACATGAAGCTCCCATGTAGACAGGAGAGGCGATTTGAACCTGGCGGTCGAACAAGGACCCCGTGAAGCCGATCTCCAGGTCCTTGGGATCCCGGGTCTCCCGGAAGTCAGCCAAGGCCTTTTTCTCAAAACCGGTGAGTTCGTAAGGCTTGCGTTCTATGAACGGCAGATCGGAGACGAACCGGTATTCAAGCGTACCTTGATCGCCGATGACGTCCCCGAGCTCAATTGACAGCGTTGCTGGAATGGGAATTCCGCCATCCCGTTCGTGGTATTCATGCGTCGGTTGAATGTCACCACTTGCGCTTTGCACGCGCCCGACGACATTGCGGGCGTAGTACGTCCGGATCTCGGTGATTGCCTTGTCGAGATCAATGGCTTGAGAGCGGAGAGACTGGTCGGAAATCGTGCGCAGGTCCATCCAAACGGCGACCGGCAACAAAGCGAGCGCCAGCAGAACAACCACTGCGAAGACAAGCGGGCGGTCCATGAATTTGAGCCAGAAGCGATCCAGTGTTTTCAAACTGTTATGGGTCTGCATTCTGCGTTTACCGCTCTCTGAAGTGCCATCTGAATTTGGCTGTTTTGTACATGTCAGCGCCTCGAAATGAATATAGGGGCGCCCTGGTAAATTCTAAATGACCACTGTTGAAACCGCGGATCCCGGGTAGCATCCGAGATGCTATAGAGACAGACGGTGTCCTTAGCTATTTTGCACAGTCACTTGTTTTCTCAATCTTGAAATGTCAACAAGAACTGTAACAACCTCGATCAAACGGGTGCCGTATCATGCAAGACCATCTCGTGTTCACAGTCATTGCCGAAGACCGTTCTGGGCTTGTCGAGAAGATCGCTGACGTCATCGCAGGCGCAGGCGGGAATTGGATCGAGAGTTCCATGGCCCGACTTGGTGGCGAGTTTGCCGGCATCGTGCGCATCTCTGTTCCTGCCGAAAATGCCAGCCAGTTGACTGCGGCGCTGGAGGCGCTTGGATCAGATGGGATCGATATCACGCTGCGGTCCGGCCAGGGCAGCGACAACGAAGCGCTTGGAGCGTCCGCCCACCTCGATCTGGTGTCGCAGGATCACCCGGGTATATTGCGCGACATCACCCACATTCTGAGCGAGCACAAGGTCAGCATCGAGCACCTGGAAACGTCTGTTGAAGCGGGATCGATGCAGGGCGGTTTTCTGTTCAAGGCCTCGGCGGATTTGAGGCTCCCAACCGGACTGACACCTGCTCAATTGAGCGACGCACTGCAAGCCACAGCGGCGGATCTGATGGCCGACATCAGCCTTGCCGAGTAAGGCGACAGGCTGGCTGTTCCGGCACATCTGATTTTTAGAATTGTCTTTTCTCGGGATCTACCTTAAGCACTCAGCCGTTCTGAAGTTAGGGGCATCAGGATCTTGGGCGAACTCCGGCAAAACATCCGGAAATTGAATGCAGCAGTGTTTGTGCTGCTGCTGCCATTCCTGCTGTCTGCCCTTTTGCCGCAAGGCTTCATGCCATCGCTGCAAAAGGATCAGGGCTTTACGGTCGTCCTGTGTACACCGGACGGCATGAGAACCATCACCCTAGATGCCGACGGTAAAGAACTGCCGTCTGGACCGATGGGTGATGATGAAGGCAAAGCATCAAACCACTGTGTATTTTCCGGTGTTGGAGCGGTGGTCGTGCCGGTCTTGGCATCGGACAGCGCCTTACCGGTCTTCGCTTCGCTGGCAATCCCGTTCTTTGCCGAAGCGCCACGGACAAGCTCGCTGAACCGCAGCCAGAACGGGGCACGCGCTCCGCCTCTTGGGATCTGATCTTTCCGAAATCCATTTTGAAATTGATATGAACCGGACCGCCTCCAACTGTCTTTGAATGGTGGGGCATCCGGTATGGAGATCCCATGAGTGATATCTCACAAGACGTTCGAGGTGCGTCTGCACCGAACGCGTTCTATCGCGCTGCATGGCGCTGGCACTTTTATGCCGGATTGTTTGTTGTGCCCTTCCTTATGGTCCTCGCGGTCACAGGCATGATGATGATGTTCATCAGTTACATAGATGGCCGTGACGGCGAAAAAATTACCGTGTCTGTCCCTCAAGATGGTCAGCCGCTGAGTGTGTACGAACAAGCGAGCCAAGCCCTGAAGCAACAGCCAAACGGGATTGTTGTGGAATGGCTCAAGGGGCGCGCTGACAACAACGTGTCTGTTTTCCGCGTCAAAGTAGACGGTGTTCAGTCAATGGTGGCTGTCGATCCGTATACTGGAGACGTGGTTGAAAGCTGGGAACGGCGAAAAGGCTGGTATGATTTTGCCGACGGCATCCACAGCGATCTCCTGCTTGGAACACCAGGGGACCGCCTTCTGGAGATCGCAGCCGGTTTGTCGATCGTGTTGGTGGTCACGGGTCTTTACCTTTGGTGGCCGCGTGACCGGTCCTTTGTCCAGTCCGTCATTCCAAACCTGAATGCCAGGAGACGCGACTTTTGGAAGGGGCTTCATTCCAGTGTCGGGATCTATGTTTCAGTTATTTTGCTGGCGTTCTTGATCACCGGCATGGCCTGGACCGGTATTTGGGGAAGCAAGATCGTTCAGGCTTGGAACGCGTTTCCTGCGGAAAAATGGAACAATGTTCCCTTGTCCGACAGCACACACGCTGCAATGAACCACGGTCCCGTTGGTGAAGTGCCCTGGGCTCTGGAGCAGACACCAATGCCGGCTTCCGGCTCAGGATCCGGGGCTTCTGGAACGCCCGAGGGCGTTCCTGTGACGATCGACAGCATCGCGGATTTGGCGGCGGCAATCGGCTTCAATGCCCGATACCGTATTTCCTATCCCCAAGGAGACACAGGTGTGTGGACTATCAATCAGGACACAATGAGTTCTGATGCTGAAGATCCCTTCTCAGATCGCACTGTCCACATTGACCAGTATACCGGCAAGATTCTGGCGTCTGTTGGTTTTGCCGACTATTCGCTTGCCGCAAAGGCTATGGCTGTCGGCATCCCACTGCATATGGGGCTGGTTGGGCTCTGGAACCTTGTGCTCAACACACTCGCGTGCCTGTCCGTAATCTTCCTGAGTGTGAGCGGTGTTGTCATGTGGTGGATGCGCCGCCCGAAAGGGGCAGCGCTTCGGATCATTGCGCCGAAGACACCGGAAAACATGCCGCATTGGCGCGGTGCCATGATCTTGATGCTGTTCCTGTCGCTGGCGTTTCCGCTTGCCGGAGTGACTCTTTTGACCGTGCTGGCGCTCGACTACGTGCTGGTCAAACGCATACCGGTTCTCAGAAAGGCCTTTGGCTAACCGATGGACCGGGCTTTCTTCTGAGAGCCCGGTCTGTCTTAATCAGACCGTTTTATGCTGCCACCGACCAATCTGCCGCATCCTGTCGGGCGCCGATGAGAGCAAGGCCGTTGGCCACTGATGTCAGTTCATTGCCGCCTGAAATCCGCTCGGCACCAAAACGGTCTGCGAACATCTTCCGCACCGCAGGCACGAACGACGTGCCGCCGGTCATGAACACCCGGTCAATGTCGTCTTCGCTCAACTTGGCGCGTTCCAGTGTGCTGTCGAGTGCGCGATTCATCTTCAAGAGATCCGGAGCGATCCAGCTCTCAAAGTCCTTCCGCGCAACGCTTGCTTTGAAATCAGGGCCGAGTGGTTTGAAGGTAAGTTCGGCCTCTTCGTTTGCTGAAAGAAGTGCCTTTGTCTCCGAAACCGATTTGTAGAGCGGATAGCCTTGATCTTCCTCGACGAGCTCAATGAACAACTCGATCTGGTCTGGGTCGAGGCACCAGCGGAGCAGCTTTTTCATCTCCTTGAAATCATCGGATGTCTTGAAGATGGACAGCATGTGCCAGCGGGCAAAATTTGAGAAAAGGTTGGGCGGAATGTCCAGTGTCTTGCCCATACTTTTGTATTGAGACCCTTTGCCGAGCTTCGGCAGTACGACGTTATCAATGATCCGGTAGTCAAAGGTGTCTCCCGCGATGCCTATGCCGCCGCGCCCCAGCGGGTGCGCGTGCATATGACCAGCTGAGGTCTCAAACCGCATGAGCGAATAGTCTGTGGTGCCGCCGCCAAGGTCCGCCACCAGGATTGTCATATCCTGCTTGAGGGATTGAGCGTAGGAAAATGCGGCGCCAACAGGTTCCATGACAAAAAGGATGTCGTCGTAGCCGAGTTTGCGGAAAGCTGATCGATACCGCTTCATCGCGAGCTGTTCATCCGGATTGTGGCCGGCAAACTCAACGGGTCGGCCTACCACCAATCGGGTTTGAGACGGATTGATCTGAGGATGGGCGCGCTCAAAAGCGGCCGTCAAGAACGTCGCCATCAGGCTCTCAAAGTCAAACGGGACGCCAAAAATGCCCGTTCCTTTAAAGGCCGTGCTCGCCGCAAAGGTTTTCAGTGACTGAATGAAACGAACATCACCGAAACTTTCGAGGAACTGACGGATTGCCCAGGGGCCGACTTCAGGGTGGGGCGCCTTTGCGGCTCCCTTGTCGAGAAAGCTCAGGACGGATGGCAACGAGGTTACTTCATCCCGGTCGCCGAGAAATGTGACCGCTTCTGCAGCCCCAGACATGGAAGCTGTCATCGCCACGCTGTTCGATGTGCCGAAATCAAGTCCAATGGTTTGCATGAAAACGGTGTCCTTCTGAAATGCATATAATAGACCCATCGCGATAATGGCGATCAGTTGCGCAGTCTTCGTGTCAGTAATGTGGGCCGTGCGGAGTACGCTTGTTTGATGCGAAAGGCAAGCGAGGCGTTAACACCTCGAATGATCGGCTCGCAGTGATAGCCGCCAGGCTCGTCTTTGGTGATCCACCTTAATGGATTCCGATACGACTGGAACTTCAAAGCAAAATTGCAGCGTTACAAAGATAAATAAATTCGAATTTTCGAAATAAAAGGTATTTTAGGCTCAAAACGGTAAGAAGAAAACGCGCCAAAATTTATAGTTAACGGCTCAAAAAATAGTTGTTGTTGAGGCGTGTTTACGAAGTTGTTCAAAATACATCGCATTAATTTAAATTTTTAGCCACTTAAGGTCTTGTTAAGGTTATAAAAGCCCTAACCGCATAGGGACGATGCGGCTCTCATTGGGACTAAGCGAAACCCGGCAGGGGGTAATCGTGTCGAATAACAAAGGAATAAAATGTCTATCGCGTTCAACGAAGCGTATTACCTTGCGAACAATCCGGATGTAGCTGCCGCAATTGATGCGGGCCTGTTCCAGTCCGCAGAAGAACACTTCAATCTGTTCGGTTGGTCAGAAGGGCGTGACCCAAACGAGAATTTCGATACATCGTTCTATCTCTCAGAGAATCCGGATGTGGCGGCCGCTGGTGTCAATCCGCTGGACCATTTTTGGGCTTACGGCGCGGCTGAGGGACGCATCCCGAACCAAACAATTGATACACTCTTGGGCCAACCTGAGATTGGTGGTGGCGACGATACCTTCGATTCTGCGACGTATCTTGCCGCCAATCCAGACGTCCAGGCGGCTGTCGATGCCGGATCGTTCACGGCCTATCAGCATTGGGTGCTTTACGGTCAGTTCGAGAACCGGGATGGCGCACAAACCTTAAGCGGGACGGATCTGTCGTCCATAGTACTGGACACGCCTTTGGGGAGCGATGGCGATCCCGATGATGGCGATACTGGTGGCAGTACCGGCAGTGGCGGCGGCGGAAGCAGCCCGACCGGCAATACGATCATTCTCGAAGCCGGAGCATCTGAAGTGTTGGTCGGCGGCGTGCCGGTGAATGCAACAAACTCCGCAACGGATTTGAGCGACACGATTTACAGCACATTCGACAACGCGGATCTGAGTGTTATCGACGCCGGAGATGGTGAGGATACACTTATCATTACCGGCTTCAACACCTTCATAATCGACGATGTCCGGACGGACGACGCAACTGATGTGTCCGACCAACTTGATATGAGCTTGACCTCCGTTGAAAACATTATCTTTGAGGATGTGATCGGTGAGGTCGACATCGAGGATAAACACAACGGTGAAAACATAAAAGTTCAGGGCGAATCCGGTGCTTTGGAAGCTCTTACGAAAGCCGATGGCCAGACTTTGGTTGTTGAGAACACAAGTGGGAGTTTTTATTCCGAGATTCTTCTGTCAGACCATTCCAACCTGTCTGTAACGCTTGGGGCAAGTGATGATTTCATCATCTACCTCCAGACCGGAGATGCCTACGTTGATGCTGGTGGCGGAGACGACTTGATTGTCGTGAGTGCCGAAGCTGCGGAAACTGCCACGATAATCGGTGGCGATGGCAGCGAGGATGCGTTGATCATTGACGCGGATATCACTGAGGACACGCATTATGTCTTCACTGATGCAAGCGGAATTGAATACCTGGACATTTATGAAGACGATTCGCACACGACGTCGGTCGATCTCTTTGATGGTATCAGGTTTCTCGGCGTGTTTGAGGGAAGTGGACCCCAGGACAGTTGGATATACGGTACCGCAGACCAATGGAACAACATCTTTGAGACCAACTTCGAAGACACTGGTGCAGCGAAAACTCTTGTGCTGACGGCAGAAGGGGACATTGACTTTTCAAGGTACGATGTTGACCTCTCCGGTTTGGGCTTTGGAGGCGCGGGCGGGGTGTTGTTGTCTTCCGGCAACGACTCGCTGATCCTGAGCGCGGAGAATGCCTTCTATGTCGCTGACGATGGCGGCTTGATCGATGGCGGCGACGGTACTGACACACTGATAATGGCGGATGAGCTTGAAGATCCGTTTGATCTGGATGCCGTTCGAAACTTTGAAACCATCCAATTGACGGGTGGTGATCAGGGACTGATCATTTCCGACAATACCACTGCATCTGGCGCAACAACGTTATTTGATGCCACTGGTCTTACCGGTGGATTGTTCTTCTGCGGGTGCGATGAGCTTGATGGAGCTCTTGAAGTGCTTGGCTCGAACTTCGGGGACTTCATCATCCTCGGTGCGGGCGCGGATACCGCCACGCTGGGCAGCGGTGATGATGTGGTGCAGATCGTCGAAGTCGAAAACGGCACGCTTGTCTTCGGAGCAGACACGATCAACGGGTTCACGGTTGGAGTTGATCCAAGTTCCGGCGACGCAATCTCATTCTCTAGAGACGATGTGGACTTTGGTGATACGACAGAGCTCAGCTTCTCGACCATTCACGGCGATGGGGCCAATACCGACATATCTGCATTGATCGATCGTGGCTCCGTGTTCGTTCTGGATGTTGCTGCGGGCGCTGATGTCGATGATGCCGCAGAGCACCATATTGTCAACTTCACTGATACCAGTGGCATAAGCTTCGCGGACGCAATCGGTGCTGGAACTGTTGATGTCAATGATGGTGGAGCCTTGGTCGCTGACACCGCAGTTCTTGTCACGTATTTTGATTCGGATTCTGGTGCCGCGATTATCGGATATGTCGACGACCTGGGTGGCAACAACCTCCTGGACGCCACAGACACCGTCAATACGATTGCAAGTGTCGGTATGACGGCAGCAGATTATGCCAACTTTGCGGTGAACTCGTTGATGTTCGACTAAGCGTAAGATCGTTGCCCGTCGGGTCTCCATAACCTGGCGGGCAATTTTTGGGGAAGTCTTGAACGAATTCTTGGCACCGGACCTGTCTTTGGGCGGTTCATAAGTCATGCCAAATGCCGCCGCCTGTAAGAATCAGCGGTGTTTTCTAAATTCAGTTTTCAGAGGTAATGGCGGACAGAGAGGGATTCGAACCCTCGATACGGTTGCCCGTATACACGCGTTCCAGGCGTGCGCCTTCAGCCACTCGGCCACCTGTCCGTTGCAAGCAGTGTCCCGCTTGAGTGGGCGCAATATACTGATGCGGCGGATGAAGGCAAGCATCTCATGAAGTTTTTTTTATCCAATCGGTTTGAGCTTGGGGATAGCTGAATGGAAAACGGCGAAATGTTTGAATTTATGCCGAAAAATGCGGGTTTGATTATCTGATTTTTGAAGCAATGAAGTCGGAGATTTTCGCTGAAAGCAGGCGCTCCTATGGATGTGAGTTGGCTATTATGATCGAACTCATTTGGTCGATGGAATCTCGGTGGTCCAATAGCCGTGCCCATCATAACGTTAGGGCAGAGCATGATTGCAGTGCTAAAGCCGGAAACACAAAAGTGTTAGCTGACAATACTTGATCAAGAAATTAACGATATTACTTGAGGCCTGTTCGCCTTTAGTCAAATTGCATATGTGCAGCGAGCAAGGTCAAAACTGGAACTTTGAAATAACACAGCAAAATATAAAATATGACGGTACGGCAATGATAAGTATTGTGAAGTTTTTATTACGCATGTTCGGTTTCGGATTGCTAGCAATTGCGATTGTTGTTGGCATTGCAGATGCAAGCCGTTCGATTGCAGAATCGCAGATTATGTTCAAGTCACTCGGGCAGCTTTGGTTCGAGATGTCACCTGAAACGCTTAATTTATCTCAAGCTGTGATTCAGCGGTATGTCCATCCAACTGTTTGGGATCCGATGCTTCAAACGGTTTTGACGTGGCCGGCATGTGCCGTCTTTGCTGGGATCGGGGTGCTATTCTTGCTCATCGGCGCCAGAAGGCAAAAGCGCCGTTTTCGCTATGCTTAGCGTGTATAGCGTAGTGAGCTTCAGTGAGCATTGGCGTCTGACCGTAGACAAGCTGCAAAATAGATCCACATAATCCGTCAATCGGTATTCGCCTGCTCTGGATCGCAGGTGCGTACGCCTGTCATCAAAACCTGGAGCGCGATCATGTCTTTCATGACAATGTTGAGCAAAAAGTTTTCACTTCCGACCTCTGCAGAGGCACTTCCAGGCCGCGCAGAAGCCATTGTGCCGGGTGTGGCGCATTTTGTGAATGGAAACTCGATGACGGGGCCGTACCCGGAAGGGTCGGAAACCGTTCTTTTCGGGATGGGATGTTTCTGGGGCGCTGAACGCCTGTTTTGGACGTTGCCCGGCGTCCATGTGACAGCTGTCGGCTATGCAGGCGGGATCACACCAAACCCAACCTACCATGAAACCTGCACCGGCCGGACAGGTCACACGGAGGCAGTCCTGGTCGTTTATGATCCCGCTCAGGTCACGCTTGGAGATCTCTTGAAGGTTTTCTGGGAAAATCACGACCCGACACAAGGCATGAGGCAGGGCAATGATACCGGCACCCAGTACCGCTCGGCGATTTACGTTCCGACAGACGCGGCGTTGAGTGAAGCCAATGCATCCATGGTCGCGTATCAGAAAGCGCTTCATGACAGCGGTATCAAGAATGCGATCACCACTGAAACCAAGAAGCTCGACGAGTTCTATTTCGCCGAAGATTACCATCAACAGTATCTTGCGAAAAATCCGGGCGGATATTGTGGGATCGGTGGAACCGGTGTCGCGTGTCCAGTTGGGCTCTCCTCGGCTGAATAGGAGCGGTCTTGGACGAACCGTATCCCGGTTCTAAAATGCGTTTTTTCAGACGGCCTGACGAATTCGTCAGGCCGTTTTCAATTGTGACAAAGCGCTTGGAAGCGGCGAAAATCCGGCATGTGTGTCCAAACATAAAGTTCCGAAATTTCAGAGTTTATTAAATTGCCGCAGGGATAATTACGCCAAAACGTGTTGGTGATTTGGCAAAAAGTTGAGCAATTCCACAAAGCGCTTCGTGGCCCTTTATTTCCTGGGAAGCTGTTTGATCGTGCTTCTCGGGACATTGGTGCCATCAGGGAACGGTCCGGTGATCGTATTTGCGAAGCCATGGGGGGCGTCCGCCCTTGAGGTTGTCGCGAAAGCGGAAGGACGGATCATGGCGGCGCCAACTGCAACCTGGTTTGCTTTGAGCCAAAGTGCAGACAGTGATTTTGTTCAGCGCCTCTATCAGTCGGGCGCCGGATTTGTTGCGTCCTCTGCCGTTGCCTATGCCTGTGCACGAATAACTGGCACACCCATGGAGACCCAGTAATGAACAACATGGTATCGGCCGCATCTGGCCTGGACGTCTTGCGGGAAAAGTTCTCCCGGATAGTGATTTTTTTCACATGGTTTAACGTCTTTCTGGTCATCGGGACTGCGTGGGTCGTGGGGAATGTCTCTTTCGTGACCATGTGCGGCGGCGCACTATTGCTGGGCGTTGCAGCAACAGCCACCTGGGTCCGGTTTGGCATTGGCGTGGAAACGCGTTTGGCAACTGCTATGTCACTCGCTGGATTGGCGGCCTTGTTCGTTGCAGCACTTCACACACCGAACGTCGAAGCCTCTTACCAACTTGACGGGCACATGTATTTCTTTGCCGTTCTGGCGGTGTTGACGGGGTGGGTCGACTGGCGCGCTCTAGTGGCATACGCGGGCGTGGTCGCTGTGCATCACCTGGGTTTGAACTTTGCAATGCCTTGGGCGGTGTTTCCGGCGGGGGCAGACTTTGGCCGGGTGGTCTTCCATGCGATCATCGTTGTTGCCGAGGTAGCTGCGCTTTGGTGGATCACAGATTTCATCGCAAAGGCATTCGCAGCATCGGATGAAGCTCGCGAAGAAGCCGAGGCCGCGCAAGCTGAAACACAGTCTCTGCAAACGCAGGACGAGGAACGCGCAGAAGTCGAGCGTGCCAAGCAAATGGCCATTACAGAACGCATCGGGCAGTTCCAGTCGGAGATTGCTACAAAGCTGAACGGCGTAACGGCGAAAGTCGAAGAGATGCGCGGCTCAGCACAGGAACTGGGCCAAATTGCCGAAGACACGACGGTTCGAGCCACTTCTGTCTCTGATGCCTCCGAAACGGCTTCGTCCAATGTCCAGACAGTTGCGTCAGCGGCCGAAGAGCTGAGCAGTTCTATCAGCGAGATTTCGCGTCAGGTTGAACAGACGACCGGCATCGTAATGAAGGCGACTGAAAACGCACAGACCAGCAACCAGAAAGTTGCCGGGCTTGCAGAAGCTGCGAACCGGATTGGCGAGGTTGTGACCCTCATTCAGGCAATCGCTGAGCAAACAAACTTGCTGGCGCTCAATGCCACGATCGAGGCCGCACGTGCCGGCGAGGCGGGCAAGGGCTTTGCTGTTGTTGCGGCTGAAGTCAAAGAACTGGCAACTCAGACGTCCAAAGCAACGGAAGAAATCGGCGCACAGATTTCCGCCATCCAGGAGGAAACCAAAGGTGCCGTTGAATCCATCGGGGCCATCGCGTCCACAATGGATGAGGTTAACAGCTATACGGCGGCCATCGCGGCCGCGGTTGAGCAGCAAGGTGGTGCTACACAAGAGATTTCGCGCAATGTTGCGGAAGCTGCAGACGGCACCGGCCGAGTGGCGACCAACATTGGCGATGTTCGGGAATCGGCAGAACGCACAGGCGCCTCGGCGCGCTTGATGGTCGATGCAACCCAGATGCTCAACGAAGAAGCTGATGATGTGAAGCGCGCGATTGATACCTTCTTGAAGGACGTTGCCGCGGCCTAAACCGCAACGGACAATTTTGGTCTGACTGCAGCGGCTTATATCCAGTTGCGAGTGAAACAATTAGATGGCCGGCAAAGAGTTTTGCCGGTCATTTTCGTATTTCCGGGACGAAAGACTTGACCACATGACGCATGAGTGCAATCTGCCGCCTCTTATGGACCGTTAGCCTTCGCTCAGTTCGGTCTAATTGACGGCATAAACCATCCTCTCGAACCTCGGCGTCAGCAGATGTCAACGCACACTATGAAAACCGGATCAGTCTTGCTGCTCGACGTTTTGAAGCGCCGGACGGCGACCCTGTTCGAAGCGCCGGTCGACGTGGTGACCTGCGCGCGTTTGGAAGAGGTCGACGACTGCCTAAGGCAGATGGAGCGTGCGCAACAGGACGGGTGCCATTGTGCTGGTTATCTGGCGTATGAACTCGGGTTTGCCTTTGAGGAAAAACTCAAAACGCGCTTTGAAGAAACCGGCGAACCGCTTCTATGGTTTGGCTTGTATGAAGAGCGCCAGGATCTCACTCTCGATGAGGCTTTTGACGTCCTGAACGCGGACACCGCGGACGCTCCGCGAGGCTTCAACAAGCCATCTTTCGATATGGCGATCGAAGACTACGAACGTGCGTTTGCACAGGTCCAGGATCACCTTTCAAAAGGCGATATCTATCAGGTCAATCTGACGCTCCGGGCCAAATTCGGCCATCAAGGCGCCCCGGCGCTGTTGTTCCAGGACCTTCTGAAACGCCAGCCGGTGGAGTTTGCAGCTTATTTGAAGTTGGAAGACCGGACCGTATTGTCGTTGTCACCGGAGCTCTTCTTGGAGCGCACCGGAACGACGCTGCGGACACGGCCCATGAAAGGCACGGAGCCACGCGGCAGGTTCGCATCTGAAGATGCCCGCATTGCACGAGACCTTGCCCAGGATCCCAAGCAGCGGTCAGAGAACATCATGATCGTTGATCTGATGCGCAATGATCTTTCCAGAATTGCAGAAACAGGATCCGTCAAGGTCACGAAACTATGCGATGTTGAGCGGTATCAGAGCGTTCAGCAGATGACGTCGACCATCGAGGCTCAGGTTCCAACAACAACCGGATTTGGGGACATCGTCCGGCATCTGTTTCCGTGTGGTTCGATCACAGGCGCGCCAAAACTAAGCGCCATGCAGATCGCTCATAACCTGGAAACGGCACCGCGCGGGGTTTACACCGGCTCGATCGGATTTCTCGCACCAACTGGTGATTTCTGCTTGAACGTGGCGATCCGCACACTGGTTCTGCGGCAAGATGGAACGGGAGAAGTTGGCACCGGATCCGGCGTTGTGTTTGACTCCAAGGCCCAGCACGAATACGACGAATGTGCTTTGAAATTGAAATTCATGACGGAAGATCTGCCCGAGTTCGATCTCATCGAGACCATGGCGTATGATCCAGACGTTGGGTACCTGCTGCTTGAGCGTCATATGCAGCGGCTGCAAAAGTCCTCAGAATACTTTGGGTTTCAGTTTGACCTGCAAACCGTTCTCGATCGTCTGGAGACCGCCGGCGAAATCTATCGCGGCCCGCAGCGTGTCCGGCTGTTGTTGAGCCGTTCAGGCGACATTTCCATCTCTACAACGGAGTTGCCGCCGGCGGACCGCGGATCTGTTTTTAATTTGGTGCTTGCAACAGAAACCACGCGGTCCAGTGATCGGTTCCTCTATCACAAGACAACCAACCGGTCCTTTTACGACGAGACCCGCACCCGGTATCAAGCCGAAACAGGGTGCCAGGAAGTTATTTTCTTGAATGAAAGCGGCTATCTCACGGAAGGGTCCTATACAACACTGTTCCTTAAGGTTGACGGCGAGCTGCTGACACCGGCGCTGGAACACGGCGTATTACCAGGAACGTTTCGTGCGGGGTTGCTAGAGGCCGGTTATGCGGTTGAGGCGGATCTGACGCCGGAAGATTTGGGAAGAGCCGAGGCGGTGTTTGTCGGAAACTCTGTCCGCGGTTTGGTCAGGGCTCGCATGATTGCAGCCGAGAAAGCTGAACCGTCATCGTCGGCACTTGAGGGCATTCCGGTGCAAGAGACACGGCGCTTGGGATAATTCTACTGTCAGCCTGATGCTGCTGATACATCCCACGGGACAATTTCCAGTTCGGGCCATAGCGCCTTCATTCGTGCCGCCTTTTCCGCGTAGGTTTCCGGATTGGGTTGGCTATAGTTTGGGACCAGCCGCATCGCGAAAATGTTTGCAAGTCCAAATGGCGCGTGAATGCAAATCTGGTCGTCCTTACCGAGTTGCGCAGCAACAGCATGGGTCCGCGCGGCGTAAGTCGTGAGCGAATCCATCGCACAATCGAGCGGCCTGTAGGGCCTTCCGAATCTCTGTTCATACCAGAGATGGACACGGGCCTGATTGCGGACTTCCACGAGCTCTCCAAAGTCCGGAAGTGCGGACTGCACCTGTTGGATCACCGCATCCTCACCTTCGTAAGAAAGGTCGCGTCCATCAAAATAAATGACGTCGTAGTCCTTTATCCCGTGATCTAAAGGACGGTCTGTGATGACGTTCCAGATGGTCTGGTAAAGGCCGCCCGATACAAGCCAGCCATCGCGAATCTGGAGGTCCCTGATGCATCGGAGAATATCCATAATACGCGGTATTTCCTGAAGAATATCGGCCAACGCTTCGACGCGCTCGAGCTCCGTTGTTTCGGCAATATCCGCAAGAAGACAAAAGTCTCTTGTGCACGTTTCGGAAGCGAGCATGCGATGTCCTTACGCGAGAAAGGCACCTACCGTTACGCGATTCTCGCCTGCCTGTCTTCACGCAAGCTTGTGCGCGCCAGCTACCAAACCTGCTTTCACGCAGCGGCAGAGCGGTTAAAATTGACGCGGTGTTTCAACTTGATCTGATTGGCCACGGCGCCAATGTTGTTTCATCTTGGTTTTGAGGAGGCGCCTATGGCACGGCAATTCAGAAGTACATCTAAGCGGTTTTGGTCCCGGGCCGTTCCCGCAGTAACAGCGTTGGTCGCAACAGCAATCCTGACCCTTCCGGCAGATGCACAGAGCCGGCGCGCGAATTCTACATCATTGACTTGCGCGCAAGCGCAATCTTTGATTGCTCAGCGCGGCGCTGTGCTGATGAACACCGGTCCGAACACATTTGACCGTTACGTCAATGATCGTGGGTCTTGTCAGGTCAACGAGTATGCGAAAACCGACTTCATTCCTACGAAGGACAAGAAGAAGTGCGCGGTGAAACGCTGCGAAAGCATTACACCTTTTTCGGTCCCGTAAGGCCGGAACCAAATGATTAGCGCTGCCGCTACCACAAACGTGCGGCAGCGCAATAAGTGTTAGCCGCGCAGCGTGCCGCCGGTGGCTTTCTCGACGTTGGCGATCACCTTCTTGGCAACCGCGTCGATTTCTTCATCCGTCAGCGTCTTTTTGCGGGGTTGGAGAACAACGTCGATCGCAACAGACTTTTGCCCTTCTGGAACACCGGCCCCTTCGTAGATATCGAAGAGTGTAATGTCTTCGATGAGGCTCTTGTCGGCCCCGCGGGCAGCCTTGAGGATCTTGTCGGCGGTGACCGCGCTATCTACGAGGAACGCAAAATCGCGGCGAACCGGCATCAAATCGGAAGCATTCAGGGACCCCTTGGAGCGGCCTGCCTTGGCTTTTGGCTGCGGCAAAGCATCAAGATGGATTTCGAAAGCAACTAGCGGCCCTTCGATGTCCATCTTCTGCAAAATGCGCGGATGGACTTCACCGAACACGGCAAGCGTGTTCTTTGGACCAAGCTTCAAACACCCGGAGCGACCAGGGTGAAATGTATCCGGAGCATCGGTGAATACCTGGAGCTTGTCGACTGGCGCGCCAATTGCTGCAAGCGCCGCTTCCGCGTCCGCTTTGGCATCAAAGACATCAACTGCGGCTGATGTGCCAGACCAATGGCGTCCGCTTCCAGACATCTTTGCGGTTCCACGGCGCACGCCAGCCGCCACGATCTTCTGTCCCTCTGGGGCATCGGATTCGAAGACCTGGCCGATTTCGAAGAGAGCGACATCACCATAGCCGCGATCGGCATTGCGCTGCGCTGCCATGAAAAGGCCAGGCAGCAGGCTCGGACGCATGTCTGACATCTCCGGTGAGATCGGATTGGCCAAAGCGAGCGTGTCATTGCCGCCACCGAACAGAACGGCATGGTCATTTGGAATGAAGGACCATGTAACGGATTCATTGAACCCGCGTGCGGCCAGTGCACGGCGCGCCTTGTTGCGGCGGATCTGGCTTGGTGTCAGCACGGTTTTGGCGACAGTGCCCAAGCGTGGCAAAGGCGTTGACGGGACACGATCCAATCCGACGATCCGGGTCACTTCTTCAACCAGATCGGCCTTGCCTTCAATATCCGGGCGCCAGCTGGGTGCGGCCACTTTGACAGTGTCTCCGGAACCGGAAATCCAGAAACCGAGCGCCTTCAAGGTGACGTTTGCCTCAGCCGGTGTGAGGTCGATGCCCGACAGCCGTTTGATCTCGGAATACGGGAAATCGATGATGTTTGTGCTGTCAGGAATGTCACCGGTGCGAATGGCTTCGGACGGCTCACCACCGCACAGGTCCAGCACCATGCGGGTCGCGTACTCGAGACCAGGCATCATGTAGTCCGGATCGACACCGCGCTCAAAGCGGTAGCGGGCATCCGTATTGACGCCCAGTTTCCGGCCGGTAGCCGCAATATCATCCTCGTCCCAAAGCGCAGATTCGATCAGTACGTTGACAGTTTCCTCAGTACAGCCGGAGGGCTCGCCGCCAAGGATGCCCCCAAGGCTTTCCACGCCATTGTCATCCGCGATTACGCAGACTGTGTCGTCGACTTCATAGGATTTTGCATTGAGGCCGTCGATCTTTTCGCCAGTTTTGCCCCGGCGCACAACCAGATTGCCGTGCACTTTGTCTGCATCGAAAACGTGAAGCGGGCGACCCTGGTCGAAGGTGATGTAGTTGGTGATGTCGACCAGGATGTTGATCGGCCGCAAGCCGATCGCCACCAGGCGGTCCTGAAGCCACTGTGGTGACGGGCCGTTTTTGACGCCCTTGACCATCCGCAGACCGAAAGCCTTGCACATTGGCTTGGTGTCGCCGAAGTCGAATGTCACGTCGACAGGGCAGGGGTAAGCGCCGCGGATCTGCTCGTGAGACCGTTCTTTCAGTTTTCCGAGCCCAGTTGCCGCCAGATCGCGCGCTATGCCATAAACGCCGGTACAATCCGGACGGTTCGGCGTCAGGCCGATCTCGATCACAGGTTCGTCCAGGCCTGCCCATTCGGCATAGTTCACACCAACAGGGGCATCGTCTGGCAAATCGATGATGCCGTCATGTTCGTCGGACAGCTCCAACTCGCGCTCCGAGCACATCATCCCGAAGCTTTCCACATCGCGGATCTTGCCGACGGATAGCGTAACATCCAGGCCGGGTACATAGTCGCCAGGTTTTCCAAGAACACCGACGAGGCCTGCACGGGCGTTGGGCGCACCGCAGACAACCTGAACCGGGTCGCCGTCCCCGGTATCGACCTTTAAGACGCGCAGACGGTCTGCGTTCGGATGTTGTTCGGCTTCCAGGACTTTCGCGATCTTGAAAGGCTTGAGGCGGTCGGCGCGGTTCGTAACCTCTTCCACCTCCAGGCCGATCATGTTCAAGCGGTCCAAGATGTCCTCAAGGCTGGCATCCGTGTCCAGATAGTCCTTGAGCCAGGACAGAGTGAATTTCATAACAAGTCTCTTTATCAATCATGCGGCGCAGGCCGCGTATTTTGTTCTAGAAGCGCTTACTGGCTAAAGCGGTCCACTTCCGGGATAACCGTTGCTTCGCCGTAGTTCTCCGCAAACCGGCGCCCGATTGCGGACAGGTCGCGTGTCCAGTCGGTTACCATTGCCGGTGTGATTTGCTGACCAGTTGCGATCGACTGTGCTGCTTCCGTTTCGATCCGGTCACGCAAGATGCCAAGCTCGACTTGAGCAGCGTATTCGGCCCGATACTTACCGAGCCAGCCCATGGCAACGATGATCACCATCACAAGCAAAGCGGCTGTGCTGGACAGGCTTGCCCACTTTGCAGTGCCGCCAATACGGCGTTCACTCGCAATCAGCACGATCGAGGCGATCGTCAGGAACGCCACGATATAGATCGCTTGCAGAAAGCTCTCGTACTTATCGGCAGAACTGGTTTCGTGAGAAGCCCGCAGACGTGTGATCCGGTCTCTGAGGTACAGTAGCGCGTCAGCTTCAGTTCCGAGCTTGTCGCGAAAATAGGTGTCACAGAAACGAAGTCGGCCACGTTCTTCGATCTTCTCGGCACAGGCCTCCAGGAACGACGTGGGTGCAGCAACGCGCGCGTCACGATCAGACGTCTGGCTTGCTGTCTGTGCGGCCGCCGGCAGAAGGCTTGCGACAATCAAAACAGTTGCGACACAAAGGCGGGTCAGGACTGACATGAAGAATGCCCCTTTAAAGATCCCAAGTTAGCTGGACAGCCCGCCGAACAGGGTCGGCAAGTCGAGCGGCCGGAAACCATAGTGCTGGATCCAGCGGACATCTGCATCAAAGAACGCGCGCAGATCGGGCATACCGTATTTCAGCATGGCGATCCGGTCGATGCCCATGCCCCAGGCAAAACCCTGGTAAACGTCTGGGTCCAGTCCGCAGTTGCGGATCACGTTCGGATGCACCATGCCACAGCCGAGAATTTCCAGCCAATCATCGCCCTGGCCGATTTTGACTTCCCCGCCGGACCGGTCGCACTGGATGTCGATTTCCATGGACGGTTCGGTGAACGGGAAGAAACTCGGACGCAAGCGCATTTTGATGTCGTCGACTTCAAAGAACGCCTTGCAGAATTCTTCCAGAATCCACTTCAGGTGACCGAGGTGGCTTTCCTTGTCGATGACGAGGCCTTCGACCTGGTGGAACATCGGCGTATGGGTCTGGTCGCTGTCACAGCGGTAGGTCCGGCCGGGAATGATCACACGGATCGGCGGTTCCTCGGTACGCATGGTGCGGATCTGAACAGGCGACGTATGGGTTCTCAAAAGCAAACGCTCACCGTCTTCCTTTTCATTGAAGAAGAAGGTGTCGTGCATTTCCCTTGCAGGGTGGCCTTCCGGAAAATTGAGAGCGGTGAAGTTGAGTTCATCCGTCTCAATGTCCGGACCTTCCGCAATCGAAAAGCCCATATCGGCGAAAATTGCGGTCAGTTCGTCGATGACCTGGCTGACCGGGTGAATGCGTCCGGTGTCGGTCGGGGACGGCCGCATCGGCAATGTGACATCGACTGTCTCGCTTGCCAGCCGGGCTTCCAGCGCGGCTTCCGCAAGGACGTCTTTGCGGGCCGCGACGGCATCAGTGATTTTCGCCTTGAGGCCATTCAGCGCCGGTCCCATCACCTGGCGTTCTTCCGGCGTCATCTTACCGAGCGTCTTCATTTGCTCGGAGATGCTGCCTTTCTTGCCAAGCGCGGCGACCCGCACTTCTTCCAGTGCGGATTCGGAGCCGGCGTTTTCAATGGCTGTGAGGAGTTCGGATTCAAGAGTATCGAGATTGGACATGCGTGCTCAGGTCGGTTCGCGCGCGGTGCGCGGTGTCTTCGAAACAGAAAGTCGGGGTCTTTTAGCGAATAATGGCGCACAATGCCACGGCTTCAAACGCATTATTGCGGGAGCCCCAAGGATGACGTTCGCGCTGGAGAAATCTGGCGCGTCAGCGCATAAATCGCCCGCAAGCGGGACCCTGGCACTCGGCAAACTGCCGCCTCCCCGATGCGTCAGCAACCGGAGCGCATATATGGCAAGCAGATGCGTCTGTGTGGACCAGATAAATCATGCAGTCAGCATAAGCAGATGCTTGATCAAAACAAGAAGAAACATCAGCGGGGGATCAGTCGGGGACCTGGCGTTGCGCCGGGGCCACATCGCTTCCCTTGGGACGGCCAATCGATCGCTGCAGTTCGCTCGTGAGCCAGGAGCCGAATGCATCCTTTGCTCGTGTCCGAGGCACATTCTTGCCGCTGATCAGCCAATAGCCGAGACCCGTGGCTGGCCGTTCAGGAAATGGTGCGATCACCTGCCCGGAACTGACGGCGTAAACGGCCAGTGTTTCCCATGCGAGGAAAACCCCTTGGCCCGCGATTGCAGCGTCCATGCATAAAGAGCCGTCGGAAAAACTGGGGCCATCCTGCAGTATGCTTTCGTCAAGGTCAAAGAGGTCCAACCAGGTCTTCCAGGTAAACATCTGGCCGGGGTCGCGAATAATGGGCAGCTTGCCAATGTCTTCAGGGCGCTTGATCTGTTCCGCCAGCGCAGGGCTGCAGACCGGGAAGACCCGTTGATTGAGTAGTTTTTCCGCATTCACGTCCGGGTAGGGGCCGTTGCCCACGCGGATGCAAAGATCGACATCACTTGTGTTCGGGTCCACGAGATCGACGGTTGCTTCCACGCGGACCCGAATGCCCGGGTGCATTTTGTTGAAATGTTTCAGATGCCAGACGAGCCACTTACCGGCGAAAACCGGCGCGACAGATATCGTCAATGAATCCTCGCGGCCGCGCTGGGTAATCGCAACGGCCGTTGAGAGGGAGGACATGCCGGACGTCAGATGGGGTTGCATTGCCTGAAGATGCGGGGTCGGGACGAGCAGTCTGTTCTTCCGTTCAAACAGCTGAACGCCCAGCTGGGCTTCTGTTTTCTGGATCTGCTGGCTGACCGCTCCGACGGTCACGCCCAGCAGGTTTGCTGCCGCTTTAACAGAGCCCAGGCGCCCGACTGCTTCCACAGCGCGCAGGCCTGACAAATGCACCTGATTGAGTGTTTTCATATTAGAAAATCTAAACTGAAAATCAGAATAAGTCGATTTTTATATGGAAAATATGCGCCTATATATAGCCATGCTAAATTCAAAAATTAAGGAATTTGGCCATGAGAAAAACAACAAGAAGGAAAATAATGATCATGTTGAATTTGTTTAAACGTCGTCATTTGACTGCTCAATCTGGAAACAGCCTTGACCGCCGCGACCCGCTGGCGCACCCGGCAATCCAGCGCATGAGTCCGCGTGAACTGGCAGATCTGCCGTTTAACCGGCGCTAAGCCAACCGGCCGGTTTTCGAACCGGCCTCAAGACTTCTGATCGGCCATGGCCGGTCGGTAACACCCAGAAAAAATAGAAAACGGCGCCGCGGTAGATACCCGGCGCCGTTTCTGTTTTATTCTATAGAATTGGAATTGGATCCGCTCACTCATCCATCTTAAGAGCTTGAATGAACGCTTCTTGCGGGATTTCCACCTTGCCGAACTGGCGCATCTTTTTCTTACCCGCCTTCTGCTTTTCCAGAAGCTTCCGCTTACGCGTCGCATCGCCACCGTAACATTTGGCGGTCACGTCCTTGCGCAGCGCAGACAGGGTTTCACGGGCAATCACCTTGCCGCCGATGGCCGCCTGGATTGGGATCTTGAACATGTGCCGTGGGATCAGCTCTTTTAGCTTCTCCACCATCGCCCGGCCGCGGCGCTCAGCTTGCGAGCGGTGAACCAGAACGGACAAGGCATCGACGGGTTCTTCATTGACGAGGATCGACATCTTGACGAGATCGCCCGCGCGATAGTCGGAGATCTGGTAGTCGAAGGACGCGTAGCCCTTCGAGATCGACTTCAGCCGGTCATAAAAGTCAAAGACCACTTCGTTGAGCGGCAGATCGTAAGCAACCAGTGCACGGCTGCCCACATAGGAAAGATCCACCTGGATGCCGCGCCGTTCCTGGCACAGTTTCAAAATTCCGCCGAGATATTCGTCCGGCGTCATGATGGACGCGCGGATCCACGGTTCGCGGATTTCAGAGATCTTTACTACTTCGGGCATGTCGGCCGGGTTGTGCAGATCAATGTCGGTGCCATCCGTCATGGTCATTTCGTAGACCACTGATGGCGCTGTCGCGATCAGATCGAGATTAAACTCACGGGACAGACGTTCCTGAATGATCTCAAGGTGCAAGAGGCCGAGGAAACCGCACCGGAAGCCGAAGCCGAGCGCTGCCGATGTTTCCATTTCATAGGAGAAGCTGGCGTCATTGAGACGAAGCTTGCCCATCGCCGCCCGCAGGTCTTCAAAGTCGTTGGCATCCACAGGGAAGAGGCCGCAGAAAACCACCGGCTGGGCTGGTTTGAAGCCGGGAAGTGCCTCGGTGCAAGGTTTCTTCTCGAGGGTGATGGTGTCGCCGACGCGTGTGTCGGCCACTTCCTTGATGGACCCGGTGATAACACCGATCTCCCCCGCTTTCAGTTCGTCAACTTGCATGAATTTCGGTGTCATGACACCGACCCGGTCGACGTCATAGGCAGCACCAGTGCCCATCATCTTTATCTTCTGGCCCCTTTTGAGCGAGCCATTGATCACGCGCACCAGAACCATCACGCCGAGATAGGTGTCATACCAGCTGTCAACCAGCATCGCCTTCAGCGTGTCGTCCGGGTCACCTTTCGGGGCAGGCAGTTTTTCGACGATCGCTTCTAGCACCGTTTCGACACCGAGCCCGGTCTTGGCCGAAATCATGCATGCTTCAGACGCGTCGATACCGATCACATCCTCGATTTGCTCCTGGATCCGTTCCGGCTCTGCCGCTGGCAGGTCGACCTTGTTCAGGACCGGAACGATTTCGTGGTCGTTGTCAATTGCCTGATAAACGTTTGCAAGGGTCTGCGCTTCCACGCCCTGGGAAGCATCGACCACAAGCAGGGAGCCTTCACAGGCCGCCAGCGAGCGAGATACTTCGTAGGCAAAGTCCACATGACCCGGAGTGTCAATCAGGTTCAGGATATACTGCTGACCGTCTTTGGCATCGTAGATCAGCCGCACGGTCTGCGCCTTGATTGTGATGCCGCGCTCACGCTCGATGTCCATCGAATCGAGGAGCTGCTCGGTCATTTCCCGATCGGTCACGGTGCCTGTCATCTGGATCAGCCGGTCAGCAAGGGTCGATTTGCCGTGATCGATGTGGGCAACGATTGAGAAATTGCGGATGTTGGAAAGCGTCTTCGTCGTCATGGCGCCCATTTACCACCGCAATCCCGTTTCTACCAGAGGATTGCGGCGCGTTGCTGCGGAAAAGCGAAGGAATAATTATGCTGCATTCTGTTTTCAGGCTCGGCACTTCGTTCAAGGTGCGCGTATTGGCCGCGGATGTCTGACATTATTGCGTAATTTCGGCTCGACCATTACGATCAGGCACGAAACATGTGGCCGTCGGTATTCTGCCGCGCGCCTTTACAAAAAAGATGATCGTTTTATGCCGCTCAGAGATGCCGAGCCGGGCGATATACCGGCGATTCTTGCGCTTTATAATCAGGCCGTCCGGGAAACAACGGCGGCTTGGACGTCACAAGAAGAAACGCTGGATGAGCGCATTACCTGGTTCGAAACGCGTCAGAACGCAGGCTGGCCGGTCATCGTCGCGACCAGCCCGGAAGACAAAGTGATTGGCTTTGCCAGCTATGGAGCGTTTCGCCCGCGGGAGGGGTATCGCAAGACCCTCGAACACACAGTCTATGTTGATCCTAAGTTCCAAGGGCAGGGGATCGGGGCAAAGCTTTTGCAAAAGCTCATCGAAAAGGCGCAGACACAAAAGGTGCATGTGCTTGTTGGGGTGGTCGATGGAGACAACGCCGCATCAATTGCTCTTCACAAGACGCTTGGATTTGAAGTCGCCGGTAGGTTGCCGGAGGCTGGAACAAAGTTTGGTCGCTGGCTCGATCTGGTTTTCTTGACGAAAATCGTCACGCCCGGCTTGGACAGTCCTGACGTTTGAAAGGGAGCATTCTGCCCTTATCAGTTCGCGGTCAGAACACTTTGACAGGCCGTTGGTAACGCTGCCAGGGCCATTGGGCGTTTCTTGACGATTTTCGGTTTTTCACCGGCTTTGGGCGGGTTCTTTGGAACCCAAGGCTCATCGGAGAGCCAGTAGGTCAGGTGTTCACCGCATCCATCGCCCGGTGGCGGCGGGTTTTGGTTTTTGCAGCCGCCGCTTCCTGACGGGCAGGAGAGCCGCACATGGAAGTGGTAATGATGTCCCCACCATGGGCGCACCTTGCGAAGCCAGGCCCGGTCACGGCTGGTTTCAAACTCGCACAGTGCCTTTTTGATGGTCGGGTTCACGAAGATCCGGGCAACACGTTGGTCTGATGCAGCGCGCCGGATCAGCCGTGCATGTATATCGGTCCATTTCTTCGGATCGACACTGCGGTCCGCCCCTTTCACATCAAGGCGGCCTTTCAGCATGGAGATTGCCGAAATCTGTTCCCGCTCTTCGGGTGTCAGCCGCCGTTGCGGCATTTCGGTCAGCCAGATATCGGCATCCAGACCAATCTGGTGGCTGGCATGTCCCGACACCATGGGCCCACCGCGCGGCTGTGCAAGGTCACCCACGAGAAGTCCGTTCCAGCCTAGGCCCGGTGCGTCCTTGGCAAGGTCTTTCAGAAAATCGATTAACTCTGGATGGCCCCAGTTGCGATTGCGCGACAAGCGCATTGCTTGCCAGGTCGGTCCATCGGTCGGCAGCATGGCCCCGCCGGCAAGACATCCCTTTGCATAAGAGCCAATGGCGCGGGCTTTCAGCGGGGCTGGACCGTCCACATAACCAAAATAGTCCTTGGCGGGCTGACTGCCTCGCAATACGAGTTTGGGCTTGGACGGTTGATACCCCTCCGGTACTGCCCGCTTTTCAGCCGGGATTGGAATTCCGGCGACCTTCTGGACCGCTGAAGCCGCCGGTGGATTAACCGTGCCGGGTTTTGCAGACGGAACGGGTTCTGCCGCAACACCTATCAAAGGCAAAAACGGCAGTGCGCCAAAAGCAAAGACGATTGCCTTAAGCTTGGTTTTCTTCCGGCTTGCGAAGTTGCGATGCGTCACGGCGGACCTCATGCTCTGTGGCCGAAACCAAGTGCACAAAGATGCTGGCTCCTGAGGTTTCGGGCGCCCTTTTATGCAGCATGCCCCAAAACGGCATCGCTGGCATCTTTTTCGCGCTTTTCCACGTGATCCTTCAACAGATCTGCAAGGTTATCCAGAAGCACGGTGTTGTCTCGGATCATGCGATCGGCCGCACCGTTCAAGGTCAAAATGTTGCCTGGGCGCGCGTTGTCGAAGTCTTCAGCGCTCGCCTCAAGCTCCCCTTCGATCCGGTGATAGGTGACATTGGGCAGCTCATTGAACAAGTGGGTCGCCTGGTAAGATGCCGTCTGGGTTTGGCCATCTGAGAAGATGGAAAGGATAGGCACACCCTTTGATGGCTGCATCCAACCAAGGGCTCCCCAACCAACGGCCTCCTGATAGGAGAAGGTTCGTTCCTGGGCCCGTCCCGTCCCGAGTGAAATGATGACCAGTTCTTCAGTATCCCAACCCAGTTTGCTCGCTTCCAGATAGGCCGCAATGGTCGGGTCGTTCATGAAGACGCCCCCGTCCACCATGGGTTCTTCGCGCTTGCGGGTCAGGTTTTCGATTTTTGCCGGTTCGAAATAGGATGGGGCTGCGGTTGTCGCCCGTACGGCCTGCCAGAAATAATAATCGTCGGGCCGGCTGCTGTTTTGCTCCAGTCCATTGGTCATGAACACGGCTTTGCGTTGCTCAATGTCGTAGGCGGTGAGAACCAGCTTGCACAGGCCGCTTGCCATGGACGTCCACCCGAATTGCTCCTTCAGGATCTTTTCGAGAGGACGGGCATCATATGTTTCATCGAACAGACCAAGCGGATTGGTGAATGCACGGGCAAGGCGTGCGCTTAGCGAATATGAAAAAACCTCACGCGCATCGCGCTCATAAAATGTCCGAAGTTCTGAGATCGTTGCTGCGGCTTCCCCCTTGTTGCCGCCAGGCCTCGGGGCGGAAAGTCCGGCTGCAATCAAACCGCCGGTTGAGGTGCCGGCCATGAGATCGAAGAGCTCGTGCATCGGTTGCGTGACGCCACGGTGCACGAGGCGGCTCTCCAGAGACTCCAGAATGCGCAACGGGATCAGACCCCGGACACCACCACCATCTATGGAGAGTATGAAGCGCTTCTTCTGGGTCATGAAAAATCCCCTTGTTCAATTGATGGGTTTCCAGTCGATCTGCCGTCACGTCGTCTGAATGCCTTGTTATACCAAAATCAATTATTTGACGGGAATTACGTCACAGCAATGGCAGTTGGTGAGATTCAGCCGCAAAATGCCGACATAACTTGATTTTGGTAAATCACCGCGCGGCATGTGGCGCTTTTTTGCCGCGAGGGCAGGTGGCTTGTTTCCACTCAGCCTTTGTCCAGACCGAAATTTCAGATTAGGATCGCGGCGATTTTCATACCAAACAGGACATTCCATGAATATCGATCTGCTTCGACGTCTTTGTGAAACACCAGGTGTGCCGGGTCATGAGCATCGGGTTCGGGACTTGATCAAATCCGAAATCGAAGGGCTCTTTGATGAGGTGACAACGGACCCCATGGGCTCGCTGCTCTGCCGCCGGAACTCTCGCAAGAAGCCGAAGAAAGGGGATCCGAAGAAGGTCATGTTGCTGTGTCACATGGACGAGATCGGTTTTTTGGTTTCGCATGTGACCGACAAGGGGTTTGTGCATGTTCAGCCGGTTGGTGGTTTTGACGCGCGCAACCTGTTCTCCCGCCGCGTGCTCGTCTCGACGGACGATGGCGACTACAAGGGCGTCATGAACCCGGGCGGCAAGCCGATCCACATTTCTTCTCCCGAGGAACGCAAGAAGGTTCCGGAGCCCAAGGACTTTGTCGTGGACTTGGGTCTTGGAGAGAGCACCAAGGATCTCATCAAGGTCGGTGATATGGTCACCATGGATGAGCCTTTGATCGAAATCGGCGAAAAGATCGTGTCAAAGGCACTGGACAACCGGATTGCTTGCTGGCTCGGGATCGAGGCCATAGAGGCGCTGGGCAAGTCCAAGCACGAATGTGAAATCCATGTCGCCTTCACCTGCCAGGAAGAGGTGGGTCTGCGGGGCGCACGCACCGCATCGTTTGCTATCAAACCGGACATCGGACTGGGCATCGACGTAACACTGGCCTGCGATACGCCGGGAGTTCCGGAACAGGATCGCACCACGGTGCAGGGCGAGGGGTTCGGCCTCCATGTCAAGGATTCCAGCTTCATTGCCGATCGGGACCTGGTGAAAGAGATTGAAGCGCTGGCTGAGAAGGAAGAGATTTCGTATCAGCGTACAATGCTGGCAGCAGGTGGTCAGGACGGTGCGGCTGCTCAGCAGGCGGCGGCAGGTGCAAAAGCTGTCGGCATCGTGGTCGGCACTCGCTACATCCACACGGTTACCGAGATGATCCACAAGTCCGACCTTCAGGCAGCCCTCGACATTCTTGCCGCGTATCTGAAAAAAGCTTGATGATGTTTCAGCTCAGGGCGCGTTGGTGCCCTGGGCGCTTTGCTCGGTGTCTTTGGTATTAAGCGGTCAGACCGGCGAGATTGGAAATCTGTGACCCTGTACCAGCGTAGAGCTCGCTGACTGCGGCGCTCTGGTAGCTGAAGGATCCGTTGTCAAAATCGCCTTCAATCGTGGAAGCGTTTGCAGAGCGCACCGAGAGCCCGGTCTCGGAATTGAATGATACCCGTTCGAACGAGACAAACTGAGCAGAGAGGGTTTCACCGTCGATCTCGGCTTCAATCGTTGTTGTCGAGATTGTCGCGCTTTCATAGGCGAGGGAAGCACTGGAGACACTGCCATCTTCGCCGAGTGCCGATTTCAACTGACCAGCCGTTTTCTGATAATCTTCAATGGTCGCCAGTGCGCCGTCTTTATCGTCTTCGTCGCCCTCTTTGCCGTCTTCAACGGCTTCACGAAGGGCTGCAATCACAACCGCGTCTTCTTCTGCCTTTTGTGAGGCAGCCTCCAATAGGCTGACGGCGGTGTCCTTGGGCGGTTGACCTGGCTTTCCGTCTTCAGCCTCCGGCTTTGCAGATGGGTTTCCGGAGTCTTGAAACGACGCGGACAACAGGCTGGTGCTTTGTGTTGTGGTTTCAATAGAGATTTGCATGACGCGCTCCGGATAGTCCCCAGTTAACAAGGAGACACTTCATTAGGAGACTGGACCAAAACCGTTAAGAAGCCATTAACCAATTGCCGGGGCTCATGTGACGGTTAGAGGAATGCCTTTTCAAGAAATTGGCGCCCTAATATGAGCCCGCGCTCGTCAATGCCATGTCCCAAATCATTCAGGCAATGCGCTTGGACTGTTACACCAGCCTGCACTAGTGCGGTTCGTGCGACTTCCAGATGATAGGCAGGAACGACGTCATCATCTGCGCCATGCACGATTAGGGTTGGAGGAGGTGCTGGGAGGATCGGGAGCGTCGCAGTTTCCGGCAAAAGACCTGAATAGGCCATAAGGCAGGCGGGCGGCGTTTTTCGGCGCAGGCCCGCTTGAAACGTCATCATGGCTCCCTGACTGAACCCAACCAATGCAAGAGCTGCATCGTTGAGCCCCACAGAGTTTAATTCTGCATCGAGGAACCGGTCGAGCACTGGTTGAGCCGCCTCCGCACCGATTTCGTACTCCCGCGGTGTCCGCTCTTCCAGGGCAAACCACTGCCGCCCTCCAAAGGCTTCAAATGGCAAGGGCTCAGGAGCATTGGGCGCAACGAAAGCTGCGTCGGGAAGAGCCTGTTGCCAAGCCCGGCCGAGATCTATCAGGTCGGTGCCGTCAGCGCCATAACCATGGAGGATGACGACCAGTTGTTCTGCAGCGCCTCCGGAGAGCGGTGCAAGACGAGGCCCGTCAAGCGACGGGTTGAACGCAGACGAGGTCATTCTTTCACCGGCGTTTGCGAAGGGGCCGTTTGCGTGTTTGCTAAGGCGATCCGTTGATTTTTGAGGAACGGGAGTGCGATTAAGCCAGATAATGAGATCAGCACTGCGGCAATCACAAACGGGATGCCTGGGAAGTAAAGGTCTGTCCCGTCCCTCGTAAAAAAGGAAAAGCTCTGTGTCATGACAAAGGGGCTGATTATCATGGCAAGCCCGGCTGCACTCGCGATCAGACCCTGCAGTTCGCCTTGCGCGTTGTCGGGAACCCGGTTGGACATCAAGCCGGTAAAGGCAGGTGTCGCAAGCGCGCCCATAACAGCAAATCCAATAAACGCATAAGCGACCCAGCCGCTTTCAGCGACGGAAAGAGCAATAAACGCAATCAGGTTGCATGTGAGGCCAATCATGAGAATGGCGCCGATCCCGATCCGGCGGTCCAGAACGCGGATCAGATATCCTTGCACGATTGCGTAACCGAACCCGACTACGGCAAGGGACAAGCCGATATCTGCTGGGGTCCAGGCAAAGACTTCTGCAGTGAAATAGCTCCAGACAGCCGGATAAACGTAGTGGGCAATGTCAAACAGAAGTAGCGCCAACAGGAGCACACGCACCTCCTTGTTGGAAGAGATGTGTTTTAAGGCGCCGAATGGATTGGCGCGCTTCCAATTGAAGGCGCGACGGTTTTCCAGTTTCAGTGTTTCTGGCAGCACAAAATAGCCAAAGAGGAAGTTGACGAAGGATAATGCAGCACCGGCGTAGAACGGGGCTCGGGATCCATACTCCCCGAGCAGTCCTCCAATGACCGGTCCCAGCACAAAGCCGACGCCAAAAGCCGCACCAAGAAGGCCGAAATTCTTCGCTCGGTCTTCCTTCTCCGAGATATCTGCAATGTAAGCCGCTCCCGCAGAGTAGGTGGCACCGGCAATCCCGGAGATGATTCGAGCAATGAACAGCACCGCAAGGTTCCAGGACAGAGCAATCAGGAGATAATCTGCCGCCACCGTCAACGTAGAGATAAGCAAAACGGGCCGGCGTCCGAACCTGTCTGACAGACTGCCAAGCGTTGGACCGAATAAAAACTGCATCAAGGCAAAGACGACACTCAGCCATCCACCCCACAACGCAGCTTCACCGACAGGCAGGCTGGTGAGTTCGGTCAATAAGCTCGGCATCACCGGCATCATGAGACCGATGCCCATCGCATTGATGGTCAAGGTAATGAAGATGAAGATAAGCGCGTTGGATCGCTTCGGGCGGCCGGGCAAAGAATTGTTCCTTCAATACGACTTGAAGGAAACGCGCAAAACCAGTTTCAGGCAAGAGTGTTTCTGGGGATTGGCCAACAAAAAAGGGCGGTGAAACCGCCCTTCCATACCACAAGTGCCGATTGGCCTTACAGGACTTTGAGGTCTTCGGCGACCATCTGGCCACGGCGCCACTCAAGATCGAATGCCACGAGTTGGCCTTCCTTCAGCGAGTCGATGCCGGACCGGCGCAAAGCCGTGATGTCAACGAGGATGTCGTCCCCGTCTTCGGGTTCGATCGTGCCGACACCGCGGCCCTTATCAAACCATTTTACGTTTCCATGTAGCATGGAGTCTTCTTTCCAATTTCTTGCATCAAAGCATCAGCGCGCTTGTCTAGCGCAGCATTTCAAAGCTTTGATGACAGTTCTTTATTGTAATACTAAAATACAAGTCTGCAGCGGGAGGCTTGTCTGGCGCTTGTTCCAATTAGGAAGAAAATACAAGCGGCCGAAAACCAAAAACTACAGCCGGTCTGAGCAGTCTTCGTATGAACTCAGACCACTTAGACTGACTTAATATGGTTGCTCAATCGTTAAATACAAGATTGGGCGGTTGAACTTAGAGTTCTGCGTTGATGACGTAGTTGAGGATTTTGACGATCTGGTCCGGGGTTTCCGCGACAGCAAGAGCTGCAGCATCAACTTCCTTCAGTGGATGGGTCAAGGACGGATCGTGAAGTATGATCAATGACTTACCAAGGGCTGAAGCGTAGCCGGCATCGAAGGCTGCATTCCATTGCTTGTACTTGTCGCCGAACCGGACAACGACGATATCGGCTTTTTCGATCAGTGTCCGGGTGCGGATGGCATTCACCTTCGCGCCTTTGTGATCGTACCAGAACTTCTTGTCTTCGCCGCCGAGAATCGCTGCGCCGCAATCGTCGCTGGCCTCGTGGTTGGTGACCGGTGCAGAAAAACTGACCGGCAAACCGGCGGCCTCCGTTGCGCTAACGATCTGTTCGCGCCAGTCGGTGTGAATCTCACCGGAGAGATAAACGCGCCATTCACTCATGTTCTTGCCTTTCTGGGTCGAGGGATGCGGGCAGTGTGCCGCATCCGTTGGCCAGAAACTGGAAAACCGGTTGGCAGGTGTCAACCATAGTTCTGGACAAGAGTGTTTAAGGCAATCCGATAATCCGGGTAGCGGAAGGTATAGCCGAGTTCGTCTTTGACGCGTTGGTTCGAAACCCGTTTGTTCTCACCATAAAATGACCGGGCCATTGGTGTGAGGTCCGCTGTTTCGAAGGCTACTTCCGGCGGTGGTGTCACACCCAAAAGTTCAGCAGCGTATGTCACAACATCTTGCGGCGGCGCAGGCTGGTCATCCGTGACATTGAAAACGCGTGTCTTTGGCGACTGCATGGCAATTGAAACCGCGCCTGCAATGTCCGCAACATGGATACGGTTGAACACCTGACCGGGCTTGATCAAGCGCCGGGCACGGCCCTTTTTGAAGTTCTCGAACGTGTTGCGGCCTGGTCCGTATATTCCGGACAACCTAAAAATCTGAACAGGTACTGAGTTCTGCTCAGCGAAAGAAAGCCAGGCTTCTTCAGCGGCGACGCGTTGGACCGAGCGTTTGGAGACCGGTTTGCAAACGGTGGTTTCATCCACCCAAGCCCCGTCGTGGTTTCCATAAACGCCGACAGTCGACAGGTAGCCGACCCATTTCGGAGAGGCTGCGGCAATATCCGCGCCGTGTCGGTTGAGAACCGGGTCGCCGGCCTCATTCGGGGCGATGGACACAAGCACGTGGGTTGCGGTTGAAAGCGCGTCCGCAATCCCGTCGCCAGGAGTTTCGCCATCGAAGATAAACGGTTCTATACCGTTTTCGCGGAGAGCGCGGGCCTTTTCCGCAGACCGTGTCGTGCCACCGATCCAATCAAAGCGATCCCGCACTTCTTCGATAATCGCTTTTGAAGAATACCCGACACCAAAAACAAACAGGCGCATCACGACAGCTCCAAATGACTGCGGCGGATTTCATAAAGCGAGATGCCGGTGGCAACAGCAAGGTTCAGACTGTCGGCTTCCCCCACTTGCGGGATCCGGATCAAGGTCCGGCAGGCCTCGGCCATATCGTCCCCCAGCCCCTTCTGCTCGTTTCCCATGACGAGCAGGGCCGGTTGTTTGTAGTCCGGCGTGCGGTAGTCGACCGACCCTTTCAAATGCGTCGCAGCTACGGTTCCCGGCCAGTCTTTTGCAAGCGCCTTGAACTCGTCCTTTGTCATCTTTGCAAGGGGCACATGGAACAGCGACCCCATCGTGGCGCGGACGGCTTCGACGGCAAACGGATCCGTGCAATCGCCAACCAACATCACGCCACTGCCGCCGACTGCATCCACCGTCCGGATGATTGTACCGAGATTTCCAGGATCCCTTACCCGATCCAGCGCGACCCAGACTGTGGTGCCTTGCGGATCAATGTCCCGGGCGCTGATGATGTTTTGCTCGTAAACACCCACAACCATCTGGGGATTGTCCTTGCGGGTCATGGCGCTCATGACTGCGGTCGAGACTTCAAGGATGAGTGCGCCGCGTGCCTTGGCCGTCGCCGCGGTTTTTTGGGCAACCGGGTTGTCGCGCGCCTCTGGGCCAAGGGCGAGGTAGCGGATACCCCAGCCGGCAGCCATGGCATCAGTCGCCAATTTGAGTCCCTCGGCGACAAACAGGCCGGACTGGGTGCGGTGCTTGCGCTGGGCTACAAGCCCTTTGATTTCCTTAACGATCGGATTCGAATGGCTCGTGATCTGTTTGACCGCGCCGATTTTTTGAGGTTTGCCGGTCTGCGGCATGCGGGAGCTCCAAGGGCTCTTCTTGAGCCAGCTGAATTCTAAAGACAGTTTGGATTGGATTAGTCCCCGCGACCGACCGGGTCAAGAAGCGACCTACGGCACCGATGGAAGCAGACGTTCTGTCGCGATCAGAATAGAGTCTTCAATGTCGACCGGAAACTCCGTCACATCCAGTTTGCCGTCGATCGCCAAGAACGATAGCCCGTGGACTTGTGTCCACAATGGGAAGGATGTGCGGAGTACCGTCTCGTTTATACCCGGCTCGCCCAGATAGTTTGCGACCTCTCGGAGCAGGACACCGTAGGATCCGCGGCCAACCTGCTTAAGCTCATCAATTCGGTCATGATGAGACATTGTGCTGAACATGAGCCGGAACGTGTGCGGCTCGCGTCTTGCGAACGCAACATAGGCGCGCCCCATCGCGGCAATCGACTGAACAGTGCCGCGCGCCTGCTTGGAGGCTCGGGCTTCCATATCGATTCCAAGGCGACTAAGGCCGTCTTTTGCGATCTCGCTCAAAAGATCTTGTTTGGATGAAAAATGCCGGTAAGGCGCCGCCGTGCTCACACCGGCAAGACGGCAGGCATCCGACATGGAAAACCCATCCGGGCCATGTTCTTCAATAAGTTGGCGTGCTGCAGCGATCAATTCACCGCGCAAATCACCATGGTGGTAGCCCGCTTTTTTATGAATTTCTGTTTTGGCCATGTAAGGCGTTTCCGAATTTTTTCTTGTTGTGTCTCTTGCCGAAGTTAGTTCCGCTAACATATGTTAGCAACGGTAACATAGTTAGTGCTGCTTACATTGGGAAGACGATGCTCCCCGAAATCGCACCGGCAGCCAGCGGACAAGGTGAGAATGTGCCATGTCGAAGGATTATCAGACCCCAGCGCCAAAGACGACCGGCAGCAAAAGCAGGCTCCGGCGTTTTGGCAGAATGGCGCTGAGTACGGCGACCTTTTCCATCAATGTCGGTCTTGCCGCCGCTGCGGTGATGATCGGGGTCACCACCATCCAGATGCGTGCAGAAGAAAAGCCATCCGTTGAACCCTCGCCCCTGGCCGTTGTGGATGTATTCACACCGGATTGGGAGACCGGCTATGATGTCGAGCGCAGTTTTGTGGGCAGGCTTGAACCCGCACGCAGCACGGACCTGGCCTTCGAGCTCTCCGGAACAGTTCAAGAGGTTCGGGTCGATGAGGGTGACCTGGTCGAGGAAGGCGACGTCATTGCTGTTCTCGACACACGGACACTAGAGGCGGATCGCCGGCGCCAGGTCGCCAATCGTCAAGCGGCTGAAAGTGATCGGGAACTGGCCTCGCTGACGTTAAACCGCCGTCAGCTGCTGAAGGACAATGGTCATGTCAGTGCGCAGGTACTCGACGAAGCCCGCCTGAGCCTCAGCCGTTTGGACGCCACGATCGCGCAGATCGATGCTGCGATCGATAACATCGATATAAATCTTGATAAGGCGGTTTTGAAAGCGCCGTTTTCGGGCCGGGTTGGAGAGCGCCTTTTGGACGACGGAGCAACAGCGTCTCCGGCAACGCCCGTTCTGCGGTTGCTGGAGAGTTCACGGCCAACGGTCCGCATCGGTTTGTCGCCGGAGGTGGTCGACCGGCTGGATCAGTCGCACAGCTATGACGTCCAGATCTCGGGCCGGACGTTTAAGGCCGGCTTGGCAGCGCTTCGTCCAGACCTCCAAACCCGCACCCGGACAATCGAGACCTTGTTTGAACTCGATACACCGGAAGCAACACCCGCTTTTGGACGATTGGCGGAACTGTCAGTTGTTGAGCGCGTGGAGACGGAAGGCACCTGGATTCCGGTTTCGGCATTAAAGGAAGGTCCGCGTGGCCTCTGGACTGTGCTGACTGTTGCCGAGGATGTGGATAGCGCTGAGCCCAGCCCGGCATACGTTGTGGTGCGGGAAGCGGTGGAAGTCCTGCATGCGGAAGAGGGGCGGGCGTTTGTCCGCGGGACCTTGACGCCAGACCGCCTGATTGTTCGGGATGGCGTTCACCGGGTTGTCGTTGGTCAAGCTGTAGACCTTGCGAAGGCGGGAGGCTGAGGCATGGAAACGCTATTCTTTCGCCAACCCCGCTTGGTGGTCCTGACGCTTCTTGTGATCTTGGCAGCCGGGGCGACGGCCCTGATAGGCATTGGTCGGCAGGAAGATCCGACGATCACCAACCTTTTTGCAACGGTCACGACCGTCTACCCAGGCGCTGATCCGGGGCGTGTCGAGGCTTTGGTCACGGAAAAGATCGAGGAAGAGCTCCGTGAAGTTGAAGAGATTGATGTTATTGAATCGACGTCGGCCTCCTCGATTTCGATTATTCAGATCGAGCTGCTCGACACGTTGACTGAAGACGTGATTGAACAGGCTTGGTCGGAGATCCGGGACAAGATCGGTGACGCCACGCGCGAATTTCCCCAAGGTGTTCTGGAGCCGGAGTTCAGCACTGACGGTGCTGGTGCTTTCGCATCTATCAGCGCACTTGTTCCCGAGCATGACTCGGTTTCTCAGGCAGTCATGCTTCGCTATGCCGAGGTTTTGTCTGATACACTCCGGAATGTGCCCGGCACAAAGTCCGTCGAGATTTTCGGCGAGCTGGAAGAAGAGATTCTGGTTCGCATAGATCCGGCAACGCTCATTTCCTTATCTCTGACTGTGGATCAGGTCGCCTCTGCCATACAAAACGCCGATGCCAAGGTCCGTGCAGGCCGCCTCCGCAGTCCGGACCGCGAATTTCTGATCGAGGTGTCTGGAGAAATTGCCGCGATTGACCGGATCCGCGCCATCCCTGTGACAACTGCAAGCAATGGTCTGGTGACCCGCGTTGGCGATGTTGCCACCGTCACGAAGGGCATCCGCCAACCCGCTGAAGAGCTCGCCTTCTCAGGAGGGCGTCCGGCAATACTCGTTGCTGCGAAGATTGCGAATGGCCTTCAGGTGGACACCTGGATGACCCGTGTTCGTGACCGGATTGCTGCCTTTGAAACGGATATGCCGCATTCAATCCAGCATCAACTCGTGTTCGATCAAAGCCGCTACACGATCGACCGTCTGACAGATGTTGGCGCCAACATAGCCATCGGTATGGCCTTGGTGATTGGCGTGCTGCTTGTCACGATGGGGCTGCGTTCGGCGCTGATCGTTGCAATGGTGCTGCCCGTTGTCACTCTGGCGTCCTTTGCAACAATGAGCATGATCGGTCTGCCGCTCCACCAGATGTCGCTTACCGGACTGATCGTGGCTCTCGGCCTATTGGTTGATGCCGGTATCGTCATGACCGATGAAATCGGTCAGGCTCTGGCGCGCGGAGAAGAACGGCGTGAGGCCGTGCGCAAAGCCGTCCGCCGCCTATTTGCACCACTGCTGGCATCGACTGCAACCACGGCCCTGTCCTTCTTGCCCATGGTTCTGCTGCCGGGACCAGCTGGTGACTTTGTCGGGGCGATTGCAATCGCCGTGATCATCATGCTTGTCTGGTCGTTCCTGGTTGCCGTGACCTTGACGGCGGCAATTGCCGGATGGCTGCTGCCCGAAACCAACTCCCAGCCCCAAAGGCGCTCTTTCCAATCCGGTAAATTGGTGTCCGTACCCTTCCGGTTTTCGCTGCAGCTCGCCATGAGAAACCCGGCAAGTTCGGTTGCCTTTGCACTGGTCTTGCCCGTGATCGGTTTCATGAGCATGCCAACTCTGACTGCACAGTTTTTCCCGGGCGTAGACCGGGATCAGTTCCATATTGAAGTGGAACTTTCTGACGGTACTGCGATTGCCGAAACATCCGAGGTGGTGTGTGCCATGGATGGGTTCCTGTCCGATCAGGAGGGCATCGAAAAAGTGGTTTGGGTTGCGGGGAAGAGCGCTCCGGCCTTCTACTACAACATTGTCGGCAACCAGGACCGCGCTCCGGCTTTCGCTCAGGCACTTGTTACCACCAGTTCACCGGATACGACAGCAGATCTGGTGCCGCGGCTGCAAGGCGAACTGACCGCCCGGTATCCGAACGCGCGTATTCTTGTGCGGGATCTTGTTCAGGGGCCGCCGGTGGATGCGCCGGTCGAGTTGCGCCTAGTCGGCCCGTCTTTGGACGTCTTGCGCGAACGCGGGGATGCCTTGCGCCAACTTGCTTCCGGCATCGAGGAAGTGACCGTTGTGAGGACAACGCTGGAAAGCGGCGCACCGCAACTGAAATTTTCCGTCGATGAGGACAAGGCACGGCTTGTCGGGCTGAGCCTGGCGGATGTTGCCCGTCAACTCGAGGCAACCCTGGAAGGGGCTGTCGGGGGCAGTCTGATTGAAGGCACAGAAGAACTGCCGGTGCGTGTCCGGATCGGCGATGCTGCCCGCAGCGACTTGTCTGACATTGCGAGCCTGCCGTTGTTGCCCGCGATCGGAGCCGCCGGAACAGCTGGTTATGACGGGGTGCCGTTGTCTGCGATCACGGATATTCGTCTGGAGCCCTCTGAGGGTGAAATCAATCGCCGGAATGGAGAACGCACCAACACGGTTCAGGCATTCGTCCAATATGGTGTTTTGCCGGAAGAAGCCCTGAAGAAGCTCCAAAACGAGATGGACCTTGCCGGCTTCGCAATGCCGGACGGCTACCGTATCGAAACCGGCGGCGACTCCGATGCGCGTTCTGACACGTTGAACAATCTGATCGGCTCGCTTGGATTGATCGTGCCATTGTCGATCGCCGCGATCGTTTTGACCTTCAACTCGTTCCGATTGTCCGCTGTCACGCTGGTCGTGTCTGGGCTGTCGGCGGGCCTCAGCATTCTGGCGTTGGCGATCTTCCAGTACCCGTTCGGCATCAACGCCATCATCGGTGTGATCGGCTCAATCGGCGTGTCCATCAACGCAGCCATCATCATCCTGACCGGTCTCCAGCAAAACAGCCGGGCGGTGGACGGTGATCGGGAGGCGATGGTCGATGTGGTAATGGGGTCGGGTCGGCATATCATCTCCACAACGCTCACGACCTTCGGCGGATTTCTGCCGTTGATCCTGGCCGGAGGCGGGTTCTGGCCGCCGTTCGCCATGTCGATCGCCGGCGGCGTGTTGCTGTCGACTGTGATCTCGTTCTACTTCGCGCCGCCCATGTTCGCGTTGGTCTACGCACAAAAGAGCAAGATGGAAGCCGAAGAGGCCCCAATTCAGGATGACGGCACGGATTGGTCGAACGACAACCGCCCCATAGCACTCGCAGCTGAGTAGGCGTTAGCGGCTGCTCCAGCGGGAGAAGAGAGAAGTGGAAAGAGCCCGCGCGCCGTCTTCTTCCCGGATGACCAGTTCACCGGATTCCAGCCGTCCGCCTTGCCGGGACAAGGTTTCGGCCATGAGCTCATGGATCGAGACAAAGCTGGAGCGGATCGCGTAAGCGGTCAGGATCATGAAGAGAGCGTCTTTCGCCAGCAGCTGCTGCAGGTCTTTCAGCATGCCGGGCAGGCTGGTGTAGATGTCCCAGACTTCGCCCTTTGGACCGCGCCCATACTTTGGCGGGTCCAGAATGATGCCGTCGTAGGTGTTGCCACGGCGAACCTCACGGGCAACAAATTTGGAGGCATCTTCGCAGATCCATCGGATCGGGAGATCTTCCAGTCCGGATAGGGTCTGGTTTTCCCGGGCATAGCCGATGGCTTTCTTGGAGGCGTCGACATGCGTGACTTGTGCGCCTTCGGTCGCTGGTAGGAGCGATGCCAAGCCGGTATAGCCGAAGAGATTGAGGATCTTCAGCGGCTTCTCAGGGTTTTTCTTCTTCTCGGCCCGGATCCTGGAGTTGACCCAATCCCAATGCGCGGCCTGTTCCGGAAAAACGCCAACGTGGCGGAACGACATGAACCGGCCATTGTAGGTGACCGGTCCGTAGGACATCGGCCAGGTTTCCGAGACGTTGCCGGAGTATTTCCAGCGGCCGGGCCCTTCCTCGTCCGTGTCACCTGAGAAGACCGCATTGGCGCGGTCCCAAGCAGCGTTCTTCAGGCGGCGGCGGCCCATGGCCTGGGGTTCCGGCCGAACGATCGTGTAGCGTCCGTAGCGTTCCAGTTTTTGACCCTCGCCCATGTCCAGAAGGCGGTAGTCCTTCCAGCCAGGGGTCTCAAGGATCACGGGCCACGCCTGCACGGGCGGTTGTCCGGGTTTTGCAAATTCTGGCGCGTCGGTTTTTTCCGCCACGGTGGTCTCTTTCATTATTCGCGAATGGGTCGGATCACGCCTTAGTGCCATGCCGCTTCCAGGTCAACTTTGGCAAGAGCCAGGCAAAGAAAAAGGCGGGGTGCCGTGCACGCCCGCCTTTTTTGATTTTCATGGAACTGCCGATCAGGCGGCCGCGACTTCCGACAGGAATGTTTCCACTTCGGATTTCAGCTGGTCGGTCTTTTCGTTCAGCTCGCCAGAGGCTGCCAGAACCATGTCGGCTGAAGAGGACGTCTGATCGACTGCCTGCGACAGTTGTGTCATGGACGAGGAAACGGCACCAGTTGCCTCAGCAGCCCGCTGAACATTCTGCGAGATCTCCGCGGTTGCCGCACCTTGCTGCTCCACAGCGGAGGCGATGGCCGTTGTGTAGCTGTTGACCTCCGTCATGGTCTCGGCGATCTCTCCGATCGCAACAACTGAATCCTTGGTTGCCGTCTGGATTGCAGTGATCTGCGAACCGATCTCTTCGGTCGCCTTGGAGGTCTGCGTGGCCAGTTCCTTGACCTCCGCGGCAACAACCGCAAAGCCCTTGCCAGCTTCACCAGCCCGCGCTGCCTCGATCGTTGCGTTCAGGGCGAGCAAGTTTGTTTGTTCGGCAATGGCCTGGATGAGCGTGACCACTTCGCCAATTTTTGTCGCCGCTTCTGCCAGGCCTTCGACCTTTTGGTTCGTGATACGGGTGCCGGTCGTGGCACGTTCAACGATATCGGTTGTCTGGGAGACCTGGCGGGAAATTTCGCCGATGGACGCCGCAAGCTCTTCTGCCGCGCTGGCAACAGTCTGAACGTTGTTGGTTGTTTCGTTGGACGACGATTGTGTTTCGCTCGCGTGACCAGCACTGTCGCGCGCAATATCCGTCAAGGCGCGAGCGGTTGAATCAAGGCTGTCGGCCGTGGATTCCACAGAGCCAATTGCTTCTTCGGCTGTTGCACGGAAGCCTTGGATCAGATTGTCGATCCGCTGTTGCCGTTCCTGGCGGGCCGATTCTTCCTGTGCATTGCGTTCCTGCAAGTTTGCACGCTCAATCGCGTTGTCACGGAAGACTTGAACCGTGCGGCTCATGTCACCGATCTCATCACCGCGGTCGATGCCCGGGATTGCAACTTCATTGTTGCCACCGGCCAAGCTATTCATCACATCCGTAATCGTTTTGATCGGCCGGGTGATGGCAAGGTTCAGGACGATCGCCAGACCGACACCGCCCAGAATGGAAAGAAGCACAGTCATTGCGATCTGGAGCTCGGCAGCTGTTGCAGCGGCTCCGGCTGCCTCAGATTGAGCTTGAGAAATCCCGGCAATTTCAGCACTGACTTGCTTGGTCAGCGTATCCAGCTGTGCCCGTTTTGCCTGCAGGTCTTGCTTTGTAGACAGCATGTCCTGAAAGGCGCGATCGAAACTCGCGATGGAGATTGCGATGCTGTTGATCGCATCCGCTGTGCTGGGCAGAACATCTGCATACCCGACGAGTTTTTCTTCCAGTTTAACCAGCTCAGTGATCTCTGTTTGCACACCTGCCGGATCGCTGATGCCAAAGTTGCCAAACAGGGCGAGTGTCTCAGCCTCGGCGCGCAATGCATGCTCGCCGAGAGCCGTCGCTTCGATCATGACCGTTTTAATGCTGCCAAGACGCGTATTGGCGGTCAGAACGGTTGCCTTTGATTTGCTGACCGCAGCGACCGCTTGCTCACGAATTTGGTAAGCGAGCTCAGTAATGGCATCGAGGGTCGTACCAACAGCGGTTCTGGCCTCGTAGGCCTCTGCAAAGCCAAGATCTTCTTTCAACCGCGCGATGGCCTTATCGAGCTTGTTCGCTTGACCAGCGAGTTTGCTCACAGTCTTGCGCTCAATGCCTTCGATTTGGCGATACCGCATCTCGCGTGTCCGGTCGACGATCTCTGCTGAGATTTTCATGCTTTGCTCGAGAGCGTCACCGTCCAGAGAGCCGTTGCTTTTCAGGTAGGCGAACTGGATCTTGGAAACATCGTCCTGCAAATCAAACACGCCGCGCAGCATGAGGTTTGCGTCTTCCAACGTTCCGTTGGCTGAGAAAACGTCTGCGCTAACCTTTTTCTCTTCGGACAAAACAGCATCGGCAATAGAAACCGCTAGATTTTCCAATTCCAGTACGCTGGATTTCAAAGATTTCAATCGGTCAGCCTGCTGCTGTGTCTGGTTCACAACCTCGTCGAAGGTTGTTCCAAATTCTCCGACCGCAGAAATCGCTGTATTCACTTGAGACGCTGCGGTTGGGTCTCCCGCAACATCGTTCGCAAGGGTTTGAAGCGAAGAATTGAGGCCGGCGATCTCTTGGCGGGTTGCTTCCGCGAGCTCCGGAGTTGGCGCGTTCAAATAGTTCTCGCGTACCAATGAGGTGCTTTGAACCTGCCGCCCAACATTTGCTGATTGATCAGCCACTTCAAATCTTGCAGACAGCGAAGATATCGCAAAATATCCAACACCGCCAACGATCGCGGTCAATAGCAAGATTGCTGCAAAACCGCCGCTGACTTTGAAGCCGAACTTCAGATCAACCAACCACTTCAAGGCACGTTTCATCGAATCCCCGCACGTCCGGAAAACTGTGATTACTGACCAAAGTATGGGGGATAGCGATGAAGAATAGGTAAAAATGCATAAAATTACTAAGCAGAATTATAAATTTAAACGTGATGACATTAATATTTTTGCGTAAGGAAAAAAACGGAGAGAGTTTTGAAAGCGATTATTGAGTTTTTATTAAACATGTTGACCGCCGTTGATATGAATTTCTGATCCAGTCACATAGGACGATGTTTCGCTGCACAAATAGTAAATTGTCTCGGCAACCTCGTTCGGCTGACCAAGACGGCGAAGGGGAATATCTTCAATCATGTCTTCTGTGCCGGGAGATAGGATGGATGTGTCGATCTCACCGGGCGCGATCGCATTGACCCGAACGCCATGCGGCCCAAAATCTGCAGCCATTTCCCGCGTAAGGGACGCAAGCGCAGCCTTTGACGTGGCGTAGGCTGTGCCCGCAAACGGGTGAACCCTGACACCCGCAATGGAAGTGACGTTCACCACCGAGCCAGTGGCCGCTTTTAGTTCGCTGAACAATCCTTTTGCGAGCAAAATGGGGGCAAAGAAATTCACCTGAAAGACATTCCGCCATTCATGCATCGGAGTGTTCAGCGAGTTGAGCCGTTCCCCGCCGTTTCCTTTTGGACTAATCCCTGCATTGTTCACCAACGCATGGAGCCGGGATCCGTTAGGCTCGAGCCGCTTCCGGATTTCCTGGATCGCAAACCCCATGTTTTCCGGATCTGAGAGATCGACCTGGATATGATCTTCCGGTCCCATCGGCCAGGGACACTTGTCGGAAAAGGCTTGACGGGAACATGTAATGACACGCCAGTTTTCCGCGGAGAACTTTTTGACTGTCGCGTGCCCGATACCACGGCTGGCTCCGGTGAGAACCAGTGTCCGCCGTTCGTCAGTCGGTTTGCCATTGTTCATTTGCTGATCCGCCAGGTGCTAAGTATGCTCTAAAAAGTTGACTTTTATAGTACGGTTTCTGTATTCCGCTGCCATCTGTCAAACACTATATGCGATGAAGTCCTCGTAACGGCCAGACCCCAGTATGCTCATTTGCTCCTGTAATGTATTATCAGACAAGCAATTACGCGAAGCTGCGGCAGAGATGCGTGACGATCCGAATGGTAAAATCCCAACGCCCGGATCTGTCTTCCGCCATTTGGGGTGCCGGCCGCGTTGCGGTGGATGTTTTCCAAGTGTCATTGACATTATTCACGAAAACACACCAGAGAATGAGAAACCTAAACAGCGGCGGGCGTCTTCCGGGCGCAAAGCCGAGAACCGTTGAGCTTTTAAGAGGGACTGATGAAGGGCGACGCGCGGGTCATTGACTACTTGAACAAGGCTCTCCGGCACGAGTTGACAGCGGTCAACCAGTATTGGCTGCATGGCCGCTTGCTAGCGGATTGGGGTTTCGGAAAACTCGCTGCCAAAGAATTGGAAGAGGCGGAAGAGGAACGTCAGCACGCACAGGATCTGATGGACCGGATCTTGTTCCTGGAGGGGTTCCCGAACCTGCAAACGCTCGATCCTCTGCGTATTGGCCAATCGGTGAAAGAATGCCTCGAAGGTGATCTGGCAGCTGAGTACGCGGCCCGCTCCCTCTACCACGAAGCGCGAGAAGTTTGCCGTGAGCAGGGCGACTATGTCTCAATGAAACTGTTCGAGACCCTGCTCTCCGATGAAGAAAGCCACATCGATTTTCTTGAGACCCAGTTGGCTCTGATCGAGCGCATCGGGATCGACAATTATTCGCTGCTGCAAGCCCAGTCTGCAGATACGGCAGAGTAGCTGCAGCCCAGATTATTGCGGTTCAGTCGCCGGACTTTCCAACCTGTAGACTGGGCCGCCTGCCACTTCAGCATCCTCGAAATCATGCGTGACCAGAAGAACGGGCAGGGCGCGTTCTCTGGCGATCGAGAACACTTTTTGTCGGACGTCAGCGCGTCTCGACTGATCGAGGCTGGAAAAAGGTTCGTCGAGCAAAAGGGCTTTGGGTCTGGCCAAAAGAGTTCGCATCAGCGCCACTCTCGTTTGCTGCCCGCCTGAGAGCTTGGCTGGATCCTTGGGGCCAAGCCCTTCAAGATTTACGGCCTCAAGGGCTTCCTCCGCCAACCTCTGCCGTTCTGTCCGATTATTGATCTCGGAAGGAATTGCAAACATAAGATTTTGCGCGACAGACATGTGCGGGAACAAAAGCGGCGATTGAAACATCAAGCCGATATGGCGCTCTTGCGCTGGAACGTTGGTCACATCGGTATCGTCCAGGATGATGCGGCCTGTAGCTTTGAAGTCGGGTTTCAAAAACCCTGCGATGAAGTCAAGAAGGCTTGATTTCCCGCTGCCGCTTTCTCCCATGACGGTCAGCACCGTCCCCGGTTCAATCGTTGTATCAAGCTCCAACAGAGTGCGGCCATCCAGCTGGATGTTTACATTCTCCAGGATGAGCCCCTTCTGGTTTTGGAGAGTGCGGGCGTTCATTGACTTAAGCATCCAGGCGCAACGCGGTTCTGTTTTTGAATAGAACAGCTGGGATCGCAGCAGCAACAGCGAAACCGGCAAACGGGATAAGCAATTGCAGCAAGGCGTAGACGGCTGTGATTTGCCTGTTTCCACCACTTGCGAGCGCAACGCTCTCTGTTGTCACGGTGACGACCCGGCCGGCTCCGATCATGAGTGTGGGAAGGTATTGCCCGACCGATACAGCAAGGGCAACTGCCAACGTCACGAGGACCGGGCGTGTCAGCATCGGTAGTTGCACCCTGAAGAAGATTCTGACTCTGCCGGCGCCCATGGAAGCTGCGACGCGGGCATATCGGGGGTCCTGCCGCTGCCACGGGTCACTGAGCGCAAGAAAGGCATAGGGCAAGACGAAAACCAGATGTGCAAGAAGCACGGCTGTGAAACTTCCATCCAGACCAATCATCAAGAACAACATCTTGAGGCCGAACAGGAACGCAATTTGCGGCAGGAGAAGGGGCACAAAGATGAGCGTTCTCAGCTGATGATCTATAGGCTCTGCGGCGTGTGTTTTTGTTTCCAACAGCCAAAGCGTCAACGACGTGCTGATGAGCGCTGCCAGAACACCAAGAAAGATCGTCGTGCCGAGGATCTGTGGTGTTTGTGTCAAGGCCACTGAAAGCGCCGATACGGACCAATTCTGGGGCAGCGGAGTCGGATACCACCAGGACTTGGCTAAACTCCAGATCATCAGGACAAGCAGGGAAAGGCACATGGCTGACACAATGAAAACCATCGTACCAAGCGCTGCCATTCGGCCAGCGCTATCCGCTTTTATGCGGTGTCCTAGCGCCAAACGGGTTGAGCTCAGCTTGGTGACACTGGCTTCGAACAACAAATAAACAAGAATTGCTCCAGCGCTAACTCCAAGCTGAAGCAATGCACCAGCTGACGCGGCAAGACGCAGACTCAGATCCGGATCATTCATCCAAACCACCAGCCGCGCAGCCAACGGTGCCGGTGTCGTGGGCCCCAGTATAACCGCGACATCAACCACAGACGTCGAGTAAGCGATCACAGCCAGCATCGGTAGACGGATGAGCGGATAAATCTGGGGCAGGATGACTTTGAAAAAGCCTGACATCCGACCGTAACCGAGACTGGTTGCCACTTTGGTGTAGGACTTGATCTCGGGTCGGTTCAAAGCGGCCAGTGTCATCAAAAACAGAAAAGGGACCTCTTTTGCGACGAGACCAAGGGTCATGGCGACCCCATAGGAGTCGTTGACCAGCAACAAATCCGGCGGACGCTCCCACCCAGTTGCCCAAGGCGACAAAAGCCGGGCAAGGAAGCCGGACGGGGCGATCAGAAAGGCGAGACCGATTGCGGCCGCAGCGTGCGGTACTGACAAAAGTGGCGACAGGAAACGGCTGACGCGTTGAAAGGTTTGGGTACCGCTCCATGCGGCTGAAAAACAAAGAACGATTGCAAGCGAAACCAGTGACGCAACAAGGCCTGTCCAAAAACTCAGCGCTGTTGATTGCAGCAGGCCCGGCATGGAGAAAAGCTGTGCGAAAGGCTCAAGCGTTATCTCTCGCGCCCCAAGAACAGGGAGGTAGCCGAAAGCCGGCAGAACGGTTCCTGCAAGACCGGCCAGAACCGGTCCCGCCAACAGCAACACAACGATCAGCGAGGGTAACTTCGAGCCTGGCCGAAATTTGGCCAAGGGTTTATTGGCCCCCTGCGCCGTAACGTGTTGCCCAAGCCTGTTCCAGGGCGGTGACCCAGCTTGGATGCGGTTCTGGGAGAGTTGGGCCAAGTTCTTCAGGTGTCAGCGTTGCAGGTCCAAGGTCCTGGGTATCGAACAATGCTTTTTCATTGGCTGGAAGGTCAGCCACGTTCAGTACTGTTGGGTCGCCCCAAATCTCCGGGTCCTGTTTGCGCATCTGGGTCATTGGTGACAGCAAATGGTTCGCGAAAACCTGTGCGCCTTCCTGAGCCGAACTGTTGAACGGAATGGCGACAAAGTGAGTATTGCCGACTGTGCCGCCATCAAAAACGAATGTACGTACAGTTGGTGGCAGTTCGCCGTTCACAATTGCTCCGGATGCATCACCCGGATTGAATGAAAAGGCGATGTCGATTTCACTGTCCGCAAGGAGTTGACGCATATGGGCCGCGTTCTTCGGGAAAGCTTGTCCCTGACGCCAGAGATGCGGATGCAGCTCATCCAGGAAATTGAACAACGGCGCCGTCTGCGCCTCGAATTCGTTCGGTTCGACCGGAGCAGACAGCACGGCTGTATCCGCGATGGTGTTGAGGAGTGCTTGCTTCAGGAAGGTCGTTCCATAGAAATTCGGCGGTTGCGGGTAGGAGAAACGGCCCGGATTGGACTTCGCATATGCGAGCAGCGCGTTGAGCGACGCTGGAGGTGTGTCGAGCCGTGCAGTGTCATACATGAAGACCAGCTTGGCCATGCCCCAAGGACTTTCTTGTCCGTCTGTTGGAACGGTAAAGTCGACCAGGACCGTCGGTTTGTTCTCCGTGTCGACATACGTCCAGTTCGGCAGGCTTTGTGCCCAATTTGGTTCTGCGAGCAAGCCACTTGTCTTCATGGCGGCAAAGTTTTCGCCGTTGATCCAGACGAGGTCGACGCCGCCACCGCTGGTCTTGCCGACCGACTTCTCTGCGAGCACCTGGGAGACGACACTCGCAGTGTCGCTGACCTTCACATGAACAACCCGGACATCATAGAGGTTTTCAACTTCCCGCGCGACCCACTGGATATAAGCGTTGATCCTGGGTTCGCCGCCCCACGCATGGAAATAAACCGTCTGTCCTTTGGCTTCGTCCAGAACATCTTGCCAGTCGCTGTCTTGTGCCGACACCGGCTGTAACATGAAAAGACCGGAGATGAGCGCAGCGGTAGCGATAAGCAGACGTTTCATTTCAATCCTCATGGTGCGGGAGTGTCCTCCCTCGCTTACGGCAACGAACACGGTCAAGACAAGGCTTTGTGATTAGCCTGCGCATCCGGACTGGGCTCAGACCGGCAGGATATGCGTGTCCTTTATTTCTTCCATGACCGCATAAGTATGCGTTTCCCGGACGCCGGGAAGGGCCAGCACCACATCAGACAGGAACGCCCGGTAGGCCTCCATGTCCTTGACCCGGCTTTTCATGAGATAATCGTATCCCCCGGCAACCATATGGCACTCCAGAATATCGGGCGCCCGTTCGACGGCGCGCTTGAAGGCATCAAAGATCTCCGGTGATGTGCGTTCCAGCCGGATTTCGACAAACACCAAAAGCCCCCGATCCACTTTCTTCGGGTCCAGGCTTGCCGAAAAATGTTCGATATATTTTTCCCGTGTCAGGCGTTTGACGCGCTCTGCGGTCGCTGTCGGAGATAGCCGGACTTTTTCCGAAAGGTCAGTGTTGGTGATCCGGCCGTCTTCCTGAAGTACCTTGAGAATTCGCCGGTCCGTTGCGTCGAGCATGTGGATTTTGTCCGAATATATGATTCTTGAAGTTATATACTTCGCAATTCGGATAAAAAATAGAGAAAAATACGGTCAACTGAGAGGTATCATAGATGAATGTATCGTTTGGCCTTGCTTGGGCCGCTTTGGGAGGTGCCTATGTCCGCAACCGCTGCCGTTTTGCCGGGCGTTAATGAAAGAGATCTGCAACCGTTTCGCGCCGACTATGCGCCGAGCGACAAGCCGCTTGTGGAAGCGCTTTTGAAAGAAGCTGCCGGGGACCCGGTCGTTGAAAAGCTGATTGATCAGCGGGCCCGCGGATACATCGATGACATGCGGTCAGTTCAGGTTGGTCTTGGCGGTGTCGAAGACTTCATGCGCGAGTTTGGGCTGACCACCCGAGAGGGTCTCGCCATGATGGTGCTAGCCGAGGCCTTGCTGCGGGTCCCGGATGCTGAAACAGCAGACAAGCTGATCGAGGACAAGCTGGCTGCGGCCAAGTTTGATGATCCAAGCGGCCCGAAATCCGACACTTGGCTCGTTTCGGCGTCATCCTGGGCGCTGGGCGTGACTTCCCGCCTTTTGCACCCTGGCGATACACCCCAGAATATTCTGTCCAGTCTGGTCAAACGCATGGGCATGCCGACGGTCCGGCTCGCCACTCGCAAAGCCATGCAACTGCTCGGGCATCAGTTTGTTCTGGGCGAAACCATCTCTAAGGCTTTGGAACGCGCGAAGACCCAGGAAGCCAAGGGCTACCGCTACTCCTATGACATGCTGGGCGAAGGGGCTCGGACCGAGAAAGATGCTGAGCGCTATTTCCAATCCTATGCCGCTGCGATCGAAGCGATCGGCAAATCAGCCGGCGACAAAAAGCTTCCTGATCGTCCCGGTATTTCGGTGAAGCTCTCCGCTCTGCATCCGCGGTATGAGGCCATCAAAGGCGCCCGTGTTCAGGAAGAGTTGCTGCCACGCCTCAGAAAACTCGTGCAAATGGCGCGCGAGCGGGATCTGAATTTCACTGTCGATGCAGAGGAGGCAGATCGCCTCGAAATATCCCTGGACGTCATCGCAGCACTTTTGTCGGACCCGGTCACAGAAGGTTGGGACGGCTTTGGACTTGCTGTTCAGGCCTATCAGAAAAGAGCCGTCGACGTGATCGACTGGCTGGTGGATGCTGCGCGCAAAACCGATCGCAAGTTGATGGTGCGTCTTGTGAAAGGCGCGTACTGGGATACGGAGATCAAACACGCCCAGGAAAATGGCGCGGACGGCTATCCGGTCTTCACCCGGAAGGCTGCAACGGACCTATCCTATCTGTGTTGCGCCAAGCGGATGCTGGCTGCACGCGATGTTCTTTATCCGCAATTTGCGACCCATAACGCGCTGACCGTCGCGCAAATCGTTGAGTTGGCCGGCGGAAATGCGGACGGCTACGAGTTCCAGCGCCTCCATGGCATGGGCGAAAGCCTGTTCAAATCCGTCTGTGAGCGGGATGGGTTCCCGACCCGGATTTATGCTCCGGTGGGCGGGCATAAGGATCTGCTGGCTTATTTGGTACGCCGTCTCTTGGAGAACGGCGCTAACTCGTCCTTCGTGACGATTGTCGGCGATACATCCGTGCCCGTTGAAGCCATGTTGGAGCGGCCGCGCGAAATTCTTGATGGTGGCCACCACGCCGCAAACCGCTCCATCCCGATGCCCGATGATCTTTATGGGGCTAGCCGGAAAAACTCAGATGGCGTCGAGTTCGGCTGGGCCGAAGAGCGCAACATTCTTGTTCGCGGAATGGCAAAGACCACAGCTCCGTTCACAGTTGCGACGCCGCTTGGTAAGGGGCTTCCAGCGAACGGCGAACCGAACCCGATCTTTTCTCCAATGGACGGGACAACCAAGGCGGGGACAGTTTCATTTGCCGACAAGGCAACTGCAGAAAAGGCAATGGATGTTGCTCAGGCCGGGTTCGAGCGCTGGTCACGCCGCCCCGTGGAAGAGCGCGCGGACATCCTGGCAAAGGTCGGGGATCTTCTGGAAGACAACCGCGATCGTCTTATGACCATCCTGTCGGTTGAGGCCGGCAAGTGTTTGCCGGACGGGATCGCTGAGATCCGGGAGGCCGTTGATTTCTGCCGCTACTATGCGCAAGAAGCGCGCACCCAGTTTGGCGATGGGCGCTTGATGCCCGGACCGACCGGCGAAGAGAACCGGTATCGTCATCGTGGCCGGGGCGTGTTCGTTTGCATCTCGCCCTGGAATTTCCCGTTGGCGATTTTCCTTGGCCAGATCAGCGCCGCCCTGCTTGCTGGAAATGCGGTCGTTGCAAAGCCTGCAGAACAAACGCCACTCATCGCCTATGAGACCGCAAAACTGCTCTATGAAGCAGGAGTTCCGGAAGATGTGTTCCTGCTCTTGCCTGGCGATGGCGAGGTTGGGGCTGCCTTGACCGCGCATCCGAAGGTCGCCGGCGTTGCCTTCACCGGTTCAACGGAAACCGCTTGGGCGATCAACCGGACACTTGCCATGAAACGCGGTCCAATCGTGCCGCTCATTGCAGAAACCGGTGGTGTCAATGCCATGCTGGTGGATGCGACGGCTTTGCCGGAACAGGTGTGCGACGATGTTATGATGTCCGCCTTCCGGTCCGCGGGTCAGCGCTGCTCCGCTCTGCGCCTGCTCTATGTTCAGGAAGATGTGGCAGATACTCTGTTAGCCATGCTGGAAGGCGCTGCAAAGGAGCTGGAGCTTGGTGACCCCCGTTTTCCTTCAACCGACATTGGCCCGGTGATCGACGATGAAGCCAAGGCCAACATTCAGGCGCATATCGACGAGATGCACGAAAGCCAAACGCTGCGCTTTGCCGGGAAAACGCCGGCAGGAAGCCTTGCCAACGGATCCTGGATCGCACCGCACATCATCGAATTGGACAAGGCGGAAGCGCTCACGCGTGAAGTCTTTGGCCCCGTTCTTCACGTTGTCCGGTACAAGGCTAAAGACATCGACAGGGTGCTCGATCAGATCGCAGCCACTGGCTACGGCTTGACGCTTGGTGTTCATAGCCGGATTGACGCCACCGTGAAGAAAGTTGTCGACCGCCTGTCGGTCGGCAATGTCTATGTCAATCGGAACACAATTGGTGCCGTAGTGGGAACCCAGCCGTTCGGTGGCTCCGGATTGTCCGGCACCGGACCCAAAGCCGGTGGACCCGCTTATCTGACCCGCTTTGCCTTGGAGCAGGTGGTTTCGATCAATACGGCTGCTGCCGGTGGCAACGCAAGTCTAGTCGCTGCGTCGGACGACTAGAGCGGTTTTTGAGACTGGGGCGAATTGACGAAACAATCGCCCCAGTCTCCATCACCTTCGCCGAAGGGGATGTAGCCGCGTGCCGCTAAGAACTCAGGCAGGTCCGTGTTCGATTGGGCTTCGGTAAGGGCGGTTTCAAAACCATCAAATTCTCTGGCTGCCAAGTTTTCGTCCTCCGCCAGAATTCGTCCCGAAGAGACAGCTTCCCTGGCCAGAGGCATAAGCTCCGAGTATCCGAGATCGGCGATCGCTATCAACCAGCCGTTCCAGACCGGGTCGTCCGGTGGCGGGGCAGCTTCCGATTTCAGGAAGCCCCGAAGACTGCGTTCCGCGGAGACTGCATTGACCCTGCCCTTGAGAGCCTCGTAGGTCCAGGCCCTCAAAAACGCATCCCGGATCATGAAATCCAGCGTGTCATTCTGAAAGCCTTCCCAAAGATCCGTTGCCTTTCCACGACTGAGGCACATCAGGACACGGGGAAAAGTTTCGCCCACTCCAACTTCTCCGATAAGGTTCGTGAAGAGGAGAGGCCGTTTAGTGACAAATTTGTAAAGGCTGTCAAATGTCTTTGGCGTTTGAAGGACGGCGAGGAGGTGAAGGCCGAGGTAAAAAGACTTCTTTTCCACCACGTCCACTTCAATGCCGTTTGCAGCCTTGCCAAGGATTGGCAGAAAGATGGCCGCTGAGCGAGCCGGGTTTTCAAGACAATACGCAAGCGTTTTAGCGGGAAACGTTTCCCGATCCGCCAGGTTTTCCAAGATGTCACGGCGATCAAGCATAAAACCTCCGGAGAAACTCTATCACAGGTAGAAAGTGACTTTCAGCCTCCCCTTGGCTTCACCCGCCGTGTGGCTTCAGCTGAAGTCGGATCATCCGGCCATGGATGTTTGGGATACCGACCTTTCATGTCGGCTTTCACGTCGGACCAGGACCCCGCCCAAAAGCCTGGCAGATCCTTGGTGATCTGGATGGGTCTCTGGGCGGGAGAAAGAAGCTCCAGAAGCAGCGGCAAACGTCCGTTGCAGACCGACGGATGTTCACTGAGGCCGAACAACTCCTGCACACGGATAGACATAGTCGGCCCTGCTGCCGCGCCATAGTCGATTGGTACCCGGCTCCCAGTCGGGGCCGTGAAATGGGACGGCGCGATGGCTTCAAGTTTCTCAGTCGCATCGTAAGGAAGTTTTGCGGCGAGCGCGGTTCCGAGCACGGCAGCGTCAATCGCGGTCAAGCTGGTCAGGCCAGCGAGAAACGGTGCAAGCCAGTCCTCGAGGCTGGCGGTGAGCGCATGGTCTGACAGATCCGGGAGATCGGCTGTACCATTGTCCCGCGCATAGGCCAGACGCTTGCGCAGACGGTCCTGATCCTTGCTCCAGGGGAGGCGGGAAATCCCGCGCCGCCGGACCTCTGACAGGAGGGCCTTCTCGATAGCTGCCGGATCGGGTGATGTTATGTTTCGCGATAGCAACTCGACGGCCTTGTACCGCAAGACACGCCGTGCCTTCAGGGCACCTTCTTTGGTCAGTTGCACCTCATCGTCTTCAATGATGTCGTTGGAAAACAATTCCTCGATTTCATCGCGGCTTATGGGCGCGCAAAGCTGGATCCTGCCACTTGCCGCTTTGCCCTGAATATCCGCTACAGTCAGGAATGGTTCTGATGCCAAGCCATGCTCCGTGGGCAGCTCGGCGCCCCGGCCATTCGCCAACCGGAAGCGCCCCGTTGCGCCTCGTGCCTGGGCGACGCGATCTGGATAGGCGAGAGCGAGCAGCATGCCGCCGCTTTCGATATCGATTTCCGAGCCGCTGCCGCCGGCAAGTTTCAACCACCGCGCTGCTAGGGCTTTGCCGTCCTTTGCGCGTTGGCCTCTGTCGTTCTTCAAAGCCTGCAAACGCGTGCGCAGATCGGGATCGCGTCCTACGAGCCCAGGTTCAGAAAGCAACAAGGCGATGAGCGCTGCCGTATAGCCCAGATCCCGCGCCGCACCCTCCATCACCATGTGGGCGAGCCGCGGATGCAAAGGAAGCTTTGCGAGGCTTTTTCCCTCCGCTGTCAACCGCCCGGAACTGTCGAGCGCATGTAAGTCCGCCAATAGCGCGACCGCTTCGTTCCAGGCAGCTGTTGGTGGTGGATCTGGAAACGTGAGAGATGCCAGATCCGAGGTGCCCCAGGCCGCAAGATCCAACACGAGGCCGGTGAGATCGGCTTCTAGAATTTCCGGTGTCTCGGCTGCGGGCAGCGAAACAGTTTGCGCTTCGTCCCAAAGCCGGTAACACACACCTGGTTCCGTCCGCCCGGCACGCCCCCGTCTTTGGTCAGCAGAAGCTCTAGAAACCCGCACTGTCTCCAAACGTGTGAGGCCCGTTTGAGGCTCATATTTAGGAACGCGCGCTAGGCCGCTGTCGATCACGACACGCACCCCCTCAATTGTCAGGGAGGTCTGCGCAATGGCGCTGGCGAGCACGATCTTGCGATTGCCGTCTTTGGCTGGCCGGATGGCTGCGTCCTGCGCCTTGCTGTCCAGGCCGCCATAAAGCGGGGTGATTTGGCAGTTTGGGGCAACTTTTCCAGCAAGCAGATCCGCCGTCCGTTTGATGTCGCCCTGACCGGGCAGGAAAACAAGAACAGAACCGCTTTCTTCGCGGATGGCCTGTTGAACGGCCCTTGCGATCTGATGTTCGAACCGCTCATTTTGAGCGCGGCCAAGGTAACGCGTTTCAACCGGAAAACTGCGGCCTTTGCTTTCGATCACAGGAGCGTTGCCGAGCAACTGGGCGATGCCGGATGCGTCAATCGTCGCGGACATCGGGACGAGCCGAAGATCCTCCCGCAAGGCGCGTTGTACGTCCAGGCTTAGGGCGAGACCTAGATCTCCATCGAGCGACCGCTCGTGGAATTCATCAAAGAGGATTGCGGCAACACCGCTCAATTCCGGATCATCGAGAACCATGCGGGTGAACACACCTTCGGTAACAACCTCGATCCGTGTTTGAGCGCTTACCTTGGTTTCCATGCGCACGCGGTAACCAACTGTTTCGCCGGGACGTTCGCCAAGTTCACTTGCCATACGCCGGGCGGCGGCTCGCGCGGCAAGGCGCCGTGGTTCCAGGACCAGTATCTTGCCGTCCCCCCTCCAAGAAGCATTCAGAAGCGCGAGCGGTACGCGTGTCGTTTTGCCGGCGCCTGGTTCTGCAACAAGAACAGCGTTGGTGTTTGTCTTTAGCGCTGAGAGCAGTTCCGGCAGAACCCCGTCAATCGGTAAGGACGTTTTGAACTCTGGTGTCTTTGCCACGGATGATCGGGGCCTCACGCCGGGATTGTTGCCGGATTGACTATCCATTCGCGCCCGCGCCGATCGACCGCAAATTGTTCGGGTTGTCGGGCATAGGCCGCCAAACCCTCCAGCGCAGGGTCCGGATGACGCACAATAAAGGTCGGGATTTTGTGCATCAGCTGTTCATGAGGCGCCTTTGCTTCAAAGGCAGCGCGGAAATTTCCGTCCGTCAAGAACTGCGGGATGCGCGGCGTGATGCCGCCGGTCAGATACACACCGCCGCGAGCAAGGGTCGTCAATGCAAAGTCCCCTGCAACACGGCCAAGAGCCCTTGCAAAAACCTGGAGCGTTTTCAGAGCAACGGGGTCGTTCTCTTCTGCCGCCTTCGTGATCATCGCGGGCGTCGTATAGTCCCGGGTCATATCCATCCACGTGGAAACGGCTCTGGCGAGGCGCGGAAGCCCTGTGCCACTCAATACTTCTTCGGCCCCGATACGACCATTGCGCTTGATTATGAAAGGCCAAATCTCAAAGTCTTCGGAAGTTACGGGACCCAGTTCCACATGCCCGCCTTCTCCGGGAACCGGTACCCAGGTGTCGGCCGCATAGATCATCGACGCCGCTCCAAGGCCAGTGCCGGGCCCAAGAACAAATTTTGTTGCGTTTGGCCGGGCCTCACCCTTACCAACCTGCTCAATATCCGCACCTTGATATCCAGGCAAGGCAAGGGCTTGCGCTTCGAAGTCATTGAGGACAATAACCCGGTCAAAACCAAGCTCTGAGATCATCTTGAGCGGCTCGATCACCCAAGCTGCATTTGTCAGCGGAATAGCATCACCAGTCACAGGGCCGGCAACCGCAATGATCGCCGTTCGCGGATTTTTTGTAGTGTTTGGTAAAACAGTCTGCCGAATGGCTGAGGAAACATCGGCATGATCTGCGGTTGCAGTCTTGCCGCACATCCGGGTGGGTGCCGTCTCATTCTCGACCATCGCGAAACGCGCATTCGTGCCGCCAATATCGGCAACCAGGACCGGATAAGAAAAGGGGGCTTGGGATTGGAACGTCATTGGGCAGCCGCGCCCACTTCCGGTGTGTTGGACGTTGTCGTCAATCCAGTCAGGCGGGATGACCGAAGCAGAATCCCAGCCGTTGAAGGGTTCAACGCCATGGGCATGTCATACACAACAGCAAGGCGCATCAATGCTTTTACATCAACATCGTGGGGCATCGGGGACAGCGGATCGACAAAGAAAATCAAGCCATGAAGGCGTCCCTCGGCAATCATCGCACCAATTTGCTGATCGCCGCCCAACGGGCCGCTTTTAAATCGATTGATATTCAGGCTGGGACAGGCCTCTTGTATGCGTCCGCCCGTTGTGCCGGTCGCGACAAGATCGAAAGATGTCAGTTTCTCTTCATGCCGTTCTGCAAACTCGACCATGGCGTCTTTTTTGGCATCGTGGGCCACCAGGGCAAGGGTTGGTTTGGCGGGCATGAGAGGCGTCCTTTGAGAACGGATTGGAAATTGTTTTTGTGTTTAGCGTCAAAGGCGGCCAGGCGCAAAGAAAGATCGGAATTTGCTGAGACAGTTTCGCTCGATCAGACCGGAAGGCCGCTGAAATCAGAATACAAAAAACGCACCTGTCGGAACAGGTGCGCTTAAAAGACACTCGATGGAGACGTGGCTTTTTCAGTCGAACAAATTACAACGCACTGGTTCACGTGCGGAGACAGTGTGGAAGTAGTTGTCCGGTTCTGGCATCGAAATTCCGGCAATCTCCATGACGAGTTTCATGCGGATTGCATCCGCAAAGCCTTCTTTCGATCGCACAGGGATTGCAAACGAACCCGGGCCACCAATCACGCAGTCTTCGTAATAATGGTCGAGGTTCAGCATGGCTTGCCAGGTGTTTTTGTTTGATTTCATCATCAACGGAAGCCCGTTGATGGTCACGCCGGCGTTCACCATGCGGTCACGCATGGCTGTCACTGAGCCGCCCTGGTTGTTCGGGCCATCGCCCGAAATGTCGATGACCTGCCGCAAACCCGTGTACTTGTTGTTCTGAACCATCCAGACCGATTTCTCCAGTGCGGAGGAAATCGATGTTCGTTGCACCTGCCGCAACGGAGCTTCAGAAACCTTGGAAGCGAAATGCGCCGCTGAAGCCGCATCTTGGACAACTGTCCAGTCGGCGACAACGAAATGTTCGTCAACACCGCCCCATTCCATGTACATGATTGCGATTTTGCCTATTGGACCGACCTGTATCGCATCCAGAAACTCTTGAGATGTCAGAGCCGAGATATATCCAGCGCGCTGGATCTCCTGCTCTTCGGTATCCATGGATTGGGAAATGTCGACAGCGAGCACCAGTTCAACGTCTACTTCGTTGGCGGGATCATAGCTGTATTGCGCTGAAACAAGTGGCGACCTCAAAAAGTCGCGTGCTTGAGTTTGCGTGGAAAATACGGTGACCACGCAGAGGAAGAGAAGTAACTTAAACGCTTTCAGTGCACAGTTTTGTGTTGAGTCGAGACGCATTGGTTTCTCCATCTTTCGGTCGTCTGACCAGGTCGCCACGTCTCCCCTTTTTGTTATTTTGTTATGTAATTTCTTATCTTTTCGTTTCTCGCTAATCCTACTTAGGTACTTTGACTCATTTGGTCGCTGCTCGTGAATTACTGAGCAAACAATGTGCCAACTGTACTAGATTTATGATTAACCGGCAAAATCAAATGCGCACAGAGTGCATTTATTCCACAGAAGGGAAATAAGTGCCGGTTTGCTCGGCAAAAATTGCCACTTGCTCTGAAGATGCGAAAATGATGCGGCATTTTTTGCCGGTCGCGTCTCCGCCGGAAAAACGTCGCTTTGATCAAAAATGCGGCAGTTTGCTGCATTTTTGTGACGCTTTTTTATTGACGCAAAGCTCTTGAAGCGACATGATCTGCAGAAATTCTCACTATGTGAAGAATTTTTCAAATGCCTTTTGCGAAGACCGATAAATGGTCGTGGCAATGGCGGATCAGGCTGGTTCGAGGGAGCTGCCTGGTCAAACGTGTTTGAGATTAAACTCTTGGGAGCGGGTTTCTCGATGGCTGTACGCGGCGACGATTTGACATCTCACATGGCCATCCGGGCTGCGTGGCTGTCGTTTGTCGGTGGCCGGACGCAAGGTGAGATCGCGGCTCAGCTTGGTGTCTCTCCCGCCAAAGTCCATCGTTTGATTGCACACGCGCAAAAGGCCGGGCACGTAAAGTTCCAGATCGACGGCAGGCCAATGGAATGCCTGCAGCTGGAACGGGAGCTGACGTCTCATTTCGGTCTGTCCAATTGCATCATTGCCCCGGATGTCGGCAGCGGCGATGAAGATGCAGCCTTGCGGGCGGTGGCTGTTTCCGCCGCGCAGTTCTTATCAGGTCTTCTTGGTGGTGCTGGTGTGAAGCGGTTGGGCGTTGGCATGGGGCGCACATTGACGGCATCAGTCGAGGCCTTGCCGAAGATCCAGCGCAGCGACCTTGAGATCATGTCGATCTGCGGATCCTTGACGCGCACTTTGGCCGCCAACCCTTACGACATCGTCCAGAAGATGCAGGAGCGGACTGGTGGCGTCGGATACTATCTGCCGGTGCCGTACTTTGCCGAAAATCAGGACGAAAAGTCCATGTTTTTGACCCAGCGCAGCGTTCAGGATCTGATGAGCCGCGCGCGCCAGTCTGATGCCTTTCTGATTGGTCTGGGTTCGGTTGAAAATGAGGGGCACCTCGTGCAGCGCGGCATGATCTCCAAGCAGGAGCAGGAAAATCTGATGTCCGGCGGCGCCGTTTGTGATTTGATGGGGCGCTTCTTGACGATTGACGGAGAATTGGCTCCCGACCCGCTCGGAGATTGTGCGGTCGGCCTTCATTTTGATGAAGTACGGGGGAGTCGTGTGATTGCGCTGGTGGGTGGTGAAAGCAAGGTGGATGCAACACTTGCTGCACTGCGTACCGGTGTCATTACCGATCTGGTTGCGGATGAGAGCCTAGCAAAAGCTCTCAGCGCGCGGGTCGGGTTACAGTTGGCACAGTCTGCATAAAGCAGCTGGGTCTCTCGAGGGGAAATGGGCCCGCCGAAGGCAGGCCCCCGCATGTCGGAGGACATATACGTGAAGAAAATTCTGACCATCAGCACCGCTTTGGCGGGTCTGGCGTTTTCGGTGGCCGGTGCAATGGCCGCCGACATCAAGCCGGCAGTGCTCTACGATCTGGGCGGCCGTTTTGACAAGTCTTTCAACGAAGCAGCCTACACCGGCGCTGAGCAATTCAAAGCGGATTACGGCACCGAGTACCGCGACTTCGAGATCCAGAACGACAGCCAGCGCGAGCAGGCTCTGCGGAACTTCGCGAAACGCGGCATGAACCCGATCGTTGCAATCGGTTTCTCTCAGGCCAATGCGGTTGAGAAAGTCGCGCAGGAATTCCCGGACACCCAGTTTGCGATCGTCGACATGGTCGTTGATCTTCCGAACGTTCGCTCAATCCTGTTCAAGGAACACGAAGGCTCCTACATCGTGGGCATGCTCGCTGCGATGGCGTCTGAAACCGACAAAGTCGGCTTCGTTGGCGGTATGGACATTCCGCTGATCCGCAAATTTGCTTGCGGCTACAAGCAGGGTGTGATGGCGACAGCGCCGGACGCTGAAGTCTTTGAAAACATGACCGGCACGACAGGGGCCGCATGGAACGACCCGGTCAAGGGCGGTGAGCTGGCAAAGTCCCAGTTCGACAGCGGCGCTGACGTTGTCTACCACGCGGCTGGCGCCACCGGCATCGGTGTTCTTCAAGCTGCTGCAGATGCCGGCAAGCTCGGCATCGGCGTCGACAGCAACCAGAACGGCCTGCATCCGGGCTCTGTTTTGACGTCGATGCTGAAGCGCGTAGACATCGCCGTTTACCAGGCATTTGAAGATGCTGCTAACGACTCGTGGTCTTCAGGCTTTGAAGTGCTTGGCCTGAAAGAAGGCGGTGTTGATTGGGCTCTGGACGACAACAATGCAGAACTCGTTAGCGATGAAATGAAGGCTGCTGTTGAAGAAGCATCCAACAAGATCATCTCCGGCGAAATCGTCGTTCACGACTACATGTCTGATCAGAACTGCCCAGTCTAATCTGGTTTGTCTTGGCATCCCGCGCGGTTCTGCGTGCGGGATGCATTTCTTTGGGTTTTCCCGGTTCGCGGTCTAGCGGGGATCTGATGGTCCGTTTTCGTACAGGAATAGTGTCTGTCGTTTTAGGAAGCTTGGCAGCCTTTGCTGCGCAAGCCGAGCCGGCGATTGTGTATTCGGTCGGCGGCAAATTTGATGGCTCCTTTAACGAGAGCGCTTATGACGGCGTCAAACGGTTCACCGATGAAACCGGCGAGGCTGTGCGGGAGTTTGAGCTGGAACGCGATGCGCAGAGCCTTCAAGCACTAAGGAACTTTGCCAGCCGTGGCAGTGAACCAATTGTTGCCATCGGGTTTAACCAGGCAAATGCGCTGGGCCAGGTGGCGTCGGAGTTTCCGGAAGAAGATTTTGCCATCGTCGATATGGTGGTCGAGCAGCCAAATGTCCGTTCCTACGTCTTCAAGGAGCATGAAGGCGCCTACATCGGTGGTTTGCTGGCCAGCATGGCCTCAAAAACTGGGACGATCGGATTTGTCGGCGGCATGGATATTCCGATCATTCAGCGTTTCTTGTGCGGCTATAAGCAAGGTGCACTGGCGGCAAATCAACAAACCAAGGTCCTGTCGAATATGACCGGAGACACGCCGGCAGCGTTTGCCGATCCGGTGCGCGGCGCGGAATTGGCGCGCGGCCAGATCAATCGCGGCGCGGATGTGGTTATCCAGGCAGCGGGTGGGACCGGGATTGGCGTCTTGCAGGCTGCCGCAGATGCTGGGGTCCTCGGACTTGGTACAGACAGCAATCAGAATGGCCTGCATCCGGGCAAGGTACTGACATCCATCCGCAAGCGCGTGGACAATGCAGTTTACGACAGTTTTACCACTGCAGTGAATGGATCCTTCGCTCCAGGCATCCAGGTTCTGGGCCTTAAGGAAGGCGGAATGGACTGGGTGCTGGATGAAAACAATCAGGACCTGATTTCAGAAGACATGAAAGCAGCTGCAGATGCAGCGGTCGACGCAATCTCCAAGGGGGAGATTGTGGTCCATGATGTGGTGGCGGATGGGCCGTGCCCTTTTTGAAGGCATGCCTGAACGCTGAACAGGACACAGCAAGAATGACAAAAAGTAATCGTCACGCCTGGGGGATGGCATGAGCGAAACACCTGCAATTGAGCTGCGCAAGATCAACAAAAGCTTTGGGGCGGTCCATGCCAACAAGGACATCGACCTTGTTGTAAAGAAGGGATCAATCCACGGCATTATCGGTGAAAATGGCGCGGGCAAATCGACCTTGATGTCGATCCTTTACGGCTTTTATCAAGCTGATACCGGAGACATTCTGGTCAACGAAAATAAGGTCACGATCTCGGATTCAAAGGCTGCGATCGGGATGGGGATCGGGATGGTTCACCAGCACTTCATGCTGGTCGACAATTTCACCGTTCTGGAAAATGTCGTTCTTGGCGCCGAAGACAGTGCGCTTCTGGCCGGCGGTCTTAACCGGGCCCGATCCGAACTGCATCGCCTGGAAACCGAATATGAGCTTCGGGTTGATCCGGAAGCAATCACCGGTGAGCTGCCGGTCGGACTTCAGCAGCGTGTTGAAATTCTGAAAGCACTCTATCGCAGCGCCGAAGTCCTGATCTTGGATGAACCGACCGGCGTTTTGACGCCTGCTGAGGCGGACCACCTGTTCAAGATCCTGGAAGTTCTGAAGAACGAAGGCAAAACCATCCTGCTGATCACGCACAAACTGCGCGAGATCATGGCTGCGACCGACATGGTGTCTGTCATGCGCCGCGGAGAGATGGTGGCGACCCGCGAGACCAAGAACACCTCAATGGAGGAGTTGGCCGAGCTGATGGTCGGGCGCAGCGTCTTGTTGCGGGTCGACAAGAAACCAGCTGAACCCAAAGCGCCCGTTCTCGAGGTGGAAAACCTCACGGTGACAGACAGCCGCGGCGTCGAAGTTGTGAAGGATGTTTCTTTCAAGGTGCATGAAGGCGAAATCGTTGGCATTGCGGGCGTATCCGGTAACGGGCAGTCAGAACTCCTTGAAACTCTTTCCGGCATCCGTCGCGCCACCCGGGGTACCTTGAAAATCAACGGTGAGACGATTGATCTGGCCAACCGGGCACCGGACGCCGCCGATATGCGCGCAAAGAGCATGGGCCATGTTCCAGAAGACCGGCACCGTATGGGGCTGATCAACAGTTTCGCCGAGTATGAGAACTCCATTCTCGGGTATCACCGGGATCCTGCCTATTCAAAAGGCCTTCTGCTCGACCTGCCAGCGATCAAGAAAAATGCGGTCGATGAAATCGAGAAATACGATATCCGGCCGCCAAATCCGATGCTCAAGACCGCTAACTTCTCAGGTGGCAACCAGCAGAAGGTTGTTCTGGCTCGGGAAATCGAAAGGGACCCAAACATCCTTTTGGTTGGCCAGCCGACCCGTGGTGTGGACATCGGCGCTATCGAATTCATTCACAAGCGGCTCATTGAACTGCGTGATGCAGGGAAAGGCATCCTTTTGGTTTCCGTGGAGCTCGACGAAATCCGTGGCCTGTCCGACAGGGTGCTTGTGATGTTCGACGGCAAGGTCGTGGGCGAACGTGGCGCGGATGCTGAAGAAAGTGATCTTGGCCTGCTGATGGCCGGGATTGAGGACAAAAAGATCGCCGTTGAAGGAGACGTCCAATGAGTGGCGGCCAGCTACCCCGGTGGGTCGATTACGGCCTGATCCCGTTCCTGAATCTTGCGGCCGCATTTCTGGTCTCCGGTCTTGTGGTGATCTTGATCGGTGAAAACCCCATCGATGCTGTCAAAGTCCTGATCTGGGGCTCTCTCGGTTACACGGAAGGCTTCGGATACACACTCTTTTATGCGACCAACTTCATCTTCACCGGGCTCGCGGTGGCAGTCGCGTTTCACGCAGGCCTCTTCAACATTGGCGGTGAAGGGCAGGCGTATCTGGGCGGTCTAGGCGTGGCCATAGCGTGTTTGGCATTGGACCATTATGTGCCGTGGTACGTCACATTGCCTTTCGCTATTCTTGGATCCGCTTTGATGGGCGCGGCATGGGCCTTCATCCCTGCCTGGCTTCAGGCTACGCGCGGCAGCCACGTGGTTATCACTACCATCATGTTCAACTTCATTGCCGCCTCCTTGATGGTCTATCTGCTCAATGGCTTTCTGAAAAAGCCGGGCTCCATGCAGAACGAGACCCGCACTTTTGAAGATGGCGGCCGCTTGCCGTTCCTGAACGACATTTTCCCGTCTTTCGGCTTCGGTTTTGCGCCGGTCAATCTGGCACTGTTTGTTGCGTTGGCAGCCTGTGTCCTGGTTTGGCTGTTGATCTGGCGGACCAAGCTCGGATTTGAAATCCGCTCCTTTGGCGCCAACGCGACCGCGGCAGTCTATGCAGGCATTTCGCCGGTCCGCATCACAGTGGTGACCATGCTGATTTCCGGCGGGCTTGCTGGCATGATGGCAATCAACGAAATCATGGGATCCCAGCATCGCCTATTGATCGATTTCGTGACCGGGTATGGCTTTGTTGGGATCGCCGTTGCGCTGATGGGCCGGGCTCATCCGGTCGGGATTCTGCTGGCGTCAATCCTGTTCGGGATGCTGTACCAGGGCGGTGCGGAGCTTTCTTTTGAGATGCCAAACATCACGCGCGACATGATCATCGTGATCCAGGGCCTGGTGATCCTGTTTGCCGGCGCGCTTGAGCATATGTTCCGGCCGGCCATTGCCCAGTTTTTCATGCCCACTCGGCCCAAAACGGCGCAGGAGGCTTGATCATGTTTGAGACGTTGATCCTGACACTTGATTCGACGGTCCGCCTGTCAACGCCGCTCCTGCTCGCCTGTCTGGCAGGGCTTTACTCCGAACGTTCGGGGATCGTCGACATTGGCCTGGAAGGCAAGATGCTTGGCGCTGCCTTTGGCGCCGGTGCGGTCGCCTATATCACCGGCAACGCCTGGATTGGGCTCATGGCGGGCATTGCCGTATCGATTGGCCTGGCGCTCATCCACGGATTTGCGTCCATCACCAACCGCGGCAACCAGATTGTCTCCGGCGTTGCCATCAACTTCCTTGCGGCCGGATTGACGGCCCTGCTCGGACAAACCTGGTTCAGCCAGGGGGGACGGACGCCGTCGCTTCAAGGGGATGGCCGCTTCCGCGACATCGTCTTGCCGGGCGCTGAGCAAGTGCGCGATGTGCCGATTATCGGCCCGATCTATGCCGAGCTTTTGTCCGGTCATAACATCCTGGTCTATGCGGCCTTCGTTGCCGTGCCTGTGACATGGTGGGTGCTGTTCCGCACGCGTTTCGGTTTACGACTTCGTGCGGTGGGTGAAAACCCGGCCGCCGTGGACACGGCAGGTATTTCGGTGACCTGGCTTCGCTACCGGGCCGTGATTGCATGCGGCATTCTCTGCGGGCTTGCGGGCAGTTATCTTTCGATCGCTCAGTCTGCCGGTTTCATCAAGGATATGACCGCCGGTAAGGGCTTTATTGCGCTTGCAGCGCTGATCTTCGCCAAGTGGAGGCCTGCGAGCGCAATGTTCGCTTGCCTGCTCTTTGGGTTCCTCGATGCAACGGCGATCCGCATGCAAGGACAAGAGGTCCCGGGCATTGGCGAGATCCCGGTCCAGTTCTTCCAGGCGCTTCCATACATTCTGACGGTGATCCTGCTAGCTGGCTTCATCGGGAAAGCGATCCCGCCGAAAGCTGCTGGCATTCCGTATCTTAAGGAGCGGTCATGAGCGATCTGGATAAGCTGTTCGAGGCCGCCAAAGCGGTGCGCGAAAAGGCGTATGCCCCTTATTCCAACTTCCTGGTTGGGGCAGCATTCCGCACTCCGGATGGGACGATTTTCACCGGCTGCAATGTGGAGAATGCATCCTACCCGGTCAGCGTTTGCGCGGAAGGCGGCGCGGCCAGTGCGATGATTGCGGCTGGTTACCGGGAAATCGAAGAAGCGGTCGTGATTGGCGATGCGGCCCTATGCACCCCGTGCGGTATGTGCCGTCAGCGGTTTGCAGAGTTCGGAACTGAAAATCTTGTGGTCCATGTTGCGGACCTCAACGGCATTCGCCGCAGCTTCACACTTGATGAATTGCTGCCGGCTGCATTTGAACTAGAAGACAAGAAGGACTGATCCACCATGAGTGGTTATGGCCGTGAGTGCGCGGATATTGTACGCGCCGCCCGTGAGGGCTCCTATAAAATTGGCATGATTCTGGGATCAGGGCTCGGAACCCTGGCTGAAGAGGTCGAGGATGCAGTCCGCATTCCCTATGCCCATCTGACCGAGTTTCCGGTGTCCACGGTAACATCGCATTCCAGCGAGCTGGTTGCCGGCACACTTGCCGGTGTTCCTGTGGTCATCCTGTCTGGCCGCGCGCACTATTATGAACCCGGCGATCCGACGGTTATGCGGACACCAGTGGAAACCTTGAAGGAACTCGGCTGCGACATCCTGCTTGCGACCAATGCAGCAGGATCCTTGCGCGAAGACGTCGCTCCCGGCAGTCCGATGGTCATTTCTGATCATATCAATTGGTCGGGCAAAAACCCGTTGATCGGCGAAGAAGACGAAAAGCGGTTCCTCGATATGAGCGCGGCGTATGATCAGGACCTTAGGGCGGCAATGAAGAAAGTTGCCGAGGAAACTGGCGACCCTGTCGCAGAAGGCGTCTACATGTGGTTCTCCGGCCCGTCATTTGAGACACCTGCCGAAATCCGCATGGCTAAGATGTTGGGCGCAGATGCGGTCGGCATGTCGACTGTCCCGGAAGTCATCATGGCCCGGTTCCTGGGGATGCGTGTCGCAGCGATGTCCATCATCACCAACTACGGTGCTGGCATGCAAACCCATGCCTTGTCGCACGACGAAACCAAGTCTGTTGCGCTCACCGGTATGGAACGGATGAAGCAGCTTGTCCGCGCTTTTGTAAAAGAGGTCGGCCAATGACCGATATGATTGAGACCGCCAAACGGGCCCTTGGCCTGGTGGATTTGACCAACCTGAATGACGATTGCACGGCTGAAGATGTTACGGCTTTGACAAATCGCACGGTAACTCCGCATGGCGCCGTCGCTGCCGTATGCGTTTGGCCCCGTTTCGTAGCGCAGGCTGTCAAGGAACTCGCCGGAACTGGGGTCAAAGTTGCGACAGTTGTCAATTTCCCGGCTGGCGGTGAAGACACGCAAGCTGTGGTCGCTGAAACTCGCCAGGCGATTGCCGATGGTGCGGATGAGATTGATCTCGTCATGCCTTACCGGACGTTTGTTGAGGGCCGCAAAGGGTTCGCCGAAGAGCAGATCATTCAGGTCAAGGCCGCGATCCCAGAACCTGCCATCTTGAAGGTTATTCTCGAGACAGGCGAGATCAAGGATCCGCTCCTGATCCATGCCGCGTCCAATGTTGCGATCGCAGCCGGTGCGGATTTCATCAAGACCTCGACCGGCAAGGTTGCAGTCAACGCCACTTTGGAAGCTGCTGAAATCATGCTGACGGCCATCGAAGAAGCGCGGCGCGAAAACGCTGAGCGCGTTATCGGCTTTAAACCTGCCGGCGGGATCAAAACCGCTTCGGATGCGGCCGCTTATCTCGCGCTGGCAGACAAGATCATGGGACACAATTGGGTGTCCGCCTCAACCTTCCGTTTTGGCGCGAGCGGGTTGCTCGATGCTCTCACGGCAACGATAGACGGCAAAGACGCCGCAGTGGGTGAAGGATACTAAGATGCTGCCACAAGAGCTCATCCGGAAAAAACGGGACGGCGGAGCGCTGTCCTCCGAAGAGATCGCGTTTTTCGTAAAGGGCCTCGCTGACGGATCTGTCACCGAAGGACAGGTTTCCGCCCTTGCCATGGCGGTCTTTTTCAAGGGTCTCACCATTGATGAGCGTGTCGCTCTAACGCTCGCGATGCGCGACAGCGGCGATGTTCTTGACTGGTCGGACATTGAAGCTCCGGTCCTTGATAAACACTCCACCGGCGGTGTGGGTGACAACGTTTCGCTAATGCTGGCTCCGGCACTTGCGGCTTGCGGTGCAGCTGTCCCGATGATCTCCGGCCGTGGTCTCGGCCATACCGGTGGTACACTCGATAAGTTCGACAGCATTCCGGGCTACAAGACGCAGCCGGACAATGCACTTTTCAAGAAGGTCGTAAAGGAAGTCGGCTGTGCCGTGATCGGTCAGACTGGCAATCTCGCTCCAGCCGACAAACGTTTTTATGGCATCCGGGATGTGACCGCGACGGTTGAAAGCATTGACCTGATTACCGCGTCCATATTGTCCAAGAAACTCGCCGCGGGTCTTCAAGGACTTGTGCTCGATGTGAAGTGGGGCAGTGGCGCGTTCATGGCATCGCTTGAAGAAGCGCGGGCGCTTGCCGAGAGCCTTGTCCTGGTCGCCAACGGTGCAGGCCTCAAAACAACCGCTCTGCTCACCGACATGAATGAGCCCTTGGCTTCTGCTGCGGGCAATGCAATCGAGATGCAGAACGCTGTCGATTTCCTAAAAGGGACTGCCATCGACAACCGTTTGTGGGATGTCACTGTCGCGCAAGGTGGTGAACTGCTCGCAAGCGGTGGCCTCGCTGAAGATGCTGAGGTTGGATGTGATATGATGCGGTCAGCTTTTGAGAGTGGCAAGGCGGCAGAGAAGTTCGCCGAGATGGTGAGCGCGCTTGGTGGGCCTGCCGACTTCATGGAGAAGCCGGAACTCTATCTTGCAAAAGCCAATTTCGAGGCGCCGGTCTATCCGTTTGAGGACGGCGTCGTTACAGAAATCGACGCGCGTGGCGTGGGTGTTGCCGTTGTTGCGCTTGGTGGCGGACGTAAAGCTGCTGCTGACGTGATCGACCCATCTGTTGGGTTCACAAGCCTTGCCGGCGTGGGCAATTCGGTTGACGCAGATAGCCCGCTTGCAATCGTGCATGCCCGCAACGAAGAAGAAGCAGAAGCCGCAGCGATTGCATTGCGTGCAGCCTACACCGTCGGTTCAGCAAAGGACGTCATGGATCGTCCGAGTGTTGTAGAGCGCATCGCGCCGTAACCGCGGCCGGGCCGGGAGCAAAACCCAGCCCTTTCCGGCAGAACTTGCCGGCAACAATAATGAGGAGATGCTCATGCCCCGTGCGATCTTGTGCGTACTGGACAGTTTCGGGATTGGCGGCGCGGCGGATGCGGACGCCTTTGGCGATGTGGGGTCGGATACCCTTGGCCACATTGCGCAGCATTGCGCGGAAGGAAAAGGCGACAGGGACGGCCTTCGCGCTGGTCCTCTGTCGGTCCCGAATATGGACCGGCTTGGGCTCGGTGCGGCCGGCCGTCTGTCCACCGGTGAAGACGTCCCGGGTCTGACCTATTCTGGCGAGCCAGAAGGACTTTGGGGCTATGCAGCCGAAGTCTCGAACGGCAAGGATACCCCGTCCGGGCACTGGGAAATCGCGGGCGTGCCAGTCCGGTTCGACTGGGGCTATTTCCCGGAAACAATCCCGACATTTCCGAAAGAGCTGATTTCCAAGATCAGCGAAAAAGCCGGATTGAATGGAATCTTGGGCGACAAACATGCCTCCGGGACCGAGATCATCGCAGAACTCGGAGAGGAACATGTGAAGACCGGGAAGCCGATCTTCTACACTTCCGCTGACTCGGTCATTCAGATCGCCGCTCACGAAGAGCATTTCGGCCTGGAGAAGCTCTATGACCTTTGCGAAATCACGCGCGAATTCGCGGACCCGTACAACATCGGCCGCGTGATTGCGCGACCCTTTCTCGGCGACAGCGCTGATACGTTTGAGCGCACGGCCAATCGCCGCGATTATTCCGTTTTGCCACCCGAGCCAACGTTGCTTGATCGGCTGACTGCTGATGGTCGGACAGTGTATGGCATTGGAAAAATCTCCGACATCTTTGCGCATCAGGGCGTGGCCAAGGTTCTGAAGGGAGCTGGCAATGATCAGCTTTTTGACAAGACCCTTGAAGCCATGGATCTGGCGCAAGATGGCGACATGATCTTCGCCAATTTCATCGACTTCGATTCCCTTTATGGACATCGCCGCGATGTTCCGGGATATGCAGCGGCACTAGAGCACTTTGACGGACGCCTTCCGGAAATGGTTGCCAAAATGCGGGAGGGTGACCTCCTAATCCTGACGGCTGATCACGGATGCGACCCGACCTGGCGCGGGACGGACCACACCCGCGAACATGTTCCTGTGATCGCCACGGGACCCCGTATTGCGGGCAAGGGTATTGGCGGGCGTAAGACCTACGCCGATATTGGGGAGAGCGTTGCGGATCATCTTGGGATCGACCAAGGCCCGCATGGAACCAGTTTCCTGTAAAAGAAGGACAGCGAACGACTGTGGCCCCAAAAGGTAAGGACGAGACCCTCGCGGTCCCAAAGGTCGAACTTCACTGCCACATTGAGGGGGCCGCTCCTCCGCGTCTCGTTCGTCAGCTTGCTGATCAGCATGGCCTCGATGTCTCAGAGGTGATCGACGGCAAGGGACAGTACGTCTGGTCCGATTTTACCTCATTCCTTAAGGCATATGACACCGCCAGTTCCGTCTTCAAGACACCGGCTGACTACGCGCTTCTTGCTGAGACCTATTTCCGGATGCTTGCAGCGGAAGGGGCGATCTACGGCGAGATTTTCATTTCGCCCGATCATGCTCAAGCCGCCGGTCTTTCCTACCGGTCGTACGTAGAAGGCCTTGCGGCCGGGATCGAACGGGCAAAAATCGATACGGCCATAGACGGCCGGATGATCGCAATCGGTGTACGGCACTTCGGCACAGCCTCTGTCGAACGTGTCGTTAAAGAAGTGATTGGCAATCCGCATCCCCTGGTCACCGGATTTGGCCTGGCAGGGGATGAACGCTCCGGACATCCCGCAAACTTTGCCAAGGCGTTCCGTATGGCAGCCGATGCCGGGTTGGGAACGACAGCCCATGCGGGGGAGTTTGGCGGGCCGGAAAGCATCACCGCAGCCCTTGAGTTTTTACGGGTCAAGCGTCTGGGCCACGGCGTTCGGGCGATTGAGGATCGTGACCTTGTGAAGCGTCTCGCCGACGAAGGTATTGTTTTGGAAGTGTGTCCGGGATCGAACATCGCGCTTGGCGTTTATTCCGTCTTACGCTTTCACCCGGTGAACATGCTTCGAAAAGAAGGCGTCAAGATCACCTTGAATTCCGATGATCCGCCTTTCTTTGGCACAACGCTGGGCAAAGAGTATTCGTCTGTCTCGGAGACGTTTGGCTGGACAAGAGACGATCAACTGGAGATTGGCCGCACGGCGATCATGGCTGCGTTTTGTGACGACAGCACCCGCAACCGGTTGCTGACCCGTCTCGACAGCGCAAAGATTGGCAGCTAAGTACGCCGACCATGACCTCCAAAGCCCAAAATGACAACGGCCTGTTGGAAACCTTCAAGGCCGAACGCGTTCGCTCAGTCGCGAACAACTTTCTGGATCGCGCGCTCGCTGATGAACTGGATCATGTGAGCGTGGACATCAGCAAACTGGATCAAGCCTTGATCCAGGTTCTTGAAATCATCAAACGGACCTATCCTGATTTCCAGATCCCACCTTACGGCGTCTGGCGTTTGTTTGAAGCAGGGGGCGTTGATCGGTGGAGCGCGCTCGCGTCGGCGCGAAACTTTCAGTCGGCAGATGAGCTTCTTGCAGCGGCATCGGACTTGGCAATTCTCGCGGCCTACATGGATGTGCACACACCTCAGGGCTGGTCCTACGAAGACACGATGGCTGGAACCGAAGTCAAAGGCCGTGAGGCCGCGGCATTGGCGGTCATCAACATGTTCGCCACAGGATCGTTTTCCTCCGATCCTGTGGATCCGTTCCGGGTTGATGCAGACGCGTTGATCCGTCTTGAAATCGAAGAACTGGCCACCGGACTTCAGCTTGGTACTGATCAGGAAGAGGACTTTTTTAAACACCTGCAGCGCTATTTGAAGCGGTTCGGTGAAGCGCTTGCCTTGCGGCCGGATCTTTTCGGCGAAGGTCAATCCACGCGTCCGGGAAACCTCATTGTAAAGGTTGGTAGCGAAGGATGGGGGTCGGTCGATGCTACGGTTCTGCTCGACCGTTTGCTGCAAAGTCTTGCTCCGCTTTGGGAGGGCGGTGCCGCCGAGGGTGACGTATCGTTCGGAGACACTTTTGCGCATCCGTTGAAGGCCAATCCAGAAGATCAGAACACTGTGCCCTTTCATCTGACCGCCCAGAGAATGGTCTATTCCCTCGTGGAGCCGCTGGCCTGGGCCGGATATGAGGTGGATGAGCTTGATACGCTGACAGGACCGAGCGATGCAGAACACGCCGGATTGTTCGTGAGCACCGGTGTTCTCAGTATGAAATCCGAAACTGACGACGTGTCTGATGATCAGGCATTGGACCGGCAAACGGAACTACGCGCTGTCACGATTGCCTTGACGGACAGACTCGCGGCCATGCTGCGCAAGGAGTTGGATGTTGAGCAAGAGCAATTGCCTTTGTCCTGCATTTTGGAAGGGGGAACCAGCCGGGCTGGAGCCGCGATAATCTCCGAAAATCGGGAATTGCGGGAAAAACTGGAAAAAATCATGAACCCGGGCTCTATTTTTTGGTTGCCGTTCAGGGCATAGGTCCACAACATCAAACAAACGGAAGACCGCCCGCTATCGGATGCGGCCCACACAAAGAGAGGCAGATATGTCCGGAGCAAATGTCATCAGCCATCCGCTGGTCCAGCACAAACTCACCATCATGCGCGACAAGGGAACGTCAACTCAGGGGTTCCGGCGTCTATTGCGCGAGATTTCGACGCTGCTGTGTTACGAAGTGACCCGCGATCTTCCGCTGGTTCGCCAGACCATCGAAACGCCGCTTGCCGAAATGCAGGCACCGTCACTGGCGGGCAAAAAGCTTGTATTTGCATCCGTCCTGCGCGCCGGTAATGGTCTTTTGGAAGGTATGCTTGACCTCGTGCCGTCTGCACGCGTCGCCCACGTCGGCCTTTATCGTGATCCGGAGACTCTTGAGCCGGTCGAATACTATTTCAAGGCTCCAGAAGATCTGAACGAACGTCTCGTGATTGTTGTCGACCCAATGCTGGCGACCGGAAACTCGGCCATCGCAGCTGTCGATAAACTGAAAGAACGCGGCGCAAACAATATCCGGTTCCTGTGCCTGCTGGCATCTCCTGAAGGTGTGGCGAAATTCAACGAGAAACAACCAGATGTGCCGATCTATACAGCTTCCATTGATGAGAAGCTCAACGAAAAGGGCTACATCGTGCCAGGTCTTGGAGACGCTGGTGACCGGATGTACGGCACCAAATAAATCTGACGGCTTTTTGTCTTTAAACGCGGTGCCAATGGCGCCGCGTTTTTCTTTTGTGTCAGCCGTAATGGACCGATGTTCGGGTGTCTAAATTGAACCCAGAACGCTTTACGGTGCGATAAGGTTGTTGTGATAGCGCTAGGCTTCCGGCAAACGAGGCGGCCCATGTATCGTTTTCTAATCGTCCTGGTTTTGTGCGCAGCAATTGCGCCTATCGTCCCGTTATGGGTTGAACATCAAAACAACCAGACAAGTGAGACTGCAGCTGCAACATCAAATGCCCCTTTAGAGACCGGTGAACGCCGGCATCGGATATCGGCAAACCGAAGCGGTCAGTTTGTGGCAGACGTTCATCTGAACGGTCAGATGCATGAAATGCTGGTCGATACGGGCGCGTCTGCGACGGTTCTGCCGGTTTCAGTCGCGCGGACTGTCGGCATCTTCCCGGCAAACGGCGATTTTAAACTTCGGGTCAGCACCGCCAACGGAACCACCTATGGCGCCCGGGCTATCATAGACCGGCTGCAGATCGGCCGGATCAACTTGAGAAACATTGAGGCATTGGTGTTGCAAGACAGCAGTCTGTCGATCCCGCTACTTGGCATGACGGCCCTCAACAAACTGGACCGGTTTGACATTTCGAACGGCACCCTAGTACTGATCCAGTAGATTTGTCTTTGCTGTCACAATGGCCTCCTATACACCAATTAGATGCCAAAGCTTTTAGAGGACTTCATGTTTCCGAAGCCAAGACCTGCCCTTACACCGAACACCTATGAATATGAAACGTTGCCGCTGGTGAAGCCGACGGGCTTCCGCGAGTATGACGCGCGTTGGCTATTCGAAAAAGAAATCAACCTGATGGGAATGCAGGCGCTCGGTATGGGCATCGGCACACTCATTCATGAGCGCGGCGTGCGGCCCGATATCGTCGTTGGGCATGACTTCCGCGGCTACTCCGCATCGATCAAGATGGCTGTGATAAACGGACTTCTGGCAGCGGGCGTAAACGTTCACGACATCGGTTTGGCTTTGTCGCCAATGGCCTATTTCGCGCAGTTTGCACTCGATGTTCCGGCCGTTGCAATGATCACGGCGTCCCACAACGACAATGGCTGGACCGGTGTAAAAATGGGTATCGACCGCCCGCTCACCTTCGGTCCAGACGAGATGGGACGGCTGAAGGAAATCGTTTTGGATGCAGCCTTTGATTTGAAAGGTGGCGGAAGTTATCGCTTCGTCGACGGCTTTGCAGATGTTTACTTCAAAGAGCTGACTGATCGCGCAAAACTGAACAAACCAATCAAGGTGGTCGCAGCTTGTGGCAACGGCACAGCCGGTGCCTTTGCGCCAAAAATCCTCGAAGCGCTCGGCGCGGAGGTCATTCCGCTTGATGCCGAGCTCGACCACACGTTCCCACGCTACAATCCGAACCCGGAAGACATGAAAATGCTTCATGCTCTCCGGGACAAGGTTCTGGAAGTTGGCGCGGATGTCGGTCTCGGGTTTGACGGAGACGGAGACCGTTGCGGCGTTGTTGACAATGAAGGCGAAGAGATTTTCGCCGACAAAGTCGGTGTCATGCTAGCCCGCGATATCTCGGCATTGCACCCGAACAGCCAGTTCGTTGTCGACGTGAAGTCCACTGGTCTGTTCAACACAGATCCCGTGCTTCAGGCCAACGGCGCCAAGACCGACTATTTCAAGACTGGTCACTCCTACATCAAGCGCCGGGTGACCGAGCTGGACGCAATCGTCGGCTTTGAGAAGTCGGGACACTATTTCTTCAACAAGCCCATCGGCCGCGGCTATGATGATGGCCTGGTGTCCGCAATCGCCATTCTCTACATGCTCGATCGCAACCCGGACAAGTCCATGGCAGACCTGCGCAGGGATTTGCCCAAAACCTGGGGCTCGCCGACCATGTCACCGAAATGTGCTGACGAAGTAAAATACGATGTCGTTGACCGGGTTGTTGCCCGGTTTAAGGAAATGCACGGCGCTGGCGAGAAAATTGCTGGGCAATCCATTACCGATCTGATCACCGTCAACGGAATCCGCGTTGTCAGCGAAGACGGCACCTGGGGCCTCGTTCGAGCCTCCTCGAACAAGCCGGAGCTTGTCGTCGTGGTAGAAAGTCCGGCTTCGGAAGCGCGGCTGCATGAAATGTTCAAGGCAGTTGACGCTGTGCTACGCGAAAATCCCGAGGTTGGTGAGTACAATCAGACGCTCTAAAGTCTTGACTTGGCTTGAGAAAGGCGGCGAAATCCTCGCCGCCTTTTTTGTTTTCTCCAGGAGTTTTCCTAATGATCCAGGAATTCGGCGTTCTTCCGGATGGCACACTCGTTGAGGAGATCACCCTGAAGAAGGGCGAGCTCGAAGCATCGGTACTGACCTTCGGCGCTATCATCCGGGATCTGAAATTTGCAGGCCAATCAGTCGTCTTGGGTTTCGACAATTTGCAGGACTATTTGGATCACTCCCCGTATTTCGGTGCAATCGTCGGCCGGTGTGCGAACCGGATTGCAAATGGCAAGTTAGAGATTGACGGGCGTGCGTATCAGTTGGATCAGAATGACAACGGCCATCATCTCCATGGAGGCACTCAAGGGTTCTCGCGACGAAACTGGCAGATTGAGCAAAGCGACAAAGCGAGTGTGTTGCTCAAACTCGTGTCAGAGGACGGCGATATGGGCTATCCGGGACACGTTGAGGTGCTGGTCCGGTACACCCTGACGGGCGCAGGTGCGGTGCGGGTGAAGATGTCAGCAACAACTGACCAGACCACTCCGGTCAATCTGGCGCAACACAGTTATTTCAATCTCGACGGCAGCGATACGATCCTGGATCACCAACTTGAGATCGCCGCAGAAACTTATGTCCCCGTGAATGATCATCTGATTCCGACGGGAGAGATCCGGAGTGTTGCCTGGACGCCCTATGATTTTCAGGATGGCCGGCGGCTGCGCCGAAAATCGGGAGAAGAGGCGGTGATCTATGACCACAATTTCTGCCTGTCAGATGCACCGAGAGATGCTGTCGAGTTTGCTGCAGCACTGGAAGATAAAAGCGGTGACCGACGGATGGAAGTCTGGACGACCGAACCCGGGTTGCAGCTCTACGACGGCGGAAAGATCGATGTGCCCGTGCCTGGACTTGCCGGGAAAAACTACGGTGCTCATGCAGGCTTGTGCCTGGAAGCACAACGGTGGCCAGATAGCGTCAATCAGAAGACGTTCACGGATGTGTTGCTGAGACCCTGTGCCAGCTATAACCAGGTAACGGAATTCCGTTTCTCTTAAGATCGTTTAGAGTATTCTTCGACAAAGTGATTTCACCGGGACGGGGGCCAAATTGTGAAGACGGTTTTTTCAGCGACCCAGCTAGCCCACGCACCGGCGCAAGAAATTTCCGACGGTAAGCTCCAGCCCGCTGTCGAAATTCCGAGCAGGGCGGAAATCGTCTTGTCTACGGTGAAAGACCGCAAAGTCGGTGACGTCATCCCTCCATTGGAGTTTCCGATCCGACCGCTTCACCGGGTGCACTCTGAGGAATATGTATCCTTCCTTGAGCGGTTCTGGTCGCTGTGGACAGCCAGTGGCCGCGATGCGGAAGCCTTTCCTTTTGTTTGGCCAATTAGAAGTCTCCGGCAGGACACAAAGGTCGAACACATCGACGGGCTGCTGGGGCGCTATTCGATGGATGCCGGCACACCGCTTGGTCAGCATACCTACAAGGCCGCACGCGCCTCAGCAGATACCGCGTTGACGGCTGCCAAACTCGTGCTCGACGGGGAAAAATCTGTTTTCGCACTTTGCCGCCCCCCGGGACACCACGCCGGGCACGATTTTTTCGGCGGGTATTGTTTCTTCAACAATGCCGCAGTCGCTGCGCAATACCTTCGGGATTACGGGCTTCACCGCGTCGCAATTCTGGATGTCGACTATCACCACGGGAACGGCACACAAGCGTTGTTCTACGATCGGCCAGACGTGCTCTTCCTGTCTCTTCACGCTGATCCGAAGGATGAATACCCCTATTTTCTGGGCTATGCGGACGAAACCGGTGAACATGCCGGAACCGGATTTACCCGGAACTGGCCGTTGCCCCTTGGAACGGACTGGGAAGCATATTCGCCGGCGCTCGACGAGGCGTGCCGCTGGCTTCTCGTTTACAAGCCGGAGGCAATGATTGTTTCTCTCGGATTGGATTGCTTCGAGCGGGATCCGATCTCCGGGTTTAAGTTCAAATCCGAAGATTTTGTGAGGTTGGGGCAACGTCTTGCGCGCGTTGGCGTGCCGACCATCTTCATCCTGGAAGGCGGCTACGCCGTCGATGCGCTTGGGACCAACTGCGTGAATGTCCTTGAGGGCTTTTCCGGTTAGCCGTGCGACTCGGGTTCAGCGCGTGATCAAGTTGAGTGCAGCCAACTCACGCTCCAAACCAGCTGCGTTTTTGAAATGATGCGCAGTCATTCCCAATCGCCGTGCGGTTTCAACATTCGGGAGTGAGTCATCAATGAAGAGGCAGCGTTCGGGGGCGAGATCATTGCGATCGATTAGGATCTGGTAGATCCGCACATCCGGCTTAAGCATGCGCTCTTCCGCTGAGACCACGATGTCCAGAAAGCTGGTTTTCAGGAAGGGAAACCTGTCTTGCGCTTCGACGAATTTCTCCGAAGAGAAGTTTGTGATCGCATAAAGCGGTGTTTTGTTCGCTTTAAGTTCGGAGAGAAGAACCTCTGTTCCCGGGACCGGGCCAGGAACCATTTCATGCCAACGGTCTGAGTAGGCCCGTATCAACGCGGTCTTCTCGGGAAACTCCCTTGATAAAACCTCTACGGCTTCCGTCCAGGTCCGTCCAAGGTCTTGTTGAACATTCCAGTCAGGAGTGCAGACTGTCGTCAGAAACTCATGCCGTTGGTCATCGTTCGGTATAAGTTTGCGATAGAGATTTTCCGGATTCCATTCGATCAGGACATTTCCTATATCGAAGACGACGTTGGTTATCGTGATGGCCATGAGAACCTTTTAGGCAATGATTGGTCTAAGAACTGTTCTGCAGTTTCTTCGGACAGCATTAGGGTAGATATGTGACGGACATAAAACGGTTTTTTTTGTTTGTCGGGTTATGCTTGGTACTTGTTGTGCCAACGTCGACTGTAGCGAATCCGGTTCTCCCAGATCGTGTCCGGTTAGGCGCTGTGGTCGCAACGGAACAAACAGCACGGGAGCGTATTGAACCCTTTCGCAGGGCACTCGAAGAAATCACCGATTTACCTGTCGACCTGTTCTTGATGCCGACAATGGCTGATGGCATTGAGGCTCTTGCTGCTGGGCGCATTGACTATATTCGTCTCTCACCCTCCGGGTATGCCGCATCTTTTGAGCTTTGCGAATGTGTAGAGCCATTAGCGACCGCCGGCCCGGATGATTTTCCGGCGCGCTTTTACGCCATCATGATCGCAAAGCGGGATGGTGAAACGGTTACGCTGGAAAGTCTGGAGGATATGCGGCTCGGTGTCGGTGCCAAACATGCGGTCACAGGATACCGGGTGCCGTTGGTCAACCTGGCGGCAGACGGCATAAACGCCCGGGAGTATTTCCAGACGCTTGTTGAAGTCCGGGACCCGGTCGAGGGCATTCGGGCCGTGTTGGATGGGCGTGTTCACGCAACGCTCGGATGGTCCTCGCTGGCCGGGGAGGCGAAGAACGGCTTCACTGCCGGTACGCTGAACGAATATTACGTTTCGGGCGGGAGCCAGTTTGAAGATCTGGACATCGTCTGGCGGTCAGCGCCCATTCCATATTCGGCGCATACTGTCCGCACCGATTTACCTGATGTCTTGAAGCGGGCCATCAGAGCCGGGCTCATGGATTTGCGGCGGGAAGATCCCACAGCCTACCTCGCAATCGAACCGGATCTCCCGGGCGGCTTTGAACCGGTTGTTCATTCCGACTACCGGCCGGTGCTGCGCACCTTCGAGAAACCTTATGCGAAGGTCATCCAGACCGACGCCAATTGACACCAATAGGCGTGAGGATGCCGACCTAATCCGCCCCAGTTACCTAAAGAGACTGTGCTGCGATCAGGCCGGTAAAGGACTGGTCGTGAGGAGAGCTTCCGTGTGCCGGCGGATCATTTCTTCCTCGTTTGTTGGTATGACCAGCACAGCGACTTTGGAACTTTGTGTGGAAATGGGTCCGTCGCCGGCATTGTTCAGCGTAGGATCGATTTGAATGCCGAGCCACTCTTGATCTGTGCAGACACGCTCGCGAATGAGCGCGGAGTTTTCGCCTATGCCCCCGGTAAAGACAAGTGTGTCGACACCACTGAGAACAGCCGCCATCGCACCAAGTTCACGGCGCACCCGGAAAACATAGTACTCGATCGCTTCTGCAGCTCTGGGGTCAACACTCTGGCTAAGTGCGCGCATATCCTGGCTGATGCCAGACAGACCTTTCAGCCCGGACTTCTTGTAAAGAAGATCAGAAATCTCGTCGGGGCTCATGCCCTTAGTTGTCATGAAATAGAGAATGACACCGGGGTCTAATTGACCGCATCTGGTACCCATCGGCAAGCCATCCAAAGCGGTGAACCCCATCGTCGATCCGATGCTCTGGCCGGCCCGGATGGCGCACATGGATGCACCGTTGCCGAGATGTGCGACAATGGTTTTTCCTTCGTATGCGTCTGGGGCGTAGTGTTTCAGGTATTCGCAGATGTATTCGTAAGACAGCCCATGGAAACCGTATCGGCGAACACCTTCGTCATAGAAGGAGCGGGGAAGGGCGAAAGTGTCGTTGACCCATGGGTGTTTCCGATGAAAGGCCGTGTCGAAACAGGCCACCTGCTCAGCCTCTGGAAAAGCTTCCTGGGCAGCTTCGATGCCAGCAAGATTGTGCGGCTGGTGAAGAGGTGCGAGAGGTTCCAGCACCTTCAACTCTCGCATGACAGCATCTGTAATCCGGACCGGAAGATCGTGTTTGGTTCCGCCATGGACGACGCGATGTCCGACGGCCGCGACAGGTCGTCCTCCAAGCTCTTCATTCAATATTGGAAGCAGAGCCGCCAGGGCCGCTCCGTGAGAGCTGCCGCCGGTGGTGTCTAACGCTTGGTCAATCTGGCGCCCGGAAAGCGGGGCCTCGAGGCTCAAGTGCGGTTCCGCACCAAGCCCTGAAATTTGTCCGGTGACCTGTGCTGTCGGCCCGTCATAGAGTGAGAATTTGATCGAAGACGACCCGGAATTGAGAACCAGAATGACCGGGGCCATGATCAGTCTTCCTCCCGGTCAAAGATACCGGCAGGTGCAGAATTTTCTTTCCAATGGGTAAAAAGAAGCGCCAGCGCACAGGATGCCAAACGCGCGCGCCCATCGTCCGCTCGGCTTGTTAACATGACGGGCACTTTGGCACCGATTACCAAGCCAGCTGCTTCTGCATGGGCGATAAATGTCAATTCCTTGGCCAGCATGTTGCCGGATTCAAGGTTGGGCACAATCAGAACCTCTGCATGGCCAGCAACAAGTGACGTGATCCCTTTGGTCCGGGCAGCCTGCACATCGATTGCATTGTCCATGGCAAGGGGGCCATCAACGATGCCGCCTTTGATTTGACCCCGCTCCGCCATCTTCGACAACACCGCTGCATCTAAACTGGACGGAATGGCCGGATTGACCGTCTCAATGGCTGAGAGAATGCCGACACGTGGAGACTGGAGACCCAGTGAAAGGGCCGCATCAATGGCATTTTGCGTGATGTCGACTTTGGTGTTCAGGTCCGGCGAGATGTTGATAGCCGCATCTGATATCAGAACCGGTGTTTTACGCCCTGGAATGTCCATCACAAAGACGTGGCTGATCCGGCGTTTTGTTCGAAGGCCACCATCTTTCTTCACCACGTGATGGAGAAGGTGATCTGTGTGAATATGCCCCTTCATGATGGCTTTGACCCTGCCTTCATGAACCATCTGAACGGCTCGTCCGGCAGCTTCCGACTCGTCTTCTATGTCGACAAATTCGTATTCGTCGAGGGTCTCATTTAACTCGTCTGCGGCTTGGGTGACCCGATCCTTGGCGCCGATTAGGATTGGCTCAATCAGTCCTTCCCGGGCGGCCATGAGAGCGCCTTCAAGGGAATTTGGATCATCCGGGGCAACTACGGCTGTTGGCAAGGCGGGAAGGGTTTTTGCCAACTCGATCATCCGGTTGAAATGCCGGTGCCGCTGAACAAGCAGTGCCGGGATATCGCTTGAATCAAACTCGATCATTTCCGTCGGCGCGATGACCTCAGCTTCCCCCTCAACAAGGCTTTGACCGGTCTCATTCAAGACGGCCATGTCGAACATGATAATGTTGTTCGGCCTTTTTTCCGTAACGGTCACGCGGACCGTCAGTTTGTCACCAACCGCAGCGCGCCCCAAGAACCGGAATGACTGGGCTTTGTACATGGTGCCGGGGCCGGGGAGGATATTGCCAAGCACAGCGGAGGCGAGACCGCCGATCCACATTGCTGGAGCAACAGGTTTGTCGATGTGTCCGTCGCCGGTCCAATCCGTGTCAGGCAAGTGGATCGGGTTCCGATTTCCGGACGCATGGGCGAACACCAGAAGATCATTGGAGGAGCATTCACGGACGATTTCCGCACTATCTCCGACCTTGATTTGATCGTAGGTTTTGTTCGTCGCCATCGGCTGGGTCACTCCTGCTCATCAGACTGCTGCGCCGCAGCAATTAGCAGGACCCTACCAGCGCTTTACAATGTTATAAATACGGCAAATCCACAATTCGAAACATGATTTCTCTTCAACAGTCGGTACAGAGGATCGTACCGACAAGCCGTGGCCGAAGGTAATAAGTGTCACTCAGGGTGATGATCGAGTCTCGGGAATAATATTGCGTAAATATCCCTGCGAAGGGAGGGGTGTACCCCAGTGTCGCAACACCAACCACTATAGACGTATTGGGAGAAACCAGTGTGGCGGGCAATGAAATCGGCGGTTCTTGACCATCCGTCCAGTCTGTTGCGGGGCCGCCCACGCCGGCTTTTCTTTGATAGCTCCAATCAACCTCGGGGGCGCCATTTGCCTGAAAAGTGACACTGGCGATGACAAAGGTAAGATCGTCAGAGGGATACGGTTTGAGAATCGTCTCACCGAGCTGCAAATAGGTGTTGAGTTCGCTCCTTGTGACCGTCTGAGCCTGGGCTACCAAATCCGTTACGGCATTTGCCATCCTGCTGATCTTGCGATCCTGATTGAGCGCATCGGTCACTTCTACCATGCCAATCAAAAAAACGAGTAGGAATGGGAGTATCATTGCGAATTCTATGCCCGCAACACCCTTCTGGTCGCGTCTAAAGCGTTTGAACCACTCGGTCCAGCTAACGCTCAATTTAGTGCGGCTGCAGATCCGTCTATGACCATGGCTCATTTCTGAAAACCATTGTTGAGGATAGATGACGCTCATTCCCGTGATCCAGAGACGAGAGGTTCAGCAATGAGGTAAACATTGGCCATTGGTAAATCACATTTACAGCAACAATTTCGCTCTTATTGGATTGCGTATATTCGCTATCGTCTTTCAGGTTTCCATCCTGATCGTATAAGGAATCGATTGAACTCACGTTCACGAAATCATTGGCGACACTAACGCTTACGCGAATTCTCTCAGGCTTACATAAGAAGGCTGGCATTGATGTGCAGACTTGGTCTGCAAAATCGGTGGTCGTGAAACCGGCACCCGAAGCTTGCCCTGTTCTGATCATTCGGGAAGCCTCTATCACTGCGTTGTCAACCATCCGATTGACAATAAAAGCCAGCCCAAGCTCCAGTATTGCAAACACAACTGTAAAAAACGGTAAAGCAACCAACGCGAACTCAATTGCCGTCACGCCCTCTTTGTCACGCGCGAGCTTCCTTGCACAGGTCCGTAGTGCAAGACGGCGATTGCTTTTGGCCTTTTCGTTGTGAGACTCGTTCTGCATTGACGATTACATTTAGCCTTATCTGTTGCCAGCGGCTTGCTCGGCCAGTTGATTTCTGGATGTGGCCTGAGTAGCTGTATTTTGGAAAGCTTCTTCTGCATCGCCCAAACGCAGTGTTGGTTCGCAAATTGGGCTGCAAGAAAATGTCGCTCTCGCGGAATTCCTATACACCGAGACTACACCCTGCTCGGATGCTTGCACTTGAACGACCTCATCGACAATTGGCTTGTTGTCCTCATCCAATATGACAAGATTGGTCGTCCCATAGCTCTTGCCCGTGATAACCACAGTGTTTTGATCCACCATCGCGACATCTGCAATAAACGGGTTTCCAACAATGACCGCGGCAGCTCCGTCTTCGACCTGGAATATTTTAGCTCGGTCCACAGTCACCAATACAGGTTGCTCATCCGCCATTGCCGCGTTTGCAATAGCGCCCGTGAGAAACACTAAAATAAGTCGGATCAGTTGAATTCGCATCTCACTTATCCCTACACATGCCTAGTTCATTGCATGTTATCGAGATTATCGTGAATGTTCTGCTAACAGACCTGCGAAAGAAGTATGAAAAAATACCGCACTCAGAACGTTAAGCCTTGGTTTGTAGGTTGAGCGGCTGGCAGCCGTGGAGGGGATTTGAGGTGTTAGGACGAAAATCATTTTTGCGAATGGCAGCAGCGATTTAGCGAGTGTGGCTTTAAACAGCTGGCGCCTACAAGCCGAGTTGTTCCGCTCGATCAGCGTGCGATGAACTCATACATTTATAATTAACTATAGGTGCTTATGGCGGCTATTTTTCAAGTTGTCGCTGCAAATTTAACCGATTGGAAATTTCTCTAACCTAGGGTGACCCCACACCGAGCGGACAGAACAAGATCTGCCGGATTGAAGCTGTCAACAAAGTGGTACTTGGAGCAGACACATGAAATCAATCATTTCTCGTTTCGTGAAAGACGAATCTGGTGCAACAGCAATTGAATACGGTCTCATCGCGGGACTGCTTTCGGTCGCAATCATTGGTATTTTGGTCACTATGGGCGGTAGCCTCACCACCATTTTCAACACGATCAACACAGCTTTGAGCACTGGCGCAGGCTGATTGGAAAAAAGAATTCTGGTAAACGGGCGGGTTTCCGCCCGTTTTGATTTGTGGCTACCAATTCAACTACAGGATCCTGTTTCGGCATCATGCCAGATCTGGTGGATATGAAATGATTGAAGCGGTAGTTCTTGTTCTTTTTCCCATGCTCGTAGCTTTCGCCGGCGCATCCGATCTTTTGACAATGAAAATCGGAAACCGGGTCTCAACCCTGTTAATCACTGGTTTTATCGTTTTGGCTGCGGTCAATGGCATGCCCGTTTATGATTGGGGTATGCATGGGCTTGGATTGGTCGTGGTTTTCGTACCATGTTTCGTTTTTTTCGCAGCCGGCTGGATGGGCGGTGGCGACGTAAAGCTCTTGAGCTCGATTGGCCTGTGGTTTGGTTTTGGACCAATTCTCATTGACTTTTTGTTTCTGGTCGCCTTGCTTGGCTGTATCCTCACACTCTCACTTATTGTGATCCGAACTTCCCTAGTTGTTTTGCCTGCCCCCCTTAGAGGACAAGAGTGGGCCCTTCGTTTGCATGATGCGAAAACCGGGGTTCCTTATGGAATCGCGATTTCTGCCGCCGCTCTTATTGTTTATCCATGGTCTGACTGGTTTTCGGTAATTAGCGGTTGAGCGATCGGATCGTCAGTGCGGTTCCAAAAAAACCACAATTACTCTCGTGCTCTTTCTCCATGTTCCGCTGAACTGGTTCGCGTTTTTCAAAAATATAGTATCTGTTAAGTAACCTTAACGGTTGTTAACCAAAAATATCTACATCCGGTTAACCATGTTTTGACCAATTGCGATCAACCTAACCGTAACGGTGCAATTGCGCCTTCGGAATCTTGGTGGTTGGTCATGAAATTCGCACGTATATTGGTCTTGGCTATTGCGGTGGCTGCCGGCGTATTGGCGTTCCGTATGGTAATGATGTCCGGTGGATCTTCAGATCAAGCGGCAAATGCCCCCGTTCCTGTAGAACAAGCAAAAGAACAGGTTCTAACTGCGGCGAACGACATTTTGCTTGGTGCCAAGCTCACCACAGATGACATGGTATGGACGGATTGGCCTGAAGATGCAGTGCCGATCGGCGCGGTGACGAAACAAGTAAACCCGGCTGCCAGCGAAAAGCTGATGGGCCAAATCGCTAAAACTCCGATTTTCAAAGGCGAACCTATACGGCCAGAGCGACTTATCAGCACGGACAAGGGGTTCATGTCTGCCATCCTGCCCAAGGGCAAGCGGGCGATTGCAGTTTCGGTTGAGGCTGAAACAACAGCTGGCGGTTTCATTTTGCCGGGCGACAAGGTTGACCTGATCTTGACTCGCCGGACCGACGACACCGCTATCAGCGAAACAATCTTGGAAAATATCCGGGTGCTCGCCATCGACACCACAACGGCAGGCGAACAGGATCAAAAAAACCTGTCACCTCAACGAACCGCCACTTTGGAATTGACACTAGCCCAATCAGAAATCGTCGCACAGTCACAACAATTGGGGACGATTGCGCTTGCACTGCGAAGTGCACAGGACTCGGCCGACGATGCTGAGCCGACTGAAACCCGACGTGGCGTCAATCTCGTCAAATACGGCATTACCAGCCAGGCAGGCGTGAAATGAAAAAAAACACTCAACATAACGGCCAATTCGATAAGCAAAGCATTCGCCGGTCCGGTTTGAGGTTCTTCGCTTTTGCTGCAGTTTTGGGTCTTGTAACTTTTATGGCTCCGGCCTCGTGGTCTCAGGAAGCCTTTCCGAGCCAGATCCATGTTGCTGCTGGTGAAAGGGCAACTGATAGAATCTTGAATGTCGGCATTGGGCGATCTGTTGTCATCAACTTGGCTGAGGATGCCGCAGACGTTCTGGTTTCAAATCCGCAAATTGCCGATGCAGTCTTGAGAACGCCGCGGCGAATCTTTGTGTTGGGCAACACAGCTGGCCAGTCCCGTCTTGTGCTGTTTGGCCGGAGTGGGCGTGAGCTAGCGAGTTTTGACATTCGCGTCGAGAAAGACACTTCCGATATTACGCGCATAATTCGGCGATTGATCCCTGGAACCAGCGTCCAGGCTGAATCTATCAATGGAAAAGTTGTCTTAAGTGGGACAGCAAAAAGTACCCTGGAAGCGCAGCAGGCCGCTGATATTGCCGCAAAATTCCAAGGCGATGAGACCGGATCCTCCATTGTGAATCTGATTGCGGTCTCTGGTTCGGACCAAGTCCATTTGAAAGTGACTGTCGCGGAAGTTGAGCGGTCAATCATAAAACAGCTGGGCGTGAGTTTCCAGGCGAACCTCGGTGCTGGAAACTTCTTCCCGTTCGGAAGCAATTTCCCTAATTTCAACGTGAATCCATCGATCGTCAATCAGGCAACTGGCGGTGTGACATTTTCAAGTGGCACATCCTCGTTGACCGCCCAAGTGGAAGCTCTGCAACGCGACGGTGTGATCCGCACATTGGCAGAACCGACACTAACGGCAACTTCCGGCGAAAATGCCAGTTTTCTTGCGGGTGGCGAGTTTCCCATTCCGATCGCTCAGGAAGACAACCAAATATCGGTGGAATTTAAGAAGTTCGGTGTCGGTCTCGATTTTACCCCCATTGTGCTGACGGGTGGCCGCATAAGCCTGCGTGTCAAAACCGAGGTGAGCGAACTTTCAAATGAAGGCGCGGTGTCTGCTGGCGGGATCACGATTTCCGCACTCAAAGTCCGTAGAGCAGAATCGACGATGGAACTTCCGTCCGGCGGGACCTTGGTTATGGCGGGGCTTCTAGAGGAGTCTTATCAGCAAGCTGTTGAAGGTGTGCCAGGACTGATGCAAATCCCGGTGCTCGGTGCGTTGTTCAAAAGCCGGGATTTTCTGAAACAACAAACAGAACTTGCCGTCTTCGTAACGCCTTACGTTGTTAAGCCGGTGGCCGCACAAAAGATGGTGCGGCCCGACAAGAACCTATTTGCTCCATCGGATGCTGAGGCGATTTTTCTGAACCGGCTAAACAAGATCTTTAATCCGGCAGGTGAGCAGGCCCAAGGCACATACCACGGCCAAGTTGGTTTCATCTACAAATGAGGACGGTCGGATGAATATGACCCTAGATCCCAGGTATAAACTGACTGTCTCCAAGGGAGCGTTCCTCGTGGCAGCATTGATGCTGTCCGGCTGTCAGACCGAGCCGAAGTCCAATGCTGAATTGCTTGCAACCCACGATTACCGGTACCAGCATCCGATCGTAATCTCCGAAGCTCCGGAAACCCTTGACTTACCGGTTGGCAAGAACACGAGAAATCTACGTAGCCCCGTGACAGATACCATTACGTCTTTCGCGATGGATTCGCGCCGGCACGGGAGTGGTAATGTGGAGATCCTTGTACCGACCGGGGCTGCAAATGAGAGTGCGGTTCATGCGGTTGTGCGCGATGTTCGGGGAGCTCTGAGCCGGGGCGGTGTCAACGGCAAGAACGTGACAACGCGCACATACCGCTCCACTGACCCGTCTGCCGATGCGCCAATCCGTCTCTCATATGCGCGCATGAAGGCGACGACCGGAGAGTGCGGCGTCTGGCCGAAAAACATCGGCGGTGGTATCGGCGAAAACACAAACTACTACAACTTCGGCTGTGCCACTCAGGCAAACTTGGCGGCAATGGTCGAGAACCCGTCAGACCTCATCACTCCGCGTGCAATGACACCGTCGGAGCAGAATCGTCGGGCGGTAGTGATCGAAAAGTATAGATTGGGCGAAACAACTGCCAGCACCTTCACAGAAGGCGTCGGCGCAGAAGTTTCGGAGTAACGGCATGATGACAACCAGCTCTGAGCCAACGCGCGTTTCCGGTGATGCGGAAACGTACCTAAATCAGGACAGTCATGGGTACACAGCTTCTGCTGACACATCGGACATCGCAATGATCCCGCGGATAACAATTCATGCATTTTGCCTGGAAGACCGCACGATGCATGTTGTCGAGGCTGCGACCGAAGACCGGCGGATGCTAAAGGCGCATATGAAGGCAGAAATGGGGGGGATACCAGCTGCCATTGAGATGTTCGAAAAGGCCCCCACGCCTAATTTGATCATTGTTGAAACGTCTGGCGCTCGCGAAGACTTGCTCCAGAGTCTTGATCAGCTCGCCGAGTACTGCGACGCTGGAACAAAAGTGATCGTGATTGGGGACGTGAATGACGTCACCCTATATAGGGAGCTCATCGCTCGTGGTGTGAGCGAGTACCTGATTACGCCAGTATCTATCTTTCAGCTTATTGGTTCCATCAGCAGTCTTTACAACGATCCTGAAGCAGAGCCTCTGGGAAGAACGGTTGCATTCTACGGTGTAAAGGGTGGGTGTGGTTCCTCGACTATCGCCCATAATGGCGCTTGGTGTTTGGCAAGGAAGTTCGATAGTGAGGTCGTGATTGCCGACTTGGATCTGCCATTCGGGACAGCCGGCCTTGATTACAATCAAGACCCATTGCAAGGGGTCTTTGAAGCGATCTCTGCGCCTGAGAGACTAGATGAAACATATCTGGACCGAATACTCTCAAAATGCAGTGATCATCTGAGTCTGCTTGCAGCACCAGCAACGCTGGAGCGGACATATGATCACAGTGAGAAAACGTTTGAGCTTCTCATAGACACGATGCGATTGGGAACACCACACGTCGTTCTTGATGTACCGCATGCTTGGAATTCTTGGATCAGAAACACGCTGCTGAATGCGGACGAAATCGTGCTGGTGGCCGAACCGGATCTTGCAAATCTTCGGAATGCTAAGAACGCGGTCGATCTCCTTAAACAGATACGGCCGAATGACAAACTGCCGCATTTGGTCATGAATAAAGTGAACGTTCCAAAGCGGCCGGAGATCAAGCCAGACGAATTTGCAAACGCCTTGGGTCTTAGTGTGGATGCAGCCATCCCTTTCGATCCGCATTTGTTTGGCACTTCTGCGAATAACGGCCAGATGATTGGAGAACTCGACAGCAAGCATGCGATTGCGGGAATGTTCCAGGATTTGGCACAAACAATTTCAGGAAAAGCGCAACCCGCTAAGACTTCAAAGTCGCCCTTGGGCGGATTGTTTTCCAAACTAAAACGAAGAGCAGGCTAAAGGCCAAGGCAACGGAGCGGCAGGTTCACTATGTTTGGTAGACGTGGCAGTTCATCTTCTGGAGCGCCCGAAATTCGGCCTGGAAACGTGCCGGAAATGCCGGAGGCTCCGGCCACGGCACCGGCTGCGCCAATGCCAGAAGCGCCCGAACAACAAGCTCCGGCTCCTTCACCTGCTCCACGTGCGCCTGCTTCCCCAACCGTTGCCGTAAGCGTACCAGCGGAACCAGCCTCAGCATCGCCGAGCAGAAAAAAGACCGGCGAATACTACGAGACGAAAGCGCAAATCTTCAACGCGCTTGTTGAAGCAATCGACCTGTCTCAGCTCGCGCGACTGGATGCAGAAGATGCTCGGGACGAAATCCGGGATGTTGTGAATGACATTATTGCGTTGAAAAACGTTGTAATGTCGATTTCCGAGCAGGAAGACTTGCTTGAAGACATTTGTAACGATGTTCTTGGGTATGGTCCGCTGGAGCCTTTGTTGGCGCGCGACGACATTGCCGACATAATGGTCAATGGGGCGCACACGGTTTACATCGAAACCCAGGGCAAGGTTGAGCCGACCAGCATCGCATTTCGCGACAACGCGCAGCTCATGAACATTTGCCAACGGATCGTGAGCCAGGTGGGCCGGCGTGTAGACGATGCCAGTCCAATCTGTGATGCACGCCTTCCCGATGGATCCCGCGTAAACGTAATTGCCCCGCCACTGTCTCTTGATGGTCCTGCACTCACAATTCGTAAGTTCAAACGCGACAAGCTGACGCTTGATCAACTGGTGAAGTTCAATTCAATTACGCCAGAAGGTGCAACCATACTGCAGGTTATCGGCCGTTCTCGGTGTAACGTACTGATCTCCGGAGGTACAGGGTCCGGTAAAACCACACTCTTAAACTGTTTGACGGCTTACATCGAGAACACGGAACGCATTATCACGTGCGAAGACTCCGCTGAGCTTCAATTGCAGCAGCCGCATGTTGTGCGTCTCGAAACAAGACCTCCCAACCTTGAGGGGGAGGGTGAAATCACGATGCGTGACCTTGTAAAAAACTGCCTGCGTATGCGCCCTGAACGTATTATCGTGGGCGAGGTACGTGGACCGGAAGCCTTCGATCTGTTGCAGGCAATGAACACGGGCCACGACGGGTCAATGGGCACGTTGCACGCCAACTCTCCGCGCGAAGCCTTGTCTCGTCTGGAATCCATGATCACAATGGGGGGCTTTTCCTTACCCTCTCGAACCTTGCGGGAAATGATCGTATCGTCGATCGACGTGGTCGTTCAGGCTGCACGCCTAAGGGACGGTTCTCGCCGTATCACGCATGTGACTGAAGTCATGGGGATGGAAGGGGACATCATTACCACCCAGGACATCTTCCTTTACGACATTGTCGGAGAAGACCCGAACGGGATGATCATCGGGCGGCATCGGTCAACCGGTATCGGTCGTCCCAAGTTTTGGGATCGAGCACGTTATTTCGGAGAAGAATCCCGCTTGGCAGAAGCGCTTGATGCGTCGGAAATGCCCGAGTACATCGCGGAATAGGAAGAAACATGCCTGTATTCGAGCAATTTATGACACCTGCCATCACCGGAGCCGCGGTTGCGCTGCTGGTCATGTTCAGCGTCGGCGGCATCATCTACGGGCTATTTCTTCCTTCGTTATCTGGGACAAAAAAACGCGACGCTCGGATGAGCGCCGTCTCGGCACGGCCTCAGTCAGAGACGCAGCGCAAAACCATGCGAGATACCAATCGTAGAAAAAAATCGATTCAAGATCAGTTAAAAGACTTTGAAGAGCGCCAGAAAGCTAAACACGAAAAACAGAAAAACATTCCTCTTAAAGTAAAAATAGAGCAGGCCGGTTTGGAATGGGAGATGCGGCACCTTGTTCTTTTTAGTATTGTAAGTGCAGTTGTTTTCTTCGTAATTTCTTTGATTGCGAGTGGTAATTTGTTGATTGCAGCCGCTTTCACATTTGTAGGTGGCATCGGATTCCCACGTTGGTACATCGGGAACAAAAGGAAACGCCGTTTCAATGCCTTTCTTAACGAATTGCCCAACGGCATCGACATCATTGTGCGGGGTGTCAAAGCCGGGCTACCTTTGAGCGATTGTGTCAAGGTTGTTGCGAAGGAAGCCCGTGAACCCGTCGCGACCGAGTTTCGAAAGGTGACCGAAACTCAAGTCATGGGTGTTTCGCTCGCCGAAGCTCTGTCGAGAATGCCTGATCGTGTTCCGTTGCCGGAGACAAATTTTCTTGCGATTGTTGTGAGCATTCAACAAAAAGCGGGTGGTGGCCTAGCTGAAGCCTTGGGAAATCTATCCAGGGTTTTGCGCCAGCGGAAGGCCATGAAGGCCAAGATCAAGGCATTGAGCTCTGAGGCAAAGTCGTCTGCGGCGATTATTGGGGCCCTTCCTTTCGTGGTCGGAGGGATCCTCTTTTTCATCGCGCCAGATTACATGATGATCCTTTTCACAGTGACAACGGGCAAGATTATTGTTGCCGGGTGTCTGTTCTGGATGTTCTGCGGAATAATGGTCATGCGGTCCATGATCAATTTTGACTTCTAACGGGGGCAAGACATGGACCTTGAATCGATCGCATCTGCACAATTCCTTGCAGCGGTTTTGGCTATGATTGCCGTAACAGGAACTATTTTCTCCCTTGTTATGCCGTTGTTGTCGCGAGACACGTTAAAGGCACGCATGAAAAACGTTGCCTTGGAGCGTGATAAGCTCCGAGCAAAAGAGCGGGCTCGGTTGCAAACCTCCCAGGGGGATGCACGAATGTCATTGAGGAATCAGCCGAAGGCGAAGATGAAGAACTTCGTTGATCGGCTGAACCTCAAAGAAATGCTCGCGGATGACAGTACGCAGGACCGGTTGCGCATGGCCGGCTATCGGGGTAGCGCTCCGATGTATTATTTCCTGACTGCGCGAATTGCGCTTCCCGGCGGACTGTTTGTTTTTGCTTTGGCGTATGCGTTTCTTCTAGCGCCGAACACGATTCCGGCGTTTTCGAAAGTCTTGTTTTGTATTGTGTTTTCCGGTTTCGGAGCGTTTTTGCCGAACATATACTTGAAGAACCAGATTGATAAACGGAAGCTTGGAATCCAGCGTGCTTGGCCAGATGCGCTTGATCTGATGCTAATTTGCGTTGAATCCGGCATGTCGATTGAAGCTGCTTTTCAGAAGGTTGCTGAGGAAATCGGCGCGCAATCCGTGGAATTGGCAGAGGAACTGTCTCTCACCACAGCTGAACTATCGTACTTAAGTGAACGCCGGATGGCTTATGAGAATTTGGCCAAACGCACCGGAGTAGATGGTGTCAAGAACGTGATGATGGCACTTATCCAGGCGGAACGGTATGGTACTCCGGTAGGGACTGCTATCCGCAACATGGCCGATGATACGCGCGCGGAACGGATGCAGTTTGCCGAGCAAAAAGCAGCGTCGCTTCCGCCAAAGCTGACGGTTCCGATGATCATGTTCTTTCTGCCGGTACTCTTCTTCGTGATTCTCACGCCGGCAGTCATTCAGGCGATGGGCGCATTCTGATATGACGTGCTGGTTGTGTAAATTCTGAGAACCGAAGACGCTTTGGCAAATTGAAGTAGGGTCGTGCAAGGCGAAGAATTGAGCGCCGCAGCTTGCAGAAGTTATTCTAATTCAGAAATTTAAGTTATGGCTGCGTACTAATTTGCCTGAACAAAGGCATAACCTGGCTCACGTTTGGCAGACTATAGCAGCCAATAAGAAAACTGCACCTGATTGAGTGGCTTCCGCTCTAGCCCTGACGTTGCTGCATCATGGATCTGAGATAGGCGATGTTGGCTTCCGCCTGGCGAGGGTCCAATTCTGCCCGCGCCACCTGAATGGCCTCATCATATTTGCCCTGGATACCGAGGACAAGCGCCAGGTTTTGACGCACGCGGCTATCTGCACCGGGCAGGGTCGCGGCACGGCGCAGGGTGTACTCGGCATCGGGAAGTTCATTCGACAGCAAATAAGACAGGCCGAGATTGTTTAAGAGACTTGGATCGTCCGGAGCAATCTGCAGGGCTTGTTTGTAGATGCTTCGGGCTTTCTTGTGCTCGCCCATCTGATCATAGATCGCAGCTTTTGCGGACATCAACTTCCAGTCCGGGGTATCGGGACGTTGTGCGCCTTTCAGAACATTCATCGCCTCATCGAAGCGACCGTTCATTGCAAGCACTTTCCCATAGGCCGAGGCAATTTCCCGGTCCTTCGGATGTGCGATGACGCCAGCACGCAGCACAGCCATGGCCTGCGGTGTCTGACCATTGCGGCTCAGCGCATCCGAATACCCGAGAATGGCCATCCGGTTGGTCCGGTCCTTCTCATAAGCGCTGCCCCATTTCGAAACGGCGGCCCGCGCTTGGGCCGAACCCGGATTGGAGTAATGCGTTCCGGATGCCGGGGAATGGGTTCCAGTATTGGATTTGTTCGATGCACAGCCTGTGACCAGCACAAGAGCCGTCATGGCCATGAGTGTCTTTGTCAGGCTAGAGCGCTTTGTTGCCGAGTGTGTCGAGGCCGCTTGCATTGTCAAAATCCTAGCTGTCCGCAGCATGTAAGTCCTCTACAGCAATAGATAATTAACCCTAATGGATGGTTAAACTCAGCTGCAGAATGCGAAACAGCCTTTTTACTCATCGCGCTTGCTTCTGAATTTCTCGCAGACTAGGTCTTGAAGCACTTGCCCAGTCGTTGAATGGAGAGCCCTCGTGCGTGAAACGCTGATCCGTCAAAGTGATGCCCAATCTTCAGTGCCGATCGTCGCGGTTGACGCGGAAAGTCTGGAAGCAGTCCTCACCGGGTTGGGAGAAACCGCGAAAGTATGGTGCCGAGCCAACGGCTATTCAGCCAAACCTTCATCTTTCCAGCTTGTGCCGGGCTTGAGCGGAGACCTCCAAGCGGTTCTGTTTGGCGTCGAGAGCGGAGGAAACGCTGATCCGTTCAGTCTTGGAAGCTTGGCAAATGCGCTTCCAAGCGGTGATTACCATTTGGCAGATGCATTTCCGGGTGTAGCGGAGGCGTCACTGGCGTTTGCTCTTTCGAGCTACAAATTTGACCGGTACAGCGCGTCTTCAATCAAAAAGGTTGTCCGGCTTTGTGTTCCGTCAGATGTGGACCTCGATAGGCTCTCTGCCGTTCTCGATGGTGTTCAGCTGGCCAGAGATCTGATCAACACGCCGGCCAATGACCTTGGGCCGGATGAATTGGCAAGTGCTGTTGAGGCATTGTTTATCGAAAACGGTGGCTCTGGCCAGATCATCGTCGGGGACGATCTTCTAAGGCATGGTTTCCCGATGGTACATGCCGTTGGCCGTGCGAGTACCAGAGCGCCCCGCATCGCGGACTATTCATGGGGCGCCGAAGACGCTCCGAGAGTCACGCTCGTTGGCAAAGGTGTCATTTTCGACACCGGCGGTTTAAACCTGAAGCCCGGCAACTCAATGACGCTCATGAAAAAGGATATGGGTGGAGCGGCAAATGTTCTTGGGCTGGCCTCCATGGTCATGGCCGCAGAGCTGCCTGTTCGGTTGCGGGTCATTGTGCCGTGCGTTGAAAACGCGGTTTCAGGCAATGCGTTTCGACCGGGAGATATCCTGAACAGCCGCAAAGGGCTGACAGTCGAGATTGGAAACACGGATGCGGAAGGCCGCCTGGTCTTGGCCGATGCATTAGCATTGGCCGATGAAGAAAGCCCGGAAGTCCTGATCGACATGGCGACACTCACCGGTGCGGCACGAGTCGCTTTGGGTCCGGATCTGCCGCCGTTTTACACCGACGATGAAGCCTTGGCGGAAGATATCGCCGTCATGTCAGAAGCGGCAACTGATCCCTTGTGGCGATTGCCGCTCTGGAAGCCATACATGAAATACCTCGACAGCAAAGTGGCCGACATCAATCACATCAATACATCCGGCACGGGTTATGCTGGCTCCATAACTGCCGCTTTGTTCCTCTCACGGTTTGTCGAGAAGGCAGAAAGCTGGGTGCATTTCGATATCTTCGGTTGGACACCTGCTGAAAAGCCCGGAAAACCGATGGGCGGAGAAGCGCAGGGAATCCGGGCTTTGTTCGACCTGCTCAGTGAGCGCTACACCAAAACAAAATAACGGAACCGAAACGTATTCATGCTTGAATGATCCCGAATAGGAATTGGGAACGGATCATCAATGGGCATTGAAATACGCGGCGCACAGGCGTTGCGGCTCATGCACGAGGTCAATTTGGCGTTGGTCCGCGGCAGCGATCAGGATCTGTCCGCGCGGCAATTGACGATTCTTTTGACGGTTTACCTCGAGCCGCCGCCCCACACCGTGCGCGGCTTGGCGGCAAAGTTGAACGTCACCAAACCTGCTATCACCCGGGCTCTCGACACTCTCGGGTCCATGCGGTTGCTGTCTCGAAAAAGGGATGAGGCCGACAAACGCAATGTGATCATCACACGCACGGTTGAAGGTGCGCTCTATTTGGAGCAGCTTGGAGACCTCGTTGTCGAAAAGGCCGCCGAGCTTCCTCGATAGTCAACTCACCCCTCTATCTTCTCCAGCCTAGGCAGATTGCTTTCCATGCAGACCAACTTCGATCAACGGCGTCATCCGGTGCGCATGGACCTCGCAGCTAAATCGTATGAAGGGCAGGTAACCGCAGACCGGTTTGTAGAGGGTGATGAGTACCGGGTGAGCGCCGACCGTTTGGAGTTTCGGCCGCAGCCTCGGCAAGACATTTCTATTGATACCGAAGTTTTATTTGGCGAGAAAGTAACTGTTTACGAACAAACCCCGGAGGGCTGGGCCTGGGGCCAGTTGGAAACCGATAATTATGTGGGCTGGTTCTCCTCTGACGCCATTCATAAGGCCGGAAAGCCAACGCACCGCGTGAAAGCGCTGAGGACATTTCGGTATCCAGCGCCGGAGCTCAAAATGCCGCCGCTGGGCCTGCTTTCAATTGGGTCTTTGGTGAGTGTTGTAAGCGAAGCAGAAACGCGAGGCTTGCAATATGCTCTCTTGGCAGATGGCTCTGCTATTGTCGCAAAACATCTGGTTCCCTTGGACCACACCGAAGCCGATTGGGTCGATGCAGCCGAAGCTTTTCTCGGAACGCCTTACCTTTGGGGCGGGCGGTCCAGTTTGGGGTTGGATTGTTCTGCGCTCGTTCAACTGGCGGCGCAAACGGGCGGCATGCTGCTTCCGCGGGACAGTGACATGCAGGAAGCAGAAGCCGGGAGCGAAATACCCTTCAATGATCTTTCGTCGCTTGTCCGCGGCGACCTTCTGTTTTGGAAGGGCCACGTCGGGATCATCACGGGTCCAAACCAGCTGCTTCATGCCAACGGCCACACAATGACAGTGGCTTATGAGGATCTTGAAAAGGCTGTTGCCAGGATAGCGGCGACGGAATGGGGCGCGATCACGAAAGCGCGCCGCCTGGGCTGAAATAGGATGCGGCTCGCTGTCATACAGCTGGCAGCCTTAACGGTCGGGAGCTAGGGCCAGCTGAGGCGCATCATCACCTTGTGTATCAGCGCTCGAAGAGACCTCTCCAAGTTCCAGGTCCTCGATCCTTCGGCTGCGTTTGCCGATCTTTTCTGACGAGATAAGGATCTGGTCGATGTCCTTGTTGGCCTGTGCAAAGTGCGACTGCAGCTTACCGACGCGGTCGTTCAAGCGGCCGACATCCGCAATCAGGTGGCCAACTTCGGCCTGAATCAGATGGGCCTGTTCGCGCATTTTTGCATCGCGCAGCACGGCCTGAATCACTTGGATCGACAGCATTAAGAGCGACGGTGAAACGATCACCACGCGGGTGCGATGAGCTTTCTGGATCAAGTCTTCAAACCGCTCGTTAAGCTCTGCGAAGACGCTTTCAGACGGCACAAACAGGAATGCTGTGTCCTGGGTCTCTCCAGGGAGCAGGTACTTTTCGCCGATGTCCTGAATATGCTTTGTGAAATCCCGCCGGAACTGTGCTTGCGCATACTTGAGCTGTTCGTCCGTTTCGGCATTCCGAATGAGATTGAACGCCTCTAGCGGGAATTTCGCGTCGATGGCGAGCGGAGGCGCGCCGTTTGGCATGTGAATGAGGCAATCAGGTCTGCTGTTGTTAGAAAGGGTTGATTGGAAGGAGTAGCCGCTCGGCGCCAATTGGTCCTGAATAATGGCTTCCATGCGTCCTTGCCCGAATGCACCCCGCGTCTGCTTGTTGGACAAGATCGCCTGCAGCTGCCCGACCTGTCCGGAAAGGTCGGTGATAGTCGCTTGTGCCCGGTCGATCACAGCAAGCCGCTCATGCAGATGACGCAGTCCGTCTTGGGTGCGTTTGCTCGTATCTGCCATGGAAAGCCCGAGTTTGTGCCCCATGCCGTCAAGGCGCTCATTGACGGCGCGCATCATATCCGACTGACGAGAGCCGAACACCTCGGCCATGGTCTGCATCCGTCCGGTCATCTCGCCTTGAGATTTCAGCAACTGTGAGAGGTGGCTTTCCAGCTCGTGAATGCGTTCCGTCGCGGCTGTATCGGCTTCAGCGCGCAGACGGATTTCTCGCATGGTTTTCATAACCAGCCAGACAATCAGAGCAAGCAGAATCAGTCCGCCTCCAACGGCCGTTTCCAAAACCGTGACCGGTCGTCCGCTCAATTCAAAAAGGATCTCGTTCATGAAACAAACATAGAACGATTCGGAGCAAAGAACATCCGGCAAGAAGGCGAGTAAAGGGGAACTGGCTAGCACACTTTGGCGGAATTACGCGTTGACCGGGATGCCGCGATTTCCTATGTCAGGCGCATGACAAAACGCCCGATTATCACCATTCCTGACCCGGTACTCCGCGAAGTGTGCGCGCCAATTGAAAAGGTCGACGCTGAAACCATCGCTTTGGCCGATGATATGCTGGAAACCATGTATGACGCCCCCGGTATTGGCCTTGCTGCCAGCCAGGTCGGCATCTTGAAACGGATATTCGTTCTTGATGTTGCTAAGGAGGATGCACCCAAGGAGCCGATGGTTTTCATCAACCCGGAAATCATCTGGTCCAGTGATGAGCTTTCAGTCTATCAGGAGGGGTGTCTGTCGATCCCGGACTATTATGAAGACGTCGAGCGTCCGGCTGAAGTTGCCGTCAAGTTTATGGACCGGGAAGGTGCAGAACAGGAGATCAAGGCCGACGGATTGCTGGCAACGTGTATCCAGCACGAGCTCGACCACCTCAACGGCAAGCTGTTCATCGATTATCTGTCCAAACTGAAACGCGATCGGGTGGTCAAGAAGTTTACGAAACAGGCCAAAATGGCCGGCCAACTCTAAGCAACGCCGCAAGGCACTCAATCCTCCAGCTTCTGGGAAACAGATGTCACTTCGCGTCGTTTTTTTGGGCACCCCCGACTTCTCCGTGCCAACCCTGATGGAAATTGTCGGGCAGGGCCATGAGGTTGTGGCTTGCTATTCACAGCCGCCGCGTCCGGCCGGGCGGGGCATGGATTTGAAGAAGTCCCCCGTCCACGAGGCGGCGGAGTCGTTTGGCATTCCGGTTTTCACGCCCACAAGCCTGAAAAGTCCGGAAGACCAAGCTCAGTTTGCAGCGCTTGACGCCGATGTTGCGGTTGTTGTCGCCTACGGTCTGTTGTTGCCGAAGGCGATCCTGGAGGCTCCGGAAAACGGCTGCCTGAACTTGCACGCATCGATGCTGCCGCGCTGGCGGGGTGCGGCGCCGATCAATCGGGCGATCATGGCGGGGGACAAAGAGACCGCGGTTCAGGTCATGCGGATGGAAGAGGGCCTGGACACGGGTCCTGTTTGCATGTCTGAGACTGTAGCAATCTCGGACAACATGACAGCCGAAGAGTTGCACGACCAATTGTCGAGCCTCGGTGGCGACTTGATGGTTCGGGCGCTCGCAGCCTTGTCCCGGAGCGCGCTGGGCGAACAGGTGCAGTCCGAGGAGGGTGTCACCTATGCGGCGAAGCTCTCCAAACAGGAAACTCGGATCGATTGGTCTTTACCGGCTAAAAACGTACACAATCACATCCGTGGCCTCTCATCGTTTCCGGGCGCCTGGTGCGAGATGGAGCTGGGCGGCAAAACCGAACGGGTGAAGGTTTTGCGCAGCAGCTTGGCAGACGGCAATGGCGATCCCGGAAGTGTATTGACTGTTGACGGGGCACCAGTTGTGGCTTGTGGCGCTAATGCGGTGCGCCTCGATCAAGTTCAACGTGCTGGCAAGAAACCGATGACAGGCGAAGATTTCTTGCGCGGCGCAGCCCTATCTGTTGGAGCACATGTCAGCTAGGCTGCAGCAGGAGCGACCAATGAGCAATGACAGCACCATTTCCGACGTGACCATCCGGGAGCTGACACCTGCGGATGAAAAGGCTGTTGAGGCGCTTCTTCTGTCCGTTTATCCGTCGGATATGGAAGCGCGCCTCGTGCACAAGCTACGTCATTGCGGTGCGCTCGTACTGGAACAGGTGGCAGCAGCATCTGATGGTGCCATTCTTGGACATATCGCCTTCAGCCGGGTCACGAACACCACGATCGGGGCAAATCAAGCCGTTCAGGTTGCCTGTCTTGCTCCAGTCTCGATACGAGCTGATGAGCAACGCAAAGGGATCGGATCCCGGCTCATTGGATCGTCGATGGAGCGTCTCGGCGAGCTGCAGGAAGATCTGGTTTTGGTGCTCGGTCCGCCGAGCTATTTCCCGAAATTTGGCTTTGATGCGGAGCTGGCTAAAAAAGTTCATGGGCCCTATGCCGGTGCGGCTTTTATGGCGGCTGCTTTGACCGAAGCTGGGTCGAACAACTTGCCGATCGAAGTCACCTTCGCCACGCCTTTTGAAGAATTTGAATAAGAAGACCGATGCCGCGATACAAGCTGACCGTGGAATATGATGGGCGGCCGTTTTCCGGATGGCAGCGGCAAGCAAATGCGCCGTCTGTGCAGGCGGTGATCGAGCGGGCGATCAAGGCGTTCTCCGGCGAAGCAGTGACCATTGGCGGGGCAGGACGCACGGACACAGGCGTTCATGCAACAGGTCAGGTCTGCCACGCGGATCTCTCCAAGAAATGGCCAACCAAAACGGTCATGGGCGCGCTGAATTTCCATTGCCAGCCCGACCCGGTGGTCATCCTTGAGTGTGAAGAAATGCATAATGGATTTGATGCCCGCTTTTCTGCGATCCGGCGTGCCTACCGCTATCGAATTCACAATCGTCTGCAGCCATTGACGCATCAGCTCGGATTGGCTTGGCACGTGAAACATGAGCTGGATGCCGATGCCATGCATGAGGCGGCGCAGGAGTTCGTTGGCCACCACGATTTCACGACCTTCCGTCACTCCCGGTGTCAGGCAAAAAGCCCAGAAAAGACACTTGAGCATTTTTCAGTTTACCGGGACGGCGAATTTGTCATTGCCGAATGTTCCAGCCGATCCTTTCTGCACAATCAGGTCCGGTCAATGGTGGGAACGCTTCGTCTCGTTGGCGAAGGCCGGTGGGGTCCAGGGGATATCTCCAAGGCGCTGCAGGCGCGGGACCGGAAAGCGTGCGGACCGGTCGCTCCAGCTGACGGTCTTTATCTGACCCGAGTTGATTACCGGCCCGCGCAGGTGGATATTGACTCCTTGGCAGAGTGGCAGGCGCGTAAGGCGCAAATCACGTCAGAGGAAGCGCCCGCCGACTAGGCCGACCAACCGCGGCTAGCCGACCTCTGCTTTTTCAGGAAACACCACGCATTTTTTGTAAAGGTGCCATGTTGTGTGCCCGAGGATCGGCAGTGTGATGATCAATCCCAGGAAACCGGGTGCCATCGAGACGATCAAAGTGGCGGTCACGGCGAACGCCCAACCGATCATTGGCACTGGAGATGTGACAACTGCGCGAACGCTCGTGATCATTGCTGTGATGAAATCCCGGTCCTCTTCGAGAAGAAGCGGAAACGAGATAACTGTCAGGGAAAAGAGGATCAGAGACAGGATTGCGCCAACCACGTGCCCCACGGCCAAGAACATCAGGCCTTCCGGCGTCGAGACAATCTCAGTCAAAAACTCTTCAAACGAAGCGAATGACCGGAAGCCCAAAAACAGCGCAAGCAGCAACCGAACTTGGTACATCCACATAATCTGGATGAAGAGTACGACAAACGCCATCCAGGAGAGTTCTCGGCCCTTTTGCGCCCACATGGTGCCCAAAATCTTGGACCAGGAGAGTTCTTCCCCCGATTGCAGTCTCCGGCTGACCTCATACAGTCCCACTGCGGCAAATGGGCCGAGAAGAACGAACCCTGCTGCCGCCGGATAGGACAGGTAACTCATCTTCAGTGCGGCGGCGCTGAGGACAACAAACAGCCCTCCCGCCGCGAAGATTGCTCCGATCGTAATGCCGTAGACCGGGGCGCGCCGGAAATCCGCCATACCTGCGGCCAGGGCATCAATCACATCATTGGCGGTGATCTTGTTGACCTGCGGCATTGGGCGCAGCTCATTTGACGCCAACTCTTGTTCGCTCATGTCTCAGCTTCCTCCCAAAAGCACACGAAACACATGTTTGTGGTCCGATGATACGCTTGAGGGAGCCCTTCCGCCAATGCGCAGAAGGGCTTACTTTTGATATTAAGTCTGAGGAGCTGGTTTAGGAGCTGCAGCCTCTGCCGCTGCCGCGGCAACGGCTTCCTTTTCGCTGTCATCGAGTTTTGCGTTTTCCGGCAGCTGCACCCGAACCTCCTTGCGGGCAAACTGGATCCCGTTTTCTTCAAACGCTTTTTGGACACGCTTGTAGATTTCCCGGCGGACACCGAACTGTTTGCCGGGCTTGGTGGTGAACTTGCCACGGACGACGATACCAACATCGTCGACATCGGCGACACCTTGACCTTTGAATGGCGCAAGCATGTCGTCCTTGTATTCGTCCATCTCCATGATCTCTTGGCCGATTTTCTTGAAGATCTTGCGGACCTTCTCCTGATCGGTGTCGAACGGGATGGTGAACTTCAGCTTCATGATCACCCAATCGCGCGACAGATTGGTGAGATTTGAAATCTGACCATAAGGCACGACATGGACGGCTCCCTTGGTGCCGCGAAGCTGCATCGACCGGATCGAGATTTTTTCAATCGTGCCTTGTGCTCCGCCGGTGTTGATGAATTCACCCATGCGGAATGCGTCGTCCATGAGGAAGAAAATGCCCGCGACGACATCGCTGACAAGCGTTTGCGCACCAAAGCCAACCGCCAAACCAACTACACCGGCACCGGCAAGCAGCGGGGTGATGTTGACACCAAGTTGGCTCAAGCCAAGCAGGACGGTGAGGGTAACAATTGTGACCTGCAGAACGATCCGGACAAGCGGCAGAATTGTCGCCAGACGGGACTTGCCGGCACCGCCCATTTCCGATTCCTCATCTTGAGCGGCTTGTGGCGGCGAGTCTTTCGCGAGCTGACGGCTTACCCAGAGATTGGTGATCTCCCAGGCCAGATAACCGGCGGCCAAAATCAGAAGGAAGATGACACTGTTGCGCGCAACATCGGATCCCCCATCACCCCCAAGAGCCAAGAGGTTCAGGCCGTAAATGCGGCCTACGGTCAGGATGAGGAAGGCAAGCAGTGCGACACGGGCGATCCGGACATAGCTGTGCCGGGTCTGCATGTGCGCGGCCTCGGCAACCGGGCCTTCGCCCTGCATCGGCGGAACAATATGCGACACGATCCCGCGAACCATTGTGTCGAGGAATGGGGCAAAGACGACGAGAGCAATGACGCCGAGCGACCGGCCCGCTGTCAATGCATCAATGCCCATGCTGGATGTGATCTGGACGAGCAGCCAATTGAAGACGATGAACGCCATTGAGAAATAGGGCCAGAATCGCGCCATGCGCTCCAGGCCGCTGGTGGGTTCTTCATCGTCCCCCAATATGATGTTTGTGAGGCCATGCCGCGATTTCCAGAGAACAGCGACCAGCCAGGCGTTCACACCAAAACCGATAAAAAACCGATAGGTTTCGCCAACATCTGCCCCGGTCGCCAGCATTACATTGCGCACGAAAAACGAAACGCCGACAAAGGCGAACAGTGACGTAAAGCTGCGGTAGAGCGACTTTGCGGTCGTGTCATTGGCACTTACCAAACGCAATTCGCTGCGTTGAGGCGCAAGCGCAAATCGCAACAAGGCCGCAATGGCCCTCGGTAGCAGAACAATCCAAAACACTGCCTGGAACGCAAAGGACCGGGTTATAGGGTCGAAGATCGCCATTCGGCCGACAATCATGACGACAATCGCGAAAATGATCAGTCCGCCAAGATCCAATCCGGCCCGCGTGGAAACAGTCTTAATGGTCTGGAAGAGGGAGTCAGGCTCCTGAGACTGGATTTGCTCTCGTTTTTTGATGACCAAGCGATTGAAAAGAAACTCGGCAGCATAACCCGTGACCAAGAGCAGAGCGATCGAGCCGAGGAGGATGTGGACCGGTCCGGCGACCGAGCCCGCGAACAAGGCGCCGATCCCTGACACGATCCCTGTAACAAGTGCAGGTAAGTTTTGGAAATGGCCGGCGATCATGGCCCCGAAGGCGCCAACTGCGGATTGCAACTGCTCGATGAAGCTACCCCCCTCGGCAGATGCGTCAGTGCTTGCATTCTTGGCGTCAGCGCCTTCTTGCAGCAAGGTAACGAGATCAGCCAGCGCATTGACTTGATCTGGATCGAGATCAGACGCGAGCTTTTCCATCGACTCTTGCTGGAGTGCAGGTGGAAGTGCCGATGTCGTTTCCTGGGCGTTCGACGGAATTATGAAAAGTGGGATGGAAATGAGTGCGATGAGGAAATAGGCGATGGGATTCTTTATTATTGAAGCATTGATCATGGGTGCCCCGCTCAGGAAGTGGAACTGGAGGGTAGTTGCGTTAATCTCCCTACCGGCAAAAGCCTGCCAAAAAATTACGCAGCGGTATTATTGACTTGTTGCGACAGAAAAAACCAGTGCGGCGTTGGTATGCGTCTTTCGCGTAGAACGAAGCTTGATCCCGGTGTCTTAAGCGACTAACTCCTGTCCAGATCCGATTTTAACAAGTGGACTTCTATGACCAACGCTCCGAGCGCCAATATTTCCCCCGGTCCCGTCTGGGCCCTGTTCAGCCCGATCGGGAGGATCGGGCGGGAGCCGTATTGGCTGTGTTTTGCGCTTGTGTGGGTCGTGATCGCGATTTCAGTGAATATGTGGTGGAGCTCGACCGAGATCGATTTCACGGCTGAGACGGTGGCGATTTCCCAATTCATGGAATCCAATCCGCTGTTTCCGATCTTGTTTTTTGTTCTGCAGTGGATCGAATTGGCGCTTGTAATCAAACGATTGCAGGATATGGGGTTCAGTGGATTCTGGGCCTTGCTGATCTTTGTGCCCGGTCTGAATATTCTGATGGTCTTGATCGTTGGTTTTACGCCGGGTGTCGCAGAACCCAACAAGCATGGCCCCTTGCCCAACAGTTACTGGCGCAAAAGCTGATTCCGCCTGCCATCCAACACTATAAAAGTTTGCATCATGTCCATGTCGCCTGCCACCGTCATCGCCCGTGATTTGATCCGGTGCCCGTCTGTCACGCCGGAAGAAGGTGGCGCTTTGTCGGCGCTTGAGAGGCTTCTGAAAGACGCCGGTTTCCGCGTCGATAGAGTGGTTTTTCAGGATGACCACACGCCGGATGTTGAAAATCTCTTTGCCTCTGTTGGATCTGGAGCCCCGCATTTTGTTTTCGCGGGGCACACTGATGTCGTTCCAGCTGGTTCTGAAGCGGATTGGACGCACGGACCGTTCGAGGGCGAAATCGATAATGGCGTGCTTTATGGCCGCGGCGCTGTTGATATGAAGGGAGGCATTGCTTCCTTTGCAGCCGCCGCGCTGGAGTTCGTTGACCACAATGGAACGGATTTCGGCGGCACGATTTCGTTCCTGATCACGGGTGACGAAGAAGGGCCGGCGATCAATGGCACGGTCAAATTGCTGGAGTGGGCTGACAAGCAAGGCCATCGGTTTGACGCCTGCATCGTCGGCGAGCCGACCAATCCGGACGCTCTTGGAGACGCAATCAAGGTGGGCCGCAGGGGCTCTCTCTCGGGCATTGTCACAGTCACCGGGATTCAGGGCCATGCAGCTTATCCGCATCTTGCGGACAATCCGATCCCGGGCCTGACAAATCTGATGGCTGCACTTAACGATCTAAAATTGGACGAAGGCAATGAGCGGTTTCAGCCCTCCAATTTGGAGATCGTGACGGTCGATGTCGGCAACACGGCATTCAATGTAATTCCGGCCCGGTCAGAGTTCCGGTTTAACATCCGCTACAATGACACTTGGACGCTGGATAGCCTGAAGGCGAGGATCCTGGAGACGCTGGAAACGGTGGACCTGGGTTCCTTGAAAATGAACACCGAGTTCAAGAGAGACGCCAGCGAGTCTTTCCTGACCAAAGATGAAACGCTGATTGAGGCGCTCAGCAAAGCCGTCTCTGAGGAAACAGGGCGGACGCCGGAACTATCGACAGGCGGCGGGACGTCAGATGCCCGGTTTATCAAGAACTACTGTCCTGTTGTAGAGTTTGGTCTGGTCGGTCAAACGATGCACAAGGTTGATGAATGTGTCGCAGTGGAAGATCTTGACCGTCTGGCTGCAATCTATCATCGATTCCTGGTCAGCTACTTTTCGAAATAGGCCGGAGCCGTCGGGATTTGATCAGTACCAATGAATTGCGGGCAGCGTGGGAAGGCTCATGGCTTCTATTACGCAGTGACCCTCAGGGAATGTCCTATTTCGACTTGTCCCTACAGGGGTTCTGGCGATCGTTTCAGGTGATCTTTTTGTTGGCGCCTGTGTTTCTGGTCAGCGCCATGGCGGAAAAGAAACTGCTGATTTCTGAAAACGTCATCGTCGCAGAGCTCTTTCCAGCAGACACCTACTGGTTTGCTCAATTCATGAGCCTCGGCATCGATTGGGTAACACTGCCCCTCATTCTGGCGCTCATCGCCGGGCCGATTGGTATTTCACGGCAATACGTGCCGTTTATTGTGGTGCGCAATTGGACGAGCATTCTGGCGTCCATGCCCTATCTGGCTATCGCTCTGCTGTATCTGACCGGCATCATCCCGTCCGGGATCATGGTGCTGCTGTCTTTCACCTGCCTGATTGTCGTGCTGTGGTATCGGTTCCTGATTGCACGCATTGCCTTGCAGGCATCGGTCAGCATGGCGATCGGAATTGTATTCCTCGACATTCTTTTGTCGCTCGTGATCGGCGAGCTGACCGGACGTCTTTGGGCGGCTTGAATTAACCGGCCAAAACGCAGAAAACCCGCCGCAGACCGGCGGGTTTTCCGATTTAACTGAAGCTTTTGCTGTTTAGTCGCGCAGCAGCTCGTTGATCGCGGTCTTGGACCGTGTCTTCTCGTCGACCGTCTTAACGATAACGGCGCAGTAGAGGTGCGGGGCAGCTTCACCATTGCCCATGGTGTTTGCGCTGGGCATGGAGCCGGCAACAACGACCGAATACGGCGGGACTTCGCCGTAGGTAATCTCACCGGTCATGCGGTTGACGATCTTTGTCGACTTGCCGATGAAAACGCCCATACCCAACACAGAGCCTTCGCGGACAATGCAGCCCTCGACCACTTCTGAGCGGGCTCCGATGAAGCAGTTGTCTTCGATGATGACAGGACCGGCCTGAAGCGGCTCCAGGACACCGCCAATGCCAACGCCACCCGACAGGTGAACGTTCTTGCCGATCTGAGCACAGGAGCCGACAGTTGCCCAGGTATCCACCATCGTGCCCTCGTCGACATATGCGCCGAGGTTGACGAACGATGGCATCAGCACAACGCCTTTGCCAATGAAGGCGGAGCGGCGGACGGTGCAGTTCGGCACAGCCCGGAAGCCAGCGTCTTCAAAATCGAGGCCCCGCCAGCCGTCAAACTTGGACGGCACCTTGTCCCACCAGGTCGCATCTCCCGGACCGCCCTTGATTACATCCATCGGGTTGAGACGGAACGACAGCAGGACTGCTTTCTTGGCCCACTGGTTGACAACCCAGTCGCCGTCTTTCTTCTCAGCGACCCGCAATTGCCCACGATCGAGAAGGTTCAGCGTGGTTTCAACAGCATCACGAACGTCGCCGGTCGTGTGGATGTCGATCGAGGCACTGTCTTCGAACGCCGCGTCAATGATTTTCGAAAGGGCTGCAAGGTCGTGTGTCATCTGGAAGCAAGTCTCCGGAACTGAGGAATTCAGCGCGGACCTAAGCCTCCACGCCGTCAGGTGTCAAGCGTGGCAGCGACCAGAACAGACCGGCAAACGGCAAACAATCGGCGCTTGGACGGGAAACACTTTCTCTCCTCGATCTCAGAATGACCGCTATAGTTGAAAGAAACTCATAGAAGGGCGTTCAAAACAATAATTATTCGAGCTTTCCGTAGGCTGTAGAGTGAGTTCATATCAATAATTAGACTGATGCTCTGATGGAACTTTGGATCCCGATTACGCTCTTTGCCGCATTTTGCCAGAATCTGCGCTCAGCCGTTCAGAAACACTTGAAAGGCCAGCTCGGAAGCACAGGCGCGACATTTGTCCGATTTGGATACGGGTTTCCATTTGCCTGTCTTTATGTCGCGGTCTTGCATGCCGGGTTCGGTTTCGAGTTTCCCGAAATTAACGCCGTATTTTTGATTGCTGGGGCTCTGGGAGGCTTGGCTCAAATCTTCGGCACGTTCTTGCTTGTCTATCTGTTTTCATTCCGGAATTTCGCGGTCGGTACGGCTTACTCGAAAACGGAGCCGATCCAGGCAGCGCTTTTTGGTTTCTTGCTTTTGGGCGAACACATTTCCTGGGCGACCGGTGTCTGCATTCTAATTGGTATTGCGGGCGTGATTGTTATTTCACTCGCCCGGACGTCATTGAGTGCTTCTGTCGTCCGGCAATCTCTATTGGGTCGACCTGCCTTGATCGGTCTCGGGTCAGCGGCCATGTTTGGCGCCTCTGCTGCCGCTTATCGTGTCGCATCATTATCCTTGGAGGGCACGGGTGTTCCGATGCAAGCCGGTTTTGCGCTGGCCTACGCCACGCTTTTCCAGACCATCGTCATGATTGTTTGGATGATCTTCCGGGAACCCGCGCAACTGACAGCCAGTTTAGCCGCTTGGCGCGTTGCCATCTGGGCGGGGGCGACCGGTGTGGCCGGTTCGATCGGGTGGTTTACGGCCATGACCTTGCAGAACGTTGCCTATGTCCGGGCACTGGCACAGATCGAGCTGGTGTTCACGTTCCTGGCGTCTTGGCTTGTGTTTAAGGAAACAATTGCACGATCAGAGATCGCGGGCTGTATCCTTATTGTGCTGGCTGTGTTGGGCATTATCCTTTGGAGCTGAGCGGATTACGCAGCGTCCTGGAGCCAGTCACGAAAGGCTGAGACAGGGCGGCTCAGGGTCCGTGCCGGGGAGCGGACAAACCAGTATCCAGTCTCCAGCTCCAATACGGTCCAGTCCGGGCAAATGAGATGGCCAGCCTCCAGTTCCTGTGAGACAAACCGCCGATCAATCGCAATTGCGCCCATACCGGCAATGGCTGCCTGGATAGCAAGGTCTCGGCTCTGCAGCAGGGTTCCTGATTTCGTATCTGGATGATCTAGGCCAGCCGCGTTTAGCCACTGGCTCCAGTCATTACGGCGCGACGCGCTGTGTAGCAGGGGCAGTCCGGTCAGGACGGATGGGTCCTCAGGGTCCTTGCCAGCCAAAAGCCCAGGCGCCATGGCAACTGCCAAATGCTCCTTCCAAAGAAGATGGCTTTCGACGCTTGGCCAGTTGCCTGTTCCGAGGCGGATGGCGCAGTCATAATTCTCGCGATCCAGATCAACCATCCGCGTGGATGTCGACAGCAGCAGTTCAACATCTGGCTGGTTGGATTGAAACTGTGGCAGGCGAGGGATCAACCACCGTGTGGCAAAGGTCGACACTGTGCTGATGCGTAACTCCGTGCGGCCACGCCGCTTGAAGCTGTCGACAGCTTCATCAATTCTATCAAACGCATCGCCGAGACTGAGTGCGAGTCGTTGACCTTCCTCGGTCAAGGTCAAGCCGCGGCCATCCCGGTTGACCAGTGTCGCGCCGAGTTCGCTTTCCAGCTTGCGCATCAGATGGGACAAGGCGGAGGGGGACACGCCCAGTTTTTCAGCCGCCAGTGCTGCCCGTCCATGACGGGCAAGCAGGGCAAAAGCGTTAAGTGCGCGAAGAGACGCCATAGGTGATCGAACCAGATTGAGTTTTTCTCAAACTAGGAGATACGCGCTTCTTAAGCCAGAAGGGATATCACCTAAGCCAGCGATCCTTTGACGGCTTTCAAAAATCCCGCCAGGTCCTCGGTCACAAAATCAACATGCGGGTAGGGGTCTGCTTCCAGATCCAGGTTCTCCTGCAAGACTTCGCGAGATCCTCTCGGAACAATCAGCGTAGTGCGCATGCCGAGATGGTGCGGGACGGAGAGATTCTTTGCGAGGTCCTCGAACATGGCAGCGCGTGCCGGAGCAACGCCTGTCCGTGACAGGAACATCTCGTATGTCTCACGGTTGGGCTTTGGAATCAGCTCTGCGGATACGATATCGAAAATGTCTTCAAAATGGTTCGAAATGCCGAGTGCTTCCGCAGTGCGTTCGGCATGCGGACGATCGCCATTCGTGAAGATGAATTTTTTGCCCGGCAATGCCTCGATCGCGGTGCCCAAATCGGGATCGGGCGCGAGGTTCGAATAGTCGATGTCATGGACAAATGCGAGGTAGTCGTCCGGGTCGATGTTGTGGGTGGTCATCAGCCCGCGCAACGTGGTGCCGTATTCATGGTACAGCGCCTTCTGGTGCACCATGGCTTCGTCCCGCCCAAGATCCAGAATTTTCTGCACATACTTGGAGATCTGGTCATTGATCTGCGGAAAGAGGTCTGACTCATGCGGATAGAGTGTGTTGTCGAGATCGAAGACCCACGCTTCAACGCCTTGGAATACGCGCAGGTCTTGCCGGTGCGCATGCCGGCCTTCGGTCGGAAGAGAGGAGTTGTCGGTCACGGGCGTATCAGCGTCCCAGCGCCGCCATCGGTGAAGAGCTCCAAGAGAACCGCATGCGGCACCTTACCATTCAGGATAACGACGCCCTCAACACCGCGTTCCAGCGCATCAATGCAAGTCTCGACTTTTGGGATCATGCCGCCCGAAATCGTACCGTCTGCCACCAATTCCCGCGCTTTTGCAACGGTCAGCTGCTTGATCAGTTGACCATCCTTGTCGAGAACACCTGGAACATCAGTCAGGAACAACAAGCGTTTGGCATTCAGGGAACCGGCAATTGCGCCGGCACATGTGTCGGCGTTGATGTTGTAAGTCTCGCCGTCATCGCCCGGAGCAACCGGTGCAACGACAGGGATGATGTCCTCCTTGAGAACGAGTCTGAGGACCGTCGGGTCGACTTCTGCTGGTTCTCCGACAAACCCCAGATCCAGAACGCTTTCAATGTTGCTGTTTGGGTCGACCACGGTGCGTTTCAGCTTGCGCGCTTTTATCAGATTGCCGTCCTTGCCGCACAGCCCGACCGCACGTCCACCTTCGGCGTTGATCAGCTGCACGATCTCCTTGTTGATCGCGCCGGCAAGGACCATTTCGACGACCTCGACCGTTGCCTTGTCGGTGACCCGAAGTCCGCCTTTGAACTCGCTGACGATGTTCAGCCGTTCGAGCATCTTTCCGATTTGCGGCCCCCCGCCATGAACCACTACGGGATTGACGCCACTTTGGCGCAACAAGGTAATATCTCGTGCGAACGCTTGACCGAGATCCGTATCGCCCATGGCATGCCCGCCATACTTCACAACAACAGTCTTGTCGTCATAGCGCTGCATGTAGGGCAGGGCCTGCGAGATGATGTGCGCGCGGCTCGAAGTTTCAGGTGCGGTCATAAAGAAACGATACTCTTCAGTTTAGTCTGCAGAAGTCCATGAAAGCGAAAGAGCTTTGCTATACCGGGTTTGGCGAGATCTCACAATCAATGATGCCCTGGAGGCCTATTGAGTGGCGAGGTTACACAATTCTGCCCGGAGCTCATCTACGCCCCGATTTTTCTCCGAGGACGTTGCGATAATCTCAGGATGGGCTGCCACCCGTTTTGCCAGTGCAGCCTTGGTTTCATCGATCAGGCGCACCAAGGCAGGTGGCTTGATTTTGTCGGCCTTGGTCAACACGACCTGGTAGACAACCGCAGCCTTATCAAGCAGCTCCATCGCCTCAAGATCGTTCTTCTTGATCCCGTGACGGCTATCGATCAACAGGATTACGCGCCGTAGGTTCGGGCGGCCACGAAGATAGGAAAACACGAGATTTGTCCAGGCCTCGACCAGTTCCTTCGGGGCCTGCGCATATCCGTAGCCGGGCATGTCGACGATCGTGAGCGGTGTCTCCGGCGCGACAAAGAAGTTCAGCATCTGTGTCCGGCCCGGGGTGGACGACGTCCGGGCAATCCCTTTTCGCCCAGTCAGCGCATTGATCAGGCTGGATTTGCCGACATTCGACCGTCCAGCAAAGGCGATTTCCGTGCCGGCGGCAGGCGGCAGATTTGCCATATCGGTCACGCTGGTCAGAAAATCCCATGGCCGGGCAAACATCAGTCGCCCGGCTTCCAGATCTTCCTCGGTATAGGTTTCATTGTCACTCATGAGTTGCCTTCTAACCTGCCTGTGCAGTTGCGTCGAGCATGTTCGCAGGTTCCATGGCTGCAGTTTCCAACGCTTCGATATCCGATGCTCTGATTGCCGAAAGGTTCCGGGAGATTTTCTCTACCGGCCAATCCCACCATGCAATATCCAGAAGACGGTCGATCGTTCGCTCGTCAAAGCGCATCTTGATGACCCGGGCCGGATTGCCGACAGCGATCGCAAATGGAGGGATGTCCGACGCAACGACAGCATGGGCACCGATGATTGCGCCAGAGCAAATGGTTACACCCGGCATGACAACGGAGTTGGTGCCAAACCAGACGTCATGCTGCACAAGCGTGTCCCCGCGCAAATGATCAAAGATCGTCGTTGGATCGAAGCCTGCTTCCCAACCGTTGCCAAAGATATTGAACGGGTAGGTCGAAAAGCCGGTCAAGGCGTGGTTTGCGCCATTCATAATGAATGTTGTGCCTGATGCGAGTGCGCAAAACCGTCCGATCCTGAGTTTGTCTCCGACGAAGTCGAAGTGATAACGCACGTTGCGGTTTTCAAACTCCGCCGCGTGTGTGTCGTCGTGATAATAGGTGTAATCGCCGACCTCGATGTTGGGTCGGGTAATGACATTCTTCAGAAAAACAGTGTGCGGCTCACCGTTGAATGGGTGCGTGTTATCAGGGGCTGGGCCGTGCATTGGACCTCCAAAACAAAGAAACAAGGGAAGTTGGGCGCGTCATTGAAAACGCTGTCGACCAACCGGTCAGCGGCTTCGCCTTGCGGAACTGGTCTTTGTTTTAGTGGTTCATTGACTGGACACTCCTGACACTTAAAAGGCCCCGCCAGTTGGCGAGGCCTTTGGTCTATATCTTTATTTTCCGCGTTTGTCAGCTCTTGTCGTCTGCTGCCGGTTTCTTTCGTTTGAACATGGAGCCAAGATTGTCCCAAAGCTCCACCTTGACGCCTTGGCGGCTCATAATCACCCACTGCTGCGCAATCGAGAGCGAGTTGTTCCATGCCCAATAGATCACAAGACCGGCCGGGAACGATGCCAGCATGAAGGTGAAGACCACAGGCATCCAGGTAAAGATCATCTGTTGTGTCGGATCTGGCGGAGCCGGGTTCATCTTCATTTGGACGAACATCGTGATGCCCATGATCAGCGGCCATACGCCAAGCATCAGAAGTTGCGGCGGATCCCACGGAATCAAACCGAACAGATTGAACAAGGATGTCGGATCCGGGGCACTGAGATCCTGGATCCAGCCGAAGAACGGCGCATGTCGCATCTCGATGGTGACGAAGAGCACCTTGTAGAGTGCAAAGAATACCGGGATCTGGATCAGGATCGGCAAACAGCCGGCCAGCGGATTGATCTTTTCCTTCTTGTACAGCTCCATCAGCGCTTGCTGCTGCTTCTGTCGGTCATCCGCATACTTTTCGCGGATCTCCGTCATCTGAGGCTGCACCAGTTTCATCTTACTCATGCTGACATAGGATTTGTTTGCCAGCGGGAAGAAGAACAGTTTGATGATGACGGTGACGAGGAGGATCGCGACGCCAAAGTTTCCAAAGTAATGGAACAGGAAGTCGATGGCGTAGAACATCGGCTTGGTCAGGAAGTAGAACCAACCCCAGTCGATCAGCAGCTCAAAGCGCTCGATGCTGAGAGACGCCTCATAAGCGTCAAGGAGGTTGGTCTCCTTGGCACCGGCAAAAAGGTACGAGCTGGTTTCACCGACACCACCGGCAGGGACGACAACCGCATTGCCGAGGTAATCGGCCTGAAAGTTTCCGCTCTGCGCGCCATAGCTGAATCCGGGTTGGAATTCCTGGCCAGGTGTAGGGATGAGGGTCGCGGCCCAGTATTTGTCGGTGATGCCAAGCCATCCGCGATCGACTGCTGCCGGGCGTACCGGACCATCTTCTTCCAAATCAGAATAGTCGACTTCCACGAGGCCTTCTTCACCAAAGACACCGAGCAGACCTTCGTGAAGAATCCAGATGCCGGTCGTTTCAGGGATGCCTTTGCGCGCGATCAACCCGTACGGGTAAAGCGTGACCGCATCGCCAGAGTTGTTTGTCACCGATTGTGTGACGTCGAACATGTAGTTCTCGTCCACAGAGAACGTGCGGTTAAACACAAGGCCTTCGCCATTGTCCCAGGACAGGGTCAAAGGCGTGGATGGTGTGAGGTTCGACGAACCGTTGACGGACCAAACAGTATCCGGTCCCGGCAGGGTAATGTTGGCACCTGCATCAGCAACCCATCCGTAGTCGCTGTAGTACGGGTTCGGGCTACCGGTTGGGGAGAACAGCACGATGGTCGGGCTGCTCCGGTCGACCGTCTCGTGGTAGTCCTTGAGCCGCAAGTCATCGAGCCGGCCACCCGTCAGGTTGATGGATCCTTCCAGGCGCGGTGTGTCGATGACCACGCGTTGTGTCGCAGAAATGGCTTGGTCGCGTGAGGCAAAGCCCTGCAGGCCCGTAGCAGATGGTGCAACAGTCGCGCCTGAGCCGGCTACAGTTGGGGTCGGTGCGTCAGGGTTTACCCCACCTGGAGTAGCCTGTTGAGCAGTCTCTGTTTCCTGTTGGGCCTGAAGTGCCGCCTGTTGGCGCTCCAATTGCGGGCCGGCATAAAAATACTGCCACGCCAGCAGAACGATCAGGGACAGAACGATTGCGAGAATCGTATTGCGGTTTTCAGAAATCAACTGGATTTACCCCTGTTACCTGTACGGTGATGCATCTGTTTCTGCCGGTTGCCCTTGCGTGGCTTGCCGCGCCCGCGCGGTGTCGCCGGATCCAGGACCTGGTGTAGCCCAGACTTAAGGTCTGCAACCAGATTTGGGAAGGGAAGAGTCAGCGCAGAATCACGCGCGACCAGCACAAAATCTGCATTTTTGGGAATTTCGGCTGGTGAAAGCTCAGCAACCGCTGCACGCAAGCGCCGCTTGATACGGCTTCGGACAACGGAATTGCCGGTTTTTTTTGTGACTGTGTAGCCAATCCGCGGCGCAGCCTCGGCTGAGTGTTGCAAGCCTTGAACAACAAAAGCGCGCCGACCTACACGGCCACCTTTGGCAACCGCAAGGAAATCGGAGCGCTTTCTGAGTGTGATCATGGCTGCGGATTGGCTGTTGGCATGCGCCGCCAATCCGGCGCTGCAAGCAGTTGCCGCTTAGGCGCTGAGGCTCTTACGGCCCTTCGCACGACGGCGAGCAAGCACCTGACGGCCGCTTTTGGTGGCCATACGTGCGCGGAAGCCGTGGCGACGCTTGCGGACAAGACGGCTCGGTTGATACGTACGCTTCATTGTTCTTCCCCGCGCGGCTTAAGCGCGGCCCTTGTTCATTTAAATTCTTTGGAGGAAGCACTCGAAGCGCTCAGCCAGCGCAGCTCCTAAAAAGCCTTGGGTCCGAATGCATGTCCCGATCGAGCGCGCTTATAAGCGTCATGATGTTTGGAGTCAACTTGTGTCGCTGAGATTCTCGCTTTCTCAGGCAATCACACACAGGTGACCGAAAAGAGCGCCAGCCTCACTTATCAGTGAAACCAACTTCTTTTTACCCCGGTTAAGGTACACCTGACTTAAGACATCGGCAGACCTACCGATCAAAAGCGGCGGAAATAGGGATAATGGAGTGATTGGCCAATGCGCGGCAATAAGGCGGAGGCAATGAGCGCTTCCGACGAAAACGATAAAAAAGGGAATTCGGTGCCCGGACGCTCGTTGACAGCGATTGCGAAAAAGTGGGCCCCACTTGTTGTCTTGTTGTCCCTTATGGCACTCGCGTTTTCACAGGGCCTGCACAAACATCTTACGCTTTCTACGCTTATCATGGAGCGGCAACAGCTTATCACCTTCGTTGATGCCAATCTTGCAGTGGCCGTCCTGAGCTATATCGCTCTTTATGCCGCTACTGTCGCCCTGTCGTTCCCTGGCGCCTCTCTTTTCACGATCGCTGGCGGTTTTCTGTTCGGCTGGGTGATCGGCGGCCCGGCAACTGTTTTTGGCGCGACATTGGGCGCTACAGCAGTGTTCTTGATTGCTCGTTCCTCAATCGGGGATGTGCTGACGAAACGGGCAGGTCCCTTCCTGATACGGTTGTCCGAAGGGTTCCGGCAAGAGGCCTTCAACTATCTACTCTTCCTCCGCCTGACGCCGATTTTTCCCTTCTGGCTGGTGAACATTGCACCTGCTGTTTTTCAGATGCCTTTACCGTCCTATGCGCTTGCCACATTTGTCGGCATCATTCCCGGGACATTCGCTTTTGCTTTCATCGGGTCCGGTCTCGACAGCGTTATTGCGGCCCAGGAAGCGGCAAATCCAGGCTGTGCGTCTGCGGGCACTTGCTCGGTCGAAATCTCGGCACTTGTCACACCGCAGTTGATAACAGCATTTTTTGCCCTTGGTATTGCAAGCCTGATCCCCGTCGTCTTGAAGCGTTTGCGTTCCAGCAAATAACAGAAATCCTGCCCTTACCGAACCAACATGACAGGAGCCGTGCATGGCGAAACTGCTGACCCCAGACATTTGCGTGATTGGTGCAGGATCGGGTGGCCTGTCGGTCGCCGCCGCTGCCGCCGCATTCGGCGTGGATGTGGTTCTGATCGAAAAGGGTAAGATGGGCGGAGATTGCCTGAATTACGGGTGCGTTCCATCAAAGGCTCTTCTGGCGGCAGGCAAAGCGGCAAAACATGCGCAGGGAGGCGCGGCGTTTGGCATTCACGCCAGCGCAGCTGATATCAGCTTTTCTGAAGCAAATGATCACGTCAAAAGCGTAATTGCGGCGATCGAGCCGCATGATTCTCAAGAGCGCTTTGAAGGTCTTGGTGCCACCGTGTTGCGGGAGCATGGGCAATTCACCAGCCCGGAGTGTGTTTTAGCCGGTGAACACGAGATCAAGGCACGGCGCTTTGTCATCGCGGCGGGCTCCTCCGCTCTCGTTCCTCCGATCCCCGGGTTGGATGAAGTGCCGTATCTGATCAATGAAACCCTGTTTGATCTGCGAGAAACACCGGAGCACCTCGGCATCATTGGTGGTGGCCCGATTGGCTTGGAAATGGCACAAGCGCATCGCCGTCTTGGGGCAAAGGTGACGGTGTTTGAAGCTCAGACGGCGCTAGGTAAAGACGATCCGGAATTGGCGGGAATCGTTCTGCAGGCCTTAAAAGACGAGGGGATCGAAATTCTCCAGAAAACGGCCGTCGAGAGGGTCGTAAAAACGGGTGACGGGATCACACTGACAGCGCGCAACGAACCCGGAGATACTGTTACTCAAACGGTCAGTCATTTGCTGGTTGCGACGGGCCGTGCACCCAATGTGGACAGCTTGGGGCTGGAGGCGGCGGGCGTCGATTTCTCAAAAAAAGGTATCACGGTTGACAAGGGGCTTCGGACTTCCAACCGCAAAATTTATGCAATCGGCGATATCGCCGGCGGTCTTCAATTTACCCATGTTGCCGGGTATCAGGCTGGGCTGGTGATCCGTTCCATTTTGTTCCGGCTGCCGGTTTCCATGGACAACGATCAGGTGCCTTGGGTGACATACACATCGCCGGAACTGGGGCATGTCGGGCTCAGCGAAGCCGCGGCACGCAAGCGCTACGGCGACAAAGTCAAGGTTTTGACGGCAGACTATTCAGGCAACGACCGGGCTCAAGCTGAGGGGGCAACCACGGGGCGCCTGAAATTGATCGCGGGCACTGGCGGTAGGCTTCTCGGCGCTGAGATTGTAGGGGCGCAGGCCGGCGAAATCATCAACCTGTTGTCACTGGCGTTGTCGAAGAAACTGAAGATGAAAGACCTCGCAGGTTTCATTGCTCCATACCCAACATTAGGCGAACTGGTGCGCCGTGCAGCAATTTCGTACTATGCTGACATGCCGAAAAGTGGTTGGTTACGTTTTGGAATCGGTATCTTGCGCAAGTTTGGATAAGATGTATTGGGCTGAATGGGCTCTTGCCGTGATCGTTGGACGGAGCTGTCATGAAGCATGAGGGCACCCCACAGGGGACTGCGACACCCGATGCAAGCGGATTGGGGCCGGACGGACGTCCGGAACTTGATCCGGGGTTCGGCCGGCATCGTTTTGGCGGCCTGTCAAGCAAACTTCTTCTTTTGACCATTGTGTTCGTTATGATTGCGGAGGTGCTCATTTATGTGCCCTCCATCGCGAATTTCAGAAACACGTGGTTGATGGACCGGCTGACAACGGCAGGTGTTGCCGCATCGGTCCTTGCTGAAACCAACACGCTTGCGCCGCGATTGCAGGAAGAACTTCTGAGAACAACGGGTGCTGTGGCCATCGCGCTGGATCAAGGCGCACAACGCCGGTTGATCGCGATGAGCAATGTGCCGACCCAGGTCGATTTCGTGGTAGACATGGCGGAAGTCACGCCGTTGACCTCGATCCTCGGAAGCTTTGCAATTCTGACCTACCGCGGGGACGGCGTCATGCGGGCTGTCGCAGCGGGTCAGATGGGCCATACCGAACGTGTTGACGTTGTCTTTCCGGTCGCGCTTCTTCAACAGGACATGCTGGCGTTTTCTGGCCGGATTCTGGCGCTGTCTCTGGTGATCTCCGGGATAACCGCCGCGTTGGTCTATATCACTCTGCGTGCGATCTTCATCCGCCCGTTGCGCCGGCTGACTCGCTCCATGGAACAGTTTGCCGAAAATCCGGAAGATGGATCCCGGATCATAACGGTGTCCGGGCGGCGCGATGAACTTGGCGATGCGGAAGTCCGGCTGGCAGCCATGGAAGAGGCGCTCTCGCGCGCCCTGCATCAAAAACAGCGTCTGGCCGATCTTGGATTGGCCGTCTCCAAGATCAACCACGATTTGCGCAATCTGTTGGCATCAGCGCAGCTTTTTTTGGAGCGGCTGGAACATGTGCCTGACCCCACGGTCAACCGGTTGGCACCAAAGATCCTGGCAACACTCGATCGGGCGGTCGGGTACACGCAGGCGGTCATGGCCTATGGCAAGGCCCAGGAACGCGCCCCGCAAAGGAGACTGATCGCGCTCCGCCGGGTGGGGGAGGATGTTGCTGATGTGCTGGGGCTCGTCGACCATGACACCATTCAGTTCGAAAACCGGATTGGTGAAGCACTGGAAGTAGATGCGGATCCCGAACAGATCTTTCGTGTCCTTTTGAATCTGACCCGCAATGCGGTGCAGGCGCTTGAGGCGGAACGGGACGGGACGCTGGTTCGGCGCATCAGTCTTTCAGCTGAGCGACGGGCGAATTGTGTTCATATTGAAGTCCATGATACGGGCCCGGGTATTCCAGAAAACACGCAGAAAGGCCTCTTCAAGGCGTTTCACAGCGGCGCGAAAGCAGGCGGTGTCGGCCTGGGACTTGCTATCGTTGCCGAGCTGCTCAGGGCTCATGGCGGCGTAATCGAACTGGACTGTGACCAGCCGGGAACGTGTTTCAAGATACAATTGCCTGACAGGGCAACTTGAGCGCGGCCAAACTGTTCGACAACCGGCATGAGCCAACACAAAGCGCAGCGTTCAAGCAGTGCTTGTGCAGAGTTGGAGCCGGTTTCCCGGAAAACTGCGGGCGAAGAGACAACTTGGTGTGACTTTCAAAAAAAGTTCAAAAAGGCGCTTGCATCCCCCGTCAGTCCGCAGTAGATAAGCGCCCTGTCCGGGGCACACAGCGCCCCGCAGACTGAACAGCCATAAAGCAGATCGCTTCATGATCTTACAGGCTTTGTTCTTAAGCACCGGTAGCTCAGCTGGATAGAGCACCAGACTACGAATCTGGGGGTCGGGGGTTCGAATCCTCCCCGGTGCGCCATCACTTAGCATGGTTTTGCCTTCCCTGTTTTGCACTCCGTTTTGCAAAATCGGTTTCCAGAACGTTCTCAAACTTTGCTATTGCGTTGTCGGCCATGGTCGATGTGCGGGCTAGATATTTGTCGAGAATGTCCTGCGCTCGTCGTAATGAGTGACCGGTGATGGAGACGATCTCTCCCAAGTTGCAGCCCGCCTGAAACAACATCGTTACGGTCGTTCCGCGGATGTCGTGGAAGTTCAGATCTTCAATCCCAGCTTCCTTACACGTCTTCTCCCAGTGAAGAGCGAAGTAACGCTTCTTGAATGCCTTGCCGGTCTTGGTCGTCAGAATGAGTGTTGAGTTTTTGGGGAGGTGATCCAGTGTCTCTTTCAAAGCTTGGGTGCACTTGAGAGTGATCAATCGTCCCTCGACCTTGCCGCGCCGTGATTTCCCCTGGCGGAGCGAGATTCGCTCGCCGTCATAATTGCTCCAGGCCATTTGAAGAATGTCGCCCTGTCGTTGTCCTGTGTGTAGGGCGAGAACCATCGCTAGTTTCATTTGGGGGCTGGCGACACGAAGAAATGCATCCACATGTTCGGGAAGCCAGATCTTCTCGGAGCGATCACCTTGGTATGCACGCTCAAAACCATCGAGCACATTGACCTTAAGTGGGCCGTCCTTCGCTGCCCATGAAAGAACGCGGGCCAAAACCGTCACCCTATTGTCCGCCTCTCGTGGTTTGTCTTCCGAGAAGTGGTCGTGCCATTTGATGACGGCTCGGCGGAACGCCTTGTCCTCAAGCGCGGGATGAGGGCAGGTGCCGAACTTGTCTTCCCAGAACTGGAAGATCCGTCGGTACTCGCTTTGCGTGGAGGCAGCCAAACGCCGCCATCGCGAAGTCTTTTGAAAATCTCTGATGAGCCCGGCTAATGTGCCGCTGTCGCGACATCGTGCGCTTTCGGCAGCAGTGGCGATAGAGGCAAGAAATTCAGCCGAGCCAGGCTGGCCTTGCAGTCGGGTGTTCGTGGCGCGGTGATAATAGTAGGTGCGAACTTCGCCGGTGGCGAGTTTCCGTCTGATGACGTTGATGCCTCTAAGTCTTGTTCGCATTCTCAGCCTCCCAGGCTTCGAAAGGAGAGCGCGCCTCCTGTGATGGAAGGCTGGGCTGATCTTCACCAACGAGTTCGATGCGGCCATCTGGATGATGGATAATCCGGGCGTTGCTATAGCCTGCAGTTTTAATTGCCTTGAGGAGACCTGCGGCTTTGCCGGGTGGTATTATTCCGTTACGATCCGCCATCTTTTTCGGTTTCCCGTGCACTGGCAAGCATCACGCAGTACTTAAGCTTGCTGTTCCTTTATTTTCATTGCCCGCAGTTCTTCGCGGATTTCGAAGATGGTATTATCCCTCGCCGAAGGAGCCCCATCTGGCGTTTGCTCAAATGACATTTCGGCAACTCCATAAAGGACAAATTTCGCAACACCGGTCAGTGTTGCTTGAACGAAAGCATACCCTCGTGGTGGTCCATTATCTTGCTCATAGACATATTTCTTGTTCTGCTCTTGCGAGCTAACGAGCTCCGCGCATAGACCATTTTCACCGAAGTAAACGCGGCAAATGTGCTCTCGACTTAAGTTTCTCGCCGCTAGCTGGAACCACTCTGAAACAGAGCTTCCTTCATCGTAGAACAATCGCGACACGACATTTGGTGAGATGCCAAGCACGCCCAACTGCGTAATCAGTGTCAGCGCCATCATGTCCAGCGGTGAATAAAGCCGCCGCCTTCCCTTTCCGACATTTCCCTGGCTCAGTCGAAGAATTTTTCTGGACGGATCCGTCCAATTCTGAAGCGTTTTCGCGCTCACTCCCGTGATGTGAACAACCTCCGCTTGGGTGAATTCGGGAGCGTCAATGTTGAGTCTCTGTATCATTTTCAAAGCCTCGCATGAGGTTTTGAAAGAGTCAAGTAAGAAACTCATTTGAGGTTTAATTGAAATGGCTGATTTGAAATCGAAAGTAGACGCACCTCAGCATGACTATCCAGTGAAGGATTGGAAATCCAAATGTGATCGAATTCTCGATACCTGGACGGAGTTGATCCGACTCACTCGTCAACCCATAGTGGAAATAACCAAGAGATGGTGAGTGAGGCAGATTATGGATTTTTGGGATAAATATCTGGAAGGAGAAAAGGAGCTTTTGCGCTTGCTCACTCGCGAAGGGAAATGGCTATCGTGGATGGATAAGGAAGCTGACTCAGAAGATGCCGCAACCAAGCGCATTCCCGGGTGCCGCGACCAGGTTGAAGGTAATCTGACCAATGCTTTGCACGCGACCAATGTTGTGGTTCTTCTGGGGTCTGGCGCATCATTCTGTGCGAAGAACGGAGGGGTAGCCGATGCACCCAGCATGGGAAGCCTTTGGCATGCAGTCCGTGATGCTGTTAATGCGCAAAAGATATTAGATCGAGTTGGGTTCGATGAACTCGCAGGCAAGGTCATGGGTGGCCTCCCAGAGAACGAGCAGAATGGTCGTCAGAAGGCTGGAGACATCGAAAGTCTTCTGAGCTTGTGCAAGATGCAAATCGAACTTTTGAAAGTGCGAGAGAAGCATGATTCAGCATTCTCCGAAAAAGCCTGGATGGAAGAACTGATTGAGTTCGTCCGTGTGGCTGAGGTTGTAATTCTTGACAAGGTTGATTTCGTCAAACCAGAAACCGACCTCCCGGCACACATGGCATTTGTCCGCAAGTTGGCGCGCCGCTCTCCAGAAAAGCCCCGCGTCAAACTATTTACGACAAACTATGATCTCTGTATCGAAACAGCAGCAAGCCGTTTAGGCGTGGTGCTGATCGACGGTTTCTCGCACACCGCTGTGCAGCGTTTCAATCGCGACCATTTCCAACATGATATTGTGCGCCGCGCGGCATCTAGCACTAAAGCGGATTATCTCGATGGGGTGTTCCACCTGCACAAACTCCATGGCTCTGTTGATTGGCGGCGGGGAGCGGATGGGATCGTTACTCGAAGTCAGGCTAAACCGGCACATGATCTGTTGCCCGTGCTGATCTATCCCCGTTCAACCAAGTATCAGGAGGCATTCGAAACCCCGTACCTCGACATGTTCGCCGCACTTCAAGCCGCGCTGCGGGAGCCTGATACTACGCTAATCGTTTCGGGTTTCGGCTTTGCCGACGATCATATCAGCGCACCGATATGGTCTGCCATCGAGACGAACCTATCGTTACGGGTGATAATTTGTGATCGGGGATTTGTTCAATCGGAACTTCTCGAAGTGCTCGATTGCCACGAAATCGACCTCGATTTGCGTATTCAGCGTGCCTATCAGAAGAAGATTATCCAATTGGTCCAACAAGGGGATGGCCGGATCACGATCCTGAATGGCCGCTTCGAGGATCTGGCCCATGCCTTTCCCGAGATCTCGGGGAAAACGGATCGCCAGCTCCTGCAAGAACGACTCAATAGACTTGGCGAGGGTGAGGCATGACCGAACCCGCCTCGTTAATCGACACTGCTAAACGCATCGGCACTGTCACACGTGTAACAGCTAATACAGTAGACTTGACACTCCCCAATGCTCTCGCGGCTTCTGGTCGGCGAGGGTTGGCAAGGGGAGCAGTTGGCGATTTCGTTTTCGTGGATTGTGATCGCGAGACCGTTCTTGGTCGGATCACTGAGGTGGGTATCCCTGAAAGGCAAAGACCCGGACTAGAGCAACAAATTGAACAGGAGGCAGTTGTCGAACCAAATGGGCGGGTCCAATTACTTGCCACTGTCAGCAAGACCAGCAGGAAAGTGTCGCGCGGTATTAGCACTCAGCCACGCGTTGGGGATGGCGTGTACCTTGCCGAAGGCAGCGCCTTATCCACCTCGATCAAGGATGCACTGAGAGGTGACACGAAGCGAGACGGTGGCTTACTGATGATCCAGCTAGGCCAGCTATCCGGCCTGGAGGATGCCGAAATCAGTATTCCGCCCGAAAAACTCTTCGGCAGACACTGCGGTGTATTTGGCGCAACGGGCGGAGGAAAAAGCTGGACGGTCTCCCGCTTAGCGAATGAGGTAGTTCGGATGGGCGGAAAGTGCATCTTGTTTGATCCGACCGGAGAATTTGTTGGGAAGGTTCCCAATGCGTGGGAATATGCCTTTGGCAGTACTATGGCAGAAGACCCGGAACGAGCACATTTTCCGAGCAGGAAATTGTCCGAAATGGACTTGAACGCTCTGCTAACGCCTACTGGTCAAAGCCAAGGGCCGACGCTGCGGGCAGCAATAAAGAGCTTGAGACTATCACAAGCCCTGATGGCGAACCCTGACAAATTCCGACCTGAGCTGATTGAGGGAACCGAAGATCGGAACATTCTTATCCAAACCGGTCAAACGCCTAGGGGGTACGTTTTAGTCGAGGGGCGCGGGACAATAGTCAAAGAAAATCAGAGCAGAACAGCGTTCGGATACGCGGAACTATTGCTATCAGATGAAATTAATTCTGACTTGTGCGATTTCGATCTCGATTTGCTCTCGAGGCAGATACGAAACGAATGCATCGAAGTTACAGGCGCAAGTGGCAGATTTGGCCGCTTTAGGGAAAATATGCTCGGTTACTGCAACTCGATGATTGTAAGGCTCGAAACATATCTAAAGTCATCGGAACTCTCGTGCCTTTTTTCTGCTGATGGAGAGGACATTTGCGAAAAGATTGACAATTTCATAGCAGATGACGAAGCAAGAGCGATGGTGCTTTCGTTCGAGCGTGTAAGTTTCAAGCATGGTGCGCGAGAATTGTTGTTAAACGCGATTGGGCGACATCTCCTAAATCTAGCACGAGGTCGAGTTTTCGTAGAAAATCCAGTAGTCTGCATCCTTGATGAAGCTCATCAATTCATGAATAGGTCAGTTGGCGAAGAACAGAACCGCGTCCAACTCGACGCCTTTGGTTTGATAGCAAAAGAAGGTCGGAAGTATGGCCTCACTACGGTGATTGCCACTCAGCGGCCACGTGATGTGCCTCAAGATGTTTTGAGCCAGCTTGGTACGCTTTTTGTGCATCGGCTGACAAACGAACGCGACCGGGAAACCATAGAAAAGGCGTGCGGTGATCTCGACAAGAGTGCAGCGGCGTTCATCCCCTCGCTTGCGCAGGGCGAGGCCATCGTCGTCGGTCCAGATCTGCCTGCACCGCTTCCGATTTTGATGAGTAAACCGGAAAAGGGCCAGCAACCGGAAAGCCATGGCCCAAAGTATCAGGAGTTCTGGGGGGGTGATGCTCTTGACGTGTTTGACTAGGATATCTTTTTAGAAAATTGATCCCACTGACTGGATGAAAATCGGGGAGAAATCTACTTCCTGCTGCCAGTCTGCGGGATGCCAATGTTGTTGATGGGGAGAGGTGAGGGGTGACGTATGATCAATTCGACAGTGGTGCTATCGCATGATGACACTGGGCGACCTTGACCTGGCAGAAAATGACGTGCGCGAAGCGGTCTCAATTCTTGTCGGACCGAACGGTTCGGGAAAGAGTTCGGCGCTTCGTGAAATTGCAATGCATTACAAGAAGCATCGCAACGTGGCGATCATATGCAATACGCGACACGATCGGTTTGTAGGGCTACGCAGCATCAAGCGGATTTCGGCTAGCCGGAGTGACCAGTCACCCAAAAATGTAGTGAAAAAAGCTGTCGCCAATTCTCTTAGTGAAACTGGCTCAGCCTTTTTTCAAATTAGTTCAATTTTGGAATATTGTGGCTACGAAGCACGTTTTGGCTTTGAGGTGGTGCTTGGTGAACGTCGATTTTACAGCGCCGATGACCTTCGCTATGAGATTCGTTCTCAGTATGAGACTGCGAAAATACCAAGACGCTTCAATTCTATGATGGAGGACAATTCTCTTGATACGGCGATGTCTTTTCTACAGCGGCTCTCACCTGGCAATAGGTTTTGGTTGGATGCACGCGAAGGCGGATTTAAGTTCAGTCGTCTGAGTGAGTTTGGGGCTGTTCTCAAATTGGAGGCTCTGCTTCGGCGATTAGACGCAATTCGCGATATCAAAGTGTTCCTCCGAAGGAGCCGCGAGGAAGAAATAGAAATGGAGCTAGCAAGTTCTGGCCAACTATTCCTGATATCGTCACTGCTCTATCTAATCACGAACACCGGTGATGACCCAATCATAATAATTGATGAGCCAGAGAACAGTCTTCACCCAAGTTGGCAACGAGAATACATTGAGAAAATTCTTGCTGCGATGAGTTTTCGCAATGCTTCAATATTCGTTGCAACACATGCCCCGCTTGTGGTTACAGGGGCACTCGCCAGTAATCCAGATTTAGTGTCAGTTTTCGAGGTACGAGATGGAGTTCCGAAGTTTCTCGCGCTGGAGGTGGACCGAAGGTCGCCGAGTAGCATTGAGGAAATCCTTTGGAGGGCTTTCGAGGTAGTGACCCCTGCCAACCATTTCGTGAGCGAACAGATCGTTGATCAAGTATCACTTTTCGAGAAGGGGGAAGTCTCAAAAGATAATGTCCTTCTGCTGATCCAGAGCATGGAGGCAGAGAGCTTCGATGAACGCCAAAGGGACTTCTTCGACGCCGTGAAGAAACTTCTCGACAAAATCGAGAGTGCTGAGAACAGACTGACGTAGACCATGGCCGACCGTTACCTACCAGCACTCGCGATGTTCAGTTTAGATGAAAATGAGCAATCAGCGATAACTGAGGCGTTGACTACTGCTGACCCATGGGGTTGGCAACCAGGTGGCGCCAAGCAGGCAGCAATTACCGCTGCTAAGGAAAAGATCCGTGACTATCATTTATCACGTCACCGGAGCAGATGTTGCTACTGCCGGGTGAATTTACAAGGTGCGGGTCCGTTTATGACTGATCGTGAACATGTTCTGCCCAAGTCGATTCCGGAGTATCGCTCGCTATCGTACACGATGTGGAATCTCGGGATCGCCTGCAAGCGCTGCAACATGGAGTATAAGAAGAATAAATCTGATTTCGTGGTTGCGCCAGGCAATGTCGCAGCGCTAGTGGAAGCGGATAACTACAGGTTCATTCACCCGAATTTCGACCTGTATAGCGAGCACCTCGAGCGCTCGTCAGTTGAAGCAAACGACACGGTGATCGTTAAGTACACGGTATCGCCCGATAGCCCTAAGGGCGCCTTCACATATGATTACTTTAATTTGAGAGGCTTAGAAGTAGGTAGCTTCGATGATGCTCAGGGCGTGCATAAATCCGAGAATTTGAGTAAAGGTGCACTCGAGGTCCAAGCGCTTGCTGACCAGTACGGGCAGTAGCACTCGCGGTAACTTGAGAGGACTCTCGTAAGTCTCACGTTATCCGCTTGGAATAACATACGACACCGTTTGGTGAAGGGTAGCTTTGGCACAACAGCGGCGAACCGTCGAAAGGGAATCGAGCGATAGCGATAGACTGAGTGCGCGCTTATCGCCAGACCGTGTTTTTTGACGCCAGGTGCAATATCCAGCTAATTGCTCTATCCACGCAACCGCTCCATTGTCTTTAGGAAACTTTGAGTATTCACGGGATCTATCTCGTCAGCCACATTCAGCGCCCAGTTTCGCCATTCGATTAGGCTTTCTTGATCGACGGCAGTTTCGCCGCTTTCGATCGCTTGCGAGACTGCTTCAGCATAGGCGCGTATCTCCGCGGCTTTGCGGTAGGCGTTAGCGTCAGAAAGCAGGCTGTCGATCCGTTCCTGCTTGAGGCGTTCAAGGCGTTCCTCTTCAGCCTTGACTGCCGCTATTGCTCTCTGGCGGTCTTCTTCTTCAATTTGTGCTTTACGTTTCTTCCGCCAATCGTAATGGCTCAACGCCTGAGCACGATATTGCGTTTCAGCATAGAGAACGACTTCAATAGCGATTTCGGTAAGATAACTTTCGAGCTTGCCATCCGCGTTATCAACCCAAGTCTTGTGGGGAGTAGCCTCAGGACCATGGAATCCAAGGTCGAATCTTAAGCGTTTCTCCTGGTTTTTTGTCGCTTTCCTCAGACTATATTCGTCGGTGCACGCTACGCCTGGACGGTCCAGTTTCACGGACACTGCCTGTTTGTGGAACACGAGTTGGATTTCTCGAGCGGCCGTACCGCGAATAGTCGGTTTTCCGTGGAACTTTGAGACGGCAAAAAACAGGCTGTTCAAGAAGCGAAACCGGCGCTGTTCGATGGAATTGTCAAACAGCGGTTCATACCAAGAGGCCATAAACCGGCTTTCCGCTAGCTTGGTTCGCCTTTTCTCGTCAGCGTTGAAATAGTGTTTGATGGCCGGGTGCCAGGCACTAATCTGTTTTGGCGCTTTTACCTTCCCGATTGTGCGTTCGATCCGAGCACGAATTTGCTCGATCGGTTCTGGAAATGTCGGCGACGGGGGAAGGGGACCCCTATGCTCCTCTGGAGTGATGTAGCGATAGTTGTATTGATTTCCGCCAATCGTCACCTCATGGCTCATTCCTGGAGGGCGTGGCGCAAGGGGAATCTTTACAGTGCGTTTCCCGGCGGCCTTCTTAGCCCAATGTCCCCTGTCCGGCGTCGGAACCATAGCTCTTTGGCAAGCCTTTCGAAGCGAAACGTCGGAGACATCGAACTTGGGCGCGAGGATTTTGAGCGGTTCAGACCAGACCAGGTCATAGAGCGCTTTGCGAGAAATATAGTGGGCCATCTATTACGCCAATATTTCAGGAAAGGAGTACGATCTTGCTACTGGTGTAGGTTCTTGATTAGTGGATGATTCTGGAACCAGGATGCCAAATCCGGAGCAAGAAAAGTCAAATCGGAGATTATATTTTGCTGGCCGGAAAATCGCCTCAGGGCGGATCAGACTGGTTGCAATGATCCCCTTACTCGGATTTGACATCCGAAGCCGATACCCTTTTTCGAGCCAGCTCAAAATGTCATTTGGATTGCTAATGTGAATGTAATCGTCTTCAAATGGTGTTTTTGAGACTATGTATGTGCCGTCCTCATGGCGATGATGAAATAGCATTTCACCCTTATTTGCGCCTCTCGAAACGAAAGCGTGAAGACTGACCGCCAACGATTAAACCTTTTGAAAGTCCTGTTTTATGAAAATTGAGTGCCTCTCTCAGAGTGAAAACAACGCATTCAAGTCAATCATAGACCATTTGCACCACATCATACTTGTCTCGGTCGACAATCCGGTTCAGGCCTTCCGAGTATTCTGCTTTGACCCAAATTCCAACCGGCAATCTGTAGGTCCAAAATACCTTATTGTATTTTCGGTGCTGAACTCGAATTTTCTCAAGATTACGGTCCGACTGGAGCCGCCCAGTCTCGCCATCATCTTTGATTTCGATAAGCGCAATTGAGTTAGGCGTACTTCGACCCTTCACTCCCACAACGAAATCCGGGAAAAAGTTTTTTCCGCTTGGCAGCAAGAGACGCGTCGCCCATCGGGCGTTCTCTGGATTGCGCAACCACCATTCCACGGTTCCGGATTTATCTTCGTCGAGCATCTCGGCAAGCGCTCGCTCTTCCTTGTTCAGTCGATCCGGGAATACGCCGTACGCTGACTTGATTGCAACGTCGAGACCTTCAGGGCCAAAATAATCTTCAGGTATTGGTTCGGCATCCGAAAGGCGAACATTCCTCCCCTGCGCTATCTTCATAGCGTTTTTCAGTTTTTCCGGTTCTTTCATAACCGCCAAATCAATTGCGCGCCGGAAATCGTTTTCTGTTGCCTCGAAGCCGTTGTCATCCGCTCGTCGTTTTAATTCCTCCACAAGCGCGCGCTTTAGCAGCCGCGGGTCGATCGAATCGTTGAAATTGAAGGCCAGTTGGGCCTTGTTTGCCACACGCGCGTTCGAAAGCCTTAAGCGCAAATCCACTTCTTCTTCAGAATTATCAATGAACAGATCCCGAAGGCTCATTGACGCTTTCGTGTTTTTTTTCGTCAAAAGCGACATCATTTCGGAGTTTCCGCAAAACTCTCGAGCGATGTCGTCAATAAGGTCGTTCATTTGGGTTGGATCGGGAGGAAGCTCCCGCCACAGTCCTTTTGGAAGACTGAGCTCCCTCCGGAGCCGATAGGTTTTATCTGCCTTGCTAACTGGCGGAAGAACTATGCTGTCTCGTTTCTGGTCTTCCGGCAGTTCGCCGAATAGCGGTGTTGCTGAGAGTGCTCGCAGGCTCTCACCGGCCTTGATAGCCTGATCCTGCTTCGCAACGGAGAGACCGGAGACGCTTTCTGGAACGATCCCTTCTTCTATCAAGTTGGCAAGGCGTGACTGTCGATCGTCTGATGTGACTGGCGGTGGTGTGTAGGGGCTTGTCTTCACAAAATCTGATAGCTCGAGTGGCTGAGTAACATTGCCAAACTCGACCACATCCAGTCGATCCGTGATCAGTTCAATGCTTTGCCGTACTGCCTTCACTTCTTCAACGGCAGCATCCAGACCGGTCTGCATTTCCGGGTCCGTGAGGAAAACGTAACCGCGGTCTAAAAGCGGATCCTGTCCGTGGGTTGGGCGGATCAGCGGGTGTACCCGCATAATACGTCCTACAATCTGAAGACCAAACTCTTTGCCGCGGTTTGGACGCACGGACACCAGGGTCCAGGCCCTTGGAGCATCAAACCCAGTCGCTACAGAGACTTTAAAGACTAAGACCTCCTTATCAGGGTCATAAGCTAGCGTGTGAAAGTCCGGATCAGGCTGACCAGATGTGTGTGTCGCTATAGCGCTATCGGGAACACCGATCTCGATCAGTTTCTCCCGCACACGGTCGACGGGATCGTCGCCACCTTTTGTCTGGTCTTCTACTTGAACCAACATCAGTGGAGTTAAAGCGACGCCGAGTTCAGCCAGTCGTGCCTTAACACGCTTGTGTTGTGTCCAACCTGCAGTGAGAGTTGCTTGTTCATGATCGACAAGATCACGGTCCGCTTCGCTCATGCGGATCACGCCCATCATTAGGCCCTTCTTATTAAGGCCGGCGTCGACAACATTACTCCGGGGGACGATCACGCGGCTGGCCACTTCGATACCGGCCTTTTCCTCGAATGCCTCCAGCTTTTCATCATTCGGGGTTGCTGTGGCAAGGATCGAGAAATCAGGCTTCAATGCGTTTAAGTAGAAATCCGCCGCCGCCATGGCCGAAGCGCCAAAATTCAAATGCGCTTCATCGATCACCACACCGACGAAGAAGCCGTCATCGCGGAGCTTCTCAATCATGTCGTCGAGCGACAATGCGCTTTCCTTAGTGCGACGCACCTTTCGGGCGTCCTTGTTGTTCGCCGCCACCGCGCTCCAAGTCTGCACGAAGACATCTCCGTCCCGTGTGCCAACGGGTTCACGGTCAATTGTAATATCCCGTACTCTTAGCGAGCCGCATTGTTCGACAATCGCATCACGCGTCTGCGTCACCAATCCAGAATAAGGTGCAAACCAGAACCACACGACTGGTCGGGATAGCGCTGCTCGGACCGCCTCCAACGTTCGCCCTAAAATCAGTGTTTTGCCTGAACCGGTTGGCGCTTGAAGTAGTGTCACTCCGCTTTTGAGTGCTATCTCTGTCCGATGCAAAGGGCGGTCATCGTGGTACTCTGCAACTTTCCGGACCACGCTGGATAATGCTTCGACTGCATGGCTCTGATATCTCGCTAATGCGTAACGCCCCCCGGTCATTGCTGGAAGCTCCGCACAAGCGTTTCTCGTACAGAATGCAGCTCGACGTCTACGCTAGCCAATTCGCTTGCAAGCTGGCCTGGCGCCCAAGCATAGACAAAGACGTTCTTACGGGCGCGTTGGGCCAACCAATCGAGCAACGCGGCGTCATAGCGGTCCACCATGACTAGGATCAAGTCTTCGCTCTCGTGCGCATTCCACGGGGCAGAAGCGTCATAGGTTGTAAGCGGTAACTTATGTAGGATTTCTAGGGCGATCCAAGCATCTTTTGGCTCAAGATCGTAGTCCAGATCCTCGAAGGCAATTTCTTTGGTACGTAGATAAGCGAATGGTGCGTTGAGATCGGCAAATTTTGTATCTTGACTGGCATTTAGCCGCCGAATGCGCTCCGCGGTCACATCGCGGCAAAGATTTTTGTCAGGCTCTTCCTCTGTTGCTTCGCTGGAAGACACCATAACAAACCGACGGTCATCACCATCCTCGGCATTCAGTTCCATCACAGCCTGTGCTGTCGTTGCCGAACCCGCGAAGAAGTCGAGTACAATGTCACCAGGACCGGTCGACTGACGTATGAGTTCACGGATGAGGGATACTGGTTTTGGATAGTTGAAGGCTTTTGATCCAAAGATATCCTGAATTTCAGTAGTGCCTTCCTGGGTGGATCCCGCTACCAAATGTGCGTTGCGATCAGTATCAACGCCCCTGGGCAATGTGTCAGTTTCTGCTAATGGCGTTATCCATGACGAGACCGGTTGCGTTGCGTTCTTGAGTTCATTTTTATAACGAACCCATTGTGGAATTCCGTATCCGATTTTTTTGCCGACCCAGAATTTTAAGTGCGGCATATCTCGCCATATTTTCTTCGTCTTTCTTGCGAGTGGTACTTCATTTTTATCGATGGCAGCCAAGAGAGCGTCCATTGTATCGAACACTTCCACTCGCTGTTCTTTTGGGAAGACAATACGCCCCTGTTTCACCCACTTGGTAATCTGGTCCTTAGCGGGAAGCTTGCCCTTGGTTTCTGCATCTGCAGGAAAAACTGGCATAAAGCCCGGGAAATCTGTGGCGTCGTATTTTGAACCTTTAGGGAAGGGCGACGGCCAAACCCGTTGTGGGTTCGGCGGATAGTAGGTATCTGTTTTGGGGTCATACATCGCATAGAAGCCGTTGACCCGTTCATTCATGTCCTTGGGCTGGCTAATGTCGCTCAGACGGAAATGGTCTTTTTTATCTTCGTCCCAGTAGATGTATTTTTCGAAGGTTTTTTCGTATCCGCCGAAGCGAAAATTTGATTTACCAAATATCAGCACATGTTCGTGGTTTTCGGAAATAAAGGCGCCTTTTGCGTCATTCCCGCCTGTTCGTGTGCGCCAAGTAAACGTCGCAATGCGCATTCCAGGCATGGCTTCCTGCATCATCAATTCGAGAAACGCTCTCTGCTCGTCATTGATCGAAACAAGCATCACACCGTCCTCGGCCAGAAGATCACGGGCCAGCGTGAAGCGGCGATAAAGGAATTCAAGCCAAGTGGACTGGTGAAATCGATCTTCGGCATCCATGTACCGATCATTATAGACCCAGTCCTTGTTTCCGGTGTTGTATGGAGGGTCGATGTAGATGCATTTCACCTGCCCCGCTACCGTCATTCGCAACCAGCGCAGCGCATCGAAGTTGTCGCCCTCGATCACCAGGTTTGACCAGGGAGCGGATTTGTCCGAGAGCTCGGGTATGATCTCGCAGGTAATGAAATTCTCATCAATTGCCTGATCTGCCGCGATCTCATCGCGCTCCCAGATAAGGCCAAGTTTCTTGGTCCGATCCCGCTTTTCAAGGAGCTCAATCAATTGCGCCTTGGAAAGATCGTCATATTTGCCGGACATTAGAACCTCTTGACGTTTATCTCTTGTTGTTGGCTCTAGCAATGGAACGCAATAATTCAAATCGTTTGCGGGAAAACCTTCATGCTCGCCGAGTCATTTTTAACTACAAAATTTTGAACGCCCCGTCGCGATTGAATGAACCTGTGAGACGCTGGTTAGGCCAATTCCTGTGAAAATTGGAAAGAAAGCGGGAATGAGCATGCCTTCTCTTAGTGGTGAAAAGCTGCTTTAACAACCTCAAGAATTTGTTTTTTGAGGTTGTTCATGACACGCCGATTTACCATTGAGAAAGAAGGATTGCCGGATCTCCCGGGTATGATGCTGGCAACAGTAGAAGCTCTAAAAGCAATTGGAGGCTCAGCGTCCATTCATGAATTGGATGAAAAGGTCATCGAACTGGAAGGTTTGAGCGAAGACGAGCAGTCCTACACGATGCCCGGAAATGATCCGCGAACAAGGATCAACTACTACCTATCCTGGGCTCGAACTTTCCTGAAACGCGGGGGAGCGTTGGAAAACTCCGCGCGAGGTGTATGGACGCTAACGGACTTCGGAGAAAGCATCACCACGCTTGAACAGACAGGAGTAATCCATAAACAAGTCAACGATGAGGAGCGGGAAAGGGCGAGGCTAAAGCGCAGGGCAGCTAAGAAGGCAGAGAAGGCCGATACACCCGTAGAGGCCATTACTACGGACGCGGTCTCTGATAGTGGCGAACTAGACAATTGGAAAACAAACTTATTGGAGACATTGCGGGCAATGGATCCCGCGGCATTCGAACGCTTGTCGCAACGCCTTCTGCGTGAGGCGGGTTTCACGAAGGTCGAAGTGCGAGGCAAAACTGGGGACGGCGGGATTGATGGCCTTGGCGTTCTGCGCGTCAATCTCGTCTCGTTCCAGGTGCTGTTTCAATGTAAGCGCTGGAAAAGCAGCGTCGGGGCTCAGGAAATCAGAGATTTCCGAGGTGGACTTCAGGGACGGGCGGATAAGGGGCTTTTCATCACGACGGGAACATTCACCAGGCAGGCTTCTGAGGAAGCTACCCGTGACGGCGCTATTGCGATCGACCTGATTGACGGCGACCGGCTATGTGACCTTCTCAAGCAATATGATCTCGGCGTGAAGACCCGCATGATCGAGGAGGTCACTATCGAGAAGGGCTGGTTCGACGGCATTTGAACTGACTGCTGCCAACTTTGAAACCAAGTGCCCGCGAACATAAACATAAAGATCATCCTAACGCTTTGGAACATATGGTATGTGCCCAAGTCCTGCGGTCGCGAATGACCCCGTGGTACAGAGAAGCCCTGAAAGGACCCGAGCGTCTCAAGGTGAGGCGCTGCTAAATATGTGTTGAGGGTTTTGAACATGACCCTGACTATGATCCTGACATGTCGCCAGCCACCACGTGCTCGAGTATCCCACGGTGGCGAATGACCCCGTGGTCCTCACGATGGCTCGAAAGGACCCGCGTGACTAGATATGACCCAACGCTTCTTTCATCTCGCCTAGAATAAAGGTTAATCCGCCACCAGGTTGATCAATCTCGGCGTCTGTGGCTTTGTCCATCCGTTCCGCCGTTAGCCATTCTACAATTGCCACCTTCTGTGGTTCCCGCTGCTTCATGATGTCTCCCTCCCAGCGTTGTTGCGCCTTATCTCTGGAAACTTCAGAACGCGTGAGAGACTGTCTTCCTTGAGGTGGTAGTGATATGTATTTCTCTATTACCTCTTGTTTCTTTTTCAGAAGCCCTTTGGGTGCTTTCGTCTTGCTTAGGTTTGGATTGCTTGTGCTAGGCTTATCAACACGACAGTGTTCGATGGGTTTATTTGAAGGGTACTTTAGATGGGTTTGGGTCTCATTTTTGAGACCCCTAAGGTCGCAGGACTGAGACTTTGAAGGTCTCAAATCTGAGACCGTTTCAAGATTGTGTGTTGGTCCTACTCCTGACTTCATGCCCGCATCCCAGTCTTTAACAATGGCGCGGAACATCGGCCAATTTGGCAAGTAAGCTGTACGGTGGGATTTGCCGCCATGGCTTTTCTTTTCGATCAAGCCCAACGTATCAAGCTCATTTGTTGCCCTAATCACAGCAGCCCGGCTAATCTTCAAAAGCTTCATGAGCCTCCCAATGCTGGGGTCACATTGGCCGGTGCGCTTGTTGAAATGATCGACAATAGCCGTTGCGACCCGACGGGTTGCAGCCGAGAGGTCCGGCATGAGCCCCAAAGCTTTGTGCGCGAAAAGAATGTCATTCTGCTGTAGAAGAGGCATTTAAACCTCGCAGAATTTGTGTGCGAAAGAGTTTGCAAGCGCTAAGCTAAGGTATTGATCTCTTTGGAGTGCAAACGAAGCCGTTTTGCAAAAATATTTTGTCAGATCAACAGACTGGGCCTGCCTACGAATCTGGGGGTCGGGGGTTCGAATCCTCCCCGGTGCGCCATATCTCCAATTAAATTGTTAAAGACGTCCATATATCAAAAGGTCTCGACCCCAACGCAAATCTTGGCATTTGCATGGAGGGCTGTGTCAAACAGAACTTGCCGGAACCGCGCCTTCTACGATGCACAGTCCCGGCAAATGTTTTCAGCAACACTCAGGCCCAGCTTGAGCTATGCGTTGATAGTTTCCAGCACACGATCCGGCGTGAACGGCATGTGCCGCAAGCGTCGGCCGGTTGCCCGGTGGAAGGCATTGGCGATCGCGGCCGACACCATTGGCGTGCCGACTTCTCCCACCCCAACCGGCGGGGCATCAACCTCGGCCATATAGATCTCAATCGGCGGGATCTGGTTGGCCCGGGCAATTTCGTAATCCCAATAGTTGTTCTGCACGACCTCGCCATTTTCAAGGTCGATTTTTTCGCGCAGCGCCATCGAGATGCCGAAGATGATGCCGCCTTCGATCTGGTTGTGCGCATTGTCCGGAGAGACAATCAGGCCCGCGTCGACCGCGGCCCAGAAGTGTTTCACGGCAATATCGCCGGTGGACTGATCCACCTCTATCTCGGCAACACCTGCCGCCATCGACGAGCTGTAGCCCGCAAAGGACAGCCCGAGGGCCCGGCCATCCTGACTGGACCAATTCGACATCTCGGCGACCTTTTCCAGAAGATGCCGGCCCCGCGGGTTCTCGGCGACAAGATCCATCCGGAAGTCGAGTGGATCGCGGCCCGCTTGCTCCGCGAGTTCATCCATGAAGGCTTCGGCGGCAAAGCTCGTGTAGGCTGCCCCGATCCCCCGGTAAGGGGCAAGACGGGCCTGCCGCGGGGTGATGATGTGATCGGCCCGGAAATCCTTGATCCCGTAGAACTTGCTTTCAGCCCCGCGCATGGAGATCACATCATTTGGCTTGACCGCATCCCAGCGCACCGGGTTAAAGAACCCGATAACCGTTGGCGTTGCCACCTTGTGATGCCAGCCGTCCAGTTTGCCGTCCGCGGTGAGGCCTGCCTCAAGCCTTTGGGCCGCCGCGGGACGGAATGTGCCGTTCTTCACATCGTCTTCCCGGGTCCAGATGACTTTCACCGGACGTCCAACCGCCTTTGAGCTGAGCACGGCGTCGCGCACATAGTCCTGGGCAAAGGCAGTCCGCCGGCCGAAGCTGCCGCCCATGGTCATCATGTTGAGCCGCACCTTGTCTTGCTCGATACCCAGGACGTCCATCACCGTGCGGGTTGTCCAGGATTGTGTTTGGGTGCCGGCCCAGACTTCGGCGCCCTGACCGTCCGCATCAACACTCGCAACGGCAGCCATCGGTTCGATCTGCGCATGATAGGCATAGTCGGAGAGATACAGCTGGCTATAGGTCTGGTTTGCAGCTGCTATGGCTTCCGGCGCATTCCCCTTTTCAGCCCATACAGCCTGCTCAGCTTCGGGATCTTGAGCAGCTTCGGCGTAGAGCCGGAGGGTTTCTTCACTGTTGAAGGCACGGGCTGGCGCGTCTTCGCTCCAGGTCACCTCCAGCATGGACCGGGCGCCAAGGGCACTCCACAAGCTCTCTGCAACAACCGAAACGCCATCCGGCAGCGCGACGACATCCAGGACCCCCGGGACGGTACGTGCTTCCGTGTCGTTGATGGTCAAGGGACGTTCGCCCTCCACCGGGGCCCGCAAGACCGTAGCATACGCCATGTCCGGCAGATCCACATCAATGGCAAAGACCGCCTTGCCGGTGGACTTTGCCACCACATCACGGCGCGGCACATCTTGGCCGATGATCCGGAACTCGGATCGCTCCTTGAGCGTAACCGCATCGGCTTCCGGGACAGACGTGCCGTCTGCACCGCGGGCGACCAGCTCGCCGTAGCCAAGGCGGGTGCCATCCGGTGCCACAACGGCGCTCGGCTCGGTCCGCAGTTCTGCTTTTGAAACGCCGAGCTCACGCGCGGCGATCTGCAGAAGAACATCGCGAGCTTGGGCACCGGCGCGGCGCATCGGGTCATAATAGGCCTGCACGCCCGTGCTGCCGGCCGTATAAAGCACATTGCCGAACAGGGGGTTGCCGAACCGGCGGTCATCGGCATTCAGCTGCTCGATAACAACATCATCCCAATTGGCATCCAGTTCCTCTGCCAGGATTTGCGGCAGGGTCGAATAGCTGCTTTGGCCCATTTCCGTCGACGGAAAAACGATTGAAATCGTGGCATCGGGCCGGATTGTCAGCCAATGATTGACATCCAGGGGCGTTCCTGTGGAGGTGGCCGCGCGCACCGCTGAAACACCGCCGAGGCCGATGGCAAAGGATAAGCCTGCGGCCATTTGCACGAAGCCGCGGCGGGATATGTTCAGAGCTTCTGTCGCCTTGGTCATGATCAAGCCTCCTTCGAAGCACGTTCAACAGCTTTGAAGATGCGGTTGTAGGTGCCGCACCGGCACAGGTTCGCGCTCATCGTGTCGACGATTTCCTCACGGCTTGGCTGCGGGTTTTCCGCAAGCAGGGCAGCCGCTCGCATGATCTGGCCGGACTGGCAGTAGCCGCACTGGGGAACCTGCTCGTCGACCCAGGCCTTCTGGAGGGGATGCGATCCATCTTCGGACAGACCCTCGATCGTGGTGACCTCAGCCCCTTCAACATCGGCAAGCGACATTTGACAAGAGAACATGGCTTCTCCGTCGACGTGGACAGTACAGGCACCGCACATCGCTGCGCCGCAGCCGTATTTGGTCCCTTTCAGATTTGCCGTATCGCGCAGGATCAGTAGCAGCATTTCTTCAGGCGGATTGGTGTACTCAACGGGACGACCGTTCAGGATAAACTTTGTCATTCCAAAATCTCCTAGATTGGCTGCGGTGTTGCGGCCTGGGGCACGACAAAATGCCGGACCACGGGACCGCTTTCGCGGATATCGAATGTGCGCACGCTTTGCTGCAAGTCAGCATCATGATGCGTTACGCGGGCGTGTTGTTCCAGGTGCTCGGCCCAACTCGGCAGATGGAAGCTTTCGATCCAAATCTCCGGGTCCTCCACGCTCTGGTGTAGATCCCATCGCGTGGCTCCATTGCGCAGGCGTTCTTTCGCGAAGTTTTGAAGGGCGGCTGTAAAACCGGCGCGATCCGCTTCGGCGATCCGGTATTCAACCGTGACCATGGCAGGCTGATCCACCGAACTGCCGGGATCCAAGGCTGGAGCCTGCGGCCAGACGTTGGCGGAAGACAGGTCCAGGGATTCTGCCTGTCCGACCTCCACCTTGCGCGTCAGGATCATTCCGGCAATCAACCCTGTCGCCGCAATAAGCAGCGTGATCGGTACCGAAGTCGCAGTCGCAATCTGTCCCCACAGAATGGACCCCAGGGCCATGGACCCGAAAAACCCCATCAGAAAAACGGCGAGACCACGGGCACGGACCCAGTCAGGCAATGCCAATTGGGCAGACACGTTGAACGAGGTGAGCACGGCAATCCAGCTGAGGCCACCAAGGAAAGCCGCAGCCATCAGGGCGAAGGATTCTGCCGACAATGCGAGTACTGCAAGGGCAGCCGCTGTACCCAGCGTGCCGAGCTGCACTGTCTGATTGGATGTCAGTTTGCCCGTCAAACGCGGCAGAACCAGTGCGCCGGTGACAGCTCCCGCACCGATCAAGGCCATAAGCATTCCGTAGAGCTCTGATCCCCCGTCAGCCACGCCCCGAGCAATGAGCGGCAACAGGGACCAATACGCCGATGCGAACACAAAGAAGGCGACCGCACGGACCAGAGTTGCGAGCATCGGGCCGTTGTACCGAACGTGACGCAAGCCAGTCGCCATTTCGGATAGTATAGATCCGTGATGGGTTCGTTTGGGTGCAGCTTCGGGCCGCCAGAAAACAAGGGCCGCGATGATAACCAGATGTGTGGCCGCATTCAGTGCGAAAGGTGCCGCCAGACCAACCCCGGCGATCAGGAGACCGGCCAGCGCCGGCCCGATGGCCCGGCTGATGTTGATACCCATGGAGTTAAGTGCGATCGCTGGCTTGAGTGTCTCGCGCGGGATGAGTTGCGGCACGACCGCCTGCCAGGCCGGTGCCATAAAAGCCGCGCCGGAGCCGATCACAAATGTGAACACAATCAACAAGACGGGCGTCATCTGCTCTTGCCACACAAGCAAGGCAAGCACGGAAATTACTCCGAAAAGCCCGAGGTTGATCGTGATCAGCATACGCCGTTTGTCCAGCCGGTCTGCCAAGGCACCTGCCAGCAAAGCAAACAGAAAAAACGGCAGCGTCGTCGCCGCTTGCACAAGCGTTACAACTGCAGGGCTGGAATTCAGCGTTGTCATCAACCAGCCTGCCCCGACATCGTGCATCCAGGTGCCGATGTTGGAGATCAAGGTGGCGACCCAGAGCAACGCAAAAGCACGATATCCAAATGGTGACCATGCGGATACGACCGGTTTGGCATCAGTGAGTGTTGACATGGCAAGCGGCCTGTTCCTGTTAAACGCTTGAGATCTTCTGTTTTCTAGGTGATCAGAAGCGGGTTACTGCGTTGGCGATCCGCTTTTGATCACCTCTGACAAAACACGGACCCGCATACCCGGGCGCAGGACCCCCGCACTGTTTTCCAGAGTGGCCCAGACGCGAATTGTCCCAGTATCAGGCTCCACCCAGACGGCTGTCGCGGTGGGAGTAAGCCCGCGGGCGAGAAGTTCCCCATCCGTTGTCATGACTTGCAAACGGACACTTTGAAGAAATTCGTCCGCGGTCGAAGCCCCGGTATCCTTCATTTGGCGCAGCCGGATTTCGTATGGAACTTCGTAGACAATCCGAACCGGGTCCAAATCCACGATTTGAAAGATCGGTGGGTCTCCGGAGCTGAACTCCAACAACGCGCCCACCCGAACTCTTGGATCTTCAACGAAGCCGGCTATTGGCGCTCGGATCACGGTATCGTCGAGCGCCGTACGAGCAAGTGAAAGCTCCGCGCTTTCGGCGCGTTGAGCCGCCTCGGCCAACACGAGATCCGTCTTCGCTTCCGTAAGTGCAACATCTGATGCAGTTCCGGATGTCGTAAGGCGTTGTATTCTCGCCAACCTACCGTGGGCCTGCTCAGACAGCGCATTCGCCCGCGCAAGCCTGGCTTCTGACACAGCAACCTTCAGCCTCGGCACATCTTGCTGCAGTCGCGCAAGTACCGTTCCTGCATCCACAAAATCCCCTTGCGATACCAGTACTTCGGCAACGATCCCTTCGACGCGGCTGTAGACGTCCGCTTGATGAACAGCCTCGACCCGACCATCGAACTCGAGCGTTTCAGCATCCGCAGACACCATAAAGACAATGGTGCAGAGCGCTGCCAGTAGCAGAGCGCGAGCCTTTCCCATTCTATGCATCCGAAAAACAGCCATGATTTTTTGCTCTCCCACACCGAAAGCCTATTCCGCAGCGACAAGCGACGACCCGCTTAACCGGCCTTTAGACGCCCCTGGCGCACCGAAGACGGGGACGGGTGACCAGTCGGGCAGTTCGGGAAGCGGGGCCGGAGCGTGTTCGGCAAACGGACCTTTGGCGTGGACGATCTTGCCGCCCGAGAAGGTCAGATCAGCTTCAATTTCAATGATCTCGTCCTCCGGGATCGCGAAATAGTCACGATCCAGAACGGCAATATCGGCAAACTGACCGGCCTTGATCTGGCCTTTCTTGCCCTGCTCGCGGCTGAACCATGCACCAGCCGCAGTCCAGTGCTGAAGCGCATCCTGCCGCGACAAACGGTTTTGGGCCTGCCAGATAATATCGCCGCCACGGCCCTTTCCGGACACGGCCCAGTGGATTGCGAGCCACGGATTATAAGACGACACCCGCGTCGCGTCGGTGCCTGCCGCAAGCGGCGCACCGGAGGCCATCATCTTCTTAACCGGCATGACATCATTCAGTGCAGCTTCACCATAGCGGTCGCGATAAGCCGTCGCCTGGAATGCGATGCGGTTCTGATAGGAAATCCCGCCGCCCAGACGCGCCACCCACTCCATGGTGCTTTCGGAAATGGTCTCACCGTGATCGAAAATCCAGTTGAGCTCCTCAAGACCTTTGTCGCGACCAACCTCTTCCAAAACTGTCAGCAGGCGATGTGCACTCTCTTCGTAAGTGCAGTGGAAGCGAATTGGCCAACCGTTCTCCAGGAGAAATTCCAGTACCGGCCGCAGATCCCCCTCCATGCGTTTCGGCAATTCGGGGCGCGGGTAGGAAAAGTCTTCGAAATCGTAGGCCGATGCCACGAGCATTTCGCCCGCACCGACGCATTTTAGATAGTCGTTGCCCTGGTCCGGTTTGACGATGTCGTTCCAGCGCTTGAAATCGTCCAGCTCAAACAGCGGCCGCTGCGCAAACAGTTGATACCCAATGCGCACGGTCTGCTCGCCGCGTTTGTTCAACTCCGAAATGACGCCATAGTCATCCGGGTAATTCAAAAAGCCGCCGGCACAGTCGAGTGCCGAGGTCAGGCCAAGCCCGTTCAGTGCGCGAAAATAGTGCTTGGTCGACGTGATCTGCTGCTCAAAATCGAGCTTTGGCGCCATGTCGAGCAAAGCATAAAGCGGCTGCGCATTCGGGCGCGCCATGGCCAGGCCCGTGGGATTGCCCTGATCGTCCCGCTCCAAACGGCCAGAGACGAATGGTTCATAAAAATGCTTGTCGATGCCAAGGGCACGCAGCGCCGCTTTATTGAGCCAGGCCCGGTCATAAAGATGCAGGACGTAGACAGGCACATCCGGTGCAACCGCATTGATTTCGTCAATGGTCGGAAGGCGCTTTTCAGCAAACTGATCGGCCGACCATCCGCCGACCACCCGGATCCATTGGCCTGCAGGTGTACGTTGCGCCTGGGCTTTGAGCATCGCCAGACCATCGGCCAGAGACGGCACGTGGTCCCAGCGCAATTCCATGGCAAAATTGTTTCCCTGACGGATAATGTGGGTGTGGCTGTCGATCAGGCCGGGGATGACACGTTGGCCATTCAGGTCGATCACCTCGGTTCCGGCGCTCTTCAGCCGCAGGATATCGGCATCGCTGCCAACCTCCAGGATCAATCCATCCTTGAGAGCGACGGCAGTTGCCTCCGGTTGTTCCGGATCCATCGTCGTGATCTTGCCGTTAAAGAGGATCGTATCGGCCATCACCGCACCTTTCGAAAGTCATCATGAGAGGAGACCGTCCCGGCATCCGCCGGGACGGAAAAGACTTACTGGGTTACTCGGCTGCGATTTGCGTCGCCGCCGGAACAGGGGATTGCGTCTCGCCGGTATGGGAGGAGCGAGACGGCGCCTTGTGAACCATGGTGTAGGCGTAATCGACGCCCATACCGTAGGCACCAGAGTGCTGTTGGACGGTTGCGATGACGGCGTCATAGGTGTCACGGCGGGCCCAGTCGCGCTGCCATTCCAGAAGCACTTGCTGCCATGTCACCGGGATAACGCCAGCCTGCACCATGCGGTCCATGGCGTATTTGTGGGCATCTTCACTGGTGCCACCAGACGCGTCAGCAACCATGTAGATTTCGTAGTCCGTGTCAGCCATGCAGCTTAGCGAGAAGGTGAGATTGCAGACCTCGGTCCAAAGACCGGAGACGACGATCTTCTTTCGGCCTTTAGCGGCGTTTTCTGCCAGAGCATCCCGCACTTTTTGATCGTCCCAGGAGTTCATCGATGTCCGCTCCAGCAGCGGTGTATCCGGAAACACATCAAGCAATTCGGGATACGTGTGACCGGAAAAGGAATCCGTTTCGACGGTGGTGATGATGGTCGGGACATCGAAAATCTTTGCCGACTTTGCCAGCGCAACCGTGTTGTTTTTCAAAACCTGTCGATCGATCGATTGCACACCAAATGCCATCTGCGGCTGGTGGTCGATGAAGATCAACTGGCTGTTTTCCGGGGTTAGAACCTGAAGCTTAGACATGGAAACACTCCGTTAGTTTGGTCAGGATTAGCTTTGGCGTTTGTCGCCGTGGGAGGCGTCGCGATCCGCGACGGAAAAGCTTTTCGTGTGCAGGCACTTCGAAAGCACATCGTTGTGGCCGCGCACCCACTGGACGGCGGCTTCGCCTGCCAGCATGCCCAGCAAGCCAAGCAGCGCGATAATCGGCGGGGCGGGCGAGCGCACGGCAATCAGGCCATAGATCACGCCGATGCCAACACCGGCCGCCAGTGACAGGACATAAGGTTGCCAGGTCATTCGCTTTGTTCTCCTGAAGCGGGCAGCTGAAAGCTGGAAACCCAGTTTTTCACGTAATTGTACGTACTCATCTTCGGCATAAGTGGAGCGCTATCTTTTCTGGACAAAGCAGAAGATTTCGGCTTACAGTTTAGAAAATCTATCTCATGAAAGCCTCCGCCATGCCGCTGAGCCGTTTGCCTTCCCTGTCCAGTCTGCGCGCCTTTGAGGCTGCGGCCCGCCGGGGATCTTTCAAGGCCGCGGCCGCCGAGCTTCATGTGACGGCCGGAGCAGTTAGTCAGCAAATCAAGGGGCTTGAGGCCGATCTTGGCGTGATACTGTTCACCCGCAAGATCAGGGCGGTTCATCTCACGCCCCACGGTCAAGTGCTGCAACCCGTCTTGAGCGATGCTTTTCTGGCGATACGCCAGGCGGTCGACGCAATCCGTCCAGGCAAGACGCCCCCGCGCCTGCGCATCAATTCCAGCGGACCAATCATCGGCAAGTGGCTGTTGCCCCGACTGCATCGATTCACCGAGCTCAGACCCGACATTTTCGTGAACATCGAGACTGAAGGCGGTGTGAACGCGATGACCGAGGACGGGCCGGACATCGTCATCCGCTATGCCCATGCGGCGCCTAGCGATCTTTACAGTATCAAGCTGCACACCGAACTTTTGATCCCGGTTGCCAGCCCGCAACTTCTTGCAGCGCGCGGCATTCGCAGCCCGGACGATCTGCACAAAGCGCCCATTTTGCATGTTGCCAATCCGATGCGGATCCGGCAGCGGCCGGCCTGGGCACGCTGGTCCGAAGTTGCGGGCCTTGCCGACCAATCGACCCGGCAAGACTCGGTGATGTTCGAACCTCTTGCTGCCGACCAGGTGGTCGACGCCGCGGCCTCTGGTGTCGGCATCGCGCTGGCCCAATCCCTGCTTGCCCACGGTGCGCTGTCCGATGGACGGCTGACCTGCCCCTTCGGACCGGTCATCCCCTCGGGACTGTCGTATTATTTGTGTTGCCGGCCGGGCCGGGAAACCGTCCCAGACATCGCCGCCTTTTTCGATTGGGCAATGCACGAAGCCGCCGTTTTGACAACGCTGAACGCCCTGCATTCTGGATCTTGACCGCATTAGTCTGCAAAGCCTCGCACCAGTGCAGCCAGTTCGCTGTCACGCAGTTCATGTCCGCCGTCATGAACATCAGTCTCGACATTGGCGCCTGCGCGTTGCAGATCTTCGATCAGACTCGCGCTTTGTGCCCAAGGCGTGATGGGGTCGTTCCGGCCTGCGGTCAGCACAACCTCGCGCCCAGATAAATCCAGGTCTTGCGGCAAATCCCAAGTGACCAGCGGGTGCAGAAGGCCCACACGGTCAAACAAGCCCGGTTGCCCCAGAAAGACAGCCGCCAGAATGTTGGCGCCGTTGGAGTATCCGAACCCATAGGCTGGACTGTCCGGATAAAGGGCTCGGTGAGCCGATATGAAATCCGCCATCTTCGCTGTCGCGCGAGACAGGTCCTCCAAGTCGTAAACGCCCTCGGCCGTGCGTTTGAAAAAACGTGCTGCACCTCGTTCAGAGACGTCACCGCGTGGCGAGACAACGCCGGCTCCCGGTGCCAGCTGTCCAGCAAGCTGAAACAGCTGCCGCTCGTCACCACCTGTGCCGTGGAAGGCAAAAATCAGCGGACGGCCCGGCTCGGGTGCCTTGGTTAAGGTTTCATAGAGATTGGTCGACATTCTTCGTCTCCGGTCACTGATCAAGCGGCGGCAACTGCGCCTCGATCTGCGCACGATGAGGTTCGTATCGTGTGGGCAATTTCAGTGTTTCACCGAGGTGAGCGGTGTCCTCGTCCCGGTCAAAACCAGGTTCATTCGTAGCCACTTCAAACAGGACGCCTCCCGGGGTGCGGAAGTAAATCGCCCAGAAGTAATCGCGATCGATCACCGGTGTGACCTGATAACCGGTGTCCATGAGCGCCTTGCGAACAGCCAGCTGTGCATCTCGGTCTTCCACGGCAAACGCAATGTGGTGAACAGAGCCTGTCCCCTGACGGGCTGGAGCGGCTTGTGGGGTTTCCTCCAGATCGATGGTCCGGGCGGCATTGCCGTGCTCGATCCGGTACCGCGTGACAGCGCCCTCGGTTTCGTCCTTCTGGTAGCCCATGAAGCTCAGCAGCTCGCCAGTGGCCGCTACATCCCTTAGACGGAACCGCGCGCCGTGAAAGCCAAGAATACCGACATCTTGTGCAACGCCGTCGGCAGTCCAGGGGACGCGCCCCTCAACCTCCGTTTCAACCAGCGCGAAGCTGTCCCCGTCCGGCCCTGAAAACGTCAACCGGTCTTCATTGAGAAAGCGTTCTTTGCGCAAGCCGGAAACGCCATGAGACGCCAGCCGATCCGTCCAGAAGTCAAGTGATCCGCGGGGTACTGCAAATTCTGTCACACCGACTTCGCCAATGCCGCGGGTGCCGGTCGGCATCTGGCCAAACGGGAAGTAGGTCATCACAGAGCCCGGCGTGCCGGTCTCATCGCCGTAATACAAATGGTAGATGTCGGGGGCGTCGAAGTTCACGGTCTTCTTGACGCGGCGCAGCCCCAAGGCCTTTGTGAAGAAATCATTGTTCTTCTGGGCGTCCGCCGCCATCGACGTGATGTGGTGGAGCCCCTTGATGAGCTTGTCCATGCCAGTCTCGCAATTTTGTTTCCTGTGTCAGGATCCAAAATAGGAGGCGGACAACTTGATGAGAATGATAATGGATTTGCATTTACTATTGCAGTTATGACAATAAAAACGCATGCAGGATCTCAAACCAATTCGTGTCTTTCTGGAAGTTGCAAGGCTTCAAAGCTTCGCAGCCGCCTCCAAAACACTTGGCATGACGCCCGCCTCGGTCACCCGGGTCATCGCGCGGCTGGAGCAGGATCTGGGTCACCAGCTTTTGGTGCGCACCACGCGCAAGGTGGCGCTGACATCTGTCGGCGCGACGGTTGCCGCCCGGTACCAGCCGGTGGTGGAGTCGTTTGATCGTATTCAGCGTGATCTGGAGCGGGAGATGCAACCGCATCGCGGCCGTTTGTCGGTCAACGCGCCGATGTCTTTCGGTTTGCGCCTGCTCCCCGGCCTCTTGGACAGCTTTAAGCTGGCCTATCCGAACATCGATCTGACTGTGATGCTGACGGATACGCTGGTCGATGTTGTCGCCGAAGAGTGCGATCTGGCAATCCGCTTGTCGGAACCGCCCCGGGACAAATCAACCATATGGCGGAAGATCTGCGAAGTGCCGAGATGCGCCGTCGCGTCCCCTGATTTCTTGGAACGCGTCGGCAGGCCCGAGATCCCAGAAGATTTGACACCTGACATGTGCCTATCCTACGGCGCGGGTCAGGAACCGGAAACCTGGCGGTTCCAAAAAGGCGGCCTGAAACGGACAACCCTCACAGGAGCAGTCATGCACTCTAATAATGGAGACTTTCTCTATTCCATAGCCCGCTCAGACGCTGGAATTGCGGTTTTGCCGGAGTTTATCGTTGCGGACGGCCTGCGCAGCGGAGAGGTCGAGAGGGTATTGCAAGACTGGTCCTTGCCGTCGCTTTGGCTGTCGCTCTATTATCCGCCCTATGAAGCCTTGCCGCCACTTGTAGCGACCTTCACGGACTTTTTCGAAGCCTTCCTGGATGATCGTGACGGTTTTGATTTCAGCAGTGTTTGATTGGTGACATCAATCGCGGGCGCAGATGGCTGTGCTCGTGCGTTGGGCCCGAAACAGCAATTACCCACCCCATACAACAGCATCTTCATGTCTCTTGATGAGATGACGAAGGTCTTTAAAGCCACCTGCGATATGCTGCGCATACTTGTCGACCGCCGGAAGATAGGGCGCATCCGCCGGGCGTAGGATTCCAAGTGCGCGATCAGGATGCGGGATCTTGAAGGGCAGCGCAGTCAAAGTGCGGTCTTTCCTATAAGCAAAGACAACGCTGTGCGGCAGAACCGTCAAGGCGTTTGTGCGTGTCATATAGTTGATCACGCTTGCAAGAGACCCACCGGAATAGCGGATCTTGATTTCCGTTGCACCCAGCGACAACAGAATGGAATGCAAGTCCGCGTAAAGCGGGCTGCCTTCCGGCGGAGCCACCCAGGGGTACTCCAGCAGCTCGCGAGCAGTCGGCTTGCGCTTGTTCAAAAGCGGATGCAAAACACTGCAGGCAACCACATTGCGCCCGGGCAGGATTTCTTCAAAAACCAGACCCGACCCTTCGCCCAGTATGTCGATCGGGCAAATGGCAAGATCTATGCGGTCGGCGTGGATCGCTTCCCGCAGATCTCGAACATACCCGTAGCTTTGGTCGACACGGATTTCGGGAAAAGAGTTCTGGAACTCGGCGGTCATGCTTGAAATCAACGCATCCATGAAAAAGGGGGTCCCGCCAACGCGAACACTTCCGGCCTTGCCCTCGCGAAAAAATTGAACGGTTTCGGAGGCCTTGCGTGAGGCCGCCAGCATCGCATTGCCCTGATCCGCCAAAGCCCGGGCCAAAGGTGTTGGCTGCAAAGGACGCTGGCCTTTGAAGAAGAGCGGTTCGCCAAGGCGCTTTTCCAGCGTTGAAAGGGTTCTGGAAACCGCAGGCTGGGTCATTCCGATGAGCTCCGCCCCCTCGGTGACGCTGCCGCATTGAACCACTGCAGCCAACTGAATGAGATGCCGCTCATCTAATTTCATAGCAATTTGTTATAAAGAAGCGCTCACAAATCATCAACCATTCTGGATCGCCCGATAAACTTCTCTCAAGGTCACCAAACGACCGGCGGGAGGAACCATGGCTGGCATGTCTGACATTGCCTTTTTCAAGGCCGATGCGTCGGACCGTCTGTTTGCAGAGCGGATCAACGGCGCTGCAGATCAACGGCTCGCAGCTGTGCTGTGCAAGGTCGCCGAACATGTCCACGCCGTTATTCGCGAAACACGCCCATCCTTGAGCGACTGGCGCGCGGCCATAGAGTTTCTAACCGAAGTGGGTCATCTGTGCGATGAGCGCCGCCAGGAATGGGTCCTTGTTTCGGATTTGCTTGGAACGTCCACCCTTGTAGATGCGCTCAACTCGGACCGCCCGGAGCAAGCCACTCCGAACACAATGCGGGGCCCTTTCTATCGAGGCGATGTCCCCTTGATGGAACACGGCGACAACATCAGCCTGGACGGAATTGGAAATGCCGTCGCCGTAACGATCAGCATTCTAGATCTCAACGGAACACCGATTCCAGACGCACGCCTGGAAACCTGGCAGGCCAATGCTCAAGGGTTTTATGAAAACCAGCAGCCGGATCTGCAGCCTGAACACAATCTGCGCGGTCACTTCCTGTCCGGCGACGATGGCAAGGTTTCTTATCTCACGATCCGGCCGTCCGGCTACGATGTGCCAAAGGACGGTCCGCTCGGCGATCTTCTTGAAAGGTTGGGAGCGCCGCTTTGCCGGCCCGCGCACATTTACTTTCAAGTGTCCGCGGATGGCTACGAAACGCTGACCACGCAAATCTTCGACAGGGACGACTCCAATCTCGGTACCGATCCCCTCTTCAGCGTCAAACCTGGCCTGATCGGCTGCTTCAAGCCCGATGCCACAGGCAAGGCCGCATTGCGTCTCGACGTTGAGTTCTATCTCAATCCACTGCCGCAGGAGCAGCGTTCATGACCCGGGCCTTCACCTATCGGGGCAGCGCCGCCCACATCGTCTTTGGCGCAGGAAAGCGCGCCGAAACAGGCGCCTGGATCGAGAAACTCAGCTGCTCGAACGCACTGGTTTTGTCGACACCCCACCAGGAAAGTGATGCCACACGTTTGTCCGATCAACTGGGAAGCTTGAGCGCAGGTGTCTTTTCAAAGGCCACCATGCACACCCCAGTCGACGTGACCGACGAGGCGATGGAGACGGTCAAATCGGTCGGTGCTGATTGTGTCGTGTCTCTTGGCGGCGGGTCTACAACCGGCCTTGGCAAGGCGATCGCCTACAGGACCGACTTGCCGCAAGTGGTGATCCCGACAACCTATGCCGGGTCGGAGGTTACACCGATCCTGGGCCAGACCGAAGGCGGGCGGAAAACGACCGTCCGGGGGGACAGCATCCTGCCGGAAGTGGTGATCTATGACCCTGAGCTGACGATGGGCCTGCCGCTTGGCATGAGCCTGACAAGTGGCCTGAACGCCATGGCCCACGCGGCCGAAGCTCTTTATGCGCAAGACCGCAATCCGGTCTCCAGCCTGATGGCAGCCGAGGGGCTGGCCGCTTTTAAGCGGTCCTTGCCTGCACTCGTTGCCGACAGTTCGGATGCCGATGCCCGAGCGGATGCGCTTTATGGCGCCTGGTTGTGCGGCACCGTGCTCGGCACCGTCGGTATGGCGCTGCATCACAAGATTTGCCACACCCTCGGCGGCAGCTTTGACACGCCGCATGCTGAGACCCATGCGATCATGCTGCCGCACACCGTTGGCTTTAATGCCGGCGCGATGCCCGCCGAACTTCAACCGGTCGCAGACCTCTTCGGCGCAACGCCTGGCGCGGGTCTCTTTGATTTCTCGAAGGAAATCGGTGCCCCACAGGCGCTCAAGGATCTTGGGTTAACCGAAGCCGATCTGGACCGCGCATCGGAAATCGCGACTGAGAACCCGTATTGGAACCCCCGCTCCATCGATCGTGTGTCCATTCGCAATCTGCTTCAGGACGCCTGGGAGGGATCGCGTCCGGCACTTTAACCCTGTTGTTCTGGGAGGAGATTTCATGACTGACCGATACGGATCTTTACGGGCTTCCGGAGCTGATCGGAAGATCTTCGTTATGGCGCATGATCCTGCCGCGCACAAAAGCTGCTTTGAATAAAGGACGACCTTATGGAAGCGCACGAACTTGGATATTTCACCGAAGAAAACTCCGCCGAAGTCGTTACCGGCCGGAACAAGAACGCCTCAGATCAACGGCTTAAGGAAGTCATGGAAGTCCTGACCCGCAAACTCCATGAAGCGGTGAAGGAAATCGAACCAACCCAGGAAGAGTGGTTCCAGGCGATTCAGTTCCTGACGAAGACCGGCCACAAGTGCGACGACTGGCGTCAGGAATTCATCCTGCTATCCGATGTGCTTGGTGTCTCCATGCTGGTCGATGCGGTCAATTCGCGCCGGCCGAGTGGGGCCTCTGAAAACACGGTTCTCGGACCTTTTTACCTCGGCGACGCGCCTGAATACGAGATGGGCTACAACATTTGCCTCGATGAAAAAGGCGAGGACATGCTCGTCTGGGGCAAGGTCACGGATGTCGAGGGCAATCCGCTCGAAGGCGTCAAGATTGATGTCTGGCAGGCAAACGACGAAGGGTTTTACGACGTTCAGCAAAAAGGCATTCAGCCGGACTTCAATCTGCGCGGCGTCTTCCGCACAGGCCCAGATGGCAAATACTGGTTTAAGGCCGTCAAGCCGAAACACTATTCGATCCCCGCAGACGGACCGGTCGGAGATCTCCTGAACCGTCTCGGACGTCATCCGTTCCGGCCAGCGCATTTGCACTACATCGTCTCCAAGGACGGCTACGACGAGTTGACGACGCATATCTTCGATCCCGATGATCCTTACATCGATTCCGACAGCGTGTTCGGCGTCAAGAAAAGCCTCATCGCGGATTTCAAGGAAACGAATGATCCGCAGAAGGTTGCAGCCGCCGGTTTCGAAGGCCCGACCTATTGGGATGTCGAATTCGATTTCGTGCTGGCTCCGAAGAAAGCAAAATCATGAGCAAACCCTGCATCATTTGTGTTGCGATTACTGGCTCCCTGCCGCGCAAGGAGCACAATCCGGCGGTTCCTGTGACCGTGTCTGAACAGGTAGAGAGCACCCAGGAAGCTTTTGAGGCGGGCGCCACGATCTGTCACGCTCATGTGCGCAACGACGACCAGACCCCGAGCTCCGATCCTGAGAAGTTTGCGCGCCTCAAGGAGGGACTGGAAAAGCATTGCCCCGGCATGATCATCCAGTTCTCGACCGGCGGACGGTCGGGTGCAGGAAAGACCCGTGGTGGCATGCTGCCACTCAAGCCCGACATGGCGTCCCTTTCGGTCGGCTCGAACAACTTCCCGACGAGAGTATATGAGAACCCGCCGGATCTGGTGGACTGGCTGGCCGGCGAGATGCGCACCTACGGCGTCAAACCTGAAATCGAGGCCTTTGATCTCAGCCACATCCTGCAAGCTGCGGCGATGAACCGGGACGGCCGCATCGAGGGCAACATCTACATCCAGTTCGTTATGGGCGTGAAAAACGCCATGCCTGCAGACAAGGATGTCTTTGATTTCTACGTCAAGACCGTCGAACGCCTCATGCCGGAAGCCGAGTGGTGTGCCGCAGGAATTGGGGCAAATCAGTTGACCCTCAATGAGTGGTCAATTGCCGCCGGAGGACATGCCCGGACCGGACTTGAGGACAATATCCGTCTCGACAGAGATCACCTTGCTCCTTCCAACGCAGCACTTGTGAAACGCACGGCCGATATCTGCGCTGCGAACGAGCGGCCCGTCGCAACCCCCTCTCAGGCCCGAGACGTTCTCGGCCTTCCGCAACACGCATGAACCTTTAGACTGGAGACCCTTGATGTCTGATGCAGATCTCGCCGCCGATGCCGCAGCCCGTGAGGCCGCCAGGGCGTTGCAGCTTGAAAATCTCAGAGCCGACGAAACAACATTGCGCTTGCTCTTCACCGAAGCCCGGACGCACTACGGCTGGCAGGATCGGGAGGTTCCGGACGAGGTCCTGAAAGATCTTTACGAGATTGCCAAGATGGGCCCGACGTCCATGAACCAACAGCCCATGCGTGTTGTGTTCATCCGTTCCGATGAGGCCAAGGACCGCCTTGAACCGGCTCTCATGGAAGCCAACCGGCCTAAGATGCGATCAGCTCCTGTGACCGCAATCATCGCTTATGATCTGAATTTCTGGGAAGAGTTGCCAAAGGTCTTTCCACCGAACCCGGCTGCTCAGGACATCTTCAAAAACAACGCAACCGCGGCCCAGGTCAACGCCTTCAGGAACGGGACGCTTCAGGGCGCCTATTTCATGCTGGCGGCCCGTGCTGTCGGTCTTGACGTGGGAGCCATGTCCGGCTTCGACAACATGAAGGTGGATGAAGAGTTTTTCCACGGCACGTCACTCAAGTCGAACTTTCTGGTGAACCTGGGCTACGCGGATACTGGCCGCATTTTCAGGCGGTTGCCGCGGTTCGACTACACGGATGTCTGCCAGACGCTTTAGGAGGAGAAAGCCATGTCCGGCCCAACTGTCACAAAAGACGATATCTTAAAAGCATCCGCCGGGATGCTCCAGAAACAGCTGTATGTGGTCTTCACCACACCGACCAATGGACTTGGGCCGGTCATGGAGAACATTGAAGAGCACTTGAAGTTTCAGGTCGATCTGGAACAGCGCGGCATCATGCTTGGCGCCGGTCCGTTCTGGGCCGATGACGAACACACTTGGAACGGCGAAGGCATGGTGATCATTCGGGCAGACAGCCTGGATCATGCCCGCCAGATTGCAGAAACGGATCCGATGCATTCCTCCGGCGCCCGCAGTTTCACTGTGCGGCCATGGCTACTGAATGAGGGGCGCATCACGGTGGAGGTGAATTTCTCGACCGGACGGCACGCGGTGAGCTGAGAACCGCATTTTTTTTGGGAGGAAGTACCATGAAACGCATGCTTGCAGCCGTTGCTGCCGTCGCCTTCAGCGCCGCGGCACAGGCCGAAACCTACAACCTCACTATGGCATCCAGTCACCCGACTGTTCTGCCCTGGGTCGGGCAACTGTCTACGTTGGTTGTCGGCGAATCCAACAAACGCCTTGAAGCGATAGGATCAGAGGACCGCATCGAATGGACCGAAGCTTATGGCGGTTCGCTTTATGGCTTCAAGGATACGCTGGAGGCCGTGGGAGACGGGCTGACAGACGCCGGCTGGGTCGGCACGCTCTGGGAGGGCTCAAAAATGCCGCTCCAGAACATGACGTATTTCACCCCGTTCGTTTCCGATGATCTCGTTGCAACGCTGAAGATCATGAACGAACTACACCGCGAAGTTCCGGCACTGCAGAAAGCCTGGGACGACCAAAACGTTGTCTTCCTGGGTGCAAGCGGTGTGGAGACCTACCATCTCCTGACCAATTTCCCGGTCAATTCCCTCAAAGATCTGGAGGGCCGCAAGATCCTGGCACCTGGACCGTCAGCGAATTGGATCAAGCATCTCGGTGCCGTGCCCGTAAACGGAGCGCTGCCAACCTATTACAACCAGATCCAGACCGGTGTGGCAGACGGAATGGTGGTCATCCTGACCGGCGCGTTCCCGAACAAGCACTATGAAGTTGCACCATATGTCACCCTTGTCGGGATCGGGGCGCAGATGACCGGCGGTCTTGGCATCAACAAGGATGTTTGGGACGGATTGTCCGACGACGTCAAAAAAGTCCTGACCGAACTCGGTGAGGAGTACACAGTCGCCCACGCCGAAGAAGTCATGGCACGCTATGACACCTTCCTGAGCAAGCTGCCGGAAGTTGGCGCAACTGTCACCACGCTGCCGGCGGAAGACATTGCAGCATGGGCCGACGGCCTGCCAAACCTGGCCAAGGACTGGTCAGACGCCAATGCAGGCAAAGGCGCTCAGGAAGCACTGGAGGCTTACATGGCGAAAGTGCGCGATGCCGGCCTTGAGCCGCGCATTGACTGGACACAACGGTAAGCGGGGGCCTCGCCGTGGCGATAACACTCAGACAATTCCGCCACGGCGCAGACCGGACGGTGACCGGGGTTTCCTCGCTCACCGGCGCTGTCAGTGCGGCTGCTTCGGTCTGGATTTTTTGCCTGATGCTTCTGATCTGTTCAGACATCATTGGACGGACCTTCTTCAACTCACCCGTCCAGGGTGTGGCCGAGATTGTGGCCAATTCGATCGTTGCAATTGTTTTTCTTCAAGCAGCACACACCGTTATGAGCGGGCGCATGACCCGCACCGATATCCTGATTGGTGCGATCGAGGAAAACCGGCCCTTTGCTGCCGCAGTGATGCGGGTTTTCTTCCATCTCGCGGGGATCTTCGTCTTTGCGCTGATTGCCTGGGGCACCTGGCCGAAGCTGGTCGATGCCTGGGTCGAGAATGAATTCTTTGGCGCTCAAGGGGTTTTCACCGCTCCCGTTTGGCCAATCAAAGCCTGTCTTTTCGGCGGCTCCGTTCTGACCTGTCTTGCCTTCGCCACCCAGGTTCTCAAAGACATCAAGGAAATTCTGAACTCCACCCGCGTTGAACCGCTGACAATCCGGCACTCGGTCACGGTCGAGCCGCGCGGTATTCCATTCCTAATCGCCTTCGGATTGGTCCTTGTCCTTGGTTACGCTTTGTTTTTTGCAGATCTCGGGCGCATTGAGATTGGCTTTGCAGCCATCGGCTTCATGTTGCTGCTGATCTTTTCGGGCGCCCACATCGCCGTGGTTTTGATCCTGCTCAGTTTCTTGGGCATCTGGCTGATCCGGGACAATCCAAATGTTGCCATGCGCTCGCTGGCGCTCGCTGCTGACGGGGCCATCAATCGCTACTTGTTCGGTGTCGTCCCGCTGTTTGTTCTGATGGGGTTGATTGTCGACACCGCGGACATCGGCCGGGACGCCTACCGCGTGGCCGCATGGATGCTGCAGAAGATCAAGGGCGGGCTTGGTATGGCAACGGTGGCCGCCAATGCGGTCTTTGCCTCCATCACCGGGATCTCGATCGCCTCGGCAGCGGTTTTTTCCCGTGTCGCCGTCCCGCAAATGGTGGCCAACGGCTACAACAACCGCTTCGCCCTTGGGGTCGTCGCCGGGTCTTCGGTTCTCGGCATGCTGATCCCTCCGAGCCTTCTCTTGATCATCTATGGCGTTTTGGCAGAGCAATCCGTCGGTGCCCTCTTCCTGGCCGCCATCGTTCCGGGCGCTTTGCTGGCCTTCGTTTTCGGGGTCGGGATTTACCTGATGGCCCGCTTCCGGCCCAAGATGGTTATGCAAAGCGACCGCCCGGCCGTCATCGAGGGAGAGACCTGGGGCACGGCTGTCGTCAAGCTGATCCCGATCACGGCGCTGGTCGTCATCGTGCTTGGGGGGATCTATTCCGGTGTCTTTACACCTACCGAGGCAGGTGCCGCAGGAGCGGCAGCTGCCATTGTCGTGGCCTTGCTGAAGGGCAGCCTGACCTGGGCGCGGTTCTGGCGGGTTCTGGTGGACACAGGGTTGGTCTCCGTCTCGATTCTGCTCCTAATTATCGCAGCGTCCATGTATTCCCGTATGCTGACCCTTTCGACGATCCCGCAGGAAATCACCATGATGTTCTCCGACGCCGGACTCGGCCTCATGGGCTTCATGATGATCTATCTGCTGCTCGTTATCGTGATGGGCATGATCCTCGATTCCACCTCGATCATGCTGATCCTTCTGCCGCTGTCGCTGCCGATCGTCACCGGCCTTGGCGGGGATCTGATCTGGTTCGGCATTGTGACGGTCATTGCCGTGGAAATCGGTTTGTTGACGCCGCCCTTCGGGCTCACCGTCTACGTGGTGAAAGCCACAATATCAGACCGGAACACGACCCTTGGCGACATCTTCATCGGCACGTTTCCGTTTGTCGTCATGATGACGTTTGTCACCTTGCTGCTGACCTTCATCCCGGCGCTCAGCCTGGTCTTTGAATAGGATCCACCATGCAGTTCGTGGTCTATGCAATCGACAAGCCCGACGCCCTCCGGCTTCGTCTGGAGGTTCTGGAAGCGCATCGGCATTTTCTGGGAACAGAACCGGCCAACTACGGTGTAAAGGTTCTGCTCTCTGGTCCCCTTACCGAGGACGATGGGTCCACCATGCGCGGTTCCTTCTTCCTGCTCGAAGCTGAAAACCGCGAAAAGATCAAAGATATGTTTGCCAATGACCCGCTGCAGACTGCCGGCGTCTGGGCGGAGAAGCACATCTCCGCCGTTACGGTCCGACAAAACAACATGCCAACAGACCAGTAGAACACACGGGAGAAAAGGAATGCCCGAATTTAAAGGCGGATGCCTTTGTGGCGCGATCCGATACGAAGTGGCGGCCAAACCGGTCAACATGTGGAACTGTCACTGCACCGATTGTCAAAAGTCTTCCGGGGCCAGCTATGCGACAAATGTGTTTGTGAAGGTTGTGGACCTGACAATCACAAAGGGTGAGCCCGCATTGTTCCAGCATAAGGCAGACAGCGGCAACACCATGACCAAGGAATATTGCTCCAACTGTGGTTCGCAGCTTTTTAACGGCAATTCCGGACGCCCGGCAATCAAGGTGATAAGGGCGGGTACCATCGATGACCCAAGTTTTGTCGTCCCGCGCGCCAATATTTATTCCTCAAGGGCACTTCCCGCTGCAATTGAAGGAACCGAAATCCCAACCTTCGACGAAATGCCTCCAGATCCATCGGTTTTTTTCAGGAGTTGATTAGGGCCTATGTTTCCCAATGCGCAGACCCAAAAAAGAATAAATTACACTTTGAAATCTCAAGTACGGTCGATGCCGTGGCGGCGCATGCGTTCCCATAAGGTTGTGCGTGAGATATCCAAAAGCTTGGCGGCGTCCTGCAACCGGCCATCGGTTTCATCAAGGGCACGCAAAATGTGGGTGCGTTCTGCCTGATCCCGGACTTCAGCCAACGAGGGAAACCCAATAGAACTGTGTGGCAGGCCAGAGTTTGGGTCGCCAGATGTCTGGGCTGCAGGCTGGAGGATGTGCGCGGTGTTTTCCGGAAACAAATCGAATGGCGTCAGCTCGGCCCCGCCTGCCAGTGCAACGGCGCGTTCAACGCGGTTCCGGAGTTCGCGAACGTTCCCGGGCCAATCATGCTGCTCGGCCGCTGATACTGCAGCAGCTGTGGCAGGTTTTGGAGCAATTCCCATGCGCTGCGCAGCGTTTGCGGCAAAGGCTGTGAGGAGCGGCGCCACTTCTTCCAAACGCTCGCGCAAGGGCGGAATGCGGATCGTCACAACGTTGATGCGAAACAGGAGATCCTCGCGGAACACGCCGTCTCTGACCGCCTCCTCCAGATCACGGTTCGTTGCGCACACCAGCCGGGCGTTGAAGGCACGATCCTGTGTTGCACCCAGCCGCCTGAACTGCCGCTCCTGCAACACGCGCAAAAGCTTCAATTGAAGTTCCGGTCCCGTATCACCGATTTCATCGAGAAGCAGCGTCCCCTCGCCAACACTTTCCAAAACGCCGATCCGCCTGTCATGTGCGCTGGTGAAGGCGCCTTTCTCGTGCCCGAAGAGCGTCGAATCTGCCAGCTCGGGTGAGAGTTGTCCGCAGTTCACAGCTTCGAAGGGGCGCGATTGTGCAGCGTTCTTGGCGTGCAGATACCGTGCTGCGATTTCCTTGCCGGTGCCGGTTTCTCCAATCAGCAAAACGGGCAAATCAATCCCCGCCAGGCGATCCAGCATGGATCGCACGCCGCGCATGGAGGCCGAAAGTCCAAAGGTTGAAAACGGGTCATCCAGTTGCGGCGCAAGCGGGCGAAGCAGAAGCTCCTGAATGCGGCTGACAAGCTCATCCAGGTTGAAGGGTTTCGCTAGGTAATCCCTGGCGCCATCGCGCACGAGTTCCACGGCCTGATCGACAGAACCATAGGCCGTCATATAGACAATCGGCACCGCACCGTGCTGGCTGAGCACCTCCCTCAGCAAATCGGCACCGGACCCGTCCGGCAACCGAATGTCCGACAAAACAAAGCTCGGAACCCGTTTGCCAAGAAACTCGCGGGCGGCGGCCAGTGTTGTGGCATGAACGACAGCAAACCCTTCCAGCACTAGCCGTTGTTGCAAAGAGGGTCCAAGGACCGGATCGTCTTCCACCAACAAAATCAGCTCAGACATTTTCCGCCTCGTCGGTGCGTTTTGGAATGGTGATGGTGATTACCGTGCCGCTTTGCGGGCGTGTTGAAATTGCCAACCGGCCATTCACATCATCGATCAGTTGGTGAACCAGCCAAAGTCCAAGGCGCCGCGTTTGTGGCTTCTCCGGAGTGGTTCCGCCGGTCAGAACATTCAAGGCTTCTCCTGGAAGACCGGGGCCGCTGTCGGAGACCTTGATGGTGAGTTGCTCTTCGATCAGCTTGGACTCAAAGGCAACGGAACTGCCAACCGGAGTGGCGTCTATGGCATTTAGGAGCAAGTTGAGCACGATCTGGCGCACGGCTTCCGCGCTGGCAGGGTAAGTCTCCGCGAGCTCCGATTTAAAACTCAAGTCCACCTGTTTGGCGCGCACTTTCGGGTTGATCAAGGTCCGCAAGTCATTGAGATCGTCGGGCTTTAGATCTCTGTTGCCTTCCGGTGGCCGGTAGGTCGACAACATGCTGGCCGCCACATGATCAATGCTTTGCAGGCCCCGGTCGATCAGGTCAATCGTCTGTTCTCGCACAGCTTTGTCGTCTCCAAATCGGCGTAGTGTCGATGTGGCCGCGCTCATCCCGGCAAGCGGATTGCGCACCTCATGCGCGAGCCCTGCTGCAAGGCGGGCCAGCGTTGCCTCCCGCGCATGTTTGTTTTCTGTTTTCGCGATTGCGTCCGCCCGTGCCTGAAGCTCGGCCCGGGTTCTCAGCGCATTTTGCAGACGCCCGATTTCCGTGTTCGCTGACACTGGATCAACCTCAGTATTTGCATCGTAGGAATCGTCGTCGAGAGCCTTAGTGAGGTCATCAATGGGGCGCAGGCTGTATTGCGCGACAAAAAACGTCAGGATCGCCGCGAGGACAGAAAACGCGACATCCACGGCAAGAGCGACACGGCGCCGTTCTTCTTGCTCGGCGCGTTGCCATTCGAGATCAAAGGCCGCACCAAGCAGGATCGTTGAGCCATCGCTCACGGGAAAAGACTGCACAATCAGTTGTTTGTTTGTCTCATCGACAATTTGGATTGCGGCTTCGTTTGGCGGCAGACTGCGATTGGCGTTGAGCCAGTCTTCAAGTGCAAGCTCGGTTGTTCGCGGTTTGGCGCCATTTGCGGTATCATCGGGGTAGGAGGATGTTATCAAAATGGAGCCGTCCGCCAGACAACAAACGGCAACAGCTTCGTTGCGCAAAGAGGGTTTGAACCTGGCAGAGGCCGACAGCAAGCCTTCAATTTCCGATAACGGACCACCGGTGACAATCGCTGGTGTGATCAGCCCGGCCAAGGTGTCGAGAAATGCCCCGCCAACTTCGACGCGGAGCTGGGCTTCCCTGCGTTCCAGCTCTTGCAAACCAAAAATGGTCAGAACAACCGCAAACAGCATAACCACCGAAGCCATGGCCACCGGTAGCCGCCAAACCAACGGCCAGGATCTCAGTTTTTTTGCACCCGGTCCGGCTGTGCCGGTTTTCTTTTGGTTTTCCAATGGTGCGTCAGATGGCATATGAGGCCCAGCTAAAGAATGGGGATGGCGCTGCCGCCATCCCCTTGATGTTTTTCAAGAACGTTTGCCATCCTAATGCCAAGGACCGCCTTGGGCTAGGTCCAAACCAGAACGTCTCCCCGCCAATTTGGCGAGATCTTGTCTTGCCAGAAGGTTCCGTACCAGCGGGTCCGCAAAGGTCTTGGAAGGTCCGGAAGGATCACTGCGACAGTGTCAGACACCATTTGTTCCGGCAACAAGGCATCATCCGGTGCGGTCAGTTCCGGGTCTGCGAAGACAACCGGTGTGTTGGCATCGGCAGCACGTTGCTCAATTTCCGCCCGGCTGGCCGCGTCAACGTATCCAAACACCCGAAGTTCTGTCGCAGTCCAAAGCCGTTCTACAAGCGCCAGGTCAAGGGCGCGCCAGACATCATAAGACCCATCGAACAACACAGTGACGGGACCGGCTCTGGGGACATCGACCGCGTAAAGCGTCGGGCCGGGGTGCATGCTGGCAACACGCAGCAATCCGTCGGGTTGCTTGGTGGCATGCGGCGTTGCAACGCCGACACCATGATCCGCCCATCCGTCCGTTGGCAGAACCAGAAACTCACGCACGTCGCCGACACCGGCCATTGATGCAGCCGCATCACCTTCCTCGTAGACGAGCTCCACTGAAACGCCGAGATCGTCTGAGAGCGAGCGCAGATCAGGCAGCCAATGACCAACCTTGTCGCGGATCAACCGCATCGTCTCGGTGCTGTTGTCTGTTGCATCCACATATCCAGTGTCCACAGCGACAACAGCGATGAGCGGGAGGTCTGTACGTGCTGCAAATTCTGCTGCGCGGCGCGCGAGTTTCGGCGCGGCATCGCCAACTGCTGCAAAACGGACGCGCTCAGGCGCAACAACATCCTTGAGGGATACGAAACCCGATTTTTCTGCATCGCAGAGCACAGGATCCGCTGACACCGGCACTTCTGTTGCAATGTCTGCTTCAGCTGCGGCCGCCATTCCTTGCAGATCCAAGCGTTCAGCCTGTTTTTCAATCGGCTGCTCTGGCCTTTTCAAAACATCACGCAAGGCATTGTCCGCATCTCCGATCCCGGCCAGCTCAGCGCCGGACAGGTACGCCGCCCGCGCCAGCAAATGACTTGCGACTGGGATCGTCAGGATCAGGAACAACAGGGTCATGCCGCCCATCATCGTTGAATCCAAGCTGGATTTGCTGAGCATGGTCCCGATTAAGACCAGACCAGCACCCAGCGTGCCTGCTTTCGTTGCGGCGTGCATCCGCTGGAAAGGATCGTCAAAGCGCAGCAATCCGATCGTTGCGATCAGCAAGAAGCCAACGCCAACGAATTTCACCAAAAGGGCAATAAGATCAACCATCACGATGCCTCCTGCTGCGCGGCTTTGTTGGCTTTTTGTTTGCCATTGTCCCGGAAGCGGCCATCGGTGACAGCAACCTTGCGTTCCAGAAAAGCTGCAAATGCTGCCGTTGCGACAAAGGCGATCAGGGCCAGCGCAAATGCCACATCCAGGAATTCGGACCGGCCGGTTGTCAGCGCGGTCAAGGCGCAGGCGGCCACGGCCAGACCCGTCAGCATATCAATGGCGACAAACCGGTCCGCATAGCTCGGGCCCTTCATGAGACGCAAGGCGGTGAGCGCGAAAGCGCCGATAATCAACAGTACCAGAACCGTGTTGAGGGTCTCAGAAATACCCATAATGCTCTCGATGTTCATGCGACGGCTCCTTTCTTGGCTATAGTTTCGCTGGGAGCCGGTCCCTCGACAGCCCGAACGCGGGTTTCAAACGTGTCTTTGATGGAACGGATCACGTCCTCGTCGCTTTCCCGGTCCAAGACATGGACATAGAGCGTCTTGCGATCATCTGAGATGTGCAGCGAGGTGGTTCCCGGCGTCAGGCTCACGATGTTTGCAAGGGTGGTGATCCCCATGTCTGTCCGCAGGTCGAGCGGGACCGCAACAATGGCCGGCTTCAATTTCTGCTTGTTGGACAAGACGGCGACCGTCACGTCCACTGAGGCTTTTACCAGCTCGATGATAAAGACGCCGCACAGAAGGCCGAAGGCGCCCAAACGCTTTACAAGGCTAATCATTGGTCGATCCTTTCAAGAGCAGCTTCACCAACCTGGGTCTCTTCACCGAAGAAGGCGGCGATGTAGACATCCGGTTGAGTGAGTGTGATGGAGGCTTTCTCCGCGAACTGAACGAACGGTTCGGCGTAAAAGCCAATTGTGAGCGTGATCGCACCCAGAACGGCGATTGGAGCGACCATCAGGACAGGGACCGGACGCGTTTGAGAACGCTCGATGCCCGGTGCTTTCCAGAACGCTTCCATCCAGATCTTTGTCATGGAGTAGAGCGTCAACAGACCGGTAAACAGGGCAACGGCTGCCAGCCACGCCATGTCGCCTTTAAACGAGGCGTCAACGACGAGGAACTTGGCCCAGAAACCCGACAGCGGCGGCAACCCTGCCAGCGACAGGGCAGGAATAAGAAAGAGCACCGCCAGCCACGGGTGGCTTTTCAGGAGGCCGCCAGATTTCTTCAGGTCGTCCGTCCCGCTTGCCTGACGAATGGCACCGGCCAGCAGGAACAAATTGGCTTTCACGATGATGTGGTGAACGATGTAGAACACCGCACCCGCGATGGCCAAAGGTGTGGCGATCGCAAGGCCCATCAGGATGTAGCCAATCTGCGAGATGATGTGGAACGACAGGATCCGGCGGATGTTCCACTGGACAGCAGCTCCGAACACCCCGGTCACCATGGTGAGCGCTGCAACAACGGCGATGATCTCGCGGATCCCAGACTCCTCGACCGTGAAGAGCAAAGTGAACACGCGGAATGCCGCGTAGACGCCGACCTTGGTCAGGAGACCTGCAAAGATCGCAGAAATTGTGAAGGGTGCTGTGTGGTAGCTGGCCGGAAGCCAGAAGAACAGAGGAAACACGCCTGCCTTGATGCCAAAGGCACACAGGAACAGGATCGCTGCTCCAACCAGGCCAGGTGTCGGCTCAAGCGTTGGCAGGACCCGCGCAAGGTCGGCGAATGCCAACGTGCCGGCAGCCCCATAGAGCAAGCCGATGGCCATCAGGAACAAGACCGTGCCGAGGAGGTTCAGCAGCGCGTATTTAATCGCGCCGTCGATCTGCGCTTTCGTGCGGCCAATCACCAGAAGGCCGAGTGACGTGATGAGCATCACCTCGAACCAGACATAGAGATTGAACAGGTCTCCGGTGAGGAACGCCCCGTTCACCCCGGCGACCATGCCGAAGAAGAGCGGGTAGAAACCTGCACGCATATGGATCTGGCGCATATCCCGTAGGCTGAAGATGCCTACACAGAACGCAAGAACACCCGTGATCATGACCAGAGCCGCCGCGAAGCGGTCTGCCACAAAGGAGATGCCAAATGGCACGGCCCACGAGCCGAATTCAACGGCAAGGATGTCGTAGCGGAGCACGGCCATCGTGAGCAGGACCGAGCAGACCACGATCACGCCCAGGCCGGCAATCGCGACAACGCGTTGGGCCTGAATGTTGCGCCAGAGGATTGCTGTGATCGCTGCAAGTGTCAGCGGAACCAGCACCGGAAAGGCGAGAACAAGCAGATTGTATGATGTTTCTGTCATTTAACTCAGCCTTGTTTTGGTGCTGATTTTGCTGCGAACGGCGATCCGAGATCTTCTGCGTCATGCATCTGGCTCGTATCCATGGTGCCCAGCGACTTGTAGCCTTTCACGGCGAGCGCGACGGCATAGGCGGTGAGAGCAAAGCCAATCACAATCGCCGTCAGTACCAGGGCTTGCGGCAGTGGATTGGCGGCATAACTGCCCAACACTTCCGCGTCTTGCCGGATGATCGGCGGCGTGACCGAGCCAAGCCGGCCGGACAGGAAGATCAGCAGGTTGGCCGAGGCGGCGAGCAGGGCGACGCCCAAAATGATCCGCACGATGTTCTGTGCAAGGATCATGTAGATCCCAGCTCCTGCAACGATGGCGATGGTAGCCGCATAAACGTAGATCATGCCGACGCTCCTTGAGTTGAGATGTTGGATTTCGTGACATCGCCAGCGGCAATGGTGGCGTCATCGCCGCCACTGTTTTGCTGTTGAACCCGAATGAGGAAGGCGAGAACGCCGCCGATCACTGTCAGGTAGACACCAATGTCGAAAAGATAGGTGGTGCCAAGCTTCAACGAGGTCACGCCGAGGTTCAGGTTGACCCATTGGTGTGTGAGGAACGACTCGTTGATGATGGCGCCCGGGACACCGGACAGGATGGCCAGGGTCAGACCGATACCCATCCAGGCGACTGGATGCAGGAGCAGTCTCCGGCGTGCGAAGTCGACGCCCAAGGCCAGTGCGAGCACTGCAAACCCTGCTGAGGCAATCAAACCACCGATGAACCCGCCGCCCGGCTCGTTGTGACCGCGGAACAGAACCCACACCGACACGATGAGCATCAGGAAGAAGAACATCCGTGCCGTCGTCTCGAAGATCAAAGACGGCACGGCGCGGTTTGTAGCAACGCCCGCCTTTGCGGTTTTCGATGGTGGATTGCCGCCGGTCAGGACCGCCCAGGCTGCGATGGCCGCGAATGCGACAACGGCAATCTCTCCAAGCGTATCCAGAGCCCGGAAGTCGACCAGGATCACGTTGACCACGTTGCGGCCGAACGCCTCCGATAGACTTGTGACGGCGTAGTATTCGGTGACCGTCGGATTGAACGGCTTGGCCGCAATTGACAGGAGCACGACAAACAACGCACCGGCAAAGACGGTCGACAACAGCGCGTCCCCGGTCCGCAGGTCAAACTTGGAATAGCTGCGCAGCCCATCGGCAATCGCTGGCATCTTGACCAGGACTGCAGAGACGATGACGACCAGAAGTGTCTCGACAAGGAACTGTGTCAGAGCGAGGTCAGGCGCGCCGTTCTTCAAGAAGACCAATGCAATGCCATAGCCCGAAAGCCCCACGCCGACGAGTGAGACAACCATCGAACGGGAGATCGCCGCAACGATGCCCCCAAGTGCGATGAGCGTACAAACAATCAAGAGGTACGGCCGGATTTCATCCGCAGCGAGCGGCGGCAATGTGAGGCCGGCGGCGCCGGCAAAGGTTTCACCGGCGAGCACTGCGTAGGCCAGAGCACCCGTGACCACGGCAATGGTCACAGCGACATAGGTCCGCATCTGACCATTCTGGACTGTGCGTGTTGTGCTCTGCGCAAGGCTGAGGAGACCGCCAAAGATCGCGTCATAGCCCTTTTCAAAGGAAAAGCGATCGATGAACGACAGGCGCAGCATGGCCTCATGGATCGGTGTCCATTTCCAGACGAGAAGGCCGCCAATCAGAACAACCAGAGCGGACAGGCCAAGCATCGGCGTGATGCCATGCCACAGCTCGAAGGACACATAGAAGGGGGCGCCCTGCAGGGCGACAGCCGCCGGTCCGACAATGAAGTACTGCGGGATATCTGCGAACAGGCCGAAGAATACGCCGAGGGCTGCCAGAACAACGGGTCCGGTAGTCATCCCGATCGTTTCGCCATGTTTCGGTTTTTCAGTGTAGGCCGTTGCTTTGCCGAAGAACGGGCGAAGCGCGAAGATACCTGCAATTGCGACCAGCACCGAGTTCACCAGAACCGCAACAAACGTCACGACGGCCGCAAAGGACGAGTCGAGTTTTGCCTCGAAGACATATTCCTTGGCGATGAACCCAACGAACGGCGGCAGGCCGGCCATGGACAAGCTGGCGAGGATTGCCGCGATTGCGGTCAGCGGCAGCAGGCCGAAGAGTGCACCGAGATCCCGGACCCGCGTCGCTCCGGTCGCGTGAATGACAATGCCTGCGCAGAAGAACAGCGCGGCTTTGTAGAGCGAGTGGGCGAGAATGAACCCGGCGATGCCGATCGAGCTTCCGGGGCCCTGAAGGCCGATAAGCGTCACCAGCAGGCCTAGAGAGGCCACTGTCGAATAAGCAAGAATAGCTTTCAAACCATCAGCCCGAAGCGCCATCAGTGCGGCAACCAGCATCGTGGTCAGGCCAACGGCAACCATGATTACGATCACGGTCGGCGAGGCGCTCAAGATCGGGTCGAACCGGGCCAGCAAGAAGATGCCCAGCTTCACCATTGTTGCAGAATGGAGATAAGCGGAAGCCGGTGTCGGCGCCTGCATTGCATTCGGCAGCCAGAAATGGAACGGGAACTGCGCGGACTTGGTGAAGGCACCGATCAGGACCAGGGCGGCAATCACACCGAACCATGTGCTGTCGGTCACCAGGCCTGGGTTGCTTGTGATTTCAAGCAGCGAGAAGGTGCCGGCTTCCATACCCATGATGAGCAGACCGCCGAACAGCGCCAAACCGCCACCGGCGGTGATCACCAGTGACTGCAGTGCCGCCTTGCGTGCTTCAATCGAGGTGGAATTGAAGCCGATGAGCAGGAAGGACAAGAGGCTCGTCATTTCCCAGAAGACGAACATCACGATCACGTTGTCGGACAAAACGGTGCCGAGCATCGCGGCCATGAATAGGAGAATGTAGCTTAGGAAGCGTCCCCGGTCATCCGCAGGTTTTTCTGCAAAATACGACCCTGCATAGAGAACCACCAGGGATCCGATGCCTGTGATCATCAAGGCGAACAACAGGGAAAACCCGTCGAGGCGCACATCGAAGTTGATGCCGAGCGATGGAACCCATTGCACCGTTTGGAGGATTGTCGGAACGCCCTCGCCATACGCCATGACAGGCACGTAAGTCATGAAGGCCACAAACAGGCCTGCAGGCAACAATGCGGCGACGGGGCCGGCAGCCTTGCCGAGCCGCGGCAGGACCAGGAAGCTGAGCGCAGCACCTAGAAAAGCGATCACCAGCAAGCTTGGAATGGCCTCTCCGGGCATCCAGCTGGCGATAGCAGAGCTATCAAGCGTGTTTGAAAACATGTTGGCACCTCAATTGATCGTCTCTAGGACGTTAGCAATTGCAGTGCCATCCGGCCTTATTACGTAAATTCAATAAGTTACGAGTAGTTCTCTGTTGGCAGTGTTCGGGCTTCCGAACACCTTTTTCAAGCTCATGTTCGGAAACCTGAACATGCGTTTCCAACCGTGATATGCGCCGGTGGAATTCCGCTATTCGCTACTCTCAACGCACTCGCTTGCTCAAAGAGGGACCGTTAAACAACGGTTGCCCAGTTTCTGCAGTCCTCTCTGATGAGGGCGCGAAAGCGATCACGTGTTGCACTGTTTCCAGGGTTTCAGAGCCGCCCGCACCATTTGGGCGCATGGCCCTTTGGGCACGCTGGCTCAAGCTTTCAGTCAAATTGAGAAGATTGCTGGCTATGTCTTGTGTCGTATTCCGGTTCATTACGCCCTCCGCGTCTGTGCGGGGCATGGACTGGAACAGAGTTGGATGCAGGCATCTGGCCTGTGGTCACGAATACCATATCGTCCTTCTCCGCCGGAGCACCCCGCCCGGGTTTGAGTTACAGAACGATGGCAGGTCTCCTGACTTGCGGGTCTTAGCTTCCCTGAGCCTTCCCGGGATCACCCAGTGGCCAGTTCAAGGTTGCTCTCCGCTCACAGTTGCGGGGGCAGTCACGGATTTGGCTTTGTTGCTTAAAGCCGCACCGTATTCCCTTTTCATCCCAAGGTGAGCGAGTCACCGCCGGGAACCATCATCATCAGTCTCACCTGCCATATGAAGCGTGTCAACTCGTCCAAACAGGCGGCAGGCGTATGTATTGAAGGCGACGGGAGATCGTCGCCTTCATTGTTCCATGTCGCTCAGCTTGCGTTCTGTTTGCCGAGTGCCTCGAGCAGTGTGCCGAGATTGTGCTGGAACATGGCCTCGTAGCTGGTCGCAGGTCCGCCGCGTTCCGACAGAGCGTCAGAGAACAGACGTCCGCCGATTTCGATGCCGGTTTCATCGGAGATCTGCTGGACAAGCGCCGGGCTGGTGATGTTTTCAACGAAGAGGGCGGCTGCGCCTTGCTCTTTCAGCTGCGCGATCAACACGGCAAGATCCCGCGCGGACGGCTCGGCTTCGGTGTCGATGCCGACCGGTGCGAGGAAGGTCAGGCCGTAAGCGTCGGCGAGATAGCCGAAGGCGTCATGCGCCGTGACGACCGTGCGGCGATCTTCCGGAAGAGCGGCAAGCTTCTTACGGGTTTCCTTGTCGAGCGCTTCCAGCCTTGCAATGTAGGCGTCCGCGTTTGCGGTGAAGCCATCGGCATGCTCGGGCAGGGCCTTGCCCATGGCATCTGCAATGTTGCGCACGTAGATGGCGCCATTTGTCAGGGAGTTCCAGGCATGCGGGTCGGTTTCCCCGTCGACCTTCACCGGAGTGACGCCTTCCGTTGCCACAAAGACGGCTGCCTCCGTGCCGGATTCCTTGATCAAGGTGTCCGACCAGGTTTCAAAGCCGAGGCCGTTGACGAAGATCACATCGGCCTTCGCAACCGCTTTCGCATCGGCGACCGACGGCTGATAGACGTGGGCATCGGCATCCGGACCGACGATCGTGGTCACGCTCGCATAATCGCCCACCACCTGCTCGACCATGTCGCCAAGGATCGAGAAGCTGGCGACGACCTGGATGTCGCCCTGTGCGCTGGCCGGTAGGCTCGCAATCGCCAGCGATGTGGCCACGAAACCTGCGGCCAGGGTTTTCAAAAGGCTCATTGAGTTCTCTCTTCAATGTAGGTTTGTTCGATAGAAGGTATTGTCTTGGGTGACGGTTTGCGCAGGCGGGCGCCGAATCCGAGCGGTCCGAAGAGGGCCGAAATCAGGAAGAAACCGCCGGCCACCAGGACGATGGCAGGCCCCGAGGGAGTCTCGGGAAACAGGTAGGAAAGGGTCAGGCCGATCCAGCAGCTGGCAAGGGCAAAGACGAAACCCAGCACAAGTTGGCCGGTGATCGTGCTTGCCCAATAGCGGGCAGCTGTCGCCGGCAAGATCATCAAGCCGACCGCCATCAAAGTTCCGAGCGTCTTGAAGGCGGCAAGCAGGTTCAGCACCAGAAGCAGCATGAACCCCTGGTCGACCAGCCATGGCCGCCGGGTCTGGGCCTCGAAGAAGATCGGATCGCAGGTGCTGACAATGAGCGGCCGGAGCAGGATTGCAAAGGCGATCAGGGTCACGGTCGCAACACCGCCGACGAGCATCATCGACGCATCGTCAATTCCGAGGATGGAGCCGAACAGGAAGCTCTTCAGCGGTACGGCGGATCCGGCCGCCGACAGAATGAAGATCCCGGCAGCCAGGGCGATAAGATAAAGGGACGCCAGGCTGGCATCGCTGCGCAGGATTGTTTTGCGCGCAAGAAGCGCGGTCAGGATCGCAACGCCGACGCCGGCTACGAGCCCACCGACCAGCAAAGACACCACAGACAAACCGGCGGTGACAAAGCCGATGACGATGCCGGGCGTGATCGCATGCGCCATGGCTTCTCCGGCAAGGGATAGCCGCCGCAGGACCAAAAATGCTCCGATCGGAGCAACAGAGGCCGAAAGGACGGTGGTCGCGACAAAGGCACGCCGCATGAAGACGAAGTCCCACATCTCCGAAAAAAGTTCAAACATGGGCAGCCTCCCTCCGTTGGGCGTTGCCCCGGAACATCCAAGAGGCCTGGCTTTCGGACATGTACCCCTGGGCAACGAGCCGGTCTGGCGTCAAAACCTCTTCAACCGTCCCCTGAGTTGCCATCCCACCGCCCAGAAGCAGGGCATGGCTGCAGTGATCGAGAACAGAGGACAGGTCATGCACAACAAGCACGACCGCCCGGCCTTCGGCGCGCCAGCGATCGATGATCGAAAGGAGGTGCGCTTCGGTGCTTTGGTCAACCGCAGCAAAAGGTTCATCGAGCAGGATCAAGGGAGCGTCCTGCAGGATCACGCGGGCAAACAAGGCCCGCTGCAGTTGCCCGCCGGACAGCGTGTGGAGCGATCGGTCTGCCAGATCCAGAATGCCGGCTTCCTCAAGCGCTGCTGCCACCCGGTTCCGCCCCGTGCGGCCAAGGCCTGACCAAAGGCCAAACCCGCGCCAGGCGCCCATGGCTGCAAGATCCCGGACGCGGATCGGGAATCTACGGTCAAATTCGGTCAATTGTGCCAGATAGCCGACTTCCTGCGGGCGCCCGGCCGGCCAGGTGACACGGCCGGCAAGGGGATCCATCAACCCAAGCAGCATCTTGACGAAGGTGCTCTTGCCCGAGCCGTTGGCGCCGAGTACCGCCAGGGTGGTTCCGGCTTGAATGTCCAACGATAAATGCTTGAACAACGTCAGCTCGGGATATCCCAGAGCAAGATTCCGGATTTCGACAACTGCCGTCATCAAAGCACCGCCAGAATTGCAAGCCAGAGCGCGGCGGACAGACCGGCAGCACCGCCGATGAGGGCCGGCAGGCTCATTTCCGTCAGGCACGGAAACCGGCTCGCCGGAAGCGCCTTTGAAGCAGCGCGCCGGGTCATCGGGACAACTCGCGATGTTTGGAGATGGTGGGGATCAGCTCGGGTGCAATGACCCGGTTATCGCCGTGGGCTGGAAAATTGTTTCGAATCGCAATCGGGCGCATCGCCACCTCCGATGAGACGGGGGCATGGCGAGACCATATTGTCGAACGGCAGTGTCGGCCGCGTGGCACATTGGCTTCTCCCTCCGGGACACCCCGCCCGGGTTGTTGTGGTTGCGATGGCAGGTCTCCTGACTCGCGGGTCGAAGCTTCCCCGTACCTTCCCGGGCCATGCGATCATGGGCCCAGTGGCGTCGTTCGGGGTCGCTCTCCGCTCACAGTTGCGGGGGCAGTCACGGATTAGGCGCCCTTGCGGCTCTTCCTCACCGTGTTCCCTTTTCATCCCGCAGCGATTTCGTTCCGCGGGAACCATCAGCGCTCAGACTATTTGTGCAGACGCGAATGATCAATACGGAATTTATCTTATTCAGCGGGACCTTACAGGTCACTGAATAGGGCGTGCAAAAACCAAGGAAGAACGTGTTAGACATGCGAGTTGGTGCCGTCAGGCATCGCCCTGCAACAAAGCCTCGGCCTCAATTTCCACCTTGTGATCGCCGATCAATCCGGCAACGACCACAAGTGTGTTTGCCGGCTTGATGTCCGAGAAAACGCGGCCATGGGCGCGGGAGATGTCGAACACATCGGCCTCATCCGTGATAAAGATGCGTGTTCGAACAACATCATTTGCAGTCGCGCCAAGCGCTGAAAGCGCGGCGAGGATCTTGTCGAGAATGAAGGTGGTCTGTGCGGCGGCGTCTTCTGGCGCAACGGCCCGGGACGCGCCGGCCACCGCGGTCGTGCCCGAGACAAGAATGCGGTTGCCGATCCGATGGGCCCGGCAATATCCGGCAATCTCCTCCCAGTCGGATCCTGTCAAAACATGAGTTGCATCCGGACGGTGAGGTGCCGGGGCTGCCGCATGAGCACGCGGCATTTCAGACAGGTGATGACTGAGATCACCGGAGGCCGTTAGAAATGGCGGTCGGCGGTATTCATCGCCGCAGTCCCCCGGGACCGGTGTTGTCTGTGAAAAAGCCTTGCCCAACCGCGTGTTGTCTTCTTCATCGAGGGCGAAGGAGAACAGCTTTGCATTGTCTGCCATATGCTCGCTTTCACCTAGCCGGGCACCGACAATCACACCGGCGACTGCCGATTGCTCCAAAACCCAGCGCGTCGCCACGTTGGCGAGTGAGACATCGTGTTTTTGCGCTATGGAATTGGCTGCTTTCAATATCGCCTGAAATCCGTCCCAGCCACCGGCAGCGTCGATGAAGCGCTTGTACTTCATTTTCGACCAGTCGGTGATGTCTGCAGGTTCAGGTTTGCCGAGCCAGCGATCCGACAGGAAGCCGCCACACAACGTGCCGTAACCAAGCAACCGGACGTCTCTTTCCGCACACAGATCGGACAAGGGGCCAAGCGCCCGCCGGTCGATCATGGAAAACGAAACCTGATTGCTGACAAGCGGAATGCCGTCCGACAGCGCAAGGCGCAGGTGCGCGGCATCGAAATTGGTGACGCCGAGTGCCCTGATCAGGCCCTCGTCCTTCAGTTTTGTCATTTCATGAAGGGCGTCCAGCCAGGCCGGGTGTTCAAAACTCCACCAATGAAACTGTAGGAGATCAACGCAGTCCGTGCCCAGCCGGTCGAGCCGTTCCTGAACGCCTGCGCGCACGACGTCGGCCGTCATCGGGCCCGGTTCCGGACACCATTTGGTGAAGACCTGGGGGCGGTTCTGTCCATCATGGCGCGCGAGCAATCGCCCGGAGATGATCTCAGCGCTGCCATAGTGATCGGCCATGTCGAAGGTGGAAAATCCGGCCTTCAGATAGGCTTCCAGGTGATCCGCACCTTTTTCCGGGTCGAGTTCCGAACCGTTCTTTTCGATATCGGCGACCTGCCAGAGGCCTGTCAAAACACGGCTGATTTCCAGGCCGTCAGCTAGGATCTGGCGCGGCGGATGGAGGGTCATGACTGGATCCTTCAGTTTTCCGGCAGGAGCAGCTTGAAACTGCGTTCAATGTCCAGGGCAAGAGCCTTTTGCGCGGCTGCCCGGTCTTTGGCACGCAATGCTGCGATGATCTCTTCGTGATGGATGTGTTCCGGGATTTCTGAGGCGGCCTTTTCCTGAACGACGAGGTTCAAAAAAGCTCCGTACTGGAGCCACAACGCCTCAACGAGCGGCAGGATGACCCGGGATCGGGACTGCCGGTAAAGGGTAAAGTGAAATTCATAGTTTTGGGTGAGGTCCGGTAACTCGCCTTCGGGCCGCGACCGGGCAATGATTGCAGCAAGAGCATCGATCGCAGCGTCATCCATGTGGTCGATGGCTTCGTCGAGCAGGATTGCCTCAAGAGCCAAACGGGCGGACTTCAGCTCACGCATGCGGTCGGCATCGAAAGGCGGCACTTCTAGTGTCCGGCTGGGCGTATCCACCAACGCCCCCTCAGCCACGAGACGGCGTACGGCTTCCCGCACCGGCGTCATTGAGGTGCCGAGCTGATCAGCCAGTGTGCGCAGGCTTACACTTTCCCCCGGAGCAAAAACGCCGCGCGTGAAAGCGTCACGCAACTCTTCATAGACGCTTTCCCTCAGTTTCGACTGATCGATCCTGGCAATCTTTGGCTCGTTCATCCCTGTGCCTTTGGCCGCGTAGGCTTCTTGTCTTGACAATCCGGTTTTGAGACATGGTATAAAATATCACAGATCACAAGCAAGGCGCCAAAACAAAAAAGTGGGGAGCGCGGTGGCGGAAGATTTAGACGGGTCGGACTGTGTTGAAGCGGCAGAGGCTGGCGACGGCTTCTGGCTCTATGACTTGAAAGTCGAGACGGTTCTGGACGGTCGAACACCTGTGTGTCGGCATGTCGAAGGCGAGAGTTTCGCGGTCGAGGGGGAAGCGCTGGTCTTCAACGAGGGGCAGCGGGTGTCTATGTACGCGCTCGCTGCCGTGTTGCCGCTCCTTCCTGCAAAACAACGCCCCACAAGTCCAAACGACTGGATGAGCACGGATGCGGAAGTTGCCTGTCCAGATCCGCATTGCGGCGGGCGGTTCCGGATCACACGGACGAAAAAGCGTTGGTTCAGCCATTCAGAGACAACCGGACTACCCGATCAGCGCAGCACACCTTACTGGCAGAAAGACGAGGCGGAATGACAGCTGAAACCGCAGACCTCCGGCCTGGGTATGCCATTTCCCGCGTTATCAAGGGCGGTTGGCAACTTGCCGGCGATCATGGCCCGGTGGAGCCTGCTACCGCTATTGCGGATATGGAAGCCTTTCTTGACGCAGGGATCACATCCTTCGACTGCGCAGATATTTACACCGGCGTGGAAGAGATGATTGGCAGCTTCATCTCAGATGTTCGTAAGCGGCGTGGGGCAGAGATTGTGGATCGGGTGCAGGTTCACACCAAACTGGTGCCGGATCTGGAGAGGCTTGCCGAACTCACGGCAGACGAGGTCGAAGCGATTGTCGACCGGTCGCTCCAGCGTTTGAAAATCGACCGTTTGCATCTGGTGCAGTTCTACTGGTGGGATACGTCGATCGGTGCGCCGGTCAAGGCGATGGAGACGCTCAAGCGCTGTCAGGAAAAAGGCAAGATCGCCCATCTTGGGGTCACCAACTGGGACGTCAAGGAAACTGCGCCTTATCTGGATGCTGGAATCGATCTGGTTTCGACACAGGTGCAGTACTCTGTGCTAGACCGACGCGCTGCCAAGGTCCTGGCGCCATGGGGAGCGGCTCATGATGTCCAGCTTCTATGTTATGGCACGTTGGCCGGCGGGTTCTTGACTGAAAACTGGCTCGGAAAGCCCGACCCGGGATTTCAGTTCGAAAACCGCTCCCTGATCAAATACCGCCTTATCATTGATGAATTTGGAACCTGGGACGGGTTTCAAACCCTGCTTCTTTTGCTCAATGACATTGGACGTCGTCACAGTGTGTCCTTGAGCTCAGTTGCGACCCGCTGGGTGTTGCAGCAGTCCCAGGTCGCAGCGGCCATTGTCGGCGCGCGCTATGCACGCCACTTGCCGAAAACCCTGGAAGTCTTCCAATTTGAGCTGGATGCAGAGGATCTCTCGCGCATTGACGCACTGCTGCAAACGGCGCCGGGCCCACAAGGTGACGTGTTTGGGCTGGAACGAGACCGGAACGGCCGTCATGGGCGGATCATGAAATACAATCTTAACACCCGCCCGGACGATGCCGTGTTGGGGGCGGTCAATGGGTGAGCCGATCCTTAGACTGGCGGACGTCTCGCGCGCCTTCGGCGATTTTCTTGCTGTGGATGGGGTGTCGCTGGATATCCGGAGCGGGTCGATCACTGGTCTTATTGGCCCAAATGGTGCCGGTAAGTCGACACTTTTCAACGTCGTCGCCGGAGACCTGGCGCCAAGTGCCGGCCGGGTGGTGTTTGATGGTCAGGACATTTCGAGCCTTGCGCCGGAACGCCGTTTCGCCGCCGGTCTTGGCAGGACCTTTCAGATCCCGCGCCCTTTCAAGCGGATGAGTGTTCTGGAAAATGTCATGCTTGCGCCGCTGGATCAAAGCGGTGAGTGGCTGCTGGCTCCGGTTTTTGGCCGTGCCCGGATCCGCCGGGAGGAAGCAGCCATTCGAAAGCGCGCCCTCGAAGTGCTCGACTTCGTGACACTCCGTCCGCTCGCGGACCAGCCGGCCGGCAAGATATCGGGCGGTCAGATGAAGCTGCTGGAATTGGCCCGTGTCCTGATGGGCGATCCGAAACTGATCCTCTTGGACGAACCGGCTGCAGGGGTGAACCCGGCACTCACGGAAGTTCTGATCGGCAAAATCGAAGAGCTCAACCGGTCTGGAAAAACCTTCCTCATCATTGAACACGATATGGATTTCGTGATGCGCCACTGCGATCCGGTAATCGCCCTTGCCGAGGGACGAGTGGTCTTTGAAGGTTCGGCAGAAGAAGCACAGTCCAATCCTGTTCTACTGGACGCATATCTTGGAGCGCCGGTCGATGCCTGATGCTGTGCTTTCCGTCGACAATTTGACTGCCGGCTACGTTCCGGATTTGCCGATCTTGCGGGACGTGTCCGTGACTGCCGAACAGGAAAAACTGACGGTCATTATCGGCCCCAACGGGGCAGGAAAGTCGACCTTGATCAAGGCAGTTATCGGCCTTTTGCCGGTTTCCAGCGGAAGTATCACAGCCAACGGTCAAGACATCACAGGCCTATCTCCTGATCGCATGACAAGCGTGGGCATTGCTTATGTTCCGCAAACGGACAATGTGTTCAGGACGCTGACAATCCGCCAGAACCTTGATCTGGCTTTGCAAAGACACGCGCACGCTGCGGAAAGGCTCTCACAACTTTACGAGCGTTTTCCGGTTCTTGCAGAGAAGCAGCGCGACAAGGCGGGGTCTTTGTCCGGCGGGCAGCGGCAGTTCCTCGCTGTCGCCATGGCATTGGCAGCAGATCCAGTTTTGATCCTGATGGACGAACCATCGGCGGGCCTTTCACCCAAGGCTGCCGAAGAGGTGCTCGATCATGCCAAACAACTTACGAGCTTCGGCGTGACCATTTTGCTGGTTGAGCAGAACGTCAAACAGGCTCTGAAACGGGCCGATCATTGTTATGTGCTCGCCGAGGGCCGAAACCAGATTGACGGGTCCGCAACGGATCTCTTGCAGGACCCGGCGCTCGGCCGGATTTATCTCGGCGGGGAAAGGCGGGTGCCGGCATGATCCAGCATCTTGTCGACGGTATCCTGGTCGGATCGTTCCTGTCGCTTGGCGCGATTGGTTTGACAATGGCCATGCACATCCTGCGCTTCGCGAATTTCTCTCACGCCGAGCTTTTGTCGATCGGCGCTTACTGCGCTTTGGTTTTTGACAAGGTTTTCGAGAGCCTCTTGCCGATCTTGGCCACGAAAATCGGTCCGCTGTCCATGACAGGTGCACTCGCCATTTCGATCGTCTTGTCGATGGCGATCACCGGGCTGTCCGCTGTCCTGATCGACCGGTTCATCTTTCAGCGGGTCCGGCAAAAGGGTGAAGAGCTCTCCATGGTGTTTGCATCCTTTGGCATGGCGCTCATCATCCGTAATATCATCGGTCTGGTGTTTGGCCTGTCGGCGGAGCTCTATTCCAAGGACATTGCCTTCGCGATGATCCTCTCGCGGGATCCGTTGCTTCTCGTCAAACCGGATCAGGTCTTTGTGCTGATTGCGGCTTTGATCCTGATGTTTGCCCTTCACCTTGTCTTGTCGCGGACAACATTTGGCTTTTCCCTGCGCGCGGTCGCCGAAAACCCGAGCCTTGCTCAGGTGCACGGGGTCAATCTCAAACGCATGATCGCTGCTGTCTGGATAATTGGCGGCGGGCTCGGTGCGGTTGCCGGGATCTTCTATGGCCTCAGCTACCAAATCACGCCCGTCATGGGCCGGGATCTGGTCCTACCTATCTTTGCTGCGACCATTGTCGGTGGCATCGGCAGCGTTTACGGCGCTGTGCTCGGTGGGTTCATTGTCGGCATAGCATCAAACCTCGCGTTGGTGATCCTGCCATCCGGGTACAGCCCCTCAGTGCCTTTTCTTATGATTCTGGCTGTCCTTCTGGTGCGCCCAAACGGTTTGTTTGGGGAGGCGCGGGCATGATCGGCGTCATTTCTTATCTAGTGTTCTTTTCAACCGTTGCCGGGATCCTCGCGATTGCTGTGTTGGGATTGAACCTTCAGTGGGGCAATACGGGCCTGTTCAACGGCGGTGTTGTTGCCTCCTTCGGGGCAGGAGCCTACGGAACACTGATCCTTGGTGGCACGCCTCAAGATGGGCATTTGGGTGGTTTCGAGCTCTTTTATCCGCTCGCGCTCCTTGGCGGCATGATCTTCGCCGGTGTGTTGGCCTGGGTGGTCGGCAAACTCACCTTGCGTCTCCGGCATGACTATCTCGCGATCGCAACGTTCGGGGTGGCGGTTGCCTTTGAAAATGTCATGCGCAATGCAACGGCCGTTACCGGTGGGGCTCAGGGGATCAGAGGGTTCGAACGGCCGCTTCAAAGCCTTATTGGGAGTGGCTTCACCTATAATGTGGTGTTCCTCATCGCCGTTCTGATTTGCCTTACCCTCGTCTATGTCTTTCTGGAGCGCCTTACGGTTTCCCCTTTCGGACGTTTGCTCCGGGCTATCCGGGAGGATGAAACCGCAGCCCGGTCTCTCGGCAAGTCCCCCGATAAGGTGCGGCTTGCAGCCTTCGTCACCGGATCCGTGATTATCGGGTTGGCGGGTTCGCTTTACGGAACATTCTATGCCTTTGTCAGCCCGCAGGATGTTTTGCCGATCCTGACGTTTCAGATCTGGGCGATGCTGATTGTCGGCGGGGCTGGTAACAACAAGGGGGCAATGGCAGGAGCATTTTTGATTTGGGGTTCCTGGACGTTCTCAGGCTGGGCCCTGTCCCGCTTTGCGCCCGTCGAGGTTCAACTTTACACCGGTTCGATCCAGTTCGTTCTGATCGGCATGGTGATTGTCGGCATGCTGCTTTGGAGACCACAAGGTCTGTTCCCCGAGCGGCTGGTCGTTTCGCAACCCGGAGGAGGACGCCGGGGAAAGACACAAGCAGAGGGACTAACATGAAGAAAGCACTAGTTTTTGCCGCAGTTGCAGCGGGCATGACGACGCTGAGTACGGGCGTTCAGGCTCAGGACTGCACCACAAAAATCGGCGCCGCATTGCCGACATCCGTCGACTGGGGACGGCCAATTGCCGAAGTGGCGCAATTTGCCGTTGATCAGGTCAATGAAGCGGGTGGCGCTGCTGGCTGTTCCATCGAAATGGTCTTGCGCGACACCCAGGTGGACCCGAAGGTTGGCGTCGATGCAGCGAAGGCGCTCGTTGATCTGGAAGGTATCAAGGTTCTGCTCGGTGCCGTCTCCTCCGGGGTTTCCATGCCGATCCTGACCTCGGTCACGGTACCTGCCGGTGTCATGCAGATGTCCTGCTGTTCTTCTTCCACGGCGTTCACCAAGCTGTCAGAGGAAGGCAAGACCAACGGGCTCTGGTTCCGGACCTTTGCAACCACCGGCGTGCAATCTGCAATAGGCGCGAAGGTGGCTGCAGATAAGGGCTGGAAGTCTGTCGCCATTCTCTACAAGAACGATGACTGGGGCCAGGACATGTCCCGTCTGATCGCAGCAGACTTCGCAGCCGCGGGTATTGAAGTGACAGCGAATGTTGCAATCAATGACGCTCAGCCGTCGTATCGGGCCGAAGTCACCGAAGCTCTGACGAGCCAGCCGGATGCGCTTTACCTCGCGCTGTATCCAACGGAAGGTAAGTCGGCGGTTCGTGAGTGGATTTCGCTTGGTGGGACACAGAACATGATCTTGGCGAACTCTCTGAAATCCGATGAGTTCCGGGACAGCGTCGGGCTGCAGTACCTCGGAAATGCCCTCGGTACAGATACCGCGTCGCCGCGTGTCGAGAGCGCGGATGCTTTCAAGGCGGCTTATGAAGCGAAATTCGGATCACAGCCGAACGGCCCGGGTCTGGCAAACAGTTTTGACGCAGCAATGATCGCCTTGCTTGCGATGGAAGCGGCCGGCAAGGATGCTTCCGGTGCCGACATCGCTGCAGCGGTTGTCAAGGTGACGGATCCGAATGGCACGGCGATCACTGCAGATACCGCCGGGTTCAAGGCCGCAAAAACCACGCTCGCGGAGGGCGGCACCGTGATGTACCAGGGCGCGACTGGGAATGTCCGCTTTGATGCCAATGGAGACGTCTCCGCACCGGCAGTCGTTTGGAAGTTCACCGACAGCGGAACGGAAGAAGTTGAATATCTGTCCCTGACCGAAGTGGATGCTTTCATTGCATCCTTGAAGAAATAAGGTTTTCCAAATGTGAAGTTCGAAGCCAGGCTGCCCGGTGCAGCCTGGCTTTTTTTGATGCCGGTCTCGTCAAGTTGCCAATACGGTGTTCACTGCTGCTTTGGTTGCGCTCACGACTGTGTCGACCTCAGCCTGGTTTATGCAAAGCGGCGGCGCAAATCCGAGAATGTCGCCTTGCGGCATGGCTCGGGAAATGACGCCATGTTTCAAGAGCTCACCGGCAAGAGTTGGGCCGATCTTTCGCGCCGGATCAAAGAATGTCCTTGAAAATCTGTCTTCGACAAACTCAATCGCCATAAGAAGGCCTTCGCCGCGAATATCGCCGACATTGGGATGATCACCGAGGGCATCTTGAAGGGCAGCCTTCATGTAAGTGCCCATTACTGTTGCATTCTTTACGAGGCCAAGGCTGTCGACCAGTTCCAAATTTGCGATACCTGCGGCCGCTCCAATCGGATGCGCGGAATAGGTCCAGCCGTGGCCGATCGGTCCGTTTTCATCCGTACCTTGCTCCAGGACTTTCCAGACCTTGTCGGACACTATGGAGCCGGACAATGGCGCGTAGGCGGACGTCAAACCTTTGGCAATCGTGATGATGTCAGCTTCGATGGTGTAGTGTTCGGAACCAAACATCGATCCAAGCCTGCCGAAGCCGGTGACGACTTCATCAGCAATCAAAAGAATGTCGTGTTTCTTCAAGATCGGCTGGATGGCCTCCCAATAGCCCTGCGGCGGCGGCACAAGTCCGCCTGTTCCGAGCGCGGGTTCGCCGATGAAAGCGGCAATTGTTTCCGGGCCTTCCCGCTCGATCATGGCTTCCAGTTCTGAAGCACAATGGGCCACGAACTCCGCTTCGCTCATGGCTGTGTCGGGGCGGCGGAAATAATAAGGAGCCTCCGTGTGAAGGACTTGCGCCAGGGGCAGATCAAACTTCTTGTGAAAGAGCTCCAGACCGGTCAGCGACCCTGTCATCAGGCCAGAGCCATGATACCCGCGCCATCGCGATATGATCTTCTTCTTTTCTGGCCGGCCCAAGATATTGTTGTAATACCAGACCAGCTTGATGTTGGTCTCGTTGGCATCGGAGCCGCCCAGACCGAAGTAAACCTTCGACATGTTGTCGGGTGCACGGTCGAGGATCATCTTGGACAACGTGATCGAGGCTTCCGTGCCGTGACCGACATAGGAATGGTAGTAGGCCAGCTTCTTGGCTTGTTCCGCAATTGCATCTGAGATTTCAGATCGGCCGTATCCAACGTTTACGCAGTAAAGTCCGGCAAACGCATCAAGCAGTTTGGTGCCGTTGCGATCCTCGATATAGACCCCTGAACCGGTTTCTACGACCCGGCTTGGCGCTTCACCGCGCGCGTGTTGGGCGAGGTGCGTTGAGGGGTGAAAGAAGTTTTCACGATCCCATTGATCAAGCGTGTCGTTGCGCAGCATCTTAGTCCTCATTTCTTTGAAGTTTTACGCCCAGTCACGGCAGACGTATTTGATGTCCATGAATTCGGCCATGCCCATGCGCGCACCCTCGCGGCCAATGCCGGATTGCTTCATCCCGCCAAAGGGAATGGGTGCGCCGGTCACCTTGGTGCGGTTGATTGCAACCATCCCGAATTGGAGTTGCCGGCTCGCCCGGTAGATCCGGCGAGGATCGCTGGTGTGGACATAAGCAATCAGCCCGTAGTCGGTCGCATTCGCGCGGGCGATGACGTCGTCTTCATCGTCAAAGGGGCAGATCGCGGCGACCGGACCGAAAGTTTCTTCCCGCATGATTAGGGCGTTAGCCGGAACGTCCTTCAACACGGTTGGTTGGAAAAAGAGGTCTCCCGCAGGATGGCGTCCACCGCCACATAAGACTTCGGCACCGGTCTCCAGTGCATCGGCAATATGTGCTTCCTGTTTGTTGACAGCAGCCCGGTTCATCAAAGGGCCGATGTCGGGATCCGTGATGCCAGGTCCGACGCAGAGATGCTGCGTCCGCGCTGCGAAACCCTGACAGAATGCGTCGTAGATGGGTCGTTCCACGAAGAACCGGTTGGCGCCGAGACAGTCTTGTCCGGATGTTGCGAATTTCGCTTTGATCGCTTCATCAATGGCCCGGTCGAGGTCGCAGTCGGCGAAGACCAGAAAGGGGGCATGTCCCCCAAGTTCCAGAACGAGTTTTTTGACTGTGTCTGCGCTTTGCCGGTAGAGCAGCCGGCCGACTTCCGTTGAGCCTGTAAAGGAGACGACCCGAACGCGGGTGTCATCCATCCAGGCAGCGACAATCGTCTCCGGTTTCCCTGTTATCACGTTAAAGACCCCGGCCGGAAAACCTGCCCGTTCAGCAAGTTCGGCCAAGGCGAGTGCTGAGTAAGGTGTTTCACACGACGGGTGAACGAGGACCGGGCACCCTGCGGCCAAAGCTGCCGCAGCCTTTCGCGTGATCATTGCGTGCGGGAAGTTCCAGGGCGTGATCAGCGCGGCAACACCAGCCGGTTCCATCCAGAGTTCCACTTCTGCATCCGGCAGATGGGACGTGATCCCTTCAATGTTTGGGCGTTTTGCTTCTTCTGCATAAAACTCGACAAAGGATGCACCATAGTCGATCTCACCACGTGCTTCCGACAGAGGCTTCCCCTGCTCCAGTGTCATGAGCTGAGCCAGATCTTCCTTGTTCTCGATGATCAGCTCGAACCAGCGGCGCAAAATGCGCGCGCGATCTTGCGGCATGAGCGCAGCCCAGCCCGGAAACGCTCTCGTCGCGGCGTCGACCGCAGCGGCGCTATCTCCAGCGGTCAGTTGGGCAACATCCCCGATAACTGCTCCAGTTGCCGGATCGGATACCTCAAAAGCAGCGTTGTCCGCGCCTGCCACCCAGTGCCCATCGACATAGGAAAAGGAGCGCAAGAGGCGCATGTCGGCCAAATTCGCTGAAGCTGGTTCGTGCTGCAGAGCTAGGGTCATCGTTCTGGTCTCCGATTGCGTGAGCAAACGTTAGGCGGAGACCGGCAGACGAAAGTTCTGTATTTGGATGGCGCGCAGGACGATTTATCTGTTTGGCGCTGGATTGCTTACAGGATCGTCTTGCAAGAGGCTGTGCAAGGGGAGTTGGGCGCGGGTTTTCACCGGTTTTGTGACCACATAGGTGTAATATCGCGCCAGCCCGGTTTTCCCGGCGAGGAGTGTGTCGATGAGCCGTTGGTAGCTGTCGATGTCTCTGGTGACGATGTTGAGGATATAATCCAGGCCGCCGCCGATCGCCCAGCAGGCAACGATCTCATCATGTAGATCAACCATGCGTTCGAACTGTTGAAAGCTCTCTGACCGGTGGTCTTCCAGCTCAACGGTTACAAACACCTCTATATGAGGAGCGACCTGTTTGAGTGAGATCTCGGCACGGTATCCCGAGATAATCCCGTGCTTTTCAAGGCGCTTCAGTCTCTCCCAAAGCGGGGTGGGCGAAAGATTGACGCGCTTTGCAAGCTCGGCTTTGGAAAGCCGCCCCTCCTTGGACAGGGTAGAGAGGATTTTCAGATCGCGATCGTCGAGTTTCAAGGTCATGCTGTGACCATGAGCACGCGGTCAGTGCTTGTCAATTGTCATGAAAAAGATAAGCTTAAAATCATGACAATATGGAATGCTCTACCAAAGAAACTTGATCGTCCTGCCTACCGGTCCCTGGCGGACTGGCTCAGTGCGGCAATCAAGCGCGGAGACCTGGCAGGCGGCGAAAAACTGCCGCCGCACAGGGACCTTTCCTACAAGCTTGCAATCAGTGTTCAAACCGTGAGCCGGGCTTATGATCTTCTGATCCGCCGCGGGCTTGTCAAAGGAGAGGTTGGCCGGGGGACATATGTAAACGCGCGGCCGATGGAAACGTCGCCGCCGTATCTTCCGCATCTCATCGGGGATCAGCTTGTCGATTTCTCAAACTTGAAGCCAGTCACTGGCCGGTTGCACATGGATTGTATGCGCCGGGCTCTGAGTGGTCTTTCGAGCGATATAAGCGAAAGCGCACTGCTCTCCTTTCGGCCAGCAACGACCTTGCGGCCGTATCTGCCAGCAGCTGTCTCCTGGTTGGAGCAGTGCGGGCTGTCTTGTTCTTCAGATCAGATCATCATGACGAATGGCAGCAGTTCGGCCATGGCGATTGCCCTTATGACGGCTGTTGATGGTGGCGAGGTGATCGCGACCGATGCGGTCTGTCACTACCCGCTTTCCAGACTGTCGCAGTACATGAACTTCAACTTGGCCGGTCTGCAGGTGGACGAAGAGGGAATTCTACCCGCAGCACTTGATGAGTTGTGCCGTCAAAAGCCCGTTAAGGCATTATTCCTATTGCCGAATGGCCTGGGGCCGATGGCCTTGACCATGGGCTTGCAGCGGCGTGAACAGCTGGTCGCACGCGCGCGGAAGTACGATCTTTTGATCATTGAAAACGACGCTTGGGGACCTCTGCAGCCGCGGCGGCTACCGCCGATTGCAGCTCTGGCTCCAGAGCGCACTTTTTATTTCACCAGCTTCACAAAGTGCCTGTTGCCGGGCTTGCGGCACGGTTATCTGGTCGCGCCAGAGGTGTTTGCGTCCGCGGCCTCAAATCGTCATCTGGTGATGGACTGGATTGCTACTCCCTTCATGGCTGAATTGGCCGCGCGGTGGATTGAAGACGGAACGGCTGACGAGTTGCTGTCCTGGCAGAAAACGGCCCTCAAGCAGCGCAACACGTTGGCGCATGAGCTTCTAGCGGGGGTGCCATTCAACAGCAGCCCAAACGGATTGCATATCTGGCTGCCGTTGCCGGATGGATGGGGCGAAGACAGCTTTATTGAAGCCGCGCGTCAAATAGGGATTGTTGTCGCTCCGGGATCAGCTTTCGCCTTGCCGGGGGTAGCCGCGGCCCCCGGAGTGCGGATTTGCTTGGGAAATATGGCGGAAGACCAGTTCATTTTCGGAATGCAGCAGCTCGCTGTGCTGTGTCACAGCAAACCGGAAGCGGAGATTTTCGCGCTGTAACGAAGTGAAGTGATCAAGCGAAAAATGTCATGATTTAATGTTTCGATTGACCTGATATTTATTGCGCTTCACTCTCATTCCTTGAGAAACACGGGAGCGGATAGTGAAAAGCAGCTGGCATGCAGATCGCCCTCCCATTTGGATCAGGTGATCAGCGTGAACCATAGTATCGATCAGTTTGATTTTTTGGCGGCCGCAGAGCGGATCAAGCCGCACATCCGGCGCACACCCATCGTGCCCTCTGAGAGCCTGTCTGAACGAGCCGGGGTGCCGATTTTCTTGAAGCTGGAGCACCTTCAGACGACGGGAAGCTTCAAACTGCGGGGCGCGACCAACGCAATCTCAAAATTGACTGCGGACCAGCGCAAAAAAGGTGTCGTGTGTGTATCTACCGGAAACCACGGCCGCGGATTGGCTTATGCAGCTAAGAAGGCAGAGATTTCCTGTACGATTTGCATGTCGCGCCTGGTTCCGCAAAACAAGGTCGATGCGATTGCGAAACTTGGAGCCGAAATCCGAATAATCGGCGTGTCCCAGGACGAAGCGCAATTGGAGGCGGACCGCCTGGTTCTCGAGGAGGGCCTTGTACTTCTGCCGCCGTTTGATCATCCAGACATTATCAGCGGGCAAGGAACACTTGGACTGGAAATTCTGGAGGAGGTCCCGGAGGTTCAGACCGTTCTTGTCCCCTTGTCGGGCGGCGGTTTGATCGCGGGTGTTGCCGCTGCACTGAAGGCTGCAAGGCCTTCGGCGAAAGTTGTTGGGCTGTCCATGGAGCGGGGCGCGGCGATGGCGGCCTCGCTGTTAGCTGGCCGTCCGGTTCAGGTCACCGAAGAGCCCAGCCTCGCAGACTCGCTCGGCGGCGGCATCGGTCTCGACAATCAGTTTACATTTGAAACCACCCGAGAACTTGTGGACGACATTGTTCTGCTCACGGAAGCCGAAATTGCAGCTGGAATACGTCATGCCTATTGGCAGGAACGTCAAGTCGTTGAGGGCAGCGGCGCGGTTGGGATTGCTGGGCTTTTAGCCGGAAAAGTAAATCCAAGAGGGCCCGTCGCTGTCCTGCTGACTGGCTGTAATATCGATATGAACCTGCATAATCGCGTTATCTCCGGAGAGGACGTTGATCTCGCGAACAGCGAGGAAGCTTGATCCATGCCGCAAATCACCATCCTGACCGAAACAGAGCTGCGCACGGCGGTTCCGCTTAACAACGATGCCGTTGAGCAGATCGAGCGGGCTTTCGCGGCCCTGGCAAGTGGAAAGGTCGTGATGCCGCCGATCCTTTCCATGGAGATTCCCGACTTCAACGGCGAAGTTGATGCGAAGACGGCCTATGTTCCGGGCCTCGATAGCTTTGCTCTGAAAGTATCTCCCGGCTTTTTCGACAATCCAAAGATTGGTCTGCCGAGCAATTCTGGTTTGATGATCTTGTTCTCGGCACGGACCGGGTTCGTCGAAGCCGTGATGCTTGACAATGGCTATCTGACAGAAGTTCGAACAGCTGCTGCCGGTGCCGTTGCCGCTAAACACTTGGCGCCGGAACAGGCATCAAGCGCTTGTATTGTAGGGGCTGGACTGCAGGCGAAACTTCAGCTGCAGGCTCTGTGCCTTGTGCGCCCGATCAAACACGCAGCGATTTGGGCGCGGGACGTATCCAAGGCGCGAGGAGCCGCAGACGAGTTGGCGTCCTGTCTGGAAATCGAAGTCTCGCCGGTTTCGGACCTTGCAGGCGCTGTCGAAGCTGCCGATGTGGTCGTCACCACGACCCCGAGCACCGAACCGCTCATCAAGGCCGAATGGTTGCGTGACGGACACCACATAACAGCCATGGGGTCGGACCAGCACACAAAGAATGAATTGGAGGCGGCCTGTCTGGCGCAGGCCGATCTTTATGTGCCGGACCGGCAATCTCAGACCGAGTTGATGGGAGAGCTGCGGTCAGCTTTGGCTGCAGGCTCTGTCAGTGCCGGGGCTAGCTTCAGTGAACTCGGAGACATCGTTGCGGGGCAGGCGAGGGGGCGTGCGTCCGATGCTGACATCACGATCTGTGACCTTACTGGAACGGGGGTGCAGGACACGGCAATTGCAACATTCGCCCGCGCGCAGGCTCTGTCGCTGCAAGCGGGAACGACAATCGACACATGATGAGCCGGAGATCGTTTGATGATTGAACTCACGCTTCGTTTTTCGAGAGACGAGTACCAGCGCCGTGTCGACAAGACCCGCAAGGCAATGGAAACAGCCGGGTTAGAGCTGCTGATCGTTTCTGACCCGTCCAATATGAACTGGCTGACCGGATACGACGGCTGGTCCTTTTATGTTCATCAGGCGGTGTTGTTGTCCTTGGACGGCGAGCCGGTCTGGTTCGGCCGGGGACAAGACGCCAATGGGGCGCTGCGCACCTGTTTCATGGATCCTGCCAACATCATCGGGTATCCGGATCACTATGTTCAGTCCACGGAGCTGCATCCGATGGACTACTTGTCTGCCAAGATCGAGGAGCGCGGCTGGGCGAACCTGAAAATCGGTGTGGAGATGGACAATTACTACTTCTCTGCAGCCGCGTTTGCCTCGCTGCAAAAGCACCTGCCGAACGCCCACTTTCAAGATGCCAATGCGCTGGTCAATTGGCAGCGGGCGGTCAAGTCTGCACCGGAACTCGACTACATGCGTATGGCCGGGAAAAAGGTGGAGAAAATCCATGCCCGCATTCTGGAGAAGGCAGAACCGGGTCTCCGGAAATGCGATCTTGTGGCCGACATCTATGATGCGGGACTCCGATACGACGCACTCCTGGATGCAGGTGGAGACTATCCGGCAATTGTCCCGCTTGTGCCCTCGGGAAGTGACGCTGCGGCCCCGCATCTGACATGGGATGACCAGCCGATGAAGGCCGGTGAGGGAACCTTCTTTGAGGTAGCGGGCGTTCACAACCGGTACCATTGTCCGCTTTCGCGCACGCTTTACCTCGGAAAGCCGCCGCAAAAGTTCCTTGATGCGGAAAAGGCCGTGTTGGAGGGACTGGAAGCTGGGCTTGAAGTCGCAAAGGCAGGAAACCGGTGCGAAGACATCGCACATACGTTTTTCCGGGTCCTGAAAAAACATGGCATCACCAAGGACAATCGCACCGGGTATCCGATCGGGTTGTCCTATCCCCCGGATTGGGGCGAACGGACCATGTCATTGCGCAGCGGCGATACGTCCGTTCTGGAAGAAAACATGACCTTCCATTTCATGACCGGCCTCTGGATGGAAGACTGGGGATTTGAGATCACGGAAAGCATCGTCATTGGCGAGAGCGAACCGGAATGCCTCGCCGATGTGCCCCGGCGCTTGTTTGTGAAGGATTGATCGATGACCGGAAATCCGATCAGCCCGACCATTCCGTTTGATCAAGATGGCATTCATCACGGCTTCTTGCGTCTTCCCTACAGCCGGGACGACTCGGCCTGGGGATCTGTGATGATCCCGATTACGGTTGTGCGGAATGGTGATGGTCCGACCGCTCTTTTAACCGGTGGCAATCATGGCGATGAGTACGAGGGGCCGATTGCCCTTCAGCAGCTGGCAGCAACCCTAAAACCGAAGGACATTCGGGGGAGGGTCATCATAGTTCCGGCTCTCAACCATCCGGCCCTCCTTGCTGGGTCGCGCACGTCGCCAATCGACAAGGGCAATCTCAACCGCTCATTCCCAGGAAGGCCGGACGGAACCGTCACCCAGAAGATTGCCCATTTCGTCGATACGGTTTTGATCCCGATGGCGGATATCGTTCTGGATTACCATTCTGGAGGCAAGACGCTGGATTTTGTGCCCTTTGCAGCCGCGCACGTTCTGGACAACAAAGACCAGCAGGCCGCGTGCGTCGCAGCGATGCAGGCCTTCAACGCGCCGTACTCCGCGACCATGTTGGAAATCGACAGTATCGGCATGCTCGACACGGCAGTCGAGCAAAAGGGCAAGGTGTTTGTCACGACCGAGCTTGGCGGCGGCGGCACAGCCACGGCGCGATCGATCGGCATGGCCAAGAAGGGCGCGCGCAATCTTCTAAAACATGCCGGCATCCTCTCAGGCGAGTTGGAGTTGAACCCGAGTGTCACGCTCGACATGCCGGATGGTGATTGTTTCGTGTTCTGCGAGCACAGCGGCATGATCGAGCCGGTCATTGATCTGGGAGACGAGATCGCGGAAGGTGAGGTCATTGCACGGGTCTGGCAGACGGAGCGCTCTGGTGCCGCTCCGATCGAATACCGGGCCAAACGATCTGGCATCCTAATGGCCCGTCATTTTCCAGGGTTGGTCAAGATGGGAGACTGCCTAGCGGTCGTTGCAAAGGTGGTCTAGGGCCGATCGTGGGGACGCACTTCCATTGAACAGCCCCACGCTCTCTATTCCGCCGCTTGCGCCATCTCTGGAAACAAGCCGGCCAAACCCTCTGGTGATGCTTCGCAAATCCCGCGCTCGGTAATCAGTCCGGTTACAAGCCTGTTGGGCGTCACATCAAATGCTGGGTTTCCGCCGGACGTGCCATCCGGTGTGACTTGCACAATGCCAATCGCGCCTTCGTCCGATTTTCCCTGGATATGGGTTGTCTCGCGCTCAGAACGTTCTTCAATCGGAATTTCGGACACGCCGTCGCTCACGCTCCAGTCGATCGTTGGAGAGGGTAGGGCCACATAGAACGGCACATCGTTGTCGCGAGCAGCCAGTGCCTTTAGATAAGTCCCGATTTTGTTGCACACATCCCCGCGTCGGGTTGTCCGATCTGTGCCAACGATGACCATGTCGACGAGCCCATGTTGCATCAAATGACCACCGGCATTGTCGGTGATGTAGGTGTGCGGAACGCCGTGGCTTCCGAGCTCCCACGATGTGAGGGCCCCCTGGTTCCGCGGTCGTGTCTCGTCGACCCAGACATGCAGCGGAATACCTGCGTCATGGGCCTGATACATGGGGCTTGTCGCAGTTCCCCAGTCGACGGTTGCAATCCAGCCAGCGTTGCAGTGCGTGAGCAGTCGGACGGGCTCGCCATCCGGTTTGTTGGCGGCAATGTCGCGGATCAGCTTCAACCCGTTTTCACCGATACGGCGATTGATCTCGACATCTTCGTCGGCGATGTCATGGGCAAGCTGGAGGGCGGCTGCCGCACGCGCTTCTACTGGAAGCGGTTTGAGCGCGGTTCGGCATCTATTTAGCGCCCACCGCAGATTGATGGCAGTGGGGCGCGTCTTTTCCAGGAATGTCCAGGCGGCGTCCAGATTGGCATCAGAGGGATCATTGGCCATGGCCAATGCCACGCCATAAGCAGCGGTTGCGCCGATCAGCGGCGCGCCTCGGACACGCATTTCAACGATCGCGTCCGCAAACTCCTGCATTGTCCGCACTGGTTGGGTTTTGAACTCATGCGGCAACCAACGTTGGTCGATGATCTGAAGGCAGTTCAACTCCGCATCCCACCACAACGAGCGGTACTGTGTTCCATTGACCTTCATCCGACTTCCCTCTTATCCGGTTTTGGCCCCTGTGTGTCCTTTAAAGACAGTATGGGCTCGCCGCTGCAAGATCCGCAAATTGCTATTGCTACCGCCTTTAGCCCGGCAGCGATCACGTCGCAAGAAGGTGCGATTGTGTTTTGATGCCGCGCTGCAGCATTTCTGCATTGCATAAAAAATGACCTTGCGCATAATGCGGGCATGAGGGGCGGGCTATCCATACTTGTCATCGATGACAACAAGATCCGCGCATCCATCATTGAAGAGGGATTGCGCGATGCAGGGCATGAGAAAGTCATTCTCGTGCATCAGATGGAGGGGCTTGTCCGGCAAATCGCGGATATCAACCCGGACGTCATCGTCATTGATCTGGAAAACCCCAACCGCGACCGACTGGAACACATGTTCCAGGTGTCGCGGGCTGTGCAGCGTCCGATTGCGATGTTTGTCGACAAGGCCGATAGCCAATCGATTGAGGCGGCAGTTGATGCGGGTGTTTCCGCCTACATTGTTGATGGTTTGAAGCGGGAACGCGTCAAGCCGATCCTGGATATGGCCATCAGCCGTTTCCGCGCATTTTCAAAACTTACCCAGGATTTGGAAGATGCCCGCAACGAATTGGCGGACCGGAAGACCATCGACCGCGCCAAGGGCATTCTCATGAAGTCGAAAAATCTCACGGAACAGGAGGCCTATGACCTCCTGCGCAAGACGGCGATGAACCAAAGCCGAAAGATTATTGAAGTCGCGCAAAGTCTGGTCATTGCCAGCGGGCTGTTGGGAGACTGACGGATGCAGAAAAAGACGAAACGCCAGGGAGGGGCGGTTATCGGGGAGAGCAGGAGACTATGGGCACCAAACTGACACCGGTGATTGCCGGGTTCATACCGCTGCTCGACAGCGCAGTGTTGGTGGCGGCAAAGGAAAAGGGCTTTGCCGAACGAGAAGGCATTGCGCTTCAGCTGATCCGTGAAACGTCCTGGGCGAACATTCGTGACCGTCTGGCTGTCGGCCATTTTGACGTTGCCCACATGCTCGCGCCGATGCCGATCGCTGCAAGCCTCAACCTGACCAGTCTTGCGGTCCCCATGCTGGCTCCCATGGTGCTTGGTCTCGGCGGCAACGCCATCACTGTCGCGGCTTCCATTTGGCGGCAAATGGCAGATCTTGGTGCTGACCCGGACGGCGATCCTGCTTCTACGGGTGTGGCGTTTGCAAAGGTTCTCTCTGCCCGCAAAGAGAGAGGCGAGGGTAGGCTGAGGTTCGGCGTTGTTCATCCTTTTTCAGGTCACGCCTACGAGCTCCGGTATTGGCTCGCAGCAGCCGGACTTGATCCGGATCTTGATGTTGAGATCTCCGTTGTGCCACCGCAGTTGATGGCCGATGCCCTCGCTGCAGGTCAATTGGACGGTTATTGCGTAGGTGAGCCTTGGAACACCGCGGCCGTTCAAGCTGGCACGGGCAGGATTGCGACTTACAAACAGGCGATTTGGCCTGATAGCCCGGAAAAAGTCCTTGGTGTCACTCGGAAATGGGCAAACGCCCAGCCGGACACCTTGTTTGCATTGATGCGCGCAATCTCTGCCGCGGCCGACTGGTGCGCACAGTCTGATAATCTGACCGAACTTGCACAGCTTCTCGCAGGCCCGAAGTATATCGATTGTTCTCCTGACCTCTGCGTGCCAGCCCTTGGCGGAGATATGAAGCTGGGTCAAAATACTCACAAGAGCATACCGGACTTTCTAACGTTTTCCGGCGGACTGCGCGCAGCGCCGTCCCCCGCACAAGGTGTCTGGTTCTTCAGCCAGATGGTACGCTGGGGGCAAGCGGCGGCCGATCCGGATGCGGAAAGACAGGCCGCGGAAATCTTTTCGCCTGACCTTTATGAGGATGCGCTCGGGATTGGGCCGATTGGGAAGCCGCAAACCATCCGCTTGTTCGATATGTCCGAAATGTGAAACTCCGATTTGGTCATCGGCAAATCGGCATGATCAAGAGCGGTCCTGCCATTCAATTCATCCTGTTGCGCTGCACAAAAAAACATCATCTGCCTTCATTTTCAGCCAAAACATGTTGCGCTGCCAAAAGATCATCTCTGTTTCTTAGGCACATGGGCCTTTGATAAATATGAGAAAAATTCGAAATGCCGTAGTTGGCACGCTTCCTGCTAACCAATAACACGAGGCCGACGTTGGCCTAACGATATTGCGCCCATTGGTGGGCGTTCAGGCAAAGCCGCCGATTTGACTTGCAGGTTCCTCCTCCCAAGGCCCGCAGGATCAGTCGGCGGCTTTTTGTTTGACCTTCCAATGCTGCATTGCAGCGCAAAAAGAACTGCGAGGGACAGAACGTGACACTCAGAGATACACTCAAATTCACCCGGCGGGCCGCGCTCGGCACTCTGTTGGCTGCAACAGCATTGGTCCCGGCGACCGGCGCTTTGGCTGAAATGCTCGATGTCGAGAAAGATGAGCTGACCTTCGGCTTCATCAAACTGACCGATATGGCACCGCTCGCTGTTGCTTATGAGCTTGGCTATTTTGAAGACGAAGGGCTCTTCGTCACGCTTGAGCCGCAAGCAAACTGGAAAGTACTGCTCGACCGCGTCATCACCGGCGAACTGGACGGGGCGCACATGCTGGCGGGACAGCCGCTGGCCGCAACAATCGGGTTCGGTACCAAGGCGCACATCGTCACGCCGTTCTCCATGGATCTCAACGGCAACGGTATCACCGTCTCCAACGAAATCTGGGAAATGATGAAGCCGAACATCCCGACAATGGATGATGGGCGTCCACAACACCCTATCAGCGCATCCGCTCTGAAGCCGGTTGTTGACAAGTTCATCGACGAAGGCAAGCCGTTCAACATGGGCATGGTCTTCCCGGTTTCCACGCACAATTACGAGCTGCGCTATTGGTTGGCAGCAGGCGATATCCACCCGGGCTTCTATTCTGAAAGCGATATCTCCGGTCAGATCATGGGCGAAGCATTGCTTTCCGTGACACCGCCGCCGCAGATGCCGGCAACTCTGGAAGCTGGAACCATCTATGGCTATTGCGTGGGTGAGCCTTGGAACCAGCAGGCTGTGTTTAAGGGCATTGGTGTACCGGTCATCACCGATTACCAGATCTGGAAGAACAATCCGGAAAAGGTCTTCGGCCTGACCAAGGAGTTCACGGAAGAAAACCCGAACACCACGCTCGCCATCACGAAGGCACTCATTCGTGCAGCCAAATGGCTCGATGAGAACGACAACGCCAACCGTATGGAAGCCGTCGAGATCCTGGCCCGCTCCGAATATGTTGGCGCGGATGCTGAGGTCATCGCCAACTCCATGACAGGCACCTTTGAATTCGAAAAAGGTGACAAGAGGGAAATCCCGGACTTCAACGTCTTCTACCGCTACTATGCGACGTATCCGTACTACTCCGATGCCGTCTGGTACCTGACCCAGATGCGTCGGTGGGGCCAGATCACAGAGCACAAGCCTGACAGCTGGTATGACGAAGTCGCCAAGTCCGTCTACCTGCCGGATACCTATCTGAAAGCAGCCCGCATGCTGGTCGAGGAAGGTCATGTGGCCGAGGAAGACTTCCCGTGGGACAGCGACGGTTACCGTGCTCCGACCCCGGCAGCCGACATCATTGACGGCATTGCCTACGACGGAAAACAGCCGAACGCCTACATCGACAGTCTGCCGATCGGCCTGAAAGGCAAGCAGGTTGTCGACGGGAACGAAGTGGTCGGCGGTTAATCCCCGACTGTGGGAGCGGCGGAATGCAGCCCGCCGCTCCACCTCCCCAACACCAGAATTCAGACGTTAAGGGACGCCACCGATGGCCAATGCCGATACAGCTAGCTCCCCGGACCTTGCCCGGGCCGCCCGCAAGGAAAAACTTTTTACTTCGATCAATAAGGCCGGTGGCTGGCTGGATGCGCTGGGCTTTTCCTGGCTGGTCCCGCTCCTGAAAATCGCCGCTGGTGATAGCCCGAAAGAACAGATGGGCGAGCTGAAGCGGGTGCTCGTGATCCCGCTGATCGGTATCCTGGCGTTCCTTGCCATGTGGGCAGCGCTCGCACCGCAAGTCCAGACATCCCTTGGCGCTGTGCCAGGGCCAGCGCAAGTTTGGACCCAAACGGTCAACCTTTGGGAAGACCATGTGCGAGAACGCGAAAAGGCGGATGCCTTTTATGAACGGCAGGACGCCCGCAACGCTAAGTTTGCCGCAGAAGGCAAAACCGATCGCATCAAGCACCGGACCTATACAGGCAAACCGACCTATATCGACCAGATCGGCACCTCCCTGAAAACCGTCGGTCTCGGGTTTCTGATCGCGACCATCATTGCCGTGCCCCTCGGCATTGCCTCGGGCCTGTCGCGCACCTTTAACGGCGCAATCAATCCACTCATTCAGATCTTTAAGCCGGTCTCGCCGCTTGCTTGGTTGCCGATCGTCACAATGATTGTCTCTGCGACTTACGCGAACCCGTATGACTGGTTGTCCAAATCCCTTCTGATCTCGGCGGTGACAGTCACGCTGTGCTCCATGTGGCCGACGCTGATCAACACTGCGCTCGGCGTTGCCTCTGTCGATAAGGATCTCATGAATGTCGGCCGCGTTTTGCAACTCCCGACCTGGAAGACCATCACCAAGCTGGTTCTGCCGTCCTCTCTACCGTTGATCTTCACCGGTCTGCGTTTGTCGCTGGGTGTGGGCTGGATGGTTCTGATCGCAGCTGAAATGCTTGCCCAGAATCCGGGTCTTGGCAAATTCGTCTGGGACGAGTTCCAGAACGGGTCCTCCCAGTCGCTTGCGAAAATCATGGTTGCTGTTCTGACCATTGGTCTTATCGGGTTCATGCTCGACCGGCTGATGTTCGCCCTGCAGCGCGCCTTCACATTCTCGGCCAACCGGTAAGGAGACCCTGATGTCCTTTTTGGAAATCTCCGGCGTCTCGAAGTCTTACGGTGAAGGCGCCAGCCGCACCGATGTTCTGGACGACATCAATCTCAAGGTCGACGACGGCGAGTTTATTGCCATCGTCGGGTTCTCGGGAACCGGCAAGACGACCCTCATCTCTCTGCTTGCGGGCCTGATCGAGCCGGATACCGGCGGGATCATCTTCAAGGGGAAAGAGATTGATGGACCGAGCTCGGACCGGGGTGTCGTGTTTCAGTCCTACTCCCTGATGCCGTGGCTGTCGGTCACTGGAAACGTCGCCCTCGCGGTCGACAGTGTCTTCAAGAAGAAGAGCGCCAGGGAGCGTAAGGAAATCTGCGACAAATACATCGAGATGGTCGGTCTGGCCCACGCCAAGGACCGCAAGCCGGCGGAACTTTCCGGCGGCATGCGGCAGCGCGTGGCGGTCGCCCGGGCTCTTGCCATGCAGCCCGAACTCCTACTGCTCGATGAACCGCTGTCCGCGCTCGACGCCTTGACCCGCGCCAAGCTACAAGATGAATTTGCAGCGATCTGCGAGCAGGAAAAGAAGACCATCGTTCTCATCACCAATGACGTGGATGAAGCGATCCTGCTGGCAGACCGGATTGTTCCATTGAAACCCGGAACGTCCGCCACGCTTGGGCCGGAATTCAAGGTTCCGTTTAAACGTCCGCGTGACCGGGGCGAGCTCAACCATGATGACGACTTCATCAAGCTTCGGGCAGACATTACCGAATATCTGATGGCGGTTGGGGCCGAACGCGGCGCGGATCTGGAACGTGACATCGTCCTGCCAAACATCGTTCCGATCACCCAGCGGTTGAAGTCGGATGACAAGCTGCCGGTCGTCTATGAAAAAGCTGCGGAGACACTGAAAGACGAGCGCTTCCTGGAGTTCTCCCAACTCAAGAAGGTCTATCCGACACCAAAGGGTCCGTTGACCGTTGTCGATGGCTTCGATCTGAAGATGAACAAGGGCGAGTTCATCACGCTGATCGGCCACTCCGGCTGCGGCAAGTCGACGGTTCTGTCCATGGTCGCAGGTCTCAATCCGATCACCGAAGGCGCCATCATCCTTGACGGCACGCACGTCACACAGGCAGGGCCCGACCGGGCGGTCGTGTTTCAGGCACCGAGCCTGATGCCTTGGCTGACGGCTTATGAGAATGTCGCCCTTGGCGTCGACAAGGTCTATCCGGATGCGTCGAAGCAGGAAAAGCGCGACGTCATCGAATACTACCTGTCCAAGGTTGGTCTCGCCGATGCCATGCAAAAACCGGCGGTTGATCTGTCCAACGGCATGAAGCAGCGCGTCGGGATTGCCCGCGCCTTTGCACTGTCGCCAAAACTGCTCCTTCTCGATGAACCATTCGGCATGCTCGACAGCCTGACACGCTGGGAATTGCAGGACGTTCTGATGGACGTCTGGAAGCGCACCCAGGTGACGGCGATCTGCGTCACCCATGATGTCGATGAAGCGATCCTGCTCGCCGACCGGGTGGTGATGATGTCGAACGGCCCGAATGCGCGGATCGGCAACATCATGGAGGTGGATCTGCCGCGCCCGCGCTCGCGCAAGGAACTGCTGGCTCACCCGGATTACTACGCCTACCGCGAAGAACTTCTCGACTTCCTTGAAGCCTATGAGGGCGGCGCGGATCCGAGTGAAGACCAACTCAAATCCATCCAGGAAAAACGTGCTGCGCGCATGGCCCGTCAAAAGGCCGCGATCGAAGCAGCGGAATGAAAGGGGGATGGCAACCATGACGAAACAAAAGCTTGTCATCATCGGCAACGGCATGGCGCCGGGCCGGATGCTGGAGCATCTGTTTGATCAGGACAATGACGCTTATGACGTCACGATCTTCAACGCCGAACCACGGGTGAACTACAACCGGCTTATGTTGTCCCCGGTCCTCTCCGGTGAGAAGTCCTATGAAGACATCATCACCCATGGTGACGACTGGTACGCCGAGCATGGCGTGACCCTGCACAAGTCGGCCCGGGTCTCGGATATCGACCGGGCTTCGAAAACCGTCACATCGGAAAACGGCATTGCCGCCGACTACGACAAGCTGGTCATTGCAACCGGGTCGAACCCGTTCATCATCCCGTTACCGGGCAAGGACCTCAAGGGCGTCCTGACCTATCGCGACCTCGATGATGTCGACCAGATGCTGGACGCCGCAAAGGGCGGTGGCCGCGCCGTTGTGATCGGTGGGGGACTGCTTGGCCTAGAAGCCGCGGCCGGTCTGAAAATGCAGGGCATGGAGGTCACGGTCCTTCACCTGATGCCGACGCTGATGGAACGCCAGCTCGATCCGGCAGCCGGGTTTCTTCTGGAGGAAGAATTCAGGCGCCGCGGCATTGATGTGCGCACCAAAGCCAACAGCCATGAAATCGTCGATGACGGTTTCGGGAACGTCAAAGGTATCCGGCTGGATGACGGAACTGAGATCGAGGCGAGCATCGTTGTGATGGCGGTCGGCATCCGCCCGTCCGCCGATCTTGCAAAAACGGCCGGGCTGGATGTCAATCGCGGCATTCTCGTTGACGACACCATGCGCACAGCCGACCCGGATATTTATGCCCTCGGCGAATGCGTAGAGCACAATGGCCAGTGCTACGGCCTGGTTGCCCCGCTCTACGAGATGGCCGAGGTCATAGCGGACAATCTCCTTGGTGGCGCCTCCGAGTACTCTGGCTCGGTGACGGCAACAAAACTGAAAGTCACCGGCGTCGATCTTTATTCGGCTGGCGATTTTGCCGAAGGCGAAGACCGTGAGGAAATCGTCCTGCGCGATGCGTGCGCCGGAGTCTACAAACGCCTCGTTTTGAAGGACAACAAAATCATTGGCGCGGTGCTTTACGGCGAGACAGCCGATGGCCCGTGGTTCTTCGATCTTTTGAAAAAACAATCAGATGTCTCGGAAATGCGGGAGACCTTGATCTTTGGCCAGGCGTATCAGGGGGGCGCCCCCCTGGACCCTACGGCGGCCGTTGCAGCCTTGCCGGATGATGCGGAAATCTGCGGCTGCAACGGCGTATGTAAATCAAAAATCGTTGGTGCTATCACTGACAAGGGTCTGACCACCCTTGATGACGTGCGTGCCCACACCAAGGCTTCGGCATCCTGTGGGACCTGCACCGGATTGGTCGAACAATTGATGCAGGTGACCCTTGGCGAGGCATATAATCCGTCCGCTGTCACGCCGATGTGCGGCTGCACGCATCTCGGGCATTCGGATGTGCGTCGGCTGATCAAGTCCAAGGGACTGAAGACCATTCCGGCCGTGATGCAAGAGCTGGAATGGACATCCTCCGGCGGCTGCGCCAAATGCCGCCCGGCGCTGAACTACTACCTCGTCAGCGATTGGCCCGATGAATATGCGGACGACTATCAGTCCCGTTTCATCAATGAGCGCGTCCACGCGAACATCCAGAAGGACGGGACCTATTCCGTTGTGCCGCGCATGTGGGGCGGGATGACCTCCTCCAAGGAGCTGCGCGCGATTGCCGATGTCGTCGACAAGTTCAACATACCTGCGGTGAAGTGCACCGGCGGCCAGCGCATCGACATGCTGGGCATCAGGAAAGAAGACCTGCCCGCTGTCTGGGCCGATCTCGGCAAGGCCGGGTTCGTGTCCGGGCAGGCCTATGCGAAAGGCCTTCGGACCGTGAAGACATGTGTCGGCACGGACTGGTGCCGGTTCGGAACACAGGACTCCACTGGGCTCGGCATCCGGATCGAGAAGTTCATGTGGGGCTCCTGGACACCGGCCAAACTGAAGCTGGCTGTCTCCGGGTGCCCGCGCAATTGCGCCGAAGCAACCTGCAAGGACATCGGTGTTGTCTGTGTCGATAGCGGCTTCGAGATCCATTTTGCGGGCGCGGCTGGGCTCGACATCAAGGGAACCGAGGTTCTCGGTCTCGTCAAAACCGAAGACGAGGCCCTCGAACATATCGTCGCGCTCACGCAAATGTACCGCGAGCAGGGTCACTATCTGGAGCGGATCTACAAATGGGCCAAACGCATCGGCTATGACGAGATCCGCCGTCAGATCATGGACGACACGGACAAGCGCCAAGCTTACTACGACCGTTTCGTCTTCTCCCAGAAATTCGCCCAGGTCGATCCGTGGTCGGAGCGTGTCTCCGGCAAGGACAAGCACGAGTTCAAGCCGATGGCAGTACTCACGCGGGAGGCGGCCGAATGAATGCGGAACTGAAGAATTGGGTCGCGATCGGCGACCTTACCGACATCCCGCGCGAGGGCGCCCGGGTGGTGAAAACCGATGCGGGCTGCATTGCTGTGTTCCGCACTGTTGACGATGAAGTCTTCGCGCTGGACGACCGCTGCCCGCACAAGGGCGGGCCGCTCAGCCAGGGCATTGTCCATGGCACGTCGGTCACCTGTCCCTTGCACAACTGGGTGTTTGATCTGGCAACGGGTCTTGCAACCGGTGCCGATGAAGGCGCAGTCCCGGTGACGGCCGCCAAAGTCGAGGGCGGCAAGGTGCTCCTTGCCGCCGACGATCTGGCACGCCGGTCGGCAAGCTGACCGCGTCCATCCAATCAAAATTCGAGGAAAGCCCAAGGAGCCGCGCCCGATGACCGGCACATCAAAAGAAAAAACGGTCAAGACCACCTGCCCTTATTGCGGGGTCGGGTGCGGGGTGCTGGCAACACTCAAGGAAGACGGATCGGTGGGAATTGCCGGTGATCCGGATCATCCGGCCAACTACGGCCGCTTGTGCTCAAAGGGGTCGGCGCTGGGGGAAACCCTGTCGCTGGAAGACCGGCTGCTTCATCCGGAAATCGGCGGCAAACGGTCCGATTGGGACTGCGCGCTCACCCTTGTTGCCCGCAAATTCTCTGAAGCTATCAGAGATCACGGGCCGGACAGCGTTGCGTTTTATGTCTCCGGCCAGATCCTGACCGAGGACTATTACGTTGCCAACAAGCTGATGAAAGGCTTCATCGGCTCGGCCAACATCGACACGAACTCCAGGCTCTGCATGGCCTCGTCCGTTGCCGGCCACCGGCGCGCGTTCGGCAGCGACACCGTTCCGGGAACCTATGAGGATCTTGAAACCTGCGATCTTCTCGTGCTGGTCGGGTCAAACCTTGCCTGGTGTCACCCGGTGCTGTTTCAGCGGGTCGAAGCGGCAAAGGCAAACAATCCGAACATGCGGGTCGTCGTGGTCGATCCGCGTGAAACGGCAACCTGCGCCATCGCCGATCTGCACCTTGGTTTAAAACCCGACACGGATGTCGCGCTGTTCAATGGCCTGCTGGCCTTCCTTGCCGAAACAGAAGCCCTGGATCGCAGCTATATCGCGGCCCATACGAACGGCTTTGAAGAGACACTCGCGGCAGCTGGTCCTTGTGAAATCAACCGGATCTCGGATGAAACCGGCCTGACGCCCCATGACATCGCGACCTTCTACACACTGGTCGCACGGACGGAAAAGACGGTCACCCTCTACAGCCAAGGCGTCAACCAATCGGTCGTCGGGACAGATAAGGTCAATGCGATCATCAACACGCACTTGGCAACCGGTCGGATCGGCAAACCGGGAATGGGCCCGTTCTCTGCGACGGGCCAGCCAAATGCCATGGGCGGAAGGGAGGTCGGCGGCCTTGCCAACATGCTTGCCGCTCACATGGCGATCGAAAACCCGGAACACCGTGCGCTCGTGCAAGACTTCTGGCAGAGCCCGGTCATTGCATCAAAACAGGGGTTGAAAGCGGTTGACCTTTTCCAGGCGGCAAGGGACGGCAAGATCAAGGCGCTCTGGATCATGGCCACCAATCCGGTCGACAGCCTGCCGGACGCCAATGGAGTCGCCGAAGCGCTCAAGACATGCCCGTTCGTGGTCGTCTCCGATGTGACCCGGGCAGCCGATACCGTCGCCTATGCGGATGTTCTTCTGCCTGCCGCGGCCTGGGGCGAGAAGGACGGCACCGTCACCAATTCCGAGCGGCGGATTTCACGGCAAAAGAAGTTCCTGGACCTGCCCGGTGACACAAAACCCGATTGGTGGCAACTGGCGGACGTTGCCCGCCGGATGGGGTTTGAAGACGCGTTTCACTACGATGGCCCGGACGCTGTTTTCCGGGAACACGCGGCACTGTCCAATGCCGGAAACAACGGCTCACGGGATTTTGACATCAGTGCCCTGAAAGACATCTCGGCAGCCGAATTCGACGATCTTGAGCCCGTCCAGTGGCCGCAGGGCGGGGCAACCGTGTGCAATGGCGAAACGCGGTTCTTTGCTAAGGGTGGTTTTTTCACACCGAACGGCAAGGCGAATTTCATTGCAGTCTCTCACAAGGAACCGCGCAAGCGCGAACGGCGGTTCCCGCTGATTCTGAACACCGGCCGGATCCGCGATCATTGGCACACCATGACGAGGACAGGCAAAACGCCACGCTTGTCTTCGCATATTGCCGAGCCTTTCGCCGAACTCCACCCGCAAGATGCGCGCGATGCCGGGATTGCTGCAGCCGATCTGATGGAAGTCAAAAGCCCACACGGGTCTGCCGTTGTCCGGGCGCAGATCACCGACCGGGCGCAGAAAGGATCTGTGTTCGTGCCGATGCACTGGACCGATCAGGTCAGCTCCAAAGGCCGGATCGATGCCGTGGTGGCGCCGGAAACAGATCCGGTGTCCGGTCAGCCCGGTTCCAAGTTCACACCTGTTGCCATTCGCAAACTGGAATTTGCCTGGCATGGCTTCGCCGTCTTGCGAGAAAAGCCGGATCAGCTCGATACCGGATATTGGGCCGTTGCGCCGACAGAAGGCGGCTGGCGGGTCGAACTGGCGGGCGACAGGTCTACCAATCCCGAAGATCTTGCCGGCCGTCTCCTTCCCGAAGATACAGAATTCCTGCGGTTTGAAGACGGCACAACGGGCGCACTCAGGATCGCTGGCTGGACCGGCGCAAACCTTGCCGGAGCGTTTTTCTTCGCGCCTGATCCCGTCGCTGTTTCCCGGCCGTGGGCCTGCGGGTTGTTGACCGCTGAAACGTCGAACAAAGATCAGCGGTTCCGGGTTCTTGCGGGCCGTCCACCGGCTGACCTTCCCGACAAGGGCGCAATCGTCTGCTCCTGCTTTCAGGTCGGCAGTTCGGAAATTGCCGCAGAAGCAGCCAAAGGCGCGACCACTGTTAAGGCGATCGGCGCTTGCCTGAAAGCCGGGACCAATTGCGGGTCTTGCCGCTCTGAAATCCAGACCCTGCTCGACGCTGTTGCCAAGGAGACACGTGAAGATGCCGACATCGCGCAAGCCAGCTGAACTGCGCCCCAAACGGCGTGCGGCAAGGGTCGAGCCTTTGGCGAGCCTGCCGTTGTTCTTTCCGCTTGAAGGCCGCAAGGTGGTTCTCGCCGGAGGAACGGACGCAGCCGCCTGGAAGGCAGAACTTCTGGCCGCCAGCGGGGCAGAAGTCCACATCTTTGCCGAAGAGCTCAGCGAGGTGTTTGAAACGCTTCTGGAGCGGGGCAGCGTGAAGGGCCGCTTTGTTCACCATGCCCGTCCGTGGAGCACGGACGTGATTTCAGGGGCAGCGCTTGCCGTCGCCGATGCCCCCTCGGACGGCGCGGCACAGGCCTTTTATTGCGCCGCCAAGGCCGCAGGCGTTCCGGTCAACGTCATCGACAATCCGCCGTTTTGCGAGTTCCAGTTCTGCTCCATCGTCAACCGCTCACCGGTCGTCATCGGCATCTCGACCAATGGCGTCGCCCCGATCCTCGGTCAGGCGATCCGGCGGCGGATTGAAACGCTGTTGCCAACCTCGCTTCAGGACTGGGCAGCGCTTGCGGGCCAGATCCGGGCCCGCGTTCTGGAAAGCCTCGCACCGGGAGCAGAGCGCCGCCGGTTCTGGGAACGGTTCACCGACATGGCCTTTTCCGGAAAGGCTGCCGCAGAAGAGGCCACAAGCCGTGATCTGGAAGACGTTTTCGGCGAGGCCGCTCACGTCGGGCAGGGCCGGGTGACACTGGTCGGTGCAGGACCGGGCGATGCGGAAAACCTGACCCTGAAGGCCATGCGGGCGCTTCAATCCGCCGATGTCATCCTGTTTGACGATCTGGTCGACGACAGTGTTCTGGAACTCGCGCGCCGTGAAGCCAAACGCATGCTGGTCGGCAAGCGCGGCGGACGGGAAAGCTGCCGTCAGGAAGACATCAACGACATGATGGTGTCGCTCGCCGGACAGGGCAAACACGTCGTCCGGCTGAAATCCGGCGATCCTATGATTTTCGGACGGGCGGGTGAGGAACTGACGAGACTGGCTGAGGAAGGCATTCCGGCCAGCGTCGTTCCCGGCATTACCGCAGCCTCTGCAATGGCCGCCGAACTTGGCGTCTCGTTGACCCACCGTGATCACGCTCAGGCCGTTCGTTTTGTAACGGCACATTCGCGTCAAGGCGCGCTGCCCGATACAGTCGATTGGACCGGACTTGCTGATCCTGCAACAACCACTGTTTTTTACATGGGGCGCCGCATGGCAAGCCGGATCAGCGAGCGGTTGATTTCTGAAGGCCGTCAGCCGAATACTCCCGTACGGGTGATGGCCAATGTTTCCCGGCAGAATTCGGCCAGCTGGTCAGGCGCATTGTCAGACCTCGCTGACGGAGTGGAGAGCTTGGCAACAGACGGTCCGGTATTGATTGCGGTTGGCGAAGTCTTTGCCAACGTTGGACAAGCAGCCGAAGTAGTGCCGTATCATGAGACGGAACACCGGGCTGCTGTTGCCAACTGAGCGGCCCGTAATTCACCAACAATGGTTTACGTCTGAGGCTTGCTAACACCCGGTCGATGACTCAGCCCTTCCCGTTTGAAAGGAAAGGTTCTAGCTTGGGCTTCAGCTAGGGCGGCGGAACTGAGTTGCTCTTGGCTTTCAAGTCATTGTCGATCCAGAAGGTCTCAGAGGCGGTTCATGACGCAGCTCCCAAATTCCCTTGAAGCCCGCGATGTCGCGGTCCAGCTTCATTCCTATGCAGATGCCCGGAAGCAAGAAGAGACCGGATCACTTGTGATCGACAAGGGCGAGGGAATTTATGTCACCGACATCAACGGCAAGCGCTACATTGAGGGCATGGCCGGCCTTTGGAGTGTTGCCGTCGGTTTCGGGGAAAAACGTTTGGTCGATGCTGCCGCCCGTCAGATGGAAAAGCTGCCCTACTACCACACCTTCACTTACAAGACGCACGGTCCGTCGATCGAGCTTGCCGAAAAGCTCATCGAGATGGCGCCGGTGCCGATGTCCAAGGTCTACTTCACAAATTCCGGGTCCGAGGCCAATGACACGGCGCTGAAACTGATCTGGTACCGGTCAAATGCGCTGGGCCAGCCGGAGCGCAAAAAGGTAATCTCGCGGGTGCGCGGATATCATGGCGTGACGATTGCGTCGGCCAGTCTGACCGGCCTTCCCAACAATCACCGCTCCTTCGATTTGCCTCTGCCGCAAGTCCTGCACACAACGAGCCCGCATTACCGCAGCCAGAAGAAAGACGGTGAAAGCGAGGCGGATTTTGCAAAGCGCTGTGCCCAGGATCTGGAAGATCTGATCATCGCTGAAGGCCCGGAGACAATTGCGGCCTTCTTTGCAGAGCCTGTCATGGGGGCGGGCGGTGTGATCGTTCCGCCGGACGGGTATTGGGAGGCGGTTCAGCCTGTTCTGAAAAAATACGGCATACTGTTTGTCGCCGACGAGGTCATTTGCGGGTTTGGCCGGACCGGAAACATGTTCGGGACCCAGACCTACAATCTGCAGCCTGACATCATGACCCTGTCGAAGGCATTGTCATCCTCGTATCAGCCGATCTCGGCGCTCTTAATCAATGACAACGTCTATCAGCCGATTGCAGACGAATCGCACAAGATTGGCGTCCTTGGTCATGGTTATACCGGTAGCGGCCATCCTGTTGCGGCGGCGGTTGCCCTGGAAAACCTGAAGATCATTGAAGAGCGCGATCTCGTTGGCAACGTGCGCGCGATGGCGCCACTTTTTCAGAAGCGGCTCGCCGGTTTGGCGCAAAACCCGCTGGTGGTTGAAACCCGGGGGATCGGGCTCATCGGTGCGGCAGAGCTTCACCACGAGGCGTTGGCAGAGACGCCCGGTGCCTTGGGCGCCCGGACAAATGCGGTGTTTCTCGAAAAGGGCCTGATCTCGCGTAACATGCTGGACGCCATGGCGTTCTGCCCGCCGTTGATCATCACCGAAAATCAGATCAATGAGATGTTCGACATTGCGGAGGACAGCCTCCAGGCGGCAGCGCTTCTATGACCGATTGGTCGATTGTCGGCACGATCAGCGGCACATCGGCCGACGGCATTGATCTGGCTGAGATCAAAACCGACGGACACCAGGTGAGTGCGTTTGGCGTAGCTGAGACCATCAGCTACCAGCCGGAAACGCGAACGCGTGTTTTGGAAGCGGCGGCGCGGAAGGGAACGGGCCGGGAGGCCTGGCCGGATCTGGCCCGAGCCGTGACCGAAGACCATGCCGAGGCTATTTCCGTTTATCTCGCAAGCAACGGTTTGGCGCCGGATGCTGTCGTCTTTCATGGGCAGACCGTGTGGCACGATCCGGACAAAGGAGAGACTGTTCAGCTCGGCGACCCGCAACTGTTGGCGGACACGTTGAAGGTCCCTGTGATCGGCGACGTTCGCTTGGCAGATATGGCGGCCGGAGGCCAGGGCGCACCGCTTGTTCCAGTCTATCATCAGGCGCTCGCGCGATCTCTGGTCGGCGGTGAGCAGGAACCGATCTGCTTTTTGAACATAGGCGGTGTGTCCAATCTCACATTCATAGATGGCGAAACACTACATGCATTCGACATAGGGCCGGGGAATGCGCTGCTGGATGATTGGATCCGGCGTCATGGGGCTGGTGACTATGATGCTGGTGGTGAGATTTCGGCACAAGGCAAAGTTTTGGAAGACCGTCTTGCTGATGCTCTATCCCATCCGTTTTTGTCTGAGGCTGGACCAAAGTCATTGGACCGGTACAGCTTTTCCGGAGACTTCGTTGAAGGATTGAGCCTTGAAGACGGCGCGGCAACACTTCTGGCGTTCACGGTCGGGGCGATTTCAAAAGCAGAAACACTTTTGCCAAAACGTATAAAGTTGTGCTTGGTCTGTGGTGGCGGGCGCCATAATCCCGTGTTACTCCGCCGATTAGAGGAAGAGCTGTCCGGTGACGTCGTTTCGGCCGATGTTTACAACATCGATGGCGATGCGCTTGAAGCACAAGCGATGGCGTTTTTGGGCGCGCGGCTGCTGGCCGGATTGCCGACAACCTTCCCGGAAACGACCGGAGCCAGCGGCCCGGTGATTGGCGGACGGCTCTACCAGCCCGGAGAGTAAGTTCCGCTTCTCAAGAGGTTTTGGAGGCATCGTGAAGACAATCACGGAACCCGCGCGCGAAATTGACGTCATTCATGAAACCGATGTTCTAGTGGTGGGCTCTGGCCCGGGCGGCCTGTCTGCTGCACTTGGCGCCGCGCGCGCCGGCGTTGATGTGACGCTTGTGGAGCGTTTCGGCTGTTTGGGCGGAAACATCACGGCAGTGGGTGTCGAGGGCTTTGCCTGGTACCGGCACGAAAAGACCGTTGATACGGAAGGCGTCGGCCGGGAATTCGAAAGCCGCGCGCGCGAAGCCGGTGCAACGACCCCGGAACCGCAATCCGACAGCGATGCGATTGATGCCGAGGGCTTCAAGCTGGTAGCCGACAATCTGGTTGAAGAAGCCGGGATCCGGCCGATGATGCATCGTGCCTTCGCTGCCCCGATCATGGACGGCAATGAGATCAAAGGCATTATTACTGAGAGCAAGGCGGGCCGTGAAGCGATCCTCGCAAAGCGCGTCATTGATGCAACCGGCGATGCCGACATTGCCTACCGCGCCGGGGCCGAGACGCAAAAAACGCCAGTTGAGGAAATGCAGGCGGCGTCTGTCATGTTTTCCATGAACGGTGTCGACAAGAAAAAGTTCATGGAGGCGGTTAAGGCCGATCCGCACACCTACAAGGACTGGGAAAGCGGCGAATGGACGGTGGAAACCACCGGCAAGGAGGACAAGATGTTCTCGCCATTCCTGAAGAAGCCGTTCAAGCAGGCCCTGGAAGCCGGTATTATTCCGGCCCATCTGCAGACCATTTCCGGGACCTGGGGCGCTGTTTATGACAGCGGAGATCTGACCTATCTCAATCTGGTGCACTTGCCGGAGTGCGACGGGACCGATCCGGATTCCATGACAATGAACGAGATCGAGGGCCGCCGTCAGGCCATGCTCGCGGTTCAAGCTCTGAAGCGCTATCAGCCGGGCTGTGAAGACGCTAAGCTGCGGAATTTCGGCATGACCATCGGTATTCGGGACACCCGCAAGATCCTGGCAGCCTATGACATGACCGGCCACGATGTTCGCGAGCAGGGCCGGTTTGATGACAGCGTTGGCATATTCCCGGAATTCATCGATGGGTACGGCATTCTCATCCTGCCGACCACGGGCCGTTATTTCCAGCTGCCGTACCGTACCATGCTGCCGAAGGGCGTGAAGAATCTACTCGTTGCCGGACGTGCGACCGGAGGTGACAAGGTCAGCCATGCGGCCACACGGAACATGATGTGCTGCACGGTGACCGGTCAGGGCGCGGGCGTTGCCGCTGCAATCTCCGTGAAACATGGCATCGACCTCGATGCGATGGATATTGCTCTGCTGCAAACCGAACTGAAGCGTCAGGGCGTCCGGCTGCACTAAGCCTAACCTGACAATGCCAATGCTGTCCCGGCCTCGCGCCGGGGCCAAAAAACCATGGCCCCGGTTCAAGACCGGGGCAGCGCATTTCATTCACATAGCTCGTCTTCGTGCACTGCCGGACTATCGGCTTGGCATAAGCGCTTCCGCAGGCTATCAGATTTGGCATGAACGGATCTGAAATCTATCACCGGCTGATCGGCCTCATCGAAGAACGCACGCTCAAGCCGGGCGACCGGTTGCGCGAAGCCGATCTGGCCGAAAGTTTCGGTGTGTCCCGCACGCCGATCCGTGAGGGGTTGAAGCGGCTTGAGGCGCAAGGCCTTGCTGTGCACGAACCCAACCGGGGCATGGTGATCCCGACGCTCGATCATAACCAGATCAACGAAGTCTATTTCATGCGGGAAGTTCTGGAGGGGACGGCTGCAGGCCTTGCCGCAAAACATGCCTCGAAACCGGAGATCGAAATCCTTCAGGATTTGGTGGATGCGGACCGCAAACGGGTCACCGATACGGACAGCCTGGTCCGCTCAAACCGGGAGTTTCACCGGCGCCTGTGCCTTGCCTCGCACAACCGCTATCTCGTCGATCAGATCGAGCATTTGCGCCTGTCCCTGATCCTCATGGCAGGAACAACGCTCGACACACCGGAGCGCCGGGAAACGGCCGTCGAAGAGCATGCAGCTATTGTGACCGCGATTGCCGACGGCAACTCCAACGTTGCCGAAACAGCTGCCCGGCTTCACATTGCTCATGCCCACAAAACCCGTCTGCAGCAGATCTGAATTTTTGGGCGGGTATCAGCATTCCACGATGTTGACCGCCAGACCGCCTTTGGATGTTTCCTTGTATTGCTCCATCATGTCCATGCCGGTTTGGCGCATGGTCTCGATACAGCCATCAAGCGGAACAAAGTGCGAGCCGTCGCCGCGCAAAGCCAATGAGGCCGCCGTTACGGCTTTCACAGCGCCGAGTGCGTTGCGCTCGATGCATGGCACCTGGACGAGGCCGGCAATCGGATCGCAGGTCATGCCCAGATGGTGTTCCAGGGCAATCTCAGCAGCATTTTCGATTTGCTCATTGGTGCCACCTAGTGCCGCGCAGAGCCCCGCTGCAGCCATGGCGGAAGCTGAGCCGACTTCGCCCTGGCACCCAACTTCGGCACCAGAGATCGAGGCATTCGACTTGATGATGCCGCCAATCGCAGCAGCTGTGAGCAAAAACGTTCGAATGCCATTGGCGTCCGCGTCGGGGCAATGGTCAAGATAGTAGCGGGTGACCGCCGGAATGACGCCTGCAGCGCCATTGGTCGGGGCTGTGACAACCCGCCCTCCGGCGGCGTTTTCTTCATTGACTGCCATGGCATAGACACCCAGCCAGTCGACGACATTGTGTTCAAACGGAGGGTTTGAGCGGCCTTCTTTGAGAAGCTTTTGGTAGATGTCAGCAGCCCGTCGCTTCACCTTCAAGCCGCCTGGAAGGATGCCTGACTGAGTGATGCCGCGATTGATACAAGCGTCCATTGCAGACCAGAGTTTGTCGATGCCCGCCTCGACCTCTTGCTTTGTTTTGTCTGCACATTCATTCTGCAGTTTCATGTCCGCAATGCTCAGGCCATGGTCCTGGCCCATCTCCAGCATTTGTTTGGCGGAAGCGAACGGGAAGGGAACTTCCTGCCGGGCGAGCTCATTGACCGGTTCGTTGGTTGTCTTGCGCAGTTCTGCTTCACTGGCGACGAAGCCACCACCGATAGAATAAAAGACAAAACTGTCGAGTACGGAGCCGTCGCTGCCAAGAAGATGAAAGGTCATGCCATTCGCATGAAGTGGCAATGAGGGGCCGTAGTCAAAGATCACGTCCTTTTCCGGATGGAACGGAAGGTCAAAGAGACCGTCGATCCGCAAGCGCTGGGCTGCGGCCAGTTGCTCCAGCATCGGTTCGACTTGGTCCGGGTCCAGCGTGTCCGGAGTAGCGCCCAGCAATCCAAGGCAGACCGCCTTGTCGGTGGCGTGTCCCTTTCCGGTAAACGCCAAAGACCCATGAAGCGTCACTGTGATGCGTGACGCCGACCGGCATACGGTCGGGTTGGCTCTCAGACGATCAACGTAGCGGTGAACTGCTACCATCGGTCCGACAGTGTGTGAACTGGAGGGGCCGATACCGATCTTGAAAATATCAAAAACGCTGATGAACATCGTTACAGAGTGCTCTTACCTTTGCCGGGAACCGGTTGTGTGACAGATGAGGCGAAAACTATCAGGTCTCACCGCCCAAAATGGCAGTATAACGAGCAATTCTGTGTTGATTGCGACATTTTCGAAACGACTGATTTTCCTGTGAACATCGGCTTGGGGAAACAGTTGTTCCGTTGGTTGCCCTTTGATAGCGTGCGGCTCCCAACAAATCAGACCAACTGGTACAAGAGATCCATATGCAATCCCAGCACCCTTCTGACAAAAATGACGTCCTTCGTACGAAAAAGGATGCATTCAAGATACCGGAAGGCGTGATCTACCTGGATGGGAATTCGCTTGGTGTCCTGCCGAAAAATGTCCCGGCCCGGCTTGCCGAAGTTGTCGAGCAGGAATGGGGAACGAGCCTCATCAAATCCTGGAACGAACACAGCTGGTTCGATCTGCCACTGCGGGTCGGAAATCGAATTGGCCGGCTGATCGGAGCGCCTGAAGGCTCAGTTGTGGCGTGCGACAGCACTTCTGTAAATGTGTTCAAGGTGCTCGCAGCGGCTCTCTCTCTCCGGCCGGACCGGAGGGTGATCCTGTCCGACAACGGGAACTTTCCAACAGATCTCTATGTGGCGTCCGGCTTGTCCGAGTTGCTCGACAAAGGTCACGAGTTGAGGGTCGTCGCACCCGAAGAGGTGGAGGCGGCAATAGCCGAGGATGTTGCGGTTGTTATGCTGACACAGGTCGACTACCGGACGGGTCGTTTGCACGATATGGCAGCGTTGACTGAAAAGGCTCACCAAGCGGGTGCACTCGCGATTTGGGACCTGGCGCATTCAGCAGGTGCGATCACAGTCGATCTGGAAGGGGCAAAAGCCGACTTTGCCATTGGGTGCGGGTACAAATACCTCAATGGAGGACCTGGGGCGCCAGCATTTCTTTATGTGGCTGAAGGTCATCAGGAGAAAGTGACATCCCCGGTCACGGGTTGGATGGGGCACGAGGCGCCGTTTGCTTTCGATCTCGATTATCGCGCTGTTCATGGTGTGAACCGTATGACGGTTGGAACACCGGCGATCCTGTCGCTGTCCAGCCTTTATACCGCTTTGGACGTCTTTGAAGATGTCGACATGGCTGACATCCGGAAGAAGTCCATCTCCTTGAGCGAATTGTTTATTAAGGAGGTAGAGGAGAAATGCCCGCAGCTAACACTGGCGAGCCCGCGCGATCCGGAAACCCGCGGCAGTCAGGTATCGTTCCGATTTGAGGAGGGGTATGCTGCCATGCAGGCGTTGATTGCGCGTGGCGTGATTGGCGATTTCCGGGCACCGGATGTGATGCGTTTCGGCTTCACGCCGCTCTACCTGTCTCATCAGGACGTGGTTGACGCCGTTGCGATCCTTGCAGACATCCTTGAGACCGGAAGCTGGGACCGGCCAGAATACAAGAGCCGGGCAAAAGTCACTTAGACGATATGTTCGCCTGTTTTTCCAGGAAGCCCAAGAACCGGTCCTCCGGGACCGGTTTTGAATAGAGGTAGCCTTGGAACCGGTCGCAGCCGTTTTCCGTGAGCCAGTCTCTTTGTTCGACGGTCTCAACGCCTTCGGCCACCACGGTGGCGCCCAATGCGTCTGCAAGGGAGAGGATCAATTTCACGATCGCCCCACCGTTCGAGATGTCATTGATGAACATCCGGTCGATTTTAATACCGTCGATCGGATAGTTATAGAGATAGGCAAGGTTCGAATAGCCGGTGCCGAAATCGTCAATGACGATGCTGTAACCGATGATCTTGAGTTCGTTCAACGCGGTAAGTGCGTCCGGGATCTCGCCTAGAACGACATTCTCCGTAATCTCCAGGATGATTTTCGTAGGATCGCAGCCATAAATATCCGGCAAATCCATCATGAGCGCGGTGAATTCCGGATCGGACAACTGCCAGGGCGAGACATTCATTGAGATCGAGATATCAAACCCGCGTTGCTGGAACCGAGTTTGTGCCTGCGCGACGCTTCGGCAGACCCACGCGCCGATCCGGTTGATCAAGCCCGTGTCTTCGGCAAGCGGAATGAACTGATCCGGCGGAACAAGCCCTTTTTCTGGGTGAAGCCAGCGGATCAACGCTTCGGCGGATACAGTTTCGCTGGAGGCGGTCAATGCGATCGGTTGGAAGTAGAGAGCGAACTCGTCCTCCTCGATCGCTCGTTCCATATCTTTTTTCAGTGCAAGATTTTCATCCCGCCGGAGCCGCATCGCGTCATGAAAGCGGACGCATTTCTCCTTAGAGTCCTGCTTGGCCTGGTAAAGGGCCAGATCTGCGTTCCGGATCAGGTTGTCGATAGAGCGGCCGTCCTCTGGATAATGTGAGTAACCAATACTCAGACTCACACTGCGCGGGTGACCATCGATCATCTGCTGATAACTGAAGCTTCCGAGCAACGATTTGCCGAACCAGCCCGGACCTTCGGCCTCCGGGTCCTCAAGGTGACAGATGAGAAATTCATCGCCGCCCAGGCGCGCAACAATGTCCTGAGGACCTGCAATCTCTTTCAGACGGTTGCCAACAAGCTGCAGCAAGGCGTCCCCGGCGGCGTGGCCCATCGTGTCATTGATGGCTTTGAAGTCGTCCAGGTCGACGAGATATAATGTAGCCGTCAAACCCTTTGTCGCCGCATCTGCGAGCAACTTTGACAAACGCTCGGTCAAATAGGTGCGGTTCGATAGTCCGGTTAGAGCATCATGGCTCGCCAGATACTGGGCCCGCTCCTTTGTTTCATGAAGCTCGGTAACGTCTATCTCACTGACTAGGGTCTGTGGGGATTCACAAATCAGTACGGATGTGATTCAAGCTTTGGATGGATCGCTTTGTACTGACAGACGCCCAATGGGTTAAGATTGAACCACACTGCCTTGGCAAACCGACAGACCCTGG
>NZ_JBRKQB010000004.1:0-601141 GCF_053005265.1 Roseibium sp. MB-4
CTTCCTTGTCTGAAAGATCAGCGTACCTGCGTAACTCTTAAAACACTCAAGCCCCTAAAGACCCAAGCATCGCAAGACCAACGCCGCCTACGCTTCCCTTCCTTCAAATATCAAATTGTCAATGAACATGAGAACCAAAATCCTCATCAGGCCTACATCTCGTAAACTCGCAAAAACCAACCAATCACCGAACCTTGCGATCCAGCCCCAATCGACCAGTTTTCCGGAATTTAGAGCGCAGCGCCCTGTCGCCAGCGACGTTGCCGCCGTCGATGAACCGGGTTATACGCAGGTCGACCGGGCCCGTCAACAGCCGATTTCGAAAAAAATCAAAAAAGCTGAAAAAAGTTTCGAATTACGCCGTTTTGTTTGAAATTACAGATAGTTAATGTTTTACCAGCTCAGGCATTAACGGCCTCAACCACGACACCGGCGGCCAAGCCACCGGCTGCCGCAATCAAGGCCATAGCCGTATAATTTTGAGGAGACCCCTGCGTCCGCTGCGTATGCCAATGGTCGTGAAGCTGTACCATTAACACAGCACCCGATGCGCCGATCGGGTGGCCCCGCGCCAAACCACCGCCAAGCGGATTGTGGTTTTCATGAGGTATGTCCAATGCATCCACCGCAGCCATGGCCTGGACCGCATACGCCTCATGAATTTCGACGGCGTTCATATCAGCGACGGTATATTTGGTCTGGTTCAACAGCTGCCTTGCCATTTCGATAGGGACCAAGGCTGGATCTGCAGGATCGCCGCCCATGCTGCCAGCTTTGATGATCGCTAGTCCACTTATGCCACGTTCGCTCGCCAAGTCTTCGGACATGATCAGGACCCCGGCTGCACCATCCGCTTCGCAGGCAATTGTCGCTGCCGACAATCCTGTTTCCCGGTCTCCATAAAGAACTGGCGCCCGCATCGGCGCCCGGATGGACAAAGGCCGTGTAAAACTGTCATCCACCAAATCGGTCCCAGGACAAACTACACGTTTCTTTGAGGTCTTCGCTGCGCGGGCTTTTTCGTGCGAGAGAACTGCAAACGCCGCCTGATCCTCGCGGCCGATCTCAAGACGTGCGGCAAGACGGGCTGCAGCTTCACTGAGATCCGGGTCATCGAAAGGCGGCGGTGCGAAAGCCGGTCTGGTGTAAACGACGGGCTCCTGGCCCATCGCCTTTGGCCGATGCATGCGAACTGGTGCACGGCTATAGCTTTCTGCTCCTCCGGCAATCACGCAACGCGCCGCGCCGGCCTCGATCAGCCGCGCTCCTTGTATGATGGCATCCAGACCTGAGCAACACTGTGTATCTATCGTCATTGCCGGAACGGTTAGCGGGAGACCGGCCCTCAGCGCCGCCATCCGCGCCGGGTTCCCGCCTGCATAAAGCGCGTTTCCAAGAAGCACATGGTCGACCATGTCATCCGGGACACTCGCATCGTGCAGTAGTTTGGAGAATACAGGTGCCGCCAGTTCGTCGGCCTGGAGATCTTTCAGTCCACCGCCGCGTGGTGCGACCGGCGTCCGCCGGGCTGCTGCGATGACAGCGCGGCGCGTCATGAATTCTCACCTTCCAGCACCGGAACAGGGGCGGCGCTCACGCCAAACTCACGTTTCAACGCCTGCAGGTCCGGTTTGCCGCCAGCCGTCAAAGGAAACTTGTCTTTCATATGAAACCGTTTTGGGCATTTCCCCCGGCCGGCAAATCTCCGGCAGTGGTCCGCAAGGGCCTGCGCCGGATCCTCAAGCTCAAGGCGGAGCTCGATCACAGCTTCCAGGCGCTCACCACGCAGAGCGTCTGGAAGCCCAAAAACCACGGCAGCCTTGACTGCAGGATGGCTCATGAGAACGGTTTCGATTTCCTCCGGATAAACATTCAAGCCCGACGTGATCACCATCCGGTTCTGGCGGCCAGTCACAAACAGGTATCCCGCATCATCGACATATCCATGATCCCCAAAGGTCAGCCAGTCTCCGTGCCAAACGGTATCCGGTGCCTGGCCACATATATACCGATTGAAGAGAAGTGGGCTTTTCACCCAGATCGGACCCGGCGTACCTAAGGGCAACTGTTGATCCGGATTGCCGATGGCAATTGAAACGCCTGTAGGCGGCCGGCCAACAGACCCGGCCGGGGTCCCGTCACCCGATCGGGCAAAACTGATGAAACTTGTTTCTGACGCGCCATAGAATTCCACAAGGCGGGCCTTCGGGAAGACTTCGGCGAAGGCGGATTTCGCCCCGTCCGGCCATTTGGCGCCACTGGAGAAAACAAGACGCAAGGCCTTGGGAGAACCACTGCGCCGGGCCGCCTCCGCGATCAGTTGCAATTGGGTCGGAGTTGCATAGAGCGCAGCATTTCCCGCCTCCGCCTGAAGAACTTCCAACACCGCGCGCGGCTCGAACCGAGGCAAGACGGTGACAGGCGTCCCGCGATGAAGACCATGAACCGCCCCATATAGGTGCAGCGAATGGCTCAGCCCCCCGAGGATAATGATCTGGGTTGGCTCGAGGTCTTCAAAATCCGGTTCACTTAGACGAAAACTCTCCAGCCAGGACCGATGAGACCGCACAAAGCCTTTTGGCATGCCCGTCGAGCCAGATGTGAACCCGGCATAAAACTCAGCGGTTTTCAAAGGGGAGTCGCTTGGGCGCGTGTCGAATTCATCGTTTCGAGACGCTACAAATTGAGCGAGTTGGTCGTGGTCGAGACAAAAAGCCGGCTGCACGGCCTTGAGCACGGTTTCTATTTGATGCCGCGGCCAGGAGGGGTCCATGATGAGGGCAGTGCGGCCTGAGCGTGCGCAAGCAAAGAAGCTGACGAGGGTGTCAGTGGGGTCGGTCAACAAGAGCGCAATCTGGGCACCTTCGGGAGAGTTATCCCGAAGCAGCTGCTCTCTTTCCTGAACAGATGACAGGAACTCTTCCCATGAGAGGACGCACCCGCCAGTTTGCAGCGCGGGTCCGGCTTTGCTGGCCCGCGCTTTTTTTTCCAGGTGTTCGCCGATGTAGCCCATGCGGCGTGAAATCCTGCTTCGACCAGATCAGGACCGGGACAGAACAGCGCCCGGCAGGCCGCGCGCAATCGTCTGGGCAATCACCGCTGCGATTGCAACCTTGATGAGGTCACCTGGAATGTAGACTGCGCTGCCAATGGCCGCCTTCGGCAGGGAAAGGCCTGTCATGAAGGAAATACCGGGAATCCCGAAGGCGTAGACGACAAGAATTCCGCCAACTGCGCCAGCAACCGCCGCCGAAACAAGAACGCTGGCGTTGGTTGTTGCACGCATGATCAGACCAGCGACAAAGGCGCCAACCGGCCAGCCAATCAGGAAACCGACAGATGGACCGGCGAATACACCGAGACCGCCTCGGCCGCCGGAAAGGAACGGTGCGCCGAGCGCGACCAGGAACAAGAACAAGAGCACAGCGAGGCTGCCGCGGACCGGTCCGAGCATAATACCAGCCAGCATCACACCAAGTGTCTGCGCTGTAATCGGCACTCCGCCCAGCGCCGGAATTGCGACCGGCGGCAGCAAACCGAGGACGGCGATGAGAGCTGCATAAAATGCAACGTGCACAAGGGAACGATCTGTCATGGGAGTCTATCCTTCTTTATCGTCGTTTTTTCTGGGACGTTTTCCGACCCGAGTCTATTGTTTGTCTCTATGGCTGCGGCGTCACCCGCCAGCCGGCCTTGTCGTATATCGTTAAAGGCGCCCATTACTTCAGGGTCAGTCCTTGCGAGCCGCCGCGCGCCGCCAGAGCTTCGGCAACATTCTCCGACATTTTAAGCGCCTGGAGCGCAAAGGGCGCAATCAGCCTCCAGGACGACTTTTTGCCCGTGCGCGCCTGGTATGCCTCCCGAAGGACGGCGAAGATCTCCATCAAATGCGGTGCAAACCGCAACACAAGTGTGACACCCAGCGCGGGCTTACGCGCTGAAAACCCGGCCCATTCCAGCGGTCGGAACAACGGCATCACGGCTGCTAGCATATCATCCATTCGCGTTGTCATCGAGACAAAGCTGGCGGCAAGGACCATCACACAAAGGCGCAGGATTGCGATAACACCGTCCATGACGGTTCCTGATAACCAATGCAACGCCAAGATTGCTGCCAGAAAGATCGACAGTCCCTTCAGGAGCCGCAAGCGCTGAACGGATCCGCGGCCGAGAGAAACATAAGCCGCGAGCACCAGGGCCAAGCAAACAAGAAAAACCCAGAGTGTTTCGGTCCTGAAAAGCAAAAGGCTGCCGATCGCAACCGCGAGCAGCTTCACCCCTGCTGGAAGGCGATGCGCCCAGCTGTCGCCCGAGAGGTAGACCGATATCATATCGCAGCTGCTTCCATGACGGTTCCGGACCGGCGTTCAATGTCGTCCCGATAGGCTGCAATCACCTTTGCTGCCGGTCCGTCCATACGTAACTGCCCTTCCTCCAACCACAGCACCCGGTCAAACCCGGTCAGTAGACTCAAATCGTGACTGACCATGACGATCCGTTGCGGCAGCGACATGAGCTTGTCGAATATCAGCCGGGATGCCAGCGCATCCAGGCTCGTCATCGGCTCATCCAAGACCAAGACAGCTGGTCTCATCACCAGAACTGCCAGAATGCAGACTAGTTGCTTCTGCCCTCCCGACAATTCAGCAAAAGGTTTAGCGGCCAGGTCGCCGCAACCATGAAGGTCCAGAAACTCCAAGGCTTTGGCACGGCTTTCGTCTTTCGAGGCGCCCAGCTGTGTCAAGCCAAAGGCGATTTCTTCTTCCACCGTCGGAAAAATTGCCTGGTGATCCGGGTTCTGGAAAACAAAACCGACATGGCGCGGCAATTCGGATCGAACGGAAGCCGCATCTGCGCCAAAGACAGTGACGCGGCCTTCATCAGCGAGATGAAGACCGTTCAAGAGGCGTGCGAAGCTGCTTTTCCCAGATCCGTTCAGTCCGATCACGCCGATCCGGCGCTCTTCCAAATCCAGGCTGAGGCCTGACAGGACCTTCCGGCTGCCAAGGGTGAGACCGGCGTTTTCAAGCCGTGCATAGGGGGTGATGCCCGGATTGCAGCCGCCGGTCTGTTCTTTGTCTTTTTTGCGGGGCCAAAGCACCATGAAGTCCTATCGCGGAAGTGCTGCAACGGTGTTTTTCTGACGCAGCGTTTGCCCGCTTATGGTTTGGAACGGACAGCTTGTCAAAAAACAGTCGATGATGCCCACATGAAACCGGAGCGGCCTACCCGACAGGGCGGGTCAAATCCGGTGGCTCCGCAAAGGTTGAGATGGTGGTCTTTATGCGCTCCAGCGCCCAATCGAAGCGGTCTTCGTTTTCTTCAGATCCAAAGGTAAGCCGGATATAGGGCCCCGGTTTTTGCCCTTTTGCCTGAAAGTATCTTGAGGACAGCACCGAAATGCCCTGATGAGACAAGGCCGCCTGAAGCGCATCCGGATCAACGTCTTGCGGCAAGGCAAGCCATCCAAACACCTTGTGGCTGCCGCTTTGCAGAAAGTACGGCTCCAAAATCTTCTTGGCGCGGTCAAATCTTACACTGTTGGCGCGCCGCTTGACCCGGAGCGCCTTGCTAAGATGCCCCTCACGGACCCAACCGGAAATCAGCTCCGCCGTGATGGGCGATGCCATCCATGTGCTTTCGCCAATTTTGTTGCGGATTGAGTCTTCGAAAGGTGCTGGAACATGAACAAAACCGATCCGGCTGCCGGGCGAACACACCTTTGAGATACTGGCGATCGAGGCCGTCCGCTCTGGCGCAATAGCGCCAAAGGCCGGCAAAGGGTCGGTGAGAAATGGCGTATAGGGATCGTCTTCAATGATCTTGAGGTCAAACTGACGGGCAACCTCAACAAGCCGTGTGCGCTCAACCATCGACATGGTGTGGGTGGTCGGGTTCTGCATGTTGGGCATCAGAAAAACGCCCTTCACGTGATGCATCCGAACCGTTTGGGCCAGTGCATCCGGATCCATAGCGCCCAGCCCTCCATCATCGCCGATGAGCGCCGGAACCGGCACAGCTTTCAGCCCTTGCGCGGCGAGCGAACTGAAGATCGACGGATATGTAAACTGGTCCACCGCCACGGCATCACCGGGTAGAAAAAGGGCCTGGCAGGTGACCTGAATGCCGTGCTGTGCGCCGCAAGTCACCGCGACCCGGTCCGGATCCGCCTCCAGTCCGTAGTCCTTGAACACCAGAACGCCTGTTTCCCTGTGGGCCTTCAATCCTTCGGAGGGCACAAATCCGTTGAGGCGCTCAATTCCAGCCGTTTTAGCCATGCGAACCAGCCCATCGGAAAGGCTGGGATTGAGAAACGGATAGGCAAAGTTGCGTGCCAGATCACACGTCTCCGGTTCCCCTTCCTTCGGGATCAGGGGAGAAACCTTCTGGCTTTCCGGGGCAACATACGTTCCACGGCCAGTTTCCCCTTTGACCAGACGCCGGCGCTCCGCTTCCGCATAGGCCCGGGTCACCGTTCCGAGCGTTATGCCAAGCTGATAGGCAAGCTCGCGTTGCGGCGGCAACCGGTCGCCCTGGGCGAGACTGCCGGCAAGAATATCAGCCTCCAGCGCGTCTGCGATCGCAAGATAAATCGGCCCGGAAGCCGCCTCGATGTTCGGAACCCACATTGTCATGAGAACAATGTTATCATTGACCGATACAATATTTCAATACAGAGATAGTTCATACGCTTTTGTATCGATTGTATCGAAATTATACGAGGCACCCGAAATGGACACCGCCACACTGATGGCCTTCGCGGTCTTTGTGATCATCATGACCGGCACCCCAGGCCCCGGAAACCTGGCTTTCCTCGCGATCGGAGCGAGTTCCGGGTACCGGACGGCATTCCCAGTCATTATTGCCTCACAGATCGGCTCGCTGCCTTTGAACCTGGCAGTCGCCTACGGGCTTGGTCACATCATGGCGCAGGGTGGGATCATCGTATCGGTATTCAAGGCTTTGAGCCTGACTTATATGGCCTTTCTGGCCTGGCGGATCATTTCCCTCACCATCCGGCCTAAGGGTGAAGCAACCCTTCTGACTTTTTGGGAGGGGCTATTGATTCACCCGCTGAGCCCCAAGACATGGGCCATGAGCCTCGTCGCGTTCTCGACCTTCTTCGCGGGGAACGGTCTGGATCTGCATGCCAACGCCGCCATCCTAGCAACAGGTTTCCTCTTGGGCGGAATGGTCTTTCATTCGCTTTGGGCGCTGGTCGGCGTATCTATTCTGGCTCTTATCGGCGAAGGCCGGTTGATGCGTTCCATCACAGTTGTGATGGCGCTCACCATGCTCGCCGCAACTGTCTGGGCTCTGATGCTGTAAATGCCCACCGGGCAACGGTCTTCGCGCTTCGCGGGCTATTGGCTTGAGAAGGGTGCAGATTAAAGAAAACTGCCAATAAAAAATTATATTTTTGTGTGGTCCCATACGGCCTCGTTCCGATGTTTCACGGAGGTCGTTTCCGGTGGCGATACGGTCCTGGCTCTGGGTTGCGCTGTTGGTGGTAGCTATATTCCCGATCGGACTGCCGACGCTTGGGCATCCGGCAGGGTCTGTGATCATATTGGCGACCGATTACCCGCCTTTTGATATCGCAGAACCCGAAGATGACCGCCTCGGATTTGACCACGAAGTTGCCGTTGAAGCCTTCAAGCGCAAAGGCATCACGGCAGAGGTTGTCCATGTCCCGTGGTCCCGAGCGGTCAGCGAGACCGAAGCTGGCAACTATCCCGGCCTTCTGACCTGCGCCCATACCGTTGAACGTGCTGAGCACTTTCTCTTCAGCGCGCCTATCAGCCAGGAAGCCTATGGCGTTTTCTACCGAACGGGGCATCCGGTCGAAAACATACGGAGTATTGCAGACCTTAGGGGCCAGCGGATCGCCTCTGTTCTTGAATACGCCCCAAACGCGGAAATGGAGAGGCAAGGCGCGGAGTTGGTCAACATCGCCACGGATACGGCCGGCTTCAAGATGCTTGAACTGGGGCGTGTCGACTATTTTCACACTGGACAGGCGGCCGGTCAGCATCTCAAAAAGAAACTTGGCTATCGCAATGAATTTGGTTTCCGGTCCTTCGTTGTCTGGGACTACTTCTTGTGTTTTTCACGAAAGCACCCTGACTCTGAAGAGTTGAGACAGGCATTCAATGAAGGCTTGGCGGAAATACGAGCTGACGGAACCTACGAAGGTATCCACGCCCGGTACAGGTAATGCTCTCTACGCTTAGCGGCGTTGCAACCTGTCGAACTCACTGCGCCAGTTTTCTTCAAGGCTTTGTGGGCTTGGCTGTATGTCGTCAAGGCCGATGTCCCGTTTCAATGCCGCTGGCAAATCAGAGAGAACAGCGCGTTTACGCCGATGGCCATACCATCCAGAAAGCAAGCCATGGATAAATTCAACTAATCCCAATTTAGAGCGCACACTCGATTTGGTACATTTACAATCGACAGAAGACATGAAAATCGCCCGAATTCACTGATGACTTTAGGATGTATCGCGTGTCGACTGTTGATTGACCAATGAAAAGACAATAGACATGCATAAGGAGTATTTATGCATGTCCGCCTCTTTACCCCCGCTGTCCGCTGTCCGGGCGTTCGATGCCGTTTCAAGGCACCTCAGCTTCACGAAAGCCGGTGACGAGCTTGGCATGACGCAGGCCGCGGTCAGCTACCAGATCAAACTTTTAGAAGAAAAACTCGGATTTTCACTGTTTGAGCGAAAGCCCCGGAAAATTGAGCTGACGCCGCGCGGCCAACAGCTTGCGGATGGTGTGACCGACGCTTTTGACCGGCTTCGCAACACTTTTCACGAAGTCCGGGAAGCAGAGTCTTCCGAACTGGTGATCAGCAGCAACACGACGTTTGCCGTCACCTGGCTGTCGTCCCGCCTGTTCGAATTTCAGATCCAAAACCCCACCATCGCCGTCCGGCTTGTTCCGTTCGGACCATGGGAGAAACCAGCATTTGCCGATGGTGATCTAACCATCACCGCTTGTTATCAACCGCCGAAAGGCTGCTATTATCACCAGCTGATCCAGGCCGAATTCACTCCGATGATTTCCCCGCTGCTTGCGGAAAAACTTGGCGGGATCCACGAACCGGCTGATCTCTTGAAGGCACCAATCATCGACCCTGAAGACCATTGGTGGCGAACGTGGTTTGCTGATGCCGGCTTGCCGGATGTTGATCTTAGCCAAAACCCGTCCAGCCGGATGGGCTCACAGGCACTGGAAGCCAACCGGGCCATTGCCGGGCAGGGGGTCGCGATTCTTACCCCGTATTTCGTACGGGACGCTCTTGCAAACGGACAGCTGATTCAGCCCTTTGACTTGGTTTCACGGATCGAGAGCGAATCCTGGAACCTGAGCTATCCGATGCAAAGTAAAAACAGCCGGAAAATCCGGCTGTTTCGGGATTGGCTTTTCTCCGAACTTGAAAAAGACGGCCGCAAGCTGCCGTTCGGACGGGAGCCGGAAACCGTCTGATCTTCGGGCCTACGGCGTGAAGACAATTGTCTTGTTGCCAACAATCATAACCCGGTTTTCAAGGTGGTATTTGACAGCACGTGCGAGCACGCGGGATTCAATATCCCTACCGCGCGCCACGAAATCATCTGCCGACAATGCGTGACTGACGCGCTCTGCGTCCTGTTCAATAATCGGGCCTTCGTCGAGATCCGGCGTCACATAGTGCCCGGTCGCTCCGATCATCTTCACCCCGCGCGCATGGGCCTGATGATACGGCTTGGCGCCCTTGAAGCTCGGCAGAAACGAGTGGTGAATGTTGATCACCTTGCCGAAGAGCCGCTTGGACAGGTTATCGGACAGCACCTGCATGTAGCGCGCCAGCACCACCAGATCTGCGCCGGTTTCCTTGACCAGCTTCAGGAGTTTTTCCTCCTGCTCCGCCTTGTTTTCCTTGGTAACCGGCCAGTGATGGTACGCAATGCCTTCATGATCGGCGGTGCGGGCGCTATCCGGATGATTGGAGACGATGGCAACCACCTCGGCATCCAGCCAGCCAACGCGGATCTGATAAAGAAGGTGCAGCATCGCGTGGTCAAACTTGGAGACCATGATGATCACTTTTTGCCGCTTGGCCGTGTCGACCAGCTTTGCTTTCATGTCAAAGCGGGCAATGACCGGATCAAGCGCCTTTTGAACGCTCTCCAAGGTCACACCTTCCGGCGCCAGCATGGCGATGCGGAGGAAGAACTGATTGGTGGCACGGTCCCAAAACTGATCACTCTCTGCGATATTCGCGCCAAAATCGGCCAATTCCGTTGTGACGGCTGCGACAATTCCCGGCTTGTCCGCGCATGAAAGCGTCAGGACGTAATGGTGTTCCACCATGTTTTCAGTCACTCCACTCTGTCGGGTTTTGCCCGAATGTGAACCGCCCTGAAGGCGGTTCAGCCTCACAGAACGGAAACGTTTTTTTCTTCGAGGGCCGACACCAGATCCCGGACCCGGTCAGCGTTGTCCTTCGCAACTGCACCATCGCGATTCCAAAGGCCGTTCTCAAATCCTATCCGGGCCTTGCCACCGTTCTCGATGGCATACACCAGGCATTCTGTTTCCCGATGCCCAAAGGCACACACCCCCCAGTCGATCTCGTAGCCGCCCCGGCGCGCTTTCAACCGGTCCAGAAAGGGCTGGAGATCTTCCGGCGCACTTTCCTGATTGTCGGCATAACGGCCCAGCACCAGAAGCACATGATGCGAAACGCCAGGAATAGTGCCGTTTTCGACGAGGTCGAAGAACCGGTTGAGATCCTCTGCACTGTAGAGGATGTGTTGAACAGATATTCCTTCCTTCACGGCCCAGGAATAAAACTCTGCAGCCGTATCTGTGTCATCGTCCGGTACCAACTCGCGCACAGCAATCGACACAAGTGACGGCCTTAACTCCTGGACCAGTTTGCGCTGGTCGTCCGGTGTGTATTTTCCAACAGCTTCGGTGGTGATTTGAACCTGCATTTGCGGCAATGCAGCATTCAATTCCGACAAGAGCGTCTGGTAGAGGTCCTTGTCCAGAACATGCGCGCCTGTTTCGTCGCGGACATGGGCATGGATTGCGCCCGCGCCTGCTTCGAAACAAGCAACGGCTGCCTCCACCGTTTCAGCGATCGTCACCGGAAGGGCCGGATGATCCACCTTGGTGCGCCGTGCGCCGTTCGGCGCAACCATAATAAGTGGTAGCGCCTGAGGTTTGGTGTCAGGTGCCATGATCAGAAAACGGCCTTGAATGCAGTTTGAAGCTTGTCGGCAATCTCGGAGATGTGCTGATCTTCCATAATGAAGGGCGGTGCCAGCAGGATGTGATCGCCTTTTACCCCGTCAATCGTGCCACCCATCGGATAACAGATGAGCCCGGCTTCGAACGCCGCCTTTTTCAAGGCCTTGTTCACCCCGCGTTTGGTATCAAAGGGTGTCTTGCTTTCCCGGTCCTCAACAATTTCAATGCCGCGGAACAGGCCGCGTCCACGGATATCGCCAACATGGGGATACTGTCCGAAAGCCTCTTTCAGGGTCGCATCCAGTTTGTCGCCCAGAGGATGAACCTGATCGACCAGGCCGCAAGTGAGCTTTTTCAGGACGGCAAGAGAGGCCGCGCACGCCGTCGGATGTCCGATATATGTGTGGCCGTGCTGGAAGAAACCGGACCCGTTTTCGATGGCCTGATAGATCTCCGACGTACACAGCATAGCCCCAATCGGCTGATAACCTGCGCCAAGGCCCTTTGCGATCGCAAGGATATCCGGCGCTATACCATCCTGCTCACAAGCAAACAGGCTGCCTGTGCGTCCCATGCCGCACATCACTTCGTCCAAGATGAGCAAGATCCCGTAGTGATCACAGATTTCCCGGATCCGCTTGAAGTAACCTTCGACAGGCGGGACCGCACCAGCCGTTGCGCCCACGACCGGCTCGGCCACAAATGCCATGACGTTTTCCGCGCCAAGGCGCTGGATTTCGGTTTCGAGTTCATTGGCAACGCGTCGCCCGTATTCGATGGCCGTTTCATCGTCCGCCCGTCCGCGATACTCGTAACAAGGTGAAATGTGGGAGGTTTCGATCATCAACGGCGCGAAGGGTTCTCGGCGCCACTGATTTCCGCCGGTCGCAAGCGCCCCGAGCGTGTTGCCATGATAGCTTTGCCGGCGGGCAATGACCCGGTGTCGGGATGTCTCGCCTTTTTCCAGAAAATACTGACGCGCCAGTTTGAGTGCAGCTTCCATTGCCTCAGAACCGCCTGAGACGAAGTACACCCGATCCAGATTGCCTGGTGCATGATCAATCAGAAGATCAGCAAGCTGCTCTGCAGGCTCTGAGGTGAAAAACCCGGTGTGGGCGAATGCGATCTGGTCAACTTGCCCCTTGATCGCCGCAGTCACGTCGGGATCGCTGTGCCCAAGGCACGATACGGCTGCGCCGCCGGACCCATCAAAGTACTTTTTGCCATTACTATCAATAATGTAACACCCGTCACCGCCAACGGCGACAGGAGGGGATGCTTTGGTATGACGCGGAAAAACGTGAGACATGAACACGAACCTCACCAAGGGTGTCTCGCACAGGATTGAGCGCTTGAGACATTTGTATCATCATTTTTGATATTGTGAAACAAATGTTTCTTGAGCGCGTTAACCATCTATTTCATTAAAATTTTAATAAAATTCTTGGCACTTTTGAGGAGGGGGCCGACACTTCGAATTTGCAAGGCTGTTTGTTATGCGTCAGCGTTTTTTAGCCTGGATAATGTTTTTGGGATTGTCCGTTGTTCTGGTTGGATGTGGATCGGTTGCTGGTGTCACCGGCATGGGTTGGGCAACGGCATCGCACAGCGCAATTGACTACAACGACTCGTCCTGGTGCGTGCCGAGAAAACTCAAAAAAGTCCTGAACAAGGTCGCGAAACGGTACGGACCGGTGAAGGTCCATTCCACCAAACGCTGGTGGTTCGAGAATTGGCGCAAAGGTGGCGCCCGCAGTTCCTATCACCTGAATTGCCAGGCCGTTGACTTTTCCGTCGGTGGCAACCCGTCTTCCGTCTTGGCTTTCCTGAAGTCCCAGTCTGCGGTGGGTGGCTACAAGTACTATTCGTCAGGGTTTTACCACATTGACACCGGGCCGCGCCGCACCTGGTAACAAACAAAAGGCTCCGGGGATTGACGCCGGAGCCTTGGTTCTTTCGAAGATCAAGTGAGTGCGCTACTTCAGTTCACCCAACTCCAGCGCCATTTCCCAGGCAACAGCGTCAAACCCGATGAAATTCTTCTCCGCACCTTCCACGATCGGACGCTTAATAACGGATGGATTGTCGATCATGACGTCCAGCGCGCTTTTTGCATCGGTTACGCCGTCCTGGGTGGCTTCATCCAGCCGGCGCCAAGTCGTGCCACGCTTGTTCAAAACCGCTTCCCAGCCAAATTCGCCGACAAACTTTGCGAGCTTGTCGGCATCAACGCCGTCTTTCTTGTAGTCGTGAAAACTGTACTCCACCCCGGCTTCATCCAGAAACTTCCGCGCTTTCTTGACCGTATCGCAATTCTTGATGCCGTAGACCTTCATGATGCCTCTTACCGGTTTGAAGTTCGTTTGGCGGCACAATTGCTTTTTGTCCTGAGTGTTTCAAGACCATCGTCCAACAATCCACGATCAGCCCGGTTCCGTCTTGACGCGGGCGCTTCAAGCTGCACTGTCGTCACATACGATCAGTCCACTTTTTCGCCAGGCGTTCAGACACAGTGACCGACCCCGCCATTCCATCAAAGGTGCCCGCAACCGCTGCAGATGCGGCATGGCCCAACCCCGGGCACGGCAACTGGCGCCAACGGCTGCGCCTGTTGAGCGGACTGGTTCTTTTTCTGTTTTGCCTCAGTCACTTTTCCAACCACGCGATGGGGATCATTTCCGTCAATGCGATGGAGAAAATGTCCCTCTGGCACTATTGGATCTGGCGCGGGCCGATCGGCGAAACCGTGTTGATCACGGCAGCTCTCACCCATGTCGCGCTGGCGCTCTGGCGAACATCCAAGAGACGCACATTGCGCATGCCGCCCTGGGAGTTCGCTCAGCTTGTGCTGGGGCTTTACATCCCCTGGACGCTCATTCCGCATGTCATCACAACGATGGGACTGGCGAAAGAGTTCGGCTTTATCCCGAACTACCACCAGATGCTGACGATCCTTTGGCCGCAAAATGCAGTCATGCAATCCATCCTTTTGCTGGTGGTTTGGACCCACGCGATGATCGGGCTGCATTTCTGGCTGCGGCTCTACCCGTTTTACCACCGCGTCAAATACATCGCTTTGGCGGCCGCCATAGCATGGCCTGTCATGGCGCTTTGGGGCTTCATTGAAGGAGCCCGGCGCCTGGCTCTGGCAACGGACGTGACGGTCAAGGTTTCGGACGATCAGTTGGCATGGCTCTACGCTCAAACCGACAACATCAGAGCCATCGTGTTCGGCCTGATAATCTTGAGCCTGTTTGTAATAGTCATCCGGTATCTCGCGAGCCGGATGTCCAGTGGCATCTCGATTTCATATCCCGGCGGTTTGACCGTTCGGGCGCAGCCGGGTGCGTCTCTTCTTGAAATCAGCCGCATGAACGGAATACCTGTCGCTTCGGTTTGCGGTGGCCGTGCACGCTGTTCCACCTGCCGCGTCAAGGTTTTGAACGGGCTGGAGAGTTTGTCACAGCCAAACCCGGCCGAGACAACAGTTTTGAAGCGGATTGGAGTGCCGGAGGATGTCCGCCTGGCTTGCCAGATCAGGCCAGCTGCAAATATGGAAATCCAACCGCTGGTGCCGGTGAAGGCAAACTTGGTGCGGCAGGACCATGTTCAGGATGCTTACTATTGGGGCGTCGAACAGGATGTCGTCGTCATGTTCGTCGACCTCCGGAACTTCACCAGCATGACCGAGGCGCAACTTGCCTACGATGTCGTCTTTCTTTTGAACCAGTATCTTGACCGCGTTTCGGCCGTAATCCGGGCAGAGGGCGGCTATGTCGACAAATTCATTGGTGATGGCGTTATGGCCATCTTCGGGATGGAGACGGGTGCTGAAACCGGTGCTCGTCAGGCATTGAAGGCTTGCCGGAGCATCGAGAAAGTCATGGAAGCACTGAACGTCGAAAAGGGCCCTCAGTTCCGCGACACGATCCGTCTCGGTGTTGGCCTCCATCTCGGTCAGGCCATCTTGGGACGTATTGGCGCTGCCGGATCCGGAAAAACTGAAGGCGGGCTCACCGCGCTTGGCGACGTCGTCAACACCGCCAGCCGGCTGGAAACTGAAAATAAATCGCGGAACAGCTTCCTCGTTGTTTCCAAAGACGTAATTGACGCGGCTCGCGCAACGGCACCCGATGAAACGCTGTACGACGTCAGCGTGCGCGGCAAGGAAAAACCACTCCAAGTCTTTGCACTTAAGCAGATGGATGGTTTATTGCTGCCTGGGGAAACAGGGGTAAAAGACCTCGTGTAAATAGCCGGGGCGCACGTGCCAAACACCTATACACCGCGGGAAATGCTGACGAAACTCGTGTCCTTCAACACGGTGTCGGATCGCAGCAATCTCGAGCTTATTTCATTTGTCGAAGAGTACCTGTCCAGTCACGGCGTATCCGCCATGCGTGTCCCGGACGCAACGGGTGAAAAGGCCGCCTTGTTTGCCACCGTCGGGCCAAATGTCGATGGTGGTATCGTTTTGTCGGCACACACCGACGTGGTGCCCGTCGACGGGCAAGACTGGACGTCCGATCCGTTTTCGGCATGGGAGGCTGGCGGCCGCCTTTATGGGCGTGGTACCGCCGACATGAAAGGGTTTGCGGCAACGGTTCTAGCGAAAGTACCGGATTTTTTAGGCGCAGGCCTCTCTAAACCGATCCACATCGCACTGTCTTACGATGAAGAAGTGGGCTGCTTCGGCGCGCCGCCGATGATCAAGGCGATGCTGGCCGAGGGGCCGCATCCGTCTGCGGTGATCGTTGGGGAGCCGACGAACATGACGGTGGTTACCGGACATAAGGGAATTGCCGTTCTGAAAACCCGGGTCCACGGACATCCGGTACATTCCAGCCAGCTGCACCGCGGGGTATCTGCAATTTCCGTCGCTGTGAAACTGATATCCTGGCTGGACGGGCAGACCGAAGAGAACAAAGCCAAAGCAGACCCGGAGTGTCCATTCGAGCCGCCCTATACGACCTTGCATTGCGGCACGATCCAGGGCGGAAAGGCGCATAACATCACGGCGCAGACCTGCGAATTCATGACAGACATCCGGTTGCTGCCCGGCGAGAACCTGGAAGACTGGATTTCGGCATACCGGGGATATGCCGCCGACCATGTTCTTCCTGACATGCAGGAAATCTCAAAGGATTGCCGGATTGATATCGATGTCCTTGCAATGGTTCCAGGGCTTGCCGAAGAAACCGACGGAACCGCAGAGCAATTGGTCCGGCGCCTGACCGGCGACAACGGCCGTCATGTCGTTGTTTACGCAACAGAGGGCGGTCAGTTTCAGGAACATGGCCTGTCCACGGTCGTGTGCGGACCCGGATCGATCGACCAAGCGCATCAGGCCGATGAGTTTATCGACCTTACGGAACTTGATAAATGTGCCAATTTTCTGGATGACCTGTGTGAAAAAGTTTTGCGCTAATCGGAGAAATCCGATTTGATGCATTCCGCCAACGCTGTCATAATTGGCACAATTTACGACTTTCCGGTCGTGAAGAAAAAATTGAACAACAACGAGTTCACATAAGCGCTGAATAGCACTGAAGAGGGGACTATGAATACCAAAACCAAATTGATTGCTGCTGCTGTGGCAACGTTTGGCGTGGCATCCGCTGCGCAGGCGGAAACATTGAAGTTTGCGTTTCAGGGGACATTGAACGCCCTTGACCCGTACAGCCTCAACGAAACCTTCACGCTGTCCGCCCTTGGCAACACCTATGAAGGTCTGACCCGCCGCGGTGCAGACCTGCAGATCGAGCCGAGCCTTGCCGAGCGTTGGGAAGTTGTCGAGCCGAACCGCTGGCGTTTTTACCTGCGCCAGGGCGTCAAGTTCCACAATGGCAACGACTTTACAGCTGAAGACGTCGCCTTTTCCGTTGACCGTGTCCGCTCCGAAGGGTCCGACCTGACAACCCGCGTTCCGGGCGATGCCAAGGTGGAGATCGTTGACGACTACACCGTCGACTTCGTTCTGACCGGCCCGAACCCGATCCTGCACTATGAGTGGGACACGTTCTACATCATGGACAAGGAGTGGACCGAGGCCAACGACGCGGTCAAAGTCACCTCTGCTTCCGACACCACCCCGAACTATGCGGCCCTGAACGCGAACGGCACTGGCCCGTTCAAGCTGGTCAGCCACGAGCCGGGTGTGAAAACCGTTTATGAGAAAAACGACGGCTGGTGGGACACCGCGTCTCACAACCTGACCACCGTTGAGTTCACTCCGATCGGATCCGATGCAACCCGCGTTGCAGCGCTTCTGTCCGGCGAGATGGATATGGTTTATCCGATCCCGATCCAGGACATCAAACGCATCAACGACAATGACGGCACTGTCGCCCTGACAGGTCCTGAGCTGCGCACGATCTTCCTCGGCATGGACCAGATGCGCGATGAGCTGCTGTATTCCGACGTGAAGGGCAAAAACCCGTTCAAGGATGCCAAGGTTCGCAAAGCGTTCTACCAGGCCATCAACATTGAAGCGATCAAGCAGAAAGTGATGCGGAACCTCGCAACACCGTCCGCGATCATGATCTCCCCGTTCCTGTTCTCCAAGTCGGATGAGTTCGAGCGCTATCCGTATGACCCGCAGGCTGCAATGGATCTTCTTGCAGAAGCCGGGTACCCGGACGGGTTCTCTGTCGGCATGGACTGCCCGAACGACCGCTATGTCAACGACGAAGCCATCTGTCAGGCCGTTGCAGCAATGCTCGCCCGCGTTGGCGTAAAGGTTGACCTGAACGCCCAGCCGAAAGCGAAGTACTTCGCCAAGATCCTGGCCTCTGGTGGCTACGACACGTCGTTCTACCTGCTTGGCTGGACCCCGGGTTCCTTCGACAGCTTCAACGTTCTGTCCAACCTGATGAACTGCCGCGACGAAGCTGGCAAAGGCTCTCCGTTCAACAACGGTGGCTGGTGCGATGCGAAAATCGATGAGCTGACACAACAGATCCTGGTTGAAAACGATCCGGCGAAACGCGACGACATGATCGCGGAAGCCTACAAGATCTCCCACGATAATGCCTACTACATCCCGCTGCACCAGCAGGGTCTGGCATGGGGCGTTGCGGACGACGTTGAGCTCGTCCAGCGCGCGGACAACCAGTTCCACTTCCGCTTCGTCACAAAGAACTAAGCGGTCCTGTTAAAAAATGAAGCGCCCCCGGTTCCGCCGGGGGCGCCTTTTCTTGAAAACGTAAAGAGCCGAAATGATAGGTTTTGCAACACGTCGTTTGCTTCAAGCGATGATTGTCATGTTGGTGGTGGCGCTGCTCGCCTTCACCATGTTCCGTTTCGTCGGAGACCCCATCAACCAGATGGTCGGTATCGAGACATCCATTGAAGAACGTGAAGCACTGCGCGAGCGTTTGGGTCTGAACGATCCCATCCCGGTCCAATTCGCCCGCTTCATCGGCAATGCTGTGCAGTTCGACTTCGGCACGTCCTATCAGTTCAAACAACCCGTTTCGGAGCTGTTTGCCAAACGTATTCCGGCAACGCTTGAGCTCAGTTTCGCATCCTTCATGTTTGCGCTGGTTGTCGGCATCCCGATGGGTATTTACGCCGGTCTCAACCGCGAATCGGCGATTTCAAAACTGTTTTTATCGGTGTCTTTGATCGGCATATCCCTGCCCACCTTCTTCATCGGGATCTTGTTGATCTTCCTGTTCTCGGTCACGCTGCAATGGCTGCCAAGCTTTGGCCGCGGCGATGTCGTCCAGGTCGGCTCCTGGTGGACAACAGGCTTCCTGACAACCTCCGGCCTGAAAGCGCTGATCCTGCCAGCAGTCACGCTCGGCATGTACCAGATGACGCTGATCATGCGCCTGATCCGGGCGGAAATGCTGGAAGTCATCCGAACCGACTATATCAAGTTTGCCCGCGCACGCGGCCTGCCGGACCGGCTGGTCCACTTCCGGCACGCGCTGAAGAACACCATGGTTCCCGTGATCACGATCACCGGTCTTCAGCTCGGGTCGATCATCGCCTTTGCCACCATCACGGAGACCGTTTTCCAGTGGCCTGGCATGGGTCTGATGTTCCTGCAGGCGGTTCAGAACGTCGATATTCCGATCATGTCGGCCTATCTGCTGCTGACTGCTTTCCTGTTCGTCGCGATCAATTTCATCGTCGACATTCTCTATTTCTTCATCGATCCGCGTCTGCGGGTCGGACGGCCATAAGGAGACTTGACCATGGCTGATGTCTCCACACCGAACAGCGAGCCGAAAGGCCGCCTCGCACACATCATCGACAGCGACCTGTTCCACTCCTTCCTGCGCTCGAAGGTCACCGTGGTTGCCGCAGTGATGACACTGATCCTGTTCCTGGTCGCATTCCTTGCGCCCTGGGTCGCACCACACAATCCGTTTGATCTGGCGACAATTTCCATTCTGGACGCTCGCGTTCCACCGGTCTGGATGGAGTTTGCCGACCCCCGCTTCCTGCTCGGCACAGATGATCAGGGCCGGGATCTGTTGTCCGGCATCTTCTACGGCATGCGGATTTCGCTCATTGTCGGTTTCTGTTCGGTCATCGCTGCTGCGATCATCGGTATCACCGCCGGTCTGGTCGCCGGTTACATGGGCGGCCGAGTCGATGCGATCATTATGCGGATCGCCGATGTTCAGCTCACATTCCCAGCCATTTTGATCGCGCTTCTGATTGACGGTGTCGCCGCCGGCATTTTCGGCGGGATCGACCGCGAAGTCTTCGCCTTCTACATTCTGATCGTGGCGCTCGCGCTATCGTTCTGGGTGCAGTACGCCCGGACCGTTCGCGGGTCCACGATGGTGGAAAAGAACAAGGAATATGTTCAGGCAGCCCGCGTGATCGGTATTCCCTCGGTCATTATCATGGTCCGTCACATCCTGCCGAACGTGATGGGTCCGGTTCTGGTTATTGCGACCATCAACCTGGCGCTAGCGATTGTCACAGAATCCAGCTTGTCGTTCCTCGGCGTCGGCATGCCACCCACCCAGCCATCCCTCGGCACCTTGATCGCGATCGGCAACGACTTCCTCTATTCCGGGGAATGGTGGATCGCGATTTTCCCGGGCATTGCGTTGGCTCTGCTGGTTTTGAACGTCAACTTGTTGGGCGACTGGCTGCGTGACGCCCTCAACCCGAAACTGCGCTGAGGTGCCTCCCGTGAACGTCCTAGATATCAAAGACCTTCGGGTCGAGTTCCCGGGCCGCAAATCGGTTTTCGTTGCGGTTGAAGGGGTGAGCTTGAAAGTGGATGCCGGCAAGATCCTCGGCGTGGTCGGGGAATCAGGCGCTGGCAAGTCCACCGTCGGCAACGCCGTGATCGGACTTCTACAGGAGCCCGGCCACATTGCAGGCGGTGAAGTCTATCTGCATGGCCAGCGGATCGATGAACTGCCCTACAAGAAAATGCGACAGCTCAGGGGCCGGAAGATCGGCATGATCTTCCAGGATCCCCTGACCTCGCTGGATCCGTTGCAGACGGTGGAGTCACAGCTGGTGGAGACAATCCGCACGCACCTGCCACTTTCTGCAAAGGAAGCACAGCAGCGGGCGATTGAATTGATCGACGCGGTCGGCATTCCCAATCCTGCTGAGCGGATCAAACAGTACCCGCACCAGTTCTCAGGTGGCATGCGCCAGCGTGTTGTAATCGCGCTCGCACTTTGCGCCGAGCCAGAGCTTGTGATTGCTGATGAGCCGACCACAGCGCTTGATGTGTCCATCCAGGCACAAATCCTGGAGCTGATGAAAAAGCTCTGTGAAGAACGAAACGTTGCAATGCTCGTGATCACCCACGACATGGGCGTGATTGCGGACATTACCGACCATGTTGCGGTGATGTATCACGGCGAGCTGGTGGAGTACGGGGAAACCAATCAGGTCCTCGGCGCTCCGAAACATCCCTATACGCAGAGCCTGATTTCCGCCGTGCCCCGGCCAGATATCAAGGTCGAGCGATTCCCGGTGGTCAACTACATCGAGAAGGCTGGCACGCCGCAAAAACATATCGACATCTCCACCCACTGGCTCGGCAAGTCCCGGGACTATGACAAGGTGACAGGGCCTCTGGTCCAGATCCGGGACCTGGAAATGCGCTTTGAGACCAAGGGATCGATTTTCCCCTCGAAGCGGGAATACTTCCATGCGGTCAAAAAGGTCAGTTTCGATATTCACGAAGGCGAGACCTTCGGTGTCGTCGGTGAGAGTGGCTCTGGTAAATCCACGATCGCACGTGTGATTACCGGGCTTTATCACCCGAGCGGTGGATCGATCCTCTTCGGCAAGACGGAACTGACATCACTGAAGAACCAGAAAGAAATTCTGGCGATGCGCCGGCAAATGCAGATGATCTTCCAGGATCCCTATTCGTCGCTCAATGCGCGGATGCGGGTTAAGGACATCATTGCCGAGCCGATCAAGTTCCACAAACTGGCCTCCAGCAATTCTGAAGTCCGCCAGATCGTGGATGATCTGCTGGATCATGTCGGCTTGGGCGCGGCCGCGGGCCAGAAGTTCCCGCATGAGTTTTCCGGTGGTCAGCGCCAGCGGATCTCAATTGCGCGAGCCCTTGCGACCCGTCCGCGTTTCTTGATCTGTGATGAACCGACGTCCGCGTTGGACGTATCGATCCAGGCACAGATCCTCAATCTTCTGAAAGATCTGCAGGAAGAGCTAGGGCTGACTATGATGTTCATCAGTCACGACCTCGCGGTGATCCGCCAGATGTGTAACCGGATCGGTGTCATGCGCAACGGTGAGCTCTGCGAAGTCGCAGACTGCGATCAGCTGTTTGAGAACCCGCAGCACGAATATACGCAGCAGCTTCTCAATCTGATGCCGTCAATGGAACTGCTGTCCCGAGCCAATCTGGAAACAGCCTGATACCTCAAAGCTTTGCACTGTCCCGCCTTCCGCGGGACAGTGTCCCAAACCAGCTAAGTCACTGTTTATGAGTCTTTTTTGAGATTCGCCTGAGTCGTCCACTTGACTCTGAAGACACCCCTGATTCCCGATTTACCGCCCAGCGATAGTCACAGTGGACTCCGGACCCGGCAATTGTTGCCGCCCCTGTTTTCAAGTCTTTTCCATTTAGTGTTTTCACCGATATTCAACTCCCCATCAATCGTAATTCCGGTTCATGAGAAATATCTTCGGCGTATTTCTGCAGATTATTATTAAATAAAAAATCTATTTTTCTCCGCCAAAATTCGTTGCAATGATCTTTTATTTTATAATAATAGATTTTATCTATTCTTAATTTCCATATTGATTCATATAAACTCTATTTTACTTTTCCCTCCGGCATTGTATTTCGATCCAATCGACCAAATCATCGGTATTCCTGCCAAGAGGCGAAGCCGTTCCCCGTTGGAGCTATCTGACCGCCAGATTGAAGCACAGACCGCCTGTACTGCATTTTCAATCCGGAGCGACACCCGGCGTCACGCGACCGGGAAAGCACAGGGAACGGGGATCATCATGCAACAGGCCGCAAAAAAGCCGGCTCTCTCACTGGAAGTCATCAGCAGGGCGACACTGATCGCAATCGCATCAACTCTTCTCGCCGTAGCATCAGCGCATTCAGGCACAGAACCAAACACTGTGTCCGTTATCAGCCTCTGCGCGATGTCGGTTCTGTTCTCAGCCACCAGTCTGGCTTTCTGTCCGGAAGCCGCGGCTGGACGGAGCTTGAACTATGCAACGGCGCTCGTTTGCGGGGGACTGCTGATTGTAGATCCCTTCCTCCCATTCATTTCAACCGGAGGAATCACCCCCCATGCCCCTGCGTTTTCCGCCGGACTCATGATGATCCTTCGCGCACTCGCTGTTTGGATCCTGCCACCACGTGGCGAACGGACCGGGCTCAAAGAAGGTTTTGCGTCCAGCCAACTCAGCCTTCTATGCGGCGGCCTTTGGCTTGGCGTAAATCCCGATCAGGCACCGATAGCCGCTGTTGTCTGCCTGGTGCTCTCCTGGCCCTATCTTGTTGATGGCATCAACGCCTTTGCTGACAAGGTCTATTTGGAAGCGGCCAGGGCCGCCGGTGTTCGGAGCCTTGGGACTGCTGCATTCGCCAAGGTCGCGTCAGCCCGCGATATCGTCATCGACAAGGCTGCCGTCATGTCGAGCCCAAACCTGGTGGTGACCAATGTCATGGCTTTCAACAATGAACCCAAAACACTGCTTGCCGTTGCCGCATCGGCTGAAAGCGGGAGCGATCATCCCGTCGCAGAAGCTTTGCGCCAACTGGCGGCGCAATGGCGTGTCGACATCAAGCGGCCCGATCGCTTCGAGCAAGCGCCTGGGCTAGGCGCAGTCGCCTTACTCGGCGGGCAAAGTGTCGTGATCGGCACGGCCAACCTGATGCAGAAGCACAAGATCGACAGCTTCACCGCCGACGCCATTGCCCGCTCACTTGAAGCAGACGGCAAAACGGTTCTCAGGGTTGCAGTTGGCGGCCGGGTTGTTGGTGTCCTCGGCCTTGAAGGCACTTTGCGTCAGGATGCAGGTGTTGCTGCCTTTGCGCTGCGCGGGGAAGGCCTCGTACCCTGGCTCTATAGCGGAGACAGTGAAAAGACGCGCGAAGCCCTTGCCAACATGCTGGGCCTGGAACCAGTTGCAGACCCGCGTCCCGGCGAAAGCGCAGCGGAAGCCGCACACCGCTGTTTGGGCGATCAACAACCTTTGGTGCTGACCCTGTCGCAGGATCGCACCTCTTTGGAGTTGAGATCCGTCCATGAGACCACAGAAGATCACAGCACGCCGCAAACGGTGATCCTGGCCGTGAGCAACACCGAAGACATCGGCGCTTTTCCTGCACTTAAGGACCTTGCCATGCGACGCACGGCGCTCGCCGCCCACGCGCAACGGTTTTTGTCGGGCCTGTCGATCTTGTGCGGGGTTTGCGGTGGTTCGTTGCTGCTCCCCATGTCGGCGGCCCCTGTTCTATTCCTTGTCAGTCTCACCGTCCTCTGGGCTTTCGCGCGTTATTCTGTTGCGGATCGCAAACAGGAAACAAACGCAGGGAGCCTGATCGCAGCGAGTTGATCTAATGCGCTTTACAAGCCTGTTCGAGCGGGTATTTATCGGCTCACACCCTCTGCCGTGAGGGGAACAGAGGGTAAGGCGCTGATGACACACACCAAGACACCGAATTTCCGTTCTGCCGCTTGGTTCAACAACCCAGACAACCCGGGGATGACGGCGCTTTACATCGAACGCTATCTGAATTTCGGGATTACCCGCGAAGAACTGCAGTCCGGAAAACCGATCATTGGCATCGCCCAGACAGGGTCGGATCTCTCACCGTGCAACCGCCACCACCTTGAGCTTGCCAAGCGTGTGCGCGAAGGCATTCGGGACGCTGGCGGGATCGCATTTGAATTCCCCGTGCATCCGATTCAGGAAACCGGACGGCGGCCAACCGCAACGCTCGACCGGAACCTCGCCTATCTCGGTCTTGTCGAATTGCTGCATGGATACCCGCTTGATGGGGTTGTCCTGACCATCGGCTGTGACAAGACCACACCGGCCTGCCTGATGGCCGCCGCGACGGTCAACATCCCGGCAATCGCCTTGTCGGTCGGTCCGATGCTCAACGGCTGGCACAAGGGTGAGCGTACAGGTTCGGGCACCATCGTCTGGAAAGCCCGGCAAATGCTGGCCGCGGGCGACATCGACTATGACGGCTTCATGGATCTTGTCGCCTCATCCGCCCCCTCTGTTGGCTATTGCAACACGATGGGCACGGCAACGACCATGAATTCTCTCGCAGAAGCTCTTGGTATGCAGCTTCCGGGCGCGGCCGCCATTCCAGCGCCTTACCGGGAACGCGGCGCCATCTCCTATGAAACCGGCCGCCGGATCGTGGAAATGGCTTATGAGGACCTGAAACCGTCCGACATCATGACCCGGCAAGCCTTCGAAAACGCGATCGTCGTGAATTCGGCAATTGGCGGGTCCACAAACGCTCCAATTCATTTGAACGGCATCGCCCGGCATCTTGGGATCGAGCTCACGAATGACGATTGGCAGAAGATTGGTCATGACGTGCCGCTTCTGGTCAATCTTCAGCCCGCCGGCGCCTATTTGGGTGAAGATTACTTCCACGCGGGCGGTGTCCCGGCTGTTGTTGCCGAGCTACTCCGCCATCGACAAATTCCGCATCCAGACGCGCTGACAGCAAACGGGAAAACGATTGAGGCAAACTGCGCCGGCGTTGTCACCGATCTGCCCGATGTCATCAAACCATTCGACGCGCCGATGCTGGAAAAGGCCGGGTTCTTGAACCTGAAGGGCAACCTCTTCGACAGCGCGATCATGAAAACCAGCGTGATCTCTGAAGAGTTCCGCAACCGCTACCTCTCAAATCCGAACGACCCGGATGCTTTTGAAGGCCGCGCGATCGTTTTCGAAGGACCGGAGGATTACCATCACCGGATTGACGATCCGGAGCTGGAGATCGATGAAAACTGTATTCTGTTCGTTCGCGGAACAGGTCCGATCGGTTACCCGGGCGGGGCTGAGGTGGTGAACATGCAGCCCCCGGCAGCGCTCATCAAACAGGGAATCACGGCGCTGCCATGCATCGGCGACGGCCGGCAATCCGGCACATCAGGTTCTCCCTCGATCCTGAATGCAGCACCCGAGGCCGCTGCAATGGGCGGATTGGCGGTGTTGCAAACCGGGGATCGTGTGCGGATCGATCTGAAAGCAGGATCAGCCAACATTCTCATATCGGACGAAGAATTGGCCCAGCGCCGCGCACAGCTTGAAGAAAGCGGGGGGTTCCAAGTTGCCGAGAGCCAAACGCCCTGGCAGGAAATCCAGCGCGGTATGGTGGCCCAGTTCGACAAGGGCATGGTTTTGGAGCCCGCAGTCAAATATCAGGACGTCGCGCACAAAGGTCTGCCCCGCGACAATCACTGAGCGACAAGATATCGGTGTGTGCTGAAAACTCCCGAGGAGACTTACATCCTCGGAAAAACTGCCAATGAAACGATTTTTCAAAGATTCCCGTGCACTGTGACCTGAACTGGGTCTTGTAGTGAGTAGGTTTCTTGGGCAGTTACACCAGCAAAACAGCGTCGTCTACCGAGATGGACGCTGCTCTGGACAAAGAGCAGCGCGCCACCGATCCGTCTGCTGAAGAGCAGGTCACCATCGCCGCGAATACCAGCGACATCGACCTCGACGGTGCTGTGGTCGACACCCGTGCGAAGCGGCCCAGCCGGACCACTTTCGATTTCGACGACATACCGGAAGTTGGCCCTGGACGCCGAGCCACAGACATTCCGGTGGATGCGCCTGCAAAAGCACTTCAGAACCTAGCAACGGTTGGATTGGTCATCGCTTTGGCGGCCGCCCTCTATGTCGTTGCCGGAGAAGGCATCAACCGCTTCTTCGGGGTCGGACTGGCATTCTTTGCAGGTGGTTTGGCGGTTTGGCGCTTGTTTGCCGATGACATGCAGCGCTCTATCCAGTCCCTGCAGCACAAGGACGAAAAGATCCGCCGCTTGATGGCGCGTTGTGAGGAATTGGAAGACCGGGCTTGGGAACTCGGTGAGTCCGACGAACGGCACGCCAGTATTCTTGGGACGCTCGGCGACGTGGTCATCCGGCGCGACCAAGCCGGCACGATCACCTACGCCAATTCCGCTGCGGACGATGTTTTTGGAAAAGACCATGAGCTGCAGCCCGGGCGGCTGATGCAATTGCCGATCGCGAACAAGGCTGCAGGTGAGATATTCGATCTGGATGCACCGGCGGAAAACAACGGCGGCATTGGTTTTGGCGACCTTCGGCTGCGCACCGCCCAAGGCGAGCGCTGGTTTTCGCGGATCGATATTCCGGTCCGGGACACCGCAACCGACCGGCAGTTGGTCCAGACCGTCTTGCGCGATGTCACCGAGCGCCGCTTGATCGAAGAAGAGCTGCTCGCGGCCCGCCACTCTGCTGAAACCTCCAACGAAGCCAAATCCCGGTTCCTCGCAACGGTAAGCCATGAAATCCGCACACCGCTGAACGGCGTTCTCGGCATGGCAGCACTTTTGCGCGACACACGCCTGACCAAGGAACAGAGCGCCTATATCGAGGCACTGGAAACTTCCGGCGAAACCTTGCTGCTTCTGATCGACGAAGTGCTCGATTTTTCAAAGGTTGAGGCAGGAAAACTTGATATTCACGCCGCTCCGGTCAAAGTCGGTGCATTGGCTGAAAGCGTGGTCGAACTACTGGCGCCGAAAGCCCATGCGAAGCACCTCGAAATTGGTACGTTGATCGATTCCCGCCTGCCGGAACACGTCACGCTTGACGCAACCCGTGTGCGCCAAATTCTCTTCAATCTCATCGGAAACGGCGTCAAGTTCACCGATGAAGGCGGTGTTGCCGTTGAGCTCCACGGCCGTCGGAACCTTGAAGGTGGCGGCTTCCTCGATCTGGTTGTGCGGGATACCGGCATCGGTTTTGCCGCCGACGAGGCGGAACGCCTGTTCCAAGAGTTTGAACAGGTCGATCATGGGCCTGCCAGAAAGTTTGGCGGCACCGGCCTTGGCCTCGCCATCGCGCAACGACTGGCCCACTTGATGGGCGGCGGCATCAGCGCGCGCCCCGCTTCAGAAGGCGGTGCACTTTTTGAAGTTTCCCTGCCAATCCCGGAAGACCTGACCGAAACCTCAGACCCGCGCCTGGAGAAGTTTTCCGGCAGAAAGATCGTTTTCGTCACCTCCAGCCGGATCGAGTGCCCCCTAATTGCCAACCGGCTGGAACAGCATGACGCGACCGTCTCGGTTCTGGAGCCTGGCAACGAAGGGCTGGATACGGCCCTCATGGCTGCTGACCTACTTGTCGTTGACAATTCGGCGCTTTCGGACAGCGCCGGATGGCTGGCATCGGCGCACCTGAGCGGGTGCAAAGCACCGGCTGTCGTCTTGATCTCACCGCCAGAGCGTGACCGCCTGGAGCATCTAAGGGAAGCCGGCTATGCGGCTTATCTGATCCGCCCCGTGCGCATTGACACGCTTGTTCAGGTGTTCTCGGGCCTTTTGGACGCCGAGACCACCGACCATGCCTGGGACGTCAGTGCAGAACCCGTTCAAAACAGTTTCCTCTCCAACCGTGCCGCGGTACCCGGTCGGCCCCTGAAATTGCTGGTCGCAGAAGACAATGACATCAACCGCCTGCTCAGCGAGGCCATGTTGCGCAAGCTCGGCCACGTCCCGGTGATGGTCGTGGACGGCGAAAAGGCTGTCGTCGAAGCGGCAAGCGGGACATTTGATGCGATCCTCATGGACCTTCACATGCCGGGCCTTGATGGGATCAGCGCCGTCAAGCAAATCCGCCGCGACGAGCGTGATAGTGGACGTCCTGAAGTGCCAGTCCTTATTGTCACGGCTGATGTTATGCAGGAAGCCCGGGATCAGGCGGCCGACGTTGGAGCCGCGGGCTATCTCACGAAACCACTATCGGTAGACGATATCTCAGACGCTCTTGCGGAAATTGGACGGATGAAAGCTGCCGGCTAACCGGCGCACTCCCGCCAGCGGTTCACGACCGGCAGATTTCCAAATAACCATCTTGTAATATAAGCTGGCCTTGAAAGACGCCGGGCTCAACCCAATGTCATGCAGATGTCGGAAAAGTATGGTCTACGGCTTTGTCAATCCAGAGCCAGCATAGATTCGCAATCTGAGCCGGCATAGGAAGACTGGCGGAGATCCAAGCGGTCAATGCAATGATCCGGCCCGGTTTTCGACAAGAAACAGACGAAGGGTGGACCGTCCATGATGCGCCAGAACCTATTTTCTCCAAGAAAACTGGTGCGGAAATTTACGCCTGCGATGCGCCCGCTGCCAGCTGTCCCGCACGGGGCCGTTCAGATGCCGGTCAAAACCGGCGACACCCTTGGACGTATCGGATCCCTCGAAGTGCGCATGGCGCGCAATTTCAAGGAAGTCAAAAAAGCCCAGCGCCTTCGCTATGAAGTGTTTTATGAAGAAATGTCCGCAGTCGCCGACGCACAGACTTTGGCAACACGGCGCGACGCCGATCCTTTCGATGCCTATTGCGACCATCTCCTGGTTGTAGATCACGCCTCTCTCAAGCGAAACAAGCTCGGCCGTTTGAAGCCCGAAATCGTCGGCACCTACCGTGTTTTGCGCCAGGATGTTGCGGACCGGCATGGCGGGTTCTACACATCCGCAGAATACGACATCCAGTCATTGATCGATGCCAATCCCGGCAAACGGTTCATGGAGCTTGGCCGGTCCTGCGTTCTGAAACCTTACCGGAACAAGAAGACCATCGAGCTGCTCTGGCACGGTCTTTGGTCTTACATTTTGCGGCACAAGATCGACGTCATGCTGGGCTGTGCATCCATTGAAGGGACCAACCCCGACGCCATGGCTGATCAGCTGGGTTTTCTGCACCACAATTCACTTGCGCCGGAAGAATGGCGGGTTCGCGCTGTCGAGAACCGCTTTGTGGATATGAATCGCAGGCCCGCTTCCGACATCAACCAGAAGGAAGCCCTCCGGGCGCTGCCGCCGCTCATCAAAGGGTATCTTCGTCTGGGGGCTTTTGTCGGCGACGGTGCGGTGATTGACCATCAGTTCGGGACGACCGACGTGTTGATCGTGATGCCGGTTTCAGAACTGAACACAAGGTATGTAAACTACTATGGCGCCGACGCGAGCCGCTACGCCAGCTAATCGTCCGTTGTGGATCGAATCTCCATTCTGAAGCCCAATTTCCGAAAGGCTTAACGCCCCCTTAAATCGCCGCATTCTAGAATCATGACCGGGGAAAGCCGGAGTTTCCGGCAACTTGGTATGGGACGGAAATTGATGGCGCCACGGGCGAAACGCCAGGCACGGGTCGAGCCGACTTTCGGCGCATCCAGCAGCAGTCTGCTGGACCTGCGGCTGCGCCCGGATGACCGTCCGAGCGGCCCGTCGGGCAAGAAGCGCACGAAGGCCAAGACCACATCCAAATCGAAGCCCAAGTCCAAAGCTGGCAGCACCCCGAAGTCAAAGAAACCCTCGTCTGCCAAGTCCACCTCTCAGCGTGGCAGTGCGAAATCGAGGTCCGGAAGTTCGAAGGGCAGAGGTGGCCGGTCCGGCGCCAAGCGCCGCAGCCAGAAAAGAAAAGCCCGGTCATCGTTCATGCCCGCTCTGGGCAGGCTTGTAAAACGCGGACTTTACTGGAGCGCGGTCCTTGGAATATGGGCAGGCATCGCTGTCGTTTGTATTGTTGGCTATTATGCCGCTTACCTCCCGCCGACATCCGAATGGCAGGTTCCAGCAAGGCCGCCAAACGTAAAAATCGTTGCTGCCAACGGCCAGCTGATCGCAAACAGAGGCGATACAGGCGGCGAAGCTGTCCGTCTCGAACAATTGCCACCTTATTTGCCTAATGCGGTGATCGCGATTGAGGATCGCCGCTACCGGTCCCATTTCGGCATTGACCCCATTGGCCTTGGCCGGGCCTTCGTCACAAACATCACGACAGGCCGGCTCGTGCAAGGCGGTTCGACGCTCACACAGCAGCTTGCCAAAAACCTGTTTCTGGAGCCGGACCGGACGATCAAACGGAAGATCCAGGAGCTGGTCCTCGCGTTCTGGCTGGAGGCCGAATACTCCAAGGACGAGATCCTGGAGATGTATCTGAACCGGGTCTATCTTGGCTCAGGCGCTTACGGCGTTGATGCCGCCGCGCGCCGCTATTTCGGCAAGTCCGCCCGGCTCATGACAATTGCAGAAGCGGCCACGATCGCGGGGCTCTTGAAGGCGCCGTCCCGTTTTTCTCCCGCTGTCAATCCGGATCTTGCGGAAGACCGGGCTCAGCTTGTGCTCGCTGCGATGCACGAAGAAGGGTACATCACCTCAGATGAGGCCAAGAATGCTTTGGCTGCCCCGGCAAAGGTCGTCCGCCGCTACACAACCGCCAGTGAGAATTATGCCGCTGACTGGGTGATGGACGTCCTGCCGCACTTTGTCGGATCCATAGACAGCGACATCATCGTCGATACAACAATCGACCCAAGCATCCAGCAGGCTGCAGAAGCCGCACTTCGCTCAGCCATCTCGGAAAACCGGCAAGCTTTGGGCGTGTCGCAAGGCGCAATTGTTACAATGGATACGGCTGGCGCGGTCAAGGCGATGGTCGGTGGGGCCGATTACTCCAAGAGCCAGTTCAACCGCGCCGTCTATGCCAAACGTCAGCCAGGCTCTGCGTTCAAACCGTTTGTTTATCTGGCTGCTCTTGAAAACGGCATGTCGCCACAAACCGTCCGCCAGGATCAGCCGATCACCATCGGTGGCTGGTCGCCGAAAAACTATACAAAACAATATTATGGCCCCGTTACACTGACACGCGCCTTGAGCCTGTCTCTCAACACTGTGGCCGCTCGACTTGCCTACGAAGTGGGGGCAGGCAATGTCGCCTCAACGGCACGGCGTCTTGGGATCACATCGGATTTGAAAACTAACCTGTCCCTTTCGCTGGGCACGTCGGAAGTCACGCCCCTAGAAATAGCCGCCGCCTATGTCCCGTTTTCCAACGGCGGTTACGGGGTTCTGCCGCACATCATCCGGCGGATCAAAACCGTGGACGGGAAGACGATCTACTCTCGAACCGGCGATGGCCGGGGCCGCGTGGTTGACCGGCGCGATGTCGGCAACATGAACTTGATGATGTCGGAAACGCTTCTGACCGGAACCGGCCGGAAGGCCCGGCTGGAAGATGGCCGCCCGGCCGGCGGCAAAACCGGCACCAGTCAGGCGTTTCGTGATGCCTGGTTCATTGGCTACACGGGCAACATGACGACGGCCGTCTGGTTCGGCAATGACGACAATTCCCCGACCAAGAAGGCATCAGGGGGCAAGATTGCCGCCGAAGTGTGGAAATCGGTGATGGATTCCGCGCACAAGAGCCGTCCTGTGGCAGATCTGCCAGGCGTTCCAAGCCTGCCTGCGACCGTTTCTGCACCCAAACGACCGGTGGCTCCACCGTCCAGCACCGGACCTGACAGCGGCCCTGTGCCTCCGGCTGGTGTTGGTGATACGGGTGAACGGAAAGGACCACTCAACCTGTTGCGCAACCTCTTTGGCGGCGGTGGTTAGATCAGCGCGCAATTTCCTGAACGCACGACGGTTCAGTGCCTCATCCGTAGCCGTGCAGCCGGACCCCGTGTTCTTTGAGCCAGACTCGGGCTTCAGGTGTTTGCGGAGCAAGCTCTTCGCACAAGCGCCAAAACCGGTCCGAGTGGTTCATTTCCTTCAAATGCGCCACCTCGTGGGCCGCGACATAATCCAGAATGTCCGGTGGTGCCAGGATAAGTCGCCAGGAGAAGGACAATCGGCCGTTGGACGCGCACGAGCCCCAGCGGCTCTTGGTGTCGCGAACACTGATCGCGGCAATCTTCTTGCCAATCTTTGCCGCATGATCTTCGGCGCGTTCCGTTAAGTCAGCCTTCGCCTGACCCTTCAACCAGGTGGTCACCTTCCTCGGCGCGTGCTCCTCAGCACCGGGCACGAGCAGTGCCGGGGTCCCGCACACAGCCTGTCCAGTAGAGACCAGACCACGAAGCTGACCGGTCGGGACGATCAAGTGCTCTTTGCCCCTCAGCGGCACGAGATCGCCGGGACGCAACGCAACGTGGTCCGGCCGGCCTTCAAGCCGCTCAAGGAGCCAATCGATGTGCTGGCGGGCAAACCGCTCGGCCCTTTGTAAATCACCACCTTTCGGCACCGTCAGAACCGGTCCGGAATGGTCCGCCGGCAATCGCAAGAGATAGCGCTGCGCTCTTGGATTGGCGCGCAACCGAATGCGCACCGGCACGTCACCAGTGTCTATTTCGATGTGGTCCGGCAGTGCCGGTTTTCGGGCGCGCAGATTGGTCCCCAAGCGTTTCAGTCGAATCATTGTGGGTGAATATTAGGCGAGAAAGCCGGTCGTTTAAACGGACGAAAGCGGCGCTTTTCAAGGCGCCGCTCTCGGTCTGACCGCCCGGGGATAAGGCGGCTCTGGGAGGAGGTATCAGACTTAGGCCGGGTTTGCTTCCGGCCCGGTGTTGGGACGGCCACGATTGGCCATGAAGCGATCGAACTCTTCCTGATCACGCGCACGGCGCAACTCAGTCAGGAACTCATCGAATTCGTTGCGCATGGCGTCGATCTTCGCCCGCTCTTCCTCAAGACGTTTCAATTCGCGCTCACGATACTCATCGAACGCAACATTGCCGGTCCGGCTGTAAGAAGGCTTGTTCATGTTTTCAAATGCTCCTTTCAGCGGACTTCCACGCCATTGATCCCGCGCGTCGCGCGCCATTCCCTCAAATCTGTCGCCCCACAAAATGTAGGCCAACATGGCGAGGCCCAGCGGCCAGAACACCACGAACCCAAGCACCATCAGACCAATGGTCATCGGCGTCCAGGCAGGTTTAATCATGCAGCTTTTGGTCGTCGTCATTGTCCTATCCATTAAAGACATCCACGACCTTGAGGTGGGGATTGACGCAGCGCGCTTCAAGGATTTGTGATCCGGATTCGAGCGTTCCCGCACCCCAAACGAGAAAATCCCCACCGTTTCCGGCGGGGATTTCAATCTTGAAAAAGCGAGCGCGGATTATCGCGTCAGCTTACCGTTTCAGACAACTGACGGGCCTGCTCGATCCAATTGTCACGCGCCATACGACCACGGAAATCCAGTTTGGAATCAAGCGCTTCAATCTGCTCATCAGTCAGCGACGCGATCTGCCAGTAATGGAAGATGCCTGCCTCGTTGAGCGCTGCTTGTAGTTTGGGACCGACACCGCTGATCGCGGTCAAATCGTCAGCGACACCCTTTGGCTTGGCCAACAGGATTTTTTCCAGTGGTGCCTTGGACGGTGCGGCCGCAGACGCAGCTTTGGCAGGTGCAGTAGCCGGTTTTGACGCTGCAGGCGCCGATTTCTTGCCGCGCATATCCGCCCGGTTCGAACGGATGAAATCCATCACGCGCGGTGCGATTTCTGCACGCCAACGGGATCCGTTGAAGACACCGTAGTGGCCGACATTGGGCTGCTCGTAGTGCGCCTTCATATCGTCTGCAAGGTTGGTGCAGAGCGCATGCGCGGCTTTCGTCTGACCCCGGCCTGTGATGTCGTCCTTTTCACCTTCGACTGTGAGAAGAGCCGTATGCGTAATCTTGGTGCAATCCACCAAGCGCCCATTGTGCATCATCGTGCCTTGGGGCAGCGAATGGTCGATGAAGACTGTTTCGACCGTCTGAAGGTAGAATTCGGCCGTCAAATCCATGACTGCGAGATATTCGTCATAGAACTCGCGATGTTTTTCCGCGCTGTCGCCGTCACCTTCCACAAGGTGCTGGAAGAAGTCCTTGTGCGCAGTCACATGCCGGTCGAGGTTCATGCTCATGAAACCGGACAACTGCAGGAAGCCCGGATAGACATCGCGCATGAAACCAGGGTGCGGGAAGGGCACCTTCATGATGACGTTGTTCTTGAACCAGTCGATTCCCTTGGAAACGGCGAGGTCATTCACTGCGGTCGGCGCAACGCGGGTGTCAATCGGTCCGCCCATCAAGGTCATTGTGGACGGAACATATGGGTCGTCCCGGTCTTCCATCACGGCAACGGCGGCCAGAACCGGAACGGATGGTTGGCAAACGCCAAGCACATGAGCGTCCGGGCCGAGGAAGTGCAGCATCGAAATGATGTAATCGATGTAGTCGTCCAGATCGAACTTGCCGTCCTGGATCGGAACCATCCGCGCATCGATCCAGTCCGTGATGTAAACATCAGCGTTTGGCAGCAACGCTTCGACAGTGCCGCGGAGCAGTGTCGCATAGTGTCCAGACATCGGCGCAACGATCAGTATCTTCGGGTCGTTGCGCTGTGTGGTGACGCCGCGCTCAAAGCGGATCAGATCACAGAACGGCCGGCTCCATACCGCGGTTTCCCGCACTGGGACCCGGACACCGCCGACAACCGTATCGTCAATGCCGAACTCCGGCTTGCCATAGCGCCGTGTTGTGCGTTCTAGAACCTCACAGCTGGCGGCAATTTGCCGGCCCATGCTGGTGTGGGTCATCGGGTTCAGAGGATTTTGAAAATACAGCTTGGTCATATCTGCCATTGCGCGCAGAGGCGCCATAGCCGCATGGTTCAGCTCGTAAAGATGATAAAAAGGCAAAGGGGCATCTCCTTTGTTCAGGTAGTTGCTACCCGCCGTTTTTATGAACTCGGAATACATGACGGTTGTTCCTGCACCACCTGTTGCATTGCAGCAGGATAGCCACGCCACTTGGCCCCGGCAATACTGGTAATTGGTAGGGACCCGGTCATTCTAGACCTTTTTTCGGCGAACGAATTATTTTGCCGCCAAAGCAGTTACCCGGTGATTAAGAAAGTTAGCTATTTAAATCAAAGTGATAAATGTATTAAAGCGCTCAAGAAAATCAGGTTATGCAGCCAAATCCGCGACCACAGCGTCCAGAACAAAAAATCCTTCCCGCGTTGCACGAACCCGGTTTTCCCCGAGTTCTTCCACCATTCCGTGTTCCAGAAGGTCGTTTAAACGCTTGGGATCGACGGATCGGTGCGCAAACGCCTCATAGCGTTTAAGATCAATCCCTTCGGTCAACCGCAGTCCCATAAGCAGGAATTCATCACCCTGCTCTTCTTCGTTAAGGCCGGAGAATTCGATCATGCCGTGGCCGTTCTGCTCAACAGTCTCCAGCCAGGTTTCAGGGTGGCGCTCGACGGACGTCGCCATCCGGTTCACTCCGACGGATAAACGGCCATGGGCGCCCGGACCAACGCCCACATAATCGCCATAACGCCAATAGACGAGATTGTGACGGCATTCGGCGCCGGGCTTGGCGTGGTTGGACACTTCATAGGCCGGCAAGCCTTCAGCTTCCGTAACCTTCTGCGTCAACTCATAAAACTCTGCGCCCAAATCCTGATCCGGCATGGTCAGCTTGCCAGCGTGATAGAGCGTGTAGAAGGGTGTGCCTTCCTCGATCGTCAGCTGGTAGAGCGACAGGTGATCAGCCGCGAGAGCAATAGCGTCCATCAGCTCAGCTTCCCACTGCGTCAAGGTCTGATTGGGCCGGGCGTAGATCAGATCAAAGGACAAGCGCGGGAAGGTCGCCCGGGCCGTTTCAATCGCCCGGCGGGCCGTCGCGGCGTCGTGCAAGCGGCCAAGCAGTTTCAGGTCTTCATCGTGAAGCGACTGAACGCCCAAAGAGACGCGGTTCACGCCGGCTGCCCGGTATCCTCTAAAGCGCTCTGCTTCCACCGAGGTCGGATTGGCTTCCAGAGAAATTTCAACATTCGGGTCCAGTGACCAACGGTCTGAAATTGCGGTCAGAACACGTTCAACGGTCGCCGGCTCCATCAGAGACGGGGTCCCGCCACCCAAAAATACCGACTGGACCACCTTGCCTTGTGTCATCTCGGCGAAATGGCTCAATTCACGCTCGAATGCGGCCGCAAAGCGGGCTTGATCGACAGGCTGGTGGCGCACATGCGAATTGAAATCACAATACGGGCATTTAGCCGCACAAAACGGCCAATGCACATAAATGCCAAATCCCGCATCTGACGCCTGGATCGGTGCCACGTCGATTATCCCTCCAAACAGGCCTTAGCGAAGAGCTCGAAGGCGCGCGAGCGGTGCGACAAGGCAGGTGTATCCGGACCCCAGCCGTGTTTTTCCTCCGACGTCATCTCGCCGAAGGTGCGCTCATGTCCGTCCGGCTGAAACACCGGATCGTAGCCAAAACCTTGAGTGCCGCGCGGCGGCCAGACGATTTGGCCTTCCACCTCACCACGGAAGAATTCCTTGTGCCCATCCGGCCAGGCCAGGCACAACACCGCGACAAACGAGCCGCGGCGGCGCTCCGGTGTCGTTGCCCCGGCCGATTGGAGTTTTTCTTCCACGGTGCGCATCGCCATGGCGAAGTCCTTGTCAGGCCCCGCCCAGCGCGCGGAATAAATACCGGGATCTCCGTTCAGTTCGGCTACACAGAAGCCGCTGTCATCGGCCAAGGCCGGCAGATTGGCGGCCGTTGCGGACGCCACAGCCTTGATTTCGGCATTCGCTTCAAACGTCGTTCCGGTCTCTTCCGGCTCAGGAAGGCCGAGATCCCCCGCAGAGACCACCTCAAACCCGTAGGGCTGCAGGAGCTCATTGATCTCGCGCAGCTTGCCCTTGTTGTGGCTGGCAACAACCAGCTTTCCCGGTTCCAGTTTGCGGTGGCTCATGGTGGTCACGTCCTTACAGGATTGCCATTTTCTGAAGGTCGACCAAGCGTGTGATCCCTGCCTTTGCAAGGTTCATCAGCTGACCGAACTCGTCCTCGGAGAACGGCTTGCCTTCCGCTGTGCCCTGAATTTCCACGATGCCGCCAGATCCGGTCATGACGAAATTGGCGTCAGTCTCGGCCGTGCTGTCTTCATCATAGTCCAGATCAAGGACCGGTGTGTTTTCGTAAATCCCGCAGGAAATCGCCGCAATGTGGTCGGTCAACACCTCCCCGGACACCATGTCCCGGGCTTTCATCCACTCAACACAGTCGCGCAAAGCCACCCAGGCCCCGGTGATAGCAGCGGTTCGCGTGCCGCCATCAGCCTGGATGACATCGCAATCGACGGAAATCTGGACTTCGCCCAGCGCCTGCAGATCCACAACGGCACGCAGGGAGCGGCCAATCAGGCGCTGGATTTCCTGTGTGCGGCCGGACTGTTTGCCAGCGCTCGCCTCACGGCGCATCCGGCTGCCGGTGGCACGTGGCAGCATGCCATATTCGGCAGTGACCCAGCCCTTGTTCTGGCCGCGCAGCCACGGCGGGACGCGCTCTTCCAGGCTTGCGGTACACAGCACATGCGTATCGCCGAACTTCACCAGGCACGAGCCCTCGGCATGTTTGGACACGCCACGCTCCAGCGTGACGGCACGAAGTTCATCGGCAGCGCGTTTTGAAGGACGCATGGCTCTCCCTTTCAGCCCGTTATCAAGGCAAAACCCAAAGGTTCACCCCGTTTGTTCACGGCCTTTTAGACCCCATTTCCCGGCGCCGTAAAGGCCAAGCTTCACCATTGGACCGTTTTGCGCCTATATCTTGAAGAATGAGCGTTGGATCAACGCGTTTTTGGTGACCGTAACGGAGACAAACACCTTGAGCCTCAGCGACCTCGACAGAAGATCCCGGGAAATCTTCCGCTCGATCGTGGAATCCTATCTTGATACCGGAGAGCCGGTCGGCTCGCGCAACATCTCGCGCAATCCCAACATTTCGCTATCACCAGCCTCGATTCGCAATGTGATGTCGGATCTGGAGCACATGGGCCTCCTGCATTCGCCGCATACCAGCGCCGGACGCCTTCCAACAGAAATGGGCCTCAGGTTTTTTGTTGATGCGCTGCTTGAGGTCGGCGATTTGACCCAGGAAGAGCGCCGCCAGATCGATGTTCAGGTCAAGGCCTCTCAACAGGCCAATTCCGCAGAACAGGTTCTGACAGAGGCGAGCCAATTGCTGTCAGGCCTGTCGATGGGCGCAGGTGTTGTGCTGACCCATAAGTCCGACATGCGGCTGAAGCACATTGAGTTTGTCCGCATTGAACCACTGAAGGCGCTCGCCATTCTGGTTGGAGAAGATGGATCGGTCGAAAACAGGGTCGTTGAACTGCCGCCAAATCTACCATCCTCCGCGCTGGTCGAAGCCTCGAACTACCTGAATTCCATGATCCAGGGACGCACGATCAGCGAGATTCGATCTGAACTTGAAAAAGTGCGCGCGGCGGATCAGGCCGAACTGGATCAACTCAGTCAAAAAGTCATTGATGCCGGCCTCGCCGTATGGACCGGGGAAAACGGTGTCACGGATCCCGGTACGCTGATTGTCCGCGGCCGGTCCAATCTGTTGTCCGACCTGGATGCCGCCGAGGATCTGGAGCGGATCAAGCTTTTGTTCGACGATCTGGAGAACAAGAAGGATCTCATTCAGCTTCTGGGCCTGGCCGAAAAAGGCGAGGGCGTCCGTATATTCATTGGCTCGGAGAACAATCTCTTTTCCTTGTCCGGATCCTCCCTAGTGGTTTCGCCCTACCGGGACAGCAACCAGCGGATCGTCGGCGCACTCGGCGTCATTGGGCCAACCCGGCTGAATTATTCGAGAGTCATTCCGATGGTTGACTACACAGCGCGGCTGGTCAGCCGAATTTTGGGCTAACGCTTGATCGAAACCATTATGTGCCCCCATCTAAGCAATGAAATCTCAGGACAGGCCTCCTCATTATGCAGTCATTGTCGCCCGCTGAACTGGAACGCTACGCCCGCCATATTGTCCTTCAGGACATCGGCGGAGCCGGGCAACAGAAACTGAAAGCCGCGAAGGTTCTGATAATTGGCGCCGGAGGTCTGGGCGCGCCGGTGTTGCAGTACCTGGCCGCCGCCGGGGTCGGGATGCTTGGCATCGTGGATGATGACGCCGTCTCGCTTTCCAACCTGCAGCGACAGGTGATCCACGACACCAACCAGCTGGGCGAGCCGAAGGTCGCGAGCGCTGCTGAAGCCATTGCAAGACTCAATCCGAATGTCGAGGTGAGACCATTTCCGTTCCGGATCACCGGCCAAAACGCTCTGCAGCTGATTTCCGCCTTTGATCTGGTGGTCGATGGATCAGACAACTTCGACACGCGCTATCTTGTGTCGGACGCCTGTTTTTTTGCCAAGAAACCGCTGGTGACGGCGGCTGTCGGTCAATTTGATGGCTCTATCACCACCTTGCGGCCCTTTGAGAGTGGCGAAGATGGCACTCCCAATCCGACTTATCGGTGCCTCTTCCCGCAAAAGCCCCGGGCCGGATTGTTGCCGACTTGCGAACAGGCTGGCGTTCTTGGCGCACTGACAGGAATTCTCGGCACCATGCAGGCCATGGAAGTGTTGAAAGAACTCACCGGTACAGGCGAGGGGCTCACTGGCCGGCTGATGATGTTTGATGCGAAGGCTTTCCGGATGGAAACCATCCGCTACAAATGCTCGCCCAAAAATCCACTCAATGGTGACAATCCGAAAACCTGGGCCGAGTTGCTGGAAGAGGGATAACTCCTCCTGCCACACACTTGATCAGCGCCGATCAGGCTCTTTGTCACGTAGTAAGCATTCATTCCAAGGATCCGGACCCACCCATGCATCCAAAATTCGCTCCTTACCTTTTCGGCGCCATGCTGTCCGGATCCATGTCGTTCCTTGTGTCCGGCATCGCGACGTTCCGAGCGGTCGGACCGCATCCAGAATTTTTTAGTTTCTGGATTGAGTCCTGGTTGTTTGCCTGGGCGGTCGCGTTTCCCGCTGTCCTCGTTCTCGCGCCGATCGTGCGCAAAATTGTCGCGAAACTGGTAAAACAACCGGAAGAATGAAGGGGGAAGCCATCTCCTTTTGACAAACCCTTCCGCAGCGGCGATACCTCGAAGCCATGTCGGATATCAAAGTTAAAATCTGCGGTCTGTCGACCGAAGACACCATGCAGGCGGCCCTTCATGCGGGCGCAGATATGGTCGGGCTGGTGTTCTTTCCCAAAAGCCCGCGCCATGTAAACCTGTCAGATGCCTGCAAGCTTGCGGATATGGCGCGCGGCAAAGCCGACATCGTCGCCCTGACAGTCAATATGGATCTGGACGGATTGTCGCGGATCAACGAGCTGGTCGCGCCAGACTATTTCCAGTTTCACGGCAGCGAAGCCCCGGAATCCCTCGCAGCCGCCAAGGTGATGCATGGCAAGAAGATCATGAAAGCGATCTCCGTTTCCGATAAATCGGATCTGGAACAGGCGCTTTACTACTCTATTGTAGCTGACCGGATCCTTTTCGACGCCAAACCGCCGGCGGGATCAAACATCCCGGGTGGCAATGGTGTTTCGTTTGACTGGACACTTTTGAAAGATCTTGACCTGAAGAAGCCGTTCATGCTTTCGGGTGGATTGAACATGGACAACGTTGCCGAGGCAATCCGCCTGAGCGGAGCCAAGGAAATCGACCTGTCGTCCGGAGTTGAGCGCGAACGCGGCGTCAAGGACCCGGCATTGATCCGATCCTTCCTGGCGAAGGTAAAGGACATTCAGGCGGAAGCGGTTAAGGAGTAAACGCGTGAACGATATGGCGAACAGTATCCGGACCGGTCCGGACGATCGCGGGCATTTCGGCATTTTTGGTGGCCGGTATGTTGCCGAGACCCTGATGCCGCTGATCCTGGATCTGGAAGAGCATTACAAAGCCGCCAAGAACGATCCGGACTTTCTGGCCGAAGTCAAAAGTCTCAATACCCATTACACCGGCCGGCCGTCTCCGCTGTATTTTGCAGAGCGGCTGACCGAGGAACTGGGCGGTGCGAAGATCTATTTCAAGCGGGATGAGCTGAATCACACCGGCTCCCACAAGATCAACAACTGCCTGGGCCAGATCCTGCTTGCCAAGCGCATGGGCAAGACCCGGATCATCGCAGAAACAGGTGCCGGGCAGCATGGCGTTGCAACTGCAACCGTTTGTGCGCGTTTTGGCCTCCCCTGTGTTGTATACATGGGTGCGACAGACGTTGAGCGGCAAAAACCGAACGTGTTCCGGATGAAGCTCTTGGGCGCGGAGATCGTCCCGGTCACCGCCGGCGCCGGTACGCTCAAAGACGCCATGAACGAGGCGCTCCGCGACTGGGTCACCAACGTTGACGATACCTATTACCTGATCGGGACGGCCGCTGGTCCGCACCCGTATCCGGAATTGGTGCGCGACTTCCAGTCCGTGATCGGCAAGGAACTGCGCGAACAGATGCTCGAAGCCGAAGGCCGTCTTCCGGACGTCCTCGTGGCTGCCGTTGGCGGCGGTTCCAATGCCATCGGCCTGTTTCATCCTTTCCTGGATGACAAGGACGTGAAAATCGTTGGTGTTGAAGCCGGTGGCCGTGGCCTGACCGGTGAAGAACACTGCGCTTCCTTGAATGCCGGCAAGCCCGGCGTCCTTCACGGAAACCGTACGTATCTGATGCAGGATGACGACGGCCAGATTCTCGAAGGTCACTCGATTTCTGCTGGTCTCGATTACCCCGGGATCGGTCCCGAACACTCTTGGCTGAAAGAAATCGGCCGTGCCGAATACATCCCGATCATGGATGACGAAGCCTTGGCCGCTTTCCAGATGCTGACACGGGTTGAGGGCATCATCCCGGCGCTGGAACCGGCTCACGCCCTGGCACAGGTTGCAAAGATGGCTCCGCAGATGGACAAGGATCAGATTATCGTCATGAACCTATGCGGCCGCGGCGACAAGGATGTTTTCGCAGTCGGCGAGATGCTTGGCTTCGACCTGTAAGCTGCAACACCACAGCTAAAAAGAAGCCGCGCACCCCAAGGTGCGCGGCTTTTATTTTGCGGGCGTTTCTGCGTCGAAAACCGCTTCCAGCAGCAATTGTTGTCCACGCGCGTCCAGACGCTTGGCCTGGCGTACCAAACCGGGATCGGCCGGAAGACGGGCCGCGATCCTTGGTATCCGCGCTGGCACATGGCCGCTGAGGTCGCGCATACGCCGCATGAGTTTCTCATGAAACGGCATTGGAGCCGGTTCGAAGAGGGAGTGGGCCATTTTCGGCTCCTTTTGTTCTTGGCTATGGCAGGAATATAGGCGCACCAAGTGCACATTTCCAGTTCGAAAATTTGACGATGGGCTGATCTGCACGGGATGCAGAGCGGCCTGGGCCATAGAAGTCTGATCGCCCAGGTCCGCCAATTCGGTAATGCTGCAATGCAAAACCGGCGCTACTCACATCCATGCGGTTGTTTACATTAGAGGAAACAAACTCAGCTTCTCAAAGACCTCAAAGGATGTTCCGATGGCTTTTCGTTCGGTTTCCAGTTTTCTGGACCAAATCGGTCAGGCTCAACGTATGAGCGCCGACTACAATCGGATGCGCCAAATGTCGCCAGAAAGCCTGTCCCGGATGGGTGTTGAGCGTAACGACATCGCAAACCACCTCTACAATAAGTACTTCGGCGGCCGGTAAACGCGCCAAATTGTCCTCATTTGACGCATCAAAGACCGTCGAGACCCTTAGGAGGCCGCAAAGAACCGTTCTTTGATTGACATCCCCTTGCCCGCTCCCCTACATCGCTCTGATGATTGGCAGGCAGCGACAGCCTGCGTCTGTGGCAAGAGGACAGCTGAATGACGGAAACGCGTATCGATCGACGGTTCAAGGCATGTGCCGACGCAGGCCGACCGGCTCTGGTCACGTTCATAACCGCGGGCGATCCCGATCTCGAAACGTCACAAGCCATTCTCAATGCCCTTCCGGCAGCCGGAGCAGATGTGATCGAACTCGGCATGCCGTTTTCCGATCCGATGGCAGAAGGCATTCCGATCCAGCTTGCCAACCAGCGCGCACTTGCCGCCGGTCACACCATGGACAACACATTGGACATGGTGCGGACGTTCCGCAAACAGGATCAGGATACGCCGATCATTCTGATGGGCTACTTCAACCCGATCTACGTACGCGATCCGAAGAAATTCGTTCACGTCGCCAAGGAAGCAGGCGTAGACGGTTTCATCATCGTTGATGTACCGGCAGAAGCCGACGATGAATTCTGCATTCCGGCCTTGGAAGCCGGTTTGAACTTCATTCGTCTTGCGACCCCAACGACCGATGACAAACGCCTTCCGGCAGTTCTGGCCAATACCTCCGGTTTCGTCTATTACGTTTCCGTGACTGGTATTACCGGCGCGCAGATTGCCGATACCGGTCGTGTCACAGCGGCTGTCAACCGCATCAAGGGTCATACAGATCTGCCGGTTGCTGTCGGTTTTGGCGTTAAAACGGCCGATCAGGCTGCCGTCATCGGCAAGGACGCTGACGGTGTCGTCGTCGGCTCGGTGCTGGTGAACGCGGTCAAGGACAGCCTGGATGCTGACGGCAAGGCAACAGACAAGACCGTGCAAGCCGTTGCCGACGTGGTCGCAGATCTTGCATCAGGTTGCGCGCGGGCCCGGGCCGCCTAAAGGTAAGGCCTTAAAAATGTACGTTTTCCGGCGGACATATCGCTCCGCTGTTGTGTAACTTGAGTAGACGGACGCGTTTAACGTGAACTGGATCAACTCTATTGTGCGCCCAAAGATCAGCGGTCTTTGGAAGAAGCGCGAGGTTCCGGAAAATCTCTGGATCAAATGCCCTGAGACCGGTGAAATGGTTTTTCACCGCGATCTGGAAGCAAACCTTTGGGTCATTCCGAGCTCCGGCCACCATATGCGGATGCCGGCGCGAAAGCGGCTCGAGTCCCTTTTTGACGAGGGCAACTACACGCGCCTCGACGCCCCGGATGTCACCATCGATCCTTTGAAGTTCCGCGATAGCAAACGCTACACGGACCGCCTGAAGGACGCACGGGCGAAGACCGGCGAAGAAGAAGCGATCCATGTTGCCCAGGGCAAGGTCAACGGCATGGACATGACCGCCGCCATTCAGGACTTCGACTTTGTAGGCGGGTCCTTGGGCATGGCCGTTGGTGAGGCGATCCTCTCCGGCATGATGAAGGCCGTAGAAGCCAAAACACCCTTTGTCATGTTCACCGCATCCGGCGGAGCGCGCATGCAGGAAGGCATCCTGTCCTTGATGCAAATGCCGCGCACCACCGTCGGCATCCAGATGCTTCGCGAAGCCGGGCTTCCCTACATCGTTGTCCTCACCAACCCAACGACGGGCGGCGTTTCCGCGTCCTATGCGATGCTTGGCGATGTGCACATTGCAGAGCCCGGCGCGATGATCGGTTTTGCCGGCCGCCGGGTGATCGAACAAACCGTTCGCGAAAAGCTGCCGGACGATTTCCAGACAGCGGAGTACCTTCTCGATCATGGCATGGTCGACATGGTGGTACCGCGTCAGGAAATGAAGAACACCCTTGCGCGGGTCTGCGGGATCTTGATGAAACGCGAAGTCGAGTTGCCGGCAATGATCGCCGACGAGACCTCGACCGAAGCGGCTTCGGAGACCGAAGAGGCGACAACTTCAGACGCCCAAGAGCCGAAGAAACAGCCTGAAGTCGCTGAATAACCTACAGAGTTGACTGGCTTATGTCGGAAATCGACCAAGGTCGGTCAGTTCCGGGCGGTCATGGACCCTCTTGACCCGCTATCTCCAACAGGCGGGCAGAGCCGCCAATGGACACACATGGGACCCTCCGGAGGGCGCCTTGGATCAAATCACAAGAATTCTCGACCGCCTTCTGGCCTTGCATCCGAAAGAGATCGATCTGTCTCTCGGGCGCATGCACCGTTTGCTCGCAGCACTTGGATCACCTGAAAAGCGCTTGCCGCCGGTCATTCACATTGCCGGGACAAATGGCAAAGGTTCGGTGACCGCGACCCTGCGTGCAATTCTGGAAGCATCCGGAAAACGATGCCACGTCTATACTTCGCCCCATCTCGTCTCCTTCAACGAACGCATCCGGCTCGGAAATGACGGCAAGTTCGTCTCCGACCCGGAGCTCTTCGATGCGCTGCAACGCTGTGAGGAGGCCAATGGCGGCGAGGAAATCACCTTCTTTGAGATTACAACGGCCGCCGCTTTTCTGTTGTTTGCCGAACATCCGGCAGATGTCGTCTTGCTGGAGGTCGGCCTCGGCGGGCGTCTGGACGCTACCAATGTGATTGATGACCCGCTGGTCTCGGTCATAACGCCGGTATCGATGGATCATGAGAAGTTCCTGGGCGATGACCTCAGCGTCATTGCCGCCGAAAAAGCCGGCATAATCAAACCCGGACGCCCGGTTGTTTCAGCGGAACAGGATCCCGCGGCCCAAAAGGTTATTGAGCGCCAGGCAGCACGGTGCAGAGCAACCCTCAAGGTGTGTAGTCAGGATTTTGTCGCACACCCGGATCAGGGCCGCATGGCCTATCAGGACGACGATGGTCTTGTGGATCTCGCGCAGCCAATTCTCGGCGGCGGCCATCAATATGCCAATTCCGCTCTTGCTCTGGCCGCTCTTAAAGCCGCTAACCTTCTGCCCGATGTCACGTCCATCGATGCGGGATTGAAATCCGTGAATTGGCCAGGGCGTCTCCAACCGCTCACACATGGTCCGTTGGTGGACATGTGCCCGAAGGGATCAGAAATCTGGCTCGACGGTGGTCATAATCCGGGCGCTGGGGTGACTGTTGCTCAATTCATGGGAGAGCAGGAAGAGCGGGGACCGCGGCCGCTCTATCTGGTTGCCGGGATGCTGACAACGAAGGATCCTGTCGGCTTTTTCCGGCCGTTCGACGGACTTGTCCGTCATGTCGGAACGGTGCCGATCGCAACCACCAACACGGCGCGCACGCCGGAGGACCTTGCAGATCTCGCCCGTTGCGCCGGTCTTGAAGCGACCCCATTTCCATCCCTGGACGCGGCCCTTGCCGATGTGGCAGCTTGTGCCGCAAAAGATGGCGAACCACCGCGCATTTTGATTTGCGGTTCGCTTTACTTGGCAGGTGAGGCACTGGCCCGAAACAATATGGCGCCAGACTGACCTCACTCCTGACACTGGTACTCTGGAGGTTTGTTGATGATGGTTTCGGGTTTGGCATTCAAGCGATTGGCGGCGTGCGCACTCTTCACCGGATTGCTCACCGGACCAGCTCTGAGCCTGTCTGACCAATATGAAACCGCGCCAGAAGTGGCACCAGCCCAACTGCTTGACGGGAAAGAGGTTGGTCCGGGCTATGCCGTGCTGCCGCCGGTCAGAAGCACGGGCTTTCTGCACGACTATGAGCTGCAAGCCGATCAGGGCATCGAACAGTTCCGCGGCGATGGCCTTTTGAAAATGCGATTGTCGGAAATCAAGGCATTTGTCGCGCTGGAAAGCCTGAAGAATGACGCAAGCTTCCTGGACGGCCTGAAACAGTCTGCACAAAAACCCGTCGAGTTTGTCGAAAGCACCATTCAGGACCCGGTCGGCACGGCCAAAAGCACCGTTTCAGGTGTAGGCCGGGTTTTCAGCCGGCTGGGCAAGGGCGTAGAATCTGCCGTCACCGGACAGGGCGGGTCGGCCGCTGATATTGCCAAGTCCATCACAGGACAAGCGCAGGCGCGGCGCGAGCTGGCCGTTCAACTCGGCGTCGATCCTTATACCTTTGACAAGGCTTTGTCGGCAAAGCTCGATGAGACGGCGAGCGTTACGTCTGCCGGGAGCTGGACAGTGACTGCGATCACGGCACTCATTCCCGGCGGCGTCTTCGTCAATGCCACCCGGGCCGCGGAAGACTTCCGGAACGTGATCGTTGACAGCACCGAAAGCGAATTGCGCGAGCGGACGCTCGATACCTTCCGAAAGGCAGGTGTTTCGGAACGCAACATCATGAACATCGACGCCAATCCTCACTATACGGCCTCGGAAAAGGCCGTCATCGCCTACCAGATGGCGGCGATGTCAAGCGTTCAGGGGCTTGATCTGATTGCCGAAGACGCTGCTGGCGTGACAGACAGGGGACTTGCCTATTTCCAGCTGCGCCGGATCGTGCTTTTGGAAACCTACCATCGCAAGATTTCCGGCTTGGGTCAGATCCGGGACGTCGCGGGCACTTCGGTCGCGATGCGGCGCGACGGTATGGCCGCCATCGTCATGCCCTATGACACTCTTGCGTGGACAGAACTGGCTGCCAAAACATTTTCCGATCTGCAGGAAGGCTTGAACCGGTTGCCGTTCCCGCCAACAGGCGTCGATTTTCTAATCACAGGAACGGTGACCCAGATGGCAGCCGAACGCATGACCGCCTTTGGTTGGGAAATCACCGGAAATTATCCGATGCCGGAAGGCCCGGTTCACTAAACCGCACCCTGTTCTCTATTACCTCGGCAGAGCCTCCCCGGCCTTGAGCCGGGGTTACCTATTGAGGTCCCGGCGCAAGGCCGGGACAGCAACACAGGCCGTGTTCCCTCAAGAATGAATGATTGAGTTTACAAACGCGGTCGGGCACTTTGCAGCGTTTGGGTCAAACACACTCCAGAACCGGGCCTGACAAGCCAGTTTCCCAGCCCAAAATGGCACGTTTGCGGGTCAAGCCCCAGTGGTAGCCCCCGAGTTTGCCGCCTTTGGCCAAGACCCGGTGGCAGGGCACGACGAAGGAAATCGGATTGCGCCCCACAGCGGTCCCGACGGCCCGGGACGCTTTCGGTTTGCCAAGGCAGGCCGCAATATCGGAATAGGTGGTTGCCTTCCCCATCGGGATTTTCAAAAGGGTCTGCCAAACACGGATCTCAAAATCAGTCCCGATCATGACGATGTTGAGCGGTTGGTCTTCCTGCCACTTCTTTGGGTCAAACACCCGGCCTGCATATTTAGCTGTTGCTTCCGGATCGTTGTGGAAGCTTGCCGCCGGCCAGCGCTCGCACATATCGCTGAGCGCGCTGTCCTCTTCCCCGGGGTCCGCAAATCCGAGACCGGCCAGGCCCTTGTCAGTGGCCATGATCAGCACCTGGCCGAAGGGCGAGGGATGAAATCCGTAGGCGATGTTCAAACCGGCGCCGCGATTGCGGTAATCCCCCGGGGTCATCGCTTCATGGGTGACAAAGAGATCATGCAGCCGGGACGAGCCTGACAGGCCGACCTCATAGGAAGCATCCAAAACACTTGCCGTATCGCGCAGCAACGCCTTGGCGTGATCCAGCGTAATCGCCTGAAGAAACTGCTTTGGAGTGAGTCCTGCCCAGCGCGCAAACACCCGCTGCAACTGGATCGGCTGCAAACCCGCCTCCTTCGCCAACAATTCAAGGGTCGGCTGATCCCGCCAATCTTCGGTGATCCGTTTCAATGTTCGGCGGACAACTGCATAGTTTTCAGCCGCTTCCTCACCGACAGAGATCGGCTTGGGGTCAGACGCCAATTGTGAAAGGTCGAGTGCCTTGGTCATGTCAAAACCATCGTTTGCTGTAATTCGACCAGACTATATCTCCCGCGAGTAGGGACTTCGACCCGATTTGCGAGCCATTCTCACCCAAGCGCATCCTTGAAGTGATCGGCCGAGACAGCAGGGCCCTTTCGCGTGCTCAAAAGGATATTGGTTTCTGTTCCAGCAATCCCTTCAATCAGCCGGATGCGATGAAGGGCATCATCAAAAGCTTCCAGGTCTCTGGCGGCGATTTCCAGAACAAGGTCCCACTTGCCGTTCGTTGAGTGGATGGCGCGCACTTCGGTCATTGCCGCGAGTGCCTTGCTGACCGGATCAGTGTTTCGCCCATCAACATGAACAAGCGTCACGGCCCTGATCGGCAAATCCCGCCAATCATCTCTGAGAACTGCCGTGAAACCCAGGATTTCGCCGCTTTCAATCAGTCTTTCCATGCGGGAGCGAACGGTCGCCCGGGAAACTTTCAAATCGGTTGCCAAATCGGAAACCGACCTGCGACCATCGTGACGTAAAAGCGAGATCAAACGTGTATCAAGATTGTCCATTATATCATTCTGATAAATTATAGTTTTCAAAATGATAGATCTCAGCACTATTTTGATCAAGTCTCGGGATTTACTCCACCGCGTCACATCCGCACTCTTGCCCGAATAATTGTCATGGGCGCAGGGGCGGAAAACCTTGAAGCAGAATATCGTTCTTGTCGGAGCTCCGGTCGAAGAAGGCACCGGGCGGCGTGGCTGCCTCATGGGCCCTGATGCCTACCGGACGGCGGGACTTGCCAAGACCCTTAAAGCCCTTGGCCATCACGTCCGCGATGACGGCAATCTCCAACCGGAAACGGTGGATGATGTCCGACCTCCCAATGGGACCGTGAAGAATTTTGGCGCTTATGCCGGCTGGACCCGGTCACTCTTCAAGAAGGCCTCCGACCTCGGAACCGGTGACAGTTTTCCGATCTATCTTGGCGGTGACCATTCCCTGGCCGCCGGAACCGTGGCCGGGCAGGCAAAGGCTGCTGCTGACAAGGGCCGACCCCTGTTTGTGCTCTGGCTCGACGCCCACTCGGACTTCCATACGCTGGAGAGCACGGACAGCGGCAATCTGCATGGAACACCGCTTGCGTTCGCTTGTGGCTTGCCGGGATTTGATGCCGTGCTTGGCGTGCCCTTGACCCACCCGGTTTCGGCAGACCGGGTGGAAATCATGGGCGTGCGGTCCATTGATGAGGCTGAGCGAGACTTTCTTGTCCGGCATGGCGCAGGTGTTTCCGATATGCGCCGGATTGACGAAGAGGGGATCGGCAAACTCCTTCACCCATTCCTGGAACGCGTACGCGCCGAAAATGGTCTGCTGCACGTAAGCCTCGATGTGGATTTCCTGGATCCGGACATTGCGCCAGCCGTCGGCACCACCGTTCCGGGTGGGGCGACATTCCGTGAAGCGCACCTGGTCATGGAAATGCTGCACGACAGCGGCCTCGTGACATCCCTCGACCTCGTTGAACTCAACCCCTTTTTGGATGACCGCGGCAAGACCGCCCGCTTGATGGTCGATCTGACCGGCAGCTTGTTCGGCCGCCGCGTCTTCGACCGTCCGACACGCAGCTATTGAGGACCCTATGACTGAGACCCTTCACAACCCGAACCCGTCCGACCTGGCTTACGTGCCTTTTGTCAGTGTCGACAACATGATGCGCAACGTCCGGGCCATTGGTGCCGAGACTTTCATGCGCGGCATCGCCGAGTATATCGAGCAGGATTTCCGCCGTTGGGAAAGCTTCGACAAGAAACCGCGTATTCCGGCGCATGCACCGCAAGGCGTGATCGAGTTGATGCCCGCGAGCGATGATGAGTATTTCGGCTTCAAATACGTCAACGGGCACCCGGGCAACACATGCACCGGCATGCAGACGGTTACAGGCTTCGGCGTCTTGTCGCACATGTCGACCGGCTATCCGGTGCTGTTTACGGAAATGACGATCCTGACCGCGCTGCGGACAGCCGCCAATTCTGCGCTTGCGGCAAAATATCTGGCGCCAAAGAACTCAAAAACCATGGCGATCATCGGAAATGGCGCACAGTCTGATTTCCAGTGTCTGGCTTTCAAGGACATGCTCGGCATCACCGATATCCGCGCCTATGACATTGAACCGGCGGCCAGTTTGCGCTTGGCGCGAAACCTCGCGCACTCCGGACTGAATGTGACGATCTGCAAAACGCCGGAAGACGCCATTGAAGGCGCTGAAATCATCACAACCGTAACCGCCGACAAACGCTATGCCACGATCCTAACCGACAACATGGTGGGGTCTGGCGTCCATATCAATGCGATTGGCGGCGACTGCCCCGGCAAGACCGAACTGCACAAGGACATCCTGCTCCGGTCCGATATCTTCGTGGAACTGCCCGAACAAACCCGCGAAGAGGGCGAACTCCAACAGCTCGATGCCGATCATCCGGTGACAGAACTCTGGAAGGTCTATTCAGGCCAAGCGGAGGGCAGAACCTCTGATACTCAGATCACATTGTTCGACAGTGTCGGCTTTGCCATCGAGGACTTTTCCGCCCTTCGGTATGTCAACGATATGCTGCCGAGCACCGGTCACTTCGAAAAACTGGATCTTCTCGCAGACCCCGACGACCCGCGCGATCTCTACGGTATGGTTCTGCGCTCAGATGCCAGCAATGGCGACGATAGGGCGGCCTAACAAAACTTCGAATATGGCCATGCTGCTAGGAGATAAAACGTTAGGGAGCCTTGGGCCAAGCCCACTGCTGTCCGGCTAAGGTTTCGGGCTCCTTTGCATCTCATCTCAAAGCGCCGAAGAAATTTCCTCAACGACGGCTTCGGCGGCGGCTCTCGGGTTATCTGCCTTTGAAATCGGGCGGCCAATGACGAGATAATCGCTGCCAGCCTTGATCGCGTTGGCGGGTGTCATCACCCGGCGTTGATCTCCCGCAGCGCTGCCCGCTGGCCGGATCCCCGGGGTGACAATGACCAGCTCATCGCCGAGAGCCTTGCGCATATCTGCCGATTCTGTCGGCGCGCACACAATCCCGCCCATTCCGGCAAGCTTGGCATCCTTTGCCCGCGCCTCGACAACGCTCGCAATCGGGCCGGTGTATCCGGCGGCAACCAGATCGGTTTCATCCATGGAGGTCAGAACCGTCACGCCAAGAATACACAGATCCGGATTGCCTTCTTCCGCCAGACCCTTCAGCGCAGCGCGCATGGTTTTTGGATAGGCATGCACGGTCATGAAAGTCATGCCCATCTTGGCGACATTGCGCACCGCTTTGGTGATTGTGTTGTCGATATCGTGGAGTTTCACGTCCAGAAAGACTTTATGGCCGCTCTCGGCAAGCTCACGGGCAAACTCGAGACCGCCGGCAAACTGCAGTTCCATGCCGATCTTGTAGACACCGACCGTACCTTCCGTCTGTTTGACCAGCGTCTCCGCCTCAGCGACGGTCGGAACATCCAGCGGCAGCATCAAGCGCTCGAGCGCTGTTTTCGGGGCAAAGCGGCTTGTCGGCATTGGGAACTCCTCGAGGCGAATTTGCCCGTTCCTAACACCAAGGATATCGCCGCACTACCGAATATCGCGGCCCCTCTGTGAGCTCGGCTCACAAACGATGTCACAAACAGGCGACACGGATCCACTTTCCGGCGGCGGACAAATGAAGCAAATGGTCTTGTTTTCAGCTATTTTCTTAAGTGGTTCAGGCTGCTACAACTGCGCCGCCGGTCAGCTTTGACGGCTTAAAAGGAGATTGCCCTTCATGCGCACAGCGAGCGTATCGCGCGACACCAAGGAAACCAAAATTTCGGTCGAGATCAATCTGGACGGAACGGGCGCCTATGACGTCCAGACCGGTGTCGGGTTCTTTGACCATATGCTGGAACAACTGGCGCGCCATTCGCTGATCGACATCAAGGTCCGGGCGGACGGCGACACGCATATCGATTTTCACCACACGGTCGAAGATACCGGCATTGCCCTCGGTCAGGCTCTATCCAAGGCAATCGGAGACATGGCCGGAATTACGCGGTATGCGGATACGCATCTAGCCATGGACGAGGCCCTGACACGCTGCGCGCTGGATGTGTCCGGACGCCCTTTCCTTGTCTGGGACGTAACCTTTGACCGCGACAAGGTCGGCGACTTCGACACGGAGCTGTTCGAAGAATTCTTCCGCGCATTTGCCATGAACGGCGGTCTAACGCTTCATATCGCCAATCTCTACGGATCAAACTGTCACCATATCGCCGAAACCTGCTTCAAGGCCGTGGCCCGGACGCTGCGCAAGGCAATTGAGATCGACCCGCGTCAGGCCGACCGCGTGCCGACCACAAAGGGTCAGCTCGGCGGTTGAGGCTAGTGGATCGAATTTGACATTTGAATCCCTTTTGCGGGCCGGCTCTTCTTCAAATGTCAAATTCAAAAAGATCCACTAGAAACTTATATTTAGCTAGTGGTTTTCGTGACCCCAACATTTGCTATAGGAGCATGTTGCACGGGGATGCAAATGTTGGAGTCAAACCACTGGAGCATTGGGCGTTTTGATTGAAACGCCCAAAGACGCTCGACCACTTAAAAGCGATCAGCTTTGGGCGTAAAATCGATTCTGATTTAACGCCCGCTGATCTAGCAACTTCGAAGAACGGATCGGCACATGACCAGTTACGTCGTGATGGCACCGCCCGAATTTGAATCGCTGAATGGCGACCCGGAAATCACCGGCCGGATGCAATTCGTGCCGGACAAGTTTTCGCCGCTTGCCTTCCTGTTTTCCATTCCGTGGATCCTTTATCATCGGATGTGGCTGGTGTTGCTTGGCTATCTGGCGGTCACCCTGGTCATTGAGATCGCCGCGCTCTCCTTGGGCGGCGCTGCCATGGGCATCGCAGCCTTTGCGATTGCCATTCTCTTCGGGTTTGAGGCCCAGGCGCTGCGCTGCTGGTCCTTGGAGCGTAAGGGGTGGCAAATGGTCGGTGTTGCCGAAGGGAACGGCCGGGAAGAAGCTGAAATCCGGTTCTTCGCCAATCGCATGAACAAAGAACAGACCCCAATTACAAGAGACCAGCAGACCACGCGGCCCGCGACCAATCCGATCATCCCAAGGATCGGAAGCGAGCAGGTTGTCGGTCTGACCCTTGGTCCGGAGACCCGTCAATGACAATTGCGATCATCGATTACGGTTCGGGCAATTTGCGCTCGGCCGAAAAGGCGTTCGAGCGCGCGGCCCGAGCTCATGCCCATGTTCCCGACGTGATCGTCACCGCTGATCCTGACAGGGTGCGCAAGGCAGATCGGATCGTGCTGCCCGGTGTCGGAGCGTTCGCCGACTGTAAACGCGGCCTTTGGGCGGTTGACGGCATGCCGGACGCCCTTGAAGAGGCCGTTCACAAACAGGGCAAGCCGTTTTTTGGGATCTGCGTCGGCATGCAGTTGATGGCAAGCCGCGGCCTGGAATTTGAAACAATAGACGGTTTCGACTGGATCTCGGGCGACGTCACCGAGATGAAACCGGCCGATCAGACCCTCAAAATCCCGCACATGGGCTGGAACACTATTGATGTGAAGCCGGAAAGCCATCCCGTCTTCAAGGGAATCGAAACGGGATCAAACGGACTGCACGCCTATTTCGTGCACTCATATCATTTTTCCTGCGCCAACCACGCGGACCGGCTAGCCACATTTGATTACGCCGGCGCGTTCACGGCAATGGTTGCCAGAGACAATATGATCGGAACACAGTTCCACCCGGAAAAAAGCCAGCGCCTCGGTCTTGAGCTGATCGCGAATTTTCTGGACTGGACACCTTAAACAAGACGGGGAGAGAACAATGGCCAAGGGATATTGGGTTGCACGGGTCGACGTACGGGATCCGGATGGCTATCCGGCTTATGTAGAGACGGCAAAGCCGGCGTTTGAACGGTTCGGCGCGAATTTCCTCGCCCGCGGCGGCAAAACCGACGCCATCGAAGGCCAGGGCCGCGCCCGGAACGTCATTATTGAATTTCCGAGCTTCCAACACGCGGTCGATTGCTATAACTCGCCGGAATATCAGGAAGCGGTCAAAATCCGCCAGAAAGTAGCAGATGGCGAGATTGTCATCGTGGAAGGCGTTTGATGAGCTACAAAATAGAGGCAGCCACTGAAGGCTGCCTCTAAACTTAGCTTATCCAAAGAAATCTAACTGTTTGCTATCCCCTCTTGGCACCATTTTGAACTTTGGCTTCAAGAAAGATGGGTCTGTTTCTTTTGCGATTTCTGGATATTTGTCGGCTAGTATTTCGTAGGCTTGTGATCTCGCATTTGGATACGCTTCTCCACGCCAGACCTCATACCAACGTCTTGGATCAACATCATATTTTGAACTAAGATCACGTACCTTAGCTCCTAACCATCGCTCTATCGTTCCGTTGATCGCTTCCTGTTCAGTTAGTCGTCCATTTGCCATTTTTAGCTCCATAAATTTGGAGCTTCGGCGCCGTTCAAATCGCGTTGCCGGAGTTGACGGATTCTTACGAATATGGTTCCGTTAACTCGCATTCCAATGCACACATACCCAATGCGCTGAAGCATTTTGGGTAAGAAGAGCCGGGGGCCGAATCCCGGCTCTTCTTTTTGAACTTATTGATTAATACCGTTTCTCAATATTGCTGGTAACCGTCGTTGTTTAACCGGTACCCAGGAATTTTCTTGTGAACGCTGCGCAATTTCGTTATTGCCACAAGAAAATCATGAACTTAAGTAGCTGGCCTTACTAGATCGCATGCTGTGGATAATTGGGTCTCTGCTTCGCAATTATGGTGAAAAAGTTGATTCTCTTTCCCGCTATCGACCTGAAAGACGGCCAGTGCGTGCGCCTCAAGCTCGGCGACATGGATCAGGCGACCGTGTTCAACGACGACCCGGGCGCTCAGGCCAAGGCCTTCGAGGACCAGGGGTTCGAGTGGCTGCACGTTGTCGATCTGAACGGTGCCTTTGCCGGTGAAAGCGTCAATGGTGCTGCGGTCGATGCCATTCTGGGGTCAACGAAAAACCCGGTTCAGCTGGGCGGCGGGATCCGGACCCTGGGCCACATCGAAGCCTGGCTGGAGAAGGGTATCTCGCGGGTCATTCTCGGTACGGTCGCCGTGCGCGACCCGAATTTGGTGAAGGAAGCCTGCAAAAAATTTCCGGGCAAGGTTGCCGTCGGCATTGATGCCAAGGGTGGCTATGTCGCGGTCGAGGGCTGGGCTGAAACATCTGAACTGACCGCCGTTGATCTCGCCAAGCAGTTCGAAGATGCCGGTGTTTCTGCGATCATCTACACGGACATCGACCGGGACGGCATCTTGAAAGGCCTCAACATACCGTCGACCCTGGAGCTTGCAAAAGCCGTCTCGATTCCAGTTATCGCCTCTGGCGGCCTTGCATCGATCGACGACATTCACCGTCTTTTGGAACCGGATTGCGCCATTCTGGAAGGAGCAATTTCCGGCCGCGCACTCTATGACGGCCGCCTCGATCCCAAGGAAGCGATGGATCTGATCCGCGCCAGCCGGAGCTAAAATCATGACCCTCAAATCCCGTGTCATTCCCTGCCTGGACGTGAAAGACGGCCGTGTCGTCAAGGGCGTCAATTTCGTGGATCTCGTCGATGCCGGAGACCCAGTGGAAGCGGCCAAGGCCTATGATTCAGCCGGAGCAGACGAACTCTGCTTTCTGGACATCACCGCCAGCCATGAAGGCCGGGACACGATCTATGATGTGGTTCGCCGGACCGCTGAAGCCTGTTTCATGCCAGTGACGGTCGGCGGCGGGGTGCGCACCGTGGAAGACATTCGCAAGCTCTTGATCGCCGGAGCGGACAAGGTGTCTATCAACACGGCTGCGGTCAAAAATCCGGAGTTCGTAAAGGAAGCCGCCGAGAAATTTGGCGCTCAGTGCATCGTCGTCTCGATTGACGCAAAGCAGGTCAATGAACCCGGCGCGCCGGACAAGTTCGAGATCTTCACCCACGGCGGGCGCACACCGACCGGAATCGATGCCATCAAGTTTGCCAAGAAAGTGGTTGCCCTCGGCGCAGGCGAGCTGCTGGTCACCTCGATGGACCGCGACGGTACCAAGTCCGGCTACAATCTGGCGCTGACCCGAGCGATCGCCGACGCTGTCCCTGTGCCGGTGATTGCCTCCGGCGGTGTCGGTACCCTGGATCACATGGTGGAGGGCATCCGGGACGGTCACGCGACCGCAGTGCTTGCTGCATCCATTTTCCATTTCGGCGAATTCACGATCCACGAAGCCAAACAGCACATGACGGATGCCGGAATAGCTATGCGGATGGACGGCTGATTGCCGCGTTTGAGCTGCCGCAAGGACATAGACCAATGACGAAGTTCACACTGGAAGACCTCGACGCCATTATTGCGGCGCGCGCGCAGAGCTCGGATGAGATGTCCTATACGCGCAAGCTGATCGGTAAGGGCGTTGCCAAATGCGCTCAAAAACTGGGGGAAGAAGCAGTGGAGACGGCGATTGCGGCCGTCCAGAAAGACCGGAAGGAACTGACGTCGGAAGCTGCAGATCTTCTCTATCATCTGCTGGTGGTTCTGAATGTCTTAAATGTTCCGCTGGATGATGTCATGGCAGAGCTTGCCGGGCGCACAGGACAAACCGGTCTTGAAGAAAAAGCATCCCGCCAACAGGAATAAATCCTGATAGGCTGATGTCGGCTGGCCACTGCAGCAGGGACGAAGGCACCATGGATCAGAAAGTCGCGACAGCGCTCGACATGGATTTGTCACCCTACAGGGTGTTTACCGAACGCCAGTGGTCTCGGCTGCGGGCCGATACGCCGATGACCCTGACCGCGAAGGAAGTCGCCCAGCTCCAGGGTCTGAACGCGCCGGTCTCCATGGAGCAAGTGGAAGCGATTTATCTGCCGCTTTCGCGCCTTTTGGCCTTTTACGCTGAATCGACCGTTGGTCTGCACCAGGCAACCCAGGACTTTCTCGGCACGCGGGATGGCAAAACCCCGTTTATCATCGGCGTCGCAGGCTCCGTATCGGTCGGAAAATCGACCACGAGCCGTGTCCTTCGGGAGCTTCTGGCGCGCTGGCCAGCCAGTCCGAAAGTCGATTTGATCACAACGGACGGATTTCTCTTCCCGAATGCCATTTTGGAATCCGAAGGCCTGATGTCCAAAAAAGGGTTTCCGGAAAGCTTTGACCGGCCCCGTCTTCTGAAATTCCTGTCCGACATAAAGGCCGGAAAGCGGCATGTTCGCGCACCTGTTTATTCGCACTTCTACTACGATGTGATGCCCGGTCACACAGTGACCGTCGACAAACCGGACATTTTGATCGTCGAGGGGCTGAACGTCTTGCAGACGCGCGAACTGCCACGGGACGGGCGGGCGGTTCCGTTCGTCTCGGATTTCTTTGATTTCTCCGTCTATATGGACGCGGACGAAGAACTGTTGCGGCAATGGTACGTCGATCGCTTCATGCGCCTGAGGGAAACGGCCTTCCGCGATCCGGGATCCTATTTCCATAAGTTTTCGCGCATCACAGACAAAGAAGCCGTGGAGACTGCAAACACGATCTGGTCGAACATCAACCTGGTAAACCTTCGGGAAAACATCCTGCCGACCCGGCCACGCGCCGACTTGATCCTGACTAAGAACGCCAGCCACCGGATATCCAAAGTCGCCCTGCGCAAAATCTGATCGACGAGTTATTCGAACTACGACGCTCAAAAGAAAACCCGCGAAGCAGATGCTCCGCGGGTTTTTCTGAATTGCAGTTCGCTTGGACTTAAGCGGCGGAGCGCTTGCGGACTTCGCTCAAGAACGTCGCAACCTGATCCCGCAACATACTGGCGTTTTGTTCAAGCTGCTGCGCAGAAGACTCCACGTTGCCTGCAGTGTCACGGGTATTCTCCGCGGCAGAGGCGACCGATTCAATGCTGGTCGTCACTTCTACAGTGCTGCGGGAGGCTTCCGTTGCATTGGTCGCGATTTCCTGGGTCGCAGCGCCCTGCTCTTCGACAGACGAGGCGATGGACGAGGCGATCTCGTTCATGTTGTTGATGATCTCAGTAACAGAAGAGATCGCGGTTGCCGCATGGCCAGTCTCATCCTGAATTGCGGTGATCTGGCTTGAGATTTCCTCAGTCGCCTTGGAAGTTTGAGTTGCAAGCTCCTTCACCTCGGCTGCAACAACGGCAAAGCCTTTGCCCGCTTCACCCGCGCGCGCTGCCTCAATCGTTGCGTTCAACGCGAGCAAGTTGGTCTGTTCGGCAATCGCTTGGATGAGGGTGACGACTTCACCGATGCGGCCCGCTGCTTCCGACAAACCATTCATGCGCTGGTTGGTGGCTGCAGCCTCATTGGCTGCCTTGGCCGCAATCTCACTGGACGACTGCACCTGACGGCGGATCTCGTTGACCGATGCGGACAACTCTTCAGCCGCTGCGGCCACAGTTTCCACGTTGTGTGCAGCTTGAGACGATGCATTCGACACAAACCCACTCTGTTCAGTGGTTTGGGCGGCAACACCAGTCATGTCCGCAGAAGCAGACTGCAGTCTTTGAACGGATGAATCGATGATGTTCATCATGTCGGTGATCTGACGATCAAATTCTGCGCTGAGCTGCTGAATTTCAGCCCCTTTGCGAGCGGCCTCTTCCTGGATGACATCCTGCTGGGTTTCCAGGTCGCGCCGGGCCGCTTCGTTTCTAACGAAGACTTCCATCGCCGAGGCCATCTGGCCGATTTCGTCACCACGATCTGCGCCTTCAATAACAACGTCAACTTCACCATCTGCAAGGCGGTTCATATTTCCGGTGAGCTTAGTGAGCGGAACGACTGTTGCACGCACGGCAAAGATGGCAATGCCCATTGCGATGAGCGCACCAACCACAGCCAATGCGATGATCACGGTGGCAGCGCTCCAATAGGCTGCGTCCAGATCATCCATGTAAACACCAGTGCCGAGCATCCAGCCCCAGGGCTCAAATCCAGCACCCCAGCCATACTTGGCAATCGCGACTTCGCTGTTTGCGCGCGGCCAGAAGTAGAGCAGAGACCCACCGCCAGCTTTCGCGGATTTGATCAGTTCAGCGACGATCTTCACACCCGTCTTGTCGGTGAAGCCCATCATGTTTGTGCCGATCAACGACGTTTTTGGGTGAACAAGGTTGTTGCCTGCATAGTCATAAACGAAGACATAGTTGTCGCCTTCAAACCGCATGGCACCGATAGCAGCCTTCGCGGCGGCCTGAGCATCTTCCTTGCTCATCGCGCCGGACGCTTCCTGCTCCTGGTAGTAGGCAGCGATCGTTGCTGCGCTGTTGGAAATGTCTTCAATCTTCGCGAGCTTCTGATCAAACATAGCCGAATAAAGGCTGTTCAAGCTGATGACACAGATCGCAATTGTGAAAAGAAGAATGGTGGCGATCGGTAGACTGATCTTCCAGGTGATTGGCCAGCGGGCGAATGACATTTCCGGTGATTCCCTCATTTAACTCCTGAGGAAAAGAAACACCGAACTGCTGACCAAAGGCTTAAAAGTTACGCGTTTTTGCAAATAAATAGGGCATTCAATGGTAGATTGACGTACCTGACATGCAGTTACTGCTCAACATCTACCATTGATTGCTTATATTATTACCACACCTTGTCAGTAATCACCGTCTGGCGCAAAAGACATCCCGCAATCCTGGCCGTGACCAGCTGGCGTTCTGAAGCTGACCTTTTAGCACGTGCCCCTGGGCCTCGAAATAGAATGTATTTGCTCCGCCCTGACGTTGAAGGGTCACAGCGCCATACCCCATTTCGGCAACCGTTGCCGTCTGACCATCCGGCGAAAAAACAACATTGAGATCAATGCCAGCCGTGCACAAATAGTCCGCTACGTTGCCCCGCGCCGCCTGCTGCGGATAGGCCTGCGGAGAATTCAAACCGCCGACGCTTCCCGGGGGAACCGGACCACCCGGCAATTGCCCTGGTTGACCACCGAACGTGTTTCCGAAGCCGCCAGGCACGGAGCCAGGAGCCCCTTGAACGACCACCTCGCGATAGGGTGTCCGGCTCACATAGATACCTCTGCATTGACCGTTGGCACCGCGCACGGTCCAAGCGTGGGAGACGTAGGTTTGCTGTTCCAGGATCTGCCCCGGCTCGAGGCGGGCATAGGGACGCTCACCGCCACGATAGTCGACCCAGTTCACCTCAATCACTTCTGCGCTTGAATTCCGGAAGATGATTTCGCCCGGCCTTTCAGCCTCTACAGAGCGGACACGGCCGAGTTCAGAACATGCGAGATCCGAACTCGGATCCTGACCCGGTGCAAGCCCGTTGTCGGACACGATCTGCTGCGGAACCGCACATGTTGCGACGAACAAGCGGACAGGGTTCGCGCTTCCTCTTAAGGACACTTTGTAAGGCGGCAACCCTTCAACGGTGATCGACAGTTCCGATTGCTGGATCAACGCCTGCCACAAGGGATCAGTCATCTCCAGAGTCACTTGCGGGAGCGATACACCGGCTTCATTGGCATTGGAGGACCCGAACGCGCTGTAGCTTGCGGAAAAATCACCGGCAACCAGCGAGACCGTCTGCGGCATGCCTTCAATCAATCCGGCCGGGGCTTGCTGAAATGTCACCGCAGCAAAGCCGGATTGCGTGCTGCATTGCGCCCGGAAGTCCCGGTCATCGGTTTGCGGCACTGAGTGCTGAAGAACAGAAAGTGCCCCGGGTTGGCTGCCCGGCTCGGCGATCCACTCTCGTGCTTCAGATGGGGTCACAAGCACGGCCTGGGTATTGGCTTGTCCCGAATTGCCGGTCTGGTTCAGCCGGTCTTGCACCAGATTTTCCAAGCCGCCCGGCAAAGCCGCGGTATCTGTCTGCCCGTCCGGCACCGAGATTGGCGTTTCAACTTGTTCCAGTGGCTCCAGACCACCAGCCAACGGTTCCAGGGACCCGGACGGACCCGTATCCACCGCCGACAGATCAACCGGATCCGGGGATCCAGTGTTCTGGTTCGACTGAGGTGTTTCAGACGTCGCTGTAATTTGCTGCTCAGGCGCACTGGTACTTGGTCCCGCTGCCACACCGGATCCCGCGCCGACAACGCGTGCGACGGCACCCGGCTTTTCGTTGCTTGTCACATCGACAAGCAAAGTGTTTCCGCTACAGATATTGGCATCCCTGTGCAGAACCCGGCTGTTTTCGAGCGTGATTTCAAGTTTGATATCGCACGGAGGCAACGTGTTGCTGCTGCCGATCGTGTCAATCACGACACCCTTGTCGTCTCTATTGATAATCGGCCGGTAGCGCTTGTTGAGGGTAACGGACCGGATCCCTGGCTCAGCCGGCTCCACATTGATACGCAAGGTCTCCGGAGCGGATTGTGCGTTTACGCCTTCGATCGCGCTGAGCGCTCCAAGACCAATAAAGGCCATGAGACCTGTGCGGAACAAAATTGACATATCAGTCCTGGCAGCCGAGCGCCGCATTGGCGATCTCCATGAGAGCGCGATGGGATAATCAGTTGCGATTACTTAGGCAAAGTGGCACCGAAAGGGCAAGCCTCCCGTGTTTCTCACAAACCTATCGATTGGCCAGACCCTAGCGTGGCGCGCGCTTTGCCAAAATACGCTGCAACGTGCGCCGATGCATATTGAGCCGCCGGGCTGTTTCAGAAACGTTGCGATCACACAGTTCATAGACGCGCTGGATATGCTCCCAACGCACCCGGTCTGCTGACATCGGATTTTCCGGCGGCTCGGCCTTGTCCTCCGGTTTCCGTGCCAAGGCTGCGATGATGTCGTCGGGATCCGCTGGCTTTGCCAGGTAATCGATTGCGCCCATCTTTACCGCGGTCACCGCCGTCGCGATGTTGCCATATCCGGTTAGAATTATGGCGCGGGCATCCGGACGCCTGGCGCGGATTTGCTGGATAACATCCAGACCGTTTCCGTCTTCCAGACGCATGTCGACAATTGCGAAAGCCGGAGCATTTTGGCTGATTTTGATGACGGCATCCTGCAATCCGTCAGCCGTCTCCGTGCTGAAGCCGCGTTTTTCCATGGCCCGGGCCAGTCTTTGCTGGAAGGGCTTGTCGTCATCAACGATGAGGAGGCTCTTGTCCTCAAGGCTTTCAATCGAAACAATCGGATCTGTCATACCGCACAACCGTTTATTGCTTTACGCGGTTACCGCCTGTCTGGATGAAACTTGGGCAATTATTGCCAAGGCGGAACTGCATTTTCTCTGGTTATGGGGCTAATCTGTCGTTTCGTCCACTCCTTGATGCCGTTCAAAGACCTCTCGCGGCCAACTGACGCGGATCATGGCACCTCTGGACCCTGGTCCGAGATTGCCGAGCTGAACCCGGGCCCCCGTGCGCTCCAGAAGTGTTTTGGCAATAAATATACCGAGCCCCAGGCCACCCGCCGTGCCCTTTCCCCGCGATTTTCCGCCGCGAATTGACACATAAGGATCACCGATTTTGCTGAGGATCTCTTGTGCAAAGCCCGGTCCATCGTCTTCGATGGTCAGGCTCAGTGTCTTGTCGTCCCATGCGGCCGAAACGGTGACGCTGGATTTGGCAAAGTCGATCGCATTCTCAACCAGGTTTCCAAGGCCATAGCGGATCGCAGCGTTTCGCGTACCGATGGGTTCCGGTCCTTCTCCCTCCAGAACCGGGTGGATCGGCACGCCGGTTCCACGATACGGATCGATCACGTCTTCAATCAGCTGCGACACCGGCATGCTCTGATAAGTCGTGTCCTCTTCGCTTGAAAGGCTCGTCAACTGCTTGAGGATCGTACGGCAGCGTTCTGCCTGCGATCGGATCAAAGCCACATCTTCGCCTCGGGGGTCACCGGCATCAAATTCATCGGAGAGTTCCTTGGCGACGAGATAAATCGTTGCCAAAGGCGTGCCGAGCTCGTGCGCCGCAGCCGTTGCCAACCCGTCCAGTGCGTTCAAATGCTGCTCGCGGGCCAAGACGAGTTCCGTCGCCGCCAAGGCATCAGCCATCTGACGGGCTTCCTCGGCAACGCGAAAGGCATAGATCGCCATAAACACAAGGGTCAAAACCAGCGCGACCCAGATGCCGACGGAATAGACCACCGGCAGACGGAACTCATTGCCAACCGGCCAGGGCAATGGGAAATGGTAGACTGCAAGAATGCTCGCACACAGCGTTGCCAACGCGCCCAATAGGACCGTGTGACGCGCCGACAAGCCCGCCGCTGACACCATAACCGGTGCCATCAGCAAGAACGCAAAGGGGTTGCCCAGCCCGCCGGTCAGGAAAAGCAAACCACTCATCTGCAGGATGTCATAACCGAGCTGGATCACACCGCCGCGTTCTGACAAGCGCGTTACCGCAGGAGCTCTGATTTTCAGGAAGATATTGAGCCAGGCTGACATGGCAACGAGCGCAAAGGCAGGTACTGCCGGCAAGGGATACCCAAGTCCCACATGGACTGCGAGCAACGCTATGGTTTGACCGCCGATCGCCAGCCAGCGAAGGCGAACCAGCGTATCGAGTTTCAGATGCCTGTGTTGCAGGAGGACGGTGGAAGTTGGATCATCAGCCATCTGTCCCTTTTGATACGGATTTCCGGGCCTGACAAGCCGCCATTCCCCACCCGGGCCTTGTGTCTGGCCCCTCTAAATGGTAGCCAGCCGGGGAATGGTGGTTGTAGGCAGACGCGGACCTGCAGCCAGTTGGGGCGGCAACGCCCTTTACCTTGAAACAGCACCGCGCAACGGAATTATACAACGATGACCGACACCAATGACGGCGGCGCAGCCCCGCAGGCGGAAGGCGCCGATGCTGCACCGGGCATGAACATCCTTGGCCAGTACATCAAGGATCTTTCTTTCGAAAACCCGAATGCACCGCGCTCCCTGATCCAGGGTGAGCAGCCGAAGCTCGACATCAATGTCAATGTTGGCGCCCAACAGGTCGGCGACGACCAGTTTGAGGTGATCCTCACCCTGAACGCCAAGGCAGAACGCCCGGACATGGTCATGTTCAACGTTGAACTGGTCTATGCGGGCCTGTTCAAGATCTCTGGCGTTCCTGCAGATCACATGCACCCGTTCGTGATGATTGAATGCCCGCGCATGCTATTCCCGTTCGCGCGCAACATTCTGTCTGAAGCAACCCGCAACGGTGGTTTCCCGCCGCTGATGCTCGACCCGATCGATTTTGCGCAGCTTTACCGCCAGAACATGGCGAACCAGGCAGCAGATCAGCAGGCCGGCGAGCAAAAGCCGAACTAAGCTTTTTAGACATAAAAGACCAAAACCCGCACCGGCCTCACCGATGCGGGTTTTTTGTTGCTCGGGTAATGACCCGTTCTACGTCACATTGAATGCGGCGATGGCGGCCATGTTAACGATGTCACTGTCCTTGGCGCCAAGCGGAACAATCTGGATCGACTTGTCAAACCCGACCAGAAGCGGGCCGATCACCGTTGCGCCCCCAAGCTCCTGCAGCATCTTCGTCGAGATGGACGCAGAGTGGAAGGCCGGCATCACGAGAACATTCGCCGGTCCGGATAAACGGCAGAACGGGTAGGCCGCCATGCGGTCCATATCGAGCGCAACGTCGGCGGCCATTTCGCCGTCATACTCAAAGTCGACCCGGCGCCGGTCGAGGATCTTGACCGCCTCGATGACCTTTTCGGACCGTTCGCCGCGCGGGTGGCCGAACGTGGAATAGGCAAGCATGGCAACGCGCGGCTCGTAGCCGAGTTTGCGGGCGACGTGCGCTGCTTCTTCGGCAATATCCGCCAGTTCTTCGGAATTCGGCATGTCGATCACCGCCGTATCGGCCACCAGAACGGTCCGCCCTCGGGCAAGCGCCAAAGACACCCCGATGACGCGGTGACCCGGCTTTGGATCAATGGTTGCCCGGACCGTATCGAGGGCTACGGAATAGTTGCGCGTCAGGCCGGTCACCATGGCGTCGGCGTCGCCCCGCGCCACCATGATCGCGCCCCAATAGTTCCGGTCGTTGTTGACCATGCGCTGGCAGTCGCGCAGCAAGTATCCGCGCCGCTGCATTCGGCCATAAAGGTATTGCGCATAATCAGCATTCCGGTCAGAGAGACGCGCATTTTGAATGCTGATGCCCGGACGGTTGATATCAATCCCGGCGCGCTCAGCCATCGACTGGATTTCGTCTTCCCGGCCAATGAGGATAGCTTCTCCAAGTCCCTGACTGACGAAACTTGTGGCCGCGCGGATGGTCGGCTCCTCCTCACCTTCGGCAAACACGACCCGTTTCGGTTGCTGGCGCACCTTGGAGAAAATCCGTTGCAGCGTACCGGCAACCGGATCACGGCGCGCCGAAAGCTGATGCTTGTAGGCTTCCATGTCGACGATCGGCCGCCGGGCAACACCTGAATCCATTGCCGCTTGGGCGACAGCTGGCGGAATTGCGTGAATAAGGCGCGGATCGAACGGAACTGGAATGATGTATTCCGGCCCGAACTTCGGCCGGTTGCCGCGATAGGCGGCTGCGACTTCATCCGGCACTTCCTCGCGCGCAAGCTCGGCAAGCGCATTAGCGCAGGCGACCTTCATGTCGTCGTTGATTGTGATCGCCTGAACATCCAGCGCGCCCCGGAAGATGTACGGAAAGCCAAGGACGTTGTTCACCTGGTTTGGATAATCGGACCGGCCCGTCGCAACAATCGCATCATCGCGAACTTCTGCCGCTTCCTCCGGTGTGATTTCCGGATCCGGATTTGCCATAGCAAAAATGATCGGGTTCGGCGCCATCACGCGTAGCATGTCTGGCGTCAGCGCGCCTTTCACCGACACGCCGAAGAAAACATCCGCGCCTTTGAGGGCGTCATACAGCGAACGGGCCTTGGTATCGACTGCATGAGCCGACTTCCATTGGTTCATGCCCTCTTCACGGCCCTTGTAGATCACACCCTTTGTATCGCAGAGCGTCACGTTTTCGTTCGGGATACCCATCGCCTTAATCAACTCAATACAGGCGATGCCGGCCGCACCCGCACCGTTACAGACCACTTTCGTGTCCATCATGTCCCGGCCGGTGAGGTGAAGCGCGTTGATCAGGCCGGCGGCGGCGATGATCGCCGTGCCGTGCTGGTCGTCATGGAAGACGGGAATGTCCATCAATTCGCGCAGGCGTTGCTCGATGATGAAGCAGTCTGGAGCCTTGATGTCTTCCAGATTGATACCGCCGAAAGAGGGGCCCATGTAGCGCACGGAGTTGATGAACTCATCGACATCCTGCGTGTCCAGCTCCAGATCGATCGAGTCAACATCGGCGAACCGTTTGAACAGAACCGATTTGCCCTCCATCACCGGCTTGGACGCCAGCGCGCCAAGATTTCCAAGGCCCAGAATGGCGGAGCCGTTGGAGATCACCGCAACCAGATTACCCTTGGTGGTGTAGTCGTATGCCTTGCTCGGATCCTCCGCGATCGCCCGCACCGGAACGGCCACGCCCGGCGAATAGGCGAGCGACAGATCGCGTTGGGTCGCCATCGGCTTGGTCGGGGTGATTTCGAGTTTGCCGGGACGGCCTTGCTGGTGAAACTGCAGGGCTTCCTGATCTGTGAAACTGACGGATGTTTTGGAGGAAGTCTTGTCGGCGGACATTTTGCAGGCGTTTCCTTAAATTATCGGCGCGCTTCTGAAAGGCGGGGTATGACCTTATCGCCGGACTATTGATGCCTCAACCCAGAGGATCTAATCCCTTATGCGGATCAAGGCTGACGGCCGTGTGAACGGTACGCCCAAGCGCCTATTCACAACAAACATCTCTTGCCGGCGGCCAATGACGCGGTTCCGCGCTTGCAGAGCTTTCCCTTCAAAGCGCGTTGTTTTAGGTATCGGGAATGACCCAGACGACCGCGCAAAAACCGGCTCCGGCGGACACCAAAGTCACGCCGATGATGGCCCAGTTCATCGAGATCAAAACTGCCAACCCGGATAGTCTTTTATTCTATCGGATGGGCGATTTTTATGAGCTTTTTTTTGAAGATGCTGAAATCGCATCGCGGGCATTGGGCATCACGCTGACCAAACGCGGCAAGCATCAGGGCGAAGATATCCCGATGTGCGGCGTTCCGGTCCATGCCGCCGATGATTATTTGCAAAAGCTGATCGCGCTGGGCCATCGCGTCTCCGTTTGCGAACAGACCGAGGATCCGGCGGAAGCCAAAAAACGCGGCTCGAAATCCGTTGTCCGGCGCGATGTGGTGCGTCTGGTCACGCCCGGCACATTGACGGAAGAGCGGCTTCTGGATGCCGGGGCCAACAATTACCTGATGGCACTCACCCGTTTAAAGGGCGGCTCGCTCGCGGGCGATGCGGTCTACGGTCTTGCCTGGATCGACATGTCGACCGGGTCTTTCCAAGTTTCCGAAACAGATCACCAGCGCCTGGCCGCCGATCTTGCACAAGTGGCTCCGCGGGAATTGATCCTTGCGGACAATCTTCTGCAGGAACAAGACGTCCGCCAACTTGCAGAGCTCTCGGGCGGCGCCCTATCACCCGTGCCGCGAGCCTTTTTCGACGGATCGACGGCCGCCGACCGACTGGCGCATTATTTTGGCGTCAAAACCCTCGACGGCTTCGGCACGTTCAGCCGGGCCGAACTTTCAGCTGCGGCTGGAATTCTCTCCTACATCGAAAAAACACAGCTCGGCGAACGGCCGCCGCTCGATCCACCGGTGCGCGAGGCCGGTGCGGGACGGATGCTCATCGACCCGGCAACCCGCGCCAACCTCGAACTCTCCCGCACACTTTCTGGTGAAAAGCAGGGCTCGCTGCTGTCCACCATCGACCGGACCGTCACTGGCGGTGGGTCCCGTCTGCTAGCTAGCCGCTTGGCCGGACCGCTGATCAATGTCGATGCCATTCAGCGGCGCCATGATGCGGTGGCGTTCTTTCTCAACAATGAAATCATGCGCGAGGGCCTGCGCCAAACCTTGAAAGGCGCGCCGGATATGGCCCGCGCCCTGTCCCGGATTGCTCTCAATCGCGGAGGCCCGCGCGATATCCTGTCAATCGCCCAAGGGTTGGCCGCAGCCCGCGCCGTTCTGGATCAAACCGGCACAACGCCGTCTGAGATCCCTGCAGAAATCGCAGCGGCCCGCTCCAGCCTTGATCAGGCCCCGCACGAGCTGGGAGCCGAACTGGTCGCCGCCATCAAGGAAGAACCGCCGCTTTTGAAACGCGACGGCAACTTCGTCGCGACCGGCTACAACGCTGACCTCGATGAGTTGCGGGCGCTGCGCGATGAAAGCCGCAAGGTGATCGCCAAACTGCAGGCCGACTATGCGGAAGAACTTGGCCTGCGCTCTTTAAAGATCAAACACAACAACGTGCTCGGCTGGTTCATCGAAGCGCCGACCGCACAAACCGAGAAACTGACTGCCGATCCCGGCCGCTTCATCCACCGGCAGACCATGGCGGGCGCCATGCGCTTCACCACAACGGAGCTGGCCGATCTGGAATCCAAGATCGCCAGCGCCGGGGAGCGGTCCCTTGCGATCGAGCTGGAGATCTTCGACCGCCTGTCCCAGGCGATCATTGATGCCGGCGATGCCATCAAGGCCGCCGCGCAGGGCCTCAGCATTCTGGATGTCTCCGCTGCCCTGGCCAAACTCGCCCAGGATGAAAACTATGCCCGACCTCTTGTCGATGACAGCCGGGCCTTTGACATAAAAGCCGCCCGACATCCCGTCGTTGAACTGGCGCTCAAAAAAGCCGGCGGGGAAAGTTTCGTTGCCAATGACGCCAATCTCGGCCCGGAAGCGGATGAAGATATCGGGCATATCTGGCTCATCACCGGTCCGAACATGGCCGGTAAATCAACCTTCCTGCGGCAGAACGCGCTGATCGCCGTCCTTGCCCAGATGGGGTCCTTTGTTCCGGCGGGCTCGGCACATATCGGGATAGTCGACCGGCTGTTTTCCCGTGTCGGCGCGGCCGATGATTTGGCGCGCGGGCGCTCGACCTTCATGGTTGAGATGGTCGAAACCGCCGCGATCCTCAATCAGGCGGGCGACCGCTCGCTGGTGATCCTGGATGAGATTGGCCGCGGCACGGCGACCTTCGACGGACTTTCCATCGCATGGGCGACAATCGAACACCTGCATGAGGTCAACAAGTCCCGGGCGCTGTTCGCAACGCATTACCACGAATTGACCGCGCTTTCGGCCAAGCTGGACCGGCTCTCAAACGCCACAGTGTCGGTGAAGGAATGGAACGGCGAGGTGATCTTCCTGCACGAGATCGTGCCGGGCGCCGCTGACCGGTCTTACGGCATTCAGGTCGCCAAGCTGGCCGGTCTTCCGGCAACGGTGGTGGAGCGCTCCAAGCAGGTCCTGTCGCAGCTGGAAGAACAGGACCGCAATGCACCCTCACAGAACCTGATCGACGAGCTGCCGCTCTTTGCAACCCTCGCCCCACCGCCCAGCGCCCCGGTTTCGTCGCAAGAGGCTGATCCAATCCACGAAGCACTCGGCGATTTTGATCCCGACGACATGACGCCTCGGGAGGCTTTGGAGGCCCTCTACAAACTGAAGGGATTGCAGGTCAAAGAGGGGTAGGATCGTTCAAACACCAAACAGCCATAAATGCAGCAATTGGGAATGCGAGTGGATCCCCGCTCGGGGGCGGGGATGACCACTGAAAAAACAGTCACGGACTTTGGCTGATCCGGTGGGCATGGCGAAAATTTCGAAGATCGGTCAAATGCAACAAGCGTCCTAGCCCGCCTGAACCGCCGACAAAATCTCGGCCAGAGCCTCTTCGTGGATCGGGACGCCGTCTTCGCCCAGCGCCTCAAGTAAAGTCCAGTCACCATTGCCAGAAACGGCAAGGCAGAGGGTGGCCGCCGGGTGGCCGTCCCAGTGATAGAAATAAAGATCCCCCGCCAGAACGTCCGGGACATAGGGCGCGATGCCGTTGCGCATGCGGCGGTTTTCCTCCTCGATCGCGGAACATGTCTGTAGTGGAGACAACAGGGAGGTTGCCGGAATGGGCGACGGCGGAACCTCCCGGCTTCGGCCCGCCAGCATTGTCCAGTGCGCCAGCCACCATTGCAGTTTCTGGGGCGAGGCAATCAGTTTTAACGCCTTCAAGGCACCGGCACACTCAGCCTCGGTCAGGTTTCTTAAACCCGACTGGACGATATGCAGAATGCGGGCGAAGGAGAGACCCTGGTCCAGAAGCGCGCGGATCTGCAGCGTGTCCGGCCAATCGGTTTGTTTCAGGATCCTGTCCGTCATCTCGTCCTTCATCCGAACAAGATCTTTCAATTCCAGGGTGTCGCTTTTCTGGTTGAGCGCCGCCTTAAGGGCACGGTGTTCCAGAAAGCCGGAGCCAGGCGGGACCTGTTCCAGAAGCGCAAGAAGAGACGGGTCCGGCGTTTGGCCAAGATAGCGGGTGAGTACGACTTCACGCGTTGTCTCATTGAGGGCTGTTGCGAGTTGCTGGCGTTGTTGCGGGCGCGTACGGCCTGCGGCGCAAAAGAGCTCGAGCGTCAGGGATAACGTTCCGAGCCGTCCAAGCCCGGTTTGCTGATGGACCTTGCGCCAAAGGCCCGGCGCTCGGCGGAAGAGATCCAAGAGCAGCCATTGCTGCGCGCCGAACGGTGCGGCGAACCGGGTCAGGGTCAGCGGCAGGGTCGCTATGTAATCCTGAAACGCCTTATCCACGCCCGGTCCGGCCGCAATTCCGGTTCCAAGGGTCTTGGGATGATGGGAGAGGACGCTTTTGAGCTCTGCTTTGCGACCATAATCCGGAGCATCGAGAACCGGCCAGTCGGGCAGAAAGTCTTCCGGTTCCCGGTTCTGACGCTGGACCTTGCAGCCAAACGGCTGGTCCCAATAGGTGTAGATGACCGCATTTTCGCCCGACCGTTCCGCCAGACCTTCGCTAATCCAGTCGTAACTTGCATAGGTGGGCGGAAGCGCCCGGTCAGGTTTTTCATCCAACGCGAGCTGTTGCTGCTGGCCCGCCAAGTTGTCCATCATGGCCATGTTGCTCTCTCAAGCGCATCTGCACAGATGAAAACCTTGCGGAACCCTTCAAAAAACGGCAACGGACCGGCCGATCTCGTTTTCCGATATGCACAGGGCACCTGACGACTGGGCAAAATTTGCCGACTGCTTATGGGAACTCTTTGTTGGGCACCTCCAAGTCAGCATTGAACCAAAATTGTATTTTGCCTGATGACACCCCAGACGTGCCGGGGTACGGTTTCAGCATCTTTTCAGATGCCTGACTCTCCCAAAGGCGATTTCGTGTCCAGTTCCAGATTTTTGCCGCGGCAAGCAATGCTGATCATTGCGCTGCAGCTCACTAACAGCATGTGTGTGTCGTCGCTCGTCCCGATGATGGGGTATTTCATCGTCGATGGGCTGGGCGCTAACCCATGGCAAATCGGGCTATACACCGGTCTTGTGGCCCCGCTGACGTTGCTGACCAACAGATGGGCCGGGGAACGGCTGGATCATGGAGTGTTGGTCCGTCCGCAGCTTTTGATTGCCGTGATCGCCTTCCTTGCCGTTGTTGGCCTCCTCACACAAACTACAGAACTCTGGCTTTTGCTGGCACTCGTCGCCCCCTTGATGAGCCTTTCCAACATGGGCTCGGGGATCGTCTTCACCTATGGCCGCCTCTATGCAGATCGGGCCGGTCTTGATATCGGCCGGATGAATTCTTGGCTGCGCATGTCGGTTTCACTTGCCTGGATGATAGGCCCGGCAGCCGCGTTTTCGATCGCAGCACAATTCGGCTTTCAGGCTGCGTTTATCAGCGCCTTCGGGCTCGGTCTTTTGTATCTCGTATTGTGGCATGTCGTGATGCCGAAAGGCTTTCGCGCGCCGACCAAAGACACGTCATCTGCCGACAAGGACCCCATCAACTGGGGGCTCATAACGGCCGGACTGATCTGCCTCACCTTCGTCATCACCAATTCCCTATTTGTCTCAGTGATGCCGCTTTACTTCATCGATCAAGTCGGCCTGCCGGGGTTCACACCCGGTCTGTCACTGTCGGTGAAATGCCTTCTGGAGGTCATCATCATCCTGGCATCCGTCCGTTTGGCAGAACGATTTGGTGTGCGCACAATCCTGCTCTTTTCAGCGGGTCTTGCAGTCATCGACATGTTGTTGTTCGCGCAGGTGAGTGAAGTCTGGCAGGTCGCGGCGGTCGCTGTGTTGGAAGGCATTCATTACGGCCTCTTCGCCGGAGTGGCGATTACATTCGTGCAGAGCTTTGCCCCTGACCGGCCTGGGCGGGCGACAGCTGTTTACATGAACAGCCTGTTCCTGGGCGGCATGATCGGCAGCGTTTCAATGGGCTTTATTGCGTCGGCTGTCGACTACCGCGCGGTGCTGTATGTCGCCTCGGCAGTGTCTTTGGCAGGAATGGCCGTTCTGCTCGCCACCGCCCGATTGAGGCCCTCTCCGGAGACAAGGCCGGTTTGAAGGATCCTCTAAACGCCGCCTGCTTTTGCTGTGGCAAGAGCATTGGTCATGGCACCGGCAAAACTCGTGCGGTCCTCCGGATTCAGGAAATTGCCGAGGTCCACGGTCTCACCGCGGCTTGTGAGCGAGATCTTGGTCACACCCTCATCTTCTATTTTATCGACGGATAACCGCACCCACATCGGATTAAACCGGTATTCAAGGTTCCGTTTGCCGGGGCCAACCTTGCGGACAAGGATTTCATGGCGTGACAGACGAATTTCTTCAAACTGCCGCGCCGAGGCGTAATTCAGCCGGAACGCCAGCCAGATCAGCGCCATGTCGAGGCCAAAAAACCCAAACACCGGCCAGGCCCCAATGCTCCAAAACACAGCACCGGCAACAAAACTGATAAGGCCCAAACAGAGCATGAGGATAAGGAACCCGTTCGGACCAAGCGACCGGTAGGGCGTCAGAACAGCTGTAAAAAACGGCCGGTCTTCGCTTTCCGTATTGTCAAAACGGCTCTGATCTGAATTGTTCCCGCTCATGGGAGAGGATTATAGAGAGAAGATGACGCAAGCAAAGAGCCCAGCCACCGCCAAACCGGCAAAACGATCTGTCAAATCGGCGCAGGTCCGAAAGAAGGCTCCGTCGGTCGATAATCCGGGCAAAGTCCTGAAGCGGTCCCGCTATACAAAAGCGGAGACCTACGAGATTTTTCAACGGTTCCACGCAGACAATCCGGAGCCTGAAGGGGAACTCGATTATATCAATGCCTATACGTTGCTGGTCGCGGTTCTTTTGTCGGCCCAGGCCACGGATGTCGGCGTCAACCGGGCGACGAAACATCTGTTTCAACTCGCGGATACGCCGGAAAAGATGGTTGCGCTGGGCGAAGACAAGGTTCGCGAAGAAATCCGCACCATCGGCCTTTTCAAGACCAAGGCCAAAAACGTCATTCTGATGTCCGAGCAGCTGATCCGTGATCACGGCGGCGCAGTGCCGGAAGATCGGGAAGCGCTGGAAAAACTCCCGGGCGTCGGCCGGAAAACGGCCAATGTTGTGCTCAATATCTTTTTCGGCCATCCGACCATAGCGGTCGACACGCATTTGTTCCGGCTCGGGAACCGTATCGGCATAGCCCCAGGCAAGACTCCGCTTGATGTTGAAAAGTCGATGGAAAAGGCGGTGCCGAAGGAATTCTCGCTCCACGCCCACCACTGGCTGATCCTTCACGGACGGTATATCTGCAAGGCGCGCAAGCCAGAGTGCAAGCGCTGCGTTATCTATGATCTTTGCAAAAGCCCGGAAAAAGAAAAGTTCGATGCCGTGCCAGATATCGCGGTCCGGGCCAAAGCCATCATCGAGCGCGAAAAGGCCAGTTCATGCTGAAACCAGATGGCATGCCGCAAAGCCGACGACTTCGTTTCCGATTGCCGGAACTTTCTGACGCCGCGTTTTATCAATCGCTGATGAGCGATCCGGACTACATTCGTTTTATTGCTGACCGCGGCATCACGGACTTGGACGCCGCGCGCGCTTACATCGATGAAAAAGTGCTGCCGGGTTTTGACGAAAACGAGGGTGTCGGGCTTTGGATTGTCACAGAAAAAGACAGCGATGACCCTGTCGGTCTCAGCGGCCTTGTTGTACGGGACGGGTTGGAGATGCCGGATCTCGGCTATGCATTCCACAAAGACCATCGAGGCAAGGGCTATGCGCTTGAAGCCGCTGAGGCCGTTGTCGAGTTTGCCCGCTCTGAGCTCGGGTTATCGCAGCTCTGCGCAATCACGCATCCGGAAAACGCCCGGTCTTCCGCTCTTTTGATGAAAATCGGATTTCAGCCGAACGGCCAAAAGTCGCTTCCCAAAATCGAAGGGATTGCTGACTACTTCGTCGCTGAGCTTTGAAAGCCGGATAGCTTAGGACTTTTTCCGCAAGCGCACGACCACATCGACGTGAACGACTTCCATCCCTTCCGGAATGTCAGGAAGTTCTCCAATGCCAACGCCTTCACCTGGAATGTCGATCACCTTGTTCTCGCCTTCGATGAAGAAGTGATGGTGATCGGAGACTTTGGTGTCGAAGTAGGTCTTGTTGCCCTCAATTGCGACTTCCCGCAGAAGGCCAGCTTCGGTGAACTGATGCAGCGTGTTGTAAACCGTTGCCAGAGACACCGGGACGTCAGCAGCAACAGCTTCTTCGTGCAGGAGTTCAGCAGACAGGTGCCGGTCGCCCTTGGAGTACAGAAGCTCGGCCAGGGAGACACGTTGGCGGGTCGGCCGAAGGCCAGCGTCCCGCAGCATATCGGTCACGTCTTTCCCGGCTGTTTCAGTCACCATCTCTATTGCCATTCAGATCCGGTCCAAGTCTTTCTTGCCATTTCACAGCGCATCAAATCCGCGCCATCAAGCTGTTCCAAGTGGGCCAAAAACCCAAGCACTGGCCTATATCTGCCATTTCTTGCACCTTATATGCAAGTTTTTAACGCAGAGCTACTTTCTCCGCCTCCTATAAAATTCGTGCAGCGCAGCATTCAATAAGTTCGAAAAACCGCAGAAAAAGGGGCAAACTTCACGCGTACGACATCTTTCGGTCATGGTTCCCCTGTGTTAGGAAGGCGCCACAATCGAAACGAAAACAAACCCATAACAAGGCTCTCTCCTAAAAGAGTCTTGGCCAAAAAGACGGAAAGTGAATGACCGAGCGCCGCTCCAGCTACGACTACGAAGCTCTTCTCGCCTGCGGCCGCGGCGAGCTGTTTGGCCCCGGCAATGCACAATTGCCTCTACCCCCGATGTTGATGTTCGACCGGATTACGGAGATTTCCGAGACCGGCGGCGAATATGACAAGGGCTACGTCCGGGCGGAATTCGATATCAAGCCGGATTTGTGGTTCTTTCCGTGCCACTTCCAAGGCAATCCGATCATGCCGGGCTGCTTGGGCCTCGATGCCCTGTGGCAGCTGACTGGTTTTCATCTGGGTTGGCAGGGATTGCCGGGCAAAGGCATGGCGCTCTCCACAGGTGAAATTAAGTTCAAGGGCATGGTCACACCGGAAACGAAGCTGGTGGAATATGGCGTTGATTTCAAACGCGTCATGAAAGGCCGCTTGGTTCTGGGCATTGCAGATGGCTGGCTGAAAGCTGACGGCGAGCAAATCTACAAGGCAAAAGATCTGCGTGTGGGCCTTTCCACCGCCTAAACTCCGGTTCTGCAGAGCCAGAAAAGTTCAAGCCGGCGCTCCTTAAAAGGGACGCGCCGGTTCATCCATTCTAAGGGCCGGACCGAAGAGTCGAAACAAAGCCCATCGAAACGTTAGGAGACCGCAATGAGACGCGTTGTCGTCACCGGGATCGGAATCGTGTCATCCATCGGTTCCAATGCACAAGAAGTTCTGGCAAGCCTCCGGGAAGGAAAATCCGGAATCAGCTTCGCCCCCGACTATGCAGAGCATGGCTTTCGCAGCCAGGTCCACGGCATGCCGAACGTCGACATTCCCGAGCTCATCGACAAGCGACAGCTGCGATTCATGGGCGATGGAGCGGCTTACAATTACATCTCCATGCAGCAGGCAATTGCTGACAGCGGATTGGAAGAAAACGACATTTCCAACGAGCGCACCGGCCTGATCATGGGTTCCGGCGGTCCGTCCACGAAAAACCTGTTCCAGGCGCATAAGATCGTCATCGAAAAGGGTTCTCCGAAGCGCATGGGCCCGTTCATGGTGACCCGCGGGATGAGCTCAACCAACTCGGCCTGTCTTGCGACCCCGTTCAAGATCAAGGGCATCAACTATTCCATCACCTCGGCCTGTTCGACGTCCGCGCACTGCATCGGTGCTGCAACGGAGCAGATCCAGTTCGGCAAGCAGGACGTGATGTTTGCAGGCGGCGGCGAGGAACTCGACTGGACCCTGTCCTGCCTGTTCGACGCTATGGGTGCCATGTCCTCCAAGTACAACGACACACCGGAAACGGCCTCGCGCGCCTATGATGCGACCCGCGACGGCTTTGTCATTGCTGGCGGCGGCGGTGTCGTCGTTCTGGAAGAACTGGAACATGCGAAGGCCCGCGGCGCGAAAATCTACGCAGAAGTAACCGGTTACGCAGCCAACTCCGACGGTTACGACATGGTGGCCCCATCCGGTGAAGGCGGTGAGCGCTGCATGCGGATCGCAACGAGCACGCTCGGCGACCGCAAGGTTGACTACATCAACTCACACGGCACCTCGACACCGGTCGGTGATGTCGGTGAGATCGAGGCAATTCGCCGCGTCTTCGGTGAAAACCAACCGCCGGTTTCCTCCACCAAGTCCCTGACCGGACACAGCCTCGGCGCGACCGGTGTTCAGGAAGCGATCTACTGCCTGCTCATGATGCAGAACGATTTCATCACGGCATCCGCAAACGTCATCGAACTCGACCCGGCCCTGAAGCCGGAAGAAATCGTAACGACCCGCGTGGACAATGCCGGTCTCGATACGGTCCTGTCCAACAGCTTCGGCTTCGGCGGCACCAACGCATCGCTCGCGATGTCGCGTTATCACGGCTGAGGAGCGGTATATGTCTGATTTGATGAAGGGCAAACGCGGGCTGATCATGGGCGTTGCCAACGATCACTCCATTGCCTGGGGTATTGCCAAGACGTTGGCGGAACATGGCGCAGAGCTCGCATTCACCTATCAAGGTGAAGCTTTTGGCCGGCGCACAAAACCGCTTGCAGAAAGCGTCGGCTCCACCTTGATGCTTCCGTGCGATGTGGAAGACATCGACAGCGTGGACGCCGTCTTTGCCAAGCTGAAGGAAGAGTGGGGCTCCATCGACTTCCTGGTCCACGCGATCGGCTTTTCCGACAAGAACGAACTGAAGGGCAAATATGCTGACACCACCCGGGACAATTTCTCCCGGACCATGGTGATCTCCTGCTTCTCCTTCACTGAGATCACGAAACGCGCAGCAGACCTGATGCCGAATGGCGGGTCCATCGTCACCTTGACCTATGGCGGCGCGACGAAGGTGATGCCGAACTACAACGTCATGGGCGTAGCCAAGGCAGCTCTGGAGTCTTCGGTTCGCTACCTTGCTGCCGACTACGGACCTCAGAACATCCGCGTCAATGCCATTTCTGCCGGTCCTGTCCGGACCCTGGCAGGATCTGGTGTGTCCGATGCCCGGCTGATGTTCAATTTCCAGAAGCGCAATTCTCCGCTGCAGCGGACTGTGTCTCTCGACGAAATCGGCGGCACAGGTCTCTACCTTCTTTCGGATCTTTCCGGGGGCGTGACCGGTGAAGTCCACTTCGTCGACAGCGGCTACAACATCATGTCGATGCCGCGTCTGGACGAGCTGAAAGTTCAGGAAAGCCGCGCCGACTGATTCGCACGCGCTCAAAAAAACAAAAGGCGGCCAATGGGCCGCCTTTTTTATTGCCAAATTAGCAGCAATTCAGTCCTCGATCAGTTCATCCGGATAAACACCGAACAAGCGGGTTTGATCGAGCCAGCCGTTGAACTCTTCACCGCTCACACGGCACCAGCCGCCGGCACATTCACCGACAGCCGCCAGAACAAACGGTTCCAGTTCGGCAACGATGTCTGCATCAGACTGTGAGCGGGCACGCAGTGGTGTGCGGTTGTCCTTCTCCCAGGGTGTTACGAGAGCTGTCCGCCGTCCGGACAGCAAAGAATGGAACACCCAACCCTGCTTGCCTTCCCAGTCGCGGATGCGCCGCCAGTTTTCAAATTCCTGAATGATTTCCACCGGCAGGCCGGACTGAACGAAAGTCCACGCGATGTCATGTTCGCGGGATGGGCCGAGGCGGACATTCACCCGGTCAGACTTCAAACTAACAAAGCGGGGAACGGGCAATCCGGTTGCGCCTGTGGTTGTGCCTTGAGCAAAGGCAGGCGGTGCCACTGACGTGCCACCGGTCATCACCCCAAAAGTAAGCAGGAAAAACGCAATCGCGATCGAACGGGCCATATTGTCGGTAAGTCCAATTGTTATCGAACGGTTGTTTAAGGCACACCACTACAGAAAAGTGGACGCGAAAACCAGTAGGCCGGAATCAGCTTATCTGTTTGGCTGAGGAATGCACCCAATCCCTTGTTTCTGACGGATCATCTGGTAAGGAAAAGGGAGTGGTGTCATCCGCTTGCGCTCCGCGTAGCGTCAAGGTGAATCCGTTGGGGTTAAGGATTCCTCAACGAAGCCCGAAAGGCAGTTAGTATGGCGAAAAAGAAGCCTGTCGTCGTTGTGACCCGGAAACTTCCGGATGTGGTCGAAACCCGGATGCGCGAATTGTTTGAAACGCGCCTCAATGAAAGTGACAGGCCCTTTAGCCAGGCAGAACTTGTGGAAGCCGTGCGGACCGCCGATGTTTTGGTGCCGACGGTCACCGACCGGATCGACTCCTCCGTCCTGTCCCAGGCCGGCGAAAACCTCAAACTGATCGCCAACTTCGGTAATGGTGTCGACAACATCGACGTCGTCACCGCCAACAACCGCGGCATCAATGTCACCAACACACCGGGTGTTCTGACTGAAGACACAGCCGACATGACGATGGCTCTGATGCTCGCCGTGCCGCGCCGCCTGTCGGCCGGGATCCACGCGTTGGAAAGCGGTGATTGGGCCGGTTGGTCGCCAACCTGGATGCTGGGCCACCGGATCTGGGGCAAACGCCTTGGAATCATCGGCATGGGCCGGATCGGTCAGGCTGTTGCCCGCCGCGCCAAGGCCTTCGGCATGTCCATCCATTACCATAACCGCCGCCGTGTGCCGGCAGCTGTTGAGGAAGAGCTTGAGGCGACCTACTGGGAGAGCCTCGATCAGATGCTGGCGCGGATGGATGTCGTTTCGGTTCACTGCCCGCATACGCCCGGAACATTCCACTTGCTCTCTGCCCGTCGCCTCAAGCTTTTGAAAAAAGACGCCTATGTGGTGAACACCGCGCGCGGCGAGGTGATCGACGAAAACGCCCTGATCCGGATGCTGGAAGCAGGAGAGCTGGCGGGTGCAGGCCTCGATGTGTTCGAACACGAACCCGCGGTCAATCCGAAGCTTATCAAGCTCGATAACGTAGTCCTCTTGCCGCACATGGGCTCGGCCACGATCGAAGGCCGGATTGAAATGGGCGAGAAGGTTATTATCAATATCAAGACGTTCATGGATGGGCACCGCCCGCCGGACCGCGTCCTGCCGTCAATGCTCTGATGTCTTTGTAAATGTTACAATCAACCCCGGCCCAGCGCCGGGGTTTTTGTTATGAAATCAAGCATACGTCAAATGCATGAGCCGTCCCCGGAATCATTGTACCAAGTGATATTCGGAGATGGTTTTTCATTTGCACGGAAATAGTCGAGTGCATCCAGTACTTGCTGACGCGAAACAGCCCAGGATGCCGGATACCAATCTTGTTGACCATTGGCCAACATGTATCCGATCTCAGCATCGGGATCTCCGGTGTAATCGGGGTTTCTGGAACAAAATCCGATATCACCGTTGTATCGGAGGTACATGAGCCAACCAACGGAACCATTAATCAGCGCGCAGATCGAGTTCCCGCCTGCGCCATACAACCAAACTTCTTGATGCTGCCCCACTTCGGCTCCCATTCACGACAGTAATGGCTCACCCACCATATTTCTTCCAGAGCGCGCCGTCGCCCATGCCGTCCACAAAGGCCTTGTGGGCGGTGAATTCGTCGTCTCTCAAAAGCGCAGACAAAGGCACCGGACGGGGACGAGCGTTGAAGGAGCCGAGCTCTCCAGGCTCTGATCCTGTGTCTCTAGACCCTCCAAGGCCATCTTCTTCATCCGGGTCCAGGATCAGCGCACGCTGTTTGCCGCCGATCATTTCCAGGTAGACTTCGGCTAGGATTTCCGCATCGAGCAACGCGCCATGTTTGACACGCTTGGAATTGTCGATGCCGTACCTTGAGCAAAGGGCGTCGAGCGAGTTCGGGCCAGTGGGGTGCTTGCGCCGGGCGATCTCGAGCGTATCGATCACCTGGGTATTCGGGATGGTGCGCCGGCCAACCTTTTCGAGCTCGAAATTGATGAAGCCCATGTCGAAGGCCGCGTTGTGAATCACAAGCGTTGCATCGCCGACAAATTCCAGAAATTCATCTGCGACCTGCTCAAAGAGAGGTTTGTCGGACAAAAACTCTGCCGACAGCCCGTGAACCCGAAAGGCTTCCTCCGGCATGTCGCGCTGCGGATTGATATAGACGTGATAGGAGTTACCGGTTGGAACGTGATTGATCAGTTCCACACCCCCGATTTCGACCAAACGGTCTCCGCCGCGCGGATTAAGACCTGTGGTTTCCGTATCGAATGAGATTTCCCGCATGGTTCCGCCTGTTTTCCGCCTGTCCCATCTGCGCAAGCGGCTGGCCCTGACGCAAGATCAGCGTCAGGTTTTCCCCGGTCTTCAGCAAGAAGAACAGCCAAAACCCTCAGCCTATTGCGGCCGAGGCTTTCAAGACAGCGGCGACCGACCGGCGTGCAGCGTCCATTCCCGACCCCGTGTCGATCAGAAAATGCGCGCGTTTGCGTTTTTCGGCATCCGGCATTTGTTTTGAAAGGATCGCCTCAAACCGGTCTTCGGTCATCCCCGGCCGATCTAGGACACGTTTTCTCTGGACATCTGCATCTGCCGTCACGACCACGACACCGTCGACCCGCTTGTCGCCACCGGTTTCAAACAACAGCGGAATGTCCAGCACCACCACCCGATGGCGAGCCACTCTAGCTTTTTCAAGAAACGCCAGTTCTTCTTCGCGCACCAAGGGGTGTACGATGGCTTCCAATCGCTTCATCGCTGCCGGTTTTCCAAGCACATGCGGGGACAGCAGGGTTCGATCGACGGTCCCGTCAACCACAGTTCCGGGAAAAGCTGCTTCTATGAGTGGTGCCGCGCGGCCCGAATAGAGCGCGTGCACCGTCGCGTCTGAATCGTGTACTGGCACACCGAGTTCAGCGAACATCTTGGCGGTGGTCGATTTTCCCATACCGATGGACCCGGTCAATCCAAGCTTGATCACGGTGTTACTCCGAGATCGGCCAAAACCAGATCGCGCAATTCCTTATCAACCTCGGGCCGAACACCAAACCAGCGCTCAAATCCCGGCACGGCCTGGTGAAGCAGCATGCCCAGGCCATCAACGGTTTTGTTACCGCGTTCCGCGGCCTGTTTGAGGAGGTCGGTTTCCAATGGCGCATAGACGATATCGGTGACAAGCGCGGAGACCGGCAGCGGATCAAGATCAATTTCCAGCGGTGCTTTACCCGTCATGCCAAGTGCCGTCGTGTTCACCAAGAGATCTGCTTCTCCAAGAAATGTCCCCAACTTGTCCCAAGCATGCGCTGTCGTTTGAGATCCAAATTGATCCTCAACAGCTTTGGCTTTTTCAAAGGTTCGATTGACAATATGCACCGCTGTGAATCCACGGGAGAGCAGAGCCCATATGATGGCCCGCGCCGCTCCGCCGGCGCCCAGAACGACAGCTGTTCCGCCAGATGCATCCCAACCGGGTGCCAATTGATCCAAATTTCCCAAAAAACCAAGCCCGTCGGTATTTGCGCCGCATAATGCCCCGGTCTCATCCAGCCAGAGCGTGTTGGCAGCACCCATGGCTTTGGCCGCATCGTCCAGATGAGCGCAGGCTGCAGCGGCAACCTCCTTGTGCGGTACGGTCACGTTCGCGCCGATCAATCTGGAGGCGGCAAAATCCTTGTAAAAGGCATTGGCTGTTTCCGGTGTGACCGGCACCCGGCCATACTCTCCGTCAAGGCCGTGTTTCTTGAGCCAATATCCATGCACGAGCGGAGATCGGGATTGATCAACCGGAAACCCTGTAATCGCGGCTTTTCTGGTGGCCCCACTCATGCCTCGATCACTCCGAGTTCCCGCAGCTGCGCCAATAGCGGCAGCATCGGCAAACCGAGGATCGTGAAATAGTCACCATCAATCTTTTCAAAGAGTTGCAGACCCAATCCTTCCAACTGATAGGCGCCAACACTCGACAAGACGTCGTCGCCCGCCTCAGCCAGATAGTGGCCGACAAATGCTGGCGACAAGGTTCGCATGGTCAAACGGGCCGTCGAGACATGCCGCCAAATCGCTTCACCGCCTTTTGAAATCACGACAGCCGACAGGAGTTCATGGGTTTTTCCGGAAAATGCCAGCAATTGTCGGCGGGCCGCTTCCATATCGTCCGGTTTGGTCCTGCGCTCACCTTCAAACGCAAGGATCTGATCTGCACCGATCACAAGATCGCCCGGACGGCGCGCACTGACGTCATTTGCTTTTGCTTCCGCCAGAACACTGGCCAAGTCTTCCGGTGGGAACCCGGCTTCCAGGAGCGGAACCTCCACGGCGCGTTCGTCCACATTTGCCGGATCGACATCGATGGTCAGACCCGCATTTCTCATCAGTTCAGCGCGGATCTTGCTGCCGCTTGCCAAAACCAGTGCCATGATATCCTCTTGAAATGAAAAGTCCGGATTACTCCGATACTCCGTTTTCACGTGCTGTCTTGTAGTCTTTGAACAAAGTCAGAATTTCCGCAGCCGTTTCTTCAATCGACCGGCGCGTCACGTCTATCAGCGGCCAGTTGTGTTCCGAACACAGACGCCGGGTCATATTGATCTCCCGGGAGATCTCTTTTCGATCAACATACTGATCGTTATAACCCTCTGAATTTAATGATAAAACTCTGTTCCGGCGGATCTGTTGGATCCGTTCTGCAGAGGCGATCAATCCCACCACCATCGGGTTCTTCAAGGATTTGACGCTTTCGGGGAGCGGAATGTCCGGAACCAGCGGCACATTCGCCGCCTTGATGCCGCGGTTCGCCAGATAAATGCATGTCGGTGTTTTTGAGGTTCTTGAAATCCCAAGCAGCACGATATCGGCGGACTCCAGATCGTCCCAAATCTGCCCGTCGTCATGCATCATGGTGTAGTTCAGCGCTTCCATCCGGCTGAAATACTCGGCATCCATTTCATGCTGACCACCGATACGGTGGGTCTGCGTGACATTCAAATAGGACTGAAAGACCGCGAAGACCGGGTCCAGAATGTTGACGAAGGGCGTTCCCAATTCACGGCATTTTTGTTCGAGCCTCTGAGCAATTTCCTCGTCCACCAAAGTGTAGAGGACAATTCCCGGCGCTTTTTCGATTTCACTGATCACCCGGTCGAGCTGCTTGTGTGATCGCACCAGCGGGTAAACATGCTCGATTTCCTGGACATTTTCGTACTGAACCGTCGCAGCACGCGCGACCGTCATCAGGGTTTCGCCAGTGGAGTCCGAGACCAGATGCAGATGAAAGTAGTGTCTCGGATTATTCACGGTGTCATCCCCAGGGGTGTTGATGATTTGGGAGTTGCTGTCATTGCTCTCTGCCTAGCACGGATTTATTCCCGCTCCGCCGATTTTATTAACAATGTCTAAACGCCGGGAAACTGAAACCGGAATGGTTGTGAGGTTTTGTGGATCAACATGAGGCCTGTGACATTTCGACAGGCTATCCACCAACGCCCAAATTCTTAACGAAAGGTAAACACTTTTCTAAATCGCTGTAATTGCCCGCGAAATTTTGTTATCGACTCCTGGGGAGGAGTTAACGCGTGTTTGCTGCCGGATTTTTCCCTAAACAGATATCGGAGTGACGGATTGTGGATGAAAAAGGATCCCGGTAATCCACGCTCTAATATAAAAAACAGATTCAAATATAGAATCTTATTAGATTTGAAATGTGGGAAAGGCGCGACCGTATGAAGTCCAAAGACAGAGCCGTAATGCGGGTTCTCTCCGGAGAAAAGATCTGGCCACCACCCATCTGGATGATGCGTCAAGCCGGCCGTTATCTCCCCGAATATCGGGAAGTCAGAGCCAAGGCGAAAAACTTTCTCGACTTCTGCTATTCCCCGGATCTCGCAACCGAGGTCACTCTCCAGCCGATCCGCCGCTATGGCTTTGATGCGAGTATTTTGTTCTCGGACATCTTCGTCGTGCCGGACGCCATCGGATATCCGGTGAGGTTTGAAGAAGGACGGGGACCAGTTCTGGAACCTCTGTCATCAGAACTGATTGACCGTCTCGAACAGGACAAGGCCGAGGATCATCTCAAACCGGTCATAGAAACGGTTTCGCGCCTCAGAGCGGATCTGCCTGAAGAAACGACGTTGCTCGGCTTCTGTGGCGCTCCCTGGACAGTTGCCTGCTATTCGGTTGCCGGTCACACGACACAGGATCAGGTGGCTGCCCGTGTTGGTGCTTACAAAGATCCGGACTTGATGCAGCGATTTATTGACGAGCTCATCACTGCGTCGATTGCCTATCTGATCCGCCAATTGGATGCGGGCGCTGATGCGCTTCAAATCTTTGATACCTGGGCTGGTGTTCTGGATGATGCCGGGTTTCAGCGGTGGAGTATTGAACCGACGCGCAAGATTGTCGATGGTGTGAAAGCAGCCCGGCCGGATGCCAAGATCATCGGTTTCCCGAAAGCCTCATCCGCTCGTATGGACGCCTATATCAAGGGAACGGGTGTGGATGCGGTTGGCTTCGACTGGACAGCGCCGGACCATTTGGCATTGGAGATCCAGAAACAGGTTCCAATCCAGGGCAATCTGGATCCGATGCGTCTTGTCGCTGGCGGCAAAGCATTGGAAGACGGTGTTCAGCACATCCTGAAAACGTTCGACAAAGGACCGTTCATCTTTAATCTCGGCCACGGTGTGACGCCGGACGCGGATCCGGACAATGTTGCGCTGATGGTTGAGATGGTGAAACAGGGATAATCGATGGACCTTTATCTCTGGGTGAAGTCCCTTCACGTTATTTCCATCATCGCGTGGATGGCCGGTTTGCTTTACCTGCCACGGCTGTTTGTTTACCACGTGGACGCAGAGGTTGGCTCCGTCCAATCGGAAACGTTCAAGGTGATGGAAAGGCGGCTGCTGAAAGCCATCATGACACCGGCCATGATTGCATCATGGGTGTTTGGTCTTTGGACAGCTTACGAATTGAATGCCTGGAGTGATGGCTGGTTTCACGCCAAGCTTCTTCTTGTGTTCATCATGTCCGGGTTTCACGGCCACCTGTCGAAATGCGTGAAGGCGTTTGCCGCGGATCAGAACACCCGGTCCACACGCTATTTCCGCATGATCAATGAGATACCGACGGTAATCATGATCATTGTTGTCATTTTGGTGATTGTGAAACCGTTCTGATTTCTGATTAAAACTGACGTAAAGAAAGGCGGCGTTCGAAGGGATGGCCGCCTTTTTTGGGTGCAACGCAACAATGCCCAAAGAACCGGCAGAATTCCCGTCTTGCGCTCGCCGACGAAACAACGTATCTTCCAGCCACTTCGATTTGGTGACGCTGCGTAGCTTGACATTCCGCGTTCACCGGCAATCTGGACACAGTTAGACGTCTTTCAGATTTTTCCGGCCCTCCCATCTTCCTGGGTCCGGAACGACCTTCCAAACCAATATCCATATCAACGTTAAGACCCCAAACTCGATGCGGGAAATGAAACTCAAAGACCTAAAAGAAAAAACACCGACCGAGCTTCTGCAAAAAGCGGAAGAGCTTGAAGTCGAAAACGCCAGCACCATGCGCAAGCAGGAGCTGATGTTCGCAATCCTGAAGAACCTTGCTGCTCAAGACGTAGAGATCATCGGCGAAGGTGTTGTTGAAGTCCTGCAGGATGGTTTTGGCTTCCTGCGGTCGCCAGACGCCAACTACCTGCCAGGTCCGGACGACATCTATGTGTCTCCGTCTCAGATCCGGCGGTTCTCACTGCGGACAGGGGACACTGTCGAAGGCCAGATCCGGAGCCCGAAAGAGGGTGAACGGTATTTTGCGCTTTTGAAAGTCAACACGATCAATTTTGAAGACCCGGACAAGGCCCGGCACAAGGTTCACTTTGACAACCTGACGCCGCTCTATCCGGACGAAAAGTTCAAGATGGAAATCGAAGATCCGACGATTAAGGATCTGTCCTCCAGGGTCATCGATCTGGTTGCCCCGCTTGGCAAAGGCCAGCGTGCCTTGATCACGGCGCCGCCGCGGACCGGTAAGACCGTCTTCCTTCAGAACATTGCAAAGTCCATCACCAACAATCATCCGGAATGCTACTTGATCGTTCTTTTGATCGATGAGCGCCCGGAAGAAGTGACGGACATGCAACGGACGGTCGACGGTGAAGTGGTCTCGTCCACATTCGACGAACCGGCCTCCCGCCACGTTCAGGTCGCCGAGATGGTGATCGAGAAGGCAAAGCGCCTCACTGAGCATGGCCGTGACGTTGTTATCCTGCTGGATTCCATCACCCGCCTTGGCCGCGCCTATAATACGGTCGTGCCGTCTTCCGGTAAGGTTCTTACCGGTGGTGTCGATGCGAATGCGCTTCAGCGTCCGAAACGCTTCTTTGGTGCGGCTCGTAACATTGAAGAGGGTGGGTCCCTCACTATCATCGCAACGGCGCTGATCGATACCGGCAGCCGGATGGATGAAGTTATCTTCGAAGAGTTCAAGGGCACGGGTAACTCCGAAATCATCCTGGATCGGAAAATCTCCGACAAGCGTGTTTATCCGGCGATCGACATTCAACGGTCCGGTACGCGTAAGGAGGAATTGCTGGTTCCGCCGGAGCGTCTCAAAAAGACATTCGTTCTGCGCCGGATCCTCAATCCGATGGGGACAGTGGATGCGGTCGAATTCCTGCTCGACAAGCTCAAGCAAACAAAGTCGAACGACGACTTCTTCGACAGCATGAACACCTGATCGTTTCATCTCACGATCGTTGTTATCGGTGTAGGCGTGATCCAAATCGGGTCACGCCTTTACCTTTTGTTAAGACATGTTTCACGTGAATCCAGGTTTAGATTCGGACCCGTTTTATGACCCAAAACTTTCTCTTGGAAACAGAGCGGCTGATCTGCCGTAACTGGCAAGATGCCGATCTTGAACCGTTTGCCCAGATGTGCGCTGACCCAGAGGTCATGCGGTATTTTCCCGAGCCGCTCACCTTTGATCAAACCGCCGCTTTGATTGATAGGGCCAAGGCAAAGCAAGAACAGGATGGTTTTTGTTTTGTGCCGGTGGAAACCAAGGACACATATGAGTTTCTTGGGTTCGTTGGGTTGAGTATTCCTGCATACGCCAAGCCGCTTCCGTTTGGTCCATGCGTTGAAGTTGGCTGGCGGTTGAAGCGGTCAGCCTGGGGGAAGGGTTATGCGAGTGAAGCTGCAACAGCCTGGATTCGATTCGGCTTTGAAACCATCGGTCTTGAGGAGATTGTATCCTTTACAGCCGAAACCAACACACCGTCTCAAAAGGTCATGACGCGGATTGGTATGAGCCGAGATCCGGCGGATGACTTTCTCCACCCGATGCTTCCGGATACCCATGCGCTTACACCACATGTTTTGTATCGACTGGACCGCAAGACTTGGGCTAGACGTCAGATGTGATCAACGCAGCTCAGTTAAAAACTGGGTTCAGAGATTCACGTGAAACACAGATTTTATGGGTGGGGCGGTTTTCGGAAACCTGCACCGGAATTAGCGATTCGAAAAATGTTTCACGTGAATCCGAATTGAATCGGGTACGGATTGTTTTTGCCGCCCAAGCTTCGTAGTAGCGAGGACGGCAGTAAGAGCTTCATAATCTACGTACTCAGTTGCCAATCTTACTGACAGGCAATGCCGCTTGATTCACGTGAAACAGATATACCTATCCGTTACTCAAGCCGCCCAATTTGATTCGGCTGTGCAACGTCTCTTGGTCTAAAAACCGGAGATTTGATCTGGGCAGTGTTCCGACCATGGACCAGTGTCGCCAGCATCTTTCGAACATCCGTGCTTCTTGATAAAGAGGCAACTGGAAAGATCTCAAACGGAAAGTTACATGGCTGACACGATTTACGCGTTGTCGAGTGGTGCAGTGCCTTCTGGGGTTGCTGTTATCCGCGTCTCTGGTCCTGAAGTCAGAACTGTTACAGAGGCGCTTTGCGGCAAGACACCCGCGCCACGAAAAACCATGCTTTCTAAGCTTCGTGATCCGGCTTCCCTAGAAACTATTGATGAGGCTCTTGTCCTTTTCTTTGAGGGGCCTGCAAGTTTCACCGGTGAAGATGTTGTCGAGTTTCAGTGCCACGGTGGTCGGGCTGTTGTCGCGGCGATGCTTCGCGTGTTGAGCGAGTTTCCAAACTGCCGCCCGGCCGAACCTGGAGAGTTCACACGCCGAGCCTTTGACCGGGGCCGGATGGACCTGACCGAGGTGGAGGGCCTTGCGGATCTCATTGCTGCTGAAACGGAAAGCCAGCGCAAACAAGCTGTCCGCCAGATGGGCGGCGCCCTCGGATCGCTCTATGAGGATTGGCGCAAGCGGCTCATACACATGAGGGCGATGATTGAAGCGGATTTCGATTTCGCTGATGAAGAGGATGTTCCTGGCAGTGTCGCGGATGAAGTCTGGAAAGAGGCTGCCGCGCTCCAGCGGGAAGTTACCGATCACCTGGAAAAATCCCGGAGCGGTGAGCGTCTGCGATCCGGCCTGCAAGTGGTGTTGATGGGGGCTCCCAATGCCGGCAAGTCGAGCTTGCTGAATGCAATCGCCGGCCGGGACGTTGCCATTGTCACTGAGGAAGCAGGAACAACCCGGGATGTAATCGAGGTGCATCTTGATCTCGGAGGTTATCCGGTCACTCTTGTCGACACTGCAGGTCTTCGGGAAACGGATGGTGTTGTTGAGCGGGAAGGCATTCGGCGCGCGGAAGAGCGTGGAAGGCAGGCGGACCTCATTCTTTGGGCTGTTGAGCCAGGTGGCGTAGAAGCGGGGCATTCCCAAGCAGGTCTGCCAGAGGATGTCTCCACTCAGGTTCCTGTCTGGACAGTGCGGACAAAGTCAGATCTTGAGACTCTTCCGGAACAAGACTCTTCCGGAACAACCAAGGAAATTCCTGCATCGAGTAAGTCTGATGAAGGGATGAAGGGCCTGTTTGATGCGCTGACACGTTTTGCGGAGGAAACGATTTCTGTCGGCGAGGCACCCCTGGCGACACGAGCAAGGCATCGACACTATTTGAGCGATTGCCTGTCTGGCCTGGGTCAGGCCGTATCGTCAGATCATTTGCCAACGGAACTTCGGGCCGAAGATCTGCGGCGAGCTGCGGACAGTCTTGGACGTATCACCGGCCGGATTGATGTGGAGGATCTTCTCGACGTGATCTTTCGGGATTTTTGTATCGGGAAGTAGATTGTTTCACGTGAATCATTTCAGGAAAAGTCTGGATTGATTCAGAACCGGAATGTGTTTCACGTGAATCATTCCGGGTCTTTGCGTCGTAGGGATACCTGAGCTTGAGCATGGCTGCCTCCCAGTGCCGAAATCTCTTTTGACCTGAGGGGCAGGTCCGGCGTATAAAGGCGGCGACAAGACCGGCTTTAGCTGTGTCTAATGCTCCGGCTCAGATCCGGATATGATCCCGAAATCAGAATGTGAATGGCCGGGCGCACGGCAAGAAGAACGACCCGGGCAAGCGGTGAGACTATGAACGATCAGGTTCTATCGTTTGATGTTGTGGTAATTGGTGGCGGTCATGCCGGCTGTGAAGCGGCTGCTGCATCTGCGCGCATGGGCGCTAGGACTGCGCTCGTGACGCACAAGTTCGAGACCATTGGCGTAATGTCCTGTAACCCGGCGATCGGCGGATTGGGGAAGGGGCATCTCGTTCGTGAGATCGATGCGCTTGACGGTCTTATGGGACGTGTCGCCGATCAGGGCGGTATCCAATTCCGCATGCTCAACCGGCGGAAGGGTCCCGCCGTCCGTGGGCCGAGGGCGCAGGCAGACCGGAAGCTATACCGGGAAGCGATGCAGCGGGAGATCGCCGCAATCGAAAACCTCACCGTTGTTGAGGGAGAAGCGGACCACCTTCGGTTCTCCGGCGCTGATGCGGGATCCGTGACAGGCATTCTTCTAGGGTCTGGTCAGGTTATTGACTGCGGCGCAGTGGTTTTGACAAGCGGAACTTTCCTGCGCGGGTTGATCCATATTGGGGGCAGAAAAATCCCGGCAGGGCGGTCTGGTGAGGCACCCGCAATGGGGCTGTCTCACTCGCTGGAACAGATTGGTTTTGACCTTGGCCGTTTGAAAACGGGCACGCCTGCGCGGTTGGATGGACGGACCATCCATTGGGACCGGCTGGAAGAGCAGCCGGGCGACGAAGAACCGATCCCGTTCTCAACGCTGACGAACAAGATTTCGATCCCTCAGATACCGTGTCATATCACGCGGACGACGCCGGAAACACATCAGATAATCCGGGACAATCTTGATCGCTCTGCAATGTATTCCGGTGAGATCAAGGGCCGCGGTCCACGCTATTGCCCATCCATTGAGGACAAAATCGTTCGCTTTGGCGATCGAGATGGCCACCAGATTTTCTTGGAGCCTGAGGGTCTGGATGATCACACGGTATACCCAAATGGGATTTCCACCTCGTTGCCGGAAGATGCGCAGATCGCCTTTTTGCGGACAATTCCAGGGCTGGAGAATGTAGAAGTCATTCAGCCGGGATATGCCATCGAGTATGATCACGTCGACCCACGGGAATTGCGAGCAACCCTGGAAGCCAAGCGTTGTGCGGGGCTTTACCTCGCAGGTCAGATCAACGGAACGACCGGCTATGAGGAGGCAGGTGCTCAGGGTCTTGTGGCGGGTTTGAATGCCGCGTTGAAGGTCGCGGACAAGGCGCCGTTTATCGTGGACCGATCTCAGGGCTATATCGGCGTTATGATCGATGATCTCATCACCCGGGGAATTACAGAACCCTATCGCATGTTTACTTCACGGGCGGAGTACAGGCTGTCCCTCAGAGCAGACAATGCAGATCAACGTTTGACGCCTCTCGGAATTGAGATCGGCTGCGTGTCCGATGAGCGCCGTTCAGCCTATGAAGCGAAGATGGAAAAGATCTCGGCTGCGCGCGATTTGTTGCAGAACCTGACCGTAACTCCGAACGAAGCGACAAAGAAGGGTTTGCCTGTCAATCAGGATGGTGTCCGCCGCTCTGCCTTCGATCTCCTGTCCTATCCGAATGTCACGTTTGAAGGGCTTCAACTGGTATGGCCGGAGCTCGGGCATATGGACGCTGCAATTGTTGAGCAGGTGACAACAGATGCTCTTTATGCCGTTTACCTGGAGCGGCAGACGGCTGATATCGAAGCTTTGAAGCGCGATGAAGCATTGGGTATCCCCGATAGTTTCGATTACGAAGCGATTGTCGGGTTGTCCAATGAAGTCAAACAAAAGCTCGCAGATATTCGCCCTGCCACCCTGGGACAGGCGTCGCGCATGGATGGCATAACACCTGCAGCTCTGACGTTGATCCTCTCCCACTTGAAACGCCAGTCTCAGCGAGGGGCGGCCTGATGGGGCGCTCCGTGGTGTTGAATGGTTCTGGAGAGGCTGTGTATAAGTTTGGGGATGTTTCACGTGAAACGTTGGATCGTCTCCAGGATTTACGTGGACCTGGTTTTGAAGTGGCAACCCGCACAAAACCTTATTGCGCCCTCTACAATTCCGGACATTTGGACCCGCCACGTGGCCGATAGTCTGCAAACGCAGTGGAGTTATCCAGAGGCGAAGGTCTGGGTCGACATCGGAAGTGGGGGTGGGTTCCCAGGTCTTGTGACGGCGATCCTTCTGGCGGATCGGCCGGATGCTCATGTCCACATGATCGAGAGCAATCAGCGCAAGGCCGCGTTTCTTCGGACAGCTTTGAGAGAGACCGGATCGAAAGGGACTATCCATGCGGGCCGGATCGAATCGGTTGCGGAAGGATGGACCCACGGTCCGGTAGACGCGGTTTCGGCGCGTGCCTTGGCCTCTTTGAAACTGCTTTTTGATCTCGCCGAGCCGTTTACAGCGCAAGGGGCAAAGGCTGTTTTCCACAAAGGTCAGGATTTTCGGCGCGAACTTGATGAAGTGTCTGACTCTTGGCAGTTCGATCTGGTAGAAAAGGAAAGTGTTGTTGATCCTTTGAGCCGGATGCTCCTTTTTTCAAACATTTCAGCCCGGTCAGAGTAACCAGGAAGGTGTGGTGGTAATGAACATGCTTCCCGAAATGCCGCGTGTGCTTGCGCTCGCAAACCAGAAGGGCGGGGTTGGGAAAACCACCACGGCCATCAACCTTGGTACCGCGCTTGCCGCAATCGGGGAGAAAGTCCTCGTTATCGATCTTGATCCGCAGGGAAACGCCTCGACAGGTCTTGGGATCGAGCACCGGGACCGTGGCCTGTCGACCTATGAAATCCTGAGCGGCGACTGCTCGATGGACGAAGCGATCCGCGAAACGGCGGTACAACGCTTGTGGGTGGCCCCGTCCACCATGGACCTTCTTGGCCTGGAGCTCGAAATTGCCTCAACCAGCGACCGCGCTTTCCGTCTGCGCAATGCGATCGAAAACCTGACGCATTCCCGGCTCTTCAAGGAAATCGGCTTTACCTATGTCCTCGTCGATTGCCCGCCGTCCTTGAACCTGCTGACGATCAACGCGCTGTCTGCAAGCCATTCGATACTGGTTCCGCTGCAGTGTGAATTCTTTGCGCTTGAAGGTCTGAGCCAGTTGTTGAGCACGGTCGAGCAGGTGAAATCAGCTCTGAACCCGGAGCTCAGCATCCACGGCATCGTTCTGACGATGTATGACAGCCGGAACAATCTCTCCAGTCAGGTCGTTGCGGATGTCCGCGAAACGATGGGCGATGCCGTATATGACACTATTATTCCGCGCAACGTCAGGATCTCCGAAGCGCCGTCCTACGGCAAACCGGCTCTGCTCTATGATCTGAAATGTGCCGGAAGTCAGGCATATCTCCGCCTTGCTTCTGAAATCATTCAGCGAGAGCGGCAGCTGCGCAGCGTTGCGGCCTAAGAACCGCTCGAATCGGGTCCGAATTGACATGTTGGAAGGATCGGTCAGGCCACATATCGACTGATCCTACTTAACTTATTGAAATAAAAAGAAAAAGGTGCGGAATGGCGGACAAGGACGTCAAAAACAAGCGGCTGGGCCGCGGTCTTGCAGCTCTCATTGGCGATTCAGCGCCGGAGGCGTCTCCGGCACCTGAAAAAGTGGTTCGCGACAGTCGGAAGGTCCCGATCGAGCATCTGGAGCCTAATCCGCGCAACCCGCGCAAGACCTTCACAGAGAAGGATCTGGCGGACCTTTCCGAGTCTTTAAAAGCCAAAGGCATCGTGCAGCCGATCCTCGTTCGCCCCGCGGCCGGGAAAGCGAACCGGTTTGAGATCATTGCTGGTGAGCGGCGCTGGAGGGCTGCTCAGCGGGCAGGGCTTCATGAAGCGCCGATCATCATCCGGGACGTCACGGATCAGGAAGCATTAGAGCTCGCAATCATCGAGAATGTGCAGCGGGCAGACCTCAATCCGATCGAAGAAGCGATGGGCTATGAGCAGCTGACTGCCGAATTCAGTTACAGCCAGGGTGAGTTGGCGAAGGTCATCGGTAAAAGCCGGAGCCATGTTGCCAACACCATGCGGTTGTTGAAGCTGCCGAATTCAGTCAAAGACTATCTGGCTGAGGGGCTTTTGACGGCTGGTCATGCGCGTGCGCTGATTACGGTTGATGATCCTGCGGCCTTGGCCGAACTGATCGTTGAAAAGGGTCTGACAGTGCGCGATGCGGAAAAGCTCGCTCAGGACCCCGATGCACTGGCGAAATTAAAGGGGGATAAAACCCCGACCGAAAAGCCGCAAAAGGACGCCGATACGAAAGCCTTGGAAAAGCGGCTGGCAGACACATTGGGACTGAAAGTCACCGTCGGTCACAAGCCCGGCAAAGAGTCTGGCGATCTGAAGATCAAATACACGTCTTTGGAACAGCTCGACCAGATTTGCCGGCTTCTGGGTGTTGAAAACCGCTGAGAATTGTCGTGAGACTGAGTTTATCAAGGCCGGGATTTCCCGGCCTTTTCTGTCAGCGGCGTTGACTGCGGGCGCGGGCGGCGCGGCCGACCGTCAGTAGGGCCTCTGAGAGAACTGGAACTCCCAAATTGTCATTCAGACGGGACACACGCGTTGCCTCACTCAGGATGCCCATGGCCCGTTCCAAATCCTTAATGGTCCAAATTCGCAGCTGCTGACTGAATTTCGGTTTGCGGCTGAAGAAAATGGGCGGGCGCTGACTGTCGACGACTTGCCGGGCACTTTTCCCAGCGTCGATTTCGATTCGCATCCGATGCAAAGACTGGAAGTGTTTGAGTGCCTGGTTGGCAATGACCGATGCTTTGGATCCCGCATCCGTCAGGCGCTCCAGGCCATGATCGAGCGTCGATAGATCGCCTCCAGCGGCTGCATCGATCAACTCAGATGTTTCAAACGCCGAGGCATCGCCGATGATGGCTTCCACGTCTTCGCTGTCAATTCGCTCCTTCTGCATGGCGTAGAGGCAGAGCTTCTTGAGTTCGCCCCGGCTAGCCATTCTGTCACCACCCAGAAGACTGTGAAGGGCGGCGCGGGCCTCGCGGGAAATGGTGAGGCCAGCTTCGCGTGTTTCCTCATCAATCAAGTGGTCAATGCCGCGGTCGTTATCCGCATAACACGGCAGCGCGACGGCCCGTTTATGAGGCTCGATCAGCTTGCGCAGGCCGACACCTTTCTTGATGTCGCCGGCTTCCAGAACAACCAAAGTTTGCCAATCATCCAGCTTCAAGACGGGATCGACTGATGGAACCAGGTTTTTCCCGCTGGCATCCTTGACCCACACAATACGGCGGCCGCCAAACAGCGGTACGGTCAGCACTTCATCGATCAGACGGTTACTGTCCGAACTGAGTTCAGAAGCGTCGATTTTTATGAGGTTGAAGGGGTCGCTGTCGCCTTCGGACGCCTTGGCGACAAGCCGGCTGGCGCGCTCGGACACCAAACCGGTGTCCGGGCCGAACACGAGCACCACGCCGCCGCCATCCGGGGGATTGGCGACGAACCGGTCAATCTCCGCGGCCTTGAGCGTGGACACGTGTGCTTCGCCTTTTCTTTATGAGCCCTGATGGGTTGCGAAGTATCCGGCAATCCGGGCTGTGATGTCTTCCGCCACCGCCTTTGCCACACGTTCTTCTGCATCCCGTTGCGCTCTTAAGTTGGCGAAACGCTGGCTGGAGAAGTCATATGAGGCAGATTGGAAGGACCGTCCTGTCATCAGTGTCTTGTTGGTTTCAAGGTCACTCAGGACGAAGGAAGCATTCATGGTCAAAGTGTAGGCTGACGGAACATCAGAGAACTGTTCAACTGCTACAGAGGCGGTGCTGGTGTCTTCCAGGACCTTCAACCGGTATTTCTTGGCGGGAGCAGTTGTGCCACGTTCAAAATTAAAGGTCAGTTCGTTGTAGAGCGTACGGCCGGAGACATCGGTACCAATGGATTCAATATCGATCGCTGCAAGATCTGACGACACGGTTTGTGTCCCGCCGAAGCCTGTTGCTGTGGTGCCATAGAGCGGGCGGATCTGACATCCGCCTGCCAATGCACCAAAGGCCAAAAGGCTCGCCAGAGCAAGGTTTCTGGTAATCCGGCTCGATGTCAAAACCTGGTCAAACAACGACATTGACAATCCTTTGTGGCACAACGATCAGCTTCTTCGGTGATTTCCCGTCCAGCGCCTTTTGAACATAGTCCAGCGCCAAGGTAGCTGCTTCGACCTCGTCTTTGGAAGCCTCTTTTGAAATGCTGAGCTCGCCGCGCCGTTTGCCGTTGATCTGGATCGGATACGTTACTGTATCCTCGGCCAACAGCGAGGGATCTGCTTCCGGCCAGGCCGCTTCGGAAATCAGGCTGTCATGACCCAACGCAGACCAGCATTCTTCGGCGAGGTGCGGCATCATGGGCGCCATCATCTGGACGAGGTAATCAACCGTTTCCCGAACCGCGTATTCCTTGCCCTGATCTTCCAGGCCCTCGTTGAACGCCTTGCTCAACGTATTGACCAGCTCATAAAGGCGCGCAACGGCCCGGTTGAAACCTAGGCCTTCCAGATCGTTTGAGACAGCAGCCAGTGTTTTGTGGGCCGCGCGGCGCAGATCTTCGGCTTTTTGAGACATAGCCGGAACAGAGAAATTGCGCGGCTCCGTCTTTTCGGCGATTTCGCCGATCAAACGCCACACGCGTTGCACAAAGCGCCACGCGCCCTGGACACCATCTTCGGTCCAGATGACATCGCGCTCGGGCGGGCTGTCTGACAACATGAACCAACGGGCCGTGTCGGCGCCATATGTGTCGATGATATCGGTCGGGTCGACTGTGTTTTTCTTCGACTTCGACATCTTCTCGATGGAGCCGATGGAAACGGTCTCGCCGCTGTCCAGCATGGATGCAGTACGCTGACCGTCCTTCTCCTCGATTTTGATTTCGGCCGGTGAGACCCATTCGCCACTGGAGCCGTCACCGCCGCGCCGGTAGGTCTCATGGGTGACCATGCCTTGCGTGAAGAGACCCTTGAACGGTTCTTTCAGGTCGAGCGCGCCGACCTTTTGCATCGCCCGCGTGAAGAAACGAGAATACAAGAGGTGCAGGATCGCGTGCTCAATCCCGCCGATATACTGATCGACCGGCAGCCAGTCGGTTGCAGCTTTCGGGTCTGTCGGCTGATCGCAGTCAGGAGCGGTAAAGCGCGCGAAGTACCAGGACGAGTCGACAAACGTATCCATCGTATCGGTTTCACGTTTGGCCGGTTTGCCGCAGTTCGGGCAAGTTGTGTCACGCCATGTCGGGTGGCGGTCCAGTGGATTGCCCGGCTTGTCGAAATTGATGTCGTCCGGCAGTTGCACCGGCAGATTTTCATCCATTTCTGGAACTACGCCGCAGTCATCACAATGGATGACTGGTATCGGGCAGCCCCAGTAGCGTTGGCGGGAAATGCCCCAGTCGCGCAGGCGGTAATTCACCTGACGCTCGGCCTGCGGCCCATCGTCTACCTTGATGGCTTCCAGCTTGTCCGCGACAGCGTTTTTCGCATCGGCAATCGTCATTCCGTTCATGAAGTCGGAATTAAAGATTGTGCCGTCGTCGGTGTAGGCCTCGTCGCCAATTTCGAAAGTTGCCGGATCGGCGTCCTTCGGCAGAACGACTGGTTTGACGGAGAGGCCATATTTGCGGGCAAAATCCAGGTCGCGCTGATCGTGCGCTGGACACGCGAAGATGGCGCCTGTGCCGTAGTCCATCAGAATGAAATTGGCGACGTAAACCGGCAACTCAATTGAGGCATCCAGCGGGTGCTTAACCTTGAGACCGGTATCGATGCCCTTCTTCTCAGCCTTTTCAATGGCTTCTTCTGACGTGCCGACGCGCCGGCATTCATCGATGAAGTCCTTCAGCTCCGAATTGGTCTCCGCCAGCTTCACCGAAATCGGATGATCCGGAGACAGTCCCATGAAGGACGCGCCATACAATGTGTCTGGCCGTGTGGTGAAGATTTCCAGCGTCGTGTCACCTGTCGGGGCGGCTTCGATAAACTCAAAGCGGACACGCAGACCTTCAGAGCGTCCGATCCAGTTCTTCTGCATCAGGCGGACTTTGTCCGGCCAGCGATCCAGTGTTTCGATTGCTTCCAGAAGATCTTCCGAATAATCGGAAATCTTGAAGAACCATTGGGTCAGCTCACGCTGTTCAACGAGTGCGCCGGAGCGCCAGCCGCGGCCATCGATCACCTGCTCGTTGGCAAGGACCGTCATGTCGACCGGGTCCCAGTTGACCTTTGCGTTTTTGCGATAGACCAGCCCAGCTTCCAGAAACTTCAGGAAAAGCGCCTGCTGCTGCTTGTAGTAGGCAACATCACAGGTCGCAAATTCCCGGCTCCAATCAAGGGACAGACCCATGATCTTGAGCTGTTCCCGCATGGTGGCGATGTTCTCATAGGTCCAGTCTTTCGGGTGGACCTTGTTCTGCATCGCAGCGTTCTCAGCCGGCATGCCAAAGGCATCCCAACCCATCGGATGAAGGACGTTGAAACCCTTGGCACGTTTGAAGCGGGCGACCACATCGCCCATGGCATAGTTGCGGACGTGGCCCATGTGGATCCGGCCGGACGGGTACGGGAACATCTCAAGGACGTAGTATTTGTCGCGTGGATCGTCATTGTGAGTGACGAAGACGTCTTTGTCGTTCCAAGTCTTTTGCCAGCGCGCTTCTACTTCGCGCGCATTGTACCGTTCCGTTGCCATCAATTATGCCGTTTGCTTGCCGCCGGACCCGGCGGATTTCTTGAAAGTCTGACTGCGGGACAGTCACCAGAATTCGGTACCGCGGTCAACATGCCTTAAGTGAACTGTTTCTACCCTGCTGTTTAATGCGCAGAGCGGAGGCCGTAAAGCTATTGTGTTCGGGAATCTGGGCCGGAAACCGAGAGTTCCGTGATGCCTCTATCCCAGATTTCCATCATCCGGAGTGCATCCGGGTTATGGCGGCTGAACATGATGTAAACCGGTATTGTCCGGAACGGTGCACTGCGGTCGATGTTATCCATGTCTTTTCCAAGAAACTGCCGGCCTTGAATGTCACCGGAAACATCATTTTCGATAAAGATATCGGCCCTGTTGTGGAGCAGCATTTTCCAGGCCTGTTCCTCGGTGGCGACCGTTTGGAACACAACACCTGCCTTATTCAGAACTGTCTCATACCAGTACCCCTCCACGCCCACGACCGTTAGGGAGCGGCCCTTAAGCTCATGGATTGAAAGTGGCGGCAAACCGTTCGGAAAGCGGTCTTTGCGGTAAAAATAAACATCATTCAATTGATCGAGTGGATGCTCGGGATAGATGAAGTCGTCTTCCCGCTCTTCAAGATAGGACCAGGAATAGGTTGCCGGCAGTGTTCCGGCCTTTGTCAATTCAAGAGACCGGCGCCATGGATAGAATTCCAGCTTGACCGTATGGCCCTGAGATTCAAAGATTTCTGAGATGAGTTCGCTATGAAGCCCATAACCTGGCGCATTGCTGGAGATGAAGGGAGGCCACTCACCGACGGCAAACGGAAACTCTTCCGAGACAGCTGGAAGCGTTATAATAATAGACAATATTGCCAATGTATAAGAAGAAAACCTTCTCAAAAACATCTGAGACCTCAGCAAATATACATACCTTACTTAATAACTGGACTGCAAAGAAAAGGTAAAATACTGGTCTATCATTGTTCTATTGATGTGAATGAGACCGAAACCAGGTGTAAGATAGAGCTGAACATTCTTTGGATGTTGTAGCAGCCTGCTCATAGGGCTGGCTGGCAGGGTTTTTCATGTCTGCCCTTGCTGCGGATAGGACCTGCGTATATGTCACTGAAAAGACCAATCCCCTAGATCAGAGCAGTCTTCATGGCATCCGTTGCAGATCAGCTTTCCAGCGTTCTTTCAGACATTCGCAAGGCAGAAGCAGAGTATGGCCGGCCCGAAGGCGCCGTGACCTTGATCGCCGTGTCCAAGACGTTTGAAGCAGATGCTATCCGCCCGGCGTTGGAGACAGGTCATCGTGTATTCGGCGAAAACCGTGTTCAGGAAGCTATGGGAAAATGGCCGGAACTGCGTGGGTCCTATGACGGGATTGAATTGCATCTCATTGGCCCGTTGCAGTCCAACAAAGCGAAAGAAGCCGTTGCGACATTCGATGTCATTCACACGGTGGACCGACAAAAAATCGCAAAGGCTCTCAAAGCTGAAATGGATAAGCAGGGCCGGGATCTGCCGTGCTTCATCCAGGTAAATACCGGAGAAGAACCGCAGAAAGCCGGGATCCCGCCGAAAGAGGTCGATCAGTTTGTAAAGGAATGCCAGGAGACGGTCGGCTTGAACATCGTCGGATTGATGTGCATTCCGCCGGTGGATGAGGCCCCGGGCGAGCATTTTGCGCTTCTTCAGAAAATCGCTGCGCGCAACGGCCTGTCTCAGATCTCCATGGGCATGTCGTCTGACTACAAGACTGCTGTTGGGTTTGGGGCAACCCATGTGCGTGTTGGGTCCGCGATCTTTGGATCCCGGGATTACACCTAAGTGCCGGTCCGCCATATTGCGGTCCGAAATTGCTACTTTTGACAATATTTTGACCAAGGCGTGACTGCTCCAGTTCAGCGGTCACAACAATGCCCCAACAGTTCCTTTGAGCGGCCTTTTGGCCGTCCCGATCTCAAATCAGTGTTCTCTCGCTCCGGTTCACCGGCCGCAGGGGTCTGGTTGAGCGACGGAGTACAAAGACCAAAACTGGAGGTCATATCATGTCCAAGTCTCTCGCAGCTGCCGTGCTTTTCGGTGCCGTTACCGCTTCTTCAGCGGTATTTGCTCAGGGCATGTCTTTTGATGTTGTCGACAGCGACCGGGACGGATTTGTCAGCTTTGATGAAGTCACTGCCGTCATGCCGGATGTAACAGAGGATGCCTTCAAGGCAGCCGATGCAAACCAGGACAACTTGCTCGATCCGGCAGAATTCTCGGCTGTTCAGCCGTAACTGGCTTGGGTGGATCGTAGCTTTCGGACCGCGGAAGGTGCGCGGTTCGCCCAGTAGGGACCATCGCCGGGAGAGGTCACGCCGGCGATGGTTCTCTTCGTTCAGGCCTATTTTTTGGCAAAAGTAGAGGTCCAGGGCTAAAATATTGAAAAACAATGATTTAACTCTTTCTCTTTCGCCAGGCGAACCCTGTACTTTTGGCCAAGTGGTCAGGGATTTGTTGACCAGAAATTTTTCGTTTGTCAGACTGCCTTCCATAATTGGGAGGAAATCATGAAACCATTCACGTGGGCTCTTGGAGCCGCGATGGCGCTTGGCGTGACTGCCGGCTCATCCTTTGCAGCTGACACAACTTTACGCATTTCGCTGCAGCTGCCGCTGACAAGCCACCTTGGGCAAAACCTGACCTTGTTCAAGGAAGAGGTGGAGAAGAACTCGAACGGTGATATTGCGGTCGAAATCTACGATTCCGCGCAGCTTTATAAAGACAAGGAAGTGCCCGCTGCCGTCGGGTCCGGCGCGATCGAGATGGGTGTTGCGTCCCTGACCCGGTATGTCGGTGACATTCCGGCTGTCGATATTTTTTATCAGCCGTTTCTTTTTGATACCGAGGACAAGGTCCGCGCAGCTGTTGCTCCGGGATCTCCTGTTCGTGGACCGCTCGATGAAGCTATCAAGGACACCGGATCAACCGTCCTGTGGTGGCAGGCCTATGGTGGTGCGATCATGCTGTCTCAGGACGGACCGATCAAAACACCTGAAGACATGAAGGGCAAAAAAGTCCGTGTCTTCGGCAAGACCCTCGGCGATTTCGTCACCGCTGCGGGCGGCGCTCCAACGCTCATCTCCGGGTCCGAACAGTACCTCGCCTATCAGCGCGGAACAGTCGATATCGGCATGACTGGCGTTTCCGGTGTCAAGTCCCGCAAGCTTTGGGAAGTCATGGACACCATTACCGTGACCAACCACGCGGACATCGAATTCATTGTCGTTGTGAACACGGATTTCTGGAACGGCCTGCCGGATGCTCACAAGGAAATCATTCAAGCTGCGGCTTTGACAGCCGAAAATGATGTTCGCGACCGCATGTCCCAGATCGAGGCCGATGCGTATGCAGCTGCGGAAGAAAACGGAATGTCCGTTTACAAGCCGACAGCTGAGGAAATCTCTGCCTGGAGAGCGGTCAGCCAACCAGTTTACGACGCTTATGGCGAAAAAGCCGGCGACCTTGGCAAGCAAGTCATGGACGCGGCGCAGAAGCTTTAGGTCGTTTCGACGTGTATATCGTTGAAGCCTATGCGGCGGCCCTTATCCTCACGGTCGCCGCGCAAGCTGCGCCAGGTCCAAATTTGGTTGCCGTTGCCGCTGCCGCCTTGGGGCAAGGCCGCCGTGCAGCCGTTTACGTCACCCTTGGCGTAGCTTCTGGTGTTCTTGTTTGGGTTACGGCTGTTGCGTTCGGGCTGGCTGTCTTATTGGATCTTTTTCCGGCTGTGTTGACCGCCATGAAGATCCTCGGGGGCTGTTATCTTCTTTATGTGGCTGCCAAGGCGGCGCGTTCGGTTCTATGGCCATCGTCTGGTGGGACGATCCGGGCTGCCGGTCAGAAAGCGTCTGATTTCAGAAACTGGCGTTTTGGTTTGTTCGTTGTGCTGAGCAATCCCAAGGCCGGCTTGATGTGGATTGCTGTTGCATCCTTTCTATTCGGTCAGGGTTTAGAAGCATCAACCGTTCTTGCTTTCGGGCCGCTTGGAGCCGTTTCAGCCTTCCTTGTTTACGGCGCTTACGCTCTGCTCTTTTCGACAGGCCGGATGACCCTGGCCTATCAAAAATTCCAACGAGGATTTGAGGCTGCATTCGCTGCTGCCTTCGGCGCAACGGGCGCTGCTCTCATTCTTTCAGGATTGCGCGAAGCGCATCGGTAATAAAATGACTGTTTTCTCGAAGCTGACCCTCGCTCTAGCTTGGGTATCGGCGCTTTTGTTTGTCCTTGCCGGTGGCATGCTTACCTTTGAGGTGACGGCCCGGTATCTCTTTGTCGCGCCGACCATTTGGGCTGCGGAGCTATCCCAGCTGAGCCTCATTTGGGGCTCCATGATCGCCATGCCCTGGATCCTTGGCGCTGGGCGGCATATTGCCGTTGATGCGGTGACCAACCAGCTGGGGCCAACGGCGCAGCGGGTCTGTCAGGGCCTTGCAATGATCTTTGTGGCAGGGTTCAGCGCCATAGTGGCCTGGAAGGGCTTTGGGATTTTCTATGATTCCTTTGAGCGCGGCCGGACAACCGGGTCCATGCTGGATTTGCCCACGTGGGTTACGGAACTGGCAATTCCAGTCGGCTTCGGACTTTTGTTCCTGCAGGCGCTGATTGAACTTGGCAAAGCGGCCAAGGGGCCGGTTTCACTAAGCGGAGCCGGACATTGACTACAATCCTTATTCTCGCAGCTCTTTTCACGCTGCTGCTCATCCGTGTTCCCGTTGCCTTCACGCTTGGTGGACTTGGGTTGGCCCTGCTTTTGTTCGGCGGATTCTCGCCCCTGATGGCGCCGCAAGCGATCCTATCGACACTCGACGGGTTCATTCTTCTCGCCGTGCCGTTGTTCCTGTTGATGTCCAACATTTTGCTAAAGGGCGGAGTCGGCAAGGATCTCTTCTCCGCCGTTCATGCCTGGGTCGGACATTGGCCGGGCGGCCTGGCAGTCGCCACCATCGTTTCCTGCGGCATCTTTGCAGCGATTTCCGGATCGTCCGTGGCGACGGCGGCTACCATCGGCACGGTCGCGATCCCGGAGATGATCAGCCGAGGCTATGAGAAAAAATTCGTCTATGGACTTCTCGCCGCAGGCGGCACGCTTGGAATCCTGATCCCGCCGTCAATCCCGATGATCGTTTACGGCTTTGTCACGGAGCAGTCCGTGATTGCGCTCTTTCTGGCAGGCATCGGCCCGGGCCTGTTGCTCGTTGCGCTCTTCATTGCCTTTGCCATGATTTACGCCCGCTGGTTCGGCGGTTACACGCCGGAGCCACCGGCAAGTGCCAAGGAACGGATTTCGAGCACGATCCGTGCCCTGCCCTCCATGGTACTGGCCGGCGTCGTGATCGGTGTCATCTATACCGGCATTGCAACGCCGACAGAGGCCGCGGCCATCGGTTTTGCCGTTGCTCTGTTGATCACCGGCTTTTATCTCCGGACTCTGACCTGGCAGGGTTTCAAGGAAGCAGCTTTCGAGAGCATGGTGACAACCGTTGCGATCCTCCTGATCGTTGCCGGCGCCAAGGTCTTCGGAAAAGCGATCACGCTTTACCGGATCCCTCAGGAAATCTCGATGTTCATCGGTCAGAACATCGATACGCCGCTGGCCTTCATTTTGGTGGTGTCGGTGGTTCTTCTGATCATGGGCCTCGTGTTCGAAGCGCTCTCCATGGTGTTGATCATGACCCCGGTTCTACTGCCGGCCGCGATGGCGCTTGGTTTTGATCCGATCTGGTTCGGGGTCTATATGGTGGTCATGGTGGAATGCGCGCTGATCACGCCGCCGGTCGGGCTCAATCTTTATGTCATCCAGTCGGTGGCCCGATCCAGTTTGGCGGATGTCTCACGAGGGGTTCTCCCCTTCCTGGCACTGATGCTGCTGAGCGTCGTCATACTCTACCTCTGGACTGATTTGGCCCTCTACATCCCGTTTAAACTTTAAGGACATTCCATGCCGTCTCAGGCTGACAAACTCCGCGCCCTCCTGGCGCAAGACAAACTCAATGTGATGCCGTGCTGTTTCGATGCGTTGTCGGCAAAGCTGATTGAACAAGCGGGTTTCGGGCTGACCTTCATGTCGGGTTTTGCCACGTCCGCGTCCCGCATTGGCCAGCCGGATCTGGGCTTGATGTCCTATGCCGAAGTTCTCGACCAGGCCCGTAACATCACCGATGCGATTGAGATCCCGCTAATTGCCGACGGGGATACTGGCTATGGTAATGCCATGAATGTGCGCCGTACTGTCACCGGATTTGCCAAGGCGGGCGCTGCTGCCGTTATGATCGAGGATCAGCTCGCGCCAAAACGGTGTGGTCACACGCCCGGCAAAGCCGTGGTATCCCGCGATGAAGCCTTTGATCGGATCCGCGCAGCGCAAGATGCCAAGGACGCTGGCGCCGACATCCTGATCCTTGCGCGAACGGACGCCCGGCATGATCACGGGCTCTCCGAAGCGATCGACAGGGCTGCAAAGTTCAAAGAGCTTGGAGCCGACATCCTTTTTGTCGAGGCGCCGAAGACGGTGGAGGAGATGCAAACCATCTGCCGCGAACTCCCAGGCCCGAAAATGGCCAATATCGTGGAAGGCGGCGAAACGCCGGATCTCTCCCACAAGGAACTGGAAGACATAGGGTTTTCCATTGCGGCATACCCCCTCACTTTGATGGCCAGCGCCATGCAGGCGATGGTGGGGACCTTGGCCAAGCTGAAATCGGATGAAGACCGCACCCCTGATCTGATGAACTTTTCTGAACTCCGCTATCGCATTGGCTTCAACGATTACTACGAAGCCTCAGCGCACTACGAGACGTCCAAGCGGGATTAGCGTTTCGGTGGATGGCGAATGCAAAGGCACATATGGACCGGTCCTTTTGCGGACTGTTTCGCCGCCCGATTGTCCGATCAGGCGGGGTCTTGCGGATCTCCAATCAAACTCAGTTGAATTCAGCTCAACTCGGAATGCTTGACCTTGGCGCGGAGCTGCGCCATTCACTGGACAGAATTCGGCAGTAACCCCATTCCGGGAGACAACTGTGAGAGAACGAAGGCTGACGGCGCGGCTTGAAAACGCGAAAGGTCAGTCTGACTGAGGAGAGACCCATGGCCAAGGCACGGACGCTTTACGACAAGATTTGGGACGACCACGCGGTCGACATGCAGCCGGACGGAACCGGTCTGCTCTATATTGACCGCCACCTGGTGCATGAAGTGACCAGCCCGCAGGCGTTTGAAGGTCTGCGCATGACCGGCCGCAAGGTGCGCCAGCCGGGCAAGACCCTTGCCGTGGTTGACCACAATGTGCCGACCACCGACCGCCGTCATGGCATTGACGATCCGGAGTCCGCACTCCAGGTCGAAACGCTTGCCAAAAATGCAGCTGAGTTCGGCGTCGAGTATTACTCGGAACTCGATATGCGTCAGGGCGTTGTCCATATCGTTGGCCCAGAACAAGGCTTCACCCTGCCCGGCATGACCATCGTGTGCGGCGACAGCCACACCTCCACTCATGGCGCTTTTGGCTCGCTGGCCCACGGTATCGGCACATCCGAGGTTGAGCACGTTCTGGCCACCCAGACCCTGATCCAGAAAAAAGCCAAGAACATGCTGGTGAAGGTCAACGGCCAGATCCCGGCCGGTGTTACGGCCAAGGACATCGTTCTGGCGATTATCGGCAAGATCGGAACGGCTGGCGGCACAGGCTACGTGATCGAGTATGCCGGTGAAGCCATTGAGTCCCTGTCGATCGAAGGCCGTATGACGGTCTGCAACATGTCGATCGAGGGCGGTGCACGCGCAGGGCTGATCGCGCCGGACGAAAAGACCTTTGAGTACATTAAGGGCCGTCCGAAAGCGCCGAAAGGTGACGATTGGGACAAGGCGCTTGCCTATTGGAAGACCTTGCACTCCGATGCGGATGCCTATTTTGACAAGGTTATCGAGCTGGATGCAGCCAATTTGCCGCCGATCGTGTCCTGGGGCTCGTCTCCGGAAGACGTCGTGTCCGTTGAAGGGGTTGTTCCGGATCCAAAGGAAATTGAAGACGAGAACCGCCGTCAATCAAAGTTCCGGGCGCTCGATTACATGGGCCTCGAACCAGGCACGAAGATCACGGATATCAAGATCGACCGGGCCTTTATCGGTTCTTGCACCAACGGCCGCATCGAAGACCTGCGCGCAGCCGCAGCTGTGATCGGCAACCACAAGGTCGCATCGCACGTCAGCGCGATGGTTGTTCCAGGCTCCGGCCTCGTCAAAGAACAGGCGGAAGAAGAAGGCCTGGATGTGATCTTCAAGGAAGCCGGCTTTGAATGGCGTGAGCCGGGCTGTTCCATGTGTCTTGCGATGAACGCGGACAAGCTCGCTCCGGGTGAGCGCTGTGCGTCGACATCCAACCGGAACTTCGAGGGCCGCCAGGGCCACAAGGGCCGCACACACCTTGTATCGCCGGCAATGGCCGCAGCGGCCGCGATCGCCGGTCATTTCGTCGACATTCGCGACTGGACGGCTAACTGATTCGTCCTTGACCGTTTAGGAAATTGTTAGGGGGGCGCGTCAAAGCGCCCCTTTTTCTTTGCAAGAAAAAACTGTGGCGGCTCAGTGAATTCATATGCATTTCGCTAAGTGATTCAGAAAGTTGTCGGATTTATCTGCCGAGTTTTCGACACCGCCCGGCAGGGTGAAGAAATGAAATCATTGGTCTTCACAAGACTGTCACCTCGGCACTACAATACTCCCATCGCAAAGGGACATACTCTGCTGTCCGCTTGACTGGACACCAGACGTTCTGATGAAGCGTAAGGAGTGGAAGGTGACGATAGCGGTATCGCCGGGAGCTCATCCGGCGTTGGTGCTCAATGCGGATTACCGGCCTTTGAGCTACTACCCCTTGTCCTTGTGGAGTTGGCAGGACACCATCAAGGCTGTGTTTCTGGACCGGGTGAACATCGTTGCGGAATATGACGCAGCGGTCCGAAGTCCGAGCTTCGAATTCAAACTGCCCAGCGTCGTCTCCCTAAAAACCTTCGTCAAACCCAGCCGGCACCCCGCCTTTACCCGCTTCAACGTATTCCTTCGCGACAAGTTCCAGTGCCAATATTGCGGCAGTAAAGAGGAACTCACTTTCGATCACCTGATCCCGCGCTCCAAAGGGGGCCTGACAACCTGGGAAAACGTGATCACTGCCTGCTCCCCGTGCAACCTGCGCAAATCCAACAAGTCTTGTGAACAGCTCAACATGTGGCCCATGCACATGCCGTTCCGCCCGACTATTCAGGACCTGCACAACAACGGCCGCGGCTTCCCACCGAACTATCTGCACGAGAGCTGGATGGACTTCCTCTACTGGGATACAGAGCTGGACCCATAGGGCTATCTCAGAATTTTCTGCCGGCGATCATTGAATGACTTCTATGTGTCGGGAAGGGGTAGGGTGCGTACTTCCCCTAAATCACCCATGCTTTCAGGCCTAGATCATCGTTTGGCGTGGCAAATCAGACCAGCGACTTGACATTTTGTGTCAGTTTAATTCGTGAAAAAAGCGTAAATACTTCAAAAATTCGAGTAGCATTTTAATTGTTTAGGTACTTTTCTTTAGTAGCTATTCCGTAACGTGCCTGAAGGGCATTGGTAGAAACGGGATTGTGTGGCTAAATGATAAAAGCCCTGATTTCAAAACTTAACCGAAATCAAGATGGTTCCATCCTGCCGATTTTCGGCGCAATGGTGCTTGTGCTTGTTGTCATTGGCGGCGCAGCGATCGACATTTCCCGGGCGGTGAATGCACGGGAAAAGCTTGCGTATGCGATCGATGCCGCTGCGCTTTCTGTCGCAACGGATCTCTCCACATCTGCTCTCTCCGATGCGCAAATCAAGACCCGTATCGAAAACTCTTTCCGCGCAAATCTTGGAGACGCTGAGTTTCTGGATCAGGCAATTGAAAATCTCAGCTTTGTAATCGACGATGACGAAGGGACTGTAACCGTTACCTCCGCCGCCAGTCTAAACAACTACTTTATCGATATTGGCGGTTTTGGAAAAGAAGCACTTGGGCCAGATGCTTTTAACTTTGGCACTAGTGCCGAGGTGAATTATTCCCGGTTTGATGTTGAGCTAGCATTGATTGTGGATGTGACCGGTTCAATGAGTGGTGACATGGCTACCTTGCGAGAGGCATCTCAGGCAGTTGTCGATATTCTGCTACCGGAAGATCTTGAAAAAGAAGAAGCAAAGGTCCGCATTTCTCTTGTTCCGTACAGCCAAGGTGTAAACCTAGGTTCATATGCGAGCAAAGTAATGGGTGGAGAATATTATCCTGTTGCAGGATATTGTGTAACTGAACGTGAAGACTATGGACCATACAGGGTTCGATATACTGATGCAGCCTACAATTACTACATCGATGCCAATCCGCCTCCAAGAGAGACATTTTTTGGCGATGGTGGCAACTACGGTAGCACTAACCGCTGTCCAGCCTCTTCACAACTTATTCCTCTGACAAACGATCGTGACTTACTGACGCCTGCCATTGCAGCGCTCCAAGCCACTGGTGGTACTGCGGGTCAAACCGGAGCGATTTGGGGTTGGAATACCCTGTCCCCCAACTTTGCGAATGTTTGGCCAACAGAAAGTGTTGCGGCTACATATACCAATACAGAGGTATTAAAATTTGCAATCATGATGACCGATGGTGATAACAATAGGCATTTCTATCAGACAGATCAGAGGTGCAATTGGTACACCTGTTGGAATTATGATCCGAAAGTATGGGTCGAAACAGGATCTGGCAGTGGTGGATACAATGGAACATCATCGCAAAGGCATCGCGAATACTGTGACAAAATGAAAGACGCGGGGATAACGGTATTTGGTGTTTACTTTGGTAATAATAGTAATTCAGTAGGTGCAAGAAATATGCAGTCTTGCGCAAGTCCGGAAAGTTATTATCAAGCGAGCTCGAGAGACGGTCTTATTCAGGCTTTTTCAAATATTGCGAAAAAAGTTCAGAATATATATCTCTCGAAGTGATAATGCAGAATATATAGAATGCAAAGGCCCGTCGTTAAACGGGCCTTTTGTGTTTTCGGGGTACCGGGCTGAACGGGTTTATGCCCGGTTCTGACGGTTGTCGATCAAGTCGTCGACGACGGCTGGGTCTGCCAGTGTCGAGGTGTCGCCGAGATTGTCGAAGCTGTCCTCGGCGATCTTGCGCAGGATGCGGCGCATGATCTTGCCAGAGCGCGTCTTCGGCAGGCCGGGTGAGAACTGGATGAGGTCCGGTGAGGCGATGGGGCCAATTTCTGCCCGGACATGTTTGACGAGTTCTTTTTTCAGCTCATACGTTGGTTCTTCACCTTCCATCAGCGTGACATAGGCATAAATGCCCTGCCCCTTGATGTCATGCGGATAACCGACCACGGCGGCCTCCGAGACCTTTTCGTGAGCGACCAATGCACTTTCGACTTCGGCCGTGCCCATGCGGTGGCCGGAAACGTTGATCACGTCATCCACGCGGCCTGTGATCCAGTAGTAACCGTCTTCGTCCCGGCGGCAGCCGTCACCAGTGAAGTAGAGACCTTTGTAGGTGGCAAAATACGTCTGCACGAAACGGTCGTGGTCGCCGTATACCGTACGCATCTGGCCCGGCCAGCTGTCGGTGATCACGAGATTGCCTTCGGTCGCGCCTTCCAGGAAGTTGCCTTCCGCATCCACGACGGCCGGCTGCACGCCGAAGAACGGACGGGTTGCAGAGCCTGGCTTCAGGTCGGTTGCGCCTGGGAGCGGTGTGATCAGGATGCCGCCGGTCTCCGTCTGCCACCAAGTGTCTACAATCGGGCAGTTCTGCTTGCCGACCACGTTGTAATACCAGTTCCAGGCTTCCGGGTTGATCGGCTCACCGACAGAACCAAGAAGGCGCAGTGACGACAGATCCGACTTGTTGACGAAATCATCGCCAGCCCCCATCAGGGCGCGGATTGCGGTTGGGGCTGTGTAGAAAATGTTGACCTTGTGCTTTTCGCACACCTGCCAGAAACGGCCGGCATCCGGATAGGTCGGCACGCCTTCGAACATCAGCGTGGTCGCGCCGTTGGCGAGCGGACCATAGACGATGTAGCTGTGTCCGGTGACCCAGCCCACGTCCGCCGTACACCAGTAGATGTCGCCATCCTGATAGTCGAAGACATACTGGTGGGTCATCGAGGCGTAGACGAGATATCCGCCGGTTGTGTGGACCACACCCTTCGGCTGGCCCGTGGATCCGGACGTATAGAGGATGAAGAGCGGATCTTCCGCATTCATTTCAACCGGATCGCAATGATCGGACACGCGGTCTGCTTCGTCGTGGTACCAGACGTCCCGGCCGTCCTGCATGGAAATGTCGCCGCCGGTGCGCTTGACGACGATGACGCTGTCGACCGGCGCCTTTTCCGCGGCCTTGTCGACATTAAGCTTCAGCGGAACCTTGCGGCCGCCGCGCAGGCCTTCATCGGCCGTGATCACGCAGTTGCTCTTGCAGCTTTCGATGCGCTGGGCGAGGCTGTCCGGAGAAAACCCGCCGAAAACGATGGAGTGGATCGCGCCGATCCGGGAACAGGCCAGCATCGCGTAAGCCGCTTCCGGGATCATCGGCAGGTAGATCGTAACACGGTCGCCTTTTTTTACGCCCTGGGCATGCAGCACGTTGGCGAACTTGTTCACCTCGTGGTGCAGCTCCTTATAGGTGATCACCTTGCTTTCGGACGGGTCGTCACCTTCCCAGATGATCGCAGGCTGATCGCCGCGCGTTGCCAGGTGGCGGTCGATGCAGTTGGCAGAGACGTTCAATGTGCCGTCTTCAAACCATTTGATCGAGACATTGTGGTAGTCGTAAGAGGTGTTCTTTACCTTGGTGAAAGGCTTGATCCAGTCGACACGCTTGCCGTGTTCGCCCCAGAAGCCATCCGGGTCGCTCACCGACTGCTGATACATTTCCAGATATTTCGCGTTATCGACATGCGCCCGTGCGGCTACTTCCGCTGGAACGGGAAAAACAGATGCGGACATTTAGGACCTCCCAGAAACCCCGATTTGAACCGGCGGTCGCATTTGCTCTCCTCCCGCCAGTCTTATTTGCCGGTGGCCATTATGCGTATGGCCTTCCCCAGCGTCCATAACTTAACTTTCGTACTTTCGTAGGCGCGACATTGGTCTAGTGCGTTCAAATACGTAAGGATTTACGCTTGCGTCAGGCAATGACAAAGGGCGATAGCAGCCCGATGACGATTGCCTGGACCAGCAGAACTAAGAGCCAGTGACCGCCGTCAATTGCAGTCAGAGCCCACGGCTGGCTCTGAAAGCGGTGGTTGATGATTTGGGTTGTCATCACGATCCCGATCCAGACCATGATGGCCGAGATGATGCCTGCACGGACCGTCACTTCGCCGGTGTGATAAATGATCCCGGCAAAAACGATGGCCATAACCACTTGGCACAAAAAGGCAATAATCATCGTGACTGGGTTCGGCCGTGTCTGTTCTTCGGTTAAACCAGCGGCTTTCATCCAGGCTTTTCCAAGAACACCGTACCAGATCGCGCCGACGATAAATGAGGCAATTGCTGCGCCTCCGGCTGCCAGCAAATTGATCCCGTCGAACATCATGTTTGGACTCTCCCTAAAGCACTGCGGTGCGCTCTTTTCGGACGGACAATGAAATCAATAAGGCCGGAGATCAAGCGCACTGGCTAGAAAAGGACATGTCAAAAATGCGAGGCATCTGAAGCCAGAATCAAAGCTTTTGCCAGACCGTTAGGGTTCCAACATTCTCAAAACCGATCTGGCGATAGACGGGCAACAGCTCTATGTCGGTTTCATATGTGCAAACTGGTCGATGCGGGAACGGCTCGATGAGCGCATGGAGGGCTCCATAAAGCCAGCTTTTGCGATGGAAGATGTTGGAAACACCAACAACATCCTTGCCTGCGTGAGATGGGCCGTAATTCAGGACCGCGCCGCCCTGAATTTTGTCGTCCCTCCGGATGGATACAAAATCAATGTCCGGAAACTCCAGCAGTTTTGGCGGAAAAAGCTTATGAAGATTTTCGCTCCTATTCCACGCCGTAAGCCATTTACCGAGCGCCTCTGAGGTCTGTGCTTTTTGCCAGTCCGGCGGCGAAGCAGGTTTTCGTGTGCCTTCCTGTGACCGGAACAGCCAGGTGCCGGTCAGAAGTTTCTCAAAACCGGACGTGCGGAGATCGAGGCAATCGAAACTGTCCTTCACCGCTGCTTTGGAGGGGAGTGCGGCAAGCGCAGCAGATAGATCTGCACCGTGCTCTGCGGTTAATGTGACGATGTTTGGAAACAGGGGAATTTGTTTGCCAGAGGCGTGCCAGTAGCCATGGTGAAAATCTGTTTTTGCGCCGGCAGCTCTCAGGACGGCATCGCACCAAAGCGCATTATTTCTTGCGCAAAGCTGAATAGTTTCTGCCGGTGTCACACCTAAAGACCGCCCTTTTCGACGATGAACTCCACGATCTTTTCTATACCATCTCCGGCTCGCATGTTGGCGAAAACAAACGGTCGGGCCTTGCGCATTTTGGCCGCGTCCCGGTCCATCACGTTTAGATCTGCGCCGACATAGGGGGCCAAATCCGTTTTGTTGATAACCAACAGGTCCGAGCGGGTGATGCCGGGACCGCCTTTCCGAGGAATTTCCTCACCTGCTGCTACATCGATGACATAGATCGTCAGGTCTGCAAGCTCCGGTGAAAAAGTGGCCGCCAGATTATCGCCTCCCGATTCAATCAGGATCAGATCGAGATCAGGGATCTTGTCATTGAGATCCTTGACCGCCGCCAGATTGATCGAGGCGTCTTCCCGGATGGCCGTATGCGGGCAGCCGCCGGTTTCCACGCCGCGGATCCGGTCGCTGGTGAGCGCCTGTGACCGCATCAGCGCTTCGGCATCTTCGCTGGTGTAAATGTCGTTGGTGATGACCGCGAGTGAATAGCGCTCACGCATGGCCTTGCACAGTTTGTCCGTAAGCGTTGTCTTGCCGGCGCCAACCGGACCGCCAATGCCAACCCGCAAGGGACCGTTTTGAGATTTCATGAGCGGAACAACCTCGAATATTGTGTTTCATGCGCCATGGAGGCGATGTCGGCGAGAAAGGTGGAGGTGCCAAGGTCGTCAAGACCGGCGCCCATTGCATCGGCAGCCACTTCTGAGATGACTGGTTCCAGTGCGGCCAGTACCCGTTGACCTTCGTTTTGCCCAAGCGGCACAGCGCGGACAGCCGCCGAGATGAGATTGGCCGTAAAGGAGTGGAGAAAGGTCGTCAGGCTTGCGTCTTCCGGCAACTCATGGGCTGCGCAAATCAGACCCAACGCGACTGGATAGGGCCACTCGGTCAGACGCGTCTGACTGTTTTCAATGGTCAGGCTGCTGAAAACAGCCCCTGCTGTGGTTTGTGAGTCCGGCGGCCAGCTCGCAGTCACCGTGTCAATAAATGCCGTGCCTTGAGCGGATGTTTCCAGATGCCGTTCCTTTGAAGGCTGGAGCGCGAGGCCAAACTCTGCCAGTTCCCGGACGTCCTCGAGTGATCCGGCAAACGCCGCCCGGTAGGTCTGGCTCATCAGGATTGCATCGCTTCGACCGGCACCATGGGTCAGTATGTCCTTGAGCCAACTCTGTAGCTCTTCGGCGGAACTGACACCGCCGGCGTCGATGACCTGTTCCAGCCCATGTGAATAGGTGAACGCCCCAACCGGAAAGGCTGGAGAGAGAAACGTCAGCAGCCGGTAAAGCGCAGATTGGGACAAGGCACCTGTCATTGGTAACCACCAACTTCTCCCGTCATCCCAGCCTTGAGCGGGGATCCAATCACTTGCAGTGAGTCTGGTTTAGAATCGCGGGAGCTTCGGCAAGCGGGCATGCGAGTGGATCCCGGCTCGGAGGCCGGGATGACACCCCAGCAATCGGTTTTAATAAACTCAGCCATGCGAGTGCGTATGCCCGTGATCGTGGCTATGGCCATGCGTTTGGCCGTGACCATAGGCCCCGCCCTCCGGATCGAAAGGGGCGCTCAACGTGGTCAGTTTGCCGCCGAGTTTCTCGACCATGTCCTCAATCACGTGATCCCGTCTTATGCGCAGTGTGTCGCCCATCAGCTGGGTCGGCAGATGCCGGTTGCCGAGATGCCAGGCGATCTTCACAAGATGCGCCGTGTTCTCGGCAAGGATCTCGACCAGGTCTTCCGGCTCCGCCAGCACTTCGATGATCCGGCCGTCTTCCAGAACGAGGCCGTCCCCATGATGAAGATGAACCGCATTAGCCTCATCCAGAAGGAAAGTAAGGCCATTTGCTCCGGTCATAGCCGCACGGCGGCGATGACGGTCTTCGCGATCCAGCGTGATCGTATCTGCGGATTGGCCGGTCCATTCACCGGCCGGTTTGATGCTGGCAACCCGGATCATGAAGTCCTTCCTGTTAGATGAGCTTTGGGCGTTTTCATCAAAATGCCCGATCCTCTAGGCCGCTGCAGCCGCAACGACCTTGGCCATCATGGCCTTGTAGCCGGGGCGGTTGCGAAGAGCCTTGAAGTAGTCGTAGATGCGGCCTTCCTTTGGCAGATCGAACTTGGCGGTAACCGCCCACCCGCCGCAATGACCGATGATGATGTCTGGCACGGTGAAAGTCTCACCCATGACATATGGCCCCTCGCCCATACGCGCGTCGAGGATCCGTAAACCTTCAGCGAATTCCGCCTTGCAGACAGGCTTGATCTCTGGAACGCGAAGTTCTTTCGGGTGAATGAAACTGTTCTTGGCCGCCGTCCAAAGCGCCCCTTCCAGTACGTCGACGGCCAGTTGCGTGAAGCTGTCCTGGATGGCGCGCTCTTTGGTGCCTGCCGGAAAGGTGAATTTTCCATGCTTGTCTGCAAGATATTGGCAGATGGCGATTGATTCCGGGAGTACCAGATCGCCGTCGATCAGCACCGGCACCTTACCGGCCGGATTGACCTCGCGAATGCCCTCAGATTGGGGCATTGCCGGATCGATTTCATATGGTTCGCCCAATTCCTCCAAAAGCCACATGACGCGCATTGCCCGGGTCTGCGGATAGCCGACAATCTTGTACATTCGTTTCTCCCTTTGCGTGTTTTTAGGGAGATTAGAACAGGAAATAGCGCTGTGCCATCGGCAAAACGTCCGCCGGTTCACAGGTCAGCAACTCACCGTCGGCACGGACTTCATATGTCTCCGGATGCACCTCAACATGCGGGGTGGCGTCGTTCAGAACCATGGATTTCTTGGAGATTCCGCTGCGCACGTTTTTGACGGGCAGAACCAGACTGTCGAGACCGGCCTTGTCCTTGACGCCGTTGTCATAGGCGGCCTTGGAGACGAAGGTTACCCGGCTCTGGGTCATGGCCTTGCCGAATGCGCCAAACATCGGCCGGTAATGCACCGGTTGCGGTGTCGGAATCGAGGCATTCGGATCGCCCATCGGGGCGGCGGCGATTGTGCCGAGTTTCATGACCATGTCTGGTTTAACGCCGAAAAATTTCGGGTCCCAAAGCACGAGATCTGCGAGTTTGCCGACTTCGACGGACCCAATGTGTTCGTCAAGACCGTGCGCAATTGCCGGATTGATGGTGATCTTGGACATGTAGCGTTTGACGCGGAAATTGTCGTTTTCGCCTGCTTCATCGGACAAACGGCCGCGCTGGACCTTCATCTTGTGGGCCGTCTGCAAGGTGCGGATGATCACCTCGCCAACCCGGCCCATCGCCTGGCTGTCCGAGGCGATGATCGAGAAGGCGCCCATGTCATGCAGAATGTCTTCCGCCGCAATCGTTTCCTTGCGGATCCGGCTTTCGGCAAAGGCGACATCTTCTGGGATCGAGCTGTCGAGGTGGTGGCAGACCATGAGCATGTCGAGATGCTCTTCCAGCGTGTTCACCGTGTAGGGCCGCGTCGGGTTGGTCGAGGACGGAAGGACATTCGTTTCGCCGCAGACCTTGATGATGTCCGGAGCATGGCCACCGCCGGCGCCTTCGGTATGGAAGGCGTGGATCGTGCGGTCCTTGAACGCGGCCTTGGTGTTTTCGACGAAGCCGGATTCGTTCAGCGTGTCCGTGTGGATCATCACCTGGACATCGTATTCGTCCGCGACGGAGAGACACGTGTCGATGGCTGCCGGGGTGGTGCCCCAGTCCTCATGCAGTTTGAGTGCAGAGGCACCGGCGAGGATCTGCTCTTCGAGCGCTGCCGGCAAAGACGCGTTGCCTTTCCCGGCAAAGGCAAGGTTCATCGGGAAGCTGTCGGCCGACTGCAGCATCCGGGTTATGTGCCAGGGGCCCGGCGTGCAAGTAGTGGCGTTGGTGCCGGTTGCCGGTCCCGTGCCGCCGCCGAGCATGGTGGTCACGCCGGACATCAGCGCATCATCGATCTGCTGCGGGCAAATGAAGTGGATATGAACATCGAGCGCACCAGCGGTTAGGATCTTGCCTTCCCCGGCAATGGCTTCCGTACCTGGTCCGACGATGATATCAACGCCCGGCTGGACATCCGGATTGCCTGCTTTGCCGATGCCGACGATGCGGCCGTCCTTGAGGCCGACATCGGCTTTCACGATGCCCCAGTGATCAACAATCAGCGCATTGGTGATGACGGTATCGACCGCGCCTGCGGACCTTGGTGCCTGGCTCTGCCCCATGCCGTCACGGATCACCTTGCCGCCGCCGAATTTTACTTCTTCGCCGTAGCTCGTGAAATCCTTCTCCACCTCGATGATGAGATCGGTATCGGCCAGTCGCAACCGGTCCCCGGTGGTCGGTCCAAACATGTCCGCATAGGCGGCGCGGGACATCTTATAAGCCATTCATGTCTCCAATCAGCTATCAGACCAATGTCTGTCAGCCGCCATAGTCCTCGACCATGGCGTTCAAATCATCGATGCGTTGCATGGTCATGACGATCATGCAGTTGCGGTAGAGTTCATTGCCGCGAGTGCCGCCTCTGAAGGGAAAACTGTAGGCGGTGCAGTCCTTGTCGCGGAAATCGGTCCAGGCCTCTTGCGCAGCCTTCAGAGCCTCCGGGCTTCCCTTCAAATGCTCAGGCAGAGAGGCGTCGACCTCGGTCATCTTTTCCAGCGCCCGTTCATAAGCAGCCGTCAGATCCTGGTTTGCCTGGTCCAGCGCCTTTTCTGCACAGTAGGTGCGTTCCGAATTGTTCAGCGGGTAACCGCAATCAATCTTGTCGTCGCCGAGTGCCGGCACGCAAAGGCCCAAGAGGACGGCTGGTAAGACTGCTTGGCTCCAAAAACGCATCAATTCCCAAGCCCCTGTGTCAGGTCTTTCAGCTCGGATGTGCGTTGGCGTGTCAGATCCGCCCGGCATTGCAACACCAGCATCGGCTCCATGGATCCGCCGCGGGCCAGATAGCCATAGGACTCACAGGCCTTGTCGCGGAACGGGATCCAGGCGCGCTGGGCCGCTTTCAGCGTTTCGGCGGCTCCCTTGAGGTCGCCCGAAAGGTAGCTGTCTGTCTGCTTCATTGCTGCCATGGCTGATTTGTAGGCCGCATTCAGCTGCACATCCGCTGCTTCCCAGTCCTTCTTGGCGCAAATGGTCATATCCAACTGCGTTTGCGGTTCTTTGCAATTCACATCCTGCGCATGAACAGCAGGTGCAAATGCTCCACCAAAAACAACAACTGCCAGACAGACAACAAGGAAACGCATTTGGCTTACCCTTTAAGCTTGCCCATGACTTTCTGATTGAAGCCATAGACCGTGCGGTCCCCGCGATATGGAACCAGGGTCACGGACCGGGTTTGCCCCGGCTCAAACCGCACAGCGGTCCCGGCAGGAATGTCGAGGCGCATGCCCATGGCAGCATCCCGGTCGAAGGAGAGCCCAGGGTTGGTTTCGGCGAAATGATAGTGGCTGCCCACCTGGATCGGCCGGTCGCCGGTGTTCGATACATCCAGCGACAGCGTCTCCAGTCCGGCATTCAGCTCTATCTCACCGTCCGCTGCAAAGATTTCTCCCGGGATCATTGGTCGAGTCCCTTTCTGCGCTTCATCCAGGCGAGCGTTGCGCCAATTGACAGGCCGACGGCAAAGATGAGGAGGGTCTCAACAGTGAAATAGCTGGCCGCGTCGGTGTGCGGGTGAGCATGTTCCTGAATGCTGGGATGAGCCAAGGCCGACCCTGCAGAAAGTGCCAGGGCAGATGCCGCTGTGATAATTCTGGTCATAACAAATCTCCTTTGGTCAATTCAACGGATCGGTTCGTGAACCGTCACAAGCTTTGTGCCGTCCGGAAAGGTCGCCTCGACCTGCACGTCGTGGATCATTTCCGCGACCCCTTCCATGACCTGGTCGCGGGTAAGAACCTTGGCGCCTGCAGCCATCAGATCAGCGACGCTGCGCCCGTCACGGGCTCCTTCGACGACAAAATCCGTAATCAGGGCAATGGCCTCTGGATGGTTCAGCTTGACGCCGCGTTCAAGTCGCCGGCGGGCTACCATGGCTGCCATGGATATCAGCAGCTTGTCTTTTTCCCTTGGTGTCAGGTTCACGGAAGTCCTCCAGAATTAACAGTACCAAACGCGCGGCAGGCGGGCCGACCGATAGGTTTCAAGAAATGCCATCAACGACAGCCGTAGAGCCCGGCTGTCGGTGGCAACAAAGCGTAAGATGAGATGCCCGTTCCAGGCGCTTGCGGCTGCGTGAACAGAGCCAGATGAAGCGCCTTCCAGGCAGCTTCGGGCATTTTCCAGTCTGTCTTCGGCGTCAGGTGCGCAGTCCAACAGGGTTGCCATGGCCTTTGCGCCCTGACCGGTTGCCGGACCGGAAAAGAAGTCGCTTGGGTCACCGTTGAGACGCAGATCGTCGGCGAAGACAAGCTTGCCATCCCGGCGGATCCGCCAGCTGTCCTTGAAAAACACCTGGGTCAGCTGCTCGCCCATCGCCGCGCGGCCCAGAACAACACTTTCAAGAATGAGTAGCCGGGCGGAGCTGGTAAGGTCTGCAGTGATCCGGCGCGAAACGCTCGAGTTTTCAAACAGAATCGTTTCCTGAGGCAACCATTCCAGCGTGGCTTCCGCACCAACAGACAGCTGACCTGTTACTTCTGCGGAGGTCCCGAGACTGCAGTAGGCACGTTCGGCAGTCTGGGTTGTCACGATTGCGTGAGCATCTGCGCCGATTGCGATGTCATAGTCCATGCGATCGCCGCCGGTGAGGCCGCCGGCTGTGTTGATAAGGACAGCGGTCGCGGGTTCACCATAAACCTTGGGGAGGCGAACCTTCGCGGAGCCGCTTTGGAAGAGATCTTTCAACCGGGTTTGATCAGATGTATTCGCGAAGGAGACACGTGCAATGCCACGCACCCGCTGCATTGCAGGCGCGGTTTTTCCAATTTCCGATGCTGTTGCAGCATCATACATCCTGGAAGCCTCCCCGCTTCGGACCCGTCTCGTTCTTCTTTCTACCGTGCCCGCTCTGTGTTTGATTGTCCACGGTCAGGCGAAACCGGCATCTTGTCGTTTCCAGCAGTAGCAACAACCGGGCCAAGACGGGTCGTGTAGAATACTGACGGCAATTAGCCTTCAAAGTGCTGATAAATCGAAATAATTCTTGTTATCAGGAAGCTGATTTGCACAAAAAATAAGCGGGTGCTCAAAAGATTGCCGCTGGATGACTCCATCGCAAGGGTTGCTCTTGCGTCTATGATCCGGTTTTTTAATTGTAACTTTCCGCTAAAGTGCTTTTGATTTGAAGCAGTCGTGTTCGCCCATGGGAAGACAGCGAGGATTTCCGGTGTACGCAAGCTTATTCGGCCGTCGATCAGCCCTGCCCATTCTGGCGGCAACCCTCGGATTGTTTCTGATAGCTGCGCCAGCTCGAGCGGAAATAGGCACCTACATCCTCGTGGATGCCCGCAACGGCGCGGTGGTGGACCAGAAAAACGCGACCCGCAAATGGTATCCGGCGTCCTTGACCAAGATGATGACGGCCTATGTGACCTTCAAGGCGATCCGCGAAGGACGGGTTGCCCTGGATTCCGCCGTTGTACAATCCAAAAACTCGGCAGCTGAACCGCCCAGCAAAATGGGTTTCAAGGTTGGCACGAAATTTACAATCGACACGGCGCTTAAGATCATCCTGATCAAATCGGCCAATGATGTGTCTGTCGCATTGGGCGAAGCAGTCTCTGGATCAGAAAGCGCCTTTCTTGCAGAGATGAATGCCGAAGCCCGCCGGTTGGGAATGACGAACACCCGCTTTACAAATCCGCATGGCCTTCCGGACAACCGTCAGGTCACGACAGCGCGAGATATGGCGATCCTTGCTATGGCTCTGCGCGCGGATTTTCCGGAGTCGCGAGAGTTTTACAAACATCCAGGCATCCGGTTCGGTAAGAAGACCTTGCGCTCGGCCAACCGGGAGTTCCTGCTCCGTGTTCCGGGCGCCAACGGGATGAAGACTGGCTACATCTGCAATTCCGGCTACAACGTTGCATCCTCGGTGACCCGGCGCGGCCGGACGCTCATCGCGATCATCATGGGTGCGTCTTCCGGTCTTGAGCGGACCGCCTTTGCCCGGCAATTGTTTGATGAAGGGTTTCGAAAGGGAAGCCGCGGCCAGAATGTGAAGAGCCTCAGTGGTTCATCGGGCAATCCGCCCGCCGATGGTTATTGCCGCCGGAACAAGAAGCTGAGTTCCAAACAGTATATGGCCCGTTACGACATGCAGAATGAGCCAAGCGGCGGCGGCTTGCTGTTCTTCGGTAAACAAAAGAACCCGAAAGAGGCCAAGGTCGATACGAGCAGCTTTACCAAGTCGAACGGCAAGCCGGACTGGGCCAAGATCCTTGATCGAACGTTGGGACCGCGCCGGGTTGCGTACAAGCCGTTGCCGGTTGGGCTCGGCAATCCGAAAGGCACGCCGGTCGTCAGTGCTTCGGTTCCTGCCGAAGACATTCCTTTGCCGATGGCCAATCCGATCCGTTTGGCGGAAATCAAGATCCGCAATCAGTTGCAGACAGCCCAACCTATTGGAACAACTGGTACTCCGCAGACTGCACAGGCAGGTGCCGGATCAATCCCTCAAGTTGAGGCTACAGCGCAACGACCTGGATCTGCGGTGGATACGTCGCGGACGGCTCCCGGCTCGATCTTTAGAAAAGGACTTGATTTCACGGTGCCCGTTCCTGCGCCCAGTCCGTCGCGATCCAACTAGATCCCCTTGGTTTGACAGCGGGAACTCGATCCCTCTCTGGTTTGCTTAACTTATTTTTAACGCTGTTCTTTAACGATGCAGTAAGCGTCGATCTGAATTGAGGCCATTGCCTTGCCGGATCGTCAGCTGCAGCACAAGAGGTGCTGCTATAGGCGAAGAAACGCCGTGTTGATGAGGATCGAGAGATCACCGCATGATAGAACCGAGATCAACTGCCACAATCCGCGCCCTTGCGAGCCTTGCAGAATTGTCTGCAGACCAGCTGGAAGAAGGCACTTCGGTCGAAGACGTTATCGCAACCTTACGAAAGGCTGCGGAAGCTGTCCGGATGGTGATCGACGAGACAGAAATGGAAGACGGTGCGCTGGAAGAAGCAGATCTCGCGCAAGACCTGACCCCGATGGATCTTTCCGGCGATGACACCGCTGAGCTGACGGACGACGATACCGAGACAAAGAGCGGCGAGATCCACGTTCTGAACGCCGGCTGATATTGTCCAGCGCGCCTCCAATTATTCGACGCCCCCAAGCATCAGGCTTTCTGCTTTGACGCTGCGCCCTCACAGATGTTAGCCATAGCCCCTTATGGAGCACAGGCGGTTTTTTGACGTCCGCCACACCTCATTTCATCAATGAGAGTATGCTCCGGGTTTCTATGGAGCGAAGTGCATGAGCGTTGCAGACGCATCCCCCGCATCTGAAAAACCGGCGAGAGGTCCCAAGCCGCCGATCCCTGTGTCCGTTCTGACCGGATTTCTGGGTGCTGGAAAGACAACGCTTCTGAACCGTATTCTTCAGGATCCGGCCATGGCCGATACGGCCGTCATCATCAACGAATTCGGTGAAATCGGCCTGGACCATCTGTTTGTCGATCAGGCAGGCGACGGCATCGTCGAGTTGTCGTCGGGGTGTCTGTGCTGCACGATCCGCGGCGATCTCGTAACCACGCTTGAAAACCTGCTGCGCCATCTGGACAACGGACGGACCGAACGGTTGACCCGGGTGGTCATTGAAACCACAGGCCTCGCGGACCCTGCACCAATCCTTCACACGATCATGCTGCACCCCTATCTGGTGATGCGCTACCGGCTGGACAGTGTCGTGACCCTGGTGGATGCGGTCAACGGGCTCTCCACGCTTGATGAGCATGAAGAAGCCAAAAAACAGGCCGCCGTTGCGGACCGGATCGTGCTCACCAAGACGGATCTACTCAACAGTGAGGAAAGCCAGCGGAACTTTTCGGATCTGAAATCCCGACTTCTTGCTTTGAACCCGGGAGCGAAGGTGCTCGATACCCAGGCCGGTGAAGCGACCCCGGAAACGCTCTTTAATGCAGGGCTTTACAATCCGGAGACCAAGATCCCAGATGTTGCCAACTGGCTAAATGTGGAAGCCTATGAGCCAAACCACCATGATCATTCTCATGGTCATCATCACCATGGGCACCATCATCACGGCCACGATCATGCGCATGACATAAACCGGCACAGCGACGCGATCCGGGCCTTCACCCTTTCGACCGACCGTCCGGTCTCGGCTTCCGCGCTGGAAATGTTTCTGGATTTGCTGCGCTCGGCGCACGGCCCAAAACTGCTTCGGGTCAAAGGCATTGTTCAGATCGCCGAGGACCCGGACCGGCCCGTCGTCATTCACGGCGTCCAACACGTCTTCCACCCACCGGCAACGCTGGACGCCTGGCCGGATGCGGACCGGCGGACCCGGATGGTATTCATCACCAAGGATTTGCCTGAAGGGTTCGTCCGCAAGATGTTCGAAGCCTTTTCCGGCGCACTCCGGCCCGACACGCCGGATAGTGATGCCATGCTGAACAACCCGCTCGCCGTGTCCGGGTTCACAAGCCCGCCGCGCTAGTCTCCAGCCTTCATGACACAATAAATTCAGCCGGCAGCGCAGAGCTCCCTCTCCCATTGGGTGAGGTGACTTGCCATCCAAGACGGTGTTTCAGTGGTTATTCAGCCGCTGCTGACCACTCCGCGCCACCCCTGCCTTAAGCCGGGGTCTTTTGGTTCCGGTCCCGGAGCAAGGTCGGGACGGCGACTTACTGGGCGATTTCACTCAGCTTCTTTTTTCCGCAGTCGGATCAGTCCTTCCTGAGCCGTCGAGGCGATCAGCTTGCCGTCCTGGGTGTAGAGCAGGCCGCGGTTCATGCCGCGCGAGCCTGAGGAACTGGTGCTGTCGGTCGCGTAAAGAAGCCACTCGTCCGCACGGAACGGGTGATGAAACCACATGGCGTGATCCAGGCTGGCCGCCTGGATTTTTGGACTGAAAACCGACGTGCCGTGCGGGAACAACGACGTGTCGAGCAATGTCATGTCGGAGGCATAGGCCAAAACACACTGGTGAATTCGCTCATCATCCGGCAAGGGATCGCTGGCCCGCACCCAGACATATTGCTGGGCTGGCAGCGGTTTTTTGCTGAAATAATGGGTCATATCGACCGGGCGCATTTCAATCGGCCGTTCGCGCTCCCAGTAGCGTTTGACGTTTTCCGGTGCAAACGCGAGGAACTTTTCCTTTAGCTCTTGCTCGCTCGGCAGGTCGTCCGGACCGGGCACATCCGGCATGTCGGCCTGGTATTCCAGCCCCTCTTCGCGCACCTGAAAGGAGGCGGACATGGAGAAAATCGCGTGGCCATGTTGAATGGCGACGACCCGGCGGGTGGTGAAGCTGCCGCCATCACGGATCCGGTCGACTTCATAAACGATCGGCACCGACGGATCGCCGGGCCGCAAAAAATACCCATGTAGGGAGTGGACATGGCGGTCTTCGACCACCGTGCGCGAGGCCGCAACCAGTGCCTGGCCAATCACCTGGCCGCCAAAAACACGCTGCCAGCCGACTTGGGGGCTGCGACCACGAAACAGATTGTGTTCCAGAGGTTCCAGGTCGAGAATATGCAGAAGGTTGTCAATGGCCGTATTCATCGGCGCGGTTCCTGTTAAATAGAACAATGGGGACAGTGGCCGGGTAAGCCGCCAGTTTGATGAAGTCTTGGACGTGTGTTGACGTTAAAGTCAAGATGCCCCAACGGAAACGAGGGGCGAGGAGTTTAAAAGCAATGGCAAGACCCAAAAAGAGCGACGAGATGTATGATGTCATCATCGCAGGCGGCGGCTATGTCGGCCTGTCGCTGGCGCTCGCGCTGAAACAAGGGGATCCGAGCCTCAAATGCGCTGTTGTTGATCCCAAGCCGATGAACACGCTCGACAAAGATCCGCGCGCATCCGCCATTGCAGCGGCCGCGTCACGAATGCTGACCCAGCTCGGCATCTGGGAGAAAATCTCCGATAAAGGCCAGCCGATCAACGAGATGATCGTCACGGACAGCAAGTTGCGCGATGCGGTGCGTCCTGTTTTTCTGACCTTTGACGGTGAAGCGACCGATGGCGAACCGTTTGCGACCATGATGCCCAACGGTGTCATGATGCCGGCACTCTACAAAGCAGCCAAAGCGCTCGGAACAGTGTTTTTTGCGCCCAACAGCGCGGCAACCTTCCGGAACAATCCGGATCACGTGGATCTGGAACTCAACGATGGCAAAGTTCTGAAAACCCGCCTTTTGATCGCTGCAGATGGTGTCCGTTCCAAATTGCGGGACCTCGCAGGCATTCGGACGGTCAATTGGGACTACAAGCAGTCGGGCATTGTGACGACGATCAAGCACGAGCGTCCACACAATGGCCGCGCCGAAGAACACTTTCTCCCTGCCGGACCCTTTGCCATTCTGCCACTGCCGGGCAACCGCTCGTCTCTTGTCTGGACGGAAAAGACGTCCGATGCCGATCGCCTGGTCCGCTCCGATGATTTCACATTCGAGCTGGAGCTGGAGCGCCGTTTTGGTCATCACCTTGGGACTTTGGAAGTTGACGGCCCGCGCCAGGCCTATCCGCTTGGTTTGAAGCTGGCACGCGAGTTCGTGAAACCGCGCTTTGCCCTGATCGGTGATTCGGCCCACGGCATTCATCCCATCGCAGGCCAGGGACTGAACCTTGGGTTCAAGGATGTTGCAGCGCTTGCGGAAGTCATCATTGATGCCCGCCGTCTCGGCCAGGACATCGGCGCATTTGACGTTCTGGAGCGGTATCAGAGGTGGCGCCGTTTCGACACGTTCCAGATGGGTGTCGTGACGGATGTCCTTAACCGGTTGTTTTCAAACGATATTGATATCTTGCGGGCTGCGCGAGACTTCGGCCTTGGGCTGGTTGACCGGATGCCGAGCCTGAAAAGCCAGTTCATCAAAGAGGCATCCGGTTTTGCCGGGCCAGTGCCGAAATTGCTTTCAGGAGACCCGATCTGATAGGAGATGACGTCTCCGCTAGGTTTCCTGGGCAGCGCTTGTATGAACGATCAAAATTCCAGCTATCCGCAGCACCGGTCGATTTTGATGACCGGCTGCTCCTCCGGGATTGGCGAAACATCAGCCCGCCTTCTCCGGGGACGGAACTGGCGGGTCTTCGCAACCGCGCGCAAGCTGGAAGATGTTCAACGCCTGAAGGATGAGGGGTTTGAGTCCTTTCAGCTTGATTATGAAGATCCGGATTCGATCCGTGTGACAGCTGATGCCGTTCTGGAAGCCACAAACGGTGAACTGGATGCCATCTTCAACAATGGCGCCTACGCGATCCCGGGGGCGCTGGAAGATCTGCCCACCGACGGTCTCAGAGCCCTTTTCGAAGCCAATTTCATCGGCTGGCACGATTTGACGCGCCAGATCATTCCCGCAATGCGTGCCCAGAAGTCCGGACGGATTGTGCAGTGTTCGTCTGTTCTGGGCTTTGTGGCGCTCAAATACCGGGGTGCCTACACGGCTTCCAAATTTGCACTCGAGGCTTACACGGACACCTTACGCCAGGAGCTTGCGGGCACAGGGATTCACGTTTCGCTTATTGAGCCCGGGCCGATCGACACTAGGTTCACGCAGAACACGATCGCAAACTTTGATCGGTGGATTGGCGAAGAGGGGTCCAAGCAGTCCGTTCACCGCGAGACTTACGAAAAACGCCGGATCCGGATGGAAGCTGGAGAACCGGGTCCCTTTAAATTGCCGCCAAGCGCAGTCACCAAACCTCTGATCCACGCCATAGAGTCACATCGGCCAAAAGCGCGATACCGTGTCACCATCCCGACAAAGGTGATGGCGATTGCAAAACGGCTCCTGCCGACACGTGTTTTGGACAGGTTCTGTATCTGGGCGGCGGATGGCGAAGAATAAAACCCGGATCCGGCCGAAAAACCTGGTGCAGGGAAACGCGGGAAACGACAAGGACGTAATTGATGGAACAAATCTACGATACTCTCATTTTTGTCGGCATGGCGGCCGTGGCGCTTGTGCTGTTTGCGGGGCTTTTGAACATGTTCCGCAATGGTCCTGCCAATCGCTCTCAAAAATTAATGCGCTGGCGGGTGGGATTGCAGTTCCTGGTGATTGTCCTTGTGATGGGTGGGCTCTACTTCTTCGGCAAAGGCTGACAAGCCAGCTGAAAACACGAACTTTTCTGCGGGATGGGATTTCATGGTCGTACTGAACAAGATCTACACAAAAACCGGTGACAACGGCACGACCGCGCTGGGCTCCGGTGAGCGCCGGCCGAAATACGATCTGAGGATCGATGCTTATGGCACCGTTGATGAAACCAATGCCATCGTTGGTATGGCCCGGTTGCATACCGCAAGCGTTGTTCCGGACATTGATGGCGTTCTGAACCGCATCCAGAATGACTTGTTTGATCTCGGTGCGGATCTTGCCACGCCGGAAACCGATCAGGACCTGGGCTACGAGCCGCTCCGGATCACGGATGGTCAGGTGTCCGCAATTGAAGAAGCGATTGACACTCTGAATGCGGAGCTCTCGCCGCTGCGGTCTTTCGTTTTGCCAGGTGGCAGTGCGGCTTCCGCCCATTTGCATCTCGCAAGAACGGTTTCCCGGCGGGCTGAACGCTTGATGGTCGAACTGGCTGACCGTGAAAGCATTAATCAGGCGGGCATACGATACATGAACCGTCTGTCGGACTACTTCTTCGTTGCCTCCCGTTATCTGAACAACAAGGGCGAAGAAGACGTGTTATGGGTTCCGGGTAAAAACCGCTAATCGGCCCATAGTTTCAGGACGCCAACCATGTTTCTCCCGCTTCACGATCACAATCGGCTGAAACATGTGCCGCGGCCCTATGTCAATCTTTCGCTGATTGCCGCCAATGTCCTGGTTTTCCTGGTGGTGCAAGGCGGCGGCATATCTGAAGGGGCGAGTGCGTCGGTCTATTCCTATGGGCTTGTGCCAGCGGTCTTCTTCGACCTGCGTGATCTAGCCCCGCATCTCCAGGTGCTGCCTGAATGGTCCGGGATCGTGACATACGCCTTCTTGCATGGCGACTTCATGCATCTCTTGGGCAACATGCTGTTTCTTTGGGTGTTCGGCGACAATGTGGAAGATGCGGTCGGCCATATCGGTTACCTGGTCTTCTATCTCTTGTGTGCAGCTGCCGGTGGTTTTGCCTACGCAGCCCTTGATCCAGGTTCTGAAATCCCGTTGATCGGCGCATCGGGTGCCGTATCGGGTGTGGTGGCGGCTTATTTGATGCTGCACCCGCGCGTACGCATCTGGGTGCTCGCGTTCGGCCGTATTCCGTTGCGGTTGCGTGCGGTCTGGATCTTGGGAGCGTGGGTAATTTATCAGTTTGTGCAGATCGCGACATCGATCGACAGTCAAGTCGCCTGGATTGCCCATATCGGTGGTTTGGCGGCAGGTGCAATCCTCATCTTGTTCATGAGGCGACGCGGAGTGGTGCTGTTTGATCGGGATCTCGCGTGAAGGCGATTGATTTAAACTCGGGAACGAGAGCCTAAATCCTCACGCTGGATCTCAAGCAAGCAGCCATTTGCCGGATTTGTTGCGACATGCCGTGCCGTTGTCTTGTCGCCTTGTTCCGGACGCGAGCAGGATATTCTCCCGATAGGCCCGACAATAAACGCCGCTTCGGGTTTTCCATGTGCGGACCGGGGTCACAGATCCGCTGGCGCCGGTTTCCTGGTTCCGCCAGGAACTGGTTTTTCCCGATAAGGATGTTTCTAGAGCATTTTGAAACGTGGCTTCGGCCATCGTTTGATCGGACCGCGCAAGACCGCTGCCGGTACCAGGCCCGACAAGCGCCGAGGCTGTGCATCCGCTGATAGCTGTAACCAGTGTCAGGACCGGGAGTATACGTGCCGCCCTTATATCCACCCGAATTCGCAACGCTTAACCTCTCCCGCTATTGCCACCCCCGGTCGATCGCCTCTCTCTCCTCGCTGGCGGACAAAGGTTCGCCGCCAGGCGCGCTGTTTCCCTGGAACTGAGACCGACCTGGAACCAAACCCCTACTTTGGGAAGCGGGCGATTGTGCGGCAGGAGTAGGTGCAGGCGATTGCTCCGGCTGATTGTCGTCGTCGTTGTCATTTGAAGGCGCCCGTCCACCATCAGCCGCATCTGAGCCTCCGCGATTGCCGCCGTCGTTGTCATTATCTCCGGAATCGCTCTGGGCTTCGCTTTCAGTGCCATTTCCGCCGCGATCACTTCCGCCTCGGTCGCTCCCGCCGCGATCGCTGCCACCACGGTCGCCACCGCCTCTTTCGCTGCCACCGCCATCACTGTCGCCGTCGTTGTCTGCATCGGAGCCGCCGCGCTCACCGCCGCCACGTTCGCTGCCGCCGCGTTCGCCGCCGCCGCGTTCGCCGCCGCCGCGTTCGCCGCCGCCGCCGCGATCGCCGCCGCCTCTTTCACTACCACCGCGACCGCCATCACTGTCGTTGTCGCTGTCGTTATCTCCGTCGGAGCCACCCCGTTCACTGCCGCCTCGGCCACCGCCTCCGCGACCATTGCCGTCGTCGCCGCCCCGGTCACCCCTCTCGCTGCCACCGCGGCCGCCGCCACGGCCTTCACCGCCACCGCCGCCCCGGTCACTACCTCCGCGGCTGTCGGATTCCGCGACTGCGGCGATGGTCGTTTTCTGGTCAAACAAGGGGCTGAAGTAGACACAGGAAAAAACCAGCGCCGCAGCCACCACACCGGGCAGACGTCGGACCATCGCAGAGAGGCGGTCATGCAATGGCGTCTGGCGGGTGTGTTCCATGTAGTCGTTGTCTTTCAAGGCTTGCGCGCGCCTGACAATCTGAAGATTGTTTCGGCTTTCCCCTTTAGAACCCTCAAGTGGGTACATTCCTTCCTGCAATGTAGTCAAAAAATAGCCGGGATCAAAAGTCTAACTCCCGTGTTGTAGAGTTTGAGAGAGGCGTGGCGGAGAACTTCTTGGCCGATGAACCACTGAAAGCGGACATGATCCGCTTGATACCGAAACTGAGAAGTTTCGCGCTGCGGCTATGCCGGAATCCGGATCAGGCAGACGATCTGGTGCAAACAACGTGCGAGCGGGCCATTCGGTCGCTGGATCAGTTTGATCCGGCAACCCGTCTGGACAGCTGGATGTTCCGGATCCTGCAGAATCTTTATTTCAACATGCAGCGGGACACGGCCAACCGCGCAAGACTGTTTGAGAAAGCGATGTTCGATTATGACGACACGTTTGACGGCCAACGGGCGGCAGTTTCCAGCTTGGAATTGCAACAGGTTCGCCGGTTTATCGAGCAGTTGGACGACGACAACAGAACGGTCTTGATGATGATCGCCATAGATGGGCGCAGCTACAAGGATGTTGCCGAAGAGCTGCAGGTCCCGATCGGCACGGTCACAAGCCGGTTGGCCCGCGCACGGTTGAAATTGAGAGACTGGCTGGAAGCCAGAAAGTCGCCGGATGGCGCATCGCAATCGGCATCTACGGGGGTGGTGTCATGACGTTTGATGAAAAGAAAAGCCAAGTGGATTTGGCCCAAGATATCGGGCTGATCCTGGACAATGAAATGCCGCCCGAAGCGCGGGATGAATTGCTGATCCGTCTTCAGGCTGACGCCGATAGCGCAGAAATGATGCAGCAAATGGCGGCAGATCAGGCGCTGCTTCAAGAGGTGTTGCCGCCGTCTGTTCCGGATGCCACCATAAAGCGGATTGAGAGCGTCATTGAACGCGAATTCGACCGCCGGGTGCCGAAAGCCGGATCTGACAGGCACTGGAGCCGCGCCATCGTGTATCTGGCGGCCTCTCTTGTTTTGGTGGCCGGGACGTTTGCCGTCACGAATTTCTGGATGCAGTCCCGGATGGATCAGGTCGTTGCCTCGCTTGCGGTCCATATGGAGACCGAACGCCTTGCCCTTGCTCAGACCGTTCAGGAGGCCTTGGAAACAAAGGTCAGTGGAGAACCGGTCGCGATCGGACAGGATGGAGACTGGTCGGAAATCCTGACGCCAATCAAGACCTACAAGAGCAAAAGCGGGCATTGGTGCCGGCAGTACTTGAGGGAAACCCGGTTCGGGAGCCTGGATATGACCATTCGCGGAACTGCGTGCCGTGATGAAAATGGTGTCTGGACCACGGTTTTTGCCGAGCCCGTGTCAGATAATTTCTCTCCACAAACCAACGGGATCTGATTTTTCCAATCACTTGCATGGCGCTGATTGCCTGCGCCTGCTGCATTTTGCCGCGCTGCCGCAATGTCATGTTTGCGACGCAACTTTTGCAAAGCACGGCAAATTGCGCCTTTAGCCCTTTTGCTGTCATTGACAGGTGCCGCGCAGGTCAGTACCGTCCCGCGCCATGCGCCACGGTTGGCTTGTTTCCGCCGTTTGTGACGAAGCGTTACAGGGCGGGCGCAAGCCCTTTAATGCGGTGCGGTGAAAGCCGGCCCAGCAAGAGGTTGAGACCAAATGAAAATCCTCGTACCCGTGAAACGGGTCATCGATTACAACGTGAAAGTTCGCGTAAAAGCGGACGGTTCCGGAGTGGATCTTGCCAACGTCAAGATGTCCATGAACCCGTTTGACGAAATCTCCGTGGAAGAAGCCCTGCGCCTGAAAGAAGCCGGCAAGGCGACTGAAGTTGTTGTTGTTTCCGTTGGTCCGCAGCAGGCGACCGAAACACTTCGTACCGGTCTTGCCATGGGTGCCGACCGCGGCATTCTGGTCAAAACGGACGAAACAACCGAGCCGCTGGCTGTTGCCAAGATCCTGAAGGGCATTGTTGAAGCCGAAGAGCCGGGCCTTGTGATTGTTGGCAAGCAGGCGATTGATGATGACTGCAACCAGACCGGCCAAATGCTTTCCGCCCTTCTTGGCTGGAGCCAAGGCACGTTTGCATCCAAGGTTGATCTTGGTGACAGCACCGTTGATGTGACCCGCGAAGTCGACGGCGGCCTACAGACAGTCAAGCTGAAGCTGCCTGCAATCGTTACGACCGATCTGCGTCTTAACGAGCCGCGCTATGCATCGTTGCCGAACATCATGAAGGCAAAAAAGAAGCCGATCGACGAGAAGACCCCGGACGATTATGGCGTCGACATCACGCCGCGTCTGACGGTTGTCACCACGGCTGAGCCGGCTGCTCGTGAAGCTGGTATCAAGGTTGGCTCCGTGAGCGAACTGGTCGAAAAACTCAAGAACGAAGCTGGTGTCCTTTAAGGACCGTCGCAGGAGGAAAGAAAATGACAACACTTCTTGTGGCTGAACACGCTGGTGGCGCTCTGAACGATGCGACATCAAAGGCTATGTCCGCTGCTGCGGCTCTGGGCTCCGACGTCCATGTTCTGGTCGCCGGTAAAGGCGTTCAGGCTGTGGCTGAAGCTGCGGCGAAGCTCTCTGGCGCTGCCAAGGTTCTGGTTGCTGAAAGCGATGCACTCGAGCACCAGCTGGCCGAGCCGATGGCTGACCTGATTGTTGGCCTGGCTGGTGACTATGATGCGATCGTTGCTCCGGCAACCGCAAACGGCAAAAACACCTTGCCGCGCGTTGCAGCCCTGCTGGACGTCATGCAGATCTCTGACGTTACTGCAGTGATCGACGCTGAGACCTTCGAACGCCCAATCTACGCAGGCAACGCGATCCAAACTGTGAAATCCGGCGATGCGAAAAAAGTCATCACCGTGCGGACATCCACGTTCGCAGCAGCTGAAGAAGGCGGTTCTGCCGCCATCGAAACCGTTGCTGGCACAGATGGCTCCGGCCTGTCCGAATTCGTTGGCGAGGAACTTTCCAAGTCTGACCGTCCGGAACTGACGTCCGCCAAGATCATCATCTCTGGTGGTCGCGCGCTGGGCTCTGAAGAAAAGTTCCAGGAAGTCATCATGCCGGTTGCCGACGCCCTCGGCGCAGCGGTTGGTGCATCCCGTGCGGCTGTTGATGCCGGGTATGCCCCGAACGACTGGCAGGTCGGTCAGACCGGTAAGGTCGTGGCTCCGGATCTTTACATTGCCTGCGGCATCTCCGGTGCGATCCAGCACCTTGCCGGCATGAAGGATTCCAAGGTGATCGTTGCGATCAACAAGGACGAAGAAGCCCCGATCTTCCAGGTCGCGGATTACGGCCTGGTAGCTGACTTGTTTGACGTTCTGCCGGAATTGAAGGCGTCAGTCGAATAAGACCTGCGGCAAATTGATCACGGACCCCGGGGTGAATATCAGTTTTCGCCCCGGGGTTCTTGCTGTTCGGCGAAAGACTTGCCAAAAATAACGGCAATAAGCCCAGTCGGGCATTTTATTCAGATCGGATATTCAGATGGCAGTCGAAATCAAGAAAATCGGCGTGATTGGCGCGGGTCAGATGGGCAGCGGGATCGCACATGTGTGTGCGCTGGCTGGCTACGAAGTGGGATTGAGCGACATTTCCATGGAGCGCATCGAATCCGGCCTGGCATCAATCAACGGCAATATGGCCCGTCAGGTATCCAAGTCGATCATCACTGAAGAAGAGCGCACGGGCGCTCTGGCCCGCTTGAAGCCTGCCGAAGATGTAGATCTTCTGAGCGATGCGGATCTGGTGATTGAATCGGCTGTTGAAAACGAACAGGTCAAGCGCAAGATCTTCTCTCAGCTCTGCCCGATCCTGAAGCCGGAAGCCATCCTGGCGACCAACACATCCTCGATTTCCATCACGCGGCTTGCTGCCACAACCGACCGTCCGGAGCGGTTCATCGGCATTCACTTCATGAATCCGGTGCCGATCATGGAACTGGTGGAGCTGGTTCGCGGCATCGCGACTGAAGACGAGACGTTTGAGGCTTCCAAAGAATTCTGTAAACGGTTGGGCAAGCAGATTGCTGTTGCTGAAGATTTCCCGGCTTTCATGGTCAACCGTATCCTGTTGCCGATGATCAACGAGGCGATTTACACGCTTTATGAGGGCGTCGGCTCCGTTGAATCCATCGACAAGGCTATGAAACTTGGTGCCAACCATCCGATGGGCCCCCTGCAACTGGCGGATTTCATCGGTCTCGACACCTGTTTGTCGATCATGCAGGTGCTCTATGAAGGTCTTGCCGACACCAAGTACCGTCCGTGTCCGCTTCTCGTAAAATATGTTGAAGCTGGCTGGCTTGGCCGCAAGACACAGCGCGGTTTTTACGACTACCGCGGCGAGGTTCCGGTTCCGACACGCTAACCGGTCCCACCGCCGTGAATCTCGCCCGCTATTGTCTGACCAACGCCAGTCCCGATCCGGACAAGGTCGCTTTGGAAGTCATCGGTACTGCGGGCGAGCGTCTGGAAATCTGGACTTACGCAGATCTGACACGATCAATCCTCTCGGTTGCCAATGGCTTGAGGCTTGAGGGCTTTGAGCGTGGCGACCGCGTTCTCTTGCGTATCGGACACTCCAGTGACTTTCCGCTGCTCTTTTTCGGGTCTATTGCAGCTGGCCTGGTCCCGGTTCCGACCTCTGCGCTGCTCACGAGCACCGAAACGGACACTATTCTCTCTGACTCTGGTGCTGCAGTTGTTGTTCATGACGGCAAAACAGCGTTGCCGCAGGCCGGGACCGCGCGGGTCATTGGTCCCGAGCGGATCGCTCAGCTCAAACAATCTGATCCCGGAGAATTTGAAAATAACGCTGCTGATGACCCCGCGTTTCTAATCTACACGTCAGGCACCAGTGGAACTCCGAAAGGTGTCCTCCACGCGCAAAGGGCTGCTGCTGCCCGGGCGCCGATGTATCAGGGCTGGTATGGCATTCACGCTGATGACCGCTTGCTCCACGCCGGTGCCTTCAACTGGACCTACACGCTCGGTGTTGGGCTGATGGATCCATGGGCCAATGGCGCGACGAGTGTCGTTTATGACGGCCCGCGCGATCCTCAGATCTGGCCCGAAATTCTGACTGCGAGCAATGCGACTTTATTTGCGGCGGTGCCTAGCCTTTATCGGCGGATCCTGAAGTACGGTGAGGTTTCAGAAGGATCTTTTCCAAACTTGCGTCACGGGTTGACCGCTGGAGAAGCTCTTCCTGCAGAGCTCTATCACACTTGGAGGGCGCGCACCGGACGCGAGCTTTATGAAGCGCTGGGCATGAGCGAAATCTCCACCTACCTCTCCAGCAGCCCAACCGTGCCAGTGAAGCCTGGTTCGCCCGGGCGGCCTCAGAGCGGCCGGAAGGTTGCGATCCTCGATGAAACTGCAGAAGGTGACAAGTTTGCGAGGCCGGATACGGCCGGTCTTTTGGCGGTTCATCGGGACGAGCCCGGTTTGATGCTCGGGTACTGGAACCGGCCAGAGGAAACACAAGCCGCTTTCCGAGGCGATTGGTTTCTGACGGGTGACCGGGCGCGCGCCGATGCAGAGGGCTACTACTGGTATGAGGGCCGGGCCGACGACCTCATGAATGCGTTTGGCTATCGCGTTGCGCCGGAAGAAGTGGAACGCACCTTGGTCGCGCATCCGGCAGTTTCTGAAGTTGCTGTAACAACGGTTTCCTCCCGGTCCGGGGTCGACTTGATCACCGCTTTTGTTGTTCCCGCGGACCCGGACAGTTTCGATGAAACCGATCTTGCTGCTTTTGCGGTCGACCGATTGGCGGACTATAAACGTCCAAAGGTTTACCGGATCATTTCTGAACTGCCGCGCACACCTTCGGGCAAAGTGCAGCGCAAGGCGCTTTCTAAAAATTAAACTCGGAAAAAATGCCGTAAGTTTTTGTTAACGTGTGTTTAAGGCGGCGCGGTTAGTGTTTGCCAATCACTAGGAGACCGAGATGGACAGCGTTGGGATCGCCAACACATTTGTAGCCATGACCCAGGCCCAAACCGGCCAGGCGCTTCAGGCTGAGATGATGAAGATGGCAGCCCAGCAAGACGCCAATCTTGTGGCACTTCTCCAGCAGGGCGCTGAGAGCCTTCAGGCCGCTGCCCCGCCCCCGGGTCTTGGAACCCAGGTGGACGTCAGCGCCTGATCAGTTCTTCATTGCAGCTTTGTCGTAGAACTGTGCAGCCCTGTCTGCGTGTCAGCGGTCATTTCTTAACATTTTTGAAGAAACTACCCATTCGGAACCGGAACCATGCCGGTGGCGGTTCTTGAGTTCCTTATTTCCTGACACGTGTCGGCAAGCACCGCATCTGATAAATGCAAATCAAGTCAGTTGCTTAAATCTGATAACTAAAATTTTAATCAACTTGTCTTGGCTTTAGTAGGCTTTCATAAGGCCTCATGCCAAGTAACTTATTGTATTTACTTTATTTTCTCTGACTTCGGCACAATATGAGCTGTTGTGTTTTACGTAACGAACGGTGCCGTCATGCCAGAAGGAATTGGATATGGGGCGTCCCCGGCATTCCAGCCTTCGCTGGCTGTGCCGAGAGGCGACCAGCTTGCGCAGCAGGCACAACAAATCAACGCGCGGCAGTCTGCAGTTGTCGCAGAGACAGTGCAGCGGCAGGCGGATTTCAGTTCAAACCGGGCCGAAAGTCTTGCCCGGGTCGCTGAACAAATCGAGCAGCGCGCACAGACAGATGCCGGCCCAGGGGTCGGCGATGTTGTGGACATAACAGTTTAGAACGCAGAGCGTTCGCCCATACAACGCCAAAGGAGATCCGATATGGCGAGTGTATCAGACAGCACCTCTTCATCTGCAGCCTACAGCGCTGCCGCTGTCCGCAGTGAATTGGCAACCAACGCTGTTCGTGATCAGAACGAACAAGAGCGTCAGGTTGCGCAGCAGTTGGAAGAGTCACAGGCAACGGACGAGCAGGACCGCCGTGAACAGCGGCAGATTCCAGGACTCGGCGAAGCTGTCGACATCACAGTTTGAAGAAACAGGCGGGATCCACCTCCCGCCAATATGATCATTTGGTCAGACCGGTGGCGGATCACGCCTCCGGTTTTGTCATGGACGCATTGATCAAGGCCTTGGCCTCGCCGGAGGCCCATTCCGCCGGACCGTACATGGTTCCAACCTCGCAGCCGTCCGAGCTGATGAGGATTGTTGTTGGAAGCCCCGTGGCACGGGCGACTTTCCGCAAGTCTTTTAAAAGACCATTCTTGGCATCGTGGTAGTAGGCCAGGTTGCCGACCCCGATTTCTTCCAAAAACGCTTTTGGTTTTTCAGGACCGCCGCGGTCAAGATTGACCGCCACCACTTCAAAATCTGCGTTACCGAGCTCGGCCTGCAGCTCATCCAAGGCGGGCATTTCCTTACGGCAAGGTGCACACCATGTGGCCCATAGGTTCATGAGCACAGTCCGGCCCTCGAAGTCCGCCATCGTGATGGGCTGGTCATCCGGGCCCAGGAACGTCAGGTTGCTGAGGTCCAGCGGCTGACTGGCCGGAAGGAAGGCCGCGACCTCTCCCTTGGCATGCGGGGCCACCGCTTCTGCAGAAACAAGGGCGGCCGAACAGCTTTCGCCGCTGCCAATATTGCCATTTTGGCCGTTGATCACGTATAGAGCCGCTACAGCAGCCACTGCACCTGCGAGCCCGGCGGCATAGAGTTTCCGATTGGAGGACTTGGCAGGTTCGGTTGGCTTCGTCATTCGTTCACACCTCGCAAGGGGCGCCTTTCAAAGGACAGGACATGAGCAATCGCATGTGGGGAGGCCGGTTCGCTGAGGGACCGGACGCCATCATGGAGGAAATCAACGCCTCCATCGACTACGACAAGAAGCTATATAAGCAAGACATTGATGGCTCAAAAGCCCATGTGCGCATGCTCGCGGAAAAAGACATTGTGACGCGGGACGATGCCGACAAGATCGTTCAAGGTCTAGACACAATCCTGTCAGAGATCGAAAACGGCGCGTTCAAGTTTTCGCGGGGCTTGGAAGATATTCATATGAATATTGAAGCTCGTTTGGCGGAGCTGATCGGTCCGGCGGCCGGCCGTTTGCACACGGCACGCTCGCGCAACGACCAGGTTGCCACCGATTTCCGGCTTTGGGTCCGCGACACGCTTGACACGCTGGACGCTCAGCTGACGGAACTGATGCAGGTTTTGGCCGAAAAGGCGGATATCCACGCCGCTGACGTCATGCCCGGGTTCACGCACCTGCAATCTGCTCAGCCGGTCACTTTTGGTCATCATCTGCTGGCTTATGTCGAGATGTTTGCCAGGGATCGTGGCCGTGTCCGGGATGCGCGCAAGCGCATGAACGAATGCCCTCTCGGGTCTGCTGCTCTTGCTGGAACGTCCTTTCCGATTGACCGGAAAATGACGGCAGAAGCGCTTGGTTTCGATCGTCCGACCGCAAACTCGCTTGATGCTGTTTCCGATCGGGACTTTGTCATTGAAGCGTTGGGTGCCGCGTCCCTCACAGCCATGCATCTGTCCCGGCTGGCGGAAGAAATTGTTGTTTGGTGCTCGGCTCAGTTCGGCTTTGTGAAGCTGTCTGACAAGTTCTCGACCGGCTCTTCGATCATGCCGCAGAAGAAGAACCCGGATGCCGCCGAACTGGTGCGCGCCAAGACCGGCCGGATCTATGGGTCATTGCAGGCGCTTCTCGTTATGATGAAGGGTCTTCCGTTGGCTTATTCCAAGGACATGCAGGAAGACAAGGAACAGGCTTTTGACGGGCTTGCCAGCATCTCCCTCGCTCTGGCGGCCATGACCGGCATGATGCGCGATCTGGAACCAGTCACGAAGGCCATGAAAAAGGCGGCCGGCTCCGGTTATTCCACGGCAACCGATCTGGCGGACTGGCTCGTGCGGGTTCTGGGCCTGCCATTCCGGGACGCCCACCACGTGACCGGTGCAATTGTTGCGATTGCGGTCAGCAAAGGTATTGAACTGCATAAGGTTTCTCTGGAAGAGATGCAGGGTGTTGAACCGAAGATCACCCAAGAGGTCTTTTCGGTACTGTCGGTCGACAAGTCGGTTCGCAGCCGGGTGAGCTATGGCGGCACATCGCCGGTGAATGTGCGCAAACAGGCGCGCCGCTGGCTGAAAGAGCTGGCCAAGGGCTGAACCCTCTCTCCATTTGCCCCATGACAGCCAAGACTGGTCTTGCCCAATCGGGTCTGTCATGCGAGGAGAAAGCAATAGGAACTCTCCGCCAAAAGGGCTGTAATGGTGACCACGCGCCGCATGATGACTTTCGCGATGACAGGACTATGTCTTGGTCTGCTGCTCACCGGTTGCGGACGAAAGGCGGCCTTGGACACGCCCACGGCCGCTGCGCAGCCGAGCGCAGCAGAGGTTCAAGCCGAAACACAAGGCATTTATACGCCTGAACAACCGGCACCAACGGTAAGCTCTGGTGGCTTTATTCTCGATCCGTTGATCGGCAATTGACAGTCATCACAGGCACTAAGTGAACACAATTCTGCATGAGTAAAACCCTTGCATCATTTTGATTATAAAGGCGGTGCCCTGTTCGCAGAGGACGTGGCCATCGAGGAAATCGCCAGGGAAGTCGGAACGCCGTTCTACGTCTATTCGACGGCGACACTGACCCGGCACTATGAGGTGTTTTCGTCTGCCTTTGCCGACATCCCGTCGCTCGTCTGCTATGCGATGAAAGCCAACTCCAATCAGGCGGTTCTGGCAACACTGGCCCAATTGGGCGCAGGAATGGACGTTGTATCGGAAGGTGAACTGCGCAGGGCGCGGGCAGCAGGTGTTCCGGCGAACAAGATCGTGTTCTCAGGCGTCGGTAAGACGGAAACCGAGCAGGCCTATGCGCTGACCGAGGACATCCTCTGTTTCAACGTGGAATCCGAGCCTGAACTGCATCAGCTCTCCCGCGTCGCGACCCAGATGGGCAAGACAGCCCGGGTCTCCATGCGCATCAACCCCGATGTGGATGCAAAGACCCACGCGAAGATTGCGACCGGCAAGGCGGAAAACAAATTCGGCATCCCATGGCAGCGCGCCCGCGAGGTTTACGCAACTGCTGCAAGCCTGCCGGGCCTGAAGGTCACCGGCATCGACATGCACATCGGTTCGCAGATCACCGAGCTTGAGCCATTTGACAGCGCTTTTGCGCGTTTGGGCGAGTTGATCACGGATCTGCGTGGCCAGGGCCATGCCATCGACCATGTCGATCTTGGTGGCGGATTGGGCATTCCATATGTCACCGACAACGACCCACCACCGCATCCGGATGCCTATGCGGAAGTCGTGAAGAAGCACGTCCGCGAACTTGACTGCAAGGTGATGTTTGAGCCGGGCCGTATGATCGCGGGCAATGCCGGGATCCTTGTCACGCAGGTCATCTATGTGAAGGAAGGTGCCGACAAGAACTTCGTTATTGTCGATGCGGGCATGAATGACCTAATCCGGCCGACCCTTTACGAAGCCTATCACGAGGTTCGCCCGGTTTCAGAGCCGGATGTGAATGCTGAACGATTCACGGCAGATGTTGTCGGTCCGGTCTGTGAAACCGGTGATTTTTTGGCCCAGAACCGGGATATGCCCAAGGTAAATGCCGGTGACATGCTGGCTGTTTATTCTGCAGGGGCTTACGGATCGGTGCAGTCGAGCACATACAATTCACGCCTTTTGGTGCCGGAAGTGCTCGTAAACGCTGATCAATTCGCGGTCATCCGTCCGCGGCCGAGCTACGAAGAACTGCTCGACCTCGACAAAATTCCCGATTGGCTCAAGATTTCTTGACATAATTCTCCGGCAATTAGTTGTTTCAGCAACTTGCCGGAGCGCCCCTGATGCCTCACTCTTATAAGGGTGGACAAAAGCTAGGAGCAGCAGGACGCTATCCGGCGGCCTTGCTTCTGTGAGCATCTGGAGGTGCCTTTGCACACCAATGACGACAAGCCGGATCCGATCCGGAACGAGTCCGTGGAACATGCTGGCTGGCCTGCCCTGATCCGGTCACGGCTGAACCGTCTTGTTCGGCACAGCACATGGGCGCTGTTTGCCGAGCGTTGCTGGCGGGCCCTGTTCCCTCTGTTGATCGTCGTTGTTTTGTTTGTCGGTGTCTCTTGGCTTGGACTATGGCTGGTCCTGCCGGTCTGGATGGGGCCGATTGGTGTTGTCCTGTTCCTGGGGGCCGCCATTTGGGTGTCCCGTGATCTGTTCAAGATCTCCTGGCCGACCCGCGGCGAAGCTTTGACCCGGGTTGAACAATCCTCTGAATATGGTCACCGACCGCTGACCACACTTGAGGATGAACTGTCAGTCGGTGCCGGCGATCGCCAAAGTGAAGCAATCTGGATGCTGCATCAGCGGCGCACGGCACAGGCGCTGGCCGACATCCGCTCCAAAGGCCCGCAGCCCAAAGCCTACCGCCGTGACCCTCTCGCCATTCGCGTTGTCGCGGTGTGCCTTGTCCTGATCGGCTTTTTTGCAGCCGGGCCGCAATTGAATGAGCGCTTGGGGTCTGCGTTCCGCAATCCGTTTACGACCGTTGAACCGCCCAGCCGCCTTGATGCCTGGGTGACGCCGCCGCTCTATACCAGCGAGCCACCAATCTATTTAACCGGTGAAAGCGCGCAGTTGAGAGATCCGGGCGCCCCTATCTCGGTCCCGGAAGGCTCTGTTCTCGTTGTTCGCACACAAGGTGCGAAAGAGCTTGTAATGACCTTCTCGGAAGGGGCTGAGGGGGAACCCGAAGTCATTAATCCCGCAACCGATGGGCCTCAGTCGAGCGCGCAGGCGGGGATGCTGCTTCCAGAAGAACGCCGGTTGACGCTTGAGACGACCGGTATTGTCGATCTGAAGTCTGGTAACGATCCGTTCCTCACCTTTGTCTTTGCCGTCCGCCCGGATGATGCTCCGGTCATCCGCCTGACGGACGACCCGGAAGAGCAGTTGAGCGGGGCGCTGAAGTTTTCTTATCTCGTCAATGACGACTACGGCGTCGTTTCGGCCGAAGCCCGTATCACGCCGTTGCCGGATCCCAACCGGGCTGACGGTCATGTGCCGCGCCCGTTGGTGGATGCCCCTATTTTTCCGCTGTCCCTGCCTCCGCAGGCTGGGACCGCGAAAACAGGCGAAACAATCCGGGATCTGACATCTCACCCCTGGGCCGGGTCTGAAGTGGATTTGAACCTCCTGGCGCGTGATCAGGCTGGACAAGAAGGCATCTCACCACACTACCGGATCACGTTGCCGCAACGCCGGTTCAGCAAACCGCTTGCACGTGCAGTTGTAGAACAGCGGCGCAATCTGGCTCTGGATGCGCAAAATCATCCAACGGTTATCACGTCGTTTGACGCCTTGATGCTGGCCCCGGATGTCTTCGACGTCCAGGCGCGCACTTATCTCGGAATGGACTTCGCCTATCGCCAATTGATCAAGGCGAATACGGACGAAGAGCTCAAAACGCTTCTGCCGTTGTTGTGGGATCTGGCGCTTTCGATCGAGGACGGCGATCTTTCGATGGCAGAGCGGAAGCTGCGCGAGGCACAGGAAGCGTTGCGCAAGGCGTTGGAAGAAGGGGCGAGTGACGAGGAAATCGCGCGGCTTACCCAGGAACTGCGTCAGGCGCTGAGCGAGTATATGCAAGCGCTCGCCGAACAAATGCAGCGCAATCCGCAGGCCATGCAGCCCTTCAACGGTGACCAGCAGTCCCTCAGCCAGCAGGACTTGAGCGAGATGCTGGACCGCATTGAAGAACTCGCCCGCACCGGGTCACGGGATGCTGCCCGTGAACTCTTGGCGCAGATGCAGCAAATGCTGGAAAATCTGCAGGCCGGTCGGCCGCAGATGATGCCAAATAACATGTCCAGCGAAATGATGGAGATGCTCAATGAGCTTGGCGAGATGATCCAACGCCAGCAGCAGCTCATGGATGACACCCATCAGTTCAATCAAGACCAGCAGCAACAGCATCAGGGTGAGCGCCAGCCCGGTCAGCAGGGTCAGCAACAACAAGGGCAGCAGCAACAGCTCACGCAAGAGCAACTACAGCAGATGCTAGATCAGCTTCAGCAGGGCCAGGGCGAATTGGCTCAAAAGCTCCAGGAACTCATGGAGCAGATGAACCAGAATGGCATGGGTCAGAACCAGGCGCTCGGTGAGGCAGGTGAATCCATGGGACAAGCCCAGGAGTCGCTCGGCGAAGGTCAGGGACAACAAGCGCTCGGTCAGCAGGGTGATGCGCTGGATGCTTTGCGGCGCGGCGCGCAAGGCATGACCGAACAAATGATGGGCCAGGGCGAAGGCGCTGGAAATCCAAGCGGACCGTCGCCGATGGACGAAGATCCGCTCGGCCGTCCGCGCCGGACCGAGGGTCCTGACTTCAACAACCGGGTTCAGATCCCTGACGAGATTGATGTTCAGCGGGCTCGCCGGATTCTCGAAGAACTGCGCCGCCGGTTCTCAGATCCGTCCCGCCCGCAGCTTGAGCTGGATTACCTTGAGCGTCTGCTGAAGCGGTACTGATTTGAGTTCGGTATAAAGTAAGGCACAAAAAACCCCGCTCCTGGCGAGGTTTTTTATTCGATTACTGCTGCGACAGTTTAGGCGTAACGGCGGTTCGCCTGTGGCTGCACACCGGAGATTGCACCACGAACCGCAGCGCGAATATCTGCAAGAGAAAACGGCTTTGTGACCACGTCATGCACGAGAGCATCGAGGCCACTGGCCCGCTCCCGCTGGTCCGCAAAGCCTGTCATCAGGAGAATTGGAAGGTTTGGGTAGTCTCGCGCGGTGTGAAGCGCCAATGCGATCCCGTCCATCACAGGCATTTTAATGTCGGAAAGGAGCAGGTCGTAGCTGCCCTTTTCTCTGGTCAGGATCTCCACAGCTTCGCCGCCGTCCTCTGCCGGGTCCACAGTGTGGCCGTCGAGTTCCAGCGCTCTTTTCACGAAGCTGCGCACTGCTTCATCATCTTCTGTAAGAAGAATGCGAGCCATGCTCACTCTCCCGTCTTGCCGTCCGTTGCCTCCGCCTCTGGCGGAATCACGTAACCAATGAAGGGCAATTGCCTCCAGGCGTGCCCCATATCCATACCGTATCCGACGACAAACTTATCAGGACAGGTAAAGCCAACGTAATCAGCAGATATGGCAGCTTTGCGGCGCTCAGGCTTGTCCAGCAAGGCTGCGATCTGTACCGATTTGGCGCCCCGATTGATCAATCGATCTTTCGCAAACGCCAGTGTCCGACCGGATTCTAGGATATCATCCACGAGAATTATGTCCCGGCCGTTAACGTCACTTTCGACATCGCGCAATATACGGATGTCCTGGCTTTCGGTGCCAGCTCCATAAGAAGATAGATGGATGAACTCCATCTCCGGTTCAAGACCCACACGGTGCATCGCGCGCACCAAATCGGCCGCGAAGATAAAACTTCCCTTCAAAACGGCGACCACCAGCAAGCGGTCCGGATCGGCTTTGGTGATCTCCCCCGCGAGCGAGGCGACCCGCTCTGCAATGGTGTCTTCGTCATAAAGCGTGAAAATGTTGGCTGTCATGGTCACTCGAGAACAATATTGCGCTGGTCGCGATCTACGAACCGCACCTGAATGTCGGAAGCACCGTCCGGCGGATCCGCCAAAATGGTTCTGAACCGGGTTTCATCAAGGGCGTTCAGGTTTTTGGTTCGGGGTTCGACGGTCCAGGCATAAACTTCCTGAAAGTCTGCGCTTCGTATGGACAACCGGACCGCGGGGACGCTGTTTCTTTCTTTCTGTAGGTTTCGAATGGAGCCTTCTACTACAAGAACACGCCGCCCGTCTTCTACTTCCATAAATGTTCTGAGATTTCTGAATTCCAATCCGCGCAAGTTCACATCCAGGCCGACCATGCTGTACAGGCTCGCAAGGTCCGGGGATTGTTTGACCAACGTATCGCGCATCAAAACCAGCATTACAGTCATGGCAAGCGCTCCGCCGAGCAGCAATACGCCCCCAATACGGCGGTAGTTCCGCCGCAAGAGCCAATCAATGATTGCGCCAATTCTGTTTGTCCGGAACTTGTCCGGATTGACTATGATCTTGGGCCGCTTTGCCAGTGTCTCGATATCTGCGGATTTGGGATCGGCGTCTGGTGCTGCTTCTGCGGCTGATTTTTGAGAGCTGGGTTCAGCCTTGGACGGCGATGTGTCCTTTTTCGGTGGCTTGACGTCCGCAACCGGCCCTGGGTCGTCCTCTGCGGCAAAGTCATCCTGATCGTCTACGCCAGCATCCGCATCGGCTGCCCAATCTTCTTCATCCTTGGCGGTGTCTGTTTTGTTGTCAGCCGCCGGCTTGCCCGGGCTATCGTCTTCCGCGGCATCCGCTTCGAATGCGGCCGTGTCCTTGTCTTCATCTTTGGGAGAAACGAACCACCGGTTGCCGCACTTGGCGCATTTCACACTGCGACCTTCTGGCCCAAGGGCTTCAGGTTTAATTCCATAGGAGGTATTGCAGTCCGGACAGGTGATCTTCATCTGAGAAGACCTTTCGCCATGGCATCTTCAAACTGTGTCACAGTGTAATCGATCAGCGTGGATTCCGGCATGAAATATTGGACAACGGCCAGTGCGTTCGATCACGGACTTTCCACCGCATAGTGGACCTTTATATGTTTAATGCTTCGTTAACGGCGCGCGGTTAGCGTGCAGCCCATCAACAGGAGTCGCGGGCGTGATCCGTTTCGAAAATGTCGGATTAAGATATGGCATGGGTCCGGAGATCCTGCAGGACCTCACATTTCAGATCGAGCCGCAATCCTTTCAGTTTCTGACCGGGCCGTCAGGTGCCGGAAAAACCAGCTTGATCCGGCTGCTGTTCATGTCCTTGCGCCCGACGCGCGGGCTGATCAACGTGTTTGGCCGCGACATGAGTGTGATCAGCAAGCAGGAACTGCCAGCCCTCCGGCGCAAGGTTGGGGTGGTGTTTCAGGACTTCCGTTTGCTGGACCATCTGACGACTTACGAAAACGTAGCCTTGCCGCTTCGGGTTGCCGGGAAGGATGAAGCTGAATATCGCTCCGATGTGATCGACCTTCTAAAATGGGTTGGGCTTGGCGACAGAATGCATGTATTACCGCCAGTCTTGTCCGGCGGGGAGAAGCAGCGCGCCGCGATTGCCCGCGCCTTGATCACCCGTCCGGAAGTTCTGTTGGCCGATGAGCCGACCGGCAACGTTGACCCGCCTCTTGCCCGGCGTCTATTGCGCCTTTTTATCGAACTCAACAAACTTGGAACGTCCGTTGTCATTGCAACGCATGATATTGCACTCTTGGAACAGGTGGATGCTCGGCGGATGGTCCTTGCCGAGGGTCGCCTTACCATTTTCGATTAGGCTGGCAATGGCAGGGTCTAAAAAACAAGACGGCAAAAAAGCTCCGGAAATCTCAGTCCGGCCGCAGCGGAAGACGGGCCGGCCCAAGAAACCTGCCCGTAAGCCCGCGCCGAAATCGAAATCGGCCCCCAAAGGGGATGCTGCAAAACTCCGCCCCTCCGCAGCGATTGTACCACCGCAGTCGGTGGCAGGGCGCGCACTCACACTCGTTGTTGCGATCATGAGTTTCCTCGCCTGTCTGACAGTTGGCGCAGTATCGATCGTCTGGGATGCCGCCGACGCGTGGCAAAACGACCTCGTGCGCGAGATCACGATCCAGATCCGCCCGACAGAAGGCGTCGATATGCTGCGCGAGATCGACAAGGCTGTTGCGCTTGCACAAGAGTTCTCCGGAATTGATAGCGTGCGCGCGCTTTCAGATTCCGAAACAAAGGCACTCTTGGAGCCGTGGCTTGGCGATGGTCTGCAGCTCGACGGCTTGCCGGTGCCGCGGCTTATTCAGATCACCATTGCAGATCCATCCCTTTTGAATCTTAAGCAACTCCGGGCGACCATCCGGCAGAATGTGACGGGCGCGAGCGTGGATGACCATTCGGTCTGGACATCCAGGTTGTCTGCGATGGCTGGAACGGTCGTTGCTGGCGGCTTTGCGATCATGCTGCTCGTGTTGGGATCCATGGTCCTCAGTGTTGTCTTTGCAACACAAGCAGCGATGGCCGGAAACAAGGACGTGGTCTCCGTGCTCCATTTTGTCGGCGCGGAAGACACCTTCATTGCGCGGGAATTCCAGCGGCACTTCCTTGTGCTGGGCCTGAAAGGTGGCGTTTCGGGCGGCCTGGCGTCGATCGTTTGCTTTGTGCTTTTGGATATGATGACCCGCCAAGGAACTGGACAGGCTGGTTCCGACCAGCTCTCCGCCCTATTTGGAACAGTATCTGTAAGTTTGCCGGGCTACTTTGGCGTCTTTGGTGTGGTGTTTCTGGTCGCCGTGTTGACGGCATTGACATCCGGCCTCGCGGTGAAGGCACATTTGGCGAAAGTGGATTGATTTTTGCGTGAAAATGCCGCGAAATTGGCCGAATCATCTTCTACGGTCTTCTTATGACACAGGCAGATCCCGCGATTGATGCGGGTGGCAAAAATGGGACAACCCTGCCGGTCACCCGGCTCGACCCTGGCGGACATGCGCCGGGGAGTTCCGCTTCTTGCGCCTCTGTGACGGAAGATGCACGGGAAAAACGGCGATTCGCTCTGCGAACGTTTCTTGTGGCGTGTGTCACCGTTTTCGTCGTTGGAACAACGATCCAATTTGCGAACTTTGCCAACAGGGTCTCAACGGCAACCGTTCCTTTGAGCCCGCAAGCTGATGCGATCGTGGTTCTGACCGGTGGTCAGGAACGTGTCAGCGAGGCCGTCCGATTGCTGGAAGAAGGCCATGCCGGGCGCCTGCTCATTTCGGGCGTGCATCCTGGAACAACACGCAAACAGATTGCTGTCGTCACCGCATCTGCGAAACCGCTGGAAGAAGGCAGCGTGGAGTTGGACCGGGTTGCCTTGAACACGGCTGGCAACGCGACCGAGACTGCAAACTGGGTTCGCAAGAACGGGTTCGATTCTCTCCTTGTGGTCACAAGCGCGTATCATTTGCCGCGCGCAACTGCAGAACTGTCGGGTGCGCTGCCTGATGTGACGCTGATCGGCTACCCGGTCTTTGCCAAGGACCTTCAACTTGAGGCCTGGCACACAAAGCCCGCCACGATCCGTCTTCTCATCCGTGAATATGTGAAGTATACCGTCGCACGACTTCGAATTGCCGTGCGCAGCATGAGCTGAGCTCTTAACCTGCGGCGTTTCAGCGGCGGTTGATCCTTACAAGCTTCACAGGTCCCATGCTCGTACTGCGCTCAACGGTTTTTCAGATCCTGTTCTACTCAGTCACGCTGATTCAGATGCTGTTGTATCTGCCGGTTCTCCTGTTGCCCCGCAAATGGGGCTGGTGGATCCCGCATGTCTGGTCCAAATCGTTGATCCTTCTGATGAAATATGTGGCGGGACTCAATGTGGAGATCCGCGGCCGGGAAAACCTGCCGAGTGTTGGTTACATCGCGGCGATGAAACACCAGTCCGCATGGGAAACCGTGGGTCTTATTCCGTTGTTTCCAAGGCCGGCATTCATCCTGAAGCGTGAACTCAACTGGCTGCCTTTCTTCGGCTGGTACACAATGAAGTTCGATCAGATCCCGATCAATCGCGGCAAACGCTCCGAAGCACTCGCTGCTATGATGGAAGCCGCGAAGGAAAAGATTGCAGATAAACGCCAGATTCTGATTTTCCCGGAAGGCACGCGCCGTCCCGCCGGTGCGGAGCCCAAATACAAGTTCGGGATTGCGCATCTTTACAAGAACCTGGAGTGCCCTGTTGTCCCTATCGCGCATAACGCGGGCGTTTATTGGCCGCGGGCATCCTTCATGGTTCACCCTGGAACGGTCATTGTCGAGATCTTGCCGCCAATCCTGCCGGGTTTGGAAGCGCAAGAGCTCTACGACACAATGATCGAAAAGATCGAAACCGCCAGCAATCGCCTGATCGAGGAAGCCCGCTCCGCCGATAACCCGTCGCCGGTTTTGAAAAACATTCCAGCCTCGACAGGTGCCTGACCCTAACGTTTCGTGACAGTTTTTAACTGTTCGGCGAGCCAAGTCAGCCCGGTATCGGTGATCTGCATCTCATCGAGGTGAGCCGCCGTGTTGATGACGTACTCCGGGTTCGGTCCGGATTTCCCGACGGCGCCGTTGACGATTTCGAGCTGTTTCTCCAGGGGCAAGGCACCTGCATATTGCGGATGGCCATGATCGACCATGTAAACCAGGGCTTCCACCTTCCGGCCACTGTCCAGAGAGATGTTGTGCCAGTGCTCCTTGTAGACCATGGTCGTTTGCTCGCGGGCGCGAAGGTATTCGAGCGTTGTCGGCCAGTTCTCCGTTGCGACCTGATAGGCCATGCCCCGACAGGTGCCGCCATTGTCGAGTCCGAAGACAAGCCCAGGCCGGGCTTCAGTGCCCCGGTGGACCCACGAATAAACGCATAAGGACCGATGGGCGCCGTGCAGAAGGGCAGGTTCGGCATGCAAGTGGTCAAATCCCGGGTTCCACATCAATGACCCGTAGCCAAACACCCAAAAATCGCTCATATCATCCTGTCTCTTCGCTGCCGCCCGGTCTCAAGCCATGTGGTTACGGACATGCCGGGATACCAAGCGTTGCCGGTCGTTTCAATGCTGCCGCGATTTGTTTGATGTCTGAAGGAGAATTCATTCGTGTCTTCTGATACTGCCGCCGGAAAAACACCAAGCAAACGTAAGTACCTTGTTCTGATCGGGGTCATCGTCATCGTGGTTGCCGGTTGGTCCGGAGCCTGGGCTTACGGACGCACTGTTCTGGCCGATCAGCTGGACATGCAATTCGGCCGGTTCTCCGAGCAAGGGACAGAAGTCACGTGTAGTGACCTAACGATCGGCGGTTATCCATGGCGCTACGAAATCCGCTGTGATGATTTGAAATCACTTGGTTTGTCCGGCAGCGAAAGTGCCGTGGGCGGTCTGACCGCAGTCGCGCTGGTCTACAATCCCTGGCATGTCATTTTCGAGGCCGCAACACCGGCAGCCGTATCGTTGCCTCTGGCGGGTATTTCCGGCGAATTGACCTGGGAAACAGCTCGAGCCAGCGCCAGATATTCCACCGAAGCGCTCGGAAAGGTCGATGTTGTTGTTACCAAGCCGGCTTTGAGAGTTCAAAACCCTGCCGCCGAAGCACGGGTCGTGTCCGAAAAGGCCGAATTTCATTTGCGTCCGTCGCCAGAGACGACCGGTGCAGTCGATGGGTTTTTCTCCATTGATGGCCTGATGGTGGAACAGCTGCCGTCACTGACCAATCCGGTGGATGCACGGATGCATCTACAGGTCCTCAATGGCGCACCGTTGTTGTCTGGTGCCGACCTGCGCTCGCTTGTGCTGGCAAATGGCGGCGAATTGCCAGTGCGATTGGTCTTGGCCGAAGTGGCGCTAGGCGCGAGCCGTTTTGGCGGTAGGGGCGATCTGACTGTGAACGGGGCCGGGGTTTTGTCCGGCACATTGACGCTTACCCTCGTTCAACCTGGCGACATGCTGAACTCCATCCGGCCACTCTTTCCGCCGAACAGCAATGAATTCAGTATTGTAGAAAGCCTGTTGTCCAGTCTTCAACCGACTGGAACGGACCATCACGGTGATCCCGCGATCGAGATACCGCTTTTGATCGACAACGGTCTGATGCGGATGGGATTTGTCACGCTTGGCCGGATCCCACCCCTGTTTCAGGCGGGATCCTGAGGCCGATGGATCAGTCGCCGGCAATCCGGTCGATCGGAATGACGTAGCTTTTGCGGTGATCCGGTTCGGCGATCTTTTCATAGAGCGCGACCGCTGGCGTGTTTTTGCCCGGGACAATCCAGCGCAGGTGCAGCCAACCGCGGCTTTGACCTTCACTCACCAGTGTTTCGATGAGTTTCCGGCCGATCCCTTGATTGCGATGGTCCGGATGGACATAGATGTCATCCAGCTGGCCGATCCGGAGGCCTGTGATCAGTTCCGGCAAGTCGAAATAGACGGCAAAACCGATCAGCGCATCGCCGTTGAACGCGCCAAGCACCTCTGCGGTTTTGTCGACGAGGATCCGTTCGGCATAGAACTCGTCAGGCCGGCGCGGGGCGCCGCGTTTCAGGGCCTGTGCATTTTCGGCAATGAGCGGGGCAAGCTGATGGGCGTCATCCAGCCCGAGAGCCTTGATTTCCGTCTTGCTCATGAAATCTCCGGAGATAGGGGACAGAAGAGACGCCCAACATGTCCAAAAGGCGTTCGGTGATCAAGGACTTGAATCAAAATAGCCTGATGGTCGTTTGTTTTTCCGGAAATCATGATTTCATCTGCCCAAATCAAGAGTGCGAAAGGAAGGTCTCAATTCGGAGCCGACGCTCTGGCCTCTCAATCTGCCCTTTCAGAAAACTGCGCCGGGTACCGCAGCGGAGTGAGCCAAAAGGCGAGTGGATTCCACTGATCGTTGCCGTTAGCGTGCTGCGCAGCAACAAGAACCACGGACGCCTTTCATGAGTGAGACTTTCAAGCCCCGCCGCTCCGCCCTGTACATGCCGGGGTCCAACGCCCGCGCGCTCGAAAAAGCCAAGACCCTTGATGTGGACTGCCTGCTTCTGGATCTCGAAGATGCAGTGGCGCCAGATGCAAAGGAAACAGCGCGTCAGCAGATCGTGACTGCGGTCTCGGAAGGCGGATATGGCGAGCGGGAAGTGGTTATCCGGATCAATGGTCTGGACACTGTCTGGGGCGATGACGATCTGAAGGCTGCCGTCAGAGCAAATCCGGATGCGATCCTCGTTCCCAAGGTGAATGGCCCGGCTGATCTGCAAAAAGTCGCGCATCTTTTGTCGATGCATGGCGCGTCGAGCTCAATCCAGCTTTGGGCGATGATGGAAACGCCGGAGGCCATGCTGAATGCTGGCGCCATTGGGGCCTGTGGACGGGATCCGGAAGTCCGCCTGTCCTGCTTTGTCATGGGCACCAATGATCTGGCCAAGGAAACACGCGCGCGGTTGGCGCCGGGCCGGGCGGTCATGATGCCGTGGCTGATGACCTGTGTCGCGGCGGCGCGGGCTGGTGGGATCGACATCCTTGATGGCGTCTACAACGCATTTCAGGACGAGGAAGGCTTTGCCGCAGAATGTGCGCAGGGCGCTGAAATGGGAATGGACGGAAAAACCCTGATCCATCCGAAACAGATCGGGTCCTGCCACGCGTCGTTCAGCCCGACAGAGGACGAAGTGGCTTGGGCACGCAAGATCAACGAGATATTTGACCTTCCTGAAAATGCATCGAAAGGCGCAATTCAGGTGGACGGAAAGATGGTTGAACGGCTACATGCGGACATGGGCAAGCGGGTGATTGCGATTGCAGACGCCATCGCGGCCCGCTCGTAGACGATTCGGAGAGTACCGCATGAAACTTTATCGCTTCATCACCAATGTCGACAGCAGCGAGTTTTGCCACCGGGTCACCGAAGCGCTCAACAAGGGCTGGGAACTCAGCGGATCCCCGTCCTTGACCTATGACGCGACTAAGGGTGAAACCATCTGTGGTCAGGCCGTCACGAAAGAAGTCGACGGCGAGTATTCCCGGGATATCAAGCTCGGCGACTACTAAGTGCTTTTGCCTGTGAGCGCGTCGAGGACGCGCTCATAAACACTTGTAACCTTCGCAAGTTCTTCAGCGCCTTGGGCGGCATACCGGTTGAGCCCGGGCGCTGCATTGACCTCCAGAACAGCGTAACTGCTTCCGGGCTTTTTTGGGTTTTCTGCGATCAAGTCGATGCCTGCATAGCGCAGACCAAGGCTTTCGCAGATTGAGATTGCGGTCTGTTTCAGATCATCCGCAACGCTGTTCGTGATGTCCCTGGCTTTTGCTCCCGCAGACAGGTTTTTGTTCGGCAAAAGCTCGACCGTCTGGCCTTTCTCCGGAATGGATGCGGGGCCAAGACCTTGCCGGGTCAGCTCAGGTTCCACACGCGGATCGCGGAAATTCAGGCCGGCAACACCGAAGGCAAGTTGTTTGACCGTTTGTTCTCCGTCTCCTTCCACCTGAACTGGTCGGCGATCCAGCACCAGCAAGACCTCTCCATCAAGGACAAGAATCCTGAGATCTGCACCCTCAACGCATCTCTGCACGAGAAGTGAGGAATGCCGTTGCAGGAGATTGGTCAAGGCGTGCTGAAGGCCTGCCTGATCGTCCAGGCGCAGCACGTCCTCTCCTTCCTGCCCACTGTTCGGCTTAACAAAAACAGGATATCCGACGGTTTCAGCGAACTGCGACGCGTCTTCGGCTGAGTGCATCTTCGCGGCAATCTCGGGTTTATGAACCCGCAGGCCGGCCAAGACGTCAAACCCATGAATGAGCATGCTCTCCGGGACAGTGAAGCCATCCCGTTTCAAGAAACTGAGAGTATAAGCCTTGTCGTCCGCGATTTCCGCAGCGCCGAGCGGGTTGAGATCGAAGTGGGTTCCGCGAAAGAAACGGCGGCGTCCGTCAGTAAGCTCAATATAGCCCGCCTGCCCGGATCCTTCGTCACAAATGAGCGACAAGCCATGCCGGTCGCAATAGTCGGCAAAGATCCTGCGGACCAAAGGAAGGGACGGTGTTTTATCCATTGTCCTGCAGGACTGCGTTTCGTTCGAGTTACTGGCGTGAATTTGCCAGGTAGTCGATCTTGAAGAGATCCGGATTGGTCGGACCGTTCGAGACGACATTGTAGACGGCAACCGACGTATCGTAACCCTGCTGATCGGTCACGGTCCATTGCTTGAGCGCATAGTCTTTTGCGTCAAAGATCAGGGTTAGGGTTCCGGAATTGAACTTGGTCTTGTCGAAAATTGTCACCGTGACGAGATCTTCCTCGACGAGCACATTCGTCACATTGGTGTCTTGTTGGAGATCGATGGAATCCGACAGAAGAAAGCGCAATGGCGTCTGTCCGAGCGGCCAGATATCCTGCGTGTTCAGCTTGCGGTCCCGCACCGATACCGACTTGCCATCGGCCACGATGTCCAGGACGGAAGGCTTGTTGTAATAGAACCGGACCTTGCCGGGGCGCGCCATATAGAACTTCCCGTCCGACTGGCTGCCGTCCGGTCCAAACTGGATGAAGTCGCCGTGCATGGTCTTCACAGAGTTGAAATAGGCGTTCAGGTCCTGAAGGGTCTGCTGCTCCCGATCACTCAAGGCCGGAGCCGGGACGGTCATGGCAGCGGCCATTGCCAGAGCGGCGACCGGCCGGATTGTTGACTTGGCGATGCGGGAAACGAAGCGTGTCAGCATGATTCAAAGTCCTAATCTGGTGCTAGGTTCAACCGTTTCATCTTAACTAGGAAGTGTCTATGGCAAACCTTGGGCGGGTGAGGATCAGAAGTCCTCATCCAACCCGTTTTGCACCAGAATCTCACGTTTACCGGCATGGTTGGCGGCGCTGATCAAGCCTTCCTGTTCCATACGCTCGATGAGCGACGCAGCCCGGTTGTAGCCGATCGACAGGCGCCTTTGGACATAGGAAGTTGAAGCCTTCTTGTCTTTCAGAACAATTGCAACGGCCCGGTCATAAAGATCGTTGCTGTCTCCGCTGCCGGAGGCCGCGCCGCCATCATAAGGACTGTCGGCAGATTCATCTTCTTCCGTCACAGCTTCCAGATATTGCGGTGTGCCCTGAACCTTGAGGTGTTTGACGACCTCTTCCACTTCGTCATCAGAGACGAAAGGCCCGTGAACACGCTGGATCCGGCCGCCACCGGCCATGAACAGCATGTCACCCATACCGAGCAGCTGTTCTGCGCCCATTTCGCCCAGGATCGTTCGGCTGTCGATTTTCGATGTGACTTGGAAGGAAATTCGGGTCGGGAAGTTCGCCTTGATGGTACCGGTGATGACGTCGACCGAGGGACGCTGAGTTGCCATGATCAAGTGGATGCCTGCGGCACGAGCCATCTGCGCAAGGCGCTGGATCGCTCCTTCAATATCCTTGCCGGCCACCATCATCAGGTCGGCCATTTCATCGACGATGACCACGATATACGGCATCGCCTCCAGCGGCAGCTGTTCTTCCTCGTAGATTGGTTCTCCCGTATCCCGGTCAAATCCGGTCTGGACGGTACGGGTCATCTCTTCGCCCTTCTCCAGGGCCTGCTTGATCCGGGTGTTGTAGCCGTCGATGTTGCGGACGCCCATCTTGGACATCTTCTTATAGCGGTCCTCCATCTCGCGGACGGTCCACTTCAGCGCAACAACGGCCTTTTTCGGGTCTGTCACGACGGGGGTCAGAAGATGCGGAATGCCGTCATAGATCGACAATTCCAGCATCTTCGGATCGATCATGATCATCTTGCACTGATCCGGTGTCAGCCGGTACAGCAGCGACAGGATCATGGTGTTGATCGCGACCGACTTACCTGATCCGGTCGTACCTGCAACGAGCAAGTGCGGCATGCGGGCAAGATCGGCAACCACGCCTTCACCGTTGATTGTCTTGCCGAGGCCAAGTGCCAGCTTGGATTTCGATTTTTCAAAATCCTGAGCAGCGAGCATTTCGCGCAAGTAAACGGTTTCGCGGCGTGCATTCGGCAGTTCGATACCAATGGCATTCTTGCCGGGGATGACCGCAACACGGGCGGAGATCGCGCTCATGGAGCGGGCAATGTCATCTGCCAGACCAATGACCCGGGACGACTTGATACCGGGTGCGGGTTCCAGTTCGTAGAGTGTGACAACCGGACCCGGGCGGACTTCGATAATTTCGCCGCGCACACCAAAGTCTTCCAGAACACCTTCCAGAATACGGGCATTTTGTTCCAGAGCATCGGCGGAAAGACCCGGAACCTTGCCGGCCGCTTTGGCTTCTGCAAGCAGGCGCAGCGGTGGTAATTCGTACTCTTCCGGGGCGCCGAGGAAAGAGGGCTGCGCTTCCTCAATCGCCCGTTTGCTTTGTTTCGGTTTTGGAGCCGGTGGAATGACACGGCCGGTCGGTGCGGGTTGAGCAGCTGCTCGTCCCGAAGGTGCTTGAGCTGGTTCAGGGGCTGCAATACCAACCGGTCTTGGCGTTTCACCCGGCAACGGCTCGCCGGAGACCGGGCCTTTGTCGATCAGGAAATCGTCCGGGCCGAAGTCCTCACCGTCCTCGCCAAAGGGATCCTCCAGATCATGGGCGTCAGGCTCAGTCATGTGGCCGCGCTCGTAGAACTCGTCCAGACCGTCATCGTCTTCCGGCATCAGGCGGCCGGTCAGTGCCCTGCGGAACGACTGCAGACGGCTCTTCTGAGCAGGTTCTTCCGGCTCGTAGTCATCGTGCTCGTCGATACCGTCCCAGTCCTCATCGTCTTCATGGACCGGCGCGCGCTTCAAGCCGGTCATCCGGCGGACCTGTGTCACCGCCAAAAGCCCGATGTGGCTGACTTGTCCCGCAAAAGCCGTCGCCATCAAAGACAAGCGGCTTTCGCCCTCCTCCTCGTCATCAAGGCCGAGATCGTCCTCGATGGATTTGCCATGTCCGGCCGGGGCCCTGCGTGGCTCGATATGCTCTAAAGGTTCACCTGCGCGGCCCAGCCAGCCGGCCGAAGCAAGGAGGAGAAGACCGGCAGGAACACCGAGTCCAAGGCCTCCAATGATTGTCGCAGCGCCGCTCGTCAGGTTGCTGGTTAAAATAGCCGGGACACCGTGGATCATGTCTCCCAGAAACCCGCCAAGGCCTGTCGGCAACGGCCAGCTTTGCGGAACGGGAAGCGCCGCCAGCGCGCCAGCCGAAAGCCCAGATCCGAGAATCCAATAAAAGAGACGCTTGCGGCCGATGCCGAGGGCATGGCCGGTCAAGAGCCGCCAGCCCCATAATACCAGGGGAACGAGGAAAACAGCTGTTGCAAGACCAATCGTCTGCATCAAGACGTCGGCGACGATCGCGCCTGGAGCGCCGAGCGCATTGCGCACAGGCCCACCCGTCGCGTGGTTCAGGCTCGGATCATTCACGGACCAGGTGGCAAGGGCGGCTGCGAGGGCCGCCGCAATGGAGATGATCCCGAGGCCAGCCGCACCGGTCAGGTTCCGTCTTAAAAAACGCTTGGCCGGACTTTCCGTGTCCAGAAGATCGACTGCGGACCGACGGCCCGATCCGCGCACTGCACTGGCCCGTCTCATGCCTTGCCTCCCAACCAGTTTGCCACACGCTCAAGAGCGATCTCCGTCTGCGCAAGGGGCGCCACCAACCCCGCGCGGATGTAATTCCGGCCCGGATTGCTGCCATCTGACTGATCAGATGCCAGATAGCTGCCCGGCAGGACCTTCACGCCTGTGTCGCGCCAAAGGGCCTGTGTGACGGAAACACCGTCTCCCCACTTTCCGACATTGAGCCAAAGGAAGAAGCCTGCCTCTGTTGTTACAGGGCCGAGGATCGGATCAAGGAGGCGTTCTGCGGCTTCATATTTCTCGTTATAAAGCCGCCGGTTTTCCTCAACATGGGCTTCGTCGCGATAGGCGCGGACCGCGACGGCCTGCGCCGGCAAGGGCACTTGTGGCGCTGCAAGGCCGCGGAACTTTGCCCATTTTTTCAGGAAAACAGGATCGCCGGCTGCAAATCCGCACCGCAGCCCGGCAAGATTGGAGCGCTTCGACAGGGAATTCAGAACAACGATGTTGGAAAAGTCCGTGCCCATCCGATGCGCGGCTTCCAGAACGCCCGGGGGCGGGGTTGTCCGGTAAATCTCCGAATAGCACTCGTCTGCAAAGATCATGAAGCGATGCTTGCGGGCCAAGCCGATCAGCTTCTGCCAGTATTCCAGCGTCGCGACCGAGCCTTCCGGATTGGTCGGGGACGCAACGTAAAAGGCGACAGTCCGGTCCAGAAGCGCCGGTTCCAGGCCGTCCAGGTCCGGCAGGAACTGGTGCTCGGAAACCGCATCCAGAAGAACGGTTTCGCCATCTGCGACATGAGCTGCGGCCGCGTAGGTCTGATAGAAAGGGTTCGGCAGAATGACAGCCGGATGGTCCAGTCCCTTGTCCAGTTGATCGCGGGCGGCAATTGCCCCGAATGAAAGGCCTTCACGGGAGCCGTTCAGCGGCAGGACGCCAAAATCCGGGTCAATGGTGCCGTTCAGGCCATAGCGCTTGTCGAGCCAGTCCGCGATCGTGCTGCGGAACTCCGGTGTGCCGTTGATCGGCGGATAGCGGCGAAAATCAGCCATGTTTTCCGCCAGCACTTCAGCCGTGAAATCTGGTATCGGATGCTGGGGCTCACCGATCGTCATCATTATCGGTTCAAGGCCCGGAGATTGCCCGTCAAGCAAGTCGGCAAGGCGTTGGAAAGGGTTGGAACCCGGCAGCGCGGCGCCGCGCTTGTAGGTGGTCTGGCTGGCAGTCATTCAAGATCCGGCAGTCGTTACGCAAAACGTTTGCCCGACCCTATCCCGTCCTTGGTAAATCTCTTATTAACCAAGCAGAATATCGCCGCCAATATCCATGCGATTGCCACGCTTTAAAGGATCCACTAGGGTCCAATGCTTGGATTTCACACGCGGGTCTATGGATTTAATATGTCGGGCAAAACCCCCCTCTCCGTCGTTTGTTTCGGTGATTCGCTTACCTGGGGGTTTGTGCCGGGAACAAAGACCCGTTACGGCCACGACGAGCGCTGGACACGCCTCCTGCAAAAGGAACTTGGCTCTGACTATTATGTCATCGAAGAGGGCGTCAACGGGCGGACAACTGTTTTCGAAGACCCTGCCCGCGGCGACAAAAACGGTCTTGAGCACTTGGCAACCGTGCGAAAGACGCACATGCCAATCGACATCCTAATCATCATGCTCGGAACGAATGATCTTCAGGACCGGTTTCAGATGAGCGCTGATGCGATCGGTCTTGCGATGGGCCGGCTGCTGTTCGCCGCCACGCAAGTGACCGATGATGTCGAAGGCCGTGCTCCAAAAGTACTTTTGATGTCGCCGCCACCGCTTGGGGATTTTACGGGCAAGGAATATGCCGGCCTTTTCTCAGAAGACCACAGTGTGGCCCAGTCCAAGCTGCTGGCGGGTGTCTATGAGAAGCTGGCGGAAACCTACCGCGTTGCCTTTTTCAATACGGGCAGCGTTGTGTCAGTGAGTGAAGTGGACGCAGTTCACCTGGAAGCTGAACCGCAAAAGGATCTTGCCAAGGCGATTGCGGACGAAGTGCGGAAGCTGGCAAAGGCTGCCGCCTAGAAATCGACTGTTAAACCCTTGATTTCCCAATCATCATAACGCGTTGGCTCCAAGCCGCCTCGGCCGTCAACCTCCGGTGCCATGGCGTTGTGTTTGGCGTCGATTTCCTTGCGCCGGTCTTCGGCTTCTTTCAGGGCGCGCTGGGCCGCAGGCGGCAGGTCCTCGAAATTGCGTTTTGGAGCTTCGGCCACGTCTGTCTTCAGGGAGGGTACTTCGGTTGCCGTGAATTGCGCCGTTTCCGTATCTTTCGTGTCGGTCATGGTTTCCGCTGTCAGCCAGATTTCAAAACTTTCGCGTTATATAGGACAAACTTGCCAAGAATGGCAGGCATCCCCATCTTGAACGTTGAGAAAAGACTGCGACAACTTTTGTTCGCAGCTTCAAACGGAAACGGATAAGGCACCGATGAATTACGTTCGCACAGCCATGTTGCTTGCAGGTATGACGGCGCTCTTCATGGGCCTTGGGTTCATGATCGGCGGTCAGTCGGGCATGTTGATCGCGCTCGCGATTGCGGCCGCGATGAACGTGTTCAGCTACTGGAATTCAGACAAGATGGTCCTGCGCATGCACCATGCACAGGAAGTCGATGAGCGCTCGGCGCCTGAATATTACGGCATGGTCCGCCAACTGGCGCAAAATGCCGATCTGCCCATGCCGAAGGTCTATATCATTAACAACCCGCAGCCGAACGCCTTTGCGACCGGGCGGAACCCCAAAAATGCAGCCGTTGCTGCGACCACCGGCTTGCTGGACATGCTCAGCAAGGAAGAAGTGGCCGGTGTGATGGCGCACGAGCTGGCGCATGTGAAGAACCATGACACCTTGATCATGACGATCACGGCGACCATCGCCGGTGCGATCTCGATGCTCGCGAACTTTGCCTTCCTCTTCGGGGGCAACCGCAACAATCCCCTGGGTTTTGTCGGCGTCATCTTGATGATGATCGTTGCGCCGATGGCGGCGATGATCGTGCAAATGGCGATTTCCCGGACCCGCGAATATGCCGCGGATCGCATGGGCGCGCAGATCTGCGGTGAACCGATGTGGCTGGCGTCTGCCCTGGCGAAAATATCCGGCGGTGTCGAGCGCATCCACAATCCGGATGCCGAGGCCAATCCGGCGACGGCGCACATGTTCATTATGAACCCGCTGTCCGGCGAGCGCATGGACAATCTGTTCTCCACGCACCCGAACACCCAGAACCGGATTGATGAGCTGCGCAAATTGTCGGAAGCCGGATTGGGCACCGCAGGACGCGGGACATTTGCTCAATCCCGGGCTCCGCAGTCAGGCCCATGGGGCGGCACGACTGGTGGCAGGTCTTATGATGAGCCGCCGCGCCCAAAGGGCCCGTGGGGCTAAACTTTGAAAACACCTTGGCGTCAGCCAGGGTTAGATCTAGAATGATCGTCAACGCGCCGCAGCCGGAAGCCCGGACTGCGGCGCTTGATTTTGACACCCGCCGAAGTGTGCGGGTCTGCCCATCAGGACAATTTCGTGAGCAAGTCACCTAAAAAAAACAACAAGCCTTCGAACGGTGCTCCGGCTGAAAGGTCAGAAAAGCCGGGTTTTGCGGCCCGCAAGGTCGCCGCCGATATCCTGGGAAATGTGGTGCATAAGAAGCGTCCCTTGGACGGTGAATTGGATATGGCATCCGGACACTCCGGTTTCCGGGCCTTGGCCGCGAATGACAGGGCCCTGGTGCGTGCCATCGCGGGTGCCGCCCTCCGTCACCGCGGTGAAATTGCGGAAGTCCTGGGCCGGTTGCTGGATCGCGATATTCCGGAAAAAACCGGCAGGGTGCTCGACATTCTCCATGTCGCCATCGCGCAGATGCAGTTTTTGGACATTCCCGATCGCGCTGCCGTGTCGCTCGCCGTTGATCATGCCTCCATGGATCGCCGGGCCCGGCCATACAAAGGCCTGGTCAATGGCGTTCTGCGCCGTCTTGGGCGCGAGCGCGAAGAAATCGCGGCGGATCTCGATGCCCCCCGGCTCAACACTCCGGATTGGCTTTGGGAAAGTTGGCAGGAGGCTTATGGCGAGGAAGGTGCACGCGCAATCGCAAAGGCGCATGAGAGTGAGGCCACGCTTGATTTGACTGTGAAAGCCGATCCAGCAGCATGGGCGGAAAAGCTCGATGGTGTGGTTGTCGGCGCTGGCAGTGTTCGGCTCTCCAAAAAAGGTGCCGTAGATGCACTGGAAGGGTTCGAAGAGGGCGCATGGTGGGTACAAGATGCCGCTGCGTCCCTTCCGGCCAAACTGCTTGGCGATATCTCTGGCAAGCAGGTTGCCGACCTTTGCGCAGCGCCCGGTGGAAAAACAGCACAGCTAGCAGCCAGCGGCGCCGAGGTAACGGCCATCGATATTTCAAAGGCCAGGCTTAAACGGCTTGCGGAAAACATGACCCGCCTCGGATTGTCAGTGACAACCGTTGCAGCGGATTTGCGGGAGTATGAACCGGAGGCATTGTTTGACGCGATCCTGCTCGATGCACCGTGCAGCGCAACAGGGACCATCCGGCGTCATCCCGATGTGCCCTGGATCAAGAAGCCTTACGACATTGAAAAGTTGAGCGAAATTCAAACAGCTCTCCTGGACCGCGTCATGGCTTGGCTAAAGCCGGGCGGCGTTCTGGTCTATTGCACCTGTTCCTTGGAGCGCGCCGAGGGCGAAGGCCAGGCAGAGGCGTTTTTGGAGCGGAACAAGGAGCGCGTGGCGTTGGTGCCGATCGACGCAAGTGAAATTGGCGGCCTTGGCGAAAGTGTCACACCAGAGGGATATCTTCGCTGCCGGCCGGATCAGTCTGCAGGCCCCGAAACCGGGCTTTTCGGCATGGATGGTTTTTTCGCCGCGCGGTTCAGGGTCTCTTAACGCGGAATAAACTCTTCAACTGTCATGATTCTATAAATGATTTGCTAACCTTAACGGCTGAGCCGGAACGATGGGCCCGGCAGCTTGAATGGAGATCGTTATAGATACGCATAGACCATCGGTGTTGGAGATGGTCCGGTGAGCAATGCCACCCTCTCGGAGCGCGGGCGCATTTGGGGCCTGGTGGCGCTGTATATCTGGCAACGGACCCGGAAATGGATGCATGGCGGACCGATCTCCCGCTTGCAGCCCTTTTCAGCCGTGCCCGAGCGCTTGCTGATTGCCCCACAAGATCTCAGAACAGCCGATGCAACAAATGCGGCCGATATCTATGGCGGACGCTTTTTATTTTCAGGCCATCTTGTTGAGACGCAAGGGCGCTCACCCTTTGAGCTTCAGGCCGTGCATGAAGACTGGCAGCGGGAGCTTCACGCCTTTGGATGGCTGAGGGATCTGCGAGCTGCCGACAGCCAAATCGCACGGCAGAATGCTCGTGCTCTGGCAGAGGACTGGATCAAATACTGTGGCCGCTGGCACCCGATCGGGTGGGAAGCGCCCATTGTTACACGGCGTATTTTGTCTTGGCTTGCGCATTCTCCGTTCATCCTACAGGACGGCGATCACAGTTTCTACCGGACCTTCATCAAGTCTCTGGCGCGTCAGGTGCAGTATCTCCGTCAGACGATCAATGAGACCGAAGATGGGGTTGAGCGGCTTCATGCAGCGCTCGCCATCGCGTCAGCCTGCATTTCCATGGCGGGACAAGGCCGTTTTGCGCGTCAAAGCATTCGCCGTCTCGATCAGGAATTGTCCCGTCAAATACTACCAGATGGCGGGCATATCTCCAGAAACCCGCGGGCCTTGATCGACATCCTTGCCGATCTTTTGCCTGTGCGTCAGGCCTTTGTGGCGCAGGGGCTTGAAGTCCCGACAGCCATGGTTCAGTCGGTCGACCGAATGATGCCGCTGATGAAGTTCTTCCGCCATGGCGACGGAGCGCTTGCCCACTTCAACGGTATGGGCTCTACGCCGAGCGATCTGGTCGCAACGATCCTCGCATACGACGATGCCCGTGGGGCGCCGCCCACCAATGCGCCGCATTCTGGATATCAACGCTTGAGTGGAGGATCATCGGTCGTCTTGGTCGACACGGGCCCTGCCCCGGACATTGCGCTGTCTGGAAACGCACACGCCGGCTGCCTGTCTTTCGAGTTTTCTACCGGCGCCCATCGGATGGTGGTCAATTGCGGGGTTTCGTCAAAATCGAACCCGGTCTGGCGCAAAGTGAGCCGGTCCACCGCAGCCCATTCGACCGCGTCGATCGACGATACGTCCTCTTGCCGGTTTCTTTCGGAAAAGCCGTTCGGACATTTGCTCGGAGCTCCGATCTTGTCCGGGCCGCGCGTGATCGATATTTCCAGGGAAGATGACGCTGCGGGTTGCCGGGTGATCGCTTCTCACGACGGCTATGTGGCGGATTTCAATGTTCTGCATCAACGGGATTTGCGGCTGTCGTCCGACGGAACAGTTCTCGATGGCGTTGATACGTTCCAGGCTGTCGGCTCTGTCGATCCGGATACGCTTTATACCGTCCGTTTCCATCTTCATCCGGCGATCAAGGCATCATTGATCCGGGCCGGGTCTGCCTTGCTGCTGGTATGCCGTGACGGCGAAGCTTGGGAATTCGAGGCGCCTGGTATTGAGATTGCCCTGGAGGAAAGCGTTTACCTATCGGATGTTTATGGTCACAGGAAGTCCGAGCAGATTGTTATCTCTGGTCCGTTGGAGGCCGCTCCCTCTGTCGGGTGGCAGTTCCGGCGAACAGCAACGGCCAAACTGAGTCGGCGCGGAACCAGCGATTTCGATGAGACGGAAGAACTGCCGCTCGAAGATCCGCCCGCGGACCCAATCGAAGACGCTGAGGAAGCAGCAGACGATACGTCTTTGGACTGACTTTGTTCCCTAGGATGATCTGAAACCTTCCGCTTTCCAGTCAGACGTGTTAGGGGGCGCCACGCTTTCCCGCCCCGTTCCAGCTGAGAGGCAGTCTTCATGGCCATTGTGTCCAAAGCCGTACCCGTTCCAGAATTCGTCCCTGTCAAACGTGCCCTTTTGTCTGTCTTTGACAAAACCGGTCTTGTCGACTTCGCAAAGGCGTTGGCGGACTGCGGCGTTGAGCTGGTGTCGACAGGCGGATCCTACAAGGCTTTGAAAGACGCCGGACTGACCGTTCTTGATATCTCCGAAGTTACCAATTTCCCGGAAATCATGGATGGCCGTGTGAAAACGCTTCATCCCAGCGTCCACGGCGGTCTCCTGTCGATCCGCGACGATGAAGACCATCAAAAGGCTATGGCCGATCATGGCATCACCGGCATCGATCTTTTTTGCGGCAATCTTTATCCGTTCGAAGAGGTGATTGCGTCCGGTGCGGACTATGGAACGGGGATTGAAAACATCGATATTGGCGGGCCTGCCATGACACGGGCCGCCGCGAAGAACCATGCCTATGTCACCGTGGTAACAGACCCGGCCGACTATAGCTCTGTTATTGAGGCGTTGGACACCAATGGCGGCAAGGCACCGCTCGACTTGCGGAAGAAACTGGCCCTAAAGGCATTTGCGCGCACGGCCGCCTATGATGCCGCCGTTTCAAACTGGATGGCAGATCAGTTGGATGAGGCAACACCGGCCCACCGGGCTGTCGGCGGTGCGCTCTCGGAAGTCATGCGTTACGGCGAGAACCCGCATCAAACTGCTGGCTTCTATAAAACGGGCGAAAAGCGGCCGGGCGTGGCAACCGCAACGCAGTTGCAAGGCAAGACCCTCTCCTACAACAACATCAACGACACCGATGCGGCTTTTGAGCTGGTCAGCGAGTTCGACCCGGCGCGCACGAGCGCTGTTGCGATCATCAAGCACGCCAATCCCTGCGGTGTTGCGGAAGGCGGCAGCCTGAAGGATGCTTACGAAAAAGCGCTCCGCTGTGACCCAGTTTCTGCCTTTGGCGGCATCGTTGCCCTGAACCAAAAACTGGATGCTGCGGCGGCTGAGGAGATCGTCAAGATCTTCACCGAAGTCATCATCGCTCCGGATGCCGATGAGGCCGCCCGCGAAATCATTGCCTCGAAGAAAAACCTTCGGCTTCTGGTGACCGGTGGACTTGCGGACGCACGGGCCAAGGGGCTTTTCGTGAAATCCGTGGCTGGGGGTCTGCTGGTCCAATCACGCGACAATGGCGTTGTTGATGATCTTGATCTGAAAGTCGTGACCAAGCGGGCACCAAGCGATCAGGAAATGCAGGATCTCAAGTTCGCCTTCCGGGTTGCCAAGCACGTCAAATCCAATGCAATCGTCTATGCCAAGGATGGCGCAACAGTTGGCGTCGGGGCTGGTCAGATGAGCCGGGTGGATTCGGCTCGGATTGCTGCCCGAAAGGCCTTGGATGCAACGGAAACTGCCGGATTGTCCGAGCCACTTACCAAAGGCTGTGTCGTGGCTTCAGATGCTTTCTTCCCGTTTGCCGACGGATTGCTGTCTGCCGCCGAAGCTGGTGCCACGGCGGTTATCCAGCCGGGTGGGTCCATGCGTGACGATGATGTGATCAAGGCCGCTGATGAAGCTGGTCTTGCGATGGTCATGACCGGTATGCGGCACTTCCGGCACTGATTGAACAAAAATGCATCTTTTACTGATGGTAGAAGATGCATTTCTTCAGCTTCGGAAATAACGCCTAGGCTTTTGAATACCTTGTTAATCTCCGCAAGTTAATTTGTTCGCAAATGCAGCAGTGCGACTGTTGCGGCGAATCGATTGGCTAACGGAGAAGATCCGGTGTTTAAAAATGCGAAGGTCACTACAAAACTCGTAGGCGTTAGTGTTGCAACGCTTGCCTTGGCCTTGGTCGGTGGGATCGGGGTTATTGGCTGGCAAGCCTCACAGATGACGCAATCTCTTGCTGTCGCTCAAGCAGATGCCGTTGCTGAGGATCAAGCGGAATTGGTCCAGCGGACCATGGAGAACGGCCTTGTCACCGCTCAATCGCTTGCAGCTGCTTTGACAGGCCTCAAAAGCACTGGAAATCAGGATCGCAATCAGTGGATGGCGATCGTTGAAGAGACGCTGCACAAGAACGTCGACTTCTCTGGCACCTGGGGCGCTATTCCGTTCGATGGGCTGGACGGTAAAGACGCTGAGTATGTCAGTGCCGAAAAGCACGACGAGAGCGGCATGTGGCGGCCGTATTTCTTCAGGCTCGCTGATGGCAAGCTCGGATACCGCCCGATGGGTGATCTGGAAATGGATCAGCCTGGCAAGAGCCTTTGGTTCAATGTCCCTTATGAAACAGGCAAGGACTACGTGACAGAGCCATACAGCTGGGAAGCTGATGGAAAGACTGTGACCGGCGTGTCCTTCGGTATTCCGGTCAAAGAGGGCTCGAAAGTCATTGGTGTCGCCGGTGGGGACATCATGCTGACTCCCTTGTCGAGTGCTTTGGGTGAACAAAAGCCGCTTGGTACAGGGTCTGTCCATCTGATCTCTCAAGACGGATCCTGGATCGCGCATCCGGACGGTGCACTCCTCGGTAAAAAGTGGAGCGAAGGGCGGTCCGATACCGATCTTGCGGTCAAGGATGAGTTGCTTGCAGCCGTCAAGAATGGCGAGAGCTATGTGTATGAAGGCTACTCAAACACACTCGGCACCGATGTTTTGCGGATCGTTAAACCGGTCAGCATTGGCCGGACCGACGCCAAAATGGCTGTGGTCGTCAACGTACCAGTATCGACTTTGAACGCAGCTTCAACGCAGATCATAACTATGATCGCGGTTGTTGGTCTTGTTCTGCTGCTTGTTGTGGCAACGTCGATCTATATTGTGGGTACGAACATTGTGCGTCGCCCGCTGGAGCGTGCAGTCGGCAGCATTCAGGCCTTGATTGACCGCCGCTATGAAGAGCCGATCCATGACACGGATCGTCAGGATGAAATCGGAGAGATCAGCAAGGCTCTGGAAGTCTTCCGCGACAAGGCACAGCAGGCGGAAGCCTTGGCTGCCGAACAGGAAGAGACCCAGCGGCGGCAGCTCGCCCGCGCTCAAAAGATCAGCGAAATTTCGCAAGACTTCGATCGGAAGATCACGGAACTGACCGCGACAGTCATGTCTCAGGTCGAGGATCTGAACGGCGCTTCCGTGACCCTGACCGCAGGCGCGGATGATACCAGCGAGAAGAGTACGACGGTGGCCGCTGCGTCCGAGGAAGCGTCCTCCAACGTGGAAACAGTTGCCTCCGCGGCCGAAGAGTTGATGGCGTCTGTTGGCGAAATCTCGCGTCAAATGACCCAATCAACAGAGATCGCGTCTCATGCCGTGGATCAGGCGCAGTCGACCAATGCCAAGATCGAAGGTCTGGCGGAAGCAGCGCACCGCATCAGTGAAGTGGTCAAGCTGATCACGGACATTGCCGAACAAACCAACCTTCTCGCCCTGAACGCAACGATCGAGGCAGCCCGGGCAGGGGAAGCTGGCAAAGGCTTCGCGGTTGTTGCAGCCGAGGTCAAGGAACTCGCCAACCAAACGGCCAAGGCGACTGAAGAAATCTCCTTGCAGATCCAATCGGTCCAGTCCGAGACCGCAGGTTCTGTGGATGCGATCAAGGGCATCTCGGAAACGATCGAGAAGATGAACGAGATCTCCTCCAGCATTCAATACTCTGTCGAACAACAGGGGCTGGCGACCGAGGAAATCGCGCGGAATATTCAGGAAGCCTCCAACGGTACGCAGGAAGTTGCCCAAAACATCGTCAAGGTGGCAGCGTCCGCGGACGATACCGGCAACGCGGCTCGTCAGGTCAGCCAGTCGGCCAACGTCCTGCAGAGCGAGGCTGTGCGCCTGAAACAGGAAGTCGACAACTTCCTCGTAGGTGTTCGCGACGTCGCTTAAGCCTCAGCATTTTTGGATTGAGAAAACGCGCCGGGTCATAGCCCGGCGCGTTTTTCTTTGACCATCATCAGCAGACAAAGGCCGACAGCAAAGAACACCAAAATGACGGACATACCAGCCCGCTGGCTATCAGCTGCAGCTGTCACAACGGCGACGGCGAGTGGTGCCAGGAAGCTGGTCACCTTTCCGGAGAGCGCCAATAGACCAAAATACTGGGTCATTAGATCTTTCGGTGCCAACTGGATAAGAAGGCTCCGGCAGGACGCTTGCAGCGGACCAGACACAGCACCAATGATTGCGCCGAGAGTGATGAAGATTTGTTCTGGCAGGGACGCGAACAACGCACCTTCCGGCGCGGCTGGTGTCTGAATGAAGAAGAATACTGTCGTTCTGTCGACGGAGATCATGCCCAGCCCGCAGATCATCAGAACGATCAGCGAAAAGGCGATGACGATCTTGGGCCCGAACCTGTCGTCCACCTTGCCACTGAGTAAGAGGCCAAGTGTTCCGGTGATCGTCAAGATGATGCCGAACGTGCCGATCTGGATGGATCCCCAGCCGAGCTGGCCGGCCGCATAAATCCCGCCAAAGGCAAACAAGGCGACCAAACCGTCCTTGAAGACCATGTTTGCGATCAGAAACATGAAGATATTGCGGTTTTCTCGAGCGTGCCGAAGGCTGTGCCGCAGATCACTGAGGCCTTTGGAAACAGCTGCTCCGATCTTTCCGCGCGATGGAGCGTCCGGAACGAACAGAAACATCGGTAACGCGAAAATCACGTACCAGATCGCAGAAAACGGCCCAGATGCCCGGTCGCCTTCGTAAGTCGCAGCATCAAGGCCAAACAGGGGGGTGAACCCGAGCAGCGTGCGTCCGGTGTCCGGGTTCGCGGCTAAAAATCCGAGGACGATAACGAGTGTCACCAATCCGCTTGCATATCCGAGAGCCCAGCCAAAACTCGACAATCGGCCGATGTGTGTCGATGGGACCAGCTGGGGCATCATTGCGTTGTTGAAGACCGCTGCGATCTCGATCGACAATGTTCCAATCGCAAAGGCAAGAAGGGCAATCATGACGCCATGTGGATTGCCCGGCGCGGCGTACCAAAAGGCCCAGCAACACACGAGAAAGGGGATCGAAAAGCAGAAGATCCAAACCTTTCGGCGGCCGGTTGCATCGGCAACGGAGCCAAGGATTGGGGCCAACAACGCAATTCCCAACCCTGCCGCAGCGGTGGCATATCCCCAAAGGCTCTGGCCTTCCGTGGGATTGTCGGCTAATGCGGACGCAAAATAGGGTGCAAATACAAAGGTGGTAATGAGGGTGAAAAAGGGCTGTGCGGCCCAGTCAAAGAAACCCCAGGCTACGATTGCGCGCCGGCCCGGACTTACAAATGCTGTATCAGATGCGGCGGTCATCAGATATTTGCTCTCCTGGGATCTCTGAGACTTTTAGCGTCAATCATGGCACGGCCCGGAGCCAAGCGCACTCATCAACCAAAAAGGCCGGTCGTGAAACTCCCGGCCTTTTTATCAGTTAGTCTGCCTCTGGTGCGGTTATGACCGCCCAGATCATGTCCGGTCGCTGATCTCAGCAAGAAGACTTGCTGCGACTGAGAACTTGGACACACTCAAGCCGCCGTCGAGAATTTCGGCGACTGCCTGTGTGGTCCGGTTCACAACCGACTGCTTTATCTCCAGCCAATTGGCAAAACCGTCCGTCTGAATCGCAGAGATGGCGATCGCGCGATGCGCCGATGCAAGCGTTGCCCGGGCACGGTCGAGCGCAAGTCCATCGTAATAGTCATGGACTTCCAGATCACCCGCCATTTCGCTCATCGCGCCGAGACGGAAATGATGTGCCACATCGAAGAAAGCCACCGCGGCCTTATCGAGATCCGCTCCGGTTTCTTCCGCAACGATCACTATGTCCGGAATGGCACCTTCCACCGGCAGCCAGGCAATCCGGCGTGCCAGGTCTTCAGGCACTCCTTTCGAGACGTAGGTTTCCACGCGGCTTTTGAGCTCTGCCGCAGGTTCTTCGGGAAGCAAGCTCTCCAGCCGATCGCGAAGGTCTGAAATGCCAGCGTGGAACCGCTCTACAACGGCTGCAAGTCCTTGTTCAAAGGACACGTTCCTCTTGAACCAGACGACGCGTTCCAGAAGCAGTGATTGGACCTCCGAATAGAGTTCCAACTGCAACTCACCGTCGATCTTGGTGTCCAGACGGTCAATTTCTCCGTTGAGTTCGGTCAGTCCGTAGCTGTTGCGCACGGCAACGAACCCTTGGGCGATTTCCGTCGTTGTCGCGCCCGTCTGATCCATCAGGCGGGTGATAAAGGTCGCACCTCCTCTGTTGACCATGGAGTTCGCGAGCATGGTGGAGATAATTTCCCGGCGTAGACGGTGGCCGTTGATTTCACCTTCGTAGTCTGCGGCCATTTCATCCGGGAAGTACCGGAAGAGTTCGCGCGCCAAGTAGTCATCATCGGGGACCGAGCTCTCCAGAATTGCGTCGTACAGGGTGATTTTTGCGTATGCCAGCAGGACGCCGAGTTCGGCGCGGGTCAGCAACTGCCCGGCATTGCGCAATTCATCGAGCTGCACATCATCCGGCAACTGCTCGACGACGCGGTCCAGAAGACCTTCACGCTCCAACTGGCGCATCATGCGGACCTGATAGCCGAAGTCTTCCATTCCCTGCAGATGCGTCATGGAAATCGCGAGCGTCTGCAAGTAGTTGTTCCGCAAGACCAGGTCGGCGACCTCATCGGTCATGTGGGCCAGCAGTTCATTTCGCTGCTCGATGTCGAGTTTGCCTGCCTTTACAGCGGCTCCGAGGGCGATCTTGATGTTGACCTCCATATCCGAGGAATTCACCCCGGCGGAATTGTCGATCGCATCGGAGTTACAACGGCCACCCCTCTTGTTGAATTCGATCCGCGCAAGCTGGGTCAGGCCAAGATTGGCGCCTTCGCCGATGACCTTTGCGCCAAGTTGCGGCGCGGTGATCCGGATATGATCGTTCGACCGGTCTCCGGCGTCGGCATCTGTTTCGGTCGTCGCGCGGATGTACGTGCCGATGCCGCCAAACCAGAGCAGGTCCACATTCATTCTCAGGATTGCCATCATGACTTCCTGAGGCGTTGCCGTTGCCTTGTCGAGATTGATAAGGGCGCGAATCTCTGGTGACAGCGGGATCGACTTCAGCTGCCGTGAGAAGATGCCGCCGCCTTTTGAAATCAGGCTCGTGTCGTAGTCTTTCCAGGACGAGCGGCCCATATCGAACAGGCGTTTCCGCTCGTCCCATGTTTTCGCTGGATCCGGGTCCGGGTCGATGAAAATGTCCCGGTGGTCGAAGGCAGCAACCAGTTTTGTCGCTTTCGAGAGCAGCATCCCGTTGCCGAAAACATCGCCGGACATGTCGCCAACACCGGCGGCGGTGAACGGCTCGGTTTGGATGTCCCGGTTCATTTCCCGAAAGTGGCGTTTGACCGCCTCCCAGGCACCCCGGGCTGTGATCCCCATCTTCTTGTGGTCATATCCCGCAGACCCGCCGGACGCGAACGCATCGCCGAGCCAGAAATCCCGGCCCTCCGAAATCGCATTGGCCGTATCGGAGAACGTTGCAGTCCCTTTGTCCGCGGCCACGACAAGATAAGGATCGTCGCCGTCAAATCGGGTAACCCGGTCCGGTGGCAGGATCTTGTCTTCATCCAGATTGTCGGTGACATCAAGAAGCGCATTGATGAAGATCTTGTAGCTCTCCGTACCCTCCTTGAACCAGGCCTCGCGATCGCTCGCAGATGGCAATTGCTTTGGAACAAAGCCGCCCTTTGCGCCGACGGGAACGATCACGGCGTTCTTGACCTGCTGCGCCTTTACGAGGCCCAGCACTTCGGTGCGGAAGTCTTGCGGTCTATCGGACCAGCGCAATCCGCCACGCGCAACCATGCCGAAGCGCAGGTGAACCCCTTCAACACGCGGGCTGTAAACGAAAATCTCGCGGAACGGACGTGGCTGTGGCAGCTCGTCAATCTTCCGGCTTTCGATCTTGAAGGCGAAGGTCGCCTTGGGCTGGCCGCCCTGATCAAGCTGATAGAAGTTCGTGCGCAGGATCGATTCAATCACATTCTTGAACCGCCGCAAGATGCGGTCGTCATCCAGACTGGAGACATCTTCCAAAGCTGCAGAGAATTCGGCTTCAAGCCGCTCCTCGCCTGCGTCACGGTCTTCTTTCGATGTGTTCGGGTTGAAGCGCAGATGGAACAAATCGACCAGAGTTGAGGCGATGGCTGGGTAGTTGTTCAGCGTCGACCACATGTAGTCTTCGGAGAACCGAATACCGGCCTGCCTTAGATACTTTGACAGGGCGCGCAGGATCGCAACATCGCGCCACGCGAGACTGGCACTCATGACAAGGCGGTTGTACCCGTCATCTTCGGCCCGTCCCGTCCAGACAGCCATGTACATGCTTTCCAGCCGGCTCTGCAGAGCATCGCTGAAATCAATGCTGTCTCCAGTGTGGGCTTCAAGGGTCATCTCATGGAGGTATGAGAACGGTGCGTTGGTCGGCGTGATCCGGTATGTCCGTTCATTGATGACCTTGAAACCCATGTTCTCCAGCAGTGGAACACGGGCGGACAGCGGGATTGGCGCACCTCGGTGATAAACTTTGAGCGCCAGCCGGTTGTCCTTTGTGCCGACCGGTCGGTGGAAAGTAATTGTGGTGCTGCGGGTGTCGCTCAGCGTTTCGAGCTGAACGATGTCGAACAGCGCGGACTGGGCGTTATAGACTTCCTTGTAGCCGCCGTGGAACGCGAGCGCGTAGCGGTCGGCAAGCTGGCGGGCCTGGGCGGGTGCAAATTCTGCGGCAAGTGCACCCCGCACTGCATCCGGCCAGTTTCTGACCATGTCTGCAACGGCGGCTTCAAGTTCTTCTTGTGGTGGAGTTGGCGTTTCTCCCTTGTCGCGGCCAACGATATAATGAACCCGCGCAAGCGGACCTTCCGGATAAGTTACATACCAGGCCGAAAGACGCCCCTCATAGACCGAGGCCAAATATGTCCCGACATTCAGGCGGACTTCGGTTGTGTAGCGGTCCCTGGGCACGAACACCAGGATCGACACATAGCGATCAAACTTGTCCGGGCGTGACAGAACACGGATGCGCGGCCGTTCGTCCAGTTGAAGGATGGCTGTTGAGAAGTCAAAGAGACGGTCGCGGTCGATTTGGAATAGCTCATCGCGCGGAAAAGCTTCAAGAACGTTTCTGAGTGCCCGTCCTGAATGGCTTTCTGAATGATAGCCGGCTCGCGCCAATACACTCGCCACCTTGCGGCGCAGGAACGGGATGGTGCTGACAGGCTCAGTGTAAGCAGTTGATGCAAACAGGCCAACAATGCGGAGCTCTCCGATCATGTTGCCGTCGTCGTCGTAGAGCTTGGCCCCGACATAGTCCATATGAACCCGGCGGTGCACCGTGCTCTTCACATTGGCCTTTGCAATGATCAGAGGTTCGGGTTTCTTCAGGAACTCTCGGATTTCCGGGGTAATCTGAACAAACTCGGAGCCGCGGCGCAGGACCCGAACATCGGGATCCGTCAGGAGGCCGAGGCCAGTTCCCTCGTGAGGAGAGAGTTCACCCTCTTCAACGCCGCCTTCGAACTTGTATTCCCGCATGCCTAGGAAAATGAAATTGTCTTTTTCCATCCACTCCAGGAAATGGATGGCTTCCCACAATTCATCACTGCTGCCCAGGATTTGCGTTGTCTTGTAGGTATCAATCGCTTCGCCGAGGCGTTCCTGCATCGGTTTGAAATCGTTCACAACAGAGCGAACGTTGTTCAGAACCGTGTTGAGCCTTGTTTCCAGTGCGTCGCGCTGTTCGGCATCGTCAATACGGGTGACATGGATATGGATCAGGCTTTCCTGACGATCCTTCCGCTTCGCTGGCTTTTTCCGGCCGATGGCAGAAATCAGAGCACCCTTCTCGTCCCGCTCAACGATGAAAATTGGATGCAGGACAAGGTGTACTTCCAGTTTGCTGTCCTGCAGCTCGTCCATAACCGAGTCGACCAGGAACGGCATGTTGTCGTTGACGATCTCGATAACGGTAAGGTTTTTGGTTTTGCCGCCCTTCGTTTTGAAACTTGGATCAGAAATGCTCACCCTGTGGGTGCCCAAATCGTGCGATTGAAAGTCCTGCCATGCATCCATGGCGAACCCGGTCAGCTCTTCCGCCGAATAGGTCACCAGATCTTCGGCCGCGCCCCGGTCATAAAAGGCGTTCACGAATTCAGCGAGATTGGGATCTTTCTTGGAGAGTTTCTGGTGGACCGCGTCGATCAGCTTGAGTTTCTCGACGTCGTGCTTGTCGGGCATTTTTTTCCCCTTGGGCGGTCATTTGGTTTGGCTCAGCCGCGTGCTATCGTTTTATATTCGCGACACAATTGTTTCAGGACGGGAGGCCCGAATTGTCAAGTAAAGTCACTGCCTTGCAAATCGATTCAAATGTAACATTAAGTGAAAAAACGCAGGCCTATTTCGATTTGTGTCAGGAAAAGCTCGGCCTGGTTCCGAATGTGCTCCAGGCTTATGCCTTTGATGACGCCAAGCTGCGTGCTTTCACCGACATGTACAACGACCTCATGCTTGCGGACAGCGGACTGAGCAAGCTTGAGAGAGAGATGATTGCCGTTGCGGTATCCTCCGTCAATCGCTGTTTTTATTGCCTCACAGCTCATGGTGCGGCTGTGCGCAAGTTGTCCGGCGATCCGGTGCTCGGTGAGCTTATGGTGATGAACTATCGTGTCGCTGATTTGACAGACCGGCAGCGTGCCATGCTCGATTTCGCGGTGAAGCTGACTGAAAAGCCCGCGGAGATCCTGGAAAGCGACCGGCAGGGCTTGCGGGATGCCGGGTTCAGCGACCGGGATATCTGGGACATTGCCTCCGTTGCCGCTTTCTTCAATATGACCAACCGGGTTGCTGCTGCCAGCGACATGCGCCCGAATGATGAGTATCACTCAATGGCCCGTTGAGGTCTTGGGGCGCGCCGAACCGGTGACAAATCCCACGATTGGGTGTATGACCCACTCGTTTTTCAATTCTCGAACTTGAGGAGAGGAGCGGGTCATGACCGCGCGCGTATTTATTGATGGTGAAGCTGGCACGACGGGTTTGCAAATCCGCGAGCGCCTCGCCATGCGCCGCGACATAGAGCTGCTCTCCATTCCGGAAGACAGCCGGAAGGATCCGGCTGCCCGGAAAGACTACCTGAACAAGGCAGATGTTGCGATCCTTTGCCTGCCGGATGCGGCTGCAAAGGAAAGTGTTGCGCTCATCGAAAACGACACGACACGCGTGATTGATGCATCCAGCGCCCATCGGGTCGCCGATGGCTGGGCCTATGGTTTTGCGGAAATGGACGCCGACCAGGCTGACATCATTGCAGCTGCCATGCGAGTCGCCAATCCGGGCTGCTGGCCGCAGGGGTTAATCGCTGCTGTGCGCCCGCTGATTGCCGGTGGTCTCCTCCCGGCGGATTTTCCGGTCACCGTGAACGGGATTTCCGGCTATTCGGGCGGCGGCAAGGGCATGATCGCGGATTATGACGCCAAAGGCTCAAGCGCCAATATGTTTGCCCCGTATGCACTGGGCTTCAACCATAAGCACTTGCCGGAAATGACCGAATACGGGCTTTTGGACAGCGCGCCGCTGTTCACTCCGGCTGTCGGCAACTACTACAAGGGCATGCTGACCGTGGTGCCGCTCAATCTCGCACGTCTGGACAAAGCCCCGACAGGCGAGCAGATACACGCTGCTCTGGCCGATCACTTCGCAGCTGCGCCTGGCGGTTTTGTCGATGTTGCACCACTGGATGGTCTGGAGCGCTCCGATGATCTGGATCCGCAGGCTTTGAACGACACCAACCGGCTGCGGCTGCATGTTTTTGCAAATGATGCGCGCGCCCAGGCCGCCATCATTGCCGTTTACGACAATCTCGGCAAAGGCGCGTCGGGTGCAGCCGTCCAGAACCTTAATCTCATGCTCGGTGTTGATCAGACCACAAGTCTTGCTGCTTGAGGTGATCGGGCCGGAACCCGTTTTCAGGAGAGGAAACCATGGAAAAATTTGAGACCCTGACCGGGGTCGCAGCACCGATGCCGATCGTCAACATCGATACGGATATGATTATCCCGAAGCAGTTCTTGAAGACGATCAAGCGCACTGGTCTCGGCACTGCGCTGTTTCATGAAATGCGCACCAATGACGACGGGTCGGAAAACGTCGACTTCGTTTTGAACAAGGCAGCCTACCGTGATGCCAAAATCCTGATCGCTGGCGACAACTTCGGTTGCGGCTCATCCCGTGAACACGCGCCATGGGCGCTGCTTGATTTCGGTATCCGCTGCGTGATTTCCACGTCCTTTGCCGACATCTTCTACAACAATTGTTTCAAAAACGGCATTCTGCCGATCCAGGTCTCTGAAGACGAATTGGAAACGCTGCTGCATGCTGCAGAGCGCGGCGCCAACTTCACCCTGACGATCGATCTGGAAAACCAGGAGATCAAGGGCCTGGAGAGCGGCGACATTGCCTTCAAGATCGACCACTTCCGCAAGCATTGCCTGATCAACGGTCTCGATGACATCGGCTTGACCATGGAAAAGGCCGGCCAGATCGACACTTTTGAAGACAAGATGGGCGAGAGCCGCCCCTGGGTCTAAGCGCCATCTGATCTACTCAAATCCATAAGCCCGGTGCCCTGCGCCGGGCTTTTTTGTTGGAGTGAGCAGTGCTCTAACCCCGCACCTCCATGCGGCAGCCTGGAGAGACCTTCGACAGGATGAGCCGCATATGCTGCGGAGAGACCGCGACACAACCTTCCGTCGGCCGGTAATCTTCCCGGGCGATATGGAAGAAGATGGCGCTGCCCTTGCCTTTGACCGGCGGGTACATGTTGCAATCCAGAACGACGACGATGTCGTACAGCCTGTCCTCACGCCACATTTTCTCGTGACTGGCCTGAAACGGCAAGTCCACCAGACGATTGTAGCGGCGATGGCCCGGATCATCACACCAGCCGAGTTCGGGCTTCAAAACTTCAAGGGGAAGAACCGTTTGCGGCCTTTGGCTTCTGTCTGCACGATAGTAGACCTGCAGAAGCTCGAACGTCCCGGTCGGGGTCGCTCCGTCCCCTTCCCGCTTGCGTGTGATGATGCCGGAACGGCCCAATGCACACGGAACCGTGATCGATCCACATTGCAGAATTCCTTTGGTCCGGTCGCGCGGTAATGCGTGAACCTCGAGGATATCTGCCGGTTTTGTGCTCTCCTGCATGGTTCATCCTGCTTGTTTGTTCGGTGCCGTAAAAGGTCTTGATAAACCGGAGCTAAAGCCCGCGTGAAGAAGAATTGACGGGACCCTGCTTGTAAGGCGACACTTTCCCGCGCACATAGAGACGGCAACGCGCTTGTGTAGATTGCACAAACCCGCGTGAACACTGAAGATTTTTGGCGAGGACCCGACAAGATGACCGCCCGCACCATTTTGATTGTCGATGATGATACTGAACTGCGCGAAGCGCTTGTCGAACAATTGTCCCTTTACGACGAATTTGAGACCCTTCAGGCGGACACGGCGACCTCCGGAATTGGCATGGCCAAGGAAGAGCACATCGACCTTCTTTTGATGGATGTCGGCTTGCCGGACATTGATGGCCGTGAAGCAGTCAAGCTCCTACGCAAAAACGGGTTCAAGGCTCCGATCATCATGCTGACCGGACACGACGGGGACAGCGACACGATCCTTGGCCTTGAGGCTGGCGCCAATGACTATGTCACCAAGCCGTTCAAGTTCGCAGTGCTGCTTGCCCGTGTCCGCGCCCATTTGCGCCAGCACGAGCAAAGCGAAGATGCAACATTCGCCATCGGTCGCTATTCCTTCCGCCCGGCTGCAAAGGTCATGCAGGAAGACAATGGCTCGAAGGTGCGCTTGACAGAAAAGGAAACTTCGATCCTGAAGTTCCTGTACCGTGCCGGCGAGAAACCGGTCACGAGGGATGTGCTCTTACATGAAGTGTGGGGCTACAACTCCGGCGTGACGACCCACACTCTGGAAACGCATATCTACCGGTTGCGTCAGAAGATCGAGCGGGACCCGTCCAATGCCGAGCTTCTGGTGACTGAGGCAGGCGGCTATAAGCTCGTCCCTTGAGCCACAGACTTGTTTGTGAAGCGCATATTCGCTTGGACAGACACGATCAATCAGCGTAAATCTTGGGCATGAGCCTTGCCCAAGATATAGCGATTCTCAAAAAGATACCGATGTTTTCGGATTTTCAGGACGATCAGCTTCGCCTGCTCGCCTTCAGTGCCGAAAGCATGGATTACAGTGCCGGTCTGCGCCTCTTCGATCAGGATGAGCGGGCGGACGGCGGGCTTGTGATCACCGATGGTCTGGTGACGCTGTCAACACGCGGCGAAGACGGCTTTGAAGAAGTCGACAAGGTCGGTCCGGGAACGCTGTTGGGCGAAAGCGCGCTGCTGGTGGAAACCAAGCGTCCCTGCCGCGCAGAAGCTGCCGAACCTGTCCGGATCATCCGTATTCGCAGAGCACTCTTCAAACGCATGGTGTCCGAATACCCGGAACTTGCGCAGCGTCTGTTCGATCAGCGGGCCGCCCGGTTCCGCACGACCATGGGCCGTTTGAAGCCCATCGGCGACAAGATGGCCGAATTGGAACAGCTCAATGCAGAGCGCCGGGCTAAAGAAGAGGGCTAAGCCCTCTTTTTAACTCCTGCCTTAAACCATCGCCATGACCCGGCTCGGGCCGCCAGTGCCGCCGCGGTTTTTCGGGGCGCCGACAATGAGTGTTGCGCCGCTCGGCGGCAACGCATCAAGATTGGCGATGCATTCCAGGCCCCAGCGGCCGGATGGAAGCCAGGCGTAATGGACGGCAAAATCCTGCGAAATTCCATGATCGAGTGACAGGCTGTCAACGGCAAGCCCGGCAACGTCGGCTTCTTCCATCAGCATCTGAACCGCTTCTATATGAAAGCCGGGAAAATGCATGACACCATTGGCATCCGCATTGCGGAACATGTCTGAAGACGCATGTGCGCTCCAGCCAGAGTTCATCGCAACACACGCTCCGTTCGGAATGTCTCCATTTGCCGAAATCCATGCCTTGAGATCGTCCGGAGTGACTTGTGCGTCCGGGTTATCAGCGGCGCGCTTCTTGATGTCGATGATACAGAGTGGCGTAACCAGTTTGTCGACCGGTATTTCGGCAACGGATTGCCCATCTGCGGAAAAATGCAGCGGTGCGTCGAGATGTGTGCCCGAATGCTCATCGATTGAAAGGCTGTAGAGATTGTAACCGTCCTTGGCGAAATCGAAGATTTTCTCTGCCCTGTATCCAGGCTCACCCCCAAATGTTGGAAAGTCTTCAGAGAGTTCGTGTGTGAGATCCAGGATTTGCGCTGGTGTCTGCGCCATTGCCGGAAGAGCGCCTGCAACAGTGGTCGCCGCCGCAACGCCGGCTCCGGCGGCTGCAGCCCTGAAAACATCGCGCCGTGACAGCATTTTGTCTTTCACCGACTTGATGATGCAAAGATCGCACATGGCTTCGTTCTCCGGTTCCGTGTTGGCTTCCTAATCAGTGTGCGAGGGTCCAAGCTTTTCGGCAAGTGGCAAGTCCGATAGGCACCAACTGGCAGTGCGCATGGCCATTCGAACACGCGTCTTGTTCTCTCTTATAAATTGCAATACCGTCATATTAAATTTATAGGAGAGTTTGATGGTCAGCCGGGTGACCACGGTGGCCTTCCAAGGCATAGAGGCGGTTCCGGTCGACGTGCAGGTGCATGTCGGCCCGGGCATGGTCGCCTTTACCATCGTGGGCTTGCCGGACAAGGCGGTGGCAGAAAGCCGGGAGCGGGTCCGTGCGGCTCTGTCCGCCTCAGGTCTCGCGCTTCCGGCCAAGCGCGTCACGGTCAATCTGGCGCCAGCGGATCTTCCAAAGGAAGGATCCCACTACGATCTCCCGATTGCGCTCGGGGTGATGGCGGCCATAGGCGCAATTCCGGCAGAGTTCTTGGAAAACTACGTCATTCTGGGCGAATTGGCGCTGGATGGGACTCTGGCTCCTGTCGCTGGAGTTCTGCCAGCCGCAATGGGCGCAAACGCATTGGAAAAGGGGCTGATCTGTCCGTTTGAATGCGGCGGAGAAGCCGCCTGGGCGGACAGTGAGATGGACATTTTGGCGCCGCGGTCCTTGATCCAGCTCGCCAATCATTTCAAGGGAACGCAGGTCCTCTCCAGGCCCGCAGCCAAACTCCGGGGCGATCCGCAAGGCATACCGGATCTTGCAGATGTCAAGGGTCAGGAAAGTGCCAAGCGTGCTTTGGAGATTGCGGCGGCCGGTGGACATAACTTGTTGATGGTCGGACCACCGGGATCCGGCAAGTCCATGCTGGCCAGCCGTTTGCCTTCCATTTTACCGCCGCTCACCCCGCGCGAACTTCTTGAAGTTTCCATGATTGCCTCGCTTGCAGGGGAACTTGCGGATGGCAAACTGTCCGACCGCCGCCCGTTTCGAGCGCCGCACCATTCTGCTTCCATGGCAGCTCTTGTGGGCGGCGGATTACGGGCCAAACCTGGTGAAGTCTCGCTGGCTCACAACGGGGTTCTGTTTCTGGACGAGCTACCCGAGTTCAATCCCCAGGTGCTCGATAGCCTGCGTCAGCCGCTGGAAACGGGAGAGGCTATCATTGCGCGCGCCAATCATCGGGTGACCTACCCTGCGCGCATTCAGATGGTGGCGGCGATGAACCCCTGCCGGTGCGGTCATGCCGGGGAACCGGGGCACCAATGTCGGCGCGGAGAGCGGTGTGTAACCGAATACCAAGCAAGAATTTCGGGGCCGTTTCTGGACCGCATTGATCTGAGGATTGAGGTCCCCGCGGTCACAGCTGCCGATCTGATCGGCCCGGCAGAGAGTGAACCATCTTCGGAGGTCGCGAAGCGCGTTCTGGCGGCCCGCAAACTTCAGGAACAGCGTTTTTTTGATCTCGGGGTTGCGGCGCGGACCAACGCGCAAGCCCCGGCCTCCGTTGTTGAAAAAATGGCGCAACCGGATGACAAGGGTCTGGCCTTCTTGCGGGAAGCTGCCGAAACACTGCAGCTATCGGCGCGGGGCTATCACCGGGTACTGAAACTTGCCCGGACCCTTGCCGATCTGGACGGTCTTGAGACGGTTGCCCGCATCCACCTTGCAGAAGCGCTCAGTTATCGCGGTCAGGATCTGTCACGCCGCGCAGCGTAACCGAACCGGCTCACTTTCCTTGTATTCGTCCGGACGCCGTCCCATGTCATGTCTTGCACTCAAATCTGGAGGATGACGCATGCTGGTGACGACAACGCCGACCATTCAGGGCAAGGATCTCGATTACAAGGGCCTGGTGACCGGCGAGGCCATCCTCGGCGCGAACTTGTTCAAGGACATTTTCGCCGGTATTCGTGACATCGTCGGTGGCCGGTCTGCAGCCTATGAAGAAGAGCTTGCCAAGGCCCGTCAGATTGCAGTTGAAGAGATGTGCCAACAGGCACAACGGCTTGGTGGCAACGCGGTGATTGGCGTTGATATCGATTATGAAACTGTGGGCCAAAACGGTTCCATGCTGATGGTGAGTGCGACCGGTACCGCTGTCACAATGCGCTGATGGCGGACCCCGTAGATCAACAGTTTCAGATTGTGTCCGGCTTTCCCGAAGATCAACGGGAGACGGCCGCTACCTTGTTCTGGCAGGCGTTTTCCGGAAAGCTCGGCAAGATCCTGGCCCCGGATGACAAGGCACTCTCGTTGATTGCCCATCTCCTTGATCCTGACTTTGCAATCAGTGCGCTGGATGAAGACGGCGGGCTTATCGGAATGGCCGGGTTCAAAACCAAGGAGGGCGGGCTGGTTGCTGGCAGCCTATCCGACATGACGGCCGTCTATGGTCTGTTTGGAGGGTTGTGGCGCGGGATTGTGCTGGAACTCCTGGAAAGAGATCCAGAGCCCGGACTTTTATTGATGGACGGGATTTTTGTGGGTGCTGAAGCACGTGGTCTTGGTGTCGGTACGGCCCTTTTGAATGCAATCTGCTCGGCTGCCGTTGCGCGCGGCTGCTCCAGGGTCCGGCTCGATGTGATCGACACCAACCCACGTGCAAGGGCGCTTTATGAGCGGTCCGGGTTTGTGCCGGCAGGCACTGAGGAAACAGGACCGTTCAAATACATTTTCGGTTTTTCATCTGCGACGCGCATGGAAAAGCCGTTGCAAGCTGCTTGACGCCGCCAGATCCGCACGGGAAGCTCTGAATTGAAAGACCAACCCGGAGCGTTTCATGACATCTCACGGATATGAAAGCGGGCGGCTCAACCTGCCCTTTGTCGGAATTTGCACATTTGGAAAGTATCCGTACCAACCGGACTGGTATGCCATTGACGCTGACGTTGCTGTTCTTGGCGCGCCGTTTGATTTCGGAACCCAATGGCGCTCTGGTGCGCGTATGGGACCAAGGGCGATCCGGGAGGCGTCAACGTTGTTCTCCTTTGGCCACGCCGGGGCCTATGATTTCGAAGATGACATCACCTACCTGCCCGCGGAAACCACGCGGATTGTTGACATTGGTGATGCGGATATCGTTCACACCGACACGATCGAGAGCCACAAACGCATCGAGTTTGGCGTTCGCAAAATACTTGAGGCCGGGGCCTTACCTGTCGTGTTAGGGGGAGATCATTCGATCAACATCCCTTGCATCAATGCTTTTGATGGCGAAGAGCCAATCCATGTGGTGCAGATTGATGCCCACCTTGATTTTGTCGATGAGCGTCACGGGGTACGTTATGGGCACGGTAATCCCATGCGCCGGGCTGCTGAAAAACCTTATGTGACGGGGCTTAGCCAAATCGGTATCCGCAATGTTTCGTCAACGGCCCGGGACGGTTATGAGGCCGCACGCCAGATGGGCTCGGACATTGTATCGGTCCGTCAGGCACGGAAACTCGGCACAGACGCGCTTCTTGCCAAGATCCCGAAAGGCAAACGCTACTATCTGACGCTCGACATCGACGCTTTTGATCCATCCATTGCGCCGGGCACGGGCACGCCGAGCCACGGTGGGTTTCTGTACTACGAAGTCCTGGAACTGATCGATGGGCTGTCGCAGCAGGGAGACATTGTCGGAATGGATTTGGTCGAAGTTGCTCCGGACTATGATCCCGCTGGTGTTACCGGCGTACTGGCGGCTCAAATCCTGATGAACACCATTGGCCGGGTCCTGCACCACCGACCCAAATCATGAGAGAAATCAATGCAGCCTGAAATAGACCTTTAAGCCATTCAACTACACACGCGTGCGCCAACTTTGTGAAACTTGCTTAGCGTCGTAGTTGGACACAGTGCTGTTTGGTCACACTATTCGGATTTCCTTGATTATCCGACAGAGAGGTGCTTCAAAAACGTAGAAGAGCATTGATGATCCGGAGAAGTCATCCATGAGTGATATGGCAGCTCAAGCACAGCAGAGCGCCAGAAGTATGGTCATTGGCTTGATCGTACCGGACATCACCAATCCGTTTTTTGCTCAATTGGCAAAAAGCATTGAGATGGAAGTCGCGTCGCGGGGCGGCATGGTGATGCTTGCCAATTCCCACGACGATCCAGGTATTGAGCTCAAACAGGTTCGGGCCATGCACGATTGGCCGGTCACGGGGGTCATCGTGGTGGCTGGTTCAGATGCCAGCCGGTCCTATTCCGCGGAGCTGCCGATCATTTCTCTTGATCGCCGTTACGGCACATATCCCTTGGTAGCGACCGATCAGCGGGATGGCGCGCGCAAGGTCGTCGATCACCTGCATGGTCTTGGTCACCGGATCATTGCCTATATAGCCGGGCCGGAAAATCTGGAGGTCGCCCGCGAGCGGCGCGACGGGTTCATTGAGCGGGTCAATGAGCTTTCCACGCCCGACGATGAAATCGATCTGACGGTTCATACAGGTGAATTTGATTTTGCATCCGGCGAGGCTGTTGCCCGAAACATTCTTTTGCAGCTGCGCAGGGGCTTTCGCATCACGGCCATTGCGACAGCAAGCGACCAGCAGGCGATCGGCGTTTTGCGGTGCGCGCGTGACCTTGGTGTGCACGTTCCGCAGGATGTCTCCGTGATTGGCTTCGACGACATCACCTTGGCATCTCTCGTTGTCCCACGTCTCACGACCCTGCGTCAGCCGATCGAGGACATTGCTTCGGTTGCTGTTGATCGCATCGTCGCCAAGATAGAGGCCCCGTCGGATCATGCCATCCGGGGCTCGCTGATTGTCCGCGAATCTACCGCGCCGGCCAGCCGCTGGGATTAATACCGCCGCACTGGGCGTGCTGTTGAGATGACCTCACAGGATTGTGGATTGAACGTTAGCGGTAGGCCAAACATCTCCTATCGAACGAGACATTTGGGAGATTCAGCATGATGAACCGGCGTATTGTACTTGGCCTCGCAGCAGCCAGTGTTGCAGCGATCGCGCTTCCATCCGCCCCGGCTATTGCAAAAGATCCGTTGGCTCTCACCGGTTATGATCCGGTGTCCTATTTTTCCGGCCGTGCCCCAGAAAAAGGGTCCTCACAATTCACTGCAAAACATCGCGGCAAGACGTATCAGTTTTCCAGCGCTCAAAACAGGGATGCGTTTGCGGCCAATCCCAGCCGTTTCGCCCCGCAATATGATGGTTATTGCGCTTATGGTGTTGCCCGCGGCTATAAGGTTGGCGTCGACCCGCTGGCCTATAAGGTTTTCGATGGAAAGCTTTACGTGAACTACTCGCGCTCTGTGCAGCGAACCTGGAGCCGCGACGTGCCCGGATTTATTTCCAAGGCCAATCAGAACTGGCCGAGCCTAAATTGAAAAGGCGTCGTCCGGTCGGACTGATCGCGGAGAGTTGCCAAAGGAGACTGCAGCGGTACCTATGATTTGGCGACAAATTCGGTGCAGTTGACGAGGGGCTTTTGACGAAAATACGCGTAGCGTCTTTGGCGGTTTTGTTTGTGCTGGGATTGAACGGGGCAGTTTTCGCTGTGCCCTCCGACACTGAGGACCTGCCACCCAAGCCGACACAGACATCGACCGAATGTCCGGACGGGAAAGCCTGGGACAAAGAGAGCAACCGCTGCATTGATATCAAATCGGACCTCTTTGACGACGATGACCGGTTCCTGGCCGCGCGTGAACTCGCCTATGCGGGGCGCCTAACGGCGTCTGCGCAGGCGTTGGATGCAATCCGGGAGCAGGACAGCTCCCGTGTTCTCACCTATCGGGGATTTCTTGCGCGGAAGGCCGGGGATTGGCCACAAGCTGAGAAATACTACATTGCAGCGCTCGCAGTGGATCCTGACAGCCTGATGACGCGGTCTTACATGGGAATGGGGTTGTTTGAGCGCGGCGACAAAGCCGGTGCGGTCGACCAACTCCGCGAGATCCGGGCACGCGGGGGGCGAGGCGGATGGCCAGAAAGAGCATTGCTCATGGCGATGCGGGCTGGCGGTAAAACCAGCTATTGAGGTTCCGCTAGTTTTCTCAATTGCCGAGGAGATCTTAAGGCTTCAGCCAAGGCGGCGCCTTGCCGATTTTCTCAAGCAGAAAATCAATGAAAACACGCACTTTTGCGGTCAGGACATTTGATTTCGGGTAAATCAGCCAAAGCATCGAGGGATCATCGAAGATATGGTTCGGCAGTACCCGAATGAGTGTTCCTGTTTTCAGCTCCTGATGCACACTCCAGAGAGAATTGGCCGAAATGCCGGCGCCGGCCAGAGTGGCGAGCTTCTGAGAGAGACCGTTGTCCATCGTTAAACGGGCATTGGGACCCCGGGTGTCGAACACGCCTTCCGGACCTGTTGGGCTCATCAGAGGTTTCACTGCGCGGGCCGCAAAACCGATCAGTTGGTGTTGTTGAAGCTCATCAGGCGCCATGGGCACACCGTGCGATGCAAGATATCCCGGTGAGGCGCACAGAATACGCGTGTCATCTGCGAGCTTCCGGCCCTTCAGGCTGGTGTCTTCCATAGCCGAGTTTCGGAGCGCAAGATCGAAACTCCCGTCAATCAAATCATATTTGACGTCCGATAATCGCAGATCGAGACGGATGCCGGGATGCCGTTCCATGAACTCCGGAAGCAGTGGAACGATGTAAAGTTGAGCAAAGGTACTTGGCGCGGTGAAGCGCAAGGTTCCGGTTGCCTCCGGCTTGCCATGCCCGAGTGCGGCGCGTGCCGCGTCCTCCTGCGCTAAAATTTCCCGGGCATAGGGAAGAAACTCCGCACCTTCTTGCGATAGCGAGACTTTACGCGTGGAGCGGTGCAGGAGATCCGAACCGAGAGAGCGTTCCAGTTTGGCAAGCCGCGCACTTGCAATGGACGGGGCAAGCCCCAACGCCTTGCCGGCTGCACTGATGTTGCTTTTTTCGGCGGCCAAAACGAACAGGCGCAGGCATTCGGTGTCCATTTAATTATCCCGAAATTCAGAATAGTGAAGTCTCAAATATGCTATTTATGGAGAAAATAAAAGAAATATCTTTAGTTTGAACAAGCACTCCATGGATGAGGATCCACGTCATGCTGAAACGTGCCGCAGACGGCGGTTTTCAGTCACTGAACACCGCCTACAATGCCACCTTCCGGCAGAATAGGATGAGCATCGGCCTCGTTGTGCCGATTGAAAACTATGCCAATAGCGCCGTGCCGACGATGCGGGATCATTTGGATCGGGTACAGTTGGCGGAAAAACTGGGCTTTTCTGCGGTTTGGTTGCGCGATGTACCGTTTGACGTCCCGTCGTTCGGGGATGCGGGGCAGACCTTTGACCCGTTTGTCTATCTGGGAACATTGGCGGCTGTCACAGACCGCATCGCGCTTGGCGTTTCGAGCATTATCTTGCCGCTTCGCCATCCGGCACATGTTGCAAAGGCGGCGGCGACAGCGGATGTGCTCTCTGGCGGCCGGTTGCTGCTCGGGATTGCGTCCGGAGACAGGCCAACGGAATTCCCGGCGTTGAATGTCTCGTTTGAGGCCCGCGGCAATGCCTTTCGTGAAAGCTATGACTACATTCGCCGTATGGCTGATCCTGCTCCGGCTTTCAACAGCCCGCTCGGCGCACCATTCGGAGGGATGGACATGCTGCCAAAGCCGGTCGCGGGCCGATTGCCAATGCTGATCACAGGTGGCAGCCAACAGGAGCCGGACTGGATTGCCCATAATGCGGATGGGTGGATGACGTACCCCCGAAATGTTTCGCACCAAGCCGAGGTGATCGAGGACTACCGGCGGCGTGTTGCCGCCGCGGGCTTGGCGGACAAACCGGTCATGCAACCGCTCTATGTCGACTTGCTTGAAGACAAGGACGCGCCACCCCAGCCGATCCATCTCGGCTTCCGGTCTGGGCTCCGGGCTCTGAACCGCTATTTGAGGTCCCTTGAAGAAATTGGCGTGAACCACGTGGCCCTGAATCTCCGGTTCAATCAGGCAAACACCGAAAACACCTTGGCCCGGCTCGCCGATGAGCTGCTGCCCAACTTTCACGCGTGAGGTTACTGATGCAAAAGACTATTCTTCTGACCGGGGCCACCGATGGCATCGGGCTGGAAACAGCAAAGCGGCTTGCCGCGGACGGTCACACGCTGTTGATCCACGGACGAAACCCGGACAAGCTGGCCAGGGTGAAGGCCGATCTGGTGGCTCTTCCGGGCGCCGGTGAGGTTGAGGCGTATGTCGCTGATTTTTCAGATCTGGCCGATGTAAACAGTCTGGCCGACAGCATTCGCAGCCACCACGATCATTTGGACGTTCTGATCAATAACGCCGGGATCCTCCGCACTCAGGATCCTTTGACCAAAGATGGTATGGATGTTCGCTTTGTGGTCAACACGATCGCGCCGTATCTCCTTACCCGGAAGCTGTTGCCGCTGATGGGGAATGCGGGCCGGGTTGTCAACTTGTCTTCTGCTGCTCAGGCGCCAGTCAATCTCAAGGCCTTGGCTGGTCAACAGCGGGCCTCTGATATGGAGGCTTATGCGCAGAGTAAGCTTGCCATCACCATGTGGACACGGGATTTGGCGCGCAAGCTGGGCCCTGACGGGCCGGCCATCGTCGCCGTCAATCCAGCCTCCCTTCTTGGCACCAAGATGGTGAAAGAGGGGTTCGGTGTGTCCGGTAGTGACATCGGTGTCGGCGTTGACATTCTGATACGGGCTTCTTTGTCAAAAGAGTTTGAAGGCCGGTCCGGAGCTTATTTCGATAACGATTCCGGACGCTTCGCAGACCCGCATCCGTCGGGCATGGATCCGCGGGCTTGCGCAGAAGTCGTTGCAGCGATCCGCGATGTCCTTGCGCACGCCGGCCTGCCTGCGAATTAAAGCGCAGGCCGGTTAAGTCTGCCGATCGATTTCCTAAAGGGCCGCCGGACTAGCCGCGGCCCCGGTAAGGCTGCACGCCCTGCTCAGGGATCCAGACCCCCTCCGGGGCTGGGCCGGTTTGGTAAAATACGTCGATCGGAATCCCGCCGCGCGGATACCAGTATCCGCCGATCCGCAACCACTCAGGGTTCAGCAGATCGACAAGGCGCTTGCCGATTGAGACCGTGCAGTCTTCATGGAATGCGCCGTGATTGCGGAAAGACCCCAGGAAGAGTTTCAGCGACTTGCTCTCAACCAGGAAGTCCTTGGGCACATAGTCGATGACAAGATGCGCAAAATCCGGCGCGCTCGTCAGAGGGCACAGAGAGGTAAACTCTGGTGCCACAAAGCGCACCATGTATTTCGTACCGGATTGCGGGTTTGGAACTTTTTCCAGAACAGCGTTTTCCGGGCTGTCGGGCAGCTCAGTCGATGCGCCGAGCTGGGTGAGGTTTTCGTATATGGATTTGTCGCTCATCTCAAACGCCTCTCAAGTTGCCCCAGATCAGGGTATGCAGCTGCGGCAGGACCGTCGGGGTGTACCAGCGGTCACCAGCCACCTTGTCCACCAGCCAGCGCATCCGGTCCATGATGCCGGGCATGTCGATCGGAGCATCCGCTGCGGCCGGTGACGGCGGCGTGTGGTTGCCCGGCTGCAGATAAAGCGGCAGCGCCGGGTAGCGCGCAGCAAGATCCTTGGCATAGTCGTAGTCCGCGTCATCGAAGATCACGGTTTTCAAGACTGTCTGGGTGTCTGCTCCGGCCGCCTCGACACATTCCGCGAGTTTTTGCCAATCGGTGTCCATGCCGCTGGAGGGCGGCTTGGGGCTCAAGGTCAGGACATCGAGTGTCGCAAACCAGTCCTTGGCGATGCTCCCCTGTGTTTCCAGGGCAAAACGATAGCCTTCCCGCCTGCCGAGCTCGATCAACGATCCAAGTGGCTGGATCGCCGGATTGCCCCCGGACAGCGAGACCATCAAAGGCTTGCCGCCGCTGAGGATTTCGATCTGCATCAGGATTGCCTGCGGCGTCATCGGGTGCCAGTCGTCCCGGTAGGCGCTGTCGACGGCATGCAGTGTATCGCACCAGCTGCAGCGGTAATCGCAACCGCCCGTGCGCACAAATATTGTCGGCTGACCAATCAGAGCACCTTCACCCTGGATCGTTGGTCCAAAAATCTCATTGACCCGAATTTGTCCAATGCTCATTGGCGGGCCTCCACCGGGATATAGGTCAGCGGCCGGTACTCGGCGCATGTTTTGGGTGTTTCCTTGACCCGGACAGCTGTCGTCTCTGGCCATTTTCCCACACACCAGTCGAAAAGATGCTTGGCGAGACGTTCCGCAGTGACACAGTCATCGCCAAGAACATCGTTGAGATGCCGGTGATCGAGCGTGTCGTCGATATAGGTCTTCAGGGATTTCAGCTCATTGTAGTCCCGTACGAAACCGATTTGATTGAGCTCAGAAGACGCCAACTCGACTTCGACCACGTAGTTGTGGCCGTGAAACCGGGCGCAAGGATGATCATCCGGAAGACCGATCAGCTGATGCGATGCGGAGAAATGGAATTCCTTGGTGATCCTATACATTGCAGGCCCCTTTCCAGAAGTCGGGGTCGGCATAGGTTGTCGGATCTTTGACGCCAGCCAGGTGGAAGGCTTCCCGCCGCTCGACACAGGTGCCACAGCGTCCGCAGTGGATCTCACCGCCTTTGTAACAAGACCAGGATTGGGTGTGGTCTACGCCCAGCTTTGCGCCCTCGGCTGCGATATCGGCTTTGCTGATATGCACATACGGCGTGTAGAGCTTGATCTCGCCCATGCCTTCCAAAGCATGGCGCTGCATTTCTTCAAAGCTCTCGGTGAAGGCGGGCCGGCAATCCGGATATATGAAATGATCGCCGCCATGAACGGCCGTTGCGACGGCCTCGGCACCGCGAGCAGACGCAATTCCATAGGCGATGGTCAGCATGATCGCGTTGCGGTTGGGCACCACGGTGATCTTCATAGTGTCTTCGGCATAGTGGCCGTCGGGCACATCAATGTTGTCGGTCAGCGCCGAGCCGGTCAGCTGGCGGCCGATGTTCGTGATGTCGATCAGGATGTGTTCGGTGTTGAGCGCATCGGCACAGGCTTTGGCATAGTCCAGCTCCTTCTTGTGGCGCTGGCCATAGTCGAAGGAGATCAGGCCGATCAGCTCGTTTTCCTGCGCGATTTTGTGCGCAAGGGTGACGGAATCCATTCCGCCGGAACAGATGACAAGTGTTTTCAACGTATTGGTCCCTTGTTTTCGCTGTGGACGTTCGTTGAAACGCCCGTCACCGGGTAGGCTGCGACCGGTGGCCTGCCGTTGAAGCAAGCGGCGCGCCTTATAACAGGGTTGCGCAAAAAGGGAAGAGACTTTGATTCTGGCACCTGTTGAGATGCCGACAAAACTGGACCGGGTACTCTTGGTTCATTCTGGTTAGAACGTCCTAATCAGTAATCCGGTCCGACAATTTCGGACGACCGCGAAGAGGTCCTGACCCTAGATCGCGATTTGGGTTGCGCTTGTTATTTCACGGACCTGGGCCTTGATTGTCTCCCCGCCAAGGCTTTCAACACTCAAAGTCGATAGAAGCGCCTCGTTTTGGGTGATATCCGCGTCCGCATATGCGTCAAAGCCAAGTCCTGTCCGGATTTCCAGCTCATAAACAGAAATCTGGAACAACCGGAATGGATCGAAGTCAAGCGTTTCCAGATCACTCAGCAGGTCGTTCTGGGAAAGCACGAAGCAGGCGGCTGTCGGGTTGCCGTCGGCACCGCGATAGGCGACCAGTTTCCAATAATCCCGCGGGATCCGGGCGCCACGATATTCAATGTCCTCGTCCGAAAAGACGGGACCTGAGATCACCGACACACGAATGTCCTGATCGGCAGCCTGTTCCAGGATTATGTTTTCAAGGCGTCCCCAGAGCCCGCCAAGGCTGGACCGGTTATAGCGCTCGTGTTGCGGGGCAATGTTTGTGTAGTAGTAGGAATCCTTGTTGGCCTGGCGTGCTTCGGGCACCGGCCCCCAGGCCAAATCAGCCCTTCGCGCGATGTGCCCGCGATCCAGCTTGTTGTCTTCATAAAGACTGTTGTTCCACTGCAGACCACTCTCGATTCTTGGATCTTCCTTGAAGCTGTGACTGCCCAAGGTCACTTTTCGCGCGCCGTCAACGTTCCACGCCACAAAGCGGGCCATGCGCCGTTTTGCGCTCAGGCATACGGAGAAGTGAGTATAGGGGATTGTCTGCTTGCGGCCAAAATTCACCGCGTCCCGTTTGATGGCGGTCGACATGCCGGGCATTGGAGCGTGGAAGCCAAGGAAGTCGGCATCGTAACCAGAGCGAGCTCCAAAGGCTTCCGGTGCATTACCTGGAACGAGATTTGTTTCCGGAGGCGTCAGAGAGAACCGGAGCTTGTTCATGACGGAGGCTGGGTAACAGGCAAGCGCATGTTCGTCCGGGTTGTCGCCGGTCTCGCCCGCAAAATGCAGACCTGCGAAGATGTCTGTTGCCTTTTGTTTGTCGACGATCATCCATGCACTGCCGGAGTCACCGCCCATGCTGATCTCGTTGTTAGGTGCAGGTTTCTTGGGGTCCGGCGCAATTTCAAAACAGCCGATTGCTTTTTCACCCACATGACCGCCGTAATTGATTTTCGCGATGACATCGGTCCGTCTGACTATTCCGTGGGTTGTATTGGTTGTCCGTCCCGTCTTGACGACTTTGTCGTCGAGCTCAACCTCTGCCATTCTCTGCGGTGCAACGCCTAGGTTATGGATCTCTGGATCAAATTCGCGGTCCCGCAGGCGGGAGATGGCGCAATCGCCCGCGATCCCAAGATGACTCCTTTCCAAGTCACCGCAATAGTTGTCTGCGATGTTGTTGTCGTCATGCGGCCCGGGCTGAACGATCGGGTCTCCTATCTCGCCCGTTGGTCCGTGAAGTACGTGCCAGTTGGAGAGAATGCATGCAGCCCCGGTTTCGTCGTCGAACACGATCATGCCCAGTGTACCCGCGGTGCCATCCACGTGAGAAACGCTTGCCCCCGGGACAACCGGATCGAGTCTTGTTTTCAAGACGGACGGGGTCTCCGGACTGATAACCTGATAGGACGGTTTGAACCCGCGTTCCACGACATCGGTCGGGATTGTAATGCCTTCAAAGGCGATTGTTTTTGGCAGTTCCTTTGTGCCCAGGGCTTCCAGCCCCGACACTTCTGCTTTCTGACCAACTGTGAACACAACACTGACTTCGCCGGTGTTGTTTTTTCGGCCTATTCCGATGGATGTGACGTTAGGATCGTCAAGGTAATCGCTGCCGCGCGTTCTGATAAATTTGCGGAGTATGTGCTGAGTGGACTCTGTATCGGATTTGCCTGCAGTCTTCCGTTTTTTGGCCATGGTTCACTCCAAAAAAACATAGGAACTCACCCGGCATTTAAACGTGATATCGAATTTCCATCAACTTAAGATATAGGAATTTTGAAAATGTCACAAAATGCAATCATTGATTGATTTTGCGGGTGTATCAGGCCCAGATCGCCATGCGCAGGCCTTTGCCGTCGCGCTGATAATTTTCAGGAAACGGTTCGGCCTGCCTGTTGAAAATTCGCTCTGCAATCAAATTGTTGGCCGCCGCATCAAGGAGATCGTCCCGGCCGCATCCCTTTGGTGGTTTTTGATCCAGGAAGTCTTTGGGCAGGCCCTTGGAAACAAGCAGATCGCGGCGCTGATCCAAGCCTTCCGGGTTCGCGCGGCTCTTGACCTTCTTTGGCAGGCTCATTTCGGCCTCTCCGTTCAAACGCCAAAAGGCGAGCTCCGGATGCACTTCATGAACCCGCTCTTCTAGCGCCGGCGTCATCAGGCCGTCGATTTCACGGATTTTGGGGAACAGATAAAAGCATTGTTTTGAGACCTTGCGGGGTGGGCTGGAGGTTTTAAGCGACGTTTCACAAGACGCTCTGTAATCCTCTTCGTAGACCGCAGCGCGCGACGGCACGGAAAACACAGAAGATTGACGCATTCCAAGGTGCTTTCTAGCAGCCTTTTCAGCCCCCCTGCCATCTGGTCCAAGGAGGTCCGGCAGCCCGATCGGCATGTCAACTGCAATGATCTTCAACTCGGGCCGATAGGAAAGAAGATCCGCAAAGTGTTCAAAAAGCTGAAGTTTGAGATCTTTGGGATCGCTCAGGTTTCGGAGAACTGCGATCCAGCCGGCCCGGCAACCGTCAACACCGGCGACCCAGGTCCCGGCGCGCTCAGGCACGGGCTTTGGCTTCCATAACACGCCGGGAAGTGACCAGCGCCATGGCTCGGACCACGGACTGCTGTTCATCGGCAAAGAGTAGCTCATCCGCTCCTTTTTTGACGCTGCGCGCGACAAGCTCAAAAACGGAGGCGGAAGCACGCTTTACGGCCTCCTCATCGTCCAATCCAGCGAGCCGGTTGATCAAAAGCAGACCGGCTATCAGATCACCCGTACCATGCGGCGGGTTGGCAATTGCTGCATGTTCAGCGGCAACGGCGCCCCTTGGGCCGGCGAGCAGATTGGAGATCGCGTTGCGGCGCAAGGCCGGTGCCGACGTCACCAGGACGCGCTCGGTGCCCAAATCCCGGGCCGCCGATAGAGCCTCCAGCTCGCTGGAGATTTCTCTGCCGGTTAACCAGCCAAGTTCAAAACTGTTTGGGGTGACCATATCGGCCAGCGGAACCAGATGGTCCCGAATGGCTTCTGCAGTTGCTTCAGAAACGTAAAGCCCGCCACCTGAAGCAGATGTGTGATCGCCCATCACCGGATCGCACAGATAAGGCGCTTCTGGGTTGGCGGTTTTGACTGCATTGATCAGATCCGCAATTACCGGAGCCTGGTCCGGGCTGCCGAGATACCCGGTGATGATACCCCCGATTTCGCTGAGCTTCGCCGATCCCGCCAGGTCGGAAGAGATTGCAGAAAATTCAGCGGTTGGCGGCACAATCCGCGTTCCCTTGCCGTGTCCCGGGTGCCAAGGCAGCAAGATGGTCGGAAGAAACCAGACATCATGACCGTTCCGCTCCAGTGCAAACGTCAGACCGCGGCCGGATATGCCGCCGCGTACCACTTGAGATGTGATGACAAGGATCGGTTTTGTTACCGGTTCAGATCCGGCAGGCGGCTGCGTCATAGGCGGCTTTCAAGTGAGGGTTCGCCGGATTGGCGATCAGGCGGCATCGGTGCTGGTTGTTTTGCCGTCACCATAGCGCTTTTCGATGTATTCCAGCACCATTTGCTTGAACTCATCCGCGATGCCCTCGCCACGCAGTGTGGTTGCCTTTTCGCCGTCAATGAAAACGGGCGCTGAGGGTGTTTCGCCTGTTCCGGGGAGCGAAATGCCGATATCGGCGTGCTTGGATTCACCCGGTCCATTCACGATGCAGCCCATCACTGCAACGTTCAGGCTTTCAACGCCTGGATACTGTTCGCGCCACTTCGGCATTGAGACCCGAATGTGGTTCTGAATGTCCTGCGCCAGTTCCTGGAAGACCGTGGAGGTCGTGCGGCCGCAACCCGGACAAGCTGCCACCACCGGCACGAATGCGCGGAACCCCATAACCTGCAGGAGTTCCTGGGCGACCTGGACTTCACGGGTCCGGTCACCGCCCGGCTCTGGTGTCAGGGACACGCGGATCGTGTCGCCGATGCCTTGTTGCAGCAAAATACCCATCGACGCTGCGGAGGACACGATGCCCTTGGTTCCCATTCCCGCTTCCGTCAGGCCCAGGTGCAAGGCGTAGTCACAGCGGCGGGCAAGGTCGGCATAAACGGCGATCAGGTCTTGAACCTGGCTAACCTTGGCCGACAACAGGATCTTGTCGCGGCCCATGCCAAGGTTTTCTGCGCGTTCCGCCGATAACAGCGCGGATTGGATAATGGCTTCACGCATGACGGCGTTTGCCGAGACGGGGGAAGCGCTCTCTGCGTTCTCGTCCATCAGTTTTGTCAGAAGCTCTTGATCCAGCGAGCCCCAGTTGACGCCGATCCGCACTGGCTTGTCGTGCTTTTGCGCGATATCGATGATCTGGGAAAACTGTGTGTCGCGCTTGGCCTTGAACCCGACGTTGCCCGGGTTGATCCGGTACTTGTCGAGAGCTGCAGCGCAGTCTGGATAGTTGGTGAGGAGCTTGTGGCCGATATAGTGAAAATCGCCCACCAGAGGCACGTTCACACCAATGCGGTCGAGCCGTTCCTTGATATGCGGGACCTGGGCGGCTGCTTCTGCACGATCGACAGTGATCCGAACGACTTCCGAGCCTGCCCGCGCGAGCGCCGACACCTGCGCGACTGTTGAATCCGCGTCTGCGGTATCCGTGTTGGTCATGGACTGAACCACGATCGGCGCGCCGCCTCCGACCATCACTGAGCCGACTTTTACCCCAACTGATTTGCGGCGCGGCAGGGGAGTTGCGAAATCATCAATCATGGCAAGGCCAACCGGTTGTCGTTCATGCGTCCCATATGTGGGAGTGTGCCTGGGTTTTCCAGCGCATCAATAGGGTGTCTTCAAAAAAAGGGCAATGGCAGCGCGCTCGGTGGAGGCGGAACTTGCGCTTGTTGTCATTGCGTGCGTGCGGTTTGCCCCATATGACAAGCAAGATTTTAGCGGGGCATTGGTCCCAACAATAGTAACGTGGCGGGTTCGACAATGCTCAAACGGTTGCTGAGTGACGCGGCATCACTGGTCTTCGGACATCTTGAAACAGTCTTCCAGGTCTGCGGCGCCTGGTTTTTGATCCAGTTTTTGATTTCAATTCTGATTCTGACTGCGACCGCCGGTGTTCCCGCCGATGCCGAAACATTGCCACCAGCTGCAGGCTTGTTGTTGATGACGAGCACTCTCGTCGCGCTGATCTCGTCGGCATCCATATCCGTTGCCTGGCACCGGTTTGGCCTTCTTGGTGAACGGGTCGGCAATATTTATTTGCGCTTCGGTAAAATCGAAGTCCAGTTCATCTGGCGGATGCTTCTGATCGGTCTGTTTGGGTTCGCCGTTTCCCTGCCTCTCGTTTTTGTTGCATTCATGCCGTCGGAATCGGCATCTGGCCTGGCAATCATTGCGCTTGTTCTGGGCTTTGCCCTCGTCATCATGCCGTTTCTGATGCGGCTTAATCTGGTGCTGCCGGCGACCGCGATCGAGCGCCCAATCGGATTTGGCGAAGCCTTGCGGATCGGCAAAGGGCTTGGTTGGCGGATGTTGGTGGCCATCGTGGTTCTGTCTCTGCCCTTTGTTCTCGTGACAATGGGGCTTCAGTGGGCGCTTACGGTTGTTTCGATCGGCCTGCCTGCCTTGTTCATCCAGATCAAGGTGATGATCTTGAATGTGTTGTTGCAGATCATCGTGACCGTGCTTGGGATCTCAGTCATCACAGCGGGTTATCGCATGGCCATGGAAAGACAGACGCAAGCGCCGCAAAACTAGCGGATCGTCCGAAAAGACCTATCTTGGGTGAGAACCGGAATTCGAGGGGAACCCATGTTTATCACCGTTTTGGAACGGTCGCTTTCACTGGCGCAGCACAATATTGGAACGCTGTTCAAGACCGGCTGGGCTTACATTCTGGTGCTTGTCGCGCTCAACTTCGCGATCGGGTCTTCTTTGATGCCGATCGGTGGATTCAGCACCATTTCCTATATGACCGAACCGGTTGAGACGGTGGACGAGGGGGCACTGAGAGCACTTGCGGCCCTTGCGAACCTTTTGGTCGGATTCTCGATTGCCATTGCCTATGTCCGCAAGATCCTGATTGATGCGCGCGACTTCCCTCTGTTTGTGGGGCCCAGAACGTTCAAGGTGATCATCAACATGATTGTTCTGAACCTGATCGGGTTCTTGTCTTTGATCCCGCTCGGGATTGCCGCCAGCATCCTCGCTGCGATTACAGGTGGATTGGGCGCAATCGCGTTTCTCGCGGCGCCCTTCATCGCGCTGATGGTGACCCAGAAGTTCTCCCTCGTTCTGCCGGCTGCTGCCGTTGATGACCCCCTTACTTTCAAGGAAAGCTGGCGCGCCACCAACGGGCTTGGTTGGCCGATGGCGTTTGCGGCGCTGGTGATGAGCTTGCTTGCTGCCGTTCTTGTCGCCGGCGTTGGCCTGGTCCTGAGCCTCATGGAGAACTTTCTTGCCGCCAATGTGTTCTGGCAGCAGATCCGGTCAGCCGCTTTTCCAATGGCGACGATGCTGATCACGGTGTGGGTCTTCGCCAATCTCCACGCAACGTTTTACGGCATGGTCCGTGAGCGATTTGCTGCCCGCATTGGCTTGCGGGCCGAAGACCTGAAGCAGGTTGAAGAAACCCGCAGTGCCGCCGACGAAAAAACGCGGTCAAAGGCGCGCAAGGCTCTTGCCGGTGCGCAAAAAATGCGCCGCCGTTGAACGTGATAGACCGAAGTCAGCGGTTTCAGGCGCGAATTTCGATTCTCATGTTGCAGTGCGGCGATAACTGGTCAAAAGTCCCGCCAGACGTTTCATTCATTTCGGGAGGATTTTCTGATGCTCGCCAATAAGACAGCAGTTGTTACAGGGTCAACGTCCGGGATTGGCCTCGGTTGCGCCCGCGCCTTCGCTGAAAAAGGTGCCAACGTGGTCATCAACGGTCTCGGCGACGCCGATGAAATTGAAAAGACCCGCGCAGCCATTGAAGCTGATTTTGGCGTGAAGTGTGTCTATTCACCGGCCAACATGCTGAAAGGCGATGAAATCGCCGGAATGATCTCTGATACGCAGAAGGAATTCGGGTCTGTCGACATCCTGGTGAACAACGCGGGTATCCAATACGTTTCCCCGGTTGATGAGTTCCCGATCGACAAATGGGACGCCATCATTGCGATCAATCTGTCTTCTGCCTTCCATGCGATCCGCGCGGCGGTGCCGGGAATGAAAGAAAACGGTTGGGGCCGGATCATCAATACAGCCTCCGCGCACGCTCTCGTCGCGTCTCCGTATAAATCTGCTTACGTTGCCGCCAAGCACGGCATTGCCGGCTTGACCAAGACTGTTGCGCTCGAAGTGGCCGAGCAAGGCATCACCGTAAATGCGATCTGTCCGGGTTATGTCTGGACGCCACTGGTTGAAGCCCAGATCCCGGACACGATGAAAGCGAGGAACATGACCGAGGAAGAGGTCAAGAAAGATGTGCTCTTGAAGGCCCAGCCAACCAAGAAATTCGTCACCATCGAACAGGTTGCCGGATACGCTGTCTTCTTGTGCTCCGACACGGCGTCTTCGATTACCGGTGCCATCATGACGATGGATGGCGGCTGGACCGCTCAGTAAGTCAACAGACACAAGTCCGCAGGAGCGAAAAGAGCCATGTCAGATCCAAAAAAGATCAATCTGGCTTTGCAAGGGGGAGGCGCGCATGGCGCCTTCACCTGGGGTGTGCTCGATTGGTTCCTAGAAGACAGCCGGTTCGAACTCGACGGAATCACCGGGACATCCGCCGGAGCAATGAATGCGGTTGTGTTGGCCAGCGGCATGGAAGCTGGCGGGGAAGAGGGTGCGCGTGCAACGCTGGAAGCCTTCTGGCGCGAAGTCAGCACCGAGTCGCGCACCAGTCCCATTCAGCGCTCGCCGCTGGATGTGCTCCTGGGCCATTGGAGCCTCGATTATTCGCCGAGTTATCTCTATTTCGATGTGCTCTCGCGGTTCGCTTCGCCGTATGAATTCAACCCGTTGAATTTCAATCCCCTCCGCGACATCGTGGAACGGACGGTCGATTTTGAAAAGGTGCACTGCTGCTCCGGTCTGAAGCTGTTCATCGCAGCCACCAATGTCTTTACAGGCAAGATCCGAGTATTCAGCGAGAAGGAAGTGACGCTTGATGCAGTGATGGCTTCTGCTTGCTTGCCGCAGCTCTACCAAGCGGTGGAGATCGATGGAGAACCCTATTGGGACGGTGGGTTCATGGGCAATCCGCCGCTCTATCCGCTGTTTTATGAGACCGAAACGTCAGATGTCGTCCTCATTCAGATCAATCCGATCGAGCGGCGCGAAGTGCCCCGGACGGCTCGCGAAATCGTCAACCGTCTCAATGAGATCACCTTCAACTCCACACTCTTGAGGGAACTCAGGGCAATCGACTTCGTCACCCGCCTGATCGAAGAGGGCAAGCTGGACCGCAAGGAATACACCAAGGTGCATCTGCACCGGATTGCTGCCGAAGAACTCAAACCCCTTCAGGCCTCGTCCAAGCTGAATGCTGAGTGGGATTTCCTGACGCACTTGCGTGACGTTGGGCGCCAGACGGCAAAAGATTGGCTCGACCGGCATTTTGACGACATAGGCGAGCGCTCCACCATTGATCTGCGCAAAGAATTCGCTTGATCGCTGGTCAGCCGGTGCGGTCGGTTTGTTAACCTATCATTTAGAATGTTCGCAACTCGCCTTGCATATTGCAATGCGCGAGGCCTGAACAATATCTAAACAAATTCAGTATCTTGTGATTGCGGATACCGTAGATTCTAGATCTTGCGTGTTTGAATAAAGAAACCAATTGGCAAGCCTTTTGCTGCTTATTCGGCACGCTGATTGTCAGGTAGTGCGTCGTCAGCGACATTGCGAATGGAAGAAGCAGGCACCTGCGACCCCGCCTGTTTCTTCCGTTCCAACTTTTGCTCCCATTCAGGGATGCAATTCGCACACAATCTTCATGGTTTTCGGTTTTAGTGATCTCAGCTTACGATCCGGTTTTGGAGATCGTGAAATTCTTGGCCTTTGAACCGCCGCAGATCGCACTTATGTCAAGGGCTATGAAAAAAGGATCGGTTATGAAGAAGTCGGTTTTCAGCTTTTTGGCGGCAGGCGCGGTTATCGTTACCTTGGTGCCGCAGACCCGCGCGATGGAGTTGGATCCGCGCGTTCCACAAATTCTCGAAGACGGCGGCTGCCCGCGGTGTAATCTATCTCTTGCGACCTTGCGTGGGATGACGCTCGAGGGCGCAGACTTTCATCGGGCCAATTTGCGTGAGGTCGACCTCAAAGAAGCTGTGATGCCGAGATCGAACTTTGAACGATCCGATTTCCGGCGCACTGAGGCCGAACGGGCCGATTTTTCGGCCAGTGATTTTGCTGGTGCGTCGATGCGGGCCGTAGATTTGGAAAAATCAAACCTCAACAGTTCGATTTTCCGCGATGCTGATCTTCGCGACGCGGACTTGAATGCAGCTGTCATGACCGGCTCCACATTCGAGGGTGCAGACCTGCGCAATGTGACTTTGATCCGCGCTATTGCTCAGAACACATCGTTCAAATCCGCCAAATTGGACAACGCCAACCTGGAGCGGATGGATCTTCTGAATTCCGTCTTTCAGGGTGCTCGCATGCGCAACGTCAAGCTGGACCGTGCCCAGGCCGTCAATGCGGATTTTTCAGGAGCGGATTTGTCCGGGGCTCGCTTGGTCAGCACCAATTTGAGCGGCGCTAATCTGACAAACGTGGATTTCGACGGGGCCTTGTTGCGGCGGACGCGGCTGAAAGGTGCGGATTTGACCGGAGCTTCCAATCTCGACCCGAGCCGGATCATCGATGCTTGCGGAGATGAAAATACCAAGCTGCCTGACGGCATTTCTCTAGAGCCGTGCTCGTACTAAGCTCAGGTCATTGGAATGTAAGAAGGCCGGTGTTCGACGCGAACCCGGCCTTTTCTTATCGTCAGTTGGTTTTACCGGACGTCCAGAAAACCAATGATCTTGCGCACATCCTTCAGAACGGGCTCGGCAATCGCAGAAGCGTTTTCCGCGCCTTCCTTCAAGATCGCATCGATCTGAGCCGGATCGCCGGTCAACCGCCGCATTTCGTCCGTCATCGGAGCAAGCTTGGCAACGGCGAGATCTGAAAGCGCTGGTTTGAACGCAGAGAACTGCTGTCCGCCATACTCTTTCAGAACATCGTCTTTGGACATGCCATTGAGAGCCGCAAAGATGCCGACAAGGTTGTCAGCTTCCGGTCGGCCCTCCAGGCCATCGGTCTCGCTCGGCAGCGCGTCCGGATCGGTTTTTGCCTTTTTGATCTTCTTGGCAATTCCGTCCGCATCATCCTTCAGGTTGATGCGCGATAGATCTGAAGGATCGGATTTCGACATCTTCTTCGTGCCATCGCGCAGCGACATGATCCGGGTGGCCGGACCGGCAATCATCGGTTCGGTCATCGGGAAATAGAGCTCTTCCGGCAATTCGGGAGAAGGTGTCGGGTTTGGAATGCCAATCCCGAGTTCCTTGATCCGGGCGCCAAAGTCGTTGTTGAACTTCGCCGCGATGTCCCGGGTCAGTTCCAGGTGCTGTTTCTGGTCATCGCCCACCGGAACGTGGGTCGCGCGGTATGCCAGAATGTCGGCCGCCATCAAGTTCGGGTAGGCGAACAGGCCAACAGAAGCGTTTTCTTTGTTCTTGCCTGCCTTTTCCTTGAACTGGGTCATGCGGTTGAGCCAGCCCATCCGGGCAACGCAATTGAAGATCCAGGCCAGTTCCATGTGCTCACGGACCTGGGATTGGTTGAAGATGATCGATTTCTTGGGATCAATCCCGGCCGCCATATAAGCGGCCGTTACTTCACGCGTTGCGTTTGTCAGTTCACTCGGGTCCGGAAAACCTGCTGTAATCGCGTGGGAGTCCACGACACAGAAGATCGCAGGCATCTGGTCTTGCAGCGGAACCCAGCGCGACACGGCGCCAAGGTAGTTGCCAAGGTGGAGATTGCCTGTGGGCTGAACGCCGGAAAAGACACGGGGCTGGAACGCCGTCATTTCATATCCCTTATTGGTGCGGCCGGTTGGAAGGGCGCTGTGAATGTTTTGGGCGCGACGGGTGTAGGCCTCAGCGTGCTTCGATGCAAGCAAAGATGCCGTTCAGACAAGCGTTTGCGCGTCAGGTGTTGCGCCGCTTCAACGATTTCGCAAGACCAACCAGATCGCTGCCGCCGCTGATCTGCGCAAAAAGGGCGAATACGGCAATACCGATCAGCACCAGGGCTCCGAGGCTGGCGACCCTTATCAAAAGCCATCCATCCTTCAGGTAAGGCGCAAGGGCATCTGCTGCGAAATGAATGACAAGCCCCATCAACAGGCTCGCCAGAAGCACCAGCATCAGTTTTCTCAAAACCGTGGTGTCCGGGGCGAAATGTCCCCGCTTCCAAAGAACGATAACCAGGAAACCGGTGTTCACCCAACCGGCAATCGTGGTTGCCAGCGCGATCCCGACATGCTGCAGGAAGGGAAAGAAGGCGATCGACAAGGCAACATTCACCACCATTCCGATCGCCGCAAACTTCATCGGAGTTTTCGTATCCTCGCGGGCAAAGTAGCCTGGTGAGAACACCTTGTTCAGGACGAAAGCCGGAAGGCCGAACGAAAACGCCATTAAGGCAGCAGCCGTTCCTTCAACGGCGGCCTCATCGAACCGGACTCTTTGGAACAAGACTGAGACGATCTCGTCAGGAATAACCGCCAGCGCGACAGCTGCGGGCAAAGTTAGAACAAGAGAGAATTCCAGCGACCGGTTCAGGGTCTTTTGGTAAGCGGCTGTTTCGCCGGAGCGGAGCTGCCGGGTCAGGCTTGGCAACAGCACCACGCCGAAGGCAATCCCGATGACACCAAGCGGCAGCTGATACAGCCGGTCAGCGTAGTAGAGCAAGGCATTTGCCCCGTCCTGCATTGATGCAATCACCTGTCCGACTGCGATGTTGATCTGTGTGACGCCTCCCGCAATCACACCTGGAATGCCGAGCACCAGCAGGCGTTTGGCCGATTTTGTATAGCGCGGTCGGTAAACGGGAATGCGGAAGCCAAGACGCTTCAGATCAATCACCACCACGGTCAGCTGAACGATGCCGCCGAACGTGATGCCGAGTGTTAGGATGATGCCAAGAGTTGTGCTGTCTTCGACGCCCCAGAACAATACTCCGCCGAGCACCAGTCCCATGACCACATTCAGCATGACCGGCGCAAAAGCGGCGGCCGCAAAGCGCTGATAGGTGTTCAAAATGCCGCCAATGAACGCGAGCATCGACATGAAAATCAGGTACGGAAAGGCAATCCGCGACATCAAAACTGTCAGATCGAACTTTTCCGGATCAGACACGAAGCCCGGGGCTAAAGCCCAAACAACAATGGGCATGAAGATCTGGGCGAGTGCGGTCAGCGCGAGAAGGCAAAACAGCAAGGCCGATCCAATTTCACCGGCAAAGCGCCGGGCGCCCTCCTCGCCGTCTTCTTCGACAGTGCGCCCAAAAAGCGGAATGAAGGCGGAGTTGAACGCGCCTTCGGCAAACAACCGGCGGAACAAGTTCGGCAGCCGGAAGGCAACCACGAAAGCATCGGCCACCGGACCCGCGCCGACTGCGGCCGCGAGCAATACGTCCCGGACAAAACCGAGAACACGGCTCATGAGAGTGGCGCCGCCGACAGTTGCGAAATTCCGAACCAGGTTCATGCCAGCTGGGCTCCAGACACGGTGTACTTCTTTCTGAGATAGCCGCTCAGGACGCCTGACGGCGGACTTTGCGTGCAACCGGTGCGGCCGGATCCAGTTCCACCTGGCCTTCGACGGCAGCTTCCAGGCGTTCCCGGATAATTTCCTGACGGCCGATATTAGCGATTTTCTGGCCTGTCAGATCGGTCACATAAAACACGTCGACCACTTTTTCACCGAAGGTGGAAATATGCGCCGAACCGATGTTGAGATTGAGTGTCGCGATGGACCGGGTGAGGTCGTAAAGCAGGCCTGGACGGTCAAGGCCGGACACCTCCAGAACCGTGTAGTCATCGGACAAGGTGTTGTTCAATAGCACTTCACTGGCCACCTTGAAGGCCTTCATCCGACCTTTCACCGATCCTTTTTTCGCAACCGGTTCCGGGATTCTTTCATCACCGCGCAACGTTTTTTCGATCAATGCGGTGATGCGCTCGCCGCGGCGGCGTTCATCGTCGTCGCCCGGCAGCTCGCGGCCGATGAAAATCGTATCAAGCGCAAAACCGTCCGTTGTCGTATCGATCTGCGCATCAACGATATTGGCGCCTGTCGAATAACAAGCACCGGCAATCACCGAGAGGAGGCGCGGATGGTCCTGTGCCATGATTGTGAGCTCGGTGACCCCTTCAAAGGCCCGCGGTGTCACATCAAAAGAAAGCTGATCGCCGTTTTTGTCCGCCTTGTGCAACAGCTCTGCATGTGCGGTAAGCCGGTCCGGCTCCGTTCTCAGCCAATAAGCCGGATAATGGCGTTTCAAATAGGCCTTCCGGTCGTTATCGGTCCAATGTTCCAGCCGCGAAACCAGTTCTTCTTTAGCCTGAGAGATCGCCTGACCATGGGACATCTTGGAATGTCCGCCCGTCAAATGCGGTTCGGTGGCGTAGTAAAGTGTTCTGAGCAGCTGCCCCTTCCAGCCATTGAAAACACCCGGTCCAACGGCGCGAATGTCCGCGACGGTCAGGATCAGGAGCAGTTTCAAACGCTCATGAGATTGGACCGTATGGGCAAAGTCGGTGATTGTCTTGCGGTCCGACAGATCGCGCGACTGGGCAATCGTGCTCATGTCGAGATGGTGTTCGATCAACCACGCAACGGTTTCGGTTTCCGCTTCGTTCAACCCAAACCGCGGGCAGAGCTTGCGTGCCACCTTTGCGCCGGCAATGGAGTGGTCCTCCGGGCGCCCCTTGGCGATGTCATGCAGGAACATCGTGACATAAAGCAGTTTGCGGTTTTGCAACGTGCGGATCAGGTCCGTGGATAGGGGATGATCTTCGCCAGAGTCGCCGCGTTCGATCTCGGCCAGAACGCCGATTGAGCGGATCAGGTGTTCGTCGACCGTGTAGTGGTGATACATGTTGAACTGCATCATCGCGACGACCTTGCCGAACTCGGGTACGAACCGGCCGAGGACGCCGGTCTCGTTCATCTTCCGCAAGATCTTTTCCGGATGATTGCGCGATGTGAGCACGGACAAGAACAATCTGTTCGCTTCGGGGTCTTTGCGAACGTCGTTGTTGATCAGTTTCAGCGAATGGCGGATGAGCCGGGTCAGGCGCGGGTGCATGTTGTAATCATGCTTGTCTGCAAGCTGAAACACCCGCAGGAGGTTGACCGGGTCGGTCTCAAAGATGGTGTCCGCAGTCACACTCAGCCGGTTGTTTTCAACAACGAAGCCGGGTGCACCCTTGACCGGTTGCGGCGCATTGTTGTCCGACCGGCCAACACGAAAGCGCCGCATGATGCCCGAAATGCCGCGCCCGCGCGGGTCTTTCACATGTTCGTCTTCCAGGGCGGCACACAGAATGCGCGTCAGGTCACCGACTTCCTTGGCGATCAGGAAGTAGTGCTTCATGAAACGCTCGACATCCTTCATGCCCGGATGCTGGGTGTAGCCGAGCCGCACTGCAATCTCGCGCTGAACATCAAATGACAGCCGCTCTTCCGGGCGGCCGGTCAGGAAATGCAAGTGGCACCGGACTGCCCACAAAAAGTCCTCGGCACGGCGGAACCTCGTTCTTTCGGCCCGTTTCAAAACGCCGATTTTGACCAGCTCCGACTGGCTCGACACTTGGTAGTGATATTTGGCGATCCAGAACAACGTGTTCAGATCCCGCAGGCCGCCTTTGCCCTCTTTGATATTCGGCTCGACAAGGTAGCGCGACGTGCCCTGGCGGCGGTGCCGCTCGTCACGTTCCTGCAGCTTGGCGGCGATGAATTCGGAGCTGGTGCCTTCCACGACTTCCTTTTGGAAGCGGGCAACGAGGTCTTCGAACAGCTCTTCATCGCCCCAAATGTGGCGGGCTTCCAGAATGGCCGTGCGGATCGTCATGTCCGCCTTTGACAACCGGATGCATTCGTCGATGTTGCGCGTTGCGTGGCCGACCTTGAAGCCCAGATCCCAGAGCATGTAGAGGATGTACTCAACGATCTGCTCACCCCAAGGGGTCTGCTTGTACGGCAGGACAAACAACAGATCGATATCGGAACCAGGTGCCAGTGTGCCGCGTCCGTATCCGCCAACGGCGACGACCGACATACGTTCGGCTGCCGACGGGTTCTTGATCCGGTAGACGTGGTAAAGCGCGAAATCGTAGATAACCCGGATAATTTCATCCTGGATGAAAGACAGGCGCTGGGCGCACAAGAGGCCGCCACCATCATCGGCGAGTTTGTCTTCGGCAATTTTCCGGGCATCCCGAACTGCGGTTTTCAGCTCGCCCAGAACGGCGTTGCGGACCTTGGGGTCAGACCCCTCACCATCGGTCGCCTCAGTCAGCGCTGTCAGGCGCGTCCGCAGCGCATCGGCATCGATCAATCCGGAGTGGTCGTCTTGGGTGGATGTCATACCGATCTCAAACTTCCAAAATAGGTCATTGCCAAATTGCGGCGCGCGCGCGGTTTATAGCGCCTTGATGATAAGGACGTGTAAATACCGATGCACGTCAGATGTCGTCTTTTACGGCGGCAACGCGCAGTTGGTGCAGCAGCCCTTCGAGAGAGGCATCGGAAAGGCCGCCGATTTTCAGCGCGAGTTGATTGGCAAGTTCCGTTGCCTTGGGGTTCATGCCGGCAGTGTCGATGGTGATCCGCGGGTCGGAGAGTTCCGCAAGCCGCTGGATTTCCTCAGCTTCATCCCAGATCACGTTGAAGTAGGCAATGATCCTTTGCACCAAGAACCAGGTTGGTTTGCCGCGCTTGCCATGTTCCAGCGCAGACAGATAGGCACTGGAAACGGACAGGGCCGCTGCCATTTCTTTCAGGGAAACACCCTGTTTTGCTCTGAGTTCACGGATTTTGGCCCCAAGAGGTGTCACGTTCCTACCTGCGTCTTCTTATTCGCACATAAAGCGCGCCGGATCCGCCATGGGTCGTGTGGGCTTCTTCGTAGCCGACGACAAGGTGGCGAACATCCGGCATTGCCAGCCATTGCGGTACCATTCTGCGCAAAATTCCGCGTTCGTCCATATAGGCATAGCCGGGCCCGCCGCCCTTGCCGGTAATCACCAGCACGACCTTGTGTCCGCGCGCCTGGGCTTCATAGAGAAATCCGCGCAAGCGGTCATGGGCTCTGTCCTGCGTCAGGCCGTGCAGGTCGATCCGGGCGTCGATTTGTTTGACACCGCGCACCAGTTTCTTGCGGTACCGGTGCTCAAGCTGCCGCAATGGTGGCGGCGCCACAGGTTTCGCCGGTTCTGGTGGATGAATCGCGGTTGATGTTTTGGGAGATTTTGCAGCCGCCTTGGGTGTTGCATCTATGAACTGTTCCAGCTCTGCCATTTGAGCCTTGGCGCGCTCTGTATCAAGCGGTGTCGCTGTTTTGGTGACCTTGCCCCAGAGCTCCCGGTCTTCGGGAGACAGCATGCCCTTTCTGCCGCGCTTGCTCATGCCATCAGTTCCCGAGGCCAGTTGAGCGCCTGGGCAGCAACAGAGTAAAGGTGGCTCCATGCCGGATCTCACCGGCAATGCGTCCGGCGACGTCTCCGGAGCCGACAAAGATGTCGCCTCGGGATTGACCCCTGATTGCAGAACCTGTGTCGTCGGCCACCATCAGGCGGCGGTATTGCTGACCGGGTTGCTGTGGATCTTCAAACTCCGCGGAAACAAAGACAGGAACCCCATACGGCATGGCGCTGTCGTCAATTGCCAGACTTCGACCGGGCACGAGAGGTAGCCTTGCTGCGCCGATCGGCCCTTCGTCTGGTGCCGCTTCAGTGACTTCTCGGAAAAAAATGTAGGACCGGTTTTCCTTGAAAAGCGGGTCCCGGTCATCCGGGTTTTGTTCCAGCCAGCGGCGCAAGCCGGACATCGTGAAATCTTCCGGAGTGCCTTCACCGCGCTGAACCAAAAGCCGGGCGATTCCGGTGTAGAGGTGCCCGGTTTTTCCCGCATACCCGACCCGCATCGTCGAGCCATCAACGAGTTTCAGGCGCGCCGAGCCCTGGACATGAATGAAGTAGGCGTCGATCGAACTGCGAAGCCAGACCAGTTCCAGCCCCTCACCGTCAAGGGCACCATCCATGATGGCCCCGCGGTCGGGCATTTCGGTCACCTGGTTGTTGATCCTGCGGCCATGTGTCAGGTGTGTTGGCCACCCAGAAGGACGGGCCTTTGCCGGCACGTGAACGAGCCCATCGGGTTTTTTCAGAAGGGGCACGTTGAATTCGGCCGTTTTTTCCCGGGATGCGGCCACCTCAGGTTCGAAATACCCGGTCACGAACCCCGGCTCTCGAACCTGAAATGGCTCGAAATGGGTTTCAAAAAACGAACGCGCATCCTTTGACGCTAGCGCCGCCTTGCACAGCGCTTGGCGATGGCCTTTGGAAAGCTGGAACGGTCCCCTGTTTGCAGCTGACGGTGCACCAGGCCCACAAAACCGCTTGAACGCAACGAGTGCGTCCGCGTGCTGATCTGTTGGCCAACCGCTGAGATCGGCGAATTGGACTGGTATAAGATCGGCAGATTGGATCGGGCCTTGCGCCATGGCAGTTAAAGGTCCTGCAACAAAAAGAGACGCGGCAAAAGCCGCGCCCTTAAATAGTATTGCCAAACCAGACGGCCGCGTTGATCCGCGCATGCCTGCCGGGGCACTCACGAATTTACTCGGCGGATTCGGTCGCGACCAGCTTCCAGTTCGGATCCCGCGTAGCGGTGTCACGGGCGAAGGTCCAGATATCAATGACTTCCGTCACTTTAGCGGGGTCACCGTCAACAACTTCGCCGCCTTTGTCGCGTGTTGCTGATATCAGCTGGCTATGGATCCGGACAGTAACCTGTGCGGTGGTGTCCTTGAGGGCCGCTTCCACGATTTCGGCCTTGTCGATGCCAACAAACGTGGATTCAATTGTCTCACCGCGTTTTTCACGATCGTCAATCGCAGCGCTAAAACCTTCAAACACGTCACGGGACAGAAGATTTTTGAGAGCCTTCTTGTCGCCATCGGCAAACGCCATCACGATCATTTCGTATGCGGCTTTTGCTCCTTGCAGGAAAGGTTCGGGCTCGAAGCTTCGGTCAACGGACAGGATTTGCTTCAGCGCGTTGTTCAGTGCAGAGCCAGCCGGTGCGACCTTGTCGATGACGACTTCACCATCTTCTTCCTGCCGCGCCGGAGCCATGTCGTCGTAACCGTCCGGCGATTGTTGCCCCTGATGCGGCATCGGAATGACGTTGTCCTGGCCGTTGGCCTGACCATTTTGCTGCTCTGGCTTGGAGTACGGGTCAAACGGCGGGCGTTCCTCGCCGGTGCGTTTGCCGAGAACAGAGCGCAACCGGAACAAAATGAACACCGCCAGTCCAAGAAGCAGCAGATTTAGGGGGTCAAAAATTTCATTCATCTTCTATTCCGGCTACCCTTTCAGAGGCTGGTAGGCTGCCTCTGACTTGTTTTGCAAGGCCCGTGCGACGCACGTTTAGGTCAGATATGTTCTATTTAGTGGGTTCTTCAACCAGCATCCAGACCCAAGAGCAAGACTGAATTTGATCGAAGTGAACATTCCTTGCGACCGGCCGCTCGCATTTTTGTGACAGAGTGTCTACATCTCTGGGTCAGATAGTACAGATTTCCACCCTACCAGACGATGGAGCCTCCGTGGGACTTTATATCATAGCAGGCATTATACTCCTGCCTCTGATCGAAATCTCGGTTTTCATTTGGGTTGGCGAGCTTCTTGGGGTTCTGCCGACGATCCTTTTGACCGTGCTGACAGCCATGGCCGGCACACTCATGCTGCGTCAGCAGGGGCTGTCGCTTTTGATGCGGATGCAGAAGGAACTCGATGGAGGACGGGCGCCGGGCAACGAGGTCATGCAAGGCGCTATGATTGTGCTGGCGAGTATCCTGCTTTTGATCCCAGGTTTTGTCACGGACGCCATTGGTTTGCTGCTGTTTATTCCGCCGGTCCGCGAAAGTCTTGCGAAGTTCATCATCGCGCGCTCCAATGTTGTGATCATGGAGGGTGGAACCATGCGTCCGCGGAACGAGGACGGTGTTGTGGATCTCGATGCGGAAGACTGGAAAGAAACCAACCATGGCCCGGATGCCGGAAGCCAAACGTCCGGTCAGCCGCGCATCAGTCCCTGGAACGATGGGTCGGAAAAACCGAACTCATAGATTGTTTGCCATGTCCGCGGAAAATCACCGAAACGTGACTTTGCTTTATGCGTAATTTTTACCAGTTGCGCGCTAGACCTGCCCGGATTGGAGATTTCCGCAGCAGGTAAATGGTCATGGTACAGGCTCCGCGCGTTGATTGGGTAGATACGGCAAAAGGCATTTGCATCGTCTTTGTCGTCATGATGCACGCCGTTCTGGGTGTTGAGGCTGCGGCTGGAGAAACCGGCTGGATGCATGCGGTTATCGCCTTTGCCGCGCCCTTCCGGATGCCGGACTTCTTTCTGATTTCCGGTCTTTTCTTGGCTAACGTCATCACGCGGGACTGGAAGCTTTATCTCGACCGGAAAGTCGTTCATTTCGCTTACTTTTATGTACTCTGGATGACCATTCAGTTCGCGGTGAAAGCGCCGGTCTTTGCCGGTGAAATCGGCTGGGCGGGAGCTTTTCAGTTCTATCTGGTTAGTTTCTTTCAGCCCTTTGGAACGCTGTGGTTCATCTACATGCTGCCGATCTTCTTTGTTGTGTGCAAATTGGCGCATGACAAAGGCGTACCCTGGCAAGTGATGCTCGGGATTGCGGCCCTTTTGCAAATCGCGCCAATTCATACCGGCTGGCTTCTGGTTGATGAGTTCGCATCCCGTTTCGTTTACTTTTATGCTGGCTACATTTTCGCGCCGAAAATCTTTGAGCTTGCAGAATGGGCCCGGGACCGGGTCAGCCTGAGCCTCGCGCTGCTACTCGTCTGGGGCGTCATCAACGGTGGTCTGGTCTTTATCGGCTGGTCTGAGTTGCCGTTCGTGTCGCTTGCCCTTGGGGCGGCCGGGGCCGGGGCCATCATTCTCACCAGCGCGCTCATCGTCAAAGCCGGCAGCATGGATTTCCTGCGCCACTTCGGAGCGAACTCCATCGTGATCTATCTGGCGTTCTTCTTCCCGATGGGCCTCACGCGGGTGATCCTGCTGAAACTCGATATTCTTGATGTTGGCACAGTTTCGCTGATCGTCAACATTGTCGCCGTTATTGCGCCGGTGATCCTGTTGTGGGTCATCCAGAAAACCGGAATTGGCTGGTTCTTGTTCAAACGTCCGGAATGGGCCTATCTCGGCGGCACTTACGGCCGGAAAACGGCCCCGCAAGCGGCGGAGTGACAGGAGAATTTCCGCACCCTTCAAGCCTTGGACTTAGAGGCCTTGGCTCTCTCAAGCCTAGATGCCTTGCGATACGGGTGAATGATAAAGTGCTCTAGAAAAATCAAGCAAACAAAAAGAAGCAAAGCGACAGGGCCGACCTTACTAATGAGATCATAGCTATCGCTCTTGATTGCCATGAACATAAAGATCGAAATTGCAAAAAATGCAGGCGATAAAGCGCGGTATGAATACGCTTTAATCAGAGAAATCCACTCCCGGTCAGACCTAGTTTCTTCGAGCTTTTCGATCACAATGGCGTACCTGTCCAACACGCGAAATATCGCAATCCATAAAAGGGACAGGACAAGAACGGTGGATGCCGTGGCGAATTCAAATGTTTTTATGTCGAGCAAGAAAACATAGACGCCCGAAGCAACGAGGATAGAAAATCCAATATCGCTTTTTGATAAGGGCGCAGGAATTGATGTGGTTTTATCCATCAAAATTCGTCCATTAATTGCATATTTAATACATACACTCCTTCTGGAAATTTAAAATAGACTATTGCTCAACAGCGCGTTCAAGGGCATCGTCCGCGCCATGTCGACACAAGAAACTTCCGCTGCCCTCACCGCTGATGACCACCTAATCCTGGTCGACGGCTCGACTTTTATTTTCCGCGCCTATCACGCGTTGCCACCTTTGACGCGCAAGCCCGATGGCTTGCCGGTTGGTGCCGTCTCCGGCTTCTGCAATATGCTGTGGAAGCTGTTGCAGGAAGGCCTGACCCCGGAAGAAGGCGATGAGCCGACCCATTTCGCGGTGATTTTTGACCATTCCGCACAAACGTTCCGGTCCGACATCTATCCGGACTACAAGGCGCAGCGCCCGCCGCCGCCGGAAGATCTGGTGCCGCAATTCGGCCTGATCCGGGAAGCGACGCGCGCCTTTTCCACCCATTGCATCGAGCAGGAAGGCTTTGAGGCCGACGATCTGATCGCGACCTATGCCCGGCAAGCCGCTGAGCAGGGCGCGCGCGTGACCATTGTGTCCGGCGACAAGGACCTGATGCAGCTGATCGGCCCGAAGATCGGCATGATTGACACGATGAAAAATAAGACTTTTGGGGAAGCGGAAGTCTTTGAAAAGTTTGGCGTTGGCCCAGACAAGGTGATTGAGGTGCAGTCGCTCGCCGGCGACAGCGTCGACAACGTGCCGGGCGTTCCGGGCATCGGCCTGAAAACCGCAGCGCTCTTGATCAATGAATTCGGTGATCTGGAAACGCTGCTGCAACAAGCCGAAACCATTAAGCAGAAGAAGCGCCGCGAAAACCTGATCGAGTTTGCCGATCAGGCCCGCGTCTCCAAACAGTTGGTGACGCTCAAGCAGGACGTGCCGGTCGAAATTCCTGTTGCAGATCTTTCGGTTTGTGACATCGACGGGCCGAAGGCCGTCGGCTTTTTGAAGGCGATGGGCTTTTCGACACTCACCAAACGCGTTGCGGAAGTGACCGGAGCGGATCTTACCAATGTAGAGGCATCGGACCTTGAGGTTCCTGGCTGGGATGTGCCGGACCACAAGGGCCGGATAATGGACCGCCCGGGCGGTATGTCCGCGCCTGATGCCGTCAGCAAGAGTGGAGACAATGCTGCACCTGATGGACTGATGGTGCCGCAGACCGTGGCTGATGAGCGTGCGTCCAGGATCGGCGCAATTCCGGTCGATTCCAGTGCCTATGAAACCGTCACAACGCTGGAACAGCTGCAGCCCTGGATCGATGCGGCCTATGAAAAGGGCTATGTCGCCTTCGACACGGAAACCACCTCGCTCGATGCCATGCAGGCCGAGCTGGTGGGGATCTCCTTAAGCTCCGAACCGGGCAAGGCCTGCTACATACCGCTGACCCACAAGGACGGCGAAGGCGACCTTCTCGGCGGTGGTGGACTTTTGCCGGACCAGATCCCGCTCGACGATGCGCTGAAAGCGCTGAAGCCGATGCTGGAGGACCGCGGCGTCCTGAAGATCGCACAAAACCTCAAATACGACTGGCTGGTGATGACCCGCCATGGCGTTGACGTCGGCCCTTACGACGACACCATGCTGCTGTCCTACACCGTGGATGCGGGCAAGGGCGGCAATGGCATGGACGAGCTCTCGGAGCGCTGGCTCGGTCACAAGCCGATCCCGTTCAAGGAGGTCTGCGGCTCGGGCAAATCGATGATCACCTTCGACAAGGTGACGATCGACAAGGCAACTGCTTATGCCGCCGAGGATGCAGATGTCACCTTGCGCTTGTGGCTGATCCTGAAACCGCGTCTTGCCAGCGATCACATGGCGACGGTCTACGAGACATTGGAGCGCCCGATGGTGCCGGTGCTGGCGCGGATGGAAAGGCGCGGCATTTCCGTCGACCGCCAGATGCTCTCCCGTCTGTCCGGTGATTTTGCCCAAGGCGCGGCTGCGCTTGAAAGCGAGATCTACGAGCTTGCCGGCGAAACCTTCAACGTCGGTTCACCGAAACAGCTCGGCGATATTCTGTTCGGCAAGATGGGTCTTCCCGGCGGCAAGAAGACCAAGACCGGGGCCTGGTCTACCTCGGCGCAGGTTCTGGAGGATCTTGCCGCCGAAGGTCATCCGCTGCCGTCGAAAATCGTTGAGTGGCGGCAGCTGTCAAAGCTGAAATCCACCTACACAGACGCTCTGCCGGGCTACATCAACCCGGAAACAAAACGGGTGCACACCTCCTACTCACTGGCGGCAACTACCACTGGGCGGCTCTCTTCCTCAGAGCCGAACCTGCAAAACATCCCGGTCAGAACAGAGGCCGGCCGCAAGATCCGTCAGGCCTTTATTGCTGAAAAGGGTCAGAAGCTGATCTCGGCCGACTACAGCCAGATCGAGTTGCGCGTGCTCGCCCATATGGCGGACATTCCGCAGCTGAAAAAGGCGTTCGAGGACGAGCTCGACATTCACGCGATGACGGCAAGCGAAATGTTCGGGACGCCGATTGAGGGCATGGACCCGATGGTCCGCCGTCAGGCCAAGGCCATCAACTTCGGTATTATCTATGGCATTTCGGCCTTCGGCCTTGCCAATCAGCTGGGCATCTCACGCGGCGAGGCGGGCGACTACATCAAGACGTATTTCGAGCGTTTCCCGGGTATCAAGGAATATATGGAAGCGGTCAAGAAACAGGTCCACGCTGATGGTTATGTCACCACGATTTTTGGCCGTAAGGCGCATTATCCGGACGTGAACACCAAGAACCCGAACATGCGCAACTTCTATGAGCGGGCGGCGATCAACGCGCCGATCCAAGGCTCGGCGGCCGATATCCTGCGCCGGGCCATGGTGCGCATGGAAGACCGTCTCACCGCCTCAAAGCTGGACGCGCAGATGTTGCTGCAGGTGCATGATGAACTGATTTTTGAAGTGCCGGAGGATCAGGTTGAGGCGACCATCCCGCTCATCAAGGACGTCATGGAAAACGCTTGCGATCCTGCGCTGAAATTGTCGGTGCCGCTCCAGGTCGACGCTTGCGCCGCCGACAACTGGGATGAAGCGCACTAAGAAGCACGACGGTTCAGCACCGCCATGCCGTCATTGCACATCTGCACTGCCAACCCTTTGGGTGGAGAGATCTGGTAATTTCTTCACAAATCCGCCATATAAGGCGGACTATGGCGATGAAATGCGCCTGGATCTCAACACCCAAAAGATAAAGCGCACCCGGTATGGCGTCTGAAACCAGACCCTTTTTGAAGATGAACGGCCTTGGCAATGATTTCGTGGTCTGGGACGCGCGGGAAAAACCGCTGCGCCTGACCAAGGATCAGATTGCCAAATTGGGCGATCGGGAGCATGGCATCGGCTTTGATCAGATGATCACGGTGGAGCGGTCGACTTGTGGTGTCGATGCCTTCATGCGCATTCATAACAGTGATGGCGGTCAGGTCGACGCCTGCGGCAACGCCACGCGCTGCATCGGCCGCCTTCTGATGGAAGAAAGCACCAAGGATCTCGTCACCATCGAGACCAATGCCGGGCTTCTGCATGCCTTTGACGCTGCCGGTCTGCGAAATGTGACCGTCGACATGGGCAAGCCGCGCCTCGACTGGGATCAAATCCCCTTGGCTGAAGAGTTTGCCGATACACGGGCGATCGAGCTGCAGATCGGGCCGATTGACGAGCCGGTCCTGCACACGCCGGCCGTCGTCAATATGGGCAATCCGCACGCGATCTTCTGGGTCAAGGATGTCGAGGCCTATGATCTGGCTCGCGTTGGCCCGCTTTTGGAACGTCATCCGATCTTTCCGGAAGGTGCGAACATCTCTTTGGCGCATGTTTTCGATGACAATCAGATCCGTGTGAAGGTCTGGGAACGCGGGGCCGGTCTGACACTTGCCTGCGGCACAGCCGCGTGTGCTGTCGGGGTTGCAGCTGCGCGGGACGACAAGACTGGACGCAAAACCACCATTCACCTGCCCGGCGGCCCGATCGGCATTGAATGGCGGGAAAGGGATGGTCATGTGCTGATGACTGGCCTGACGGAAGTTGAATTCGAGGGTGAGGTTGATCTCGAGACGCTCACATGGCGCAAGACGGCCGGCGGAGACGCGCCCCTGGAAGCTGGGGCCGCGTCATGACCATCGGCGTCGTAACTTTTGGCTGCCGGCTCAATTCCTACGAGTCGGAGGTGATGAAGCGTGAAGCAGAGGCCGCGGGTCTCAAAAATGCCATCCTCATCAATACCTGCGCGGTGACGAATGAAGCCGTGCGCCAGGCGCGCCAGGCCGTGCGCAAGGCCAAGCGCGACAATCCGGACGCCAAGGTCATTGTTACCGGCTGTGCTGCGCAAACCGAAACCGATACGTTTTCGGAAATGAACGAGGTTGATCTGGTTCTCGGCAACACCGAGAAGCTGGAGCGTAAGTCCTACGCCGATGTCGCAGCGTTCGGCATTTCAGAGACCGAGAAGGTGCGCGTCAACGACATCATGAGTGTCGAGGAAACCGCCGGTCACCTGATCGACGGTTTGACCGGCCGTGCCCGGGCATTCGTTCAGGTCCAGAACGGCTGCGATCACCGCTGCACGTTCTGCATCATTCCTTATGGCCGCGGCAATTCCCGCTCCGTGCCGATGGGTGTGGTGATCGACCAGATCAAACGGCTGGTCGGCAACGGTTACAATGAGATCGTCCTGACTGGTGTTGATATCACCTCCTATGGTGCTGACCTGCCGGGCGAACCGAAACTCGGCACCTTGACCTCAAAGATCCTGAAGATGGTGCCGGACCTCAAGCGGCTGCGCCTGTCCTCGATCGACTCCATCGAAGCGGATGAGGATCTGATGCAGGTGATTGCGGACGATCATCGCTTGATGCCGCATTTTCATCTGTCTTTGCAGGCGGGTGACGACATGATCTTGAAGCGGATGAAGCGCCGCCATTTGCGCGCGGATACGATCAAGTTCTGCGAAGATGTCCGCAAGATGCGCCCGGATGTGGTGTTCGGCGCCGATATCATCGCCGGTTTCCCGACAGAAACCGAAGAGATGTTCTTGAATTCACTCAGGATCGTCGACGAGTGCGGCCTGACACACCTCCACGTCTTCCCATTTTCGCCGCGTCCGGGAACACCGGCGGCGCGGATGCCCCAGCTTGACCGGAGCATCATCAAGGAACGCGGCGCGCGTCTGCGTGAAAAGGGCGCGCAAGTTCTTGCGCAGCATTTGGCGATGGAAGTCGGCAAGGTCCGGCCCGTTCTCATAGAGAAGGAAGGCCTTGGCCGCACGGAACAGTTCACCCAGGTTGAACTTGCAGGCGGTACGGCCGGAGACATTGTCGAAACGAGAATTATCGGCCATACCGGACGCCATCTTTTGGGCGAAGCCCTTTCCAAGGCGGCTTGAGCGGCGGCCGAGTTTTTTAAGGCGGATTTATGAGCGAGAAGAAGCGCGGGTTTTTTGGGCGGCTCTTTGGCGGCAAGGATGCGCCGGACGAGCCTGAAACCCCAGCTGTTGATGCGCTAGAGGAAGCTTCTCCAGCCGCGGAAACGTCGGACGAGACGCCGACGCCCGTTGAGATGGAAGTTGCGCCCGTTGCTGCAATGGGCAGCGAGCCAAGTGTCCTGTCTGCACAGACCGGCCCGGATTTGTCGCCGCAGATCGCTCCAACCGTTCCGCCTGTGCTGCCTGAGGTCGATATTTCGGCTGATCTTGGTGCAGATGAAAAAGAACCCGACCTCCCGGACGCACCGGTTGAAAACCCCTCGGACGAAGCAGCGACCGAAGAGGCACCGGAAGTTCTAGAACCAGTCGAGACGATCAAAGAATCGCCGGAGATTGAACCGGAAGCAGAGCCATCTGCAGCTGCCGTACCGATCGCGGCAACGCCCGCTCCGGCGCCAGTTGAAGAGGAAAAGCTCTCTTGGTTCCAGCGGCTGAAAAAGGGTCTTTCACGGTCCTCTTCCGCATTGACGGACGGCATCTCGTCCATCTTCACCAAGCGCAAGCTCGACGCGGAAATGCTGGAGGAGCTGGAAGACATTCTGATTCAGGCGGATCTTGGTGTTGATACGGCAATGGCAATCACAGAGCGCCTGTCCGACGGCCGCTACGACAAGGAAATTTCCCCTGAAGAGGTCCGCGAAATCCTCTCAGAGGAAGTCGAGAAGGTTCTGGCACCTGTCGCCGAGCCGCTGGATCTGAATTCCGGCAAGAAACCGCACGTGGTCTTGATGGTCGGCGTCAACGGGACCGGCAAGACCACCACCATCGGCAAACTCTCCAAGAAGCTGCGCGAAGAGGGTAAGACGGTCATGCTGGCCGCTGGCGATACATTCCGCGCGGCTGCTGTCGAACAGCTCAAGATCTGGGGTGAGCGCACCGGCGCTGAAGTCATTGCCCGCGACACCGGCGCAGATGCGGCCGGCCTTGCCTTTGACGCCATGAAGGAAGCGACCGAAAAGCAGGTCGATGTTCTCCTGATCGACACCGCCGGGCGCCTTCAGAACAAGGCGGAACTGATGGATGAACTTGAAAAGGTCATCCGCGTGATCAAGAAGCATGATCCGGACGCGCCGCACACCTGTCTCCTTACCCTGGATGCGACAACCGGGCAAAATGCGCTCAATCAGGTCGAGATATTCGGCAAGGTTGCCGGCGTCACCGGACTGGTCATGACCAAGCTCGACGGCACTGCGCGCGGCGGCATTCTGGTGGCCATTGCCGCCAAACATGGCCTGCCGGTCCACTTCATCGGGGTTGGCGAAGGCGTGGAAGATCTTGAACCGTTCTCCGCCAAGGATTTTGCCTCGGCAATTGCCGGATTGGCTTAGATTTCCATCTTTGAAATCTTTAGCGCTGCTATATCAAGAGAGTTCTTGATTTTCATTTCGACACTTCATTGACACAACTAAAGCACCTATTCTCAATTTTGTAGTACCAATTTCTATTTCAGGTTGCAATTTTGTTCGTTTAGATAAATCATAATAGTATTGTTTCCCACTTGGGTAAAAAAGCGATGGCTTTTAGCAAACATGTTCAAAATCCCTTTCCGCTTTTGTCTGAGCTTAAAAGCTCAATTTCAGAAAAAGAGGACGATAGTTATACAATCTCCGTTAGTCTGAGTTTGTATAATGACGCCTTAGACTGCAGTAATGAAAAAGTTAAAGTCGCGTTTTCAGAGGCTACTTTACACGTGAAATGCGACGGATTTGATATTATTGACGGAAGTAAGATTGGTGAAAATGTCAAAGGATTAGTTTCTATTCGTGAGTATACTGAAGAAAGGACGTCCAGCGAAAATCTTGAAAGTATGGGAAAGTCCGCCGCCAGCGCAAAACTATCCGCGAAACTTCCGAGTGTGGGGGGGGAGCTTTCAGAAAATTTTTCTACGGAAGAAAAAATTGCTGAAGGACTTAGCGTTAAACAAACCGAAAAAATAGAAGACCACCACATTAGGGTGAGGTCTATTGGGGGTGATCGTTGGAAGATCAGCGAAGCTCAAAACGGTGTACTCAATGGGAAATACCTGAATCAAAGTAGCCTGTTTGGCTTTGTTGCGAAAGATCGAGCAAATTATAAATCTGTTTCGCTCGCTCTCTCTGTCAGGCAAAAGGACATGAATATATCTTTTGAAAGCCCAGCAATGTTTGCAAACATTGGAAAGATGATAAACAAAAAAAGAATATCTGATATTTTGATTTCGAAAAGCCTCCATTCAAGTACATTTGGCGAGAATGAGTATTCTGGAGTATTAGTTTTATCAAGAAATGATCATGAGTATGACCACCATGAATGAATTCTATCTTGGTTTTAAAATAGACGACAAAGCAATCCAACTCTCAAGGAAAGTTTCGGAAGTAGAAACGGACAACTTTGTGCGTTTAGCTGATGTCGCCGAATTGGATAAACGCAGAGATTTCAGATTTAGCAACCTAGAAAATGTAAATTTTTCAAATTGCGACTTGGCAGGTTTTGATTTTACGGGTGCAAATCTCAAGGGTGCTTTTGGTCGAAATGTGAATTGGGACAACTCTACTATACTAAAGGATGCAAGATTAGAAAATTCGATGTTTTCCTTAGATTTTCGACTGAAACAAGAGGTGTATTCAAATAACGAGAGTATGAAACTATTTAAAAAGGTGAATTCTTCTTACTGGCCCGATAAACTGATATGGATTTATAGTTCTAGAAAAAATTTGTCGGGAAGAAGATCTCTCTTGGAGGCCCTTTTTCAACATTCTGACGATAATTATGAAAAGGGCGAGATACTCGAGCACATTTCTCAAAGCTATGTCAGAGACAGTAAAAAACTAGAATTTTTAGTATCTTCATTTGCGAACTGTAGGGCTAATTCACACATTACAAAGAAAATAATATCAATATTGGCAAGAGAATTCTTCGACGAAGAAAATGTACGCTTAATGCTATTAAATGATTTTGATTTGTTGGAAAGCGGATCTCAAGCGTATGTAATAGACAAAATTTTATCGAGCAAACCGTCTTCTCCTGAAGTATTTTTAATTTCAAATCAGGTTAGGATCAGCGACAGTAAAGTCGTCAGAATTACATTTGTTAACTCCTTAGCGCATATATTAGGTGATGGTTTTTTGGATTTTGTAAGAGATCCTGCAACTGGAGATGTATTTGATACTCATGAAAAAATATCTTCTCAAAAAAGCCTCCGAATGGCTATAAAAATAAAAGAAAAATTGAATAATTCTAAAGTAAAATATGATTCTTCGTCATTTTTATTTAAAAATTTATACCTTGATGCGAATACTAAAGTTGTCAGAATAATTGAAATACTTTTGGAGGTCTGGAGGCGGTTGAACGCATACGGCTTTTCTATTTCCTGGGCCCCGGAATTGCTTGAAGAGGTTCACGCAGAAATAGAAGAGCGTGTAAACGTTGGTAGATTGCGAAGTAAAGAAGAGAGAACGGAGGCTTTGTTTTAGTTGTTGGTAATTATTAATTTAAGTATTCACAATTTTTGTGGGTTGTGTGGGTCTAGTTGCTGATACGACTTAGCATTAACCGCCCGGCAGTGCCGGGCGGAGTTACTTTACACCGGTTTTGGGCCAACATATCGGGACGCCGGGCGGATCAGTTTTCCTGTTGTCTGCTGCTCCATGACATGCGCGCACCAGCCCGGCGTGCGTCCAACGGCAAAGAGTGGTGTAAACAGTGTGCGGTCTATTCCGATCGCATCAAGCAGGACCGCTGTATAAAACTCAACGTTGGTATCGAGCGCCCGGTCCGGCTTGGCACTGCGCAGAGCGGTCAATGCGGCTTCTTCGATTTTTTCGGCAAGGCTAACTTTTGGATTTCCAGCCTGAAGTGTTTTGAGGCCTGCCTTCAAGACATCTGCGCGCGGGTCCCGTGTCCGGTAGATCCGGTGCCCAAACCCCATCAAACGCTCCTTGCGGTTTAAGGCTTCGGAAATCCAGTCTGCTGCGTTTTCCGGGGCTCCAATGGCATCAATCATATCGAGCACCGGTCCTGGTGCGCCGCCGTGAAGCGGACCGCTCAAGGCCCCCATGGCGCCAAGCACAGCTTGTTTCATGTCGGCTTCCGTCGAGCCTATGACCCGGGCGGTGAACGTTGACGCATTCAATCCGTGATCCAGGATGGTGACCAGATACCGGTCAAGCGCGGCAATGTGCTCTGCGTCCGGCTCCTCGTCTCCCATCATGCGCAACAGATCCTCCGCTGTCGTGAGGTTCGGATCTGGGGCGATCGGGTGTTTGCCTTCAGAAACACGGCAGGCGGCGGCAAGAAACACCGGCAGAGCGCCGCTGATTGTCACGGCTTGCGGGCGGTCCGGATCAAACGGCAAAGCGGCGAGGCCGAGTTGCATCCGTTCATAGATACTGAGTTTACCGGAGGAGGCCTCTATCAACGGCACACTGGAAAACGCAGCCTGGCGTGCATCGCCCATGGCTTTTCTAAGTTCATCGGCATCACAAAAGACATAACTGTGCCAGAGATAAAGGATGGCGTCCTCGAACCAGACCTTGCCGGCGAGGTCTTCGATCCGTTTGCCGCGCAGAACCAGTTGGCCGTTCTGACCATCGACATCGCTCAGGCCTGTGTGGGCCGCGACAACACCTTCCAGACCAGAGGCTGGGTCTGCGGTCAGTGTTCCGGGATCGGGTGCTTTTGTCATGATCATCTCCTTGTTCTGGAAAGCACCTAAGAAGAAGTCATTGCATTGATCAATCTTGATAAATACAATCAATATATGAACACGCCGATCTATCTCTCCGCGAAAGAAGCTGCCGCTGAACTCGGCGTTCAGCCGGCCACGCTTTATGCTTATGTCAGCCGAGGCCTGATTGAGTCTGTCGCCGGGCCGGGCAAACAAAGGCGCTATGATGCGGCTGATGTGCGTCGTCTTAAGGGCCGGAGAACGACGGAGGAGGTTTCCGGAAGCCGCCCGTTAACTGGAGACCCGGTGTTGGAAACCGAGCTCACGATGATCTCCCAGGAGGGCGCTATCTATCGTGGGCGCCCGGCTGTTGATCTTGCTGAAAATGCCACTTTGGAAAGCGTTGCAACGCTTCTTTGGGATTGCGGTGATGATCCCTTTGCCCAACCTGCGCCCCTAGCGCCGCCCGAACTTCCCGATGGGCTGGGGCCGCTGGACAGGGTGATGATGGCGCTGGCAGCCTGGCCCCTGCAGGACCGGGCAGCCCATACGCAGGCCGTGAAACTGCTGCGGACAAAAGGGGCTGCGCTGCTGCGCTACGGTGTTGCCGCTCTTCTTGAAACCGAGCCGCAAACCATCCCCGTTCACACGCAGATCGCGCAGGCCTTTGACGTTTCATCGCGCGCAAAGAACCTGATCCGGGCGGCGCTCGTTCTTTCTGCCGATCATGAGCTGAACACAAGCACCTTCGCTGCGCGCTGCGCGGCATCTACGCGGGCGCCTTTGCATGCGGCGCTCTTGTCCGGTCTGGGGGCTTTCACGGGACCACGCCATGGCGCGGCGTCCGGCCGGGCGAATGCCTGGATGGCCGAAATCGATGCAGATACGGATGTTGAGGCCTTGATTGCCGACCGGCTGGGACGCGGTGAAACCCTTCCAGGATTCGGCCATAAGATCTATGTCGACAAGGATCCGCGCGGCCACTGGCTGATCACCGGTCTGATGGCTTCAGAACCGGATCATCCCTTCGTCCAGAAATTGCCGGCAATCCTGAAGGCAGGCCATAACCTCTTTGGCCTCTTTCCAAACATCGACTTTGCGCTCGCCGCCATGCAGAAGACATACGATCTGCCGAAAGACAGTGGCAAGATCATTTTCTGCGCCGGACGGATGGCCGGTTGGATTGCACACGCACTGGAACAATACGGCGCACAAGAACAGATCCGGCCTCGCGCTACCTATGTCGGAATTCGCGATAGTTGATGGCCATTCGATTGAACAAGTGCCGGTGACACGGCTAAGCTTTTAAAATTGTTGGGTTCGCCGGAACAGGTGCTGTCTTGGACGTAATCTTCGGACATGTCGTCACTGTCATGCTGCCCGTGCTTTTGTGCCTGCTGCTCGGATATGGCCTGGCGATTCTGAAAGCACCGTTTGACCGGAAAATGTTTGGCGGTCTTGTCGCCAATGTCGGCTACCCGGCCTTGATCCTGTCTCACCTTGCCAAAGACCACATCGAACTCGGCGCCTTTTTGAATGTGCTGCTGGCCGCGGCTTGCATGATATTGATTTTCGGTGTTCTAGGCTTCGGGATCCTGAAGCTGTTGCGTTTGCCGGTTCAGGCCTATTTGTCTTCCATGATGCTGTCGAATGTCGGGAACATCGGTTTGCCGGTGACAACGCTGGCTTTAGGTGCAGAAGGCGCGGCGGTCGCTTTGGGCTTTGTCGTCGTGGTCCTTGCCGCGATCTTCACCATCGGGGTTGCGCTACCGATCGGCAAACCCGACTTCGAAACCCTTGCCAAGCAACCGGTGATTTATGCCGTCATGGTGGCTTTGGTTCTCATGGAGACGGGTTGGAGCTTGCCTGGACCGGTCGATCAAAGTCTCAGCATTCTCGCTGGGCTTGCCGTTCCCATCATGCTGTTGACGCTGGGCCACAGTCTTGCGACGCTGAAATTCGGCAATCTCGGCCGCGCAGCCACGCTATCCGTGATCCATATCTGCTTTTCCGTGGTTGCCGCTTTGGCGCTCACCAGCGTATTTCCGTTCAGCGGGGCACAGCAAAACGCGGTCATTCTGCTCTGCTTCATGCCGCCATCCGTTGCGACCTATCTGGCGGTATCGCAACATCGTCCTGACGACGCACCTGCTGTTGCAGGCTTCATTTTCCTGTCGACGCTGATGACATTGCTTACGCTTCCGCTTGTACTGACCTATTGGGCAGCATGAGCGGAAAGATCAGGGTTTTGCCTTCATGAAGTCTTCGAAATTGACAGGCATTTCTGCACTTGGGTCCCGATCGAAGCAGCCGAACGAGCCGCCGTCCTTCATGTCTTCGGCCGCAGCGGTGAAGGCGCCGTAAGCAAGCCGCGCCAGGCCAGCGCCAATCGAGATCCGGGCAACACCGAGATCTCCGAGTTCTTTGCGGGTGAGATGAAAATTCGGGCGGCCGGCCAAGATGTTCAATGGGGCATCGACGGTCTCCAGCACTTTGGTAATTTGTGCCTTGTCCTTGAGCATCGGGGCGTAAACGCAATCAGCGCCTGCGTCCTTGAAGGCATTGAGACGTATGATGGTCTGTTCTAGCTCATGCTCCGACTTCACCGGGCCTTCACTGCGGGCAGTCAGAACAAACTCAGGCGCATTTTCCTTAACGTAGGCGCTGGCCGCCTTGATCCGTTCAACGGCCAAGTCCAGCGGGTAAAAGGGGTTCTTGGGATTCTGCGAATAATCCTCAATGGAGCACCCGGCAAGACCAACTTCGATCGCACCCTTGATGGTTTCAACCACGTCTTCAGGGCTGTCGCCAAACCCGTTCTCAAGGTCGCCGTTGACCGGCAGGCTGGTCACGGAAATGATATCAGCGGCGTGAGCCAGCGCATCATCCCGCCCAATCAGGCCTTCAGCATCCCGAACACCTCGGGCCCATGCAAACCCGGCACTGGAGGTTGCCAACGCATCAAAGCGCATGCCGTCCAGAATACGGGCGGAGCCGATGTCGAACGGGTTGGGCATCAAAAAGGCTTTGCCCTTCACATGAAGCGCCTTGAAGGCGGAACGGCGTTGCGCGGCAGTGACCATCAGTGTTCTCCCAAAGCATTTTGAATTTGAGTATAGCCCAACATCGGAAAAACGAACGTGACATCTGCCGGATTATCCAAACGCAACGCCGGTTATTGAGGTCCTATGCTTTTGGTTCGGGGCGGACAACGCGGGCCGCGAAACATCCGCGGCGTGCATAATGCAGATGGATGTAGTCCACAGTTGGGTTTCCGAAGAAATTTGCAATCAGATTTTGCACCTCGGTTCCCTCGATGATTTCCGCATCCACGATTTCGTGCGCTTCGTTAAAGGCGCGGACGGACAAAAGCCGGCTTGTGATTGAGGCCGGGATGTCGCCTTGGTCCGGATGCGCTTCTTCAGCGCCTTCTTTCACGAAGATCGCGTGCCGGGATCGATAGGGTGAATTTCCCGGCTGGTGCTCGAAATTCAGAAGAAACACACGCTCGCCCGCCGTAACGTCTTCAAGGGACACACGGCAGGGAAAGCCGCCATCTGAGATATGAACCTGAACGCCGCGCTCCGACAATTCTGCGTCAGAAAGACCATTCAGGCCGGAGAAATGTTCAGCTTGTAGTGGATGGATTTGAAACATGGACCTCGTCCTCCGTTGTTGTTGGAAGGACGATAGGCGGCGGTGCTACCGGAGACGACCCGATTTGCGAGCATGCGAAACCGGCATCCCTAGACTGGAGAAACAGTATCAGGGATACGTCCCAACACGGCGCGCCATTCCAACAGACCGCGGCGCTGTCTCGCGAAAGCCGAATTTTTCATAGAGCGTGTTTGCTGGCACATCTGCGATCAGGCTCATATAAGCCGATACGGGCAGTTCTGCCTCAGCCCAGGACATCAGACTTTCCATGATCATCCGGCCCAGGCCTTTGCCCCGGTATGCAGGCAACACGGCGATATCGGTAACCTGAACAAACAGGCCGCCGTCTCCGACAAGACGCCCCATGCCGATTGGAGTATCACCATCAAACACCATCACAGCATGCAGGCTGTTCTTCAGTCCGAGTTCTGCGGCTTTCAATTCATAACCACCAAGGCCGCAGTCTTTGCGAAGTTGCAAATAGGACTCGGGCTCAGGGACTTGGCTCTTAATCTCAAATGTCAAAATATACCTCGGGAATCATGCGTTTATGTCATGAAGAATGGGTCTCATGATGGTCTAACAGCAAGGCGCAATGGGCTCTGGCGACATCAACAACGGTTGAGATCAGGCCAGAACACTTAAATTTGGAGCACTTGAGCTGTATTCAGTGGTGTCACGTTCGACCTGTGCGAACGTTAGAATCGCTCTGGCTTTGCTTGTGCCAGGAGATCAGCAGGATCATTCCCATGATGATGAGGTACGGCACATAGAACCGTGTCTCATAGTGTGGGAACACGAGATACTTGGCGCATATTGATACGAAAACCGCATAGAGCAACACACGGGTCCGTTCTGCCGTCTCTGTGACCCGAATGAGTTTTGCAAAAAACAGGACCTGCGCGATCAGGACCGCAAGCCAGGTCTCACCCATCAGCGACCGCACTGTCGCGCGAACGAGCATCTGGACATAAGCGGTTATTGAAAACGGCGGATCAAAGCCTTCGAGGGTTGGAACGAATTCAATGTGCGAAAACCACATATGCACCCACCAGCCCGGGTGGTTTGCACCTTTTGTCAGCCAGACATAAAGACTGAAGCACACTGCAAAACAGCCGGTCATCCACCATCGTCCCGGGCCGTAGATCGCTGCGAATACGAAAAAGACGCCAATGAAGGCCAAATGATCGGGGCGGACCAGAAAGGCACACAAAAGACTAACAGCTGCCAACCAATCGAGCTTCTCCAGATAGCTCATGGCTGCAAGGAGCAGGAAGACGGTGCAAAAAAGGTCCGGTGTCACCAATTGTGCCGCCTCGGTGAAACCGGAGAGGGTCAGCAGCACCGCGACCGGCAAACCATACGCCAGCGCCTGATTGCGGGCCATCCAGACAAGCAAAAGCCCCCCGATGGCAAGTATCGACGCCTTGGAAATGAGCCGCAGCGCCTGAACTGGATCCATGAAGCCGGTCAGCAGTCTTGCTGCTTCGATGTAAAGGATCTTCAGACGATAAAAGCCCAGCATGGTCATGAAGGCATGGGGGTTTTCTGCCTGATGGATCCGGTAATCCCGGTCTTGAGTCAGGATCAGATATTCGCCAGGCGAAACATTTTTTTCAACGAAATCATAGCTTTGACGATGCAAGACAGTTGTGTTGTCAATGGACGGTTCCAGAACACTGGCCGTGTAAGCGAACATGTCCCAGTTGGAACCTGGAAAAACGTGCACAACAGCCGTGGTCATGGCGATAAAGAGCACAAAAATTAAAGCACCAATCCACTGCCGCAACGGTCGATAGAGCGTATTGGCTGTTTTGAAACATACCAGGAAGCTTTGTTCCATCAGGCGTTGAGCAGGATTAGACACGAAGGGCCCCTTCAGCTGAAAGCAGCCTGCAGCTTAGGTGAGACTTGTGAGAAATACGTAAACACGTGACGTTCGGCCTCTGCGCACTTAGGCCGCTTATGCCCTCTGGCTGACTTGACCAGTTGGTCGGACCGTGTCTCCATCATGCTCAAATGAAGGTGCGGGAGGAACGATGCGCGACCTGGGTGATTGGGATTATGTAATTGTTGGCGCGGGAACAGCCGGGTGTGTCCTGGCCAACCGTTTGTCAGAGGATCCAAGCGTCAAGGTTCTGCTTCTGGAAGCGGGAAAGCGTGACAATTACATCTGGGTCCACATTCCCGTTGGCTATCTCTATTGCATCGGCAATCCGCGCGTTGACTGGGGTTTCAAGACCGCACCCGACAAGGGGTTGAACGGCCGGTCACTGGTCTATCCGCGCGGCAAGGTGCTCGGCGGCAGTTCGTCCATCAACGGCATGATTTACATGCGCGGCCAGGCTTGGGATTATGACCATTGGCGCCAGCTCGGACTTGCCGGTTGGGGCTGGGATGATGTTCTGCCCTATTTCCGGAAATCGGAAGATCATTATGCGTGGAACGACGAGCTCCATGCTCAGGGCGGCAACTTGCGTGTCGAAGAGCAGCGCATTTCCTGGGAATTGCTTGATGCCTTCCGGGATGCCTGTGAAGAAAACGGCATTCCCAAGATCCGGGACTTCAACAAGGGTGACAATTTCGGATCTGCCTATTTTCAGGTGACCCAGAAATCAGGCATGCGCTGGAACGGGGTGAAGGCGTTTTTGAAACCGGCCCAGAACCGGCCGAACCTCAACATCGTTACGGATGCTCATGTGGCCCAGATCCGTTTCGAGAACGGCCGGGCCTCCGGTCTGGATCTGGAGATTGCGGGCGAATCGGCAACGGTAGCGATTTCCGGAGAGTTGCTGGTGGCTGCCGGCGCAATTGGATCACCGCAGCTTCTGGAGCTCTCAGGCATCGGCAATCCGGAGGTCCTGTCGAACGCAGGGATCGAAACACGGCATGCGCTGCCGTCCATTGGCGAAAACCTGCAGGATCATTTGCAGCTTCGTCCCGTTTTCAAGGTGAAGAACGCAAAATCCCTGAACAAGATGGCAAAGACCTGGACCGGTAAGGCGAAGATTGGTCTGGAATATCTCCTCAAACGATCCGGGCCCATGTCGTCCGCGCCGAGCCAGCTTGGTGTTTTCGCCAAGACCGATCCATCGTTCGAGACGGCGAACGTTGAATATCACGTCCAGCCGCTGTCGTTGCCCAAGTTTGGCGAACCGTTGCATGATTTCCCGGCGATGACGGCGAGTGTCTGCAACCTCCGCCCTGAAAGCCGGGGCCATGTACACATTACGTCACCGGATAAAGGCGCGCAGCCGGAAATCCAGCCGAACTATCTGTCTGCAGAAGCCGATCGCCGGGTCGCAGCCGACAGTATCCGGCTCACGCGCAAACTCATGGCATCGCCGGCAATGGCACGGTTCGAGCCGGAGGAATATCTGCCGGGTCCCGATCTCAGCAGCGAAGACGAGTTGATTAAAGCCGCGGGAGATATCGGCACAACCATTTTCCACCCCGTCAGCACGTGCCGTATGGGTGTCGATGAGAAGTCTGTGGTTGATGACCGCCTGCGTTTGCGTGGCTTCGAAAACATCCGGGTGATTGATGCATCTGTGATGCCAACCATCACCTCCGGCAACACAAATGCTCCGACTGTCATGATCGCGGAAAAGGGCGCGGACATGATCAAGGCCGACCGGCGGGCAGGATGATCTGTTTCTTGATCTGACCGGTTGGCAACGTACATAGCAAAGGCTGTAAAGCGAAAGGACGTTGCTGTGCGCTTGAGCCTCATTGTGGCTGCCGTTTTTGTGCTCGCTCAGACTACTGTTGCTGCTGCGGAAAGACCACTCACCGTCTTTGCAGCCTCGAGCATGAGCGAGGCGATGGGGGCGATCGGTGAGGCATTTGAAGCTGAAAGCGGTGTGCCGGTGACATTCTCATTTGCCGGCACTGGTACGCTTGCGCGTCAGATTGAGGCAGGCGCGCCCGCTGATGTCTTCGTTTCTGCCGACACGCTCTGGATGGAGTACTTGACGGACCGGGGTGCCGTTGAGACGGAAAGCGAAACGGTTATCGCTTCGAACCGGATAGTCTTGGCTGGCGCGCTGGACAGCGAACCATTGGATCTGTCCGCTGACGCAGTTGCTGCGCGGCTGGGCGACGGACGGCTGGCAATTGCCGACCCGGATACTGTTCCTGCAGGGCGCTATGGCAAGGCCGTGCTGACAACAATTGGGTTATGGCCTTCGGTGGAAAGCCGATTGGCGCCGATGGAAAACGTTCGCGTTGCGCTGGCCGCGGCGGCGCGCGGTGACACGCCTCTAGCGCTCGTCTATGCAACGGATGCTGCAATTGAGCCGAATGTTCGAGTGCTCGCGGAACTACCGGCGGAAAGTCATCCAAAAATCGAATATCCAGCCGCGCTGACGACGGGCGCCAATCACCCGCAGGCGGCGGCGTTTCTTAGTTTTCTGCTTGGTCCCGAAGCTGTGAAGATCTTGCGTTCCTTTGGCTTTGTGACCCATAAGGAAGAATAGCCTTCCTGGAGGAAGGTCCAACGGCAAACCGATCTGAGCGCGCGTGGATTTTCTCACCCTTCAGCCCGCCGAATGGCAGGCGCTTCTTCTCACCTTAAGGGTTGCAGCAGCAGCCTTGCTTGTGGCGCTGCCGCTTGCAGTGATGGTTGCGTATGGCCTGGCCCGGTACAGGTTTCCGGGTCATGGCGTTCTCAACGCACTGGTGCATTTGCCGCTGGTCCTGCCACCTGTCGTCACCGGTTATGTTCTATTGCTCGCCTTTGGCCGGAATGGGCCGATTGGGTCCGTGCTGCAAGACACCTTTGGCATCACGTTCGCCTTCAATTGGACCGGGGCCGCGCTGGCCGCCGGGGTCATGGCGTTTCCCCTGATGGTCCGTCCGATCCGCCTGTCTTTTGAAGCCGTGGATCCCAAACTGGAGGACGCGGCCCGGTCCTTGGGTGCGCGGCGGCTGGTCAGTTTTTTGACAGTCACTTTGCCGCTAGCGCTCCCGGGCATTCTTGGAGGTGCCATTCTCGGGTTTGCCAAGGCCATGGGTGAGTTCGGCGCGACCATCACTTTCGTCTCCAACATTCCGGGGGAGACACGAACGCTCGCCTTGGCGCTCTACACAGCAACCCAAAGCCCAAGCGGTGACTTGGCGGCCTTTCGCCTGACCATCATCGCAACCATTGTCGCCTTCGGCGCCTTGATAGCCTCTGAACTGCTCGCCCGTCGCCTCCGGAAACGTCTTGGAGGCGCGGATGCTTGACGTTGATATCAAGGGCCAGGTCGGTGCGCTGCCGCTGACTGCACGGTTCAAGAGCGAAGGTGGTGTGACCTCCCTGTTTGGCCAGTCAGGTGCCGGGAAAACAAGCCTTACGAATATGATTGCCGGTCTTATCCGCCCGGTATCCGGCCGGATTACCGTCAACGGCACAACGCTTTTTGATGCAGACCAGAACATTAATCTTGCGGTTCAGGCCCGGCGGATCGGGCATGTTTTCCAGGATGCGCGCCTGTTTCCTCATATGAGTGTGCGCTCCAATCTGACTTATGCGCGCTGGGCCGGTCGCCGGAAAACGACACGCTCGATGGACGAGGTGGTGCAGCTATTGGGGTTGCAGCCGCTCTTGGCCCGCAAACCCGCAACGCTGTCCGGCGGTGAGCGTCAGAGGGTCGCAATCGGACGGGCGCTGCTGTCGGATCCGCGGCTTTTGATCATGGACGAGCCCTTGGCCAATCTGGATCAGGCCCGGCGCAATGATATTCTTCCTTATTTGGATCGCCTTTGCGCGGAAGCCGGGATCCCGATCCTTTACGTCAGCCACTCGATCGAAGAGGTGGCTCGCCTGTCCCAGACCTTGGTGATCTTATCCGATGGCCAAACACCGGCCTTTGGACCGGTTGCCGAGATGCTCGCCAGAACGGATCTTGGCAAGGCAACCGGCCGGCATGAGGCCGGGGCGCTCCTGGAAGGCACTGTGAGTCACACGGATAGCGAATGGGGGCTGACGCATATCGACATTGGCGGTGCGACCATTCAGATCCCTGATCTTGGAGCTGCGCCAGGCGAGCCAATCCGGTTGCGTATTCGGGCACGAGATGTCGCGCTGGCGACCGAATTTCCCAAAGGGCTTTCGATCCGAAACAGGCTGAAGGGAACGATCCGCAGCATTTCGGAAGAAAGCGGACCTTATGCAGAAATTCTCTGCGGCGTCGGCGAGCAGACGATCCGTGCCCGGATCACGCGGGCATCGGTTGCCGATCTTGGTCTGGTAGTTGGGAAAACGGTGACGGTCCTCATCAAGAGTGTCGCCATCGACAAACGCCAGCGCGCGCCGGTGCCGGGGTAAGAGGCTGAAATCTCTGCGGTTTCATGTGAGGCGATGAAAAAAATTTAGAGCATGTCACAAGCGGCAAAGCTGGGTCGTCATTTGAGTATGGAACCAATTCAGGTTCTGAATGAGGAACTTCAAATGACTGCGACTACTGCACCTGTAAACCACCACCAGCAGATCCCTGGAATTGCACAGACCCTCGGCGGCGTTTCGGCGTCCTTTGCCAAGGAAGGACTGGATCCAAAGCTTCAACATCTGGTCGATCTGCGTGTTTCACAGATCAATCAATGCGCCTTTTGCGTGAAGATGCATATCAAGGAAGCACTGGCAGCCGGCGAATACAGTGAACGGCTGGAACGTCTGATCGTCTGGCGGCATGTGGATGATTTCAGCGAGAAAGAAAAGGCCGCGTTGGCGTATGCCGAAGCGCTGACTTACATGAAGTCGGAGCAAAGCTATGGACCGCTGCGGGCGGAACTCAGAAAACACTTTACCGAAGCAGAGATCAGCTTGTTGACCGCGGCGATCGGCATGATCAACCTCTGGAATCGGGTTCAAATCTCGAATTACTGATATGAGCGAGCAATCGAAACTCGAAGTGTTTGAGCAGGCCAGACCCCGTCTTTTGGGGCTGGCCTACCGCCTGCTCGGCTCTTGGGCCGATGCTGAAGATGCTGTGCAGGATACGTTTCTGCGGTGGCAGGGCACCGACGGTGCCGCGATCCTGAATCCGGATGGATGGTTGACAACCGCGTGCACCAACCGGTGTCTTGATTTGTTAAAATCCGCACACAACAAGCGCGTCGATTATATCGGCCCCTGGATCCCTGAGCCGCTTCACATTGAAGCCGGTGAAACACCGGAAGGCGATATTGAGCGGGCTGAATCCCTCACGATTGCATTCCTGCACATGATGGAACGTCTGTCGCCAAAAGAACGGGCTGCGTTCTTGCTACATTCGGTGTTCGGCCAATCGCACAGACAGGTCGCAGGTGTTCTCGGAACGAGTGAATCCGCCTCCCGTCAGCTCGTCTCCCGGGCAAGCCGTCATGTTCAGGGGCCAAGCGCGCGTTTTGTTCCGCCAGCGGAGCATCAGGAAAAGATGCTGACAGCCTTTCTTGATGCCGTGATGTCCGGTTCGACGGAACAGTTGGCCGGACTGTTGTCTGAAGGTGTGCAATATCAGTCAGATGGTGGTGGTAAGGCGACGGCCCTCGGCAGGATCCTTTCGGGCAGCGGAGATGTCTCCAAATACGTTGCAAAGATCATGTCGCGGCTCTGGGTTGGCTCAGGCGGAACTCTGGAGCGCAGGATCATAAATGGAATTGAAGGTCTGGCCCTTTATGAAGGTGGGAAACTGGTCTCAGTCGTTAATTTTGGGTACAGCGCGGACGGCTTGATTGATCAGATTTTCATTATGCGGAACCCGGATAAGCTGCGCGGGATGGCGCTGTCGATCCGGCACGACACCGGAAACGGGGCTCTTCAGCCGAACTGATCGCAGTCTCAACAAAGGGTTTTCCTTCCTGAGTGTTTAATGTTCGGCAAGAGGCATTGGGTTAGGGTCGACGCCGTTCGACACACGCAATGCTGTTCATGAAAGCCTGGGAGGAGCACATATGAGAAAGATCGCCGGCCTCACCGCTGCGGTTTTGTCCTCCTTCTTATTCGGTGTATCGCATGCCTTTGCTGCCTGCGATGAGGACGAAATCGTCATCAAGTTTAGTCACGTCGTCGCAGCGGAAGGCCATCCCAAAGGGGAAATGGCAAGCGCGCTAGCGGACCGGATCAATGCCGAGATGAACGGCACTGCCTGTATGCAGGTGTTTCCATCATCGCAGCTCTTCGACGACAATCAGGTGATGGAAGCGCTTTTGTTGGGGGACGTTCAGCTGGCGGCCCCATCGCTTTCCAAATTCGAAGCTTACACCTTGAAATACAGGGTGTTCGATCTGCCGTTTGTTTTCTCCAACATGGACGCTGTGACAGCTTTCACTGAAGGCAAAAAGGGACAAGAGCTGCTCGGTGCGATGTCCGATTACGGCTTTGTTGGCTTGGGATACCTATTCAACGGCCTCAAGCAGTTTTCGGCGAACCGGCCGTTGATCGTGCCTGACGACGCCAAGGGCTTGAGGTTCCGTGTGCAGCCCTCCGATGTAGCGGTTGCCATGGTTGAAGCCATGGGGGGCACTGCGCAAAAACTGGCCTTTAAGGATGTCTTTGAGGCTCTCCAGATGGGTGTTGTGGATGGACAGGAAAACACCTGGTCCAACATTTACACCCAGCGGTTCTTTGAGGTTCAGGACGGCGCAACGGAGACCAATCACCAGCTTCTGGCCTATCTCGCGGTAACATCTCAGGAATGGTTGAACAGCCTGGATGAAGACGTCCGCAACCAGTTTATGACAATCTTCACCGAGGTCTCTGATGACTTCAACGCACGGTCAAACGCGATCAATGAAGACAACAAGCAGAGCATCATTGAAAACGGTGGAGTGGTGCGGGCGTTGACCCCGGATCAGCGCGATGAGTGGGTCACCACCATGAAGCCAGTCTGGGATAGGTTCCGCGATGATATCGGGGCCGATGTCATCGATGCCGCGATTGCATCCAACAAGGCTCGCTGATCCTGTTCCGCGCATTTGTCCCGGCAGGGTGCCAAAAACCGTCGCAATTACATGGAAATCGGCGGATAGTGCGGTTGTTTGGTCTGGTTTGGTGAGTTGCTGATGCCGTCTGTTTCTGATCCATTTGAAGCTCTTTCTGGGTTCATTACCTCTGCAGAGGAGCTTGAAACCGTTTGCGGACATCCATTGCCGCAGATTGCAGCAAAGGAGTTGCCGGCGCTTGATGAGATCTGCCGGGATTTCATTTCAAAAGCGCCCTTTTGCTTTGTCGCATCTGCGAATCCTGACGGTCATGTCGATGTGTCACCGAAGGGCGATCCGGCTGGATTTGTGAAGGTTTTGTCCCCAAGCCTTCTGGCGATCCCCGACCGGCCCGGTAACCGCCGTCTCGATACATTCCATAACCTTTTGAAAGACCCGCGCATTGGTCTTTTGTTTCTGATCCCCGGGCGAGGAGAAACCTTGCGGATACGCGGGGAGGGCCGTCTTACCGCCGATCCAAAGCTGCTTGAGAGCCTGTCTGTTCAGGGCAAGTCTCCCAAGCTTGCTTTGGCCGTCCATGTTCAATCCGCTTTCATGCACTGTCCGAAATGTGTCTTCCGGTCCGGCCTGTGGCAGCCCGATGCCTGGCCGAATACCGAGGGCATGGCGGACATGAATGAAGCGATGGTCAAGCACGCCAAGATCGGGCTTAGTCCGGAAGAGTGGTTCGAAACTCTAAGGGAAAAAGGTGAGCTCGATCTTTGGTGACCAGTCGTCTTCAAATGTGAACCCGGGTTCTCGCCCACAAAAAAACCGGCCTTCGAAAAGGCCGGCTGCGAGGTATCTGCTTCTTTGGGAAGAGATGTGATTAGACGACGCTGCCAAGCTTCATGGCAACACTCATGTCGCCTTCAACTTGCATTTTGCCGCCCATAAACGCGGCCGTCGGGTTGAGATCGCCGGAGAGCATGTCTGCCAAGTCTTCGGCTGACATTTTGATGGTGCAGTCTGCGTCGCCATTGTCGTTGCTGACTTCAGAACCCTGCAAAAAGATCGTGCCGTCATCGCCAAGGTCAAACTTGACGCTTTCTTCGATGCCGCCGCCAGAAACCTTGTCACGGATATCGTTGGTGAGCTGTTCCAAGGACATTATGTTTTCTCCCATTGAATGAGGCCGAAGCCGTCTGTTGCCCCTTTGAAGCATGCCGTTTACGTAACCGTCAAGAAATAATCCGTTCCGTTATATCTTCTTCAGTCGATTTTTGCTCTCTCATACACCCCAACACCTTCCAACAGGCGTGCTTGCAGAATGACAAAAAACACGGGGCCCGATTGAGCCCCGTGTTGTGAAAACAGTTACAGCTTCTGGCGAACTTTATTTGAATACGTCGAACGCAAACCGATACGTGAAGCCAAGGCCGACATTGAACTGGTTCTCGCTGCCGACCTTTGCGATCGGGCTGTCAGCAGCGTCGCCCACGAGGCGGTCATATCCGCCCTGAAGGTGCAGGCGCACATCGTCATTGAGATCGTAGCTAACACGGGCTGCCAAGCCGACAGATTTGAAGCCGGCACTCGGGTTATACTCGCTAAGGCGACCACCACTCGCCGCAGCCTCAGTGGAGGTAACGCCGAAATAGGTATCCATGTAGCTACCAGAAGCAAAGTCTGCGCGAGGTCCGAAGCTTAGCTCCCACTTCTCGCCCGGATAAAGGATGCCATCAAAACCGAATTGTCCGACCTGACCATTGTGGCCGTTGATGCCCTGCCTTATTTCGCCGAATGCGCGCCAATGCTGGGTCCGGAAACCGCCGCCGAGACCAAGTTCTAAGGCCCAATCAATCTTGTCGGTGCCCGTGAGATCGGTTGTGTCACTCGCCTTGCGTTCTCCGACAAAGCCAAATGACGGATAGAAGAAAACACCCGTCCGTCCGCGGCCTTCAACGACCTGGCCGAGGCCGGGAACATAGAAACGTCCCATCTGGATCAGGGGGAAGGGATAAACAAGGTAGGAGTCGGAAGCCTCATAACGCGGCTTCACCATGGCCCCAACGCCGAGGTCGATCACGAATTGCCGCGTTGCATCCTCAGCGGACAGGCTCCCGCCCTGCGCTAGTGCTGTGCCTGGCAATGAACCGGCCAAAAGCGCAATTGCAGCGCGCAAAATGATTTTTCTCATGAGACCCACATACGTATGGAATTTTTCGATCGCGAAGATAGCACGAAGACCGGTAACGCAAAGGCTAAGAGAGTCGGGTTTTGGCGAACTGTTGCATTTTCGCATCTGCGTAACAGGGGACTAGAGTCTTCTTGTTTGCCAACCGCCTGCGCTCAGCGGGTTGCAGGCGGCGGTACAGAAAGCTACATGAAGAACAACACCTGCTTCAAAAGGCAACGGACCGCACAATGACAGCCCTTTTCACAGTGATCCTCATCGCACTGCAACTCTATACCTACGTGGTGATCGCGAGTGCGATTTTCTCCTGGCTCTATGCCTTTAATATCGTCAATCCGAGAAACCAGATTATCGGCATGATCGGGCAGGTCCTTTATAACCTCACTGAACCCGTGCTCCGACCCATCCGGCGTTTCATGCCGGATCTCGGCGGTGTCGACATCTCACCGGTTGTTTTGCTGCTGGGTATCATTTTCATTCAAATGATCATTCAGAACAACCTGATGCCTCTGTTCCGCGGCTTCTAGGCGCGCAAACAAAAACCCGGGTCTCAGCCCGGGTTTTTCAGTTTCAGTCTTCTAGTTTTCTTGCCTCATCCGGCAGCATGATGGGAATTCCGTTTCGGATCGGATATGCCAGTTTGGCTGTCCGGGAAATCAGCTCTTGCGCTTCTGCATCATATTCCAATGTTGCCTTTGTCACAGGGCACACCAGCAGTTCCAATAGCTTCCGGTCGATCGGCCGGTCGGTTGTTTCGGTCATTGTCCAGTTTCCGCCAGTTCTGGCTTATTGAAGAGTTGCGCCGCCGTCATTGTCGTTTCTAGCGAGGTCCATCTCGGTAATGGCAATCAAGGTCTCGGCGCGGGTCTTGAGGTCCTGCGCTTCCAACAGTGCCTGTTTTTCCTGCGGACCGTAGGGGCACATCATGCACAACGCGTTTACCAGAACTTCTGTCTCAGCCTCTTTGACACTGTCCCAATCTGCTTCCAGATTATTGGCGTCCAGATAAGCCCTCAAGGTTGTTAGAAGTCCGTTCCGATCGACGTCGTCTTCGCCTTGACCACATCTGAGATCGGCAGCGAACGGAGCAAAATCGACTTCTGCCTGCCGAAAGCGCGTCAATGCGGTCAGTTCCTGCGCGACACGGAACCGTGTCACACCTTGGAGTGTGATGAGGTACCGGCCGTCGCCGGTTTCTTGGAACCCGGTCAAACGACCCGCACAGCCAACTCCTTCCAGCAAGGGTTGATCCGGGTCTTTCGTGTTCTGCCGTCCCGACGGTTGCACCATCCCAATGAGACGGTTGCCCGCCAAGGCGCTATCAATCATGTCGATGTAGCGCGGCTCAAAAATGTTCAGCGGAAGCTGCGTTCTGGGAAGCAGCAACGCGCCGGACAAGGGGAACACAGGCAAGACCGGAGGAAGATCAGCAATCGTCTCGTAAATGGCGTTACCAGCCTGCATGAGTGGGCCTTTGTGTTGTTGTTCTCGACCAACCGCTTTGTGCGGTTGTACCGCATAAGTGGGTATGTGTGGCGCGAGTGGCCTATCGTCAAGAAAACAACACGGCAGACAGTTTACGGCGGCCATAGGCACTTGCTTCATCTTTGAAACCCCAGGCTTCAAAGAACTGCAGCAACTGTTTGCGGGCGCCGTCTTCGTTCCATTCGCGGTCGCGGCGGACGATCTCTATGAGCTGGTCAACTGCCGCTGTTTTGGCACCCTTTGAATTCAGCCCGAGCGCAAGATCAAAGCGGGCCTGATGATCGTCCGGGTTCTGGGCAATGCGCTCCTCAAAACCAGCCAAGTCTCCAAGGGATGCGGCTTGTTCGGCAAGGTCCACAGCAGCTTTGGCTGCCAAATAGGCTTCATCCGTGCGTTTTTCTTCCGATGCGAGTTCCAGTGCCTGTTTGGCGCGTTCCAGGTCGTCGGCCCCGAGGTAGCACTGGGTCAGTCCCGCAATGGCCTGAACATTGTCCGGTTCTGCCTGCATCAATGCCCCGAACAGCTGAGCGGCCTGCCCGTAATCCTTATCCGCCAACAAAGCGTTGGCTTGTTCCAGGTAGGCTTCGGCAGGGTTGGCAGGAGCCGGGCCGCCAAGCTTTTCGATGAACGCCTTGATCTGGCTTTCCGGCTGAGCGCCCATGAAGCCGTCGACCGGTTGACCGTCCTTAAAGGCTATCACGGCCGGGATAGATTGAATGCCCATCTGGCCGGCAATTTCCGGATGGTCGTCAATGTTCATCTTGGCAAGCTTCACCGTGCCGCCAGCTGCCTTCACAGCGGCCTCGATCAACGGTGTCAGCTGCTTGCAGGGGCCGCACCACGGCGCCCAGAAATCCACGAGTATCGGCTGCTGGCGGGAGGCCTCCATCACATCAGCCATAAATGTCTGTGTGGTGACGTCGAAAATCAGGTCGCCATCCGGCGCGCCGCCAGAGCCGTTGCCACCACCGCCGTCGAAACCGCCGCCTTGGCCACCATATCCGCCACCCATGCTGGCGCCGAAACCGCCACCGACTTGACCGCCAATGCTGTAGTCGCCGTTGCTCATTAATCTGCCTCTTGCTGTTCGGCTGCTGTGAACGTTGGCCTTGTTGGCCGTCTCGCTGGAAAAACCGCACCTAACATGGCGCGGCTACAATCGGATTACAATTCTCAACCCTGTACTTCGCTTGCCTGTGCCTGCGCACTGACTGCCAGCACTTGCGGATCATGACCGCAGGCCTTTGCGAACTTGAGCAAATCGCTGGAAGAAATCGCCGTCGTCGCGTCATTCTTCAGCGGGTGATAGTTCAGGACGTCATGTGCCATCATCGCTGCATCAAAAACGGGCGTGACACGTTGCGCTTCCCGGTCGTTGATCAAGGAAAACGGGGTGACGGACCCGGGCTCCACGCCAAGCACTTCCATCAGAAGGTCAGCATTGCCAAACGACACCCGTCCCTGAGCGCCAATCACCTGGTGCACTTTTTTCAGATCAATTTCGGCATCGTGCAGGGTTGTTATCAGAAACAACCGACCCTTCTTGTCTTTGACGAACAGGTTCTTGGTATGGCCACCTGGAATGCGGTCGTGCAGGTCGCCGGATTCGGCGACTGTGAACACCGGATCATGATCCACAGTGGTGACAGAGATCCCCAGATCCTGAAAGAAGCCCATGAGCTCGTCGCGGGTGACTGGCATGACTTTTCCTGAAAAAATTAGACTGTTTGCAGCTCTCTAGCGTGTTTTGATGCTGATCCGCAAGGCGAGTGTTGTCTACGAAGCGGCTATTTTCCGCCGTTTTTCTGGGTGTCGAAGCTGTGAAATCCACAAAAAGACAGCTAAAAAAATTTCTGCATTTTCGGTGTTGCATTCTGTTTCGGCTTAGTTCATATACTGCGCCACCAACGACGAGGCAGCCGCCACCGAGTTGGAACACTATGCGGGTGTAGCTCAGGGGTAGAGCACAACCTTGCCAAGGTTGGGGTCGTGGGTTCGAATCCCATCGCCCGCTCCAATTTCACCGAATGGTGCTAAAAGCCAGTTGCAGAAAAGCAACTGGCTTTTTTATTGCGCTGATCGTTTGCGACAATTTTCCCTATGATTGAAATAAATCAGCCTTGCAACTTTATATTAGCGTTATTGCCCGACGGCTAATCTACCTGTGCAAACTGCGGATGGCGAAATTGTCAGTATTTCGCCCCAAGACGCGATTGCGACTGCTTCAGTGACTTTTCCAGCGGGACCACCAGGTTCCGCTGTTTTTTTGTGACTTTGGGCTCCTTTGAAAGGCACACGAATTGTCACTTGCTATTTCAAATATCAGTACATACCATAAGGTATGGTATGTAAATTCGAGGGTCGAAATGAACGTTTATTTTGCGAGTGCTGGAGGACTGGCCGCCATTGTATGTCTGATCCATACCTTCTTGGGAGGCCGGGCGATCGCTGAGCCGCTTTTGAACGCGCCCGGGCTGCATCCCGTTCCCAAGCTCACGACCTACTACTGTTGGCACATCGTCACCATCACACTCGCAGTCATTGCCGGTATGTTCGGCTATGCGGCGCTCTATAACGGTGGAACGGATCTCGGGTGGGTGGCAACCATATTGACGTTTGGCTACTGCGTGCTCGGCCTAGCCGTTCCGGTCTTCAAGAACCAGGCATTTAAGGATATGCCGCAAGGGTGGTTGTTCCTGCCGATCGTCATCCTTGGTGTGTTGGGCGGCAGCCTATGACCGAGAAGAAACGGTTTGGCAAAGAGGATTGGATCACGCTCGGATTTGGGCAACTGGTCAAAGAGGGCACCGGGGGGCTGACCCTCGATGCGCTGTGCCAGACGGCGTCACGGACCAAAGGCTCATTTTATCATCACTTCAAGGATCATGAGGCATTCCTGACCGCTTTGGCTCATGCCTGGAAGAAACAAAACACACTTGATGTTGCCGAAGAAACGCTTGCGAGTGCGCCCGAAGATCAGGCGCGCACGCTGGCGCTGAAGGCGGCTCAACTCGATCATGACCTGGACCGTGCCATGCGCCAGTTTGCGCAGATCAACCAGACGGCCCGGCAAACCGTACGCGAGGTCGATGATCTCCGAACCCAGTTCATTGTTCAGTTGTATCTTGCGCAAGGGCTGGATGATGCCACTGCAAACAGCATTGCGAAAATTGAATATGCTGCCTTTGTTGGCGCTCAGGTCATCTGGCCGGAGATGACAGCCGAAGAGCGCCTCAAACTAGATCAGCAATTTGCAGACCTTGTCTCTCGCGGCACGAAACAGCCTCAGAAATAGAGCGGCTTGTCTTCAGCGATCTTTGATAAGTGGATTTACGGACCGGCTTTGCGCGTTGAGTGTAACCAGTTTTCAAGGACTCGCCCTGTATGAATTGACGATAGTTCCGACATTCAAGACAGAAGATAGATATGGCTATTTTGCGCCAACCCGTTACCGCCGTCGTGATCGCTTTTTGGTTTTGCTTTTGGCTGCTGAACGGCCTCGATAAATTTTTTGCCCGTCAGGACATTGGGTTTGTCCATTGGTGGGGCAATCACCGCGTCGAAAAGTTCACCATGTATTTTGATCGCCTGGACATCGATCCAGGTTTCGTAACGGCGACGCTCATATTCGCGGGCATTGTCGAGTTTTTTGCGGCTGCTTTGTTTTTGGTGGCCGGGATCCGGCTTGTCAAAAACCAGCCGGGTGTTGCCTACCGGACCGACCTCGCGATTGCAGTGTCGATCGCCGTTTTTCTCGGATTTGCAATCTTCGATGTGGTCGTTGGTGACAGGGCTGAGCTGTTGGAGCACTCGACTTATGTCGGTGTGTTGCTGGTTTCTTTCCTTGCGGTCGCAGCTGAAAGTTTCTTCCAGCACCTCAAGGATCTGGACGGCGACAGCACGATCAACCGCCGCTATCCACCAGAGCCGAATTAATTCTGCAGAAACAGCTTGGACCGGAGCGATGAGACCGATGAAATGTCATCGGTCTCCCTCAACCCTGTATCAGTGGCCAGCTGTCAGTGCGCCTTGCCGGCGTGGATCGGAAGCACCGGCCAGAAGACCGCCCACCTTCATGATTGATTGGGTTGAGCCCATAACATTCTTGACCTCGACCTTGTGGCCACGCGCTTCCAAAAGCCGGATCGTGTCCGGGGACAAACCTTCTTCAATTCGAATTTCATCCGGAAACCATTGATGGTGGACGCGTGGTGCGGCCGTTGCCTCGGCGATGTTCATCTGGTGGTCGATCACATTCAGGATGACCTGCAACGTTGTCGTGATAATCCGGCTGCCGCCTGGTGAGCCGGTGACAAGGAACAGCTTGCCGTCCTTGAACACCAGTGTCGGGCTCATGGAAGATAGGGGCCGTTTGCCACCTTCGACCGCGTTCGCTGTTCCGCCAATCAACCCATAGGCATTCGGTGCGCCAGGTTTTGCGGAGAAATCATCCAGCTCGTTGTTCAAAAGAACGCCGGTGCCGTCGGCGGTGAGACCAACGCCAAAGGAAAAGTTCAGCGTGTAGGTGTTCGAAACTGCATTGCCGTCCTTGTCGATGACGGAGTAATGGGTCGTTTCATTGCTTTCGTAAGGAATGGGGTTGCCGGGAGCAACGTCCTTTGAATCGGTTGCGGTCTCCATGTTGATGGTCTCTGCAAGACTTGCCGCATAGGCCGGATCGGTCAGGCCTTTGACAGGAATATCCGCAAAATCCGGATCTCCAAGGTATTTTGACCGGTCGGCATAGGCGCGGCGCTTGGCTTCAGCCATGACATGGATTGCGTCGGCAGAATTTGGGCCGAACTCGGCCATCGGATAGGCCTCAAGCATGTTCAGGATCTGCACAATATGAACGCCGCCGGAGGACGGAGGCGGCATGGAGGCGATCTCATATCCCCGATAGCTGCCGGTCACCGGATCCCGCCAAACGGGTTTGTAGTCGGCGAGGTCGGCAGCTGTCATGCTTCCACCGGCCGCTTGAACCTTTGCTGCGATTTTCTCGGCAACATCACCCAGATAAAAACCGGCCGCGCCCTTGTCGGCGATCAGCCGGAGCGTCGCCGCCAAATCGGCCTGTTTCAGCGTTTCGCCCGGGACATACGGGATCAGGCCAGCCTTGAAGAAGATAGCTGCCGTTGCAGGGTCTTTGCCGAGCCTCTTGATGCGGGCGGCAAGGGACGCCGACAAGTCTGGTGTCACTTCAATGCCGTCTTCTGCAAGCGCAATTGCGGGTGCAACAAGGTCTTCCCATGTCACATTTCCGCTGCCGTGCTTTTCAAACGCTGCCGCAAATCCGGCAACCGTGCCTGGAACCCCGATTGCCAAACCCGAATAACGGGACTTGTCATTGTCCGGTTCGCCGTCCGCTCCCAAGAACATGTCGCGTGTTGCGCCGGCTGGTGCCTTTTCGCGGTAATCCAGCGCTTCGGTTTCGCCGGTATCTGCCTTGTGGATCATCATGAAGCCGCCGCCACCGAGGTTGCCGGCACGCGGCAAGGTCACTGCCAGTGCAAAACCGGTCGCGATCGCTGCTTCTATGGCGTTGCCGCCTTTTTCAAGAATGCTGACGCCTACCCGGGTGGCGACGGCTTCCTGGCTGGCCACCATGCCGTTGACGGCGGTCACAGGATGAAACCGGTCTTTTCCGGAGTAGATCGGCGTTTCTTGAGCAAGTGTCGGCGCGCCTGCGCCAATGGCCAGCGCAAAGCTCAGGCTCACTGCCGTTGCCGCGCGGATCAGGCTTTGGTGAATCATCCGGATCTCCGATTGTTTTTATGTTTCCTCAACTCCAGACTGTGGACGAGGATGCCGGACGCGGCAATGGGGTTTTCTGAAAAGTTGCAGACAGGCTCATGAGCATGATTTGATGCAAGACAAGGAAGAGGCCGGTTCGGTCAGACAGACTGAGAACCGTGATTGAGATGTGGAGAGAGCAAAAATGGTAGAGCAGTCCAAAATGCGGCGGAGTGGATTTCAAGCGCTCGTTTTGGGCTTCAGCCTAGCGGCCGTAGCTCCTCTGTCATCGGCGTTTGCGGCCGATGTCGCTGCAGGAAAAGACCTGGCGCTTCAATGGTGTGCGTCGTGCCATCTCGTTTCCAACGATCAGGCGACGGCGTCCAGTGTGTCGTTGCCGAGTTTTTATGATATGGCCAAGGATCAGAGTTGGGATGCATCGAAACTGGCGACCTTTCTCGCCAATCCCCATCCGCAAATGCCAAACATGACACTCGGCAACATCGAGATTGCCAATCTCGCCGGGTATATCCAGTCGCTGGCAAACGAGTAATCGAGCCGATTACGACATGTCGAAGTCCACGCACATTGCGGCGTGGTAGGAGCCGGCATAATCGGGATTGTCGCCTTCAAGAATCTCATCCGGCAAAGCCGCATTAAACACCTTGATGTGCGCAACCCGGTCCGTCATGGAGCGGCTCGCGAGCACGTGATCCAGGGTCTGGGCCCGGCCCTTGTGAAGCACGGTTTTTCGTTGTTCCAAAGGAAGAGCCGCATCCAGTTGATAAAGCTGCCGGTAGCCAAGGTCCGGAACGCCGGTATCGTGTGGGTCCGCGCGTAATAGCCGCAGCGCCCGGGTTTCGCCGGTCGCGTTGAAATCTCCGGTCAGGATGATCTGAGCATCCGGATCCTCATCGAACAGAGCCTCCGCCCCAAGCCGGAGTTCAAGTGCTTGCGCTGTCTGTTTCAGGACCGACAAATGATACCCCTCTGCCCAGGCAGAGACAGAGGCCCAATTGTGCTCCGCGTCTTTCCCGCCCCGGATTTGGGCCGCGATCGGGGCGCGCAGATGCACGTTGAACACGTGTAAGGGTTGTCCTGTGCCAATATCGATTTGAAGCTGCTGAACCGGCCGGTCGAAAGCGGTTGCCTGCGGCTCGTCATATCCTGGATCGGCGGTTCCAGGCCGCCACAATGGGGGCTCTGCATGACGATGGTAAAGGCTTTCTCCCGAAAGAACCGGATACCGCGAGAGCACAACAAGATTGTGCCGGTCGCCAGGCCCTTTGCCGGATGGGCGCAAGCTGCCGGACATGAAAAAGTCCTGATAAGGCGTGCCTTCAATCAGTCGTTCAAGATCATGAAATTGCCGGCTGGAGTTGCCCTTGATTTTCTGGGCGTTGACCTCCTGAAGGCATAGGATGTCAGCCTCAAGCTCCAGAAGCTTTGGCCTCAGAGCGTCGATCCGCCGGGCCAGCAGATCTTCATCGATCCTGTCCGTGCCAAAAGATTCCAGGTTAAAGGTAGCAAGTTTCATGCTGCCGTCGCAGTCGATCTGATCAAGTTGGGAGCAGCATAGCGTCCTGTCACAGGTGGTGATAGAGACTGCGATCTATAGAGTGAATTGGAACGGAACTTGGATATGGCGGATACGGATTGCCCCTGTGGATCTGGCGCAGCATTTTCGGCCTGTTGTGGTCCTTATCTGGAGGGACGCCAAACGCCAAAGACCGCAGAGGCTTTGATGCGGTCGCGTTACTCAGCATATGTGCGTGAGAACATTGCGTATCTTAAAGAGACACTTTGGCCGAAGTATCAGGCAGGGTTCGATTTTGCGGCGACAGCCAGGTGGGCGGCGGAAAACCACTGGACGGGCTTGAGCGTTCTTGAGACCGGTAAAGGAAGCGAAGTTGATCGCGACGGGACGGTGCTCTTTGAGGCAAAGTATCTATCCGGCGGCACGCTGCACACCCACCGGGAAAACAGCCGGTTCCGGAAAAAATCCGGCCGCTGGTATTATTTGGAAGCGATCTGAAAACAGGGCCACCCGATTTGGGCGGCCCTTTGTGTTTCAGTTGACGCTTAGCACCGGCCGGCCATGACACCGCCGTCAACGTCCCAGATTGCTCCGGTCACCCAACCGGCCTGATCGGAGAGAAGGAAGTCCACGGCTGCGGCAACATCGTCCGCCGTTCCGATCCGTCCGATCGGATGGAATGCGTCGAAGCCGTCCTTCAGAGTTTGCGTGATCTGGTCCTCCGGGATAAACGCGCCATAAATCGGCGTTTCGACAACAGCCGGGGCAACGGCATTAACCCGGACCCCATGATCTCCAAGCTCCATGGCCAAATGCTGTGTGAGAGCGTGCAAGCCGGCCTTTGCCATGGAGTAGGCGGAAGAAGGTGTCGCCTTCACAGCCTGGTGCGCCCACATCGAGCCAAGATTGACGATAGATCCGGCTGCACGCTCCACCATTTTCCGCGCCACGGCCTGAGTGATCTGAAACGTGCCGCGGTTGAAGGCGTGATAGAGGTCGTAGTCCTCCGGTGTGTGGTTGAGGAACGGTTTTGGGCTGAAGGCACCGGCCGCATTGACCAGATATCCGATCGGTGTTTGCAGATCTTCAATACGCTCAACAAGCTCAGCAACGTCCTTTTGATCGGTCACATCAGCTTGCCATGTTTGAACATTGATCTCGTATGCAGCTTCAATCTCTACCTTTGCGGTTGAGAGTTTGTCAGCGTTCCGACCGATAAGAACAAGGGGCACGTTTCTCGCGGCCAGCCGTTTCGCAGTGGCAAGGCCCATGCCGGACGTTCCGCCTTGTATGATTGCTACGGTCTCAGTCATTTCAGCTTCTCCAAGTTATCTATCTATTGATAGGTAGATTGTGATGACCGGGATATTGGGATTGCAGAAGTTGGTGTCAAGGCCTATCTACTGATTGATAGGTAATGAGGGTGCCATGAGCCGGAATGCTGCGGAAACAGAAGGAAAAATATTGGACCTCGCCGAGAGCCTCATTCGCAAGAACGGCTATAACGGTGTGAGTTTCCGAGACCTGGCGTCCGGTGTCGGGGTGAAAAGCTCAAGTGTCCATTATTATTTCCCGACGAAAGAGGATCTCGGCACAAAGGTGGCGCGCCGTTATACGGACCGTTTCTTAAACGCGCTCGGTGATCCTGAAGACGGGCCAGTGACCGCGTCTGAAATTGTGAAAAAACTTCACGGTCTGTTTGTCTCGGCGCTTGGTTCAGATGGGCAAATGTGTCTCTGCGGAATTCTGGCAGCAGAATCTGCGGGTCTCCCGGACAGCGTTGTCACCGAGGCCAAGTCGTTTTTTGATCGGGTTTCAGAGTGGATGACTGAGAGCCTGAGCAGAACCGAGTGGGCTGAAAACCGGTCAGAGGAAGAGATCAAGGCGCAGGCCTTGTCAGCCCTGGCGCTTCTGGAAGGAGGGATGATCATTGCGCGGGTGCAAAATGACCCGGCTCTCCTGACTACGTTGAGACCGCAACTCGCAACGTGATCCGGCGCGAAAGTTGGTAAACACGCCCGGCTATTTCCGCGGTGGTTCCAAAACGGTTCATTTGACCGGTCTGCAATAGGGTGCAAGTCTAGGCTCAAGCCGCGCAACGGCAGGAGCCTGACTTCATGAAGTTTTTTTTCGGTATTTTCGTTTTTTTGATTTCAACTATTGGTTTGTTACCGGCACACGCCAATGACCCAGCGCCAGCGGTCCTGGTGGAACGGGCATCCAACACAAAGCCTGGAATGGCGGATGTTTATGTTGGTCGCGTCGCAGCCGTGAGCACCGTCAAAGTGGAAGCGCGGGTCGAAGGTGTTCTGGAAAGCCAGAAATTCACTGATGGGGGTCTCGTCAAAAAGGGCGATGTGCTCTTCCAGATCGAAAAGGATCTCTATCAGGCAAGTGCCGACAAGGCACAGGCGACCTTGGACGGGGCGAAGGCCACGGCCCTGAACGGTAAAATCAACCTCGACCGGCAAAAACAGCTGCTGGATCGGGGCGATGTTTCGCAGGCGGTTTACGATTCGGCCGAAGCGGATTACAAGGCTGATCAAGCTGCAGTGGGGCAGGCACAGGCAGATCTCGATACAGCAAAAATAAATCTGGGCTTCACGACCATCACCAGTTCGATCGATGGCCGGATTTCTGACTCGCCCGTCGATGTGGGCAACCTCATAACGTCGAACACCGGTGTTCTCGCGACGATCACCAGCATAGACCCGATCCATGTGAAGTTTTTTATCAGTGAACGGGACTTGATCCTGAAGCGTCAGGAAGGGCTCGTCTCTGAGAACTCTTCGACACTTGATGTGAAACTGCAGCTCTCAGATGGCGCCAGTTACCCGGTTGCCGGGAAGATCGACTACATCAGCAACGAAGTCGAAACATCCACCGACACGGTTGAAATGCGCGCCGCATTTAACAACAAGGATGCGCTTCTGGTGCCCGGTCAAGTGGTTACCGTGACATTTGAGGACCCGAATGCAAGCGAAGTTGTCGTTGTTCCGCAAACGGCAATTCAGCTCGATGCAAAGGGGCACTTTGTGTTTGTCGTTGGAAAGGACAATATCGTTGAACGGCGGGAAGTAACCCTCGGCAATCAGATCGGGCGGGATTGGGTCGTCAGCAAAGGCCTGCAGGCCGGAGATCCGGTGGTCATCCAGGGGCTGCAGAAGATCCATGAGGGCGTCAAAGTCAGCCCGACTGAAACGCAATCCTGAACCGGGGCGGTCCGATGCTTGCAAGATTCTTTATCGATCGGCCCAACTTTGCCATCGTCATCGCGGTCCTCACGGTCCTGGTTGGCGCACTCGCCATCCGGTTTGTGCCAATCGCCCAGTTTCCGAACATTGCGCCACCGCAAATTCAGGTGACTGCGAGTTTCCCGGGCGCCAACGCAGCCCTCATTCAAAATGCCGTCGCAACACCGATCGAGGAACAGGTGAATGGTGTCGACGGGATGATTTACATGTCGTCCCAATCGTCCAGTGAAGGCACTTATCAGCTGACGGTCACGTTCGAAATCGGCACGGATCCTGATATTGCCGCGGTCAATGTACAGAACCGGGTGGCGCTCGCCACGCCTCTGCTGCCCGAAGCCGTCACAAAGCTTGGCATTTCCACGTCGAAGCAGAACAGCGACATGCTGCAGGTGATCAATCTGCTGTCACCGAACAAGACGTTCAGTCAGCTCTATTTGAGCAACTATGCCGCTGATTTCATTCAGGATCCGCTCAGCCGGATTGATGGTGTCGGGCTGGTCAATCAGTTTGGGCCGTTGAACTACAGCATGCGGGTGTGGCTGAATCCGGAAAAAATGGCGGCGCTGAACCTGTCCGCGTCGGATGTCTCCTCGGCCATTGAGGCGCAAAATGTCGAAGCTGCCGCAGGTCAGATTGGCGCCCCACCTTTCAGCAACGCGCAGACGTCTTTTCAATTCACATTAGACGCTCAAGGGCTGCTGGAGACTGCAGAGCAGTTTGAGCAAATCATCCTCGGAGCGCAGGATGATGGTTCTTTCATCCGACTAAAAGACATCGCGCGGGTGGAGCTGGGCGCTGAGAGTTATGCGGCGACATCATTTTATAACGGCGAACCGTCTGCGATCATTGCGATTTTCGAGGAAAGCGGAGCAAATGCCCTAGACGTTGCGGACGCCGTCCGCTCCCAGATGGAGGAGCTCTCAAAACAGTTCCCCGAGGACATGGAATATGTCCTTGCCTATGACGTGACCACGGCGGTTCGCAAATCAATCGAAGAGATCGCATCGACCCTGGCGATAACGGCGGCCCTGGTCATCTCGGTCACCTTTTTCTTTCTCCTCAGTATCCGGGCAACCTTGATCCCGGCGATCGCAATTCCTGTCTCCCTCCTTGGGACCATGGCGCTCATCTATGTGATCGGGTTCAGCGCCAACATGATCACGCTCTTTGCCATCGTGCTTGCGATCACGCTGGTGGTCGATGATGCGATTGTCATCATCGAAAACACCGAACGGATTATGGAAGAGGATGGACTTGAGCCGCGCGAAGCCACGTTGAAGGCGATGAGCCAGGTGACGCGGCCGATCATCGCGACGACATTCGTTCTGGCGGCGGTGTTTGTCCCGGTGTGCTTCTTTCCCGGGATCACGGGCGAGATCTACCTCCAGTTCGCTTTGACAATCACATTTGCCTTCGCGCTGTCAGCCATCAATGCACTGACGCTTGGCCCGGTGCTGTGTTCGTTGTTCCTGTCGCGCCGGACCAGGCATCCGAAAGGTCTTTTCCGCCTGATACCAAAGTTGATCGACAAACTGCGGGATGGCTACGTTGCCATTGTCAGGCTCATGCTCCGGTTCATTCCGGTCTCTTTGGCTGTGTTTGCGGGAGTTGTCGCTGCTACGATCTACATGTTTGAAACCACGCCGACCGGCTTCATTCCGCCGGAAGACAATGGCGTGTTGTTTGTCAGTATCGAGCTGCCGGATGGTGCCTCGCTCCAGCGGACCCAAGAGGTGGTGCAAAACATCAGCGCAGAGGTTCAAAAGCACCCGGGCGTCGGAGCCATTACGTCTGTGGCCGGGTTCAGTTTGCTCGCTGGCAACAGGTCGAACGTTGGAATTCTGGTGTTGTTGCTGGACCCTTGGGATCAACGCAAGACGCGCGACACCCAATGGTGGGCCATCATGATGTCGTTGAACCGGTCCCTGGCCGCGATCCCGGAAGCAACGTCCTTTGTGTTCCCATTGCCGACGATCCAGGGCGTTGGGTCAAGCGGCGGCTTGTCGGCGCAGCTCTTGGACTACAAGGCCAACAACATTGAGGATTTCGACGCCGTTAAGACAGCATTTCTGTCGGCGCTGATGAAAGAACCTGAATTCCAGTCGGCTTTCAGCAGCTTTTCGGCCACGGCTCCGCAATACAGTCTGACGATCGACCGCGACCGCGCCGAAGCCCTGCAGGTCAAGGTCAGCGACATCTTTACGGCGCTGCAGGCGAGCTTTGGTTCTCTCTATGTGAACAATTTCGTCAAGGACGGCCGCGTCTACTGGGTGGTGATGTCGGCTGATGCGCAGTTCCGGCAGACGACCAGCCAGGTCCGGGGCATTTACGTGAAGAATGCGGCCGGTGAAGCGTTGCCGCTGCGGACCTTTATCACGGCGGAACCGGTGTTGGGCGCCCAGACGATCTACCGATACAATCTTTTTACGTCGGCTTCGATCAACGCCCAGCTCCAACCGGGCTTCAGTTCCGGCACTGGCATTCAGAAATTCGCAGAGGTCGCCCAAACATCCTTGCCGGAAGGTTACGGCTTTGACTGGACGGACATCACGCTTCAGGAGGTCGATGCCGGTGGTTTGGTCACCTACATCCTTATCCTGGCGGTGATTTTCGCCTATCTCTGCCTGGTGGCCCAATATGAAAGCTGGGTACTGCCTCTGTCGGTCATGGCATCGACCGTGTTTGCAGTGTTCGGCGCATTGATCCCGCTGCAGTTCATCCCGAACCTGAACAACAACATCTACGCCCAGATCGGCATGGTGTTGCTGATCGGGCTGGCCGCGAAGAAGGCAATCATGGTGGTTGAGTTCGCCAAGAACCTTCGGGAAGAGGGGCATAGCATTCAAGAGGCTGCGATTCAGGCAGCTCACATGCGGTTCCGGCCTGTGACCATGACAGGGTTGTGTTTCATTCTTGGTGTTCTCCCGCTCGTACTGGCAAGCGGCGCGGGAGCCGCCGGACGGGTGTCGATCGGCTTTCCCGTGTTCGTGGGTATGATCATCGACAGCACTCTCGGGCTTTTGATGATCCCGGTTCTTTATGTTGTCTTCCAGTCGATCAGTGAGCGGATCGCAGGATTTCGCGGCAAACCGTCGATCAAAAAGGAACCAGCCTGATCTAGTGAAAATTCCGCCCGCCGGGCAGAGCTGTCACTGTTTGCCGCTCAAGGGCGGCGGCCTTGTGCGGTTTGATCTGTGCGACATCCTTTCGAAGTTCCGGAACATCGCGGATCAGCTGGACCAGGCGGCTGGCTGGCTTGATCTTTTCGGTCAATTCAATCACCGGCCGTTTAACCTCATCTGCACGGGCAAGGCCGGCATCATCCAGGGACTTGTCGGACAGATCGGACAGCAGCGCGGTGACGTCCTCGACATGATCAGCCACCACGTGAATGACCCCGGCTTCATTCTGGACGCGCCCTGAAACCTTCAAGAAGCGGGCTCCCATCACCAGTGGCCGGTATTTTTCAAACACCTTCGGCCAAACAATAATGTTGGCGATGCCGCCTTCATCCTCCAGCGTGAGAAAAATGACGCCCTTGGCTGAGCCGGGCCGTTGGCGGACCAGCACCAGTCCGGCCACGGAGATCTGGCGGCCCTGGCGGACATCCGGCAGGTTCATGCACGGAACAACGCGCTGACCAGCGAGCGCAGGCCGGGCAAAAGCAACCGGATGGGCTTTCAAGGACAGGCTCAGGCTTTGGTAGTCGGCCATGACATGGGCGCCCGGCAACATCGGCGGCAGGTCTGCGTCCGGTTCTGGCCGCAAGTCTCCAAAATCGGCAACATCAAACAGCGGCAGCCGGTCGCGCTGATTGCCAGCTTCCAGACCTTGCGCCGCCCAGACCGCCGCGCGCCGGTCAAGGCCGAGTGAGCGAAACGCATCGGCCTCGGCAAGGCGCAGGATCACCGGGCGGCTGAGGCCGGATCTCAGCCAAAGATCCCGGATGCTGTCATAACCGTCGCCGCGGTGTTCGATCAGCTTGTCCATATCGTCCTGCTTGAGGCCTTTCACGGTCCGGAAACCGAGCCGAACCGCATGATCGGTACGCACGATCTCTCTCATCTCCCGGTGGCGGGGGTGGAGATGCCGGGCTGCCTGCCAGCCAGGTTCCAGTTTTGCGTCCCAATCGGACAAATTGATATCAACCTCGCGCACATCCACACCATGTTCGCGCGCATCGCGGACCAGTTGTCCGGGGGCGTAAAATCCCATGGGCTGGGAATTCAAAAGCGCGGTGCAAAAGACATCCGGGTAATAGGCCTTGATCCAGGACGAGGCATAAACGAGAAGCGCAAAACTTGCGGCATGGCTTTCGGGAAATCCGTATTCGCCAAAGCCCTCGATCTGGCGGAAACAGCGCTCGGCAAAGTCACGGTCGTAGCCGTTTTTTGCCATACCCTCGATCATCTTGGTCTGGAACGTGCCGATCGTGCCGACCCTTCGGAAGGTCGCCATGGCGCGGCGCAGCTTGTCGGCTTCGCCGGGTGTGAACCCGGCGGCCACAATGGCGATCTTCATGGCCTGTTCCTGAAACAGCGGCACACCCATGGTCTTGCCGAGCACGGCTTCCAGCTCCTTGCTCGGGTAACTGACACGTTCCTTGCCCTGACGGCGGCGCAGGTAAGGGTGCACCATATCACCCTGGATTGGGCCGGGCCGGACGATGGCAACTTCGATGACGAGATCGTAGAACGCCCGTGGTCTGAGCCTGGGCAGCATGGTCATCTGGGCCCGGCTTTCCACTTGGAAAACACCGACAGAATCGGCCCGGCACAACATGTCATAGACCGGTGCCTCCTCAGCCGGGATGGTGGAGATGGTGAGATCCTGGCCATAGTTTTCCGACAGCATGGTGAGGGCCTTACGGATTGCGGTCAGCATGCCAAGTGCAAGGATGTCGATTTTCAGGATCCCGAGGGCATCCAGATCGTCCTTGTCCCATTCCACCACAGTGCGGTCTTCCATGGCCGCGTTCTGGATTGGAATGACCTCGTCGAGCCGGCCGCGGGTGATGACAAAACCGCCAACATGCTGGGAGAGGTGCCGGGGAAAACCGATCAGCGTGCGGGCCAGTTCCAGCATTTGTGTGATTAAGGGATCTGACGGATCCAGCCCGGCCTCGCGCACTTGGGCCTCTTCGGTTCCGGCCGACGCGCGCCCCCAGACCGTCCCGGCAAGGGACGCTATCGCGTCTTCGGAAAGGCCGAACACCTTGCCGACTTCCCGAAGGGCGGAGCGGGACCTATAGGTGATTACAGTGGCCGCAAGCCCGGCGCGTTCGCGGCCGTATTTGGCATAAATGTACTGGATGACCTCTTCCCGCCGCTCGTGTTCGAAGTCGACATCAATGTCCGGCGGCTCGCGCCGTTCGGGTGAGATGAAACGCTCAAACAGGAGATCTGCCCTGGTTGGGTCAACCTCGGTGATGCCAAGGCAGAAGCAGACTACGGAGTTGGCGGCTGATCCCCGGCCCTGGCACAGGATGCCGCGTGTGCGGGCAAACCGGACAATGTCGTAAACGGTCAAAAAATACGGCGCGTAGTCGAGGTCCGCGACCAGTTTCAGTTCATGATCAATAGTTGCTCGGATCTTGTCCGGAACGCCTTCCGGGTAGCGCCGTTTGGCACCTTCCAAGGTCAGCCGCTCCAGTTCGGCCTGCGGGCAGGCACTCTCCCCGGCCGGTTCTTCCGGGTACTCATAGCGAAGGTCATCCAGCGAGAACTGAACCTCTTGAAGGATCTTCAGGCTTTCATGCAAAGGCGCCGGATCGTTTTCAAAAAGCCGCAGGATTTCTTCTGCTGGCTTCAAATGACGTTCGGCATTTTGCTGCAGTTGGCGGCCGGCACTCTCCAGCCGCTCATGCAGGCGGATGCAGGTTAGAACATCCTGTAAGGGGCGCCGGTCCGGCGCATGATAGAGCGTGTCGTTGATGGCGAGCATCGGCACACCCGCCGTCTGCGTTATGTTGCGGGCAAGGGCGAGCCGCCGCCGGTCTTCCGCCTTCCGGTGGAGGGCGACGGCAAGCCGGAGCGTACCTTCAAAGTGGCCTTTCAGCTGTTCCAAAACCTGCAGGACCGGGGCTGGATCCGGCAATCCCGGCGGCAAGATCAGGGCGGCTGGAGAACCCGGGGAAAGCAGGCTCACGTCATCCAGGGTCAGATGACAGACGCCCTTTTCCGCCCGCCGGTTGCCGATGGTCAAAAGCCGGGTCAACGTGCCATAGGCCTCACGGTCTTTCGGCCAGTAAAGAAGATCCGGCGTGCCGTCGAGAAACGCCAGACGGCAACCGGGCACGAACTTCAATCCGGTCTCTTTTGCTGCCATATGCGCCCGAACCACACCGGCCATGGAATTGCGGTCACAAATGCCAAGGGCGGCCAGTTGCAAGTGCGCGCCTTGAAGTGCCAGCTCTTCTGGATGTGAGGCACCATGAAGAAAGGAGAAATTGGTCGCAGCGCACAGCTCCGCATAAGCGGGCGGCTCCGTGATTAAAGGGCGCCATGTCATGCGAACAGACCCTGCAGATACCAGCGCGGGCGGCTGGTCTCGCGCTCATAAAGACCTTCCCGGTAGAGCCAAAACCGCCGGCCTTCGGTGTCTTCAATGCGGAAATAATCCCGGGTCACGCCCTCCTTGGCCCCTGAGGGCCGGTCGTTCGCGCCAATCCACCAGGGCGGGGCAATGCGTTCCGGACCTTCAGAGCGGACGACCTGGTAGATGCCGCGGCGCCAGCGGAACCTTAGCGGCGGTCCGTCCGGCACCATGGCCAGAGCCTCGACTTCTTCTGCCGGTTCGATCAGCCGCAAGGGACGTGTCACCAGACCTTCCTGCCAGCTGGAGGTCTCTATCCCGCCAGCCGGACGGGTGTCTTCAGCAAACCCGAGTTGAGGACTGGATGAGGGGTGCGCGCGGTGAAGATCGGGAGCGGCCGCGCCTTTTGAAAATCCGGACCAGACGAGCGCGTCTTGTTGGGCGAAGGCTGCCGGTACATACCCGGTCTGGCTTTCCGGCAGATGCCGGTCGACCGGCAAAAGCCGGGTAACACGCTCAGGGCCCAAGCGGGCACCCAACCGGTCCACCAGATCGTCCAGGCTCGCATCGGCTTCCGCTGCACCGTGTGCTGTCAACGCCGATTGAACGGCTGGGGCCTTGTCGGCGACCAGAACATCCAGGCGGACAAGGTCGTAGCCAAAGCCGGCATCAATTGCCCCTTCATCGGCCTTCAGTTTTTCGGCAAATAGCCGGAGAACGCGTTTGGGGTCGCGCAACGGGCTGCTGGTGCCGACGCGGAATTTTTGAACCGCGCCATCGACCCGAAACAGGCTCAATTCGAAGACGCGGCCGCCTTCGACCCGGCGTTCCAGCGCCTTGGCGGCCTGACCGGCCAGAGAAAGCGCGACCGCCTTGACGTCCTCCAGCTGTGAGATGGGATCGAAGAACCGTCGCTCTGCGGAAATCAGCGGAGCTTCGAACCGGGGAGAAATCGCTTCTCCTTGAAGTCCCAACGCCTGATCAAGCCGGAGGATGAGGTCTGCACCAAAACGGTTGGTGAGCGGCGCGCGCGGCCGGTCATACAGCTGACCAATGGTTTTCAAGCCAACCTGGTTCAGGCCGGAGACAGCTTCAGGAGGCACCCGAAGAGCTGCAAGCGGCAAGGGGGCGAGGGCTTGCCATTCTTGGCTGTCCGCCAAAACACCGCCGGAACCGAAGCGGGCGAGCGCCCAAGCCGTCCCTGCGGTTCCGGCGATCGCACCGGCAACGCAAAACCCCTGCCGGTGAAGCCTTTCCAAGGCATCTTTCAAAAGAGTTTCCTCTCCTTTGAAGAGATGTGCGCAGCCCGTGATGTCGAGAAACAGCCCGTCCTTGCCGTCGAGCGCCACCAAAGGCGTGTAGCGGGCGCACCAATCCGCGACAGCGCCCAGCAAGGCAGCGTCCTTTTCCGGATCGGCGTCTTCACACAAAAGATGCGGGATCCGGGCCCGCGCATCGGCTTCCGCCTCGCCGAGACGCAAGCCGCAGGCCCTTGCGGTTTCATTCAAGGAGACAATCCGGCGGGCACCCCGGATTTTTTCCAAAACGGCGAGCGGCGGTTCAACCTGCCGGGCGGAGGGTGTGGAGCTGACCCGCAGCCGGCGCAGGATCCGGTCGCAGGGAAGATCCGCGATCCAGAGCGAGAGGATGCGCTGGTGCGGCAAATGTTTGTCTCGCATGGTCCCACTCCACGGTCAGGCGGCCGGGACGGCCCTCCCGGTTCCGCGTCAGGTCGATGTGCCATGCTGGCGCTCCAAGGCCCGCATGGGGTGCTTTTTCCAAGAACTCCGGAGCCTTTGAGGCGGCCGGAGAAATCTGCCAGCGGGTGACGGCTGCGGTCGGTTCATGTATTGCCCCATGACGGAGCAAGATGACCGGGACCGTGCTGCGGCTGGCCCGCAGGGAAATACGGCGACTTGCCGTGAGATCCACGAGACGTTCCCCGCCCTGGATTTCGCCGGCAACGGCGGCAAGGGCACTGCAGGACGCGCCTTCCTCAAGGCACCACAGAACGTCTTCCAGCTTTCTCGCCCGCACCACGATCAGCCGGGCCGGATCAATGCCGAAGTCCAGCAGCCCGGCGCCATGAAGCCGACCGGATTCCTGAGTGGCCCGGATATCCTGGACCACCAGAACCGGCCCGGACCTTATGGCCAGAAGCCGTGCAAGAAGCGCAAGGCCGAAGCCACTGAGTGCCCCGGCATTGCGGCTTTCGGAGCTGACCACCTCATGCAAGGCCCCCAATTTCAGTCCGCTGCCCGATAAGCTGTTGCCGGGCTGAAACAGCCGGTCGAGAGTCTCCAGTCCCAAGGGGCACCGTACGGCGAGATCGTCTGGTCCGCCCTTTCCGGGCGGCTCAGTTTCGAAACCCTCAGCCTGCGTCTTGCCGTCCGCCGGACGGTCTTTCAAAAAACTGTCCGGCCCCTGCGGGTTGGCGGCGGTCGCAGGGGCCGGACCAAACTGCGTCTTAAAGGGGAGGCGACCCTCAAGATCCGCAATGCGGCGACGCAGCTCGGCAAGAGATGTGCTATGTTCGGATGCGGCGGACATTGTGCACGTTGATTCCAATCACACTGGTTTTGTTCTCTATTTGTTCTTATTGATTCCGGAGAACAGGGAGAGAGTCAAGCGGCTTTTTGAAAAGCTGCGCGAGTCCTTTGACCTTGCGTTAGTTTTCAGCGCCTTGTGTTGTCCTGAAGGTCCGGAAACACGCAAGTTAGTGACGCAGCATTGTCGAGTGGTGAGTGATCCTGAAATGCGGTCACCAAAGAACGCGTATTCCGGACAGATGGTTCCTTTGGGGTACAATGCGCAGACCTCTGCGGGCTTCTTCCGAGATAAACGGCAAGAATCCGCATGACAACGGCCTGAAAATCCTGTATACGCCCGCCCAAGTTGGATGAATGCGTGTCTTCCGGCAGGAAGCCTTGTGTTCTGGGCGATGCTTTTACCGGGCACCGAACTCCATAAAATCCGGCGGATATGCAACATGGCCCAAAGCTGGTGAACCCGTTCTTGGCACCTTTGATCCCAAGGACGCTCTGACCGCTTTGTAATTGAAAAGGGAAACATGCCATGAATATCATCGAGCAGCTGAACGCTGAAGAAATGGCGAAAATCGAAGCTCAGCGTAAGCTTCCTGAATTTTCTCCGGGCGACACCGTCCGCGTTCTGGTGAAGGTCACCGAAGGCAACCGGACCCGTACACAGGCTTATGAAGGCGTATGCATTGCGCGTTCCGGCGGCGGCATCAACGAAAGCTTCACCGTCCGCAAGATTTCCTACGGCGAAGGCGTTGAGCGTGTGTTCCCGATTTACTCTCCGATGCTGGAAGGCGTAGAGGTTGTCCGCCGCGGTAAAGTCCGCCGTGCGAAGCTCTACTACCTGCGCGACCGCCGCGGTAAGTCTGCTCGTATCACAGAGAACACCAACGCCCGCTCCAAGCGCCTCAATGAAGACGCCCGCGCGGAAGCAGCTGCTGCAAAGGCAGCCAAGGCTGAAGCCAAAAAGGCCGAAGCAGAAGCAGCTGCTGCAGAGACCGCTGCCGAATAAGCAGCTCTCAATATCGGTTTCGCAAGACGGCTTCTGGAGTGATCCAGGAGCCGTTTTGTTGTTTTGGAGCCATGGGGCGCTTTGTTGCGTGGTGTTTCTTTGTCCAGAGCAGCTTGATGCCGGAAAGGCAGACAGTGTCTGGCGCTGATAAAGACCAGAAATCCGCAGCCTTCCTTGACTCTCTTTCCTCTTTCCGGCATAAGCCCGCGAACTCCATATGAGTGACTGACATTTCAATCCGCCGACCGGGACCCGCAAAGGTATAAAGAGCGCCCGGAGGTTCCCACCCGACAGCGCGATGCGCCCTCGGGTGCAAAACTGCTTTGCGCCCTCGCATTCGGTTGGATTTCAATGATGGTTCCCCATATGGTTCGGGAGATTTCCCGAAACGAATTGAGCCAAGGACCCTTTGATGTTTGAAAGCCTGTCCGATCGACTAAGCGGTATTTTCGACAAGCTCACCGGCCGCGGTGCGCTGTCGGAAAACGACGTCAACGAAGCGTTGCGCGAAATCCGCCGCGCGCTGATCGAGGCCGACGTCGCCCTGCCGATCGTTCGTTCTTTCACGGACAAGGTCCGTCACCGTGCCGTTGGCGCAGAGGTCGTCAAATCCGTCACCCCAGGCCAGATGGTGGTGAAGATTGTTCACGACCAGCTTGTCGAAATGCTCGGTGAAGAAGGTCAACCGATCGACCTGAACGCACCGGCGCCGGTCGCGATCATGATGGTCGGCCTTCAAGGTTCCGGTAAGACCACCACCACGGCCAAGATCGCCCGCCGTTTCACCCAGCGCGACAAGCGAAAGGTGCTGATGGCCTCGCTCGACACCCGCCGTCCGGCCGCGCAAGAGCAGCTGAAAATCCTGGGTGAGCAAAACGACGTCGACACCCTGCCGATCATCGAAGGCCAGGGCCCGGTCGAGATTGCCAACCGGGCCATGTCCGCAGCCAAGCTCGGCGGCTATGACGTGGTTCTCCTCGACACCGCCGGCCGGATCCACATCGACGAGCCGCTGATGGTGGAAATGGCCGAGGTCAAGGCCGCCGCCAATCCGCATGAAATCATTCTTGTTGCTGACAGTTTGACCGGTCAGGACGCCGTCAATCTGGCCCAAAACTTTGACGAGCGCGTTGGAATCACCGGTATTGCTCTGACCCGTATGGACGGTGACGGGCGCGGCGGTGCGGCCCTGTCCATGCAGGCGGTCACCGGCAAGCCGGTCAAACTGATCGGTACGGGTGAAAAGTCCGACGCACTGGAAGACTTTCACCCAAAACGGATCGCCGACCGGATCCTCGGCATGGGCGACATTGTTTCGCTCGTCGAGAAAGCAGCCGAAGCCATTGATGCGGAACAAGCCGCAAAAATGGCGAAGAAGATGCAGAAGGGTCATTTCGACCTGGAAGATCTCGCCGAGCAGCTCAAGCAGATGGAAAAGCTGGGCGGAATGTCCGGCATGATGGGCATGTTGCCGGGCGTCGGCAAAATGAAAAAGCAGATCGACGCCGCCGGTCTCGACGACAAGATGTTCAAGCGCCAGATCGCGATCATCCAATCGATGACCCCGACCGAGCGCAAGAAGCCTGATCTCCTCAAGGCCAGCCGGAAAAAGCGCATCGCCAGTGGTTCCGGGGTTGAGGTGGCCGAGGTCAACAAGCTTTTGAAAATGCACCGCCAGATGGCGGACATGATGAAAAAGATGGGCAAGGGCAAAGGCATGCTCGGCAAGCTGATGGGCGGCATGGGCGGTGGTATGCCGGATGTCGATCCGAAGCAGCTGGAAGAGATGGCCAAGTCCGGCCAGATGCCAAGTGGCATGGACCTGCCAAAGGGACTGCCGGGCGGAATGCCGGGTCTCGGTGGTCCGGGCCTTCCGCCAGGAATGCCGGGCCTGCCAGGCCTTGGCGGTCCGAAGATGCCGGGCCTTCCCGGCATGGGGAAGGGTAAGAAACGATGAGCCAGGCTGAAACCCAACTGGGACAAAGCGCGGCTCTCGATGAGCTGAAGTCCTTGCGCGGTTCGATCGACAACATCGATGCAGCGCTTATTCACATGCTCGCAGAGCGTTTCAAGTGTACCCAGAAGGTGGGTGTCTTGAAAGCCACAAACGACCTGCCGCCGGCTGATCCGGCGCGGGAAAAAATTCAGATCGAGCGGCTGCGGAAACTCGCAGCCGACGCCAATCTCGATCCTGACTTTGCCGAGAAATTTCTGAACTTCATCGTTCGCGAAGTGATCCGGCACCATGAAGCCATTGCCGCTGAAGCCGGCAACTGAAACACACTGGAGAAATAAAATGGCTACGAAAATTCGCCTTGCACGTGGCGGTTCCAAGAAGCGCCCGTACTACCGCATCGTTGTTGCTGACATCCGCGCTCCGCGTGATGGCCGCTTTATCGAAAAAGTCGGTTCCTACAACCCGATGCTGCCGAAGGATTCCGAAGAGCGCGTTCAGCTGAACGTTGAGCGGATCCAGTACTGGCTCGGCAACGGCGCACAGCCGACCGATCGTGTACACCGTTTCCTCGATGCTGCCGGTCTCCTGAAGCGCGAACCGCGCAACAACCCGAAAAAGGCCCAGCTCGGCCGCAAGGCGCAAGAGCGTCTCGACGAGAAGAAGGCAGCTGAAGAAGAAGCTGCTGCCGCTGCTGCCGAGGCTACAGAAGAAGCAGCTGCGGAATAAGACTGCATACGCCGCATAGATATCCGGCTTGAGGGCCTTTTGAGATGAGCTCCAAAGAGACACAAAAGGTGCTGATGGCCAAAATCGGCGCGGCGCATGGCGTTCGCGGGGAAGTGCGGGTCAAGCCGTTCGGCGATGACCCGCTTTCCTTCACCGACTATGGTGTGCTGACCACAAAGGACGGCAAGCAGTCCTTTGAAGTGGTGAGTGCGCGAGTGCAAAAGACGGTTGTCGTCACGAAATTCAAGGAAGTGACCGACCGCAACAGGGCAGAAGAACTCAACGGTACCGAGCTTTACATCGACCGGGACCAGCTGCCTGAAACAGATGAAGACGAGTTCTACTATTCCGACCTGAACGGGCTGGATGTGAAGGACCCGCAAGGTGAGCCGCTCGGTAAGATCGTGGCGGTGCAGGATTTTGGCGCAGGCGATCTCCTGGAGATCCGGCCGAAACGCGGTAAGACCTTCTATATTCCCTTCACCAAGGACTTTGTTCCGGAGATCAATCTAGACAGCGGATTTGTGGTTGCCGATCTTCCGGAAGATTATTTGTCGGATGAAAAGCCGGATCCGGAATCATCGACCGATTCGCCGGACAGATAACGGGTCGGCACGGGTTTCAAACCCATTTCCCCAAGATCAATGTCATCGGTTTCGTCACTCAACGCCTGTCGGGTTTCTGAGCGTATTAGCGCGATCAGAGCAACCACGAGCGACACGCCGATCGCGTTTGCGACAATATCCGGCACCGACATTTGGTGATGCGGCAGCATGCCCTGTACGATTTCGCCCAGGATGCCGAGGCTCATCGCGATAAAAGCGGAGATCCGCAGCCGGCAGCAAAACAGGGCATGAATCGATAGGGTCAAAAGCGCGAAAAACGCGATGTGGAGAACCTTATCGTACGGGTGACTGACGCCGGTCTCAAAAACGAGGCCGACCAGAACACCAAAAGCGATCAGGGCTGCAAGCGGGAGAACCCGGCCGACAGACAGCTCAATAAAATGTGGGTCTTCCCGAAGAAGAAAGATGTCTGGAAGCTTGAATTTTATCCTCGGGAAACGGCGCACGACAGACCACCTGATTGTTATCTCCTTGTCACTTAGCACAAGGACGATTAATCAGAGCTTTCAAACTCCTAAAGCGGGCAAACAGCAACAGAATTACCAATTTACTTGGTAAATGGATCGTTAAGGCTGACCCGGTGTAATCTTGACCCAATGCGGCAAACACACGGTGCTTCCATGACCTTCAAGGCAACCATTCTCACGCTCTACCCTGACATGTTTCCAGGGCCACTTGGACAAAGCCTGTCCGGCCGTGCGTTGGAGAAAGGTCTGTGGGACATTGAGACCAGCCAGATCCGGGATTTTGCGACCGATAAACACCGGTCCGTCGATGACACCCCTGCAGGTGGTGGTGCCGGCATGGTGCTGCGGGCCGACATTCTGGCGAAAGCCATTGATGCCGCGGCTCCGGCTGAAGATCCGCGCCCCCGCATTCTGATGAGCCCCCGCGGAAAACCGTTTACGCAAGCAAAAGCACATGAGCTGGCAGAAGGGGCTGGTGCCATCATCGTGTGCGGCCGGTTTGAGGGTATTGATCAGCGTGTCATCGATACGCGGAACCTGGAGGAAATCTCCATCGGGGATTACATCCTGTCGGGCGGAGAGATCGGTGCCATTACCATGCTGGATGCGATCGTTCGCCTGATCCCGGGTGTGATGGGTAACATGGAAAGCGCGGATACGGAAAGCTTCGAAACTGGTCTTCTGGAGCATCCCCACTACACACGCCCGGCGGAGTTCGAAGGGCTGACCATCCCGGATGTCCTGACCTCTGGCAATCACAAGAAAATCCACGAATGGCGTCTCGCTGAAGCTGAACGCTTGACCCGCGAACGGCGACCGGATCTTTGGGATGCTTACATGTCTGACGATGACGACGTGGATTGAGTGGTGCTTCCGGAAGCTAAGTCACTGGTGTCTGCCGATAGATACCACAAATGCCTTTGCGGTGTAGAAGCCCTTGTAATTCCATAATGAATATACATCTCCATCGGAAATGAGGTCCTGTTTCCTAAAAGGGTCTGCCGGGCGGAGGCAATGCATTTTTGAAGCCGTCTATTGCCCTGGGTGTTGCGCCTGTTCTGGTGAAACCGCTCGGAATTTTGTATAGGACTCTCGCGAGTTTCTTAGGGACAAGAATGGGGGAGAGGCTCTGTTCGCGTCCATTGCGGAACCTTTTGGGATGAAATGGCTTTTCTTCTCAAGGCGCCTGCAAAATGTGTAGACCGGCGGCCGGCAAGACGCGGCGAGGCTGCCATGGATGCGAAGGAGACCACACGTCGTGACCCAGTCCCTCGACAGTTTCAACTGTAAGAAAACCCTCACCGCCGGTGGCAAGACCTACACCTATTTTTCCATTCCCGAGGCTGAGAAAAACGGTCTTGAGGGTGTTTCCAAGTTGCCGTTTTCATTGAAGGTCGTCTTGGAGAACCTGCTGCGTTTCGAAGATGGGCGCACGGTGACGAAAGACGACATTCTGGCCTGCGCCGAGTGGCTTAAGACGCGCAAATCCACGCACGAAATCTCCTACCGGCCAGCGCGCGTCCTGATGCAGGACTTTACCGGTGTTCCGGCCGTCGTTGACCTTGCCGCCATGCGCGATGCGGCAGTAAAGCTTGGCGGGGATCCGCAGAAGGTCAATCCGCAGGTGCCGGTGGATCTCGTGATCGACCACTCGGTCATGGTTGACTATTTCGGCACCGGCGACGCGTTTCAGAAAAACGTGGAACTGGAATACGAGCGCAACGGCGAACGCTACGAGTTCCTGCGTTGGGGCCAATCCGCGTTTGATAACTTCCGCGCCGTGCCACCGGGTACCGGTATCTGCCACCAGGTGAACCTGGAATATCTCGCCCAGACCGTCTGGACGAAACAGGAAAACGGCGAGGAAATCGCCTATCCGGACACACTGGTCGGCACAGACAGCCACACCACCATGGTTAACGGCCTTGCCGTGCTCGGCTGGGGCGTTGGTGGTATCGAGGCGGAAGCTGCCATGCTCGGCCAGCCGATCTCCATGCTGATCCCGGAAGTCATTGGCTTCAAGCTGACCGGAAGGTTGAACGAGGGCATTACCGCCACCGATCTGGTTCTGACCGTAGTACAGATGCTGCGCGCCAAGGGCGTGGTCGGTAAATTCGTGGAATTCTATGGTCCAGGCCTCGACAACTTGTCCCTGGAAGATGCAGCGACCATCGCCAACATGGCGCCGGAATACGGCGCGACCTGCGGCTTCTTCCCCGTGGACAGTGACACGCTGAAATATCTGGAAGCAACCGGCCGAGACAAGGATCGCGTCGCGCTGGTGGAAGAATACGCCAAAGCCCAGGGCATGTTCCGGGAAGGTTCGGAAGAACCGGCCTTCACGGACACCCTGGAGCTCGATATCTCCACCGTTGTGCCCTCGCTCGCCGGCCCGAAGCGCCCACAGGACCGTGTGACTTTGTCCGAGGCCGCGCCGGAGTTTGCCAAGGCGCTGAAAGACATCAAGAGCGCGACAGCAACTGCCGGTGATGTGGCCGTGCTCGACAAGCCGGGTCAGCGCTATTCAGTTGAGGGGAAGGATTTCGATCTCGGTGAGGGCGACGTGGTGATTGCCGCGATCACTTCTTGCACCAACACCTCCAACCCGTCTGTTCTCATCGGTGCCGGGCTGGTTGCCAGAAAGGCGCTGGAAAAAGGTCTCAAGGTGAAGCCGTGGGTAAAAACCTCGCTGGCCCCGGGCTCGCAAGTGGTCACCGACTATCTGGAAAAGGCCGATGTCCAGAAGGACCTGGATGCGCTCGGCTTCAACCTGACCGGCTATGGCTGCACCACCTGTATTGGCAATTCCGGCCCACTCGATCCGGCGATTTCCAAGACCATCAACGACAATGACCTGGTCGCCTGTTCTGTTCTGTCCGGCAACCGCAACTTCGAGGGCCGGGTGAACCCGGATGTGCGCGCCAACTATTTGGCCTCGCCGCCGCTGGTGGTCGCTTACGCACTGGCCGGATCCATGCACATCAATGTGGCAGAGGACCCGCTCGGTGAAGACCGCGACGGCAACCCGGTCTATCTCAAGGACCTGTGGCCGACCACGGAAGAGATCACCGCGCTAATCCGCTCTTCGATCACCGAAGAGATGTTCCGCGAACGCTACTCCGACGTCTTCAAGGGGGACGAGCACTGGCAGGCGATTAAGGTCGAAGGCGGCATGACTTATGGCTGGCCGGCCGGGTCCACCTATGTGCAGAACCCGCCTTATTTTGAAGGCATGACCATGGAGCCGAAGCCGCTTGAGGACATCGAGAACGCGGCGGTCATGGGGCTGTTCCTGGATTCGATTACAACCGACCACATCTCACCGGCCGGTGCTATCAAGGAAAACAGCCCGGCAGGTCAGTACCTTTCCGAGCATCAGGTCGCCCGCAAGGACTTTAACTCCTACGGCTCACGCCGAGGCAACCACCAGGTCATGATGCGTGGCACCTTCGCCAATATTCGCATCAAGAACCAGATGGTTCCGGGCGTCGAAGGCGGCGTCACCATGAAGGACGGTCAGCAAAAGTGGATTTACGACGCCTGCATGGAATACCAGGAAGCGGGCCGTCCGCTGGTGGTGTTCGCCGGCAAGGAATACGGCACCGGTTCATCCCGCGACTGGGCCGCGAAAGGCACCAAACTGTTGGGTGTGCGTGCCGTCATCGCCCAGTCCTTTGAGCGCATTCACCGTTCCAACCTTGTCGGCATGGGCGTCATCCCGCTGACCTTCAAGGACGGGGAAAGCTGGCAGTCGCACAACATCACCGGCAAGGAAAGCGTGACCATCAAGGGCATAGCGGACATCCAGCCGCGTCAGATGATGGATGTGGAAGTGACCTATGAGGACGGCACCACCAAAACCATTGAGTGCCTGTGCCGCGTCGATACCGAAGACGAGCTGGAATACATCAAGGCCGGCGGCATCCTGCACTATGTCTTGCGGAACCTGGTAACAAACTGAGATATCTGCATCCGGAGCGATCTCAGGGTCGCTCCGGTTCTCATAAATCGGACATGAAAAAAACGGGCGCTTTGAAGCGCCCGTTTTTATTTGTTGAGGGTTTATGCGTCAGAACCAGGCTTATTGGTCGATCAAGCCAGCCGCATAGGCGATGGCGCGTTGATAGTTGCCGCTGTCGTTCCAGGTTGAGAGAACCCGGAAATTGGCAGACCCGTCCGCAAAAGACCGTCCGGCCCGCCACCCATTGCGGCGAAGCATGTTTGCTGCCGTTGCAAGCGCGTCGGCTGCATTGTTGGGATCTGCACGGCCGTCGCGATTTCCGTCGACGGCAAAACGCACCCAGTTGCCCGCCAGAAACTGCATGTGCCCGAGTTCACCTGACGGCCCGCCGCGGCTGTTGCCGGTGATCAGGCCCCGATCAACCAGTTGGAGCGCAGCGATGGCATCGTCCTCAAAGCGCGGATGACGGCGGCAATAGGAGGCGAGGGTAACAGCACCGCTGACAATGGGCGTGTTGCCGGTATACCCGCCCCAATTCGTTTCATATCCCCAGATTGCAACGAGGATAGATCCCGGGACCCCGTAACGTTGCTCAATAGACTTAAACAGTCTGGCGTTCTGCTGGAGTTTGCGTTTGGCGCCGGAAACAAACGTGTTCACACTTGAGAAGCGGCTCTTCAGGAACTGTTCAGGACTGCGATAGCGCATGCTGGATTGTGACGCCGGGTTTGATTCAAACCGCCATGTGATGCCGGACAGCTTTGCCTGTTGCAGCGCTTGCAGACCGCGTTTCTTGACACCTGACGCTGCGGCTTGTTGGGCGAGTTGCTGTTTGTAGGCGCCAAATTGACCCTTGCTGGTAATACAAGATGCGGCCAAGGCCGGTGTTGCCATCATCGCACCGGCAACAATCGCCACCATTCGCAGTGCGGCCCGTTTTGGTGTCATATCAATCTCCATCAATCCGAATGATCCAAGGTCAAACTGCCAAACACGCTTACGTCATCGCATAAATATCACTGATACCATACTTGAAGCTGACTTACCCAAGTCTGACAGGAGACAATTGGCGATCGATTATTTGCGATGTTCCTCGATCGTCGGAGAGCCGACGTATTTTTTCGGACTGCCGAGTACGGAAACACACCGATCTGTTCATTGGATACAGATACTTAGGTGTCTTTCGCAACGTCGGGATGACGTTGGTTAAAATCGGCAGGAGCTGTCCGGTGCCTGCCGGTTTTTGACCAGATCAGGGGATACATACCGCTGTTCACTCCGAGCAATACTCAAAAAGTTACGCGAATCAGATCGCATTCTTCCAATCAGGCGGATGCAGGAGCGGCTCGCAGGAGCGATTATGGTTGGTTGATCGTTATGGTCGTGCCGTTGCTGTCTGGACCTCGAGCCGGGACCAATTTAGGGGGCTGATCCCCGATCGGGTCCGGGACGGCAAAGCACAGATCGGATGTGTTTAAAGGCCAAAACAACCGTCAGGCTGGTTCGCCAAGAAGGTCCAGCCGCTCCTGTCGGGAGTGCGCCATGCGTTTTCGTGCCTCGGCAATGATATTGGGTGCTGCTTCGTCCGGAGTGCCGGATGAAAAGGGCGGGGCCGGAGCGTATTCAATCGCGAGCTGGACGGTGCGTGCCTCTTCTTCTCCGAGCAGCTCGGCAAGGATTTCCAGTCCGAAATCAATTCCAGAGGTGATACCGCCGGCCGTATAGAGGTTGCCGTCTTTCACCACCCGTTCCCGGACCGGGACGGCGCCCAGTTGTGGCAGGAAGTCGACGGCGTTCCAATGGCTTGTCGCGCGTTTGCCTTTCAAAAGCCCGGCCCGGCCAAGAACCAGCGATCCGGTGCAAACGGAGGTGATGTATTGCGCGTTTGCCGCCGCGCGTCGTACGAATTCGAGCACTTCTTCGTCCTGCAGCAACGGATTGACGCCGCCGCCACCCGGGATGCACAGGACATCAAGGTTCGGGCATTCTGAAAACGTTGTATTTGCCTGGATTTCCATACCGCTGGTCGTTGTGATCGGGTCACAGTTTTTCCAGATCAGATGAACCTTCGCGCCCGGCACGGCAGCAAACGCATCGTTTGGTCCCGCAACATCCAGCAACTGAACATTTGGAAAGATGAGAATTCCGAAAGACAGGGTCATGAGAGCCTCCATGTTGACAGGCCCGTGATAGCAGCCCACCATCTGGCGATCTGGACAATTACCCCAAGGATTACGCCAAATGACACGCCGCATTGAAATCCTTGCTTATGACGCGGTCCAGGTGCTGGACATCACCGGGCCGATGCAGGTGTTTGCCTCGGCCAATGAACAGCTGGTAGCGGCCGGAAAACCCGCAGCCTATGAAATTGAAACGGTGTCGGCGACTTCTCCGGTGAAGAGTTCCAGCGGTCTTGCCCTTCTCGCAAATCCGTTGCCGGACGACGTCAGCGCCATCGATACGCTTCTGGTTCCAGGCGGATACGGGATCGACCGCCTGTGTGAAGACGCGGATATTATCGGCTGGCTGACCGCTCGGGCCGCGAATGCCCGGAGGATTGCTTCCGTGTGCAGTGGTGCGTTTCTGCTGGCGACAGCCGGATTTCTGGATGGCAAACAGGCCGCAACGCATTGGCAGCGGTGTGCCGAGTTCAAACGTAGGTTTCCGGAAGTCCGGTTGAAAGCCGATCCGATCTATGTTCGGGACGGCATCATTTGGACGTCTGCGGGCGTGACGGCCGGAATAGATCTTGCCCTTGCTCTGGTTCAAGAAGATCTCGGCCGGGAACTGGCGTTACAAGTTGCCCGGCAGTTGGTCGTGTTTTTGAAACGTCCCGGCGGGCAATCCCAATTCAGTGCCGCGTTAACACTTCAAAACGACAGTGGCCGCTTTGATCAGCTGCATTCCTGGATGATCGAGAACCTCCAGAACCCCATTACCCTGAATGACATGGCCGAACAGGCGGTCATGAGCCCGCGCACACTATCCCGTCACTACAAGAAGGAAACCGGCCGCAGCCCGATGCGCACACTGGAAGAGTTGCGGCTCGATCAGGCCCGTCAGCTGCTTGAGCAGGATCGCCCGGTTGCGCAAGCTGCAAGCCGCAGCGGTTTCGGCACGGAAGAAACCTTACGGCAGGCGTTCCAGCGCCGGTTTGGTGTCAGTCCCCAGGCCTACCGGGAGCGTTTTTCGGGCTAAACAACTGAGGCGCTTTGGCCACAATCTTGGAAACATGACCGGGTGAATTCGGGAAACACATGGCTTTCCAACTTGGGAATCACTACCGGAAAATCGAAACACAAAGTTTCAAGACGGGATTGATGTTTCCACCACAATCCCCGTTTTTCGCCTGAAATGTCCTAAATTTGATCAATCTGTTAACTTTTTGAAGGCGGAAATGGCCGATTTCTGCGGACAAAAGGTTAACGCCTCGTTAAACTGGCACATGAGTTGCGAGGTCAGAGGGAGAGCCGCGGTAAGCGTGCCATTCTGACACAATGAGGCGTCAAAACGTGCGAGTGAACCCTGTTACATCAACCGGCCGTGCCAATGTGAGGCGCAAGCGTCCATCTGTCGGTGAGACGGAAAGCGAACGCAGAACGGCCTTTTCTGCGCATGTGCCGGTTCCGCTCGAGCCGGTTCTTGAACGCAAGCAGGATGCTTTTGCGGGTCGGTATCGCCCGAATTCTATTTTCCTCGCTCACTTGATCGCCACCCGCGATGGTGAGCTTCAGGCAAGGTCCGGCAGGCAGACAGAACCCCTCACCGGGGTCAACACCTACCGGGCGACCGCTGCCCTTCCCCGCCAGCGGGGGGCCGGTCACGTCCTGAAGACGGAGCGGTGAGGTTTGACGTTTCCAGACGTACCACTGGACACCTTGGCCCGGAGCTGTTGCTCCGGGCCTTTTTCGTTTTTGGAGCGCGTGCGTGCGGATCTCAGCAGAACGGTAAACTGTGACTGAAAACACAGTTTCATTTCGGGACAGGGTCTATTGTGACCTTGGTTCCGGACAGAGCCCGGACCTCCGAACAGATTGGCCATGGACTGGCCCAAACCGGAGAAGATGCAAATGCAAGTTCAACCGATCATCGCCATTCGGCCACCGAAAATCCGCCAGCGTCCGGCGGCGGATGTTCCCTCAGCTGGCGATAGCGAAACACGCGCACAGCCGGAATTTGTTCCAACCAGCACAGAAGCCACGCAAGCGGCTGTTGCCACTCCGGTCGAAACCAGGCCCCATGCTTATTCCGAGCGCACCGCGCATCTGCTGATTACCCATCAGGCATACGCGCAAACTGCGCTTGACCGGTCGAACCAGATGGAAAGCTATGCATCCGCCAACCGCTCCGCGCGTTCGGTGCCAAGCGTCTCTTTTTCTGTCTGATCTTTCAGTGACCTAGTCTTCAATTCTCAAGAAGCCGGCAAGCCCGGTTTTCTGGTGTTCGATCACGTGGCAATGAAAGGCCCAGTCGCCGGGATTGTCCGCGACAAGCGCGACCTCCATCGTTTCTTCCTCAAGCAACAGAGCTGTGTCTGTGACGAGCGGCGGGAGTTTGCGTTTGTTGGATCGAAGCAGCTGAAACGAGACGCCGTGCAGGTGGATCGGATGCGCATTGGGCGATTCATTGCGCAACCGCAAGACATAGGATTTGCCGAGTTTCATCCGGGCCAACGGGTCTAGCGGCCCCGGCACATCGCCTGGCCAGGCCTCGCGGTTGATTGACCAGAACGTATAGCCGAGAGATCCGCAAATACTCGCTTGAGGGGCATCCCCTTCTGGCGACCAACCAAAAACAAAATCGATCACCTCTGCATTGGCAAGGTCCGGTTTCGGGACCGGATTGGAAGGAAGGGCTTTGAGATCTATCAGTTGGCGGTTGGCGCTTGTGCCCGTCGCCCTGAAACGCGCCAGTACCTTGTCACCATTCGGCCGGCGCAAGAAGAGCGTTACGTCTTGGCCCTCCTCATCGGGAACCCTTAAGGCGACGTCAGCCCGCTGACCTGGAGCCAGAAGAATATTTTCTGCCGACATTGGTCCGGGGAGCGTATTGGAATCAAGCACGATCACGTGAGCCGCACCGCCTTTAACTCCGAACGTTCCGACCCGCGTGACATCGGTTACGGCTAACCTTAGCCGGACCAGACCACCCGCTGGTACCTCATAAACCGGATCGATCTGCCAATTGACCGTGGAGACAGTGCCGTATGTGCCGCCGCGAGCGGCATTGCGGGCCTTGAACATTTCAATAAATTGACCATCACCGCCAAGACGGAAATCCCGGATATTGAGCGGAAGATCCAGATCAAATCCCGGGTCTTCGTCTTCTTCAACGATCAGGACACCGGTGAGGCCCCGGCCCATTTGCTCCAATGTGTTGCAATGCGGGTGGTACCAGAACGTGCCTGCATCCGGCGGGGTAAAGGCATATCGAAAGGACTGACCCGCTTCGATCGGATGCTGAGTCAGATATGGCACACCGTCCATCGCGTTGGCGATCCTGAGGCCGTGCCAGTGCACGATGCTTGCCTCATCCAGAGTGTTCTGAACGTCAATAACGGTCGTCTCGCCCCGTCGCATCCGCAAGACCGGCGGCGGACCATCCGGAGCAAAACTCATCATGTCACAGGTGACGGTTCCCGGCAGAAGGCTGTGTTCATAGGGAGAGATGGTCAGCGTGTGATCTGGGCTACTGGAAGCGCGCGCTGCCAGTCCGCCAGCTGCAAAGGCCGCACCTGTCGCCGCTGATCCAAGCAGCAGCTCGCGCCGGGAAAGTCCCAACATCTTTAAATCTCCAAAAGTCATCGGCGCGTCCAAGCGCAGTTCTGCACCCGGACCGTGTTTTGCTCAAGGAGATTTACTGACGCAGGCCGCCCAGAGACATGCTCTGGATCAATACCCTGCCGCGTGACCGTCTTTCCGCGGATCGGATCCTGCGGTGAGAACATGGCGCGCCTTGTCGATCATGATCGCCTGACTGCCGCCAATCGCGCCCTGCGCTGGCACAACCGTATGTCCAAGCGCCTTCAGACCCTCAATGGTGGACGGTGGAACAAGGCGTTCCGCCTGCAAGGCATGGGTTTCCAGATCGAAGAACATGCGTGGGAAGTCGATCGCCGCCTGCACATCCATACCGTAATCGATAATGTTGGTCAGCAAATGCGCATGACCGCAGGCTTGATAATGACCGCCCATGACGCCGAACGAGAGCCATGGAGCGCCGTTTTTCAAGGCCACGGCTGGAATGATCGTGTGCATCGGACGCTTGCCGCCAGCGATGGAGTTGGCAAAGCCTGGTTGCGCTTTGAACGAGCGGCCTCGGCAATGCAGCAGCACGCCGCTTTCCGGTGCGACGATGCCGCTGCCGAAATCGCTGAACAGGGAATTGATGAAGGAGACCGACAATCCGTCCTTGTCGACGATGCTGAGGTAGATCGTGTCGGTCTGCGGCGCGAGGCTGGTCTCGGCAATGTCGGTCTGCCGTTTGTCGATGGAAATACGCTGCGCAAGCTGATCGATGTAGTCTTCACCGATCAACCGGGTATGGCAGATGTCCATGTAGCCCGGGTCGGTGACATAGTGATCACGGACCGCATAGGCGAGGCGGGCGGCTTCCATTTCCAGGTGGAAGCGCTCGGTCCCGAACGGGTCGAGATTTTCAAGATGAAAGCGCTCCAGAATGCCCAGCATGATGAGCGCGATGACGCCTTGACCGTTGGGCGGCAGCTCTGCAATCGCGTGGCCCTTGTACTCGCGGACAACCGGAGAAACGGCCGTTGTGTGGCAGGCGGCAAGGTCATCGGTTGTCATGATGCCACCCTTGGCGGCCAGCGCACCAACGATGTCTTCTGCAATCGCGCCGGAATAGAAAGCGTCTGCCCCTTCATCGCCAATGGCTTCGAGTGTTGCCGCGAGATGCGGGTATTTCAGAACCTGGCCAATTTCGGGCGCGGCGCCCTTGACCAGATACCGGGCTGCGGAGACCGGATCAGCGGCCAGTTTGTCAACGTTCTTTAGCCAGTCGCTTGCAACGCGCGGTGCGACGGGGAAGCCATCCCGCGCATAGTCGATCGCCCGCTTGAACAGGGATTTGAACTGGCGGGTGCCGTGGGCTTTCAGGAGCGTTTCCCAAGCCCGGATTGCTCCCGGTACCGTGACTGCATGCGGCGAGGTGTCGGTGATTTCAGAAACGCCCAGCTCTGCAAGTTTTTCAGGGCTGGCTGCGCGCGGCGCCGCGCCAGAACCGTTGAAGCCGGTGAGCCGGCCGTCCGGCTCGGTGACGAGTGCAAAGCAATCACCGCCAATACCGGTCATATGTGGTTCAACAACAGCTTGTACGGCCGCAGCCGCAATGGCTGCATCAACGGCATTGCCACCATCTTGCAGTACTTCGATCGCGGCGCTAGTCGCCAGCGGATGGGAGGTCGCAACAGCAGCTTCTCGTGCAAATACCGGTGATCTGCCTGGTGCTTGAAAGTCCCGCTTCACTGAATTCCCCCCATGGCGGCTGGCGATTGTTTCCTATTGGCCGCAAATGCTTGTTGAATAAACACTCTATTCCATGCCGGGCTGCTCTGTTAGCAAGCTGGCAATCTTGGCCCGCACCTTAAGGAGAACGAGCTCAATGCGCAAACTCACACTTTCAACCGCAGAGACCATCATTTCTGCCGCATTCGAAAAAGCAGCAGAACTTAGCCTGAAGCCATTGACGGTGGTGGTTCTGGATGCGGGCGGTCATGCGATTGCGCTGAAACGCCAGGATGGGTCTTCCATCATGCGTCCGCAGATCGCAACCGGCAAAGCGGTTGGTGCACTGGCGGTGGGCACAGGCACACGCTGGCTCAACGCCAACGCAGAAACCCGTCCGCATTTTGTGAATGCCCTGAACGGAGCTTCCGGCGGAGCGATCATTCCGGTGCCGGGTGGCGTGCTGGTGAAAAACGAAGACGGTGAAACCCTCGGCGCCGTCGGCATCACCGGTGATACGTCCGAAAACGATGAAGCCTGTGCGGTCGCCGGCATTGAGGCCGTCAAACTTGTCGCAGACTGCGGCTGATCAAATAAGCAAAAGCGGCAGTTCAGATGGACCGCCGCTTTTTCGTTTCAGAAAGAGATCCGATCAGGGCTTGTCAGTCAGTTTGCTGATCGTCTTCTGCATTTCTTCCAGCTGCCGTTTCATGTCGTCCAGGTCGCTGGATTCCGGCTGCGCAGGTTTCTTGGCTGAACCCGCCGCTGCAGCTGCCGAACCTTCACCAGTCGGAAACGGCATGAACATTTTCATCGCCCGCTCAAACATTTCCGTGTTGCGCTTTACCTGATCTTCAATGGCGTCGAAGGCAGTCGCGCCGAAAGCTTCACTCATCTGGGCGCGCAGTTTTTCCTGTTCCTTGGTCAGCGAAGTCATGGAGTATTCCAGATAGCTGGGCACGAGGCCCTGCATGCTGTCTCCATAAAAGCCGATCAGCTGGCGAAGGAAGGACACGGGCAAAAGGTTCGTTCCTTTTGCTTCTTGCTCAAAAATGATCTGGGTCAGAACAGACCGGGTGATGTCGTCCCCGGACTTGGCATCATAAACGACAAAATCTTCCTCCCCCTTCACCATCACCGCGAGATCCTCAAGGGTCACATAGGTGCTGGTGCCGGTATTGTAGAGCCGCCGGTTGGCGTATTTCTTGATGATTGTCGGCTCGCTGGTCTTGGCCATCGGATGGTTCCGCCTTTCATTCCGCAGCTGCGCGCCTGCAGTGGCTGTTTATCTATTGACGACAATGTCTTCGCAGACCTGTCATCTCCTCCGACTATGAGACTAAGCCAATCGTATTGTCTCGTGCCAGCCTTTTTATGTGCAGTGACGAAAGGATAATGCCGCAACAGCGAAAACAACACCGTCATAGGGGTTGTCACGGTTGACACACTACCCGCTGCAAGTTCTAGTCCCTTCATCGTCACGGTTCAGGGAGGCCGTGAAAGAGGTCACCCATCCAAGGCCAACAGACGGCCAGAAGTTTGGAGAGTAATATGAGCGCTTCCACCGACGTTGTTATTGTCAGTGCGACCCGCACCCCGGTTGGGTCTTTCAATGGATCTTTCGCAAACACGCCAGCACATGAGCTTGGAGCGCATGTCATCAAGGCTGCTCTGGAGCAGGCCAAGGTCGATGGCGCGGATGTGGATGAGGTTGTGTTCGGACAGGTTCTGACCGCCGGACAGGGCCAAAACCCGGCGCGGCAGGCTGCGATTGCCGCTGGCATTCCCGACGGCGCAACAGCGTGGGGCCTCAATCAGGTGTGCGGTTCAGGTCTTCGCACCGTTGCGATTGCAGCGCAGCAAATCCAGACCGGTGATGCGACCGTCATGATCGCAGGTGGTCAGGAAAACATGACTATGTCGCCGCACTGCGCTCCGATGCGTGCCGGCTACAAAATGGGCGACTACAAGATGGTCGACACCATGATCAAGGACGGCTTGTGGGACGCGTTCAACGGCTACCATATGGGCCAGACCGCAGAGAACGTTGCCGAGAAATGGCAGATCACGCGTGAGCAGCAGGACGAGTTCGCTGTTGCCTCCCAGAACAAGGCGGAAGCTGCCCAGAAGGCCGGCAAGTTCAAGGACGAGATCACCCCGTTCACGGTGAAGACCCGCAAGGGCGACATCGTTGTCGAGGATGACGAGTACATCCGCCATGGGGCGACAATCGACGCCATGCAAAAGCTTCGCCCGGCCTTTAACAAGGAAGGCACCGTGACCGCTGCGAACGCGTCGGGCATCAATGACGGCGCCGCAGCCCTTGTTGTCATGAGCGCTGCGGAAGCTGAAAAGCGCGGCCTCACCCCGCTTGCCAAGATCGCCTCTTGGGCCACAGCCGGTGTTGACCCGACCATCATGGGCTCCGGTCCGATCCCGGCCTCGCGCAAAGCGCTGGAAAAAGCCGGCTGGTCCGTGGAAGAGCTGGATCTGGTGGAAGCCAATGAAGCGTTCGCTGCTCAGGCATGTGCGGTCAACAAGGACATGGGCTGGAACCCGGACATCGTCAACGTCAACGGCGGTGCCATCGCGATCGGTCACCCGATCGGAGCGTCCGGTGCCCGCATTCTCTGCACCTTGCTGCACGAGATGGTACGCCGCGACGCCAAGAAAGGCCTTGCCACGCTCTGCATCGGCGGCGGCATGGGCGTTGCCATGTGCCTGGAGCGCTAAGACGGCTTACCCGAAAGTCTGAAACTATAGAGAGGTTTCTTTGACATTGGTCATGGTTGGGCAGGAGGCGCCCTGCCATGACTACATCCCGGAATAGACTTGTAATGAACTCAAACGTGCCGGAAAGGCCGTAGAGGGGAAACCAGGAGGGGAATACATGAGCAAGGTGGCATTGGTTACCGGAGGCACCCGCGGTATTGGCGAGGCAATCTCACGCGGATTGAAGGAAGCGGGTTACACCGTGGCGGCCACTTACGCCGGCAACACCGAGAAGGCTGAAGCCTTCAAGGCAGAGACCGGCATTCATGTTTACAAGTGGGACGTTTCCGATCCGGACGCTTGCGCTGCCGGCATTGCCCAGGTGGAAAGCGATCTCGGTCCAGTTGAAGTTCTGGTCAACAACGCCGGCATCACGCGTGACGGCATGTTCCACAAGATGGACTTCGATCAATGGCGGGCCGTAATGTCCACCAACCTTGATTCCATGTTCACCATGACGCACCCGGTGATCAACGGCATGCGCAGCCGCGGCTCCGGACGTATCATCAACATCTCGTCCATTAATGGCCAAAAGGGCCAGATGGGCCAGACCAACTACTCCGCCGCAAAAGCCGGCGTGATCGGCTTTACAAAGGCGCTGGCTCAGGAAAACGCCTTCAAAGGCATCACCGTCAACTGCGTGTGCCCGGGCTACATCGGCACCGACATGGTTGCTGCCATGCCGGAGAAGGTCCTGGAATCCATCGTCGGCGGTATCCCGGTCGGCCGGCTGGGCAAACCGGAAGAAATTGCAGAGACAGTCGTCTACCTGGCTTCTGACAAGGCCGGGTTCATGACCGGTGCGGTTATGACCATCAACGGTGGCCAGTACATGGCTTAAAGCCTGACGGTTCGATCTCACGAAAAGGCGCCTGCAGGCGCCTTTTTGCTGTTAAGGCTACCGTGTGAAGGAGCGAAAGCCGCGGTCCCCGACATCCCTTTTTTGCGGCTCCAGCGCCCGGATATCGGTGACGTCCATGTCGAAGGATGCGGTGATTGTCACATCGCCATCCAGAAGATTGATGGTCTGTCTTGAGACACTCAGATCCAGGCGGCCCTGCAGAAGAACGGGTTTGTATAGTTCGGCCTCCGCCCAGTCTTCTTCGAGCCTGTAGAAGATGATCTGGTTGGGCGCAGGTGCCGGGACATGACTGCACATGCCATAGCCAGAGACGAGATAGCCGTATTTCGCAGCGCCCGTTTCATCCAGGACCGGGATCACGTAGCCGGTGATTGCAACATCTTTGCCTGCGAGATCCGAATTGCCCTGCAAACGCGCTTCGGCTCTTCTTCTCGCGACCTCATCGCGCTGGGCGAGAAGCTGATCGGTCTGGATCCCTGCGGCGGCAAGTTTGGCCTCCTCATCCTTTAGGCGGCGCTCCAGCTTGGCGCGCTCCTCAAGGGTCAGCCCACCGCTCTTCAGCCCATTTCGGATCCTGTAAACTGCGGCAAGTGACCTGAGTTCGGAAAGGTAGAGGTTTTCGAAAGGATCCTCATACCGGGCGGCAGCCGGGTCCTTGAGATCAGGCCAGTCAATCGGTGTGACGGCCGCTGCCGGACCGACCGCAATCGCAAAAGTCAGCGCCGCGTAGACAAAGGCAGTTGCAGCGCGGCGCAAACCTGTTGGCGTGCTCCGAGCCATAAGAACATAATCCCTTGCGCGTGCAACTCTCACTTGCAATGATCGCCTTATACGTTTTATGGGCGGCGGTGATTTATGAAGTTCCTTGCGCAAGCTTACCAGAATGCAGACGCGTTTTCCGGTTCGGAGTTGGAAAATCTGGAAGGCCTCTTACACCTGATGGCTGCGCATCCAGGTTTTCAGGCCTACAAAGAGGTCTCTTATGGACTTCTGGAGCTGTCGCCCGAGAGCCACGTTGCAGATGTTGCCTGTGGCCTTGGTTTCGACCTGCCGCACCTGAAAGCGCTGGTTCCAAGAGGGGCTGTGACAGGCTTTGACCTGAGCGCCAAGTTTCTTGCCTCGGCAAGGGCGCACATTCAGGCCGCAGCAGGCGGCATCGATGCCTCCATCCACTTCCAGCAAAGCGACATCAAGGCCTTGGCCGCTGACACAGGTGCTTTCGATGCCGTTCGCATTGACCGGTCTCTGCAGCATATCCCGGAGCCCGAGGTGGCGATTGCCGAGATGCTCCGGATCGTCAGACCCGGCGGCATCCTCTGCGCGGCCGAGCCGGATTGGGGGAGTTTTGTGATTGCCTCGAGCGCCCCGGAGATCGCAACAAAGATTGCCGCAGTTTATGCCTGTGCCCTGGTCAATCCGCGAATTGGCCGAGACCTTGTGGATTTGATCGGAACGCAAACGGAGTTGACCCACCACAGTGTACATTCCCTGTTGTTCGAGAGTTTGGCCGACCTCAACCGCATGTGCGTCCTTGGCGATATTACGGCCCGCAGCGTCGAAGCAGGCGTCATTACGTCATCGGAAAACGCAAGGTTCTGGCAGGATCTTGAAGAGCGGGACCGTGCTGGCCGGTGTTTTGCCAACTTGAATATCCATTTGGTTTCGGGGCGAAAACCTTGACCATGGTGTCTTTCAGGACGGTTTGAGCGCTTTATCGCGCGCCAAGCCTTGACCGGCCGCCCCGGTTATCCCTATTTCCGGGACAGCTCAGCACCGGAGAGACTTTATGGAATTGGAACGCGCCCCGAATGACCCGTCCCGCAAGGAACTGTCGCCGCTCTTGAAGCTGGCCTTGGAGTTGGGACCGCTCGGCGTTTTCTTTCTCTTCAATTCCAGAGGTGAGCAAATTGCGGAGAGTTTTCCGGTTCTCAAAGCGGTGGGTGAACCGATCTTTCTGGCAACGGCCGCATTCATGGTGGCGATCACTATCTCGCTGGTTGTGTCCCTCTCTCTGACGAAGCGTTTGCCGATCATGCCGCTGGTCTCCGGCGTGGTCGTGATCGTGTTTGGCGCACTGACCTTGTGGCTTCATGATGAGCTTTTCATCAAGTTGAAGCCGACCATCGTCAACAGCCTGTTCGGCGCCATCCTGCTTGGCGGTCTGTTCTTCGGCAAGGCCCTGCTCGGGTATGTGTTCGACAGTGCGTTCAAATTGACCGACGAAGGCTGGCGCAAGCTGACCTTCCGCTGGGGGGTCTTTTTCTTTGTCCTGGCGGCGATCAACGAGATTGTCTGGCGCAGTTTCTCGACCGATTTCTGGGTCAGCTTCAAGGTATTCGGGGTCATGCCGATTACCCTGATTTTTACCCTCACCCAGCTTCCCCTGATTCAGAAACATGCGATTGTCGAGGACGAAGAAGAGGCTTGATCAAGCCTTCGATAAACCCTGCTGTTTCTAGTTGAATTAATGCATCTCACCGTGGCCGAAGGCGACGTCGCGGCGGGCGCCGGTGATGGAGATTGAAAAGCCTGCGATGACGTCGATCAGGGCAATCACCATCAAGATAAAGAACACGGACGTTGCCGCCTGCGGAATGATTAGGAACTCCACCAGGAAGGCAACGAACACCAGCACGGACAGCATGTGATCGACGACGGCGGCTTTGCCGATCCGTGTGGCTTTCAGGATTTCGATAAACAAGAAGAACAGGCCCGCCGTGATCAGGAGATCGCTGGCGAGCAGCTGAAAGTCGGCACCGGAGACCATTGTGATTGAGAGGACCGGTGTTGACCAGAAACTCGGGTCCGCCGCGCCTGCGGTGAACGCAAAGCCGTTGTAGATCAAAAGAGCGAACAGTGTGAACGGAAGAGCGGATAACAGGCGCATCAGGCGGCTCCGGTGTGAAACAAGAAAATCCTCGCAGAAGGTCTAGCAACTTCGGCCCGGAAAGTCTCTCTGGAAGTCTGCAGCCAGCCTAGCCACTTATTCGACCCCGAAAAGAAAAAGGCCGACCTGTCGGAACAAGGTCAGCCTCAATCTTGTTTTGCCATACGGCGATCCAGCCTGATCACGGCTGCTTTCAGGACCAGCCCGAAAGCATGTCCGTCTTAGGCGTCGTCCTTAGCGGACAGGATCTGACGGCCCCGGTACATGCCAGTCTTCAGATCAACGTGATGCGGGCGACGCAGTTCGCCCGAATCCTTGTCTTCGACATAGGTCGGCTGTTTCAGGGCGTCCGAAGAACGGCGAAAACCGCGCTTCATGCGCGAGGTTTTTCTCTTTGGAACGGCCATTTTGTTTTTCTCCGTGGTCCATACCCATGCGGCCCGGACCGGGAAAGCCCGGGGCGTGGCTGCACGCAGGTGTTCGAATGCGCGGCGTTATACAGGCAACGCCGGCGTTTTGCCACCCCATTGATGAAATTTTCTTTTGACCTGATAGGCGGGATACCGGCCAGCGGATAGAGGCTCGTGATTATTTCCCCAGAACACATTCGAAAATGGGCCCGGCACTGCGGACCCGGGCGACGTTCTTGGACGCAAGACGCTCGTGTCCGGCCGACGGTTTTGCCGGGTTGCGGCCAAGCGGATTGGGCAGAGCTGTGGCCAGCCGCGCTGCTTCCCGGCTGCTCAAGTCTTTGGCAGGTTTGCCAAACCAGGCGTAGGCAGCGGCTTCGGCGCCAAATATCCCCTCACCCCATTCGGCGACATTTAAATAGATTTCCAGGACCCGTTTTTTGGTCAGGATCGCGTCCAGCATGAGCGCGAGCGGAATTTCCATGCCTTTGCGGATGTAGGACCGGTCATTCCATAAAAAGAGGTTCTTGGCGGTCTGCATGGTGATGGTGCTTGCCCCGCGCGGACGCTCACCCTCACTCAGGGCTTCGACCTGTTCCCGCAAGGCGCCCCAGTCCACCCCGTGACTGATGCAAAACCTGCCGTCTTCCGACGCAATAACCGAGCGGATCAGATTGGGCGATATGTCTTCCAGCGGAACCCATTGCCTGTCCACCCAGAGAAATTGCACATAACGGGCGAACATCAAGGTGCTGACCGGTGGCACAACAGAGTAGATCACGGTCAGGATCGGCGGCACCAATAAGAGAACCACGAGAAGCTGCACCAGCCGCCTGCGGAACCCCTTCCAGGTCAAGATCCCATGTTTGGACCTTCGGGTCTTGTCCGTTTTGGCCTCAGCCCGTGGCATTCATTTCCCGTTCGTTGTCGACGATAAAGTCCCGGATGATCGGCACGGCTTCGCGCTCTTTCGACAAAAGCAACTGCATCACCATGTTCGATCCGTGCAGGAACCCGAGCTCCGCCGCACACAGATAGAATTCCCACATCCGGCAGAAGCGTTCGTCGTAAAGATCGGCTGCCTCTTGCCACTTGTCCAGGAACCGCACCCGCCAATCCCGGCAGGTATAATAGTAATGCAGACGCAGGATTTCTGCGTCGCACACCCATAGCCCAAGGCGTTCGGTCGATGCAAAGACTTCCGAAAGCGCGGGCACATAGCCGCCGGGAAAAATGTACTTGCGGAAGAACGGACCGGTGGTTCCTGGAGGGGTCATGCGACCGATCGAGTGGATCACGGCAAAGCCGTTGTCGGTCAGGCAGTCCTTCACCTTGGCGAAATACTCATCCTGGTGACCGATCCCGACATGCTCCATCATGCCGACGGAAATCACCCGGTCGAACTGGCCTTCAAATTCCCGGTAATCCTTGAGGACAAACGTGACCTTGTCTTCAACACCGGCTTCGCGAACGCGTTCCTCGGCGATCTTTACCTGCTCAGGTGATACGTTCAGCGAGGTGACTTTGGCGCCGGCCTTCGCCATTTGGATCGCGAGCGACCCCCAGCCGCCGCCGATTTCGAGAACTTCCATGCCCGGTTTCAAGTCGAGCTTTGCGACCAGATGTGTCAGTTTGGCCGCCTGGGCGTCCTCAAGGCTGTCGTCCGGGCTTGTGTAATAGGCGCAGGAGTAATTCATCCCGTCATCGAGAAACAGGCGGTAGAGGTCGGTTGAGAGATCATAGTGATGCCGCGCCTGTTTCTTGGCTTTGTCGACGCTGTTGGCTTGCTGGCGGCGGCGGAAAGCCTTCCAGCCCTTGCGAAGGAGCCCCTGGACCGGATGCGCTCCCAATGGTGCCCGGTTGATCGAAAACAGAAACAAAAAATCGTAGCAGGTCGACCCTTCCTCCATGGTGAGTGTGCCGTCCATGTAGGCTTCGCCTGCTGCCAGCTCCGGATTGAGAAACAGCGACGTGTAAAGTTTTTTGTCATGCAGCCTGATTGTGACAGTCGGTCCGTTCTCGCCGGATCCGAATTCATGCAACGCACCGGACACATCATAAACGCACATGCGTCCGTTCTTGATGAAGGTGCGGAGCAAGCTGGACAGCAATTTCATATGTCAATTCTCCAAGGGATTACAGCCGGTGCGGCGGGTAGGCAGAAGCGGACTAATTCCAAAGACAAGTCTTGACGATACAGCGATTTCGCTTCAGGGAAACCCCATTGGCAAAGACTGTAAACCCGGCTCGGGAGCCCTCGTGTGACATTTGACCTGAAATCCCATCTGGCGGCGCAGGCCGGACGCATCGAGACGGCTCTTACCAGCCTGCTTGAGAACTGCCCGAGCGATGGTGAAATTTCCCGTCCGGAGCGGTTGATCAATGCCATGCGTCATGGCGCGCTTAACGGCGGCAAACGTCTGCGCCCGGTACTGGTCATGGATGCGGCAGGGCTTTTCGGCCGGGCAGATGACGGGGTGGTGCAGGCGGGCTGTGCCCTGGAACTCATCCATTGCTATTCGCTGGTTCATGATGACCTGCCAGCCATGGATGATGATGATCTGCGCCGTGGGCAACCGACGGTGCACAAGGCCTATGATGATGCGACCGCCATTCTTGCAGGTGACGCTCTTTTGACGCTGGCTTTTGATGTCATCACCGATGAGTCGGTGCATCCGCAGGCAGGAACCCGGCTAAGATTATGCCGGGAGCTTGCCCGGGCGTCCGGCATTGGCGGAATGGCCGGGGGGCAAATGCTGGATTTGGAATCGGAGCACCGGGACCGGTCCGAGGCCGAGATCCGCCACCTTCAATCGATGAAGACCGGTGCGCTTTTGCGCTATGCATGCCGGGCAGGCGCCATTTTGGGCGATGCTTCAGATGCCGATGTGGACCGCTTGACCCGCTTTGGAGAAATCATCGGCCTCGCCTTTCAGCTGGCAGACGATCTTTTGGATGTCGAGGCAAGTCCGGAAGCCATGGGCAAGGCAACGGGCAAGGACGCAGAAGCGGGAAAGGCGACGCTGGTTGGCCTTATGGGCATAGAGAAGACCCGTGCAGAGCTGCAGGCGCTTCTTGAGGAAGCCAATGGTCTGATGGCGCCTTATGGGAACAAGGCCACTGCGCTTAACGCATTGGCGGACTACATCGTCACGCGCTCAAATTGATGGGTCCTGACCCTAAAGCCCAATCAGTCGCCTGAGTGGCGACCGAAGTCTGGTGCATCGGTTTCCTGACCTGCCTCGATGATTGAGCGGCGGATGCTGCGGGTCCGCTCAAACATATCGAACAACTTGTCGCCGTCGCCCCAGCGGATGGCCCTTTGCAGGGCCGACAGATCTTCCGAAAACCGTGCCAGCATCTCCAGGATGGCGTCCTTGTTGTTTAGACACACATCCCGCCACATGGTCGGGTCAGACGCGGCAAGACGGGTGAAGTCCCGGAAACCGGAGGCCGAATACTTGATCACCTCTGATTTCGTGACTGCTTCCAGATCGTCTGCCGTGCCAACGATGTTGTAGGCAATGACATGCGGCAGGTGAGACACGATCGCGAGCACGAGGTCGTGGTGCTTGGAATCCATCAGATCGACATCAGAACCGCAGCCCTGCCAGAAAGCCTTCAGCTTTTCCAGCGCGTCCGGGTCGGTGTTTTCCGGCGGTGTCAGAATGCACCAGCGCTGATCAAACAGGGTTGGAAAGCCAGCGTCCGGTCCGGACTGTTCGGTACCCGCGATCGGATGGCCCGGGATGAAATGCACACCTTCCGGCACATGCGGCGCGACCTGCTCGACAACGGATCCTTTGGTCGAGCCGGCGTCTGTCAGGATCGCCCCCTTTTTCAAGGCGGGAGCAATCCATTTTGCGATCGCTTCATTTGCCCCAACCGGCACGCAGAGGATGACAAGGTCTGCCCCTTCGACCGCAACAGCGGCATCGACCGAATAGCTGTCTCCAAGCCCCAACTCCTCAGCCCGCTGTAGCGTCGCTTCGGAGCGGGTGGAGATGGCGATTTCTTTCACAAGGCCGCGCTGGCGGGCGGCCTGGGCAAGGGACGACCCGATCAGGCCAATCCCGATCAGGGCCATGCGCTCAAAAATGGGGGCGTTGGTCATAAGGTCTTTTTGTTTTTAGGCTTGCGCCAGAAAATCCTTCAGATGCGCAACCACGGTGCGGTTGGCTTCTTCGCTGCCAATGGTCATGCGAATTGCGTTCGGCAGGCCGTAATTGCCCACCAAGCGCAGAACACAGCCGCGCTCCAGAAGATAGGCATCCGCATCTGTTGCCCGTTTGCCATCAACGTCCGGGAAATGGACCAAAACGAAATTGCCTACACTTGGAGTGACGGTCAGACCGAGTTTTTCCAATTCGGACGTCACCCACGGCAGCCATTTTTCATTGTGCTCGATCGATGCGGTCACGAAAGACCGGTCGCGGACAGCCGCTGCGCCTGCGGCAATCGCAACACCGGAGACATTGAACGGGCCGCGGATGCGGTTCATCGCGTCAATCACGTGCGCCGGGCCGAAGCCCCAACCGAGACGCAGGTTGGCAAGGCCGTAGATCTTCGAAAAGGTCCGGGTCATGACAACGTTGTCGGCAGTCGCCGCCAGCTCGATCCCGCTTTCATAATCGTTCCGGCGGACATATTCGCCATAGGCGGCATCCAGAACCAGAAGAACATGTGGCGGCAGAGTCTGATGCAGGCGCTTGACTTCCTCAAACGGGATGTAAGTGCCTGTCGGATTGTTCGGATTGGCCAGGAAAACCATCTTTGTTTTGCTGGTCACCCGTTCCAGGATCGCGTCCACATCGGCGGTAAAGTCTTTTTCCGGTGCAACGACCGGTGTTGCCCCAGCGGCGCGGATTGCGATCTCGTATACGAGAAAGCCGTGTTCAGAATAGATCGCCTCATCACCTTCATCGAGATAGGTGTTGGCGAGCATGCTCAGGATTTCATCTGATCCTGCGCCGCAAATAATCCGATCCGGATTGAGGCCGTAAACATCGCCGATCGCGGCCCGCAATTCGGTCGCCCCGCCGTCCGGATAGAGCTCCAAAGACTTTGCAACGCTTTCGACTGCTGCGGACACCGCGTCGCTGAAACCAAGCGGCGTTTCATTTGACGAGAGTTTATGAAGCGTCTTGCCATGAGAGCCCTTGGATTTGCCCGGAACATAGGGGGCAATATCCAACACGCCTTGTTTCGGCTGCGGGCGGCTCTGAACGGCCGTCTGATCGACTTCAGTCACTGCAATCGTCATGTCATTCATCCCAAGTCCCCTGCATCTGCAGGGTCAAACACATCATCTGGATCGCTGGCCCCGTCAATTGGCGCTGCATACCCGCCAACTGGCCTCAAGACGTCTGGTGCGGCACCGGCTTCCAGGCAAGCTGCCAGGACAGCGTCCTCCGGCAGATCGCCGGAAACGGCAAGCAGTGCATCCACACCGGTCGCTGAGCGGTAGAAGCTCAGAACTTCGATCCCCTGGTCCATCAATTTGCCTGGCAAACGGTCAGACCAACGCGCGTCATAAACCGCAATTTCCGGCTTGTCGATAATCCTGTCGGATTTGGCAAGAACCAGCGCCGGCAAATCTGCCGGTCGTTCATCAACAAGAACGAGGGGCAGGCGCGCCCGGATCTGAGCACCGCTCTCATTCAGCCCGCGCCACCAAGGCAGATCCGCCCGGTCGGTCAAGGCCACAAGTCCAATGTCTGAGACGGCATCGCTCACAGCACCGGCAACATCCGCGGCATCACTTCCCGGCACAAGGTCCGCCGAAAACCCGAAATAATAACGGGCAAGATCCAGCATGCCCACGAGATCACCGCTGCCGTCCAGATGGATCGCGGACCCAGCGGGCGGGTTTAGGCTTGTTGCGAGGATTGCGCGCCAGATTTCTTCAAGAGCAACCAACGGCAATGCGCCTTGATTGAGCTCTGCCAATGACCGGATAAGGTCGGTGTCACGGTCAAAGTCTGGGGCTCGGGAGGAGGTGTCTGCGCCCTCCTGCAGAGCGGCGAGATTGGTCTCTGTTTGGTGACGTTCCACCAGCGCATCGTGGATGCGCGCATCGATTTCAGCGAGACGGGCGCGGGCGGTATCGATTGATGCGCCGTTATCCGGGCTCCGGGTCATTCAAAAATTCCTCAAAACAAGCGTGTGCAGGCGCGGCCTAGTCATATGTATCCGGTCGCAAAAAGGCAAAAGAATTCCGGACCTGACGCTACTGCTCCGACCGTTCCCGGCGCACTGGCTTCAGCCCGGTCGCCGCACCATCTGGAATGAACACGGGACGCAGAACCCGGAGGCGGCTCTTCTTGCCATCGACCGGCAAACTGCGGAACACCAGTTTTTCCGCTTCAAGGATCAGGATGCCGGCGAATGCCGGCCAGAATCGGCGCCCAAGGTTCTCCCAGGTCCGCGCCGTTCTCTGTATGCTGACCGCCCGCGATGGCGGCATGAAGAGGGCTTCAGAATCGCTCAAGACATTGAACTGGCAGTTCTTCATGAGTTCCTTCAGCTGGCTTCCCGAATACGGCCGGCCATAGCCAAATGGGGAGAGTTCCGAGCGGGCCCACAAACCGCGCCGGTTGGGCACAACAACGATCACTCGGCCGCCCGGGGCGAGCACGCGCCACACTTCCCGGAGCATCGCCGATGGATCGGAACAATGATCCAGTGCGTGCACCAGCATGATTCGATCGAATGTCGCGTCGGAAAACGGCAAAGCCTCATCTTCGACCAGGGCGCAGGAATTGGCATGTTCCCGCGGCCAGTGGATGGCGCCTTGGGGGGCTGGCATGGCGGAGATCACCCGTTCAGCCGATCCATGATACCGGCGCATGAACGGACCGGCATACCCGAGACCCAATAGGCTTTGACCTTGAATATCCGGCCACATCTGCGCGACCGGTGCGCCGATCAAGCCTCGCAGCAATTGCCCAAGTGGAAGATCATAAAAGGCCCGTAAATGAACGACGTCGAGATACATAAAATTCGCCTGATGGAAGCTTGGACGGCGATTGAACAGGGAACTGTAGTGGAGCGCAAGACTTGAAATCCCGCCAAGCGGATACACCTCAATGGCTTGCCCGCAGCGCCGGTCTTTGCCACTGTGGCGCGCATTCCGATCCCCGGCCGAGGAGCTTCTCATGTCTTTAAGCGACACCACCGAAATTCATCAGTTTGCCTGCCTGGACGACAATTTTGGTGTTCTCATACATGACCGAGCGAGCGGCACGACCGTGGCTGTCGATGTGCCTGATGCGGCAGCCTATGAGGCGGCCTTGGCGGAAACCGGTTGGAAACTCAGCCATATCCTGATCACCCACCATCATTGGGATCACGTGCAGGGGCTCGGAGAGTTGAAGACCAAAACCGGTGCGGTGGTGATCGGTCCGGAGCGGTCGCGTCAAAAGATCTCCGAGCTCGACCGGACCGTCGAAGACGGTGATGATGTCTTGTGCGGACCTTATGAGGTCAAGGCCATTGCCACGCCTGGCCACACGCTGGATCAGATTTCCTGGTACATTCCCTCAATCAAGGTTGCCCATACCGGCGACACACTGTTTGCGCTGGGCTGCGGCCGGGTGTTTGAGGGTGACAAGGAGATGATGTGGGCCTCGCTGTCTCATCTGATGCACCGGCTGCCGGACGACACCACGATCTACTGTGGACATGAATACACCGAGGCCAATGCTAGGTTTGCCTTGACCATCGAGCCGGGCAATGACGCCTTGCAAGCGCGTGCGAAGGAAATTGCCGACATCCGCGCTCTGGGCAAGCCGACACTGCCGACGACAATGGCAGCGGAAAAGGCAACCAACCCGTTTCTTCGCGCTGGTGAAGCGTCGGTTGCGGACGCGCTGGGCATGGCGGGGCAGCCGGCAGAGGCTGTGTTCACTGAAATCCGTACGCGCAAAGACAATGCCTGATCGTGGTGCAGTGTCTTGACGCTGCATTCACCACCCGCTTGATGGTGCGGCTCGATCAAGAAACTTTGACTGGACCGCTAAAAACGCAGGCCAACCGCTCCTATATCCAAGTCGTTATGATCCTGTAAGGGGCAGAAACCATGACGACTGACAGGTCTTTAGACCCATCCGGACGGACTCCGGAACAACGCGCCCAGGATGTGGTGCAGAGAATTGCAAGCCAGGCCGAACCCATTCCACTCACCCACGGCGGTGGCCACCGCCTCGATATGCAAGTGCTCTACGAAGAAATCGTCGCCGCTCTCCGGGAAACCGTCGATGACATCGCGTTTTGCACCGAGTCCAAACCCAATCACTGACATTATTGTCCAACTCCCAATAAATCTCCGGCGCGGATTGGAAACACCTGTTATTCAGGTGTTCCAATTGCCTTAGCCCATGGGACTGGTATGCCGGTTGATCCAACTCTTTCCGCCGACAACATCGTTGACCTCCTGAAGATGCAGCCGCATCCGGAGGGGGGGTTTTATGCAGAAACTTTTCGTGATGATGTGACGGACGCGCAGGGGCGTGCGGCCTCCACGCTGATCTATTTCCTGCTGCCGGACGGCATCGTATCACGCTGGCATAAGGTGGACGCTGTAGAGACTTGGCATTGGTATGCCGGTGCGGCGCTGGAATTGTCCATCAGCACAGACGGCACTAGTACGCAGGTGGTCCGCCTCGGCAATGACTTGCTTGGCGGAGAGCGCCCGCAGGGCATAGTGCCGCGTGAGGCCTGGCAGCAAGCCCGCTCACTCGGAGCATGGACACTCGTCGGCTGTACCGTCGCGCCGGGATTTCAGTTCGAAGGATTTGAAATGGCGTCAGAAGGGTGGGAACCGGGAGGTTAAATAGGAGGTGTAGTTTTTGATTTTGTAATTACGAGGAAACATGAGTTTAACACGTATTTCTATTGTTCTCTTTGGCCTTCTTATGTCCTATGCTTTTGCAATAATATTATTGACGTCTCCGGTTCTATTTTCCTCTGTAAGCGCTTTCCTTTATGCATTGATCCTTATGGCTATGTTTGTGATACCGGCGACATTACCAGTTACGCTCTTACTTCTTGTTTTTGCTGAATGGAGAGGAATTGGGAGTTTTTTATACTATTTTTTTGCGGGTGGATTTGTGGCGCTTTTCGAAGCCATGAGTATTTCGGCTGGAACGGTTCCATTTTTAGTAATCGGATGCATGTCCGGCATTGTGTATTGGATTTCCGCTGGAAGACTGAACTCAAATTCCAAAATTGCCGCCATTGATAGAGACGGCAGATATGACGACCCAGAATACTGGTGATCTCAATTGAAGCTGATTGCCTATTCAGCTTCTTATAAAAATATTGGGAACCGGGAGCGTAACCGTGTCCCGGATCCCGTAGCGATTGAAGGTCTTAACCGGCCATTTCCGCTTCGCGGACCGCCATTTCAATTTCCTGCACCAGACCCTCTTCAAGACCAAGACGGGCGGCCAGCATCTGGAGATAGGCTTTTTCCGCCGGATGGTCCGGGTCAATGGCGAGCCGGGACGCCGCGTAGATCTCGGCGGCCGTTTCCGGACAAGTTGCGCTGGCAACGACCTTGTCGAGATCAAGCGGTGAACGCAGCTCATCCATCAGGAACGCCTTGGCTTCGCTATCGAGACCGGCTTCATCAATCTTTTCAAAGATCCGGTCCTGCTCGTCCCGGTCGATATGGCCGTCAGCCTTGGCGGCTGAAATCATGGCGGTGAGAAGGTTGACTGCGAACTGATTTTCGCCGCCCGGCTGCTGCGCCGGGTCAAAGGCGGTGCCGCGCGGGGCTTCCAGCGGGATCGGCTCGTCTTGCGGATAGTGCGGGCGTGGCGCGTTTTGCTTGTTGGCCTGATGGCCCTGATAAGCCTTGTAGGCAAGACCGGCTACCAGCGCCAAACCGCCATAAGTGACTGCTTTTTTACCGATCTTCCGGCCGGATTTTGAACCAAGCATCAAACCGGCAAGGCTGCCAAGTGCCAGGCCGCCACCTTGTGAGGACAGAAAATCCTTGCCTTGGGAGAGAAGATCACCGGATCCGCCACGCTGGTTCTGACCAGGATATTGGCCGCCTTGCCCGCCGGGGGCGCCGCCCTGGCTACCCAAAAACTGATCCAGCAAGGATTTTGCATCAAACATGTTTGGCTCCCTATGTCCGCCGAGGACGAAATCATCGTTCTTCAGATGGGATTTTTGCGCCCGGTCGCAAGGTTATGCCGTGATTCATGACGGTTTTTCATCAAACAGTTTGGGTAGCGACCGCCGTGTCTATATTCACGTCAAAGGCAGCAAATTGTCGTCCTTCAACGTGTCCATCGCAATGGAGGACTTCACGTGCTGGACAGCTTCTTGGGGCAAGAGCTCGTCGTTGACGATCCGGCTGAGAGCTTTCAGGTCCCGGACGACCACTTTCAGCATGTAATCGACGTCGCCGGTCAGCGTATGTGCTTCTTGAACCTCCGGCATGGCGGTGACCATATTTCTGAATTTACGGGCGTTTTCCCGGCTGTGCGCGCCCAAGGTCACCCCAACGAAGGCTGTCACGGTAAAGCCCAGGGCTTCAGGATCCAAAGCTGCCCGGTACCGGCGGATGATGCCGTTGTCTTCCAGTTTCTGCCGGCGCCGGGAGACCTGGCTGGCAGAAAGGCCGATCGTTTCGCCAATCTCCGCATTGGTTGCTGCTGAATTTTCCTGAAGGGCGGCGAGCAGCTTCATATCAAAGCTGTCCAATGCAATTTGCATGCTAATTTTTCTCCAACTGCGCACGAAACACGCATCACTATACGGCAAATCACGCAGATTGCACACACCCTGCGCGCGGTCCCGGGCATTCTAGACGTAAAGTTTGCACTTTCCAGGAGGATCCGCCATGGGACCGTTCCCGCATAATGCGCCGCCGGCGCAAATCACCCCACAGAACCCGGCCGGCACGGATGGTTTTGAGTTTGTCGAGTTTGCCCATCCGGAACCGGAGAAGCTCGATGCCTTGTTCCGCAAGATGGGCTATGTGCCGGTCGCGAAACACAAGACCAAAGAGATTACGCTCTACCGTCAGGGTGACATTACTTATGTTCTGAATGCGGAGCCTGGCACCCACGCCATGCGTTTCGTTGAAGATCACGGACCGTGTGCCCCGTCCATGGCATGGCGAGTGGTCGATGCGCAAAAGGCCTATGATCACGCCATTTCCAAAGGGGCGGAGCCCTACGCGGACAATGACAAGACGTTGAACGTTCCCGCCATCAAGGGTATCGGCGGCTCGCTGCTGTATTTCATCGAAGCCTACGGCGACAAGGGATCAGCCTATTCGGCGGAATTTGATTGGCTTGGGGACGTGGACCCGAAACCGGAAGGTGTCGGCTTCTATTACCTCGATCACCTGACGCACAACGTCTACCGCGGCAATATGGACAAGTGGTGGGATTTTTACCGCGACCTCTTCAACTTCAAACAAATCCATTTCTTCGACATTGATGGCCGGATCACTGGCCTTGTCAGCCGGGCGATCACCTCGCCGTGCGGCAAGATCCGCATTCCGTTGAACGAATCCAAGGATGATACCAGCCAGATCGAAGAGTATCTGCGCAAGTACAAGGGTGAAGGCATTCAGCACATCGCGGTTGGCTCGGACGACATCTATACCAGCACGGACAAGCTGGCGGATAACGAGCTGAAATTCATGCCGGGCCCGCCGGACACTTACTACGAGATGTCTCGTGACCGGGTGCATGGCCATGATGAACCGATCGAGCGGATGAAGCGTCACGGCATCCTGATCGATGGCGAAGGTGTCATCGATGGCGGCATGACCAAGATCCTTCTGCAGATTTTTTCCAAGACCGTCATCGGGCCTATCTTCTTTGAATTCATTCAGAGAAAAGGCGACGAGGGCTTCGGCGAAGGAAATTTCCGGGCTCTTTTTGAATCGATCGAGGAAGATCAGATCCGCCGGGGCGTGCTGGCAACAGACGCTGCAGAATAAGGGCGGCACCTAAAGAAATGTCCCCTCAGGCCGAGCGACTGAGAGGGCTTCCTTGTCCGATATCCAATCAAAAACGGTAGTTCACGCCGAGGCGCGCGAGAAAGCCTGTGTTGTCGGATTCTGCAGCATAATCGATGCCATCCAGCGCGCCGACCGAACGCACAGCTGCATTCCCGGTGGCTGTGACATTGCTGTCTGCCAGATCATAGTAGAGGCCATCGAGCTTCATTGAAATGTTTTCGGTGACTTTGACTTCCGCACCGCCGCCAAGGGTCCAGCCGAATTTCAACTCGTCATCGCTGCCGTTCCATGCAAGTGCGGGCGCATCGACACCGTTGACGGACGTCTCCAATTCAACCTGACCCATGGCCAGGCCGCCTGTAGCAAAGACCATAAAGCGGTCGGACGCCGCGTAGCCGAGGCGTCCGCGGACTGTACTGAAAAAGCTCATCCGCTTCTTGGCGGATGTTGTAAGGCGGGTTCCGAGAACCGCAGCACCTGTAAACGAGCTGCTTTTGTTGATGTCAGCCCAGGAAATGTCGCCTTCAAGACCGGCCACAAAACTGTTGATCTGATAATCATAACCAGCGGTTAGACCGCCCAGGACCCCATTTCCCGAGAGGCCAAGGGAAGACGGCACAATCGTGCTGCCAAGGGATTGAAAGCCGCTGGTGCCCGTTGTGGTCGCATCATCATCTGACCATCCCCAGCCCAAGAATGCGCCAGCATAAAAGCCAGTCCAGCTGCTGACGGGAGGAACCTCAATAATTGGTTCCAATGTTGGAAAGTCTGCCGCATTCACGGAGTATGGAATCAGGGTTCCGGCGACTATGGCAGCGGCACTCAGTATTTTAACATGATACTGACTGGGCATGTCGTCTCCATGGATTGTGAGTTGTGATATTCAAATCAACTGGGTTCAGATCTTACTCTGCGTCATCTATTTCGATTACGCTAATTTTTCTTGGTTAACAAAACTTTTCCGCTAACGGTTTAGCAACGGTCTTGTTCTCGTTTATTCTTTTTTTTTGGCAGTGAGTTATTCTTCTAATTTGTTCCGCATTAACCTGAGGCGGTTTGTGTCTTGCCGTATGTAGGAGATGGTCAGCCCAAACAGGAATTCGCGTCACATTCTGGAAAAACGACTCAATTCAGTCCTCAAATGCACACGGGCCGCGGTCTGCCCGAATCGTGAAAAGCGACATGGGAAATGCGAACCGCAAACTTTTTTGGATTAAAGAAGGAATAACCAATTCATCCGGGTGTTTTAAACACAGAGGCTCCTGAACAGGCCCTCTATTGCATTGTCTAAGCACACACTTCAGCCCTCACACCTTGGTGTGAGGGTTTTTTTCTTTCTGCTGTAGCCCGGACTGCGGTTCAGTCCTTGATTTTTTGCTCCAAGACATCCCAGACTTTTGCCGCGACATCCGGGCCGCCGAGGTTCTGGATGGCGCGGATGCCGGTTGGGGCGGTGACGTTGATTTCCGTCAGCATGCCGTCGATCACATCAATGCCGACCAGGATCAGGCCTTTTTCGCGCAGAGACGGTCCGAGGCGGGCGCAGATTTCCCGTTCCCGTACTGTCAGATCACTGTCTGTCGGCGCGCCGCCACGCACCATGTTGGAGCGGAGATCACCAGCCGCCGGAACACGGTTCACTGCACCGGCAAACTCACCGTTGACCAAGAGAATGCGTTTGTCGCCGTGTTTGACGTTCGGCAGGAACTGCTGAATGACCCAGGGTTCGCGGAATGTGGCGGCAAAGAAGTCGTACAGCGATCCGTAGTTCAGATCATCTTTTGTGATCCGGAACACCGCCGCGCCGCCATGGCCGAAGAGCGGCTTCATGACGATATCGCCGTATTCTTCCCGGAAGAGATCGATCTCCGAACGGTCCTTGGTGATCAGGGTCGGTGGCATCAAATCCGGAAATTCGGTGACGAACAGTTTTTCCGGCGCGTTGCGTACTTCCGTTGGATCGTTCACCACCAGAGTGTCCGGGTGGATCTTGTCCAAGATGTGCGTTGCCGCGATATAGGACAGATCGAACGGTGGGTCCTGCCGCATCAACACCACATCGATCTCGCGCATGTTTGTGCGTGTTCGTGCGCCGAGCGTGAAGTGGTTGCCCTTTTCATCGCGGACCATAACGGGCTCCAACGCGCAAAACACTTCGTCGCCGCGCATTGCCAGCCGGTCCGGTGTGTAGTGGTAGAGTTCGTGGCCGCGCTTTTGGGCCTCCAGCATCATTGCAAAGGCGCTGTCGCCGGCAATGTTGATGGATTCGATATGGTCCATCTGGACCGCGACTTTTATCGGCATGAGGCCACTCCCGGCGGGGCGCTATCCGTTTGAAACGGCGCGCTTGGGGCAAAAGACTGTTCGCGGCAGATATGCGGTCCGTGAGAGGGTTTGTCCAGAGGCCTGGTGTCAGTCTCTCGCCTCAAAGGCGTTCACGATCCGCTCAGGCAGGGCCCACGGGCGAATGATCATCACGTCGAACCGGAGCGTGAAAAAGCCGGCTTTCGGATGCTCTGCAACGAAGATCTTTGCGGCCCGGACGATCCGCTGTTGGCTGGCCGGTGTCACGGCCTCAAGCGCGGCTTGCCTGGATTTACGAGTCTTGACCTCGATAAAGGCGACGGTCTTGCGTTTCTTGGCGATCAAGTCAATTTCGCCCGCCTTCGTCTTGTAGCGTTGCTTCAGGATGCGCCAACCGGTCAGGCGCAAATACCAGGCCGCATAAGTCTCTGCGGAAAGGCCACGCGTATGAGCTTTGCGGCGGCTTTCTGTTCCGTGGCTGTCGCGCTTTGCCACGGTCAGCTACCTGCCTTGAGTTCCAGCGCGCGTTTGTAGACCTCGCTGCGATCCAGACCCGTTGCCTTGGAAACCTGTTTAGCGGCTGCGCTGACGGGCATATCCGAGAGCGCTTCCCGGAGCAGGGTGTCGAGGTCTTCTGCATCTGCTTCCGGTTTTTCCTCTGGCGGTCCCACCAGAATGACGATCTCGCCCTTCACCGTTTGATCTGCGAACCGGTTGCCAAGCTCTTGCAGCGTTCCCCGCTCAAAGGTCTCAAAGCGTTTGGTGAGCTCGCGCGCGACCACCGCCTCTCGCGTTCCGCCGAAAACCGTTGCCATAAGTTCCAGGGTTGCCGCGGTCCGATGGGGAGATTCAAAGAAAATCAGTGTCGCCGGTGTTTTGGCGAGTTCTTCAAGACGTTTGGTCTTAGGGCCGCCTTTTTGCGGTAGAAAACCGGCAAACAGAACCGTGTCGCTGGGGAGCCCGGACGCAACCAGACCTGCGAGGGGGGCGGAGGCGCCAGGGATCGGAAACACCTTGTACCCGGCGGCCACAACGTCCCGGACCAGCCTGTAGCCCGGATCAGACACCAGCGGCGTGCCGGCATCGGACACAAGGGCAACCGCGTTACCGGCTTCGAGTTCTCCGAGAATTTTCGGCCGCTGCTTGTCGGCGTTGTGTTCGTGGTAAGGAAGAAGAGGGGTCTTGAGGCCGAATTTCTGCGTAAGCGTCGACGTTATCCGCGTATCTTCACACGCGATCATGCTCGTGGCCGCGAGAGTTTCCAGCGCGCGCACGGTGATGTCACCGAGGTTTCCGATCGGCGTGGAGACAACATAGAGCGCGGGTTCCAGATTGGGCGCCGTGAAGGCGTATTCCGACAAGCTGTAACGGTTTTTGGAACCTGTTTGTCCGCCGCCTGGCTCTGTCATCACGGATCCCTTCACCTCAATTCAAATCTTCGGTTCCGATCTCAAGGACGTCCCGATTGTCTTGCGCTACCTGCCCGAAACACGCAATGCAAGGCAAATCCACCATTCATGCCGCGTTGCGCGGCTGAAAACTGGACAGCGCATTCGTTAATCCTTAAGTCTGGGGCAAAGGGTGGATGGAAATCAGACACATGGACGAAACGGACGTCGTTGTTCGGCATCGCCGACGCACATTCTTGAAAACCGCTTTGGCCGGTGCCAGCACACTGGCGCTTGGGGGCTGTTTGGGCTCATCCCTAGGAACGTTGCCCGGCGAACAGATCCAGCCGGGCGCCCAACCGCAGGTAACCGGTGAAACAATCGGTACTGGTGCGGTCCGGGTCGGACTTATGCTGCCGCTGTCCTCAAGTGGGGGCAATGCGTCGATTGGAACTGTTTTCAAAAACTCCGCTGCGCTGGCGCTTCAAAACTTTCCAAATTCGGATGTGCAGCTTCTGGTGAAAGACACCGGAGGGACAACGGAAGGGGGCCGCGCTGCCGCGCAACAGGCGATCTCTGAGGGTGCCGAGCTGATCCTTGGTCCCGTCTTTGCGCCGGCAGTGTCGGGCGCTGGTTCAGCTGCAAGGGCGGCAGGTGTTCCGGTTATTGCGTTTTCGACAGATACGTCAGTCGCCGCGCGCGGCATCTACCTGTTGAGCTTCCTTCCGGAAAGCGATGTGAAGCGCATCATTGGTTATGCCAGCAGCCAGCAGAAACGGTCTTATGCAGCCCTCCTGCCGAACGATTCTTATGGCAGTGTGGTTGAGGCGGCGTTCCGTCAGGAAGTCGGCCGCACCGGAGGACGGATTGCAACGATCCAGCGCTACAACGTCAGTGGTTCGGACACGTCCGACCTGGTCGCCAAAGCCAACGCCCTTCAGTCTTCTTTGACCAGCATCGACGCTCTCTTTGTCCCGGCGGGCGGACCTGTGCCGGGCCTCGTGATGCAGACATTGATGGGGCTGAATGCCGAGATCGGCAACATCAAGTTGCTTGGCTCGGGCCAGTGGGATACGCCGCAGGTCAAGAACAACCCCACACTGACCGGATCCTGGTTTGCGGGTCCTGAAGACAGCGGGTTCCGCGGGTTTGCGCAGCGCTATCAACAGACCTACGGCGCGCCACCGCCGCGGAACGCCAGCCTTGTCTATGACGGCGTCACACTGGCGGCGGGCCTGATCCGCTCCGCTGGGCCGCAACGGTTCCAGCAGAGCATCCTGACAAACCGGGACGGATTCCTTGGAATTGACGGCTTGTTCCGCTTCAAGCCGAATGGTCTTAATGAACGCGGTCTTGCGGTGTATCAGGTGACGGGTTCCGGCAGTCAGGTTGTGTCCGCTGCTCCGCGCGATTTCCGTTCCGGTTTCTGACCTCCATCGCCTCCTGGGAGTATAGTTCCGATGCTTGCCGGCAAAGAGATTGTGCTGATCATTAGCGGCGGAATCGCTGCTTACAAATCTCTGGACCTGATCCGGCGGCTGAAGGAGCGTGGGGCGCGGGTTGTCCCGGTCATGACTGATGGTGCGCAGGAGTTCGTGACGCCGCTGGCGGTGGGCGCCTTGAGCGCTGAGAAGGTGTTCACCAATCTGTTCGACCGGGAGGCGGAGCATGATGTGGGTCACATCCGCTTGGCGCGGGATCATGATCTGATCCTTGTTGCGCCCGCAACGGCCAATATGATGGCCAAGATGGCCCATGGCATTGCCGATGATCTTGCGACGGCCGTTTTACTTGCAACTGACGTACCGGTTTTGTTGGCCCCGGCGATGAACCCGAAGATGTGGCAAAACCCGGCAACACTGAAAAATGCGGACACCTTGCGTGAGCGCGGCATTGCGTTCATCGGCCCTGCCAGCGGTGAAATGGCGGAAAAAGGGGAAGCCGGGGTCGGTCGCATGAGCGAGCCTCTGGACATTGCCGCAGCAGCTGAGCTTCTCTTGCGGGATCAGGCGATTGCAGCCGAGGAACTGCCGTTGGCGGGAAGGCATGTCCTGATCACGTCCGGGCCGACACATGAGCCGATCGACCCGGTGCGCTATATCGCGAACCGGTCTTCTGGCAAGCAGGGTCATGCGCTTGCCGAAGCCGCATTCGCAGCTGGGGCGCGGGTGACACTGGTTTCCGGTCCGGTGACGATCCCCGACCCGGGTCATGTTACGACGATCCACGTTGAATCCGCGGCAGAGATGATGGCAGCTGTTGAGCAGAACCTGCCTGCGGATATCGCAATCATGGCTGCAGCTGTCGCTGACTGGCGCGTTGTCTCGGAAGGCGATCAGAAGATCAAGAAAGACGGCAGTGGCAAACCGCCTGGCTTGGAACTCACTGAGAATCCGGACATTTTGAAGACCGTCGGGCACCACGAAACGCTGCGGCCATCACTTCTGATCGGCTTTGCCGCCGAAACCCAGGACCTCATCAAAAACGCGACCTCGAAGTTGGAGCGAAAACGGGCCGATTGGATCGTCGCCAACGATGTCAGCCCTGCAACGGGCATCATGGGTGGCGACGCTAACACAATCAGATTGGTCAGCGCCAACGGTGTGGAAGACTGGCCGGCGATGGACAAGAAAGATGTTGCTCGCCAGCTGATTGCCCGGGCTGCAGAGAAACTGGGCCTAGAGCCAGAGTGAGGGCGGCGGCAGCTCTATTCAAGTTCAGCTGTGTCGTGGGCGGATCACTGGAACCGATAGTAACTCATGCTGATTGAGCCGTACTCGTAGCTCCGGTGCAGGAGCTCTGGTTTTTTTCCTTCGCCGGCAGCGCCAAACGGGAAGAACAGCGGCAACAGGTGCTCTTCTGTCGGGTGGTTCTGCCGAAAATTCGGTGCAGCTTCCAAATTGTCGAAGTAGCTCAATTGCCCTGCATCCAGTCCCTTGTCGAGCCAGGCATCAAATCCCGTTGCCCAGTCGGGAACCTGCGATCCATCCGGCCCAATGGCTCTTAAATTGTGGGTGGTGCTGCCGGAACCGGCGATCAGGACACCTTTTTCCGACAGCGGTGCCACGGCCGCTCCAAGCGCGTAGATCGTTTCCGGAGAACTGTCGTTTGGAAGCGAAATCTGAATAACAGGGATGTCTGCGTCCGGGAAGGCCAGTGACAAGGGCACCCAGGCCCCATGATCGAGACCCCATTCAGCGTCTTGCTCAGGCTCCAGTCCGGTAGTCTTTAGGACAGAAATCACCTCTTCGACCGCACTAGCGTCTGCCGAAGCGGGGTAGGAGATTTCATAAAGCTCGTCCGGAAAGCCTCTGAAATCGTGATAAGTGCGCAAAGGTCCAGGAGCTGAGACCTTCAGTCCTTCTGTTTCCCAGTGCGCAGACAGGATCAAAATGAAGCGCGGCTGCTGCATATCCTTGCCGAAACTCTTCAAGAAGCGGCTCGCCGGTGTGTCCCGTACAGCCAGTGTCGGCGCGCCATGGGCGAAAAAGACAGGTGAAATTGGCGTTTGATGATCCGGCATTGATCTACTCCATGCTTACGGCCAAGGCGGCCTCATCATAGAAATAAACCGTTCGAGCCTTTTCTGAAGATCAGAGCTGCTTGACACATTGTTCATTAAAGTCAAACAACGAGCACGAAATATCGAAATTAGATATTTTGAGTGACGTAATCAGACGTGCGGCACATGGTAGTGCGGGCGCTGAGCACCCGCACCACTATAACTTAGTTATAGCCCATATTGATGAGCTGCACCCGGCGATTCACGGCGGCAAACGGGTCTGCCGGATCGCGCAATTGCTCTTCGCCAAGACCAACCGAGAAGAGGGTGGAGCCGGGTACCTGGAATGTCGTCACTAGGGCCTCACGAATGGCTTGGGCGCGCCGCTGAGATAGTTCCAGATTGTATGTCCGGTCCCCTTTGGCGTCGGTATGTCCGACGATGAAGAACGTCTGGCCTTGGAGATACGGCGTATGCAGTGCATCGGCGATCAAGCCAACGGCTTCATAGGATTCCGGCCGGATGCGCGCTGAGTCGAAATCAAACGTGATTTCGATGTTGAACTGACGCAAGGACGCGAGCTGCTGATACATCGGGATGGTTTGCGGTGAATCCGCACCCGGATACTTCTGGATGTTTTCCAGAGCGGCGCGCTGAAGCGCATCCGCGCTCACTTCCACCTTCTGTTGGGCGCCTTGAAGCGAGTTGATGATCTGATTGCGGCTTAGTTCAGTTTGAGCGCTGGCAACTGTTACCGAGAAGCAAAGTGCACATGCAGCCGCGCTGGCAAAAAACAGGTTTTTCATGAAAAATCTCCTTAACCCAGCTTAGCGGTATCCGGCGAGGTCAATTGCGGTGTTGCACTTCTCGCTGACCGATGGTTGTGCCTTGAGTAGGCAGCGCAGGATGTGACCGGCACCAGGTTTGACGCCTTTGCAATACTGGGTGGCATCGCGTGCGCAGATCTCCGGCGCAGCGGCTTGAGCGGCCAGCCGTTCTGCAATAAGCCCGGCCACAACGGCCCGGTCTGCATTGCATTTTTGCGAGACCTTGGCCTGGTTTTGATCAAGGCACTGGCCAATTCCGTTGTTGGCAAGGGTCGCAGACTTGCAATACTTGTCGATGTCTGCGCCGCAGCTGACGGCGAGGATCTTGATTGCATCGGCAAACCCAACGGTTTGCGCCTGTGCCGTCATGCCTGCGGCGAAAAACATTCCCGCGGCAATCGCGCTTAGCAAATACTTCATTCTTAAGGTCTCCCAGCTCGAAAAACTTTCCGATACGGCAGATAGTTTCAGGACAGCGTGACGGCTTCAAGTAGCCTTTTGATATTTTTCGCTTATCCGCTTCATGGCCGAGCTGTGCTTGACAGGTTCCTGCGAATGTCGTCAACCGTTGCCAAACGAAATGGGACGGCTGCATGACCATCAAGCTTGAAATCAAACGCCTCGATCATGGGCAGGATTTGCCCCTACCGGCCTATCAAAGTGATTTGGCCGCAGGCCTGGATCTGCTTGCAGCCGTGGACGACGATCTGACGCTGCAACCTGGAAACCGGGCGCTGGTGCCGACGGGCCTGGCGATGTCATTGCCGGCCGGCTTTGAAGCCCAGGTTCGTCCCCGGTCCGGTCTTGCCGCGAAAAACGGCGTAACGGTGCTGAACACACCGGGTACAATTGATGCGGATTACCGCGGCGAAGTTAAAGTGATCCTGATCAATCTCGGTGATACGGCGTTTGAGATTTCGCGTGGTGATCGCATAGCCCAGATGGTGATCGCGCCCGTGCTGCAGGCTGAAATTGAAGAAGTCGAGATCCTGTCCGAAACAAGCCGGGGAACCGGTGGTTTCGGGTCGACTGGACAGCGCTAGGACTGAGACACAAGGGACTTCACCATGAATCCGAAACTTGTCATTTTCGATTGCGACGGTGTTCTGGTGGACACCGAGCGGATGGTGAATGCCAGTCTTGCGGAGATGGTGACGGAACTCGGGTTTCCGATCACCGGTCCAGAGTGCCAGCAGCGCTTCATGGGCCGGACCCTGGAAAACGTCAAAGAGATGGTTGAGGCGTTGACTGAGCGGAGCCTGCCAGACGATTGGCCCGATCAGGTGCGAAAACGCGATCTGGAAGTGTTCGCAGCGGGCGTTCCCGCCATTGCGGGCATTGCAGAAGTTCTGGACGAGCTTGACCGGCGCAACCTGCCGTATTGTGTCGGCTCGTCCGGCAAATACGCCAAGATGAAGACAACGCTTGGCAGTTCGGGGCTTTTGCCCCGCCTTGAGGGCAAACTGTTTTCCGCAGAAGACTGCGCCAACGGCAAACCGGCGCCCGATGTGTTTCTTCTTGCAGCAAGTACGATGGGATATCCGCCGGAAGACTGTGTTGTCATTGAAGACAGTTTGCCGGGCGTGCAGGCGGCGCGGTCCGCCGGTATGGCTGTTTATGCGTATGTCGAAGATCCAGCCTGCGACCGTGAAGCGCTGTCTGATGCCGGTGCGCATCTCTTCGACGACATGGCCGCACTTCCAGGTTTGCTGTTTTCTAAGCCGTGAGCCTTTCGTGAAAAGGCATTTTACGGAGGGCGCGCTCTCTAGGGGTTCTTCCCCTTATATCTCCCGCGGTGCCGTACTATCTTGAAGTCACAATTTAGAAAGGTGCGATTGGCACTGCATTCGTTTTAGCTGGGAGACTTCCATGACAATCAAGACGCACGGACGCGGTAAGATCTACTCCTCGATCACGGACACCATCGGTGACACGCCGTTGGTTCGTTTGGATCGTCTGGCGGATGCTCATGGTGTCAAGGCAACTCTTCTCGGCAAGCTGGAGTTTTTCAATCCGATCGCCAGCGTCAAAGACCGTATTGGCGTTGCGATGATCGATGCCATGGAACGCGACGGCAAGATTGAAGCGGGCAAGACGACCCTTGTGGAGCCGACGTCCGGAAACACCGGGATCGCGCTCGCCTTTGTGGCGGCGGCCAAGGGATATCGCCTCATTCTCGTTATGCCGGAAACCATGTCGGTGGAACGCCGCAAGATGTTCAAGATCCTGGGTGCTGAGCTTGAATTGACGGAAGGGGCCAAGGGCATGAAGGGTGCAATTGCCCGGGCAGAGGAACTCTTGTCCGAGATCGATGGTGCTGTCATGCCGCAACAGTTCGAGAATCCGGCCAACCCGGAAATTCACCGCAACACCACGGCGGAAGAGATCTGGAACGACACCAGCGGTGCGGTTGATGTCTTTGTTTCCGGAATTGGAACCGGCGGCACCATCACCGGGGTTTCGCAGACCCTAAAGGAACGCAAGCCGGACCTTCATGTGGTGGCTGTCGAGCCGGAAGACAGCCCGATCCTCTCAGGAGGCCAGCCGGGTCCTCACAAGATCCAGGGCATTGGCGCGGGTTTTGTGCCAGGTGTGCTGGATACAGGTGTCTTCGATGAGATTGCCAAAGTGAGTAATGAGGGCGCCTTTGCCATGGCCCGCGAAGTCGCGAAAACCGAGGGCATTCCGGTCGGCATCTCTTCCGGCGCGGCACTCTCTGCAGCCATCAAGGTCGGTCAGCGGGATGATATGGCTGGCAAAACCATTGTTGTCATTATCCCCTCCTTTGCAGAACGCTATCTCTCAACTGCGCTTTTTGAAGGACTTTGAGCGTAGCGCCCCTTTAGCGTCATGTCCGGACGTGTTCCGAACATCCATAAGGTATCCGAAACCTGGCTCCTCGGCATTTTGCCGAGGATGACGCGGGAAGGAATGAGACTTTTCTTCAAAAGAAAAGCGCGGTCCCGAAAGACCGCGCTTTTTTTATTCCGTTTAAGTTCGTCAGAACTTAAGCAGCCAGGGCACCCTGAGCCTTGTCAACCAGTGCCTTGAAGGCATCCGGCTGGCTGATGGCGAGGTCGGACAGAACCTTGCGGTCGACTTCTACGCCAGCCTTGTTCAGGCCGTTGATGAAGTTGCCGTAGGTCATGCCGTGCTGGCGGGTTGCCGCGTTGATGCGCTGGATCCACAAAGAGCGGAAATTGCGCTTCTTGGCCTTACGGTCGCGATAAGCGTATTGACCCGCTTTCTCGACGGCCTGCTTGGCGACGCGGATGGTGTTCTTGCGGCGGCCGTAGTAACCTTTAGCAGCCTTCAAAACTTTTTTGTGACGAGCGTGGGCGGTAACGCCCCTTTTGACGCGTGACATCTAGGTGATCTCCTTAAAAGGCTGGCGTTAGGCGTATGGCAGAAACTGCTTCACGATCTTTGCATCCTGATCGCTCAGCGTGGTGGTGCCACGGGCGTTCCGGATGAATTTGTTCGTGCGCTTGATCATGCCATGGCGCTTGCCGGCCTGTGCGGTTTTCACCTTGCCGGTTGCAGTCACCTTGAAGCGCTTTTTAGCGCCGGACTTCGTCTTCAACTTGGGCATTTTGCATCCTTTCTTTGGTGTGCCTGCAAGCAGACACTTCATTGTTGGTGCATTCAGAGCCGACACGGCATGCCCTTGGTTGTTTTGAAAGGTCCTGCGCATGAACGCAAAAATCCAGTCCAAAACGAGCCGGACGACTCTGGACCGGGCGCTTATATGGGAGGTTTCTGGGAAAAGCAACCGGAAAGGGTTGCTGTTTTCGCAAGTCCGGCGAGGACTTTTTGTGCCAACGCAGTCACGTACCTTAGCCACAACTTTTCACAGAAAGAGACTAGCGATAGCCAAATCGGAGAGAAGAACTCTACACATAGTTGAAAAGAACGAGTGTTCAGATATTTCGTAACATTGTAATTAATATCAATATTATAATATTTATTCTTCTATAAGTTGTTTATATTGGCGGAAAAATCTATCATAGATAGTGTTTAATTGTATTTTGTACGCATGTTGATCAAATTGGTGATTCATAGATATGCCGCAACCAACACTTGCCTTTAAATCACTCCGAAATCCAAACATCTGTGACAAACGAAAACTGATTTTTGTCCATAACCCAAAGGCCGCAGGGAAAAGTTTTCGAAAGTGGTTAGGGTTTGAGGGGCGAATAAATCATGGGTTTCCGAGTTATGACACACCGGTCAATCTTTGGGACGAATACACAGTAATTGTATGCGTCCGTGAACCGATAAAACGTGCATTGTCACTCTATAAATTTATGACTCATGAATCATATCAAGGAACAATGTTAAAGGCGTTCCCCGACATCCATTCCTATGATCCGCTAACTTTTTTCACCACGATATTGGCCCGTCAGCGACTGTTTCTAGCCAAGCAATACAAATACACTCATCATTTTGGATCGAACAAAGAGCCAGACTATGTTTTGCGAGTTGAAGATCTGGATGTTAGCGAGATCGCCGAGCGTTTCGGCATTTCCAACCCCTTCCCATGGGAAAATTCGGGCAAGAACTCAGAGCCAGTTGAGCTTGGAGAAGATCTGTACTGGTATTTAGTGAACCATTTTAAGGCTGATTATTTCTTCTTTGGGTATCGGCCGAAACCGTATGACGAGTTCATGGACACTCAAAAACTTGCCGCCTGAGGTTAATGGGTTGGGCATTAGCAGTTGAAAGTTTGCTCGTCTTCCTGCGACTTTCCAGCAAAAATGTAATTGCTGCGAAGAGTTGTTAAAGACTTGGGACCAGCTTGGGTTTTAGACAATACCGTGCATGGTATCCTGGCGCTGTTTTATCGCTCTTCGACATCGCCAGGAGTGCTTGTTGCTGTGCCTTGGACATTTATGCACTCGACATCTTCAGATCTCAGAAATGCCAGCAGGAGTGTTAGATGGGGCTGAACGAAGTTCGCAACTCAGAACGGTTCAGTAGAGTGGTAGCCTTCCGCGCCGTATGTGCGACAACAATCGCACGTCTTGCTTTCACCAATCCCTGGAATCCGTTTTCGTCCATGGCAAATGTGTGTCCAATGCGGCAGATCTGGTCCACCCAAGCCTTGAGGGCTTCCGGAATGGTGAAGTTGTATATCGGAACCGCAAGCAACAGCGTATCCGATGCTTGAATTTCGGCGATCAGCTTATCAGACAAGGCTGTCGCCGCTTTTTGGTCTCCCGACAGATTTTCTTGAGGAGCATAGAACCCTTCTATGGTTGATTGGGCGATGAAAGGAATGGAACCATCTGCGACATTTCTTGTGATGACAGTGCAGGCCGGATGTTTTGCGCGAAAACCGGCTTCAAATGCATCTGCTATCGCGGCTGAATGAGAACCGGTTAAGCGTGAACTGGAGTTGATGCGGAGCAATTGTGTCATGACTTTGCCTCCTTCTTGTCTGGCAAAGGAGACTTAATTTCATGCGCGAACTCGAAAAATAGGTCGCTGATCACTGAAGTCGTGCGTATTGTGCATGAATGGATCTTGCAGCCCTTAAAACCGCATTGCTCGTTCGGGACCTAGGAAGTTTTGCAGCCGCCGCACGGATCTTGGATCTCGACGCCTCCAGCGTTTCTCGTGTCATTGCCCAGCTGGAACAGGATATTGGATTCCGTTTGTTCCAGCGCAGCACCCGCAGTCTCGCGGCAACAGGTGAGGGTGAACTCTACCTCAATCGAATCGCGCCACTGGTTGAAGAGTTGGAGGCAGCAGGCGATGAAGCTCGGACAACCGCTGTGTCGCCACGTGGCACTTTGCGAATGACAGCAAGTATTTCGTTCGTACAAGAGTGCCTGGTGCCGGTTCTCCCGGAGTTTCGGGACAGATTTCCTGATATTGAGATCGAACTCCTGGCTTCTGACGCCAATCTGGATCTTCGTGCCGACAGTATTGATCTGGCCGTCCGGTTCGGATCCATGCCTAAGGGCGACTGGATTGTCAGCAAGTTGATGACGACACGCTACCGGGTCGTTGCGTCTCCGGAATACCTGGAACGTAAGGGGCGCGTTGATGATCCAAACGATCTCTCCGACCGGGATTGTATTCGGTTCGCTATTCCCGGTTTCCGCACGTTGTGGCAATTCAAAAAAGGCAACGATGAGCCGTTCAATGTGCCGGTTGGCGGTGCAACGGTGATCTCAAATGCCTTGTCGATTCGGTCTGCAGCACGTCTTGGAATGGGGGTCGCGCTGTTGCCGATCATGCTCGTTGAGAGAGATTTGAAGCGGGGGAGCCTAATCGATCTCTTTCCGGACTATGCCTGTGCGGCGGCATCCTTTGAGACAGCGGCCTGGTTGGTTTACCCGAGCCGCTCGTACCTGCCGCAAAAAGTTCGGGCGATGATCGACTTTCTAAGGGAGAAATATGGGCGGCCAGAAATCTAGCCGCCCGATGTCTCTTATGCGTTCAAGTCGACGACAACACGGCCTTTGACCTGGCCTTTCAGGATGTCCTTGCCGAGGCCCGGTAGGTCTTCAAGGGTCGCCGGGTGGATCATTCCGTGCAGCTTGTCGAGCGGCAGGTCCTTGGCGATCCGCTGCCACGCGCGGACACGGTCGTCATAAGGACGCATGACGCTGTCGATGCCGAGGAGGTTTACACCGCGCAGGATGAACGGGATGACGCTGGCTGGAAGGTTTGCCCCACCGGCAAGACCTATGGTGGCGACCGAGCAGCCGTATTTCATCTGTCCCAGGATGCGGGCGAGCATTTCACCGCCAACGGCATCAATCGCGCCGGCCCAGACCTCTTTCTCCAGTGGACGCTTGATGGTTTCGGCAACATCATCCCGCGGAACGATGGCACTGGCGCCGAGGGATTTCAGGTAGTCCCAGGTGCTTTCGCGGCCGGTAACGGCATGCACTTCATAGCCAAGGTTGGCCAAGATCGCGACCGCGACAGAGCCGACACCGCCCGCAGCACCCGTGACCAGAACCGGACCGTTTTCCGGCTTCAAACCATAGTCTTCCAGTGCCATGACGGCAAGCATCGCGGTGAAACCGGCTGTGCCGACCGCCATTGCATCGCGGGTGGTGAGGCCATCCGGCAATGGCACCAGCCATTCGCCCTTGACGCTGGCCTTTTGGGCATAGCCGCCCCACCAAACTTCTCCGACGCGCCAGCCGGTCAAAACGACCTTGTCGCCTGGCTTGTACCATTCGTCAGAGGATTCTTCGACGGTGCCGGCAAAATCGATGCCCGGGACATGCGGATAGTCCTTGACCAGACCGCCGCCCGGTCCAACACAAAGGCCGTCCTTGTAGTTCAGGGTCGAGTACTCAACCGCAACCGTGACATTGCCGTCCGGCAGTTGGTTCTCGTCGATTTCCTTGACGGCGGCGCTGGTTTTGCCGTCTTCGTTCTTGTCGACAACAAGTGCTTTGAAAGTCATGTGAAATATCCCTGTTATGCGGTTTCACTTGAGAGTGTCCGGGCCTCTTGCCGCAGGACAAATTTCTGGATTTTGCCGGTGGCCGTTTTCGGCAACTCCGTAAAGATGATTTTCTTGGGCCGCTTGAACCCGGCCATGTTCTCCCGGCAAAAGGCGATCAGGCTGTCTTCGGTTGCCGGGCTACCTTCTTTGAGCTCGACAAAGGCGCAAGGGACTTCGCCCCATTTCTCGTCGGGCAAGGCGACAACAGCCGCAAGGACCACATCCGGATGGCGGTGCAGTACTCCTTCGACCTCGACGGACGAGATGTTTTCGCCCCCTGAAATGATGACATCCTTCAGTCGGTCACGGATCTGCACATAGCCGTTTTCGTGCCGTACGGCGGCGTCGCCGGACTTGAAATGACCGCCGGAAAAGGCCTCATCCGTCGCGTCCCGGTTCTTGTAGTAGCCTTTCATGACCGTGTTGCCGCGAATGACGATCTCGCCCTGCGTTTCCCCATCCCATGGCACCGGTTCGCCGGTCTCGCGATCAATGACATCAACGCTCTCGGTCATTGGGAAGCCAACGCCTTGCCAGGACTGAAGCTCGGCCTGTTCGTCGGAGGAAAGGTCGTCCCATTCCTCCCGCCACAGGCATTGGGCGACATGACCATAGGTCTCGGTAAGGCCATAGACCTGCATCACTTCAAAACCGAGCGCCTTGGTGGCGGCCAGAACCGCTGCTGGCGGCGGAGCGCCGGCGGTCATGATTTTCACTGGGCCAGGCAGGGGTTTCCGGTCTGCCTCTGGTGTGTTGACCAGCATGGAGAGCACAATGGGCGCACCGCCCAAATGGCTCACTTGGTGCTTGGCGATCAGGTCGAAGACGGCAGCGCCAGTCACCTGCCGGATGCAAATGATCGTGCCGGCCATCAAAGTCATGGTCCAGGCATGGCACCAGCCGTTACAGTGGAACATGGGCACGGAATAGAGATAGACCGGATGGCGCGGTAGCTCCCATGCGATTGGCGTCCCCATCGCCATGAGATAAGCGCCGCGATGGTGGTAGACGACGCCTTTCGGTCGGCCTGACGTGCCGGACGTGTAGTTCAGCGCCAGCGCTTGCCATTCATCGGCCGGACCTTGCCAGGGAAACGCCGGATCGCCCCTTTGGACCAGATCTTCGAATACCTCGTCGCCGATCAACGCGCCGCCGGGGCCGTCCGGGTCGGCAATGTTGATGATCGGCAGAGCCTTGCCGTTTATGTCGAACGCTTGAGAGATCACGCCGGAAAAGGCGGTGTCCGCGATCACCAGTTTGGCATCGCTGTGCTCAAGGATATAGGCGACTGTTTCCGGTTCGAGGCGGGTGTTGATCGTGTTCAGCACCGCGCCGGTCAACGGGACTGCATAGTGGAGCTCAAACAGCTCGGGTGTGTTCGCCGCCATCACAGAGACTGTGTCGCCAAGCCCGATGCCGCGCTGCTTTAAGCTCGAAGCGATCCGGCGTACCCGCTCCAGAACATCGTACCAAGTGTAGTGGCGGTCGTTGTATACAACAGCCAGCCGATCCGGGAACAATGCTGCTGTCCGCGCCAGAAAAGAAAGCGGTGATAGCGGAACGTGGTTGGCGGTTTGCGGCGGTGGGGCCTCGTAATGGTCTCTCACTCTAGCCCCCCTGGTTGCAGAACGGGGTTTCCCAAACGGTCGCGCTGCGCATACCGTGCGGCGTGTCGACCTGAACCTTCGTGCCGTCGTCCCAATGGGTCATGCGGACCATGCCGATCGCGACATTGGTTCTGAAATCCGGAGAGTAGGCGGCCGAACTGATTGTTCCAACCTGCCGGCCACCACCGATGATGGGCCATAACTCGTTACAAGGCGGTACGGGATCGCCATCAATCGCCACACTGCGGATCTGGCGGACAGGTCCTTCGACCGCAACACGGAGCAGCGCGTCCCGGCCGACACAGCCGATCGCTTGCTGTGTCTGACAGAACTTTCCAAGTCCACATTCGTGCGGCGTGTTGTTGCGGGTCATGTCGTTGCCGTAGGACAGAAGTTGCCCCTCGATCCGCTCGATCAGGTTGGGGCACCCGGCCCGGACATCCATGTCCGCTCCCGCTTCCATGAAGGCATCCCAGACGGGTTCGCCCCATTTGCTGCCATCGACATAGAGCTCAAACCCGCCCTGCTTTGAGTAGCCGGAACGCGCCAGCACCATGCGCTGCCCCTCAAACTCCACATAGTCATAGTGAAAGAACCGTATGGATCGGATGCGTTCTCCGAAGACCCGGGCGACAAGGTCCTCAGCTTTGGGGCCCTGAATGGCAAAAGGCGAAACGTCCGGCTCATCAACATCGACTTCCAGGCGGAACGCGTGCGCAAGCCCCTTGATCCAGAACAGAAGATCACTGTCGGCAACTGAAACCCAGTATTTGTCTTCAGCAAGTTTCGTTGTGACCGGATCGTTCAGCATTCCCCCGGTCTCATCGACCATCGGCGTGTAGTAGCACCGGTTGAGTGCCATGTCCGACAGGTCCCGCGGTGTCAGCATTTGCGCCAGACGCCCGGCGTCCGGGCCCCAGAGTTCGACCTGGCGTTCGCAGGACACGTCCCAGATCTGAACTTTTGATTTCAGATGCTTATAGTCCTCTTCCACCGACTCAAAGACAGTCGGAAGAAGCATATGGTTGTAGACGGTGTAGGCTTTAACACCGGCTTCCTGGACACGGCGCGAAAACGGTGTCTTGCGCGTGCGCCGGGAGATGGACAGAGACGGGACCTGCATGCCGGGTCCTCCCTATGCGGCCTGTTCGACGGCTGGGCCGGACCAGTCGATCTGACAGATTTCGGCGCTGCGGCCGTCAAAGTCCCAAACACGGCCATAGGCACGGACACGGCCCTGAGTGGCGGTTGCGACCGTGATGTCCGAGCCCATCCAGTACTCGGTGTTTGTGACCACGATATCCTGGTCCGGATCAGATCCGCCAACCGGAACGACTTCGCCCTTGATTGCCTTGCCAACAATCAGGCGGCGCTTCTTGCCTTCGTTTTCGTAAGTCACGGGCGCGCGTTCAGCGCCGAGGAATTCGCTCACCAGGACCTTGAAGAGACCTGTTGTGCCCTTGGCCTGACCGGAGAAGATCTTCAAAAGGCCATCATAGGCGGCTTCCGAAGCGCGTTCGTCGATATAGGCAGCGGCTTTCCAATTCCCGCGGGCCATCAGACCAGGGATTTCGAGGACAAGGCCGACATTCAAACCGGACAGATCTTCGCCCATATAATGACCTTCATCGATCCGGACACCAGCCCAGGCCTGGCAGTAGCCCTCTGTCGGCGCGTGTTTTCCAAGCGAAACGACGCACGGGCAGAAAACGGTGCAATTGCAGTTGAGGATCAATTCCCCTCGGATGGCCCATCCAGTCATTCTTGTCTCCGTTATAGATGTTTTATGAGTTCGATAATGAGGATCGCAGATGCAGATCCCAGAAGTGCAAAACCGACAGGCACGGTCAGGTAACGTCCGAGCTGTGGGAGTTTTTCAAAAGTCATCAGCACCATTGCGAGGCCCATGAAGGCGAGGTTCATGGTGCCGGCAACAAAGGCCAACAGCATGAGGGCCCAGCAACAGCCGAGGCAGATCGCGCCAAGGTGCAATCCCATCCGGAAAGCGCCCGAAGGCCCATCTTGCCATTTGCCCATAAAGAACATCAGCGGGCTCTGGCATTGGTTGAGACAGGCTTCTTTCAGTCGGCTGAACTGGTACGCTCCGGCAAGCGCCAAAAGGCCCGCGGTCAAATAGACTTCGGAACTGCGGCCGAAGGGGTCCAGCCAGCCTTGTGTGTCCAGCGCAGCCTGCAGAAGAGCTGCGGGAACCGAAAAGCCGATCCAGACGAGCAGGTAGCCGGCAAGCAGCGCTGAGAAACCGGTGATTGTGGCGCCTTGCGTATGGGTGAGGTCGAGATAGGTTTTCAGTGCGGGCGCAACGGTTGGCGCCATCATTGCAAGGGACATCAAGCCCCACATTGCGATCAATCCGGCAAGGCTTGTGTCTGCGGCCGGACGGCAGAGAGATGCCAGGTAATCCAGGCCAAGCGCTTGCCAGCCCGCGGGCAGATCGAGATCCGGTTGCATCAGGAAAAGAGCTGCCCACGCGCCAAGAACCGCGACAAAAAACGCGATCCAGGCGGCTTGGCGCCGGTCAACTAATTGAAGGGCGATCTGCACCCAATGTCCTCCCATATCGTTGAGAAAAGGCTGAGCGCATCTGTTGAAAAAGTCAAATAATTAATTGTCTGACATTTAAAATATTTGCATTGACCCTGTTCCAGAGCCGGGCCTAGTCTTGTAGAGAGGCACCGTGGACGGGTGCGTGCAAAGGAGACACCATTGGCAATCGAGTATCAGGCGATCCGCAAGGAGGGTTTGTCGACCCAGATTGCCAATGCGATCCGTAAGGCCATTCTCGATGGCGCGTTGAGCGTAGAAGAGCGTTTGCCGAGTGAAACAGAGCTCGCTGATCGGTTCGGAGTGTCCAGGGCAACCGTACGCGAAGCGATGAAGCGGCTTGCGGCCCAGAACCTCATTCGCTCAGAAAGGGGTGCGTCCGGCGGTGCATTCGTCAATCGCATCACGTTTGATGAAGCTCGCGGCGATCTGGTGGGCACGACCCGGCTTCTCATCGGCATGAACAACATCCCGTTCGAAGATGCCATCGAAGCCCGTTACCTTCTGGAGTCTTCTTGTCTGGCACTCGCTTGCGAAAACCGCAGCGAAGAGGATCTGACCGCAATGGCTCGGGAGATCAGCCTTCAAAGCGGGGATCTGTCGGACGAAGACTTCTGCGATTCAGATGTCCGGTTTCACTCGGTCATTGCCAAGGCAACCGGAAACCCGTTGCTGATGTTTCAGGTCTCGGGCGCAATCGAGGCTATGCAGCCCTTGATGAACATGCTGGTTTACCGGCTTCGAGATAAAAAGCACATTGCCGGCCTTCATAACCGCCTTCGCGACGCGCTGGGCAATCGTGATAGTGTGGCGGCGCAGACGGTTTTGGAAGAAATCGCTGCCTATACCCGGCAACTGGCGGAGTTGCGGCGCGCTCCAAAGGAAGAGCCGGCAAACTGACCGGAATGCCCTTGACGACCATTGAGCCAGAGTTGGAAGTTCAGGGAACGGGGTGTGCCGCCGGCATGCCGATTTCCTGAAAGGACTTCCTCTTGGACAATGCGCATATTCCAATCATCGACCTGGGCGGTTTGGTGGACAGTGCGCCCGGCGGGCTTGAGCAAGCCGCACGAGAGATCGGCCAGGCGGCACGGGAGACCGGGTTCTTCTATGTAAAGAACCATGGCATTGATGCGGACCTGATTGCCGGGATCAATGCGGCTGCCCACGCCGTGTTTGCTTTGCCTGACGCCGATAAACTGGCGCTGACGAAGGACTTCCAAAAGACCAACCGCGGCTATGTTCCGATGGAAGGCGAAAACCTTGATCCATCCAAACCGGCGGATCTGAAGGAAGCTTTTAATGTCGGCCTAGAATTCGCGCCCGATGACCCCCGTATTTTGGCCGGAGAGCCGTTCCGGGCACTAAACCAATGGCCGGATTTGCCCGACTGGCGGGACACTGTTCTCGATTACTTCAATGTTGTTTGGGGGCTTGGCCGGACGATCCATCAGGCCATCGCGCTTGATCTGAAGGCAGCACCTGATTTTTTCGAAGACAAGCTAGACGCGCCAATGGCTACCCTGCGCCTGCTTCACTATCCGCCGCAGCCTACTGATGCTGCGGCCGGTCAAATTGGGGCCGGGACCCATACGGACTATGGCAACATCACCATTTTGCTCCCCGACGAGGTTGGCGGACTGGAGGTCCGGCGCCGGGACGGTGAATGGCTCCAAGCCCCGACAATCGACGGCACATTCATCTGCAATATTGGCGATTGCCTAATGCGCTGGACCAACGATGTCTATGTCTCTACGCCGCATCGCGTCGTGAACAGCAGTGGCCGCGAGCGGTATTCGATCGCGTTTTTTCTGGACCCGAACCCGGATGCCGAAGTCTCCTGTCTTCCAGGGTGCGTGAGCGACGACAGGCCGCCCCGATATGCGCCGATCTCCGGGGCTGATTATCTCTGGTCTCGTCTGGATGCGACTTACGAACACACAAAAAAGGGCAGCTGAGACGAATCCGCACAGGTGGCTGTGTCCTGTGCTCATCCCAATCCATCCCGTTTTTCCGCTCGTAAAAAGATCATCCAGAAACAAGGAGTGGTTTGGTGATCTCGGTCTATTACGACGGCAAATGCGGCTTGTGTTCGAAGGAAATCAATTTCTTCAAGCGGCGGACCCCGAAGCACCCAATCTTGTGGCACGACATCGCCAACGATCCTGCGCAGCTGGAAGGCACGGGCGTTTCCCAGGCAGAAGCTCTGATGTACATGCATGTTCGAGACGCAGAGGGAGTGATGCGGACCGAAGTTGACGCCTTTATCGCACTTTGGCGTCAATTTTCGGGATGGTCATTGCTAAGCCGGTTCGTCTCTCTTCCCGGGATATACCAACTTGCAGGCGTTCTTTATCGCATGTTTGCAAAGGTCCGCTTCAACCGGTACCCGCATTGTCAGGCGAGTTTGGAAAAAGCGTGACCGTCCATTAGGAACTTTGATCAGCCGGCAGTTGGTCGAGATGTTTCTCGATTTCGGCCACGACGGCCTTGGAGGTCGGTTTTGCCGGAGTTCCAAACCAGGAAACCAAGGACCCGTCCGGCCCAACAAGGTATTTGTGGAAGTTCCAGTTTGGCCGCGCGAGCGAGCCGAGCTCCTCAACAGCCCATTGATAGAATGGGTGGGCGGTGTCCCCACGCACGGACGTCTTCGCAGTCATCTGGAAGGTTGCCCCGTATTTCGCTTCGCAATAGGCGGCAATTTCGCCGTCCTTGCGCGGTTCCTGACCGCCAAAGTCGTTCGATGGCACGCCGAGCACGACAAGGCCTTGATCAGCGTATCTCTCGTGCAGCTCTTGAAGTCCGGACAACTGGCCACTGAAACCGCAGGCCGTTGCCGTGTTGACCACAAGGACCACCTTTCCCTCGTATTCCTTCATCGGCAGGGATAGTCCGTTTGCGAGCTCAAAGCTGAAATCATGGGCGCTGCCCGTCTGTGTCGCAGGATCAGCCGCGACAGCGTGGCCGGTTGCAGCAAGGATACCGGAAATGACAACAGCGGCAGGGGCGAAACGCGGCATTACAGATCTCCGAAGCAATTTGCTTTTGTTGCTTACGGAGGTGAGCGTTTAACAGTTCACTGTTCAGCGTGCCGGGCGGATGTAGCGGGCGCCTTAATCGCGAACCACAAAGACAGAACATCCGGCCCGACGAACCACGCGCGATGCGGTTGATCCGAGGAAATAGTCCTGAGCTGTCGGGTGATGCGATCCGACGATGACGAGATCGACATCGTTTTCCTCGGCAAAGGCTGCAATCTGCACCCCCGGCTTCCCGCTCACGACCTTGCACTGGATGCTGTCATCGCCGCCGGTTGCCTCGCGCAGCTTGTTTTCGACCTTGGTTGTCAGATGATTGTCGACCTTCATAGTCACGAATTCAGAAACGAACCCCGGAATATTCTCAAGGACGGTCAAAAGCGTGATTTGCCCGCCGTCCGCCAAAAGATGGCGGGCGTTTTCCAGCTTTCGGGCGATCAATGTCTCATGATCAAGAGCGACCGGTATCAGGACATGCTTGTACATCGGATCGAAATCCTCCCTTTCTGAAGCTTTTGCAGCCGTGCCTGACTTCGCCACTGGTCAGGGCCAGGCATGACCTTCTGCAAGCTTTCGGACCGCATCGACATAGCGGGCCGGTACATCAATGCCTTCCGTTCTGGCCTTGGCGATGGCGGCAGCGCGGCGGCTGCCGGGCAAGCGTGCGCCCTCCATGGTTTCGATCAAGCCGAGCAGAGCGTCGATGCGGGCAGCGAAATGTTCTGTATCCATCGGCTTCATGGCGATCAGGAACTGACCAACTCCGGGAGGTGGTCCGTCGGCGGAGAAGAACGAGGAGGCTTCGGTGCTTTTCGAAGCGCCAGTCATGACCGAAGCCAGGATCTCTATCATCAGGGCCAGCGCTGTACCCTTGGCTTCGCCAATTGGCAGCATTGTGCCTTCGAGCGCAGCTTCGGCACTTGTGGTTGGGTTGCCATCCTTGTCGAGTGCCCAGCCCTCCGGAATGTCTTTTCCGGCTTTGCGCGCATTCATCACCTTGCCGCGGGCTACCCGTGACAAGGACAAGTCCACAACAAGCGGATCCTTGCCCGGCCGTGGGGCGGCAAAGGCGATTGGGTTTGTTCCGAAAACGGGATCCTTGGCTCCGAACGGCGCCATTGCCGCCGGTGCGTTAGCCACCATGATTGCCATCAACCCCTGTTTGGCGAGTTTTTCAACCTGAACCGAGAGCGCCCCGCAATGATGGGACCGCGTAATGCCCATGGTTGCGCAGCCATGTTCCAGCGCCACCTCGGAGCCTCTTTCAATAACAGCGTCCAGTGCGGGATAGGCAAATCCGAAACCGGCATCTGCGAGGAGGCTGCTTGTTCCCTTTTGAGAAATAACAACGTCTGCAGAGGCAGCGATTTTCCCGGATTGAACCTGCGCCGCATAGTCCTCGACGCGGGAGAACCCGTGCCCGACTTGACCTTCTGCTTCTGCGGCGACAAGCGCATTCGCAACGGACTGCGCGGCTATGTCAGGCACACCCACGGCCAGGAAGGCGGACTTGATCAAAAGTTCTGCATTGCAAAGACTGAGGCGTTCGGTCGCTTCCATCGGTGTGTGTGCTTTCAAAAGACAACAGATCGCCGACACTTATTTCAATTTTTAGGGCTTGGCGATGCCCTAGCCGCATGGCCGAGAATCTGGTGGCTGGTTTCCAGCCACCAGACCAGTCGGATTTAAGCGCTGCGGTAGAGTTTGGTCATGGAGAATTCCCGGTGACCCAGCGCTTCGGCAGCCGTGTTCCGGCCATTGGCGGTGCGGCAGATCATTTCAATCAACGCATCGCCGGCTTCATCGATGGTCATTTCCCGGCGCAAAATGCCGGAGACATCAACGTCCACGTGTTCACTCATGGTGCGAACCGTGCGCGGATTGGCGGTGATCTTGATCACCGGCACGATCGGGTTGCCGACCACATTGCCCTGCCCGGTCGGGAAGGTGTGGATCACGGCTCCGCCCGCGGCCATCAGCGTCACGCATTCTGCAGCGGCAGAAGATGAGTCCATGAAGTAGAGCCCATTGCCCGACTTCGGCGCTTCTGCAGGGTCGAGAATGTCGATGTACTGCGATGTGCGCCCGATTTTTTCCAGGTTCCCGAGGGCTTTTTCCTCGATGGTGGTCAGGCCACCTTCGATATTGCCTTTGGTCGGCTGGCTGTCGGAAAGGTCGTCCGTCTGGTGCGCGAAGATGACGTCATCCTGATAGGCCTTCCACATCTTGTACCAGCGCTCACCAACTTCCTCGTTGATCGCACGCTTTTGGCAGATGTGTTCCGCACCGGTGATTTCCGATGTTTCACCGAAGAAGCCGGTGATGCCTTCCGGCAGCAATTTGTCGTACATGTTGCCGACGGTCGGGCAGGAGCCGAGACCGGTGGTGGTGTCGCTCTCGCCGCATTTGGTAGAGACCCAGAGCTCGGAGATGGAGCACTCTTCGCGCTGATATTCCGACGTCTTGTGAACGAAGTCCTTGGCAGCCCAGGAGGCACGGCGAATGGTTTCGAAGTCACCGTTCTGTTCAATGGAGAACTCGGCGACCGGTTTGCCGGTTTCGCGGATCCCGTCGGCGATGCGCTTGGTCCAGCCCGGCTCGATGCCGATGACCACAACGGCAGCGACGTTCGGGTTGGCGCCAGTGCCGATCATGGTCCGGAAGTGCAGTTCCAGATCTTCACCGAATTGCAGACGGCCATAAGCATGCGGGATGGCCAGCGTGCCCTTGACGTTGTTGGCAACGGCTTCACAAGCAGCGTTGGAGATGTCGTCGACGGGCAGAATGACAACGTGGTTGCGGACCCCGACCCGGCCGTTTTCGCGCCGGTAAGCCTTCACCGTCATGTTCGAGTATTTGGTAGACATTTCGGGCGGCTCCTTACCAGCGCTTGGTTTTGCAATTGTGGGTGTGGACGTGGGCGCCCTTTGGGATGTCGGCAATGATCTTGCCGATGTCTTCGCCGTATTTGATGGCGGTGTCGCCGTTGTTGAGATCTTTCAGCGCGATCTTGTGGCCAATCGGCACGTCCGCGCCGGCGGTCAGGCGGAAAGTGGAATTGTCATGGGTGACACAGCACAGCATGTCGGTGCCGGCCGTCAGCCCTTCCACAACCACCACACCGACGTTGTCGGCATGTTCGTGGACGAGAAGATGGGGAATTTCAGACATAATTGTCTCCTCAATTATCGGGTGTGAGTAGTATTTTGGGAACAGCGACCGCGCCTTGGCGCAGGTCGGTGAAAGCTCTGAGACCGTCGGACAACGGCCGGATTTCGGTCCAGTCGAGTGCGCCCAACCGACCATCGAACATGGCTTTGGTGGTCTCGCGGAAGTCTTCAGCGGTGTATGTGTAGGTGCCAATGAAGGTGATTTCCTGCAGCGTCATCCGCCGGATATCGAGACCGCCGTCAGACGACCCAAGCCCGATGTGACTGATAACCCCGCCTGGCTTGGCCAGTTTGGTTGCCGTTGCCCGTGTTGCGGCATACCCGACGCCGTCGACGATCAGGTCATACTGCCCGCTCGTCTCAGCTTGATCCGGGGTCAAAACCTCAATTCCGCAGGATGACTTGAGAAACTGAGCCCGCTCAGCATTGGGTTCGATCAGGCGGACTTGAGTGATGCCCTGCGCCTTCAAGGAAAGCGCGGCCCCAAGACCAATAGCGCCGCCGCCAATCACCAGCGCTTTTGCCTCTGACGGATCTGATATCAAGGCCCGTTTCGCGAGACGTACAGCATGCCAGCCGCAGGCAATGGGTTCGGCCAGTGCCGCTTGGGAATCCGTGATGTTGTCTGGCACCACGACAAGATTGCCTTCCGGCATTGCGAGGTAATCCGCAAACCCACCTTCGCGAGGCGGCATGGAGATGATCTGCCTTTCCGGGCAAAGATTGTCCCGGCCAGACCGGCAGGCTTCACAAATCCCACAAGTGACCAGCGGGTTGACGGTCACCCTTTTTCCTTCAAGTGGGCCCGATACAACGGTTCCGGCAACTTCATGTCCAAGAATGAGCGGTGCCGGGCGGCGTTCATCATGACCAAGGAAGGCATGCATGTCGGAGCCACAGATGCCGGTGTGGGCCACCTTGATAAGCGCATCGCCTGCTGACGGCGCCGGATCAGCAACATCCCGGTAAGCCTGCGTTTCTGGGCCTGTGTAGACAAGGGCTTTCATTTTGCGGTGAAACCCCCGTCGACCATCAGGACTTGGCCTGTGACATAGCGGGACGCATCTGAGCACAGAAAGAGAATTGGGCCGTCGATGTCGTCGAGCGCTCCGTTGCGGCCGATGCAGGTCTGGGCAGCATTGCGCCGCGCCCGTTCTTCGTCGCCAAAAACGGCCGCCGTCAGCTCTGTCGGGAAGAAACCGGGGCCAATTGCGTTTGCCGTGATGCCGTCTTTCGACCAGGCCTCGGCCATGGCCCGGGTCAATTGGCCAATGCCGCCCTTGGAGGCTCCGTAAGCAATACCGCCCGGGAACGCCCGTGTTGTCTGAAGCGAGGCAAAATTGACGATCCGGCCCCAGCCTTTCTCCTTCATGGCAGGCGCAAAGGCCTTGCTGAGGAAGAACGGCACCGTCAGATTGAGCATGATGGTGATGTCCCAACCGGCATCCGTCACATCATCTGCGGCTTCGCGGGTGTTGATCCCGGCCGCATGTACCAGAATTTGAGGTGGGCCGAAGGGTTCCGCGATACTCTCTACAATGCCGGCAAGGCGCTCGCGATCACTCAAATCGGCCGCGACTGCTGCGGTCGAGCCGCCGGCCTCCCGCCGCCACTCCTCGAGATCGTCGGCGCGCCGGGCAACGCCAACCACGGACGCGCCCGCCTGAGCAAGCACCGTGGCAGCGCGCCGGCCGAGACCTGAACTGGCCCCGGTGACGCAAGCAACTTTTCCGGATACGTCAAACAGACCGGACATGGCCTTACTCTGCCGCCTCCGCGCTCAAGTCGAAGTTCTCACCGGGGAAATACTTCCGCAGCCGGATGTCGGCCGTGCGGGCATGCCCTTCCATGCCTTCCAGGCGTGAAATACGCGCCGTTGCCTCAGCGACCGGTTTGGCTCCGTCGCGGGTGGCCCGCTGCCAGGTGACGATCTTCATGAATTTGTGGACCGACAAGCCACCAGTATAGGACGCGGCGCCGGAGGTCGGCAACACATGGTTGGTGCCCGATGCCTTGTCGCCGAAGGCAACAGTGGTTTCTTCGCCGAGGAACAAGGATCCGTAGCAGGACAAACGGTTCAGCCACCAATCCAGATCTTCGGCCTGCACCGTCAGGTGTTCGGGAGCATAAGCATCAGATGTCGCCGCCATCTCCTCGCGGGTATCGCACAGGATCACTTCGGCGTAGTCACGCCAGGCGGCAGCCGCGTTTTGACTGTTCACCTCGGGCAGGTCGTCAATGAGTTTTGGAACCAGCGCCATGACCTCTTCGGCCAGAGACCTGGTGTCGGTGACAAGCCAGACCGGTGAATTGTAACCGTGTTCCGCCTGACCAACGAGATCAGCGGCCACAACTTCCGGGTCCGCTGCCTTGTCGGCAAGGATCAGGCTGTCGGTCGGCCCTGCAAACATATCGATCCCGACCCGGCCAAACAGGATCCGTTTGGCTTCGGCAACGAACTGGTTGCCCGGACCAACGAGGATGTTGGCCTTTGGCAGACCAAACAGGCCGAACGTCATGGCGGCCACACCCTGGACCCCGCCCATGGCGACAATCTTGTCGGCGCCGCAGACATGGGCCGCGTAGATGATCGCCGGGTTGATGCCGATGCCAGGCCGTGGCGGGGAGCATGCAACAATGTTCTCACAGCCCGCGACTTTAGCAGTGGTAACAGTCATGATCGCGCTGGCGATGTGGCTATAGCGACCGCCGGGGATGTAGCAGCCGGCCGTGTTGACCGGAATGCTTTTCTGGCCGGCGATGAGGCCCGGGACAACCTCAACCTCAATGTTCTGGCAGGTCTCACGCTGGGCCTCTGCAAAGCGCTTAACGTTGGCGTGGGCGAACTCGATGTCGCGTTTCAGCTTTTCCGGGACCTTGGCGCTTGCGGCTTCGATCTCGGCATCGCTCAGGATGATTTCGCCGTCATACTTGTCGAATTTGGCGGCATACTCCATCGCAGCGGCGTCGCCACCAGCTTCAATCGTATCGAGGATCTCCTGAACGATCTTTGTGGTCTCGGACGCATCGGTCTTTGAGGTGAGATCTGCTTTCTTCAGATATTCAACGGTCATGGCAGAGCCTACTTGTAGATTTCAGGCAGCAGCGTGGTTGAGATTGCCGGCACATAGGCAATCAGCAAGGTCACGGCGAGCATGAAGAGGACGAAGGGAACGGCCCGGGCAGCGATTTTCAATATCGATTCACCCGTTAGGCCGGAGACGACGAACAAATTGAGACCAAGCGGCGGCGTGATGAACCCGACACCGAGTGCAGTGATCATCATGATGCAGAACTGGATCTCGTTCATGCCGATGTTGTCGGCGAGTGGTTTCAGAATTGGCGCCAGGATCACGATGTTTGGCGTGGTTTCCATGACGCAGCCCGCGGCGATCAAAACCAGGATCATCATCATGATGAGCACCCAGGGCTCATCGCTGATGCCGGTGGCAACCGCCACAAAACCCTGAGGCACACCAATGATGGCAAGGGCTTCGGCAAGGGGGATGGAGAAGGCGATGATCGGAATGATCACACCATTAACCTTGGCTGAACTGACCAGCATGGCCGGAAAGTCCGAGAACCGCAGCGTTCCCAAGATAAAGCCCATGACGATGGTCACGACGACAGCGGTGGCGCCAGCCTCAGTCGGGGTCAAGCGGCCGGAAAAGATGCCGTAGAAGATGATCACCGGAACGATAAACGCATACCAGCCCGATTTGATGGCAACCCACAGACGGGAGAAATACTCATTCATGCTGATGTTGCCGCCACCTTCCCAGCCATAGAGCCGGTTCATGATGATGTTGGTGGCCAGGATCGAGACCAGAATTGCAAGGCCCGGAATAACGGCTGCAAGGAACAGCGTCGATGCGGAGATACCCAGGACTAAGCCGATGATGATGTAGGCGATGGATGGCGGGATCAGAATGCCGGTACAAGCACCGGCTGCGACTAGGGCACAGGCATAGGGGCGCGGATAGCCGCTTTCCACTAACCGGTCGATGGTCATGCGGCCCACAGCTGCCGCACCTGCCGCATCCGAGCCGGAGATCGCCGCAAACATGCCGCAGACAAGGACGGTTGCGGAGCCGAAGCCACCCTTTGCGAATTGCGTGAGCGCTTCCGCTACGTCGAGAAATTTTCGACTGAGCCCGGTTCGGACCAGTGCATCCCCGGTCAGGATGAACAGCGGCACCGCTGTCAACGCGAAGGCGTCAATACCGCTGAAAAGCTTTTCGCCGACCAGGGACAGGGGAAGCGCGCCGGACCAGACGAGCATGAGGCTCGCGGCGGCACCGATGGCCGCCCAGACCGGTACGGCAAGCGCGACTAGCAGAACGAACAGGAGAACCGGACCGTAGAAATCCCAGCCAAGCTCAATTGTTTGCGGTTGCATATGTTGCCAAAGCATAGCCGCCCCCTTTAGTCGAAGAGTTTGTCGCCTTCGTAGACGGGATTGCCATCACGAAGGTCGCGGAAATCGCGCAGGAACGACTGGGCGAGACGGAAAAGGATGAGGGCGAAGCCGAGAGGCACGGCGCTGAGGAACCAGACTTGCGAAATACGCAGGCCGTGTGTCACCGATCCGAACTTTGCCGACACGAGTACGGTTTCCAGCGACCAGTAGAATGCAATCACTGCAACGATCGCCATGATAATGTCGCCGAAGATGTAGAGCAGTGCCTTCACCTTGGGGCTAACGTACTGCATCAGAACATCGATGCGGATATGGCCGCGCTCCTTGACAGCAGCCGCAGCCCCGATCCAGGCAAGGTAGATGAAGGAATAGCGAACGATCTCCTCACCCCAAATGGACGAGTAGGCGAAGACTTCGCGCCGGACCACTTCAATGAACATGGTCAGCACCAGCATGACGTAGAACAGGAGAAGCAGCCAGCGCTCGCCGTTCTTGTCTATAGCTTGAAGGACAGATGACATTGGCACTCCTCGACCGCTCCCATCAGGCGGCATGCCTGATGCGGTGGTCGCGTGAACAGGGAATTGGAAAGCGCACAGTGTGGGCTGCCGGCGCTCTTGAGGGCGCCGGCAGGCAATTCGCCCTTAGGCGTCGTGGACGTAGAGGCGGCCTTGCGTATTGGCCGCTTCTTCCAGGCGGCCGAAGGCCTCCATGGACCCCGCCAGTTCAACCTTGAACTGATCCCATTCCTCGCGTTGGTAGCCGCCGGCGGCTTGCCACTCGGCCAACTGGTCGTCTGTGAGCGAGTGGAATTCCACGCCGGACTTGGCCAGTTCTGCCATTGCATAGGAGCGAGCTGCCGGAACCTTCGCAAGGTTCTGCTGAGCCGTTATTTCACCAGCAAACTCGATGCCTTGCTGAACATCGGCCGGCAAGGAGTTAAACCACTCCAGGTTCATAGAGTACACTTGGCTGTCCGGTACAGCCTGCGTGAATGTCACATGGCTCAAAATGTCTTTGAAGCCAAAGACGTAGAGCGCACCGACGGATGGGTCGAGCGCATCGGCAACGCCCTGCTTGATCGCAGAAGGTGTCTCACCCCAGGCAACCGGTGTCGGGTTTGCGCCGACCATGCGGTAGTACTGTTGCAACATTGCTGATCCTGGTACGCGGAACTTCACACCGGACAGATCAGACGGTGTGATGACCTTGTTTCCACCTTTGCGGACTGCAACTACCCGCGGATCAATCACAACGTAGAAGAGAGCCTTGAAGCCGGAGGCCTCAACCTTCGGGTGGACTTCCTTTTTCCAGGCTTCAGATGTCACGAGGTTTGTGAAGCGCTGGTTGGAACCGCAGAAATACGGCATGTTGATCAAGTCAACTGCGGATGCGAACGGAGCGAAGTTGGACAAGGAGTGCTGGGCTGCCTGGATGGTGCCGCCCTGAACCGCTTGGGCAAGTGCGCCGCCGGCGCCGAGCTGACCGCCCGGTGCGAGTTTGACGTAGACTTTTCCGTTTGTAGCGTTCTGGATGTTTTCTTTGAGGTCCAGCTGCATGATCGGATAGCTGCGGGATGCGCCGAGAACATAGGCGGTTGCCAGTGTCATCGTGTGGTCGGCGGCCTGCTCCCGCTCGCGCTCCTCCTGCGCGGTTTGGGCGACAGCTTCGTCGGACCAGAGAGTACCTGCTGCACCAGCCACCACCGCAGCGGTGAATGCGCCAGCGCTACTGAGCTTCAAGAAATTGCGGCGCTCATGTGAGGCCAAGTCTTCCGTCTTTTTCATGATTTCCTCCCAAGAAATCCTGTCTGAACCTGATGATGCCGGTTACTTTTCTGCTTCCTTCTTGAGCACAGCTGCGGTGAACGCTGCCGAGACAGCGAACAGACACAACATTTCTCCGACATTTCCGAAAAACGGTGTTCCACCAAAGGAACCGATCGATACATTGATCACGAAGACGGCAAAGAGACCGCCTGCCAACGCCAAAAGCATGATCACCTCCCAACGACCAATTCACCCGGCTTTAGAAAATGTAAGCGCTTACATTTTCCATTGCAAGCACAAAAATGGTTTTGTTTAATGTGCAAGCCCTGTAAGGCGGGTCCAACGTTATGTGACTAAACGGTTTCCGAGCGGTTTGACCGATGGAAGAAATTTCAAAATCGCCTGACACTTCAGTGCCAACACTTGCCGATGTCGCGGCGAGAGCAGGTGTGTCGACGGCAACCGTTTCCAGATGTCTGAACACACCGGACCGCGTCACGGAAAAGACGCTCAAGACCGTCATGGACGCCGTTAATCATCTTGGCTATGCGCCGAATTACAGTGCGCGCGCGCTCGCTGCCGGCCGGACCAACATGATCGGCGCCATCATTCCTACGATGGAAAACGCCATTTTTGCGCGCGGCATCCAGGCTTTTCAGGAAGAGTTGCAAAAGAACGGTTGCACGCTTCTCGTTGCCAGCTCCTCCTACAGGCAGGATCTCGAAGAAGAGCAAATCCGGACACTGACCGCCCGCGGTGCAGACGCCTTGCTCTTGATTGGGTACCAGCGGGATCCGCAGATTTATGAGTTTTTGAAAAAGCGCAAAATCCCGGCGGTTCTAACATGGGCATCGGAACCGTCGCAGGACTTTTTGTCTGTCGGCTTTGACAACCGCAAGGCCATGAAGGAGCTTGCCTCAGAAGTCATTGGCAAGGGGCACCGGACACTCGGCTGCATATCTGCAGATACCGCGACCAACGACCGCGCACGGGAACGCGTGGAAGGCATTTGGGCCGCAATGCGGGATGCCGATCTTGACCCAGACACTCTGCAGGTTGTCGAGACGGCTTATTCAATCGAAAACGGGGAGGCGGCGTTCCAACAGTTGATGTCCGGCGCGAATCCTCCGACCGCAGTTATGTGCGGCAATGATGTGTTGGCCGTTGGCGCCCTGAGGGCCGCAGCGAACCTTGGACTCAAGGTTCCCGGTGATGTCGCAATCACAGGTTTTGACAATATCGAGCTGGCGTTCGTCGCGCCTGTTCCGCTGACCACTGTCCATGTCCCACACCGGCGCATGGGACAATTGGCGGCCCGCGCGCTGATCGAAGCGTTGCATGGCCGGTCGCCGGAGAGCGTCGAACTGCCAACGGAAGTCCGCCATCGCGACACCTTGTAAGTCCGGTCAGCTAATCACACGTGTTTCCAATTAGATACGTTGACATTTGTAAATCCCGGCCTGCAGCCCTAACTGTCCAGTCTGTGTGTAGAACGTGCCGGCGCGTTGCAAACGGAATGGCTGTCAGTTTGGAGAATGTTGTTGAGCGATCCGAAGTCGCAAAAATCTGATGTGCTTCCCACTGTATTAGCCGGACCCATCATCCGCCGCATTCAATCAGACCGGTTGGCAATCTGGCTCGCAGTTCGAGCGCAGGGCCCTGTCAAACTTGAGCTTTTCCCGCCAGAGATGGACGCGCGGATTTTCGAACTGGACCCGTCAGCACCAGAACTGCTTTGGCTGAGGGCTGGAGACCAACTCAGTTATCTTCTTATCGACCTCGTCCTGTCTGATCCCTTGCCGGAAGAGGTGTTGATACCCTATCGGCTCAGCCTTTTTGTTGAAAAGCGAGTGGGCGACGGGGGGCGTTGGGAAGACCACACGCATTGGGCAAAGGATCTTTGTTATCCGGGTCGCGAACTCCCGTTCATTCGGATCCCAAAGAAAGTCTCTTCGGTCATGCACGGCTCATGCAGGAAGCCGCATAGCTCCTGCGAAGACGGACTGGTTGCTGCCGACCGGGCTGTCGAGCAGGCGATTTCCGACAACGAGGCGGAGCATCCCATGCCGGAGTTGCTGGTCCTGAGCGGTGACCAGGTCTATGTGGACGATGCTGCGGGCCCGATGGTGCAGGCCATCACCGCCCTCGCCCACGTCCTGGGCCTGCCGGATGAAACCCTGCCCGGGATAGAGCCTGGGGCACCGGCAAGTGGAACTGATCTGCGGGATCAAGGCGGCTTTTTGTACAAGCGGGACCAGCTCTTGCCGAAAATCGATCAGAATGCCTCGGTCTTCGATGTCATGTTTGGTGGGACGCAAAAACCGATCTTCACATCCCTGCACGCCAGAAATCACCTGATGACCCTGGCTGAAATGCTGGCGATGTACCTGCTTGTCTGGTCACCGGCCTGCTGGGATGTGTTACCGGGTCGTGCTGCGCCAGAGGATCTCTCGGATAAAGACCGGCGAATGTATGACCGGGAAGTCCGGGATATTAATGGATTTGTCAGCGGGCTTGCCAACGTTCGCCGGTTGCTGGCCCACACACCGACAGCCATGATTTTTGATGATCACGATGTCACCGACGACTGGAACCTCTCGCTGGCCTGGGAAGAGGCAGCCTACGGGCATCCGCTTGCCCGGCGGGTCATCGGCAATGCGCTCATTGCCTATGGCATCAATCAGGGGTGGGGAAACCGGCCGAAAACCATTCGGGCAGATCTCAAAACCGTGTTCGAAGCGGCCCTGCAGCGGCCCGGGACCGAAGACCATGAAGCCGCGATTGACCACATTTTGGATTACGAAAAGTGGGATTTCGAATGGCCGACCGATCCGCCCTTGATTGCGCTGGATACGCGGACCCGCAGATGGCGTTCTGAGCGCAACAGCCACTTTCCGTCCGGCCTTCTCGACTGGGAAGCTGCAACGGAATTACAGGCCCGGCTTCGAAACAAGGACGCGGTGTTGCTGGTTTCGGCTGCGCCGATTTTCGGGGTAAAGCTGATCGAGTCCGTCCAGAAACTGTTTACGCTCCTTGGCAAACCGCTGATGGTGGATGCGGAATACTGGATGGCCCATCCAGGGACGGCGAGCGCGATCCTCAACATCTTCCAGCATCGGAACACGCCGAAGCACTTTGTCATTCTGTCGGGAGACGTTCACTACTCCTTTGTTTACGATGTGGAGTTGCGCAACGGGCGGCAGTCGCGCACCCGGCAATCCGGTCAGAACCCGGAGATCTGGCAAGTCTGTTCCAGCGGCATCAAAAACAAGTGGCCGGACCGGTTGCTCGCCGTTTTGGATCATGGAAACCGCTGGGCGTTTGCACCGCGCTCACCACTCAACTGGCTGACTAAGCGCCGCGGCATGCGCATCATTCCGCGCAAGCCGGAAGGCACACCCCACGGACGGCGCATTTTGAACGCCCCAGGAATCGGTTTGGTGGAACTCAGTGACGATGGCGCGCCCGTTCGGATCAGCCAGCTGGCCTCAACGGGCGAAATCTACGACTTTGAACGCCGGGAAGACGAAGCGCATTACGGCTGAGGCAGAACACTTTGCCCCAGCTATCGACCGATTTTCATATTGCTACCAAAGACTTGTGCAATCCTACCTCGGCAGATCAGAAGCTCTGGCCGACAAGCAAGTGTTCTGGCGGCAGCGCGGCATAAGCCAAGCACTATTGCGGCGGCCAAGCATCAGTCTTCCGTGACGATCATGTCGACGGAGACGCCGAGTGCTTTCAAGTTTTCGATTACAGCGTCGACCATTTTCTGCGGACCGCAGACATAGAACATTTGATCCGTGGTCCCGAGAATGTCCTTCAACGCGGCCTTGTCGAAATGCCCTTCACGCATGCCGTCTTTGCTCTCGTCGCTCAGCGCATAAATGACCTCAAGACCGGCCATGTCATCCAGTTCATCCCTCAAGATGATATCATCTGACGTCTTGTTGCCGAACAACAGCCGATGCCCGGACAGTTGGCCCTTTTGCTTGAGGTCCCGGAGGATCGCCAGGAACGGCGTAATTCCCGCACCACCTGCAATGAATGTCCCTGGTCCCTTGTAGGTGATTGCGCCCCATGGATCATCAATCAGAAGGTTCTCACCAACTTTTACATCATCGAGCTTGTTGGTCACGCCATCATGGTCCCGGTATGCTTTGATGGTGAATTCCAGAACGTCGTCTTCCGGCAAGGAAGTGAAGGTGAATGGCCGCGGTTCTTCCCGCCACTTTTTACGGTCAATCCGCACTTCGGTCGCCTGACCTGGTTCAAATGAGAACCCATCAGGGCGGGCCGTCGTGAGCGCCCAAACATCATGAGTGACTTTAGTTTTCTCCAGAATTTCAACCTTATCGGTCATCAATTACTCCTTCTATGCTCGGCCAGACTGGGTCTGGTCCAGGCAGGTGTTTGTTTTAATTCAGATGGTTTGGCGGCAGATCAAACGCGCCTGTCAGGCCGCGAGTTCGAAATGTTCGCCGGTGTCGTTCCGATTTTTTGCGGCCCCAACGAGCCATTGGAACAACCGTTGTTGTGTCTTTGAGAACGGCATCAATTCCGGATGCCATTGGACACCGATCACGGGTTTACCGGATGTGGCTTCGATCGCTTGCACGATCTCGTGATCGTCCAAGGCTGAAACCCGCAGACCGCGCCCTGTCTTCTGGATGGACTGATGATGGAGCGCATTGACCCGGCACCGCCGCGTTTGAAGGACAGATGCAAGCCATGCATCACCGGCAATACCAATTTCCTTTTGTGGCAACACCGTGCGAAGTTTGGGCGCAGTCTCAAAGACTTCCCAAATATCCGTGTGCAGTGTCCCACCCAGGCTCACATTGATCATTTGCGCGCCGCGGCAAATCCCGAGCACCGGGATTTCCAGTCTCACAGCCTCGGGGATAAGCTCTGTCTCCAAAGCGTCGCGATCCGGATCAAGGCGCACATTCGGGAGCAATTCCCCACCATAGACAGAGGCGCTGATGTCATCGCCGCCGCCGGCAATCACGCCGTCCAGCTCAGTGATCGAATACCCGGTTTTCGGGGTGATCCGTCGAGACTGCCCGCCGGCCCGCCATATCGCGAAAGATATGGCAAGATAGGACCGCCAGCCGCCGGTTGCCGATGTCGATACGCCAATGAGTGGTTTCATGAGCTCTTTACCCGGTTGATCAATCGTTTGGCAGCCCCCAGAATCCCGTCCGGCTGTTCGTTCTCAGCACGCCAATTTTCTAACTGGTTCATGAGTTCCTGCTGGTCGGCTGCCAGATCTTCGACACGCTTCCATCGTTTCCATTCCTCGGCAACGGACCATGCGGCGTCTCCGATGCGTGCGTCGGGTAACCGGTAATGGAATGCCGGACGGACGGCCTTCGGCTCTTTGCCAATCGCCTCCTCCACGCATCCTGCATTTAGCGACGCCAGAAGCGGCAGGAGATCCAACTCCCTGTTTTTGTTGGGGTTGGCTGCACAATAGTCGCGTATGAATGTTTCCAGGTCAGGCTGATATGCCGGATCAAGAACGGTCCGCTCATAGTCAGACGGGAACCTTGCAATGAACGGCAAAAGCTTTCGGGTCGGATCCGGCTCAATTTCTTCGCGCAACTTCGGGGCCATAAGCAGGTAAGCCTGCAGGACTCTCAATAGGGCTTCGACGGATTCGCTCTTCCATTCGATGTTCAGGTGCAATCCGCAAGCCAAGTGTGGCTGCTCGTTCCCCATCGCGCCGACAGCCGCGAGAGTCCGTACGAGCGTATCCACGGTCCCTAGATCGGATAGGAAGATGGGCGCGGTGATGAGTTCGGTCGGCACAATTGATGTGCCGAGGTCACCAGCGATTTGGCGCGCCTTTTTCTGGGCGTCCGTATCGTCTTGGCTGGTATGGACATACTTGCTGTCAAGCTCGATCGTGACGGTGCCGAGAGACGTGCCATGGATTTTATATCGATGGGCGTCGACTTCCTTGGTTTCTCCACCGACGATTTCGTGGACTACTTTTGCCGCTTTTGAGGCAGACAATCCGCCGAATTCGATTTCGACGCCTACGCGGCGATCGCCTGAATTCAATTCGGCAAAAACCGCCTCCGCATCATGGTCATTGTCTTCACGCATATCTGTCATCATCGCTTTCGTCATTTGACCAGTTAACGCGCGAGGATCGATTCGGTTCCAAAGAGACCTGGCTTGGTCAGGTTCGGATGGAGCAGGTTTTGGGCTTTGCTGACGGAAAATTTGGAACGTATATGCTTTCCGACCGTTTCTTCAGGTGTTTAACTGACCTATTCGCAATCCCGACTGCGCCGCATGACCGGTCAAGCTGCTCATAAAGGTGTGGGGGGCGCGATCCACGGGATGCGGAGACCAACCAATGACGGACAGCATGAATTTTCAAACAAAGTGCCACGCATGCCCCCTTAGGCAGAAGAACGTTTTCAGGCCGTTTGAAGACAAGGAACTGGACTTCGTCACCAAATTCAAAACGGGCGAACTTCAGGTCGAGGCCGGTTCAACCATCATTTTGGAAGACAACAAGACGCCCCACATCTACACCCTCCTTGAAGGGTGGGCCTTCCGCCACACATCACTGGCAGACGGACGGCGCCAAGTCTTGAATTTCGCCCTGCCAGGCGATCTTCTTGGGCTGCAGCTCGCGGTCTTGAATGAAATGCAACACACAGTTACGGCGCTGACTGACACGACGTTGTGTGTCTTTCAAAAGGACAAGGTCTGGTCGGTTTTCAAGGATTATCCCGGCCTTGCATTTTCCATGACCTGGATGGCATCGCGCGAAGAACAGCTGATTGACGGCCACCTTCTGAGCCTTGGTCGCCGCAACGCTCAAGAACGGCTCGCCTATTTGCTCCTGCATCTCCACGACCGTGCAGAAACAGTCGGATACGCTCAGAACCAGTCATTTGATGCACCCTTTACGCAGGCACACCTTTCAGATGCACTCGGTGTTACACCGGTCCACACCAACCGGACCATACGAACATTGCAAAGCGAAAACTATTTCAGTTGGAAACAGAACCGGATCCGTATTCTGGACAGAGAAGGCTTAGAGGATCTCGCTGCCTATGAACGCGATGTCAAAACACTTCGGCCGTTGATTTAACTTAGTGGCCCTTGCAGCTTTGCCCTACAGCAACTCCAGAATTTGTTCCTTTGTGTAGGGCTTGCTGAGAAGAGCGTGGCTTTTGAACTCATGTGGCAGAGTATCAGTATCGCCGTAGCCGCTGGCGAAAACAAACCGCGTCCCACGTTCAATCAAAAGCCGGGCGAATTTTAGGCTCGTTTCGTCGCCCATACGCACGTCCAGGATCACGAAGCTGAAGAGGTTGCCTGTCAGCGCGTCCAATCCATCAGACAACTTGTTCAACACAACCACAGGCGCAAAGCCGATTTCTTCCAGCATCATTTGGGTGTCGAGCGCGATGATTGGATTGTCTTCAACAATCAACGCTGCACCACTCGGCTTTACGTCAGATGCTATCATTTCATCGGTCATTGATGTGCTCGCCATACGCCCGCTGCCAAGACAGCAACGTTGCACAATGCCTCATATCGCGCATTAACATAAGTTATATGCGCCTGATAAATCACCTCTTTTCCACTTATGGCGTGTCAGAGTGACCTGAGTGAAACTTTTTCTTAAGTTGTGCGTTTACTAAGCGGAGGTAGTGATATGATTACTTTTCGCAAGCGAGTTCTTACGCTCAGTACACCTGTAATTATCGCGGGAACTCTATTCACCAGTGCTCTTGCCGCTACAGAATATTTGTATGAGGACGAGGGTGTCGATACAAAGCCAGTTACGGCAGTTGCCGAGGTGCAAGACACGTTCTCTAGCGGGAAAGGTGACTTGAAGATTTCCCTCGACGATGTTCACAAACGCCCGGTCCGCTGTGTGTCCAGCATGCAGCAGACAACATGTACCGGCTGGCCGCTTGCAAATGGTATGATTGCGCTAAACTCAGATTGATTTGCGTGCACACCGCATAAAAACAGCTGCCCGGAAAAGTCCGGGCGGCTTTTTTTTCATCGCAACGACCCGCCCGTCAATCAGACGGATCATTCGAAATTTCATATAGCGTTACCCCTGCCAAAAGGGCTGGAACGGCAATGAAACCACCGATTGGACCCCAAAGCCAAATCCAAAATGCGATTGTCAAGAATACGAGAAATGGGTTGAGCGTCATTGTCCGGCCGAGAACCGTTGGCGTGACGAACTGCGCCTCAAAAAGATTGAGGAGCAGATAAACCAGTGGCGGCAGGAGAATTTCCGGAATTGAGTTGCCGATCGACAGCCCCACACCTGTCATGATCAGCACCATGATGGCCGGGCCGATGTAAATTACATAGTTAAGCACACCTGCCAAAACGCCCCACAAGATCGGTGACGGCACACCGATCAGCCAAAGAGCCGCTGAAACGGCGGCAGCCAGACCGACATTCACGCAAGTAATGGACAACAGGTAAGTCGAGAGCCGCTTTTCGATCCGTTGAAACGCAATTGCCATGCGATATCGTTTTGTTGCCGGAGTTGACCAATCGACAGTCGATCGGAAAACTCGCGGCCGGGTCAGGACGAAGAAATAAAGGCTGGCGAGAAACAATATTATCTGCGCCATGAATGTCGGGGCGAAGTAGAAAACGCTCTCCACCGGCGACGTTTCATCGACGCTAACCTGCATGTTTCCGGATTGGCCCATCGCATTGCGGAGTTCTTCCTGCAGACTGCTGATGGATGCAAACAATCCCTGCCAGGAAACGAGCTGGCTTTGCAGTTTGGCCCAGATCAACGGCAGTTTATCGAGCCAGTCAGACAACGGTACCATAAATGCTGCGCCGGCGGTCGTGATGAGCAAGATAAACAAAACCACCATTAAGGCCGCCGACACCCATGACGGTATGCCAAGACGGCCAAGACGATCCGCCGCAGGTCCGAACAAGGAACCGACCACGATCGACAAACAGACCGGCGCAAGGATGACCTTGCCCACATCCAGCGCAAACACAAGAGCCAGACACGCAAGTATGACAAGGGACATACGCGTGGCTGGATCTGCAATCCCAACTGGTGAGGCTGATACATTTGCGTGAGCTTCGGGTGGAGCGTGGTGTGCCATATCAGGTCCCGTCATCTCCGCCGCCCCGCGCTGCAAAAAACGCAAGTCCGCCCAATGCGGCAAGGGCGATGATGCTCTTTCGATTGGTCAGTTGTGGGAGGACTGAAACTGCTGCTGCTATGGCCAGCCTTTGAGCCGCGCGGCGTTTCGCGCTGCGCCGTTCATCGATTTTCTTCAAGACCGCTAAAACAATGAGAAGGCCGAGACCGACGCCAATCATTCCCAGGGCGATGACCAAAGCAGCGCCCAAGGCTCCGAGCTGTTCAGAAAGATAAATGCCAAGTGCTGCAAGACCTGCCAGATAGGCTGTGCCAAAAGACGCGGCAGCAATCGCGATTAAAACGATGTTGCGCTTCGTCCGGCGAACCATCCCGCGCAGATCGCGGGATGCCGCCGAGACGGCAAGGGGGACGGATTGCATGATCAGCGGCGGATCAAAGCAGCAATCAAGAAACCGACGCCGGCTGCAATTCCGAGGGACTGCAAGGGATGCCGGCGGACTTCATCGGTCAGGGCCCGCTCGTAGGATTTCAGTTCACGGGTCAGATCATCGAGCGCGTCCTGCGACATTTGCGTTAGATCTTCACCTGCCGCGGTCGCACGCGATTTGTATTCCTGGCTTTTGCCAGACCCGTAATTTTTGAGTGAGCCGGCAAGCGCGGCAATGTCCTCGCGGATGCGCTGAATGTCGGCTTCAATATCACTGGCATTCACCGCGTCATTTGCAGCTTTGGTCGAAGAAGTGGAAGTGCTTTTGGCAGTTGCCATGAAATGCCTCCAATTAGCTCCGGAAAACCCGGGGAATGTCCCCGAACCGCCGGTAGGAAATGTTGTGTTCAAGCAGCTCCATGCTGCTCGATTGGGGCTGGAGCGCATAGGTCCAACCCTCTGTAAACTTGGAGGTCAGACAAAAGTTCCCGGCACTTAGGAAAATTCAACTGGAAACATCAATCAGTCCCGAAGGGCGCCAATCAATTCGTCTTTAGACATTTCTGATCGGCCTTCGATTTCCAGTTCTCTCGCCCGCTCGTAGAGCTCTTCCTTGGTCCAATCCTCATAGGGTGGCTGTGACCCACCCTTTTCAGAAGGCGATTGGTTTTCATTCGCCTGTGCGTTGGCGATACGAGCCGCTTTTGACTTTCCGTAGCCCTCACGCCGCAATGCGTCATAGGTTTCTTCGTCCTTAATGCTCGGGCGATCCTTGCTGCTCATTTTCCATCTCCTTTCTTGATCAGCGTCAGTTCACTCGCGGATTTGAGAACCCTGTCGCCATCATCCTGTCGCAGCGTGTAAGCGGGGTCTTCAGGGGTCGCGCGCCGCTTCACATCCGTGCCCTTGATGTTGAGACAGATGTCCTCCGTGTGCGTGTCGACCACCGTGGCCTCACCCGTACCCTCACCCCAGTCCCAAGCGACCCGGTCTCCCTTGCTGAACGGTTCGTGCTTTTCAGTCATTGTTTTTCACTCTCCTTTTCACGGCCGCACCGGGTCAGAAACTTCCGAATGAATGAAACGCATGTGCGACACGTTTGAATGCAGCCAAATTGGCTCCGTCGACGTAGCTGAGCTGCTTTTTGCCCGTATCTGCAGAAACGATCTCGCCGTGGATTTTTTTCATGATGTCCCGAAGCTCCTGGTCGACCTTTTCCGCACTCCAGCTTTGCCGCATCGCATTTTGGCTCTGCTCCAAACCACTGACTGCGACACCACCCGCGTTTGCTGCCTTGCCTGGTGCGTGGAGGATGCCTTTTTGTCGGAAGATCTCCGAAGCTTTTGCAGTCAAAGGCATGTTGGCGCCTTCGCAGACGGCTGAAACGCCGGCCTCTACGAGTGTTTTGGCCGCCTCTTCGTCCAACTCGTTCTGTGTTGCGCAGGGCATGGCAATGTCGCATTCAAGGTTCCAAGGTGTTTTGCCTTTGTGGAACTTGCCAATAGACAGATCCGACAAGCGTCCACCCTTGCCTTTGAGGGTTTTGACCTTGCCGAGATCTTTTTTTGTCAGGCCGTCCTTGAATTCCAGCACCCCATCGGAGTCGCTCACACTCAATACCGTGGCGTCCATATCGATGGCCTTTTCCGCAGCATGAAGCGCGACGTTGCCAGAGCCGCTGATGGCTATCCTCTTGCCCTCGATTTCCATATCGTTGTGGGACAGCATCTCACAGCAAAAGTAGACACAGCCGTAGCCGGTCGCTTCCGTTCGAACAGCGCTGCCGCCGAAATTGCAGCCTTTCCCAGTCAAAGCGCCATGCCATGTGTTGGAAAGGCGGAGATAGTGGCCGTAGAGCAGGCTAATTTCCCGTTGACCTACGCCGATATCGCCCGCCGGCACATCGATGTCCGGGCCGATGTGACGTGATAGCTCCGTCATGAAGGACTGGCAGAAACGTTCGATTTCGGCCGGGCTTTTTCCTTTAGGGTCGAAGTTTGAGCCACCCTTCGCCCCACCCATTGGCAGACCGGTCAAGGCGTTCTTAAAAATCTGCTCGTAGCCGAGAAACTTCAGAATACTTTCCGTAACGCTCGGCGCGAACCGCAATCCGCCCTTATAGGGGCCGAGAATATGAGAAAACTGGACACGCCAGCCTTTGTTATGCTGGAGCACGCCTTTGTCATCGCGCCAACAAACGCGGAACGAAATCACGCGATCCGGTTCCGCGAGCCGCTGAAAAATTCGTGATTTTCGAAAGTCTTTTTGCTTTCCGTACCAGTCACCGATGGACTGAGCCATCTCGTCTATAGCCTGCAGAAACTCTGGCTGGTCAGGATTTGCGCTAGTAATTTCATCTAATAAATCATCAATCACACTGTTTTTCGTCAATCTAACCTCCATGCGTTCAAATATAAGAACGCGCGAAGTTGTTTCCGGTTCCGTATCTCCATTAAATGAGACGGCGTCTATGTTATGTAATTCGCATCTTAAGCCGTCTTCTTTCGATGCGAACTAGCTATATTTTTTCACATGAATTCAAAAACACTTCAGATTTTTTCTGGAACGCTTTTCGTATCTTTGCATTTACACCCCGAGCCCGTTCTAGAAACTCACGCTTAGGAGGTGATCGAAATGGTCACAGAACACACGAAGCGAACTGCAGAAGAAGCCCGTCAGGGTGAACGCGGGCGGCCGGTCGTAAAAGTACTCGCCGCAAGCCTGTTCCTGGCTGTTGTGACGTTTGCCGGACTTGGAATTCTTCAGACCGCAGGTGTGGTCCCGACAATCGGTGCCATTGAGTCGCCCGAAAAATACTAACGCAAAGAACCGCTGCGACCTTGTTTAGAGAACTGAAATTAAAAAGGAAATCTAATGTCTAACGTATTGAAGGTTGAAACACCGAAAAGCAAACCCATCAAAACCGGCGTTTCCGCTGATGTACGCGCTCAACTTGCAAAACATTTGTCGGTGATGCTGGCGGAGACATACATGCTGACGGTGAAGTCTCACCTGTATCACTGGAACGTTGTCGGCCCGCTCTTCAAGTCGATCCACGACCTGACGGAAGAGCATTATGAAGACATGTTTGCGGCCACCGATGAGCTTGCGGAACGCATTCGAGCCCTTGGGCACCGCGCACCGGTAAACGTTCAGGATGGGAAACTAAATCTCACCATCCAGTTGCCATCAGGTGGCATGCCAGACGCCCATGACATGATTGCCGACCTTGTCGAGAGCCATGAAACGATCTCCGCGGAGATGCGGGACATGGCGACTTACGCCGGCGACAACGGTGATGTTGTCACTGAAGATCTTTTGACGGAGCGGATCACGTTCCACGAAAAGGCCGCTTGGATGCTGAGGGCACTTATCACCGAATAAGCTGTGCGGTCAGATAGAACGAATAAAAACCCTGCCGCCATCCGTTTTCCGGGTGGCGGCAGGCCCGGTTTAGAACTGCAAACAAGTGTGCGATGTTATGAATTCAGTTCCCCAACGTTTCGCCGGTTTCCGGTCTGTCGAAGGCCTTCTGAACGATCCGGGATTGAACCGTGCGCAAAAGAAATCAGCCCTGTTGTCTTGGCGGACCAGACTGCTGCAATCCCCCAATGTGACTGAAGGTGCTGCAGACCGTCAGGCAAAGCTGCACGATATTGAAGACGCGCTTCAGCGGCTGAAGACGTAGGTTTGTAAATCGGCCCGAGCCGTTAGCGTCAGCATAATCGGCTCGTTGCTTCAATTGACAAGTTGTTTGGCAGGGAAGGTGATAGTGCATTTTACACCATCCGGTGCAAACTCGACTTTAACTTCCCCATCCAGCGCAGGCCCAACGAGTTGTTCCAGCAGCATACGGCCGAACCCATTCCGCTTTGGGGGCACGACTTCCGGGCCGCCAGTCTCTTCCCATTTGAGTTCGACCACACCCTCATTTTCAGCCCAGGTTACTTTCAGCTTCCCATCCAGCACGGACAATGCTCCGTATTTCGCAGCATTTGTGGTTAGTTCGTGCAGGGCCAATCCCAGATTTTGAGCCGCATCTGCAGTAATGGATTTTCCAGGCCCTTCAAGAATGATTTGCGGGCTTTGCGGATCTATGGATTGAGAAAGATGCGCGACAATCAATTCTTTAACATCCGCTCCGTACCAGGACTGCGAAACCAATAGATCGTGGCTTGCTGCCATGGCCTGAAGGCGCGCAGAGAACACTTCGACGAATTCGTCAGGATTATCGGATCTCGCGGCAGTTTGCCGGGCCATTGCCTGAATGACGGCAAGCAGGTTCTTGGACCGGTGAGTCAACTCCCGCATGACCAAGTGCATTTGGCGTTCATTGTCCCTTTTGTAGGTGAGGTCGACCGCTGTGCCGATCACGCCCGTTATTGTTCCTTCTGCATCCCGCGCCGGATCGAAGCGCACATTGTAAAACTTCGCGGTTCCGTCCATCGCGATATCAACTTCAACAACGGCGCTTTCTCCGGTTTCCAGCACCTTTTTCTTGACCGGAATCAGTTTGAGCTGATCGTCTTCGTTGAAGATCTCGTCATCTGTCTTGCCGATGAAAACGTCTTCTTTCAATCCGTTCGGTGGATTGACCATATGAACATACTTGAGGTCGCGATCCTGCTCGAACACGGTGATGATTGAGCCATCCAAGGCTGTTTCGAACCGTTTGTTCGCTTCCGCCAATTGCGCGGCCATGGACGCAAGCCGGATCTCGTAAAAATTCTTCTCTGTCATGTCCACGGCCGTGCACAACACGCCGTCTACTTTGCCGTCCTCACCATAGGTTGGGTGGACGATCAGGTCGAAGTAAAGGGGCTCAGTGTCTTCCCGCTCTATGCCGATATAGGTCGAAGACGGTTCGCCTGTTTCAACGACCCGGCGTTTCACGGGCACGACTTGGTCGGCAGCTGCATCCGGCAACACATCAACATCTGATTTGCCAAGAATTTCGGATTTCTCAAGCCCGAAACGCGGATTGTGGATCCATGTATACTTGAGGTCCCGGTCTTGAGAAAAAACCGAGATATTACTTCCGGTAAGTGCCGTTTCGAAGAGTTCGTTGGTTCGGGCAAGCTCAGCCTTAGTCCGGCCGACGGCTGTGTTGAGCGCGCGGTTTTCTTTTGCGAGCAGTTCGTTTGCTTGTTCCAGCAGTTTGACCGAGGGCATGTCGATCAACTGGCTCAGCAAACGCCACACTACAAATGCTGTCGCTACCGAAATGATGGCTGTTGTCGCTTTTATGAGACCTTGAGCGCCATAGGCCGGAACCCAAAGCGTTGCCAAAGCGGTGAGATGTGTCAGTGCGCAGGCCAAGATAAACGCAACGAAGAGATAGGCGGTTTTTCGCGGTGTTCCCGTGATATCCGGCCGTTGCCGCAAGAACGTCAAAATCGCCATTGGAATAGCGATATAGGCCAAGGCGATCAGACCATCGGAAATCGCATGCAGTGCGACCAGGTCAGGCCGCCATAAGAGGCAATATCCATGAGGCATGAAGGATGCGGCCCCAATGAGATAGTTGATGATGTCCTGCATGTCGGGCTTCCGTTTTGTTCACCGGATGTTTCTGGAGCGCCGGCTTGTGAACTTTCTGATCTACACCGGCCGCAGCCATGTGCTGTTTTGGAGCAGTTGGCAGATTTCTTCGGGAACCAACCAAGCTGAAATTCGTTTTCTAGTTGTCTGACACCAAAAGGAGTTTCAAAAGATGAACTGGGATCAAATCGAAGGCAATTGGAAAGAATTTAAAGGGAAGGCTCAAGCTCAGTGGGGCAAGTTGACCGATGACGAGATTGACCGGGTTGACGGCCGTCGAACCGAATTGGCAGGTCTGATTCAGCAAAAGTATGGCAAAACACGGGAAGAGGCTGAGCGCGAAGTCGACCAATGGATGTCCAAGCACTGAGCCCTTCGACAAGGCGGGGACACTCCCCGCCTTTGTCTTCCATAATTTCCGCCCTACGCTGCAACCGCATCTGTTCCTTTGAAAAACAGCGCCTGGCTGATGCCCGCTTTCACGGTATTGGGGTTAAACGGCTTGGTAATGAGGAACGTCGGCTCCGGCCGCTCTCCGGTCAACAGGCGTTCCGGGAACGATGTAATGAAGATAACCGGGACCGACATATCGCCCAGGATGGCCTTAACCGCATCAATTCCGGACGAGCCATCCGCCAACTGAATATCGGCAAGCACCAACCCCGGAGCGTTGGCCTTCGCTGCCTTTATGGCGTCGTCTGCGGTCCGCGAGACACCTTGGACAGTGTGGCCTAGCGACTCAACGATCTGGGTGAGATCCATCGAGATCAAAGGCTCGTCCTCAATAATCAGGACATTTGTTTTCGTTTGACGATCAATTTCAGCTACGGCGTCTTTGATCAGTTCAGTGACCTCTTCCGGGCTTTTCTGAATAATCCGCGCGGCTTCGGGCACCGAGAAACCCTCGAGTGTCGTCAATAACAAGGTCTGCCGGCTTTCCGGCGCCATGCTGGCAAGGCGCTGTTGTGCGGTCTGTTCAAAAATTGATGCCGCGCCGTCTGTGGTTGGGGGCGGAACGACAGACGCATTCCAAAGAACATGGAACAGCCTGTAGAGGCCAATCTTCACGCCATCGCCTGTATCGATGATGCTTTGTTCCGAAACCAATGCCTGCAAGCATGCGCGAACATAAGCATCTCCGCTTTGCTGGGTTCCTGCGAGCGCGCGAGCATAGCGGCGCAGGTAGGGAAGCAAAGGTGCAATATCTTGAGAAAGACTCGTGGCCATTCATTTTTTCCTTAATGAAATGCCGCATCTGCGCGGCCATCCAGATGACGTGGACCGTCCCCTTAACCAGAAAATGCGCTAGGCAAAAAAAAGTTCCAGCCAGATGGAACTTTTTTTTGCCTGACACGTTTCTGATACAATTCACATGCCACTGAAGCTGCAAATATCGGGAATTAGCCATGCCAACCAAAAACTTACCGGATCAGGCGATTGCCGGCTCTGGTATCATCCGGCCGAACATGGGCGCAAAGACCAAGGAAGACTGGATCGGTAATCAGCTGAAACAGGTCTACGATGAAGCCCTTTCCGAAGACGTTCCCGATGACATGCTTGAGCTCCTATCCGCGCTTGATGATGCCGATCAGTCTGATGGCAACTCCGGTGGGGAGGCGCAGGGATGAACAATGCAAAGTTCAAACAGGACCTGGTTGACACCATTCCGCGCCTGAGAGCGTTTGCCCGTTCCATCAGTGGCAACCGGGACCGCGCAGACGACCTCGTCCAAGAAACTCTGGCCAAAGCGATTGCCAATAAAAACAAATTCACCGAAGGCACGAACCTGACGGCTTGGCTGATTACCATCCTGCGCAACCAGTATTATTCGGTTGGCCGGAAAATGCAGCGTGAGGTCGCTGATCCCGATGGAGAACATGCCGCAAGCCTTGAATCAAAGCCGCAGCAGGCAGGCCATTTGGAGATGAAGGACTTCCTGAGTGCACTGCAGGTCCTGCCCGATGATCAGCGCGAGGCCCTCATTCTGATTGGGGCAAGCGGCTTCTCATATGAAGAAGCGGCGGACATCTTGGGTGTGAAGCCAGGCACAGTCAAAAGCCGGGTCTCACGGGCACGTGCTCGGTTAGAGGAATTGATGAGCGGTCAGGAGAGCTTTGAGCGCTCGGAGCTCGCGGTCGCTGAATCTGCCGAACTGATCCAAAACGCTCTCTCGGCCCAACCCTAACTTCAAAAAATTCTCTCAACTTCGCGCTACGGACAGGAGGAAAGCTATGGCTCGCCAACCGGAGCGTGTTGCCGGCGAAAAGGCAGACAATAAAAGCCCGATTACCGAAGAGAGGCTCGACAACGAAGGCACGCGGCTCACCTCGGACGATCTTGCCGAGGTAGATGACCGCCTTCGTTTGAAAGCCGCCGTTGTTTACGAAATTATCCGGCAAGAAGGCGAAGAAGAGCTCGCCCGCGGACCGAAAAGTCTGTGGTGGTCGGGCATTGCAGCTGGACTTTCGATCGGGTTTTCCGTGCTCGGCGAAGCGTTGTTCCGAGCCTATCTGCCTGATTCTCCTTGGCGCCATTTGGTCGAAAATCTCGGGTATGGCGTTGGATTTCTAATCGTTATCCTTGCCAGACAGCAACTCTTTACCGAAAACACGCTAACTGCGGTCCTACCGGCAATCAGCACAGGCAAACGTCACACCTATCTGTGCGTTGCTCGTCTGTGGGCCATCGTTTTCTGTGCGAACATGATCGGGACCTCTGTCTTCGGATCCGCGATCGCAAGCGGCTTTTTTCTGCCGCCCGAGGTTTATGACGCGGTTGGATCTCTTTCCATACACATGATGGAAATCCCGCACCATGAAATGTTCCTGCGTGGCATACTGGCTGGGTGGATTGTCGCGACCTTGGTCTGGTTGCTGCCAAGCGCTGAAAACTCGCAGGTCGCCATCATCCTTCTCATGGCATGGCTGATCGCAGCTCTTGATCTTACACACGTGGTCGCCGGATCGGTGGAGGCAGTGTTTGCCGTCTGGATCGGTCATTCCAGTGTTTTGGATGTTGCAGCTTTCCTGTTCCCGACGCTCTTGGGTAACATCGTTGGTGGAACAGCGCTCTTTGCCTTGATTGCGCATGCGCAGGTCCGAAAAGAAATCTGACATCAGGAGCACACGGATTGGCGCTTGCCTACCAGAATAACGCGAAGGAGCAGGCGCTTTACCGCCTGATCAAAGGGTTTCTTTTCATACCGGTCTGCATTGCGCTTCTTGGCGCAGTGCTTGCCCCAATTACTTTGTTTATCGACGATAACGAACTGCTTGCCAAAGTGTTCAATAGTCTCCGGTACAATACACTGAGTGTCGAAGGTGCGCGGAGCGTTCTTTCGACGATTGCCGGCGCGATGATGTCGGTCATCAGTTTGGTCTATTCGCTGACCCTGGTGGTCTTCACTCTGGCGGCCGGCAACATTGCCCCTCGTTTGCTGGAGACCTTTGCCAGCAACCGCACAACCCAGATCACCATCGGTCTTCTGGGCGCCACCTTTTTGTACGCCTTGCTTGTACTATTCGTTGTCGAGGACGGGAAAGAAGTTCGATTTTCCGTTGGCGTGTCAATTTTCTTGGCGGCGGCGAGCTTTTTCTGGCTGGTTTATTTTGTAAACGACGTGGCGGGCCGCATCCGGGTAGATGCCGAGATTGGGCGTATTCAAACGTCGTTGCGCCAGTCCATTGACGCTCTTCTTGCCCATGAGCCACCTGAAAAACCGTCAGACCGTCAGGAAATCCCGGACTTACCGGTAACCAAGGTGCACGGTAAACGAAGCGGTTATGTGACTGCGATTGACATCGATTATCTGATTAAAACAGCCAAGCATTACGATGGGTTCATTGAGGTGCTTGTGACGCCCGGAGCATTTGTGATCGAGGGCATGCCGATCGCCGAGGTGAGATGTCAGGAGGACGGCTGTGACACCGATCCCGTTCTTTTGGCGTTTCAATTCGCCAAAGCCCGGGCCCCGGAGGGAGATATTCAGTTCTCAGTTCATTTGTTGGTGGAAATTGGCCTTAGGGCGTTGTCTCCCGGCATCAATGATTCCTACACGGCAATCAGCGCGATCGACCACTTGTCGGCGAGTTTTGCGCGTATCTTGCAACGCGGTGCGCCAAGTTCCCTTTTATGCGATGAGGATGGCGCTTCGCGTGTGTGGCTGGATCTGATTTCCGTGAAGGACATCCTGCACACTGCGATGGCCCCGCTGCGCCAATGCGCAAGATCCAACGTACTGGTTCTGGACCATCTCATTTCAGCGCTTGGGAAAATGGCTATCGTCTGCCGTCCAGAGCACAAGGCTCTGATCAAACGCCAACTCTATGACATTGCCCGGGATGCAAATCTTGAGTTGAACAGCCCTGCCGATAGATCCCAGATTGCAACCAGTCTCTGGCGAGCACAGCAGCTCAGTCAGAGTGTTTCACGAAGATCATAAATGGCACAAAAAAAGGGCGCCATTGGCGCCCAGTTTCTGATTATACCCTTCTTCCGCGAACCACGTGCATGATCGCGGAGATCAAAAATAGTGCGATCGCGACAAAGAAAATCAGTTTTGCAATTGATACCGCAGTACCGGCAATACCGCCGAAGCCAAGTACTGCTGCAACAAGTGCAACGACGAGAAACATAAGTGCCCAAGAAAGCATTGTATCCTCCTGTTTGAGTAACAGGTCTTCAACGCTCGGGAATGAATTCAGTTCCATTTCTTCTTTCGAAATTTGTTCCCATCTTGCTCAAACCGCTTCGGAGATTCCTTTCCAACAACAGGTGTAATGGAACCAAAACCTCTATCGGACCGTTTCCAAGATGACAGAACAAGGAGTTTCAATCATGGAATATGGTCTTCTCGGTTTGCTGGTCCTGATCGCGAACATTTATGCGATTATAAAAATCATTCAGAGCGGCGCTTCTACCGGCGCAAAGATCCTTTGGATCCTGGGCATCCTTATCTTCCCTGTGGTGTGTTTCATTGTCTGGCTGCTTGCCGGGCCCCGGGGCAGCGGACAGCTTGCTTAATTAGAAAACGCGCCTGACCGGCGCGTTTTTTTTGGAACCATCCCCAACTGATGATGTTTACGAGATGCCAATCACGGCCACCTGATTTTTACAAGCGAAGGAGAAGACTATGATCCGCAACCTTCTTGCCTCTACAGCTGTTCTGGCCATTCTGACTACGCCAGCATTGGCTCAGGACACCGGTACTACTTCAAAGGATTTTCAAAACGACCGCGTTATTTATGAGTTTGACGTGTCGACAGTGAAGCCGGACACGGCAACAGGCTTTCTCGCCTCCAACATGATTGGTAAATCGGTCTTGAACACCTCCACTGGTGAGGCGACTGAAATTGGCACCGTGAACGACCTGGTCTTGAGCCGTGATGGGGCGATCCGAGCGGCAATTGTCGGAGTTGGCGGGTTTCTCGGTCTCGGCGAAAAAGATGTCGCGATCGACTATGATCGCCTGTCTTTCACAGCAAGATCAGACGGTGAGTTTGACGTTGTCAGCGATGTAACCCGAGCAGAGCTGGAAAACGCCAATGGTTTTGAACGCCCGGATTATATTCCGGACTGGATGACGGTTTCTGCGGTTCAGACCGAGATCGACAAAATTTCCGAGAGCGCAAAACAGACCTATGAAACGGTCCGGACCGAGGCGATTGATCCGGCGAAAAAACGGCTCAACGAAACGATTGCCTCATGGACGGCTGAAAAGACCCGTGTCCAGAGCGCCACGGTGTCATCTGAAGCCTTGATCGGATCCTCTGTTCATTCCAGCGCTGATGCGAACATCGGTGAGATATCGCAGGTGCTTTTGAACGAAGACGGCAAGGCTGAAGCTGTTGTTATCGACGTTGGTGGCTTTCTGGGATTCAACGAGAAACCTGTTGCCGTGTCTTATGACAGCCTTCAGATGTATGAAACTGAAAACGGCGCGCTTTTGGTCGTGGCACCGTTCACCAAATCTGAGCTTGAGAACGCCAAGGCTTTTGAACCCGCCGCCTACAAGAAAAATCCCGACGCTGTAACGCTGAACGGATAACCAAGATTACTAGCGAAAGAGCGGGCCGCAAAGCGGCCCGTTTTTCGTTTGTGTTCCTAAATATACCGTCGAAAATCCTGTTGAGCGTTACCTCAAGTCGATATGCAAACAAACGCTTAAACTTGCTGGCTGCTCTAGGCCGGAGGAGTGCTGGTCACGTGAATAGAAATCATCGCCAATCGGTCAGCCAGGATTCTGGGTCCAGAAATTGTTTTTGCGGAACGAAAGTGCTCCGTCAGCGTTCCATGCATATGAACAATTGCGATCAAACCCATCGCTCAGAGCGCGGAAGCTGCGCGCGCTCGGTACGAGACATGCCGTTGAAAGGCTGGTTTGACATTCTTCGGCGGACCTTCGCTCAGGTTCAAGCTGACAATGTATTTCTGATCTCTGCAGGCGTTGCCTTCTTCTTTTTGCTGGCTCTGGCTCCAGCCTTGACGGCTTTTTCGGCGATTGCCAACCTCCTGATCCCGCAAGCGGCCGTGCAGGACCTTGTAAACGAGGTTGGAGCGATCCTGCCTGAGAGTTCCAGCCAGCTCATCAAAGACCAACTTGAAACTGTATTGGATGAACATGAACGGCAGACGGCTCTGACGTTGAAAGCTGTCTTTGGCTTGGCCCTTTCATTCTGGGCGGCGGCGGCCGCTGTGCGGGCGATGATGACGGCAATCACCGTCGCCTACCGGGAGGATGAGGAGCGGTCGCTTTGGGAGTTCCACCTCACGGCACTTGGTTTGACGATCGCGGCATTGCTGATTGGTTTGGTGGCTGTAATTGCGTTTCTTGCGCTGCCAGTTGCCTTATCGCTGTTGCCGCTGTCAGGAAGCAGTGAGTTAATTGCGCGTTTCTTACGCTGGCCGTTGCTGATCGTTGCGGTCATTGCCGGCCTGTCGATCACCTACCGGTTTGCCCCGTCGCGCCGGCAGGCAAAAGCACGTTGGGTCACGGTTGGCGCTGTCGCAGCCGCGGTGATGTGGATTGCCGGCTCTTTGCTCTTTACGACCTATGTCGAGAAAATCGCCAATTACGAAGAGGTTCACGGCGCACTGTCGTCAATCGTCGTTCTCTTGCTGTGGTTCTGGTTTTCCGCAGTGGTCGCCATCTTTGGAGCCGAACTCAATGCCGAGCTGGAACACCAGACGAGCGTTGACACCACAGTCGGCAAGGACCGCCCGATGGGCGAACGCGGCGCATACGTGGCCGACCACATGGCATTGGATCACGAGGCGTGAGGGTTGTTTCCGTTTCCGATAATTGATCGGCCCACTAAGTGATGACGTGTGATACTAATGGCCCTGGCTGACATGAAATGGCAACGAGCTTCGGTTCTGAGCGATCGCAGTTTGCTTACCCTGTGATTATCAGAGCGCAGATTTGGAGTGAAAATTCACCACGGCACACTGTAAGTCATTGAAATAATTGGTGACCCCGACAGGATTCGAACCTGTGACCCTCAGATTAGGAAGCAGGGCCAGTTTGTTGAACTGACTGGAGTTTTTTGCAAAACGGCTTCGTTTGCGCCCAAACGATATCAATACGTTAGTTCAGCGCTTGCAAACTGTTTCCTCCAAAAATTCTGTGAGGTTTAAATGCCTCTTCTATAGCAGAATGACATTCTTTTCGCGCACAAGGCTTTGGGGCTTATGCCTGACCTTTCTGCTGCAACACGTCGGGTCGCCGCGGCAATTGTCGATCATTTCAACAAGCGGACCGGTCAGTGTGACCCCAGAATTTGGAGGCTCATGAAGCTTCTAAAAATCAGCCGCGCAGCTGTGATCAGGGCGACAAACGAGCTCGACGAGTTGGGTTTGATCGAAAAGAAAAGCCATGGCGGCAAATCTCACCGAACAGCCTACTCGCCCAATTGGCCAGTGTTTAGAGCTTTTGTTGACGACTGGGACGCTGGAATGAAATCAGGAGAAGGGCCTGCGCATACGTTTGAAACAGTCTCAGAATTGATACCTTCAAAGTCTCAATCTTGCGACCTTGGGGGTCTCAGAAATGAGACCCAAACCCATCGAAAGAACCCTTCAAAGAAACCCATCGAACACTGCCGTGTTGATAAGCCTAGCACAAGCAATCCCGACCTGAGCAAGACGAAAGACCCCAAAGGGCTTTTGAAAAAGGAACAAAAGGGAACACAGCAATTCATATCACTACCACCTCAAGGAAGACAGTCTCTCACGCGTTCTGAAGTTGCCAGAGATAAGGCGCAACAACGCTGGGAAGGAGACATCATGAAACAGCGGGAAGCACAAAAGGTGGCAATTGTAGAATGGCTGACGGCGGACCGGATGGACAAGGTCACAGACGCAGAGATTGGTCAACCTGGTGGCGGGTTGATATTCATTCTGGGTGAGATGAGCCGAGGAACAAGCCGTGCCTAAGCGCGGGTCCTTTCAAAGCATTTGTCTTCCTACGGGGTCATTCGCCACCGTGGGAAACTCAAGCAAGCGGCGGCTGGCGACATGTCAGGATCATAGTCAGGGTCATGTTTGCCCCCAGTCTCTCCCCCCTTCCGTCAGGGTCCTTTCAGGAGCATTTGGTCCTAGGGAGTATTCTGGCCCCGGAACATGCGGACACACGGGGATTTTGGAACCGCTTTAGGTTTTTCTATGTTTATGTTTTGACGGATCTGTGTTGTCCGGATTTCCCTGCCAACCGGCTTCAAAACCAAAAAGTTTTTGTGGTATCTGTGAACATCAGGTGGCCGACCCCGCTCTGTCTCCGCCTAATACAAACGAAACGTTTGGCACCACATCTCATCTAATTCGGACGCAAATAATTCAACCAGGCATCCATTCGGATCATCACCTTGCGGATCAAGTGTGTTGCGCCCGCCGTTTGCGTATAGATCGCTGCGGTCCCGCCAATCCCGCCGGGCATCGCTGCAAAGCCACCACTACTGTCGTCAATTTGAAGCACCACGCCCATTGTTTCGTTCGGTCCATGATGGGGAGCAAGGGATGGCAGGATCCCGTTTGGCGGCAATTGGCCCGCTGCGGTGATCCTCACAAGTGACTCCACCTGCGCGGTAAACACCTTGCCAGGAAGGTAGGCAAACGTGACTTCAGCCGGTTGGTTTGGTTCAATGAACCGGACACGCGTTTGCGGGATGGAGGCAACAACCCGGCCCGTCGCCACCGGTGCAAATGCCATCCAGGACCGGAGCGGCAGGTTGCTGACCCTTTGACCCGGACGCAAGGTCAACGCGAGGACATACCCATCTGCCGGCGCTCTGACCACAGTTTCGCGCAAATCGAATTCCGCCCGGCGCAGATCTGCTTCCAGGCGTGCAACTGTTGTGTTTTGACCATCAATTTCAGAGGCAAAGGCGAGACGCGCCTGCTCTGCTGTCGCCGCGGCACGGGTCAGCGAGGCTTCGGACGCAAGATAGGTAAGCCGGAGTTGTTCCACGTCGCTTTCCGAAAACGGCGTACTCTGGCGGCCCAAAGCTGTCGCATTCTCGTTGGCCGTGCGCAGCCTATCAAACTCGTCCTTGGCCCGATCCCGATTTGCAGTAGCCTCTGACACCGACGCTTCGGCAGCCCTGAAATTTGCCTCAAGTTGCGGAACCGCTTGTTCCGCTTCTGCAAGCGCAGCCCGGCTGCGGGAAACCGCCGCTTCGAACGGTTCTGGATCAATCTTGAATAGGGCCGTTCCTTCTTCCACCAGCATCAGCGGTTGAACTGGCACCTCGGTCACTTCCCCGGAGACGTTGGGCACAATTTCGATGACCGACGTATAGGAGCGGATGGGCCCGCTGGGGGCCCCCCATTGCATGGGAATGAACAGCACCACCAGCAGCAAAACCAGCCACAGAACAGGCGAGATCTTCCAGAAAGTGGTGAGCCGGATGACACCGGCCTTGATGAGACCGAACAGAACAGCACAGTAACAAAGGGTCAGGAAAACAATCATGCGTTACCCTCCGCACCGCTGTTCTGGACTGGCTCCTCACCGTCTGTGTAGGCCCAGATGAAGGCAATGGGCATCAAAAGGCCAAGGGTAAGCGCGCCCCAATAGCCGCACATCGCCACGGCCTCCGCACGCCGGTGCCCCCGCCGTTTTGCGATTTTTCCGGGCCAGACAGCAAGAAACAACCATCCACCGATGAGCGTTGCCAGCAACACCAGCAGCACGATCAGTGCGAAAATCATGAGAGGATCCAAAACTGCCTCCAGTTAGTTAGTTCACACCGTCACGCGCGATCCGAAAGCCGATGTGATTGGAGCCAAGGCTCCGCTCCGCCGGTTGACGCGCTGAGGGTCGGTACCGAAAACAATACGAGGGTGCACAGAGCCAGGACCCGCCCTTGACCACATGCCGGGCGCCAACTGCCGAATTGGCAAATTGCTCTGCGAGCGTCTTGGACGGGCCGCCCGGGTTGGTTTGATCCTTGGTCGGATGGCCAGGGATCCACCAGTCGGACACGTATTCCCAGACATTTCCGGCCATGTCGTACAATCCATACCCGTTGGGCGCATAGGAACCGACAGGCGCACTGCCGTGATGACCGTCTTCCGCGGTGTCAACACTTGGAAAGACGCCCTGCCAGGTGTTTGCCTTCCAGCCTTCTGATGGGTCGTAATCCTCGCCCCAAGAGAACTGGGCACCATCCAGCCCGCCGCGTGCTGCAAACTCCCACTCGGCTTCTGTCGGAAGCCGGCCACCTGCCCAGGCCGCATAAGCCTTTGCATCCTCGATCGACACCTGAACGACGGGATGGTTTTCAAGGCCTTCTATCGAGCTTTCGGGGCCACGGGGATGCCGCCATTGAGCACCTGGCACATAGCGCCACCATAAATTGATGTCATTCAGCGCAACAGCTTCTTTTGGCTGGGCGAACACCATAGACCCTGCTTTCAGAAGGTCCGGGGGAAGGTCCGGGTAGTCCGCCGGATCCAGGTCCTTCTCGGCCGTCGTTACATAACCGGTCGCTTCCACAAACGCTGCGAACTCGGCGTTTGTCACTTCCGTCTTTTGAATGGAATACGGCCGCAAGGTGACCTGGCGGACCGGCGCCTCTTCCCGGTAGTGCTTGCCCGACCCCATGGCGAAGGTTCCCCCTTCAAGGCCCGCAAATCCATGACTTTCGGCAAGCGCAACCGTTACTCCAGTAGGAACATGAGTCGCAAAAATCAGAGCAGCCATAAGGCCAAGACAAACCAAAGGAATGGTATGCGTTTCAATCCGGAACATAAGATCCCTTCTTAATCCACGAGCAACGACCGCAAGTGGTCCAGGTCATCGTCCGATTGATTGAGACCTTTTCCAATGTAGGCTTTGAGGCTGCCATACCGTTTTTCGGCCTCACTGCGCGACGCATCAATGTAGGACGGCTCCAGGACATAAAATGCCTCGATTGCGGCATCGTTCTTGGCTCTTTCACTTGTCGGCATCTCGATGTCCATCGCAAGCGATTTCAAATGTTCGATGCGCGGGATGACTTCGACCGCTCGGGTTTCGTTGGACCGCAGGTAGTCTTCTTGGACCGTTTCCCAGGGAACACCAAGCGCGGTCAGGATCAAAGCAGCCGCGGTGCCCGTCCGATGGACCCCATGAGAGCAATGAAAGACCACCGGGTAATTCGCTTCGTCAGCCAGGATGTCAAAAAGAGCAGCATATTGGTCATCGGCCAGCCCATTCACGAGCTCTCCGTGTATCTGGGGATTGAACTCGGGCGGAAACCGCCTGAAGTCTCCGGTCTTTCGCGCCTCAATCAGCATGTTTGCCGCATCTGGATTGCCGCCGATATCTCCAGTGATCGGCAGACTGATCTCCCAAACGCCAGCGGGCAACCGGTCGGGTCCACGATATTCGATCTCACCTTCCGTCAGGAAGTTGACGACGGTTTTCACGCCAAGGTCCTTGAGGGTCTCAAGATCGGCATCGGTTGTGCGTGGCAGCTCACCTGACCGAAAAACCAGACCGGTACGAAGGGTCTGTCCATCGGACGTTTGGTATCCTCCAAGGTCTCGGAAGTTTGGCTGACCTTCAAGGCCGTGCTTGAGAGCAGGTTCAGCTGATGCGACGCTACAAGCAACAAGTAATACGACCGGAAGAGCCGACCATGCGCGCTTTAAAGTCATCATCTGCAGTCTCCTCTTTCAGGCCACGGATACGTGGCCTTGTTTCAGCCTTCACCGCTGGGTTGCTTCCGTAAACTCAAGGCTTTCAGGCAGGAAAGTCTCCTCAACTGTCAGGAGCCGGTCCGCAAGGCCCTGTTCGTGCGAATAGCGGAACAGGGTTTCAAGCGTTGTCCGGTTCGGTTCGATCCCGTAGGGGTAAAAATTGCGCCCCATTAACTGGCGGGTGTTGTCGAGTTCCTGACTGTACCAGGGCAACATGTCCGTTGCCCAGGTCAGGCGATCCTTGGTCCTGTACGCTTTGAACTTAGCCTTTGAATAGGCGTTGAAAACGGCTTTGGCGAGCCACGGGTGCTCGGCTGCCGTGTCCCGCCGGATCGCCAGAACATGCATGATCGGAAACACGCCGGTTTTTTCGAAATACGCTTGCTCAACAGACCTGAAATCCGGAAACAAACGGGCGATGCGGGTATCCCCCTCAACGAAGGCCGCCGGTGTTGCCGCATGAAAAAGGGCATCAACCTCGCCAGATAACAGAAGCTCGGACTCATCGAGCCCGGGTTTTCCTTGTGTGACGGTGATACCGGCGGGAATCTGGCTTTCTTGCGCGGACACAGCCCCCGCCACGGCTGCCGAGCTGTCAGCGTTCGAAATCACCCATTCCACATCCTGCGGACGGAGGCCGTATTCCTCTTCGAAGATGCCGCGGATCCAGGTCAAGGATGTCGACGAATAACCTGCTGTTCCGATCCGTTTGCCCGCCAGGTCTTGTGGCTTCTCGATCCCGGCACCGGCACGCACGAAAACGCTCTTGTGCCGGAACTGACGCAGCAGAAAAATCGGAAGAAGGGCGTAGTCGCGAAACCCTTCATTGGCATGGGCCAGCATGAACGGATGGAGGCCAAGCTCGGTGATTTCATTGCCGCCAGTTCCGGAGAAGGCGGCCGTGTTCATGTCCCCGATGGCCCCTTGAACAAACTCAGCGTCTGTCCCTTCGATTGCAACGCTCCCATCAAATAGAGCCTGGGTGCGATCCAAGAGATAACTCGACACCGTGATTGGAAGCTCGCCAGATTGAGCGGATGCCAAGGTTGGCGCAGCAATACCTGCGGCCACGGTCTGCAAAAACAATCGTCGGTCCATCAGACTTCCCCATGGAATGTCCCCGCTGCACAGGCAGCGGGGACATGATCTTATTGGCCGATGCTTGGATCACCTGCCGGATCAAACGGCAGCTCGTCCAGATGCTCGACATACTCCAGCGGATCGAAGGGCAGGTCCTTTAGCACCAGCTGAGGGTTTTGCTCACGCTTCAGTGCCTCGGAAGCGTTGGCAATGCCAGTCCACGGAATGCCGTGCTTTTCCGGACGGTCCGGGTACTTTTCTTTCCAGAGGTTGTGGCGCAAGACCATCCGGTTAAAGGGACGCTTCAGATGGATCAGGTTCGTCAGCATCGGCTGCACTTCCCGCGGGTCCGATGGCAGGAAATAGAACGCTGCCGGAATGCCGCTGGCTTCACCAACCGGGTCGGGTGAGATCATGTGCCGCTTGTAATCACCCTTCACTACGGCACCGAGCGTCGGTCCCGCATAGGTGAAGGTGTAGTCGCGGCGCCCATGCGTGTCACCGTTGAGCAAAAGTGCTGTCTGATCAATGCCATCGATCACGCGATCGGTCGGGATGTTTTCAAGCGCACCACCGAGGCTGGCAAAGGTGGTGAACAGATCGGTGATATGGATCATATCTCCGGGCATCGAGCCGGCTTCGATCATGCCCGGCCACACGGCAAAAGCCGGAACGCGCACGCCGCCCTCAAGGAAATCGCCTTTGCCGCCCCGGAAGATCGTTTCCGCAAACCCGGTTCCCGGGGGCGGGTTGTGGGACATCGGACCATTGTCAGCCATGGCAACAATCAGCGTGTTCTCCGCAACGCCGAGCTCAGCAAGTTTGTCCCGGATCGCCTTGATCATCGGGTCGATCGTGCACTGAAGTCCGTTTTGCAACAAAGCGCGCGCGCGGGTGCATTTCTCGCGGATCGGCATGAAGTTTGCCATGATCGGCCAGTTCGCAACGTAAAAGGGTTTGCCTTCCGCAACGTTGCGCTCCATGAACGCAAACATCCGATCGAGCCCTTCAGCGTCGATGGTCTCATAAGTCTCGGTCGTATTGTCACGCCATTGCAGTGTTTCACCGCCCTTGGTCCCTTCGGCCACCATCACCCAATCTTTGGTGACGAAGGTGTCATCGAGCTTGTAGGGATTTGCAGGCAGCATGTCCTCGAACAGGCCGATCGAGGCATTGCCCTGTTCCGCTTCGCGCGTGTTGAGAGACAGGATCTGGTTGTACCCGGTGAACAGAGCTTCGTCGAAACCCTGGTTGTGCGGGTAGCTCTCTTCAATGTCGCCAAGGTGCCACTTGCCGTAAAAGGCAGTCGCATAGCCCGCATCGCCCAGCACTTCAGCAAGGGTGACTTCCTCGGCATCGAGGCCGTGGCTCTCTTGCAGCATGCCGATATTGTACATTCCGGATCGAACCGCCATCCGGCCCGTCGCTGCTGCTGCCCGGCTCGGCGTACAGCCGACTTCCGTGTACATGCGCGTGAACATCATGCCTTCTTCTGCAAGCGCATTGATGTTTGGCGTTTCAAGACCGCGGACCGCCTGAATACCCGGCATGCCAAGATCGCCGTACGCCGTATCATCCCACATGATGTGGATCAGATTGGGCGGGGTTCCGTGCGTCTCGCGCAGTTCCGCAATCTTCGCCTGAAGCCCTTCGTCCTCTTCCGCCCAACGATCGCCGTTCTGGGCTTTCAGCACATAAAACTCGGCATCATGGATGATTTCTGTCCCATCCTGGGCCGCAGCACTCTGGGGCAGGATCAACGCCGATCCTGCAAGAAGTGCTGCAAGTGCACCGCCGTTTCGGCAGCTTCGTAACCAATGCATAGAATATCCCTCCCAAAAGATTACTCAGTAAGAATGGACCAGTCTTTGTTCGTTCTTGCCCGGCTCGGTTTTAACCAGCCTCCAAACCCCTAGAACCGCGCCACAACGCCGAGCAGCGGTCCGTGCGTAACGGTGTCGTAGGCAAAGCTGTCGATGCCGGACTTGCCGTTGCTGTAATCAACGCCGAGTGCCTTGTACTGAAGATGCGTCGACCAGATCTGGTTGAAGTGGTACCCGACGCCAGCCTGCACGTTCCAGGTGAAGTCGGACGCGGCTCCAAAACCGCCGATGTCTCCGCGGCCACTGACGGACCATTTTTCATTTAGCTTGTGAAATCCACGAACCCCGATCACCGGATCGATCCAGTCGGCGCCACGAGAAATGTCGAAATTGCCGGCAACGGTACCCGTGCGATTGAAATCGAGATTGATGTCCCAGTACCGCGCGCCCGCAATGAGGTCGACATACGATTGTGGTGTTGAGTAGGCCCGGTAGAACAGCATGCCCTCAACGATAAGCTGATCACCGCCAACGCGGATGCGCCCGCCCGGCAAGAGCGCGTCGGTCGAGTTCGCAAGGTTCATGTAAGCCACATCCACCATCGCGCCGAACCGCTGCCGATAGACCGCTTCTGCCCGGCCCATGAAGCCAAAACGAAGGTTCGAAAGGATGTCTGAGGTGCCGACATCGATGTCCGTGGACGGCAGGCGGCCGATCTGGGATGTCCCGACGATATTCGCCCCGACGAAATAGGGTGCCAGCACAAATTCCCACGTCTTGTTGACGCGCTCATTCACCGGAACGGGTTCTGGAACTGGAGCTTGCGGAAGATCCGCTGCAAGAACGGTGACAGGGAGAACGCACGAGACCAGCGTTCCAATGCACAGTTTTGCAGTTTTTGATTTCAGGTTGTGGAATGTCATGTGTCTCTCGTTGAAGTCCTTGGTGTGACTTTCAGCTTATGTGCCGCAACGTCAATTGACCAGTTCGCCGGACAACTCTGCAACCACACCGCTGCAGGCCGGTTCCAGATCTGCCTGCACTTCGGCAAGGCAACTCAACAGGCGCCCCTGACCGAAGCGCGTGTCCGCGCAGTGTTTTTGCAAGTCTGCGTCGCATATCGCGAGCGTGGAGCCGATGGTAAAGAACAGGCCATCTATGACATCGGCAATGTCTTCAAATGCAACGCCACATTCCGTGCTGATCTTGGTCTCATGTGCATAAAGACACGACAAGACGCGTCCATTGCCTGGTTCTACGGCTGAACAGAACTCGACAATTTCAGGTTCGCAGGCCTCCAGCACCCCTTGTGCATGGGTTGGAGAAATGAGACCCAAACCGAGTACGAGGCCTATAACGGACGAGCGCTTCACTGCATTCAACATATCTCATCCCCGCTTACGGATTGACCACAACATAGACCGTGGTGCCGCCTTCCTGAACGGCCTGGTAATAAACCCCGCCGCAGTTGTAATAGGCGCGGTATGGTGTGCAGCCCGCGACTGACGTACGGCGGGCGACCCGCCGGGTCGTGCGGCGGGAGGTTCGCCTGGCTGTCCCATGCACCGTGCCGGGGCCGCGCTGCGCCAAGGCTTTCTTCGCGCCAATCGCGATACCAGCCACAAAACCGCTTTCGACGGTGTCCTCTTCAAGCCGGATGTCTGCCAGCCAGAATGCGCAAGCCGTCAAAAGTGTCGCCAATACAAGTTTGATGCGCATGTTTTTCTCCTGGATCTTTCTGCATCCCGGACGTCGGGTCTTTGGACTGCTGTTCCTCACTTTTGAACGGATGCCTGTTTCACGAGAAAGGCCTCAACGGCCGCTTGGGTTTCAGGGCGGATGTTTTCGATCCCTTCATAGGGAACTCCGCGGGCAGGTCCGGTGTCCGGATACTTCTCCTTGCGCGCCAAATGCCGTCCAAGGATCCGGACGAACTCTTGCCCGCCCCATGCCCCGACCTCTGTCGATACGGGATATTTCTCGTGCGTATCCCGGTAGATGTCATAGAAGTTGGCAAGGATTGCGCTTTCACCGGGCCCCGGAAGGTTCAGGCGCAAGTGGTCCTTTACAAGCGCTTTCGGCGTTGCAACCGAGTAGATGATCACGTGATCGCGGCGGGTTTTGGATTCATCGGCAAAAAGCAGGGCGGCCGACTGGTCGACCCCATCAACAAGCCTGTCGCGCGGTATAAAGCCTTCGGCACCTGCGAACCGCGACAAGGTCGTATAGAGATCAGATACATGGATGATGTTGTTCACCATGGAATCGGCTTCAATCATGCCCGGCCAACGGATAAAGGCATCGACCCGAACACCGCCCTCGGTCGTGTCGCCCTTGCCCCCACGGTAGATCATGGGTGTGAAACCGGATTGCGGCGAATACTTCGTGAAATGGCCATTGTCGCCCATCAGGACCACGATCGTGTTGTCTGCCACGCCGACCGCTTCCATTTCGGCAAACAGATCTCCAAGATAGCTGTCCAGGAGCTGGAGCTTATCGGCGTAGAGACCGCCATTCACGCTTTCCGGTCCGTCCCGTCCGGCGCGGGTATTGTCGAGCGGGATCATGGGCCAGTATTGTAGAAAGAACGGCGCGTCTCCCTCAGAGAGCCGTTTCAGCTCGGAGATCGTTTTCAGCTGAAACGCTTCGTTCATGGCATCATATTTTTCGGCATCCCACCGCTCGCCCGGGGCCATCCGGATTTCACGGATCGGACCGCCGGCTTCACCGGCGATCACGGTCATCATCGCCGCTGGATCAGGACGGAACCAATTGTCGACTATGTAGTCATCTTCAAAGTCCTTGATGCCGACGGACACCTGTTCGCGAATGGCATCGTCGTTGAAGATGGTCAGCTGTCCTTGCTGGTGCACCGCGTGCTGGGCGTAATCAAATCCCTGGTTCATGGCCCAGCTTTCGGCGATATCGCCCATATGCCACTTCCCGACATGGCTCGTTGCGTAGCCCGCCTCCTTGAGAACCTCGGCGAGCGTCACTTCGTTTCCAGGCAGGCCAAACCCTGCGATGTCGACCGTGGTATCCCCCATTCCCATACGGACCGGCAGTCGGCCAGTCATTTGTGCAACCCGCGTTGGCGTACAGGACGGTTCGGTATACATGCGGACCATGCGCATGCCTTCGTCCGAGAACCGGTTGATGTTTGGCGTTTCTATTCCGCGAACCGCATTCAGCTCGGGAATTCCCATGTCACCAAACCCAAGATCATCGACCAGTATAGACACGATGTTGGGAGATTTGCCGCCATTGCCGGCACGGAACTGTTCGAGCAACCGATCAACCGCCGCATCATCCTCGGCCCATTGGGCGCCGTTTTGAGCCTGGAGAATGTAGTACTCGGCATCGTGAATGATATCTGTGTCTTGCGCTGACGCGGTCCCCATCGATATCAATCCAATGAGAACCGTTGCAAGTGATCGTCTTGTCATTCCTTCATCCCCTCCAGCCATTTTCGAACGGGCTCGGTTGTCCCTATGGCTTTTAATGTCTTATGCGGCGGCCTCCGCAGCGTGTCCGGTGCGGTTGATATCGGTATGCGGGTAATATTCGGCCCATACGTGCCAGAACATGCCGGGTTTCAACATTGACGCCCGTTTGAGCGGCCCTTTGTTCGTGTTGCCGAAGAAGTCGATTTCGTCGATCGGGCTGCCGGTGTCGTTGATCCAGACACCCAGGCTTTCAAACTTCGGATCCCAGGCGATTACAAGATCCTGCCCACCGACCGCCGCGTTGACGAGATTGCCGTTCTCGACCACAAAATCGTCTGTCCAGCAGGCTGCATCACCGTTGATGTCGACACCCCAGACATACGTCTTGTTGTGGAGCCGGGTGTCGTGCCGGGTCATATTGTCCATGACCGGCTTGGCTATACGGTGTTGTTTTGCGATTTCGGATGAAAAGACGGTCTCCAGAATCATGTCGAAGAGCGCCAACAGTGGATTCGACGGCGGTTTGTTGATGAAAACGGTCCCGCTCGGATACGCCTTTTGAAATCCTCGGAATGTCATGCGGAATGTTGGCCAGGATTTCATGCGCAGGCCCGGGCGAGCCGGGCAGACAGGGCCATCGGCTGATGGATCGACATCCCTTTCCCGGAATCCATAGATCTGCTGGATCGGTTCACCTGTCGTATTATCGCGCAGGATCAGATTGTTGCCATGCTGGGCAAGAACCTTGAGGTCCAATGGCTGGCCTTCAACTTCCGGCGTGTAGCCAATGCCGAGATTGGCCATGGCACAATAGGTCATGACGACGTTTTCGCCGGCGAGGCCTTCATCATTGCCCGCAAGATGCGGCCGCATGATCTGCGCATCAGGATGCGCACGGGCCACTCCCCTGTTTTCAACGACAACGACTGGGCTGGACGGGCTAACCCACTCCTGGGCGTCTGCGATCGAATAGTATTTGGCACTGTTTTTCTGGTTCCGCAGGCCAATGTGCACCCAAACGGCTGGGAACCCGTACAGAACAGCGCAAAGGACGCTAGCGATCAGCCACAGCCAAAATGGCCCACCACCCAAAGCAAAATGGGCAATGGTCATGACCGCTGCACCGCTCAGACCTGCGGCAACAAACCGGCCCTCGTTCCGGATGAAACGGACCATGTTGGCCCGCTTGACCTTGAGGATCATCTGACTGACATCCCCGAGGTCACGAAAATAGACGGCTCCAATCCCAACGCTTGTCAGAAGACCAAGGTAAAAAGCAATATTTCCAATGACTGCCATCTGCATCGCGCTCCCACTGCCCAAACGTCAATTTTGACAAGACCATAATAGCCTAAGATTTTGTTCCATCGGGCAGAGTTGAAAAAAGTGTAGTTTATGATGCAGTCTGGAGTGATCGAAATTGCGAAACGGAAGGCCGCTCTTTTGAACAGACCCGTGTATCAACCGGCGTTTCAGGCGACATTGGTCGCGGACTTCTGCCACGTGGATCAACTGTGCCACGAGGTTCAGTATTGGGATATTCAGTTCCAGCCTTTGACCGCGTTTTCAGACGACGGCCGTGTTGCCCACATCCTTCAAGGGACGTTCGCGTCTTTCGAGCTGAGTTATGCGCGCTTCCATCAAAATCTGGATCAGCGCGGCGCCCCTCCCCCGGGGAAACTCACTTTCACGATCCCGGGCCCGACAATGTCGAGGTTGTGGTGGTGTGGCAAAGAGACGGCCTCCGACTCCGTTCTGGTTTACTACCCCGGCGTTGAGTGGCGGTCGATCTCCAGCAGTGACTTTGAAGTATATCTCCTTTCGATAAACCTGGCCGATTTTGCGCGTTATGCCGCTCGGTTCGGCGCACCGGATTTAGATCCCTACCGTTTACAGACCATATTCAAGGTACCTGACGCCTTGTTGCGTCGGGCGCAGAACGTGCTTTGCTCCCTCAACTCCCCAGCGCCGCAGTTCGATACCCTGACGCTCGATGCTCTGGTAGAAGACTTGATTGGGTGCTGGCTGGCCCAGGCGGGCCTTCATCCCCGTGCGGCTGGACTTCATACATCACAGCGGGTGCTGACCCGGATCCTGGAAATGGTCGATGCAGGTGAGATCGAAGACGTGCGCCTTCCCGAGTTGTGCGCCGAAGCTGGCCTGTCCCGCCGCGCACTGGAAATCGCTTTCAAGGACAGATTTGGGGTCGGGCCGGCTGCCTTTATCAAGTCATGGAGGCTCGCCCAGACGCGCCGTCAACTGTTGCAGTCCGACCCGGGCGAAATTTCTGTCGCGGACGTCATGGCCGAACAGGGGTTTCTTCACGTCGGGCAATTTGCCACCGACTATAAGCGCTGGTTTCAAGAGCTGCCGTCGCAAACCCTCCTGCGGTCTTCCACGACATCTTCTTGAAAAAAGCCGTGCAAGTCTGCATCCGACCCGTCAGTCTTGTATTTCTTAATTTGGGCAGGCGATCACGGCTGGTATGGCGAAGGAAACTTCAACAAGGATCCCAGGGATCCGCTTTCGAGTGCACCGATATGCTTCTAAGGCGTTAGCAGGCCTGGGGATTCTTGTGTTGCTCGCCGGCACGTCCGGCTGCGCTGCCCGGTACTCTGCGGATGCATTTTTAACGAACGAAACGGCACAATCGGCAGGTACGCCGCACACTATCCTTGTGGCGAGTGCCCGGGCAGAGGCCGAGACGTTCGGCACCCTCTTTGAAGGAGACCGCAGCGATCGGATCTCCTACGCATCCGTAACCCTTTCGGTGCCGCCGGGCCACAAGCCCGGAGAAATCGAGTGGCCCAGAACATTTCCGGGCGATCCAGAACGCCACTTCACTGTTCGCGATACCTCCCGGCTTTCCGGCAACGCCGCATTTAAGCAAGCGATTGAGAAGGAACTCAGCCGGCGCACGCCCGATCAACGCAATGTCTTTGTTTTCATTCACGGCTACAACACAAGCTTTGCCGAAGCCACCTACAGGCTGACCCAACTGGCCCATGATACCGGCTACAAGGGTGTGCCGGTTTTGGTGACCTGGGGCTCCAGCGGGAACACGCTTGAGTACCTCTTTGACATGAACAGCACCATGATTGCGCGGGATGGTTTGGTGGAAACGCTGGCAACGCTCAACGAGACGTCGGCGCGCGAGATCGTTCTTATGTCACACTCGATGGGCAGCCTTTTGCTCATGGAAGGCATCCGGCAGGCGCATCTGGAGAACATTATCGGAGACAAACGGAAATTCTCCCAAGTCATCATTGCGGCACCGGACATAGATGTGGATCTTTTCAAGGCGCAGATGCGGCGGATCGGCAAACCGGACCGTCCGTTCATCATCCTCGTCGCGCGGGATGATGTTGCGTTGCGTTTATCCCGCAAGATAGCCGGTGGCGTCAGCCGGGTCGGCGCTTATGAAAACGACGAGGAGTTGTCGGGACTGGGTGCGATCGTTGTGGACGTGACCGAATTGTCAGCAAATGACCCTGCCCGTCACGGACGCTATGCCGATGCGGGAGATTTCGCACCACTGGTCCGCGACATGCTAGAGGAGCGCGGCATTGAAACGGTTGGACTGCAATTCGACCTGTCAAATGGCCGGTCACTGCCGCTCGAACCATTGATCGACCGCGGCCTCGGGATCGTGATCACGTCACCGGACCGGTAGCAACCTCGCCTTATAAGCAACCCGGTGAGCAGATTTCTTAAATGGTGTCCCGGACGCCCTTGAACACGAATTCCTTCCAGGCCGCTAGCGCATAATGGGCGATGCCCTCTCAATTGCCTTCGCGATTGACCCAAAAAAGCGTCGCTCGCTTATCAACATATCAGCGCCGCTAGCTATAGAGTTTTTCACTTAAGTTCCGTGCGGTTTTTGGTCGTCGAGCATGAGCGGTTTTGATAGTTGGAGCAGCAGACATACATTCCAAATAGATTTGTTTACTGGGACATTCGGTCTACAGCGGTCATCGGTCCATCCTGCAGATTTGCTTCATCTGAATTGAAGGCCAATTTTCAGGATAAGACTCCAACTCATCTAAGAGACAATCCTAGGACGCCAATCAGGGTGGAGACCAATACAGGCCAAAGAAGTGAGGCACATTGAGAATTTGAATAACCTCACATGAGATTTTGGCTTGACGCTTGGGAAACTCATGCGAGGTTCTGTTTGTGAGTAATCGAGTCGACATTGAAGTTCCTGAGTACACCCAGGCGGACGTCATTCGCATCACGGCTGTGAGCGCGAAAACGCTCCAGAATTGGACGGACCCCAATCGGGGGATCCTGCGCCTCAGTCAGGACAGTGTTGGCAAGGGGCGGCGGCGCTTGTATTCGGCGCTCGATATTATGGCGGTGACAATGATCGCGCATCTGAGTGCGCTCGGGGTCTCGCCAAACCTCGTTTCGCAGTTGTTTTATGAACGTGAAGCGAAGGTCAGTGACTGGTTCAAGTCAGCTTCTGAAGACCCGGACAAGGATTACATTTGCCGGATCTTTTTCGATGCTGACGGCCTGTTTGCAAGATTGATTGCAAGCAACGAAGACAATGACAGGTTTGCGTACGAAGAAGATTGGGCGGAACAGCGGTTCGCTTTCATTCAGGTTTCGCTGACCCGGATCGCCTCCTTTGTGGTGTTCGGTATTCGCGACATAACGTTCGAAGAAACGCCAGAAGACCAAAAAACCGAGGCCGAAAAGGCTATCTATGCTGCGAGCAAGGAATTGCTCGGAGATCGAAAAAAGGCAAAGCTCCCTTAAGTTCCGCGTGTCGCTTGCCGGTTTATGGACAGGAAAACATGGCACAGCGTCACCAGAAACTCGGAACAGCAGAGGCAACCCGTTACCTCAAACCGATCAAAGAAGCGGGTTTCAAAAGGGGCCGGGTCATAAAGCATCCGGACGGCAGAATTGAACTGGTCTGTGAAGACCAGCCATCGACACCAGCCTCTGCGCCGCTTTCGCCATTCGAGCAATGGGAAGCCAACCATGCGGACACACCTTAAAGGCATCAACATCATCCGTCGCAGGCTCCCAACCGGTGAATTTCGAACCTACTACTACCATCGCGCCACAAAAACGCGGCTCCAAGGTGAGCCTGGGTCTCCGGAGTTCTTAAGCAGCATCGCGGCAGCTGTCGCGCAGTGTCGGCAACGGGATGCCGGAACGTTGGGCGGGCTGATCCGTGAGTTCCAGAAAACGGCCAAATGGCGGCGGCTTGCAGAATCCACGCAAAATGAATACCGCAGAATTTTCACATTCTGGGAAGATGAGTATGGCACGTGCTCTTATCCGGCCTTGGAGGACAAGGCTTTTCGACGGGCGGTTATCAAATGGCATGATGCGTTTTCTGAATCCAAACCACGAGAAGCGGACAATCGGGTTACAGTTCTGGCCCGTGTTCTGTCCTGGGCGACCCGGGACGGCCCCTTAAAACGCAATGTCATGGATGGGTTCGAGCGGGCTTATCAGAGCGATCGTTCCGACAAGATTTGGCTGCCGGAACATGTCGAAGCCTTTATGGCAGTGGCGAGCCCGGAAATGAAGCTGGCGATGGTGCTCGCGCTTCACACGGGGCAACGCCGTGGAGACCTGCTTCAGCTGAACTGGAACAACTACGACGGTGAGCGGATTTCCCTTCATCAGGGCAAATCGCGGCGCGGGAAACTCAAAGGCCGTTTGGTGACGATCAAGTGCACCAAGGCGTTGAAGGAAACCCTGGGCGCTCTCAAACGGCAATCGACCTTGATCCTGACGACCAAAACAGGGCGCGCCTTTCAGAAACGCTATTTTGCCAATCAATGGGAAAAGACCTGCAAAGAGGCCGGGATTGAAGGGCTCCACTTTCACGATATCCGTGGAACGACTGTAACGATGTTGTTCCAGGCCGGTTGCAATCTCGGCGAGATCGTTTCGATCACCGGCCACTCCCTGCGACGGGCTCAGGACATTCTGGACAAATATCTCGCCAGAACATCGACGATGGCCGACAACGCAATCGCCAAGTTCGAGAACGTTTTGGAAACAGATTCTGCAAAACACACTGCAAAACAGGATAGGCAAAACCATGCTAAGTAGTGGTGACCCCGACAGGATTCGAACCTGTGACCCTCAGATTAGGAATCTGATGCTCTATCCTGCTGAGCTACGGGGCCTATCGCTTGCTCGAGTATCATGAATTGTGCGGGATGGCGAGTGTTAAGGCAGGTGGGCCCGGATCGGCAGATATTTCTACAGTAAATCCATATCTGTCTTAGGTGCGCCGTATTTGCCGCTTAGCCGAAAGGAAGGGCTTTTCGGTAAGGTGCGCTGTCAGAGTCTTCTGCCTGCCTTTCAGGTCAGAAAACAGGAGCGCGGAAACTTTAGAGAACAAGGGAGGGCGTACCGTCGTGGCTTGCTGGCAACGACAATTGTGGACGGGTGCCGTGGTTGCCGCGTTCTCTGTCTTCCTTGCCACCAGCGCTCATGCCGAGCTTGGCTCCTGTATCTCAGAAAACGTCGTGCCTGTCCCGGTCGTTGAGGCCGGAGAAACTGGTGTATTTTCAGATGCCGCCGGGCAGCACTACTACGCCAGTGAAGTCTTGCCGATTCTGACGGGAAGTCGCCAGAGTATTGGAACGACCGCCAATGAGGCCAACTTTCAGGCATTGCCGATTGGTCCTAAAAACCGCTGGCAAATGACACCCGCGATGATCGTGAGGAATGCGAACTCAGCTCCGACGTTGTTTCAAAAAGAACTTCTGGCCGCGGGCGAGGCGATTTTCATGCCGCAAGCCTCCGGTGGTGCGTGTGCAAAACTTCTTCGCGAGAGTGAACAAGCTGCGCGCCGTGCCGGGCATGGTCTGTGGGGGCAGAACCGTGCTGCGCCGGTATACTGGGCGGGCAATCCGAACCTGCTGCTGGAAGCTGCTGGAGACTATGTGATTGTCCAAGGCCGGATTGTTTCCCTTGGAAAAACCCCGCGCACCCGCTATCTGAATTTTGGAAGGTACTGGAAAACGGATTTCACCGTGACGATCGCGCGCAGCGAAGAGGACGCAATTGCCACACATCTGTCTGAGATCGGATTGTCATTTGAGGACCTTGCTCAGAAGGCTGTCGAAATTCGCGGTGTTTTGGATGTGAAAGATGGGCCGCTCATGGCGTGGGATCATCCAGAGCAGCTGATTGTTGTCGAGCAAAAAAGGGCAGGTCGTGACGGCCAAAACCGGGACTGAAAACTTGGCTGATATACCGGCTTCTGTTCCAATAGGCAGCAGGCTTGGTAAGCGTTACAGGGCGCGTTTGCGGATGGCTGTTCTTGCCGGCGCGGCCCTTGCGCTTGCCGGATGCCAATTGCTTGGCGATGGAGCCTCGGTTGGAACTGTCGCGCCTGGCACTCTTCGGCCAAGCCTTGCAGCAGACATCGGGGCGCGGGAACACCCGCGGGTCGTGGCGACCTATGGGGGCGTCTACGAAGACCCCGGGGCAGAGCGAGCCGTTGCCAGCGTGGTCGGCCGTCTGGTTGCTGCTTCACAGGATCCGTCGCAAAGCTACAAAATCACTATTTTGAACTCCCCGGCGATCAATGCCTTTGCGCTTCCGGGCGGGTATCTTTATGTCACGCGCGGGCTCTTGGCCTTGGCCAATGACACGTCCGAAATGGCGGCCGTGCTGGCTCACGAAATGGCGCACGTGACCGCCAATCACGCCATCAAACGCCAGCAACGGGCAGAAGCGCGGGAACTTGCAGATCAAATCCTGACCGATGTGGTTCAGGACACGGAAGTGGCGCGCAAGGCCATTGTCTCCTCCCAACTGTCCTTCGCGCGTTTCAGCCAGGTTCAGGAGCTTGAGGCGGACGCAATAGGTGTCAAAACTCTCGCAAAAGCCGGGTTTGATCCGTACGCGGCGGCCCGCTTTCTGCGGTCCATGGCGAAATTTGCGCAATACCAAACGGCTGGAAAAGAGGGCAGTTCAGCACCCGATTTCCTGTCTTCGCACCCGTCTACGCCCGAGCGCCTTCAAATCGCGGTGCGCTCTGCGCGCCAAATCGGGGCTCCTGGTATCGGTGAGCGGGATCGCACCCGGTACCTCAGCCAGATCGACGGTATGTTGTATGGAGATGACCCCCTTGAGGGGTTTGTGCGTGGAAGGTCCTTCCTGCACAAGGCGCTTGGTATCGGTTTCACGGTGCCGTCCGGATATATCCTGGAGAACTCGCCGGAAGCAGTGCTTGCAAGCAATGGGTCTGGTACGGCGATCCGCTTCGATGGGGCTGACGTCAGCACTTATTCCAGTCTTGCCGATTACATGACGTCCGGCTGGATCAATGGACTGTTGCCGCAAAGTGTGCGCGAAACAACGATAGGTGGTTTGCCGGCAGTGACAGGCGCTGCCATTACCCAAGGTTGGTCCTTCCGGATAGCTGTTGTCCGGATCGGCAAAACCGGATACCGGTTCATCTTTGCAAGCCGGTCTCCGTCGGATCAGTTTGACCAGGATTTCCGGAGAACGATTGAGAGCTTTCGGCAATTGACGCCGACAGAACGTGCGCGCCTGCGATCTCTCAGGATTAAGGTGGTGACCACTCAGGCGGGCGATACGCCGCGGAAGCTCGCCGTAGGCATGAGCGGTGTCGAGCCGTCCCGGCGTCTGGAATTTTTCTCAATTCTGAATGATCTGAGCCCGAACGAGCCAATTCCGGCAGGGACTTCGGTCAAGCTGGTTGTAGACTGACCACCTCGAGAAATACAATCAAAAAAGCCCGGGCGATGGCCCGGGCTTATCTTACATCGAAATGGCGTAAACCGACTTGTCCGGTTGGTTTGCTAGCAGTGCAGACTTCAGCTTCTGAAGTGCACGGCTTTCGATCTGGCGCACGCGCTCCTTGGAAATGCCGAGTTTCTTGCCGAGCGATTCAAGTGTCGCACCGTCTTCAGACAAGCGCCGTTCGCGGACAATCTTGAGTTCCCGCTCGCTTAACACGTCAAGCGCAGATGCGAGCCATGTTTTGCGCCGCTCTGCGTCGATGTTTTCTGTGACGATCTCATCCGGTTGCGGTGCATCAGAAACGAGGAAATCCTGTCGGTCGGCGCTGGACCCTTCTGTATCTGTTACAGGTGCGTTCAGAGACGTGTCGGGTCCGGACAAACGCGCATTCATGACAGCGACATCAGACTGCTTCACGCCAATGGCGTCTGCGATCTTTTGATGCAGCTCGCTGTCTGTCAGCGGTGTCTGATTGTTGGACAGCTTTGCGCGCAAGCGGCGAAGGTTGAAGAACAACGCCTTTTGAGAAGAGGAAGTGCCGCCCCGGACGATAGACCAGTTTCGAAGAATATAGTCTTGGATTGAGGCTCGGATCCACCACGTGGCGTATGTCGAAAAGCGAACCTCACGTTCCGGTTCAAACCTCGCTGCGGCCTCTAGCAGCCCTACGTGACCTTCCTGGATCAGGTCACCGAGGTTCAGGCCGAAGTTCTTGAACCGCGAGGCAACGGCAATGACCAAGCGCATATGGGACAGAGAAAGTTTCTCCAGAGCCTTTTCGTCTTTGTTGTCCCGCCACTGAATGGCGAGCTCCAGCTCTTCCTCGCGGGTCAAATACGGCGCTTTCATCGCCGCTTTCACCAAATGCCTTCTTTCACTCATAGACGTGGACATATGTAGCACTCCAGGCGTGACGTTAGTGATACTACGGACCCAAAGTCAGAATAGATCACTTCGAAAACGCACGGACGCACGAATACGCACAATGTCGTGACAGAAAGGTAGAGATTTGCTGCCGCCTAGATCAGCGGGCGTGAAAGCGTTTCGTCATAACGCCCGCTGATCTTGAAGAGGGTTGTTCGCCGTTGGTTATAAGAAAAAAGGCCCGGATTTCTCCGGGCCTCTTCGCAAATGAAGGATCAGCGATCAGCAGCCTTTCAGGCGGCCTCTTCAGTGTCGTCGCCATCTTCGCCATCTTCTGCCGCAGCAGCTGCGGCGGCTGCTTTAATGCGGCTTGGTGACTTCGCGAGGTTTTGCTCGATTTCCTTGATTGCTTCGGTTTCCGAGCATTTGTTCACTGCGGCAATTTCGCGCGCCATACGGTCCAGGGCAGCTTCGTAAAGCTGGCGTTCGGAGTAGGACTGCTCCGGCTGGCTCTCCGAGCGGAAAAGGTCCCGGACGACTTCCGAAATTGCAATCAGATCGCCGGAGTTGATTTTCGCTTCGTATTCCTGGGCACGGCGGCTCCACATTGTCCGCTTGATGCGCGGACGTCCCTGGACTGTTTCGAGTGCCTTCTTGACAGCAGCCGGGTCGCCGAGCTTCCGCATTCCCACAGATGCGATTTTCGCGACTGGGACGCGAAGTGTCATCTTATCCTGTTCAAAAACGATGACGAGCAACTCCAAAGAGTGACCTGCTACGTTTTGTTCTTCAATGGCGGTAATCTGGCCTACGCCGTGAGCCGGGTAAACAATGTACTCGCCAGTTTTGAAACCTTGACGCTGCGCGGTCTTTTTGGTGTTTGTTGCCATACTCGTAGTTTCTCCTGCGCAGTTAGCGGTCTATTGCAGACCAGAAATGGACCGCTGAAACGGTCCTTGTTTGTGCGGCACGCAATCGCTTTGACGTCCAAATCTTGGAACGCCTGTTGATATGCGGCGTGTCGGGCTGGTCAGTCGTCGAATTCCACTCTAGAACCTTGCTTGGATACATAAGCTGTCGGGATCACTCGCGGCCCGGAAGATCAAGATCACGGGACACGTAAGCACGACTCCGTTTTTGGGGTTATTCTCGTGGTTGGCGACTATTGAAACAATGTAACATACTCTTGTGGAAAATTAAAGAGGAACTCTTTCGCGGGCGCGAAACAGCATTAAGGCCCGAGCGAAGGTTCCGCTCAGGCAGCTGTAATCAATAGTGTTTTGAGCTTATCTCAGGTTGCGGATATCGAGATTTACGAATTTATCGCAACTTCAGATATGCAAATCATGCCGGCGGATTTGGAGAAAAGTACTTCTCCAGTTTGTTCTCCTGCCCATCAAATTTATCTGCATCGGGCATTGGATCTTTCTTTTCCGTAATGTTCGGCCATTTTTCCGAATATTCGGCGTTGATTTCGATCCACTTCTCGAGACCTGGTTCCGTATCCGGAAGAATTGCTTCAGCCGGGCATTCCGGCTCGCAAACACCGCAGTCGATGCATTCGTCCGGGTTGATGACGAGGAAATTTTCGCCTTCATAGAAACAATCAACTGGACACACCTCAACGCAGTCGGTGTATTTGCACTTGATACAGTTGTCTGTGACGACGTAGGTCATCGCAATCCTCTTTAGTCAGAGCATCGGGTACAAAAGTTGTAACCGGATGCAGTCATCTGGCGTCGGTTTGATGCGCAGGCTCTGACCTCTGCTGCCTTTATTATTGCAGTTGGGTATCGCTTTTGGCAGGCGGGTGCAAGCGTTCAACAGGTCGCATCGCAGCTCTGTTTGAGAAAGCTATTTCGTTTTTTTCAAGATTCATAAAACGGATCAGGCTCATAGAGCTTTTAGGGTTCATCCTCTTGCCTGAAAGCATCCATTTTGCGGCGGTCACGTTTTGTTGGCCGCCCGCTGCCAGGCTCCCTCTGGCCAGGGGGGGGAGGTGGCGCTTCGGCCTTTGGCGGCGGTGGCGGAGACAGGTCTTCGTAGAGTTTTTTTGCTTCTTCGTAAGGTCCGCGCCGGGAGCCAAGTGCAACCACTTTCAAAACAAGAATGCGACGTTCCAAGGCAATGGTTAAAACGTCGCCGGTCTTGATGGTCTTGCTGGCGGAGGAAATCTTGTCCTTGTTGATCCGGACATGTCCGCCTGCAGCGAGTTTCTGCGCAAGGGAACGGGATTTTGTGACCCTGGCGTACCAGAGCCACTTGTCGACACGCAGGCTGCCCTGATTTGAGGCGGCAGCCGACTTTTGATCGTCGCCCGGAATTACTTCTTGTCCTTGTCGCCCATGTTCTCCTTCAGCGCCATCAAGGCTGCAAAAGGCGAGTTCGGGTCGATCGGCTTGTCTTTCGGTGCTTTGTCGCGGCGGTTGCCCCCATCAAAGGGCTTCTGACCTGCGCGCCCCTTGTTCGGACCACTTTTGCCAGGTTTGCCGTGGCGACGTTCACCAGGAGCGCCTTTGGGACCTTGCTGCTTGCGATTGTCACCGCCCCGGCGTTGGTCCTGACGGCCGCGCGGGCGGCGGTCGTGACGGCCTGGGCGCCAGATTTCGATGGTAACAGTTTCCATTTCCGGTTCGCTGGCCGGTGTTGGTTCTGCCGTCTGGGCATCCTCGGTTTCTGGAGTTGGTGCCTCTGCGGACGTTTCAGCGCCGGCAGTCGCAGGCGCTTCTTCGGCAGCTTGTTCTACTGCAGAAGTGTCAGAGGCTTCAGCTGTTTCCGTTGCGGCAGCTTCGGTCTCAGCACTTTCGGCAGGCACCTCTTCCTCAGTCGCAGGTGTGTCAGCAACTGCAGCGGGTTCGGCTGTGTTTGGCGTCAGTTCTGTCGCCTCGGTTTTTGGTGCTGCCGGACGCTGCACTTCCTTGGTCTCAAGACGGTAGCCGAGGGACTTCAGAACAGCGGAAAAATCTTCGCCGGCACAGCCCAGCAAAGACGTCATCGCAACCGTCACGGTAAAGCCGCCACCGGTTTCGATTGCCCCTTCCGGCGGAGCGACTTCGCTGTCGAGCGGTTTCCAGGCAATCAGCGGCCGGATGAGATCGGCAAGGCGCTCCAGGATGTCAACGCGTACGGCTCGCGGGCCGCACACGCGGAACCCGACGACCTTGTAGAGCGCCGGCTGGATCTCCGGGTTGACCGGAATGGAAGTCCGGCCTGAAGCGGACAACTGCGGCAGCTCTTCCATGCCGTTCATGTCCAACTCGCCGTGCTTCAGGGCCCAAAGCTGGGCAAGCAACTGGCTTGGAGCCGGTTTCAAAAGTGCCGGGACAAAAATCGTGTAAGCGCCGAAGCGGACACCGTGTTTGCGCAAGGACGCGCGCATGTCCTGGTCCAGCTGACGGATTTCGTCAGACGCGTCCTGACGCTCCAGGATGCCGAGGCCTTCGACAATCCGGAACGCAATACCGCGCGCCAAGCCCTCAAGCCCTTCACCTGACTTCAGGTCCATTAGCGGTTTCAAAAGAGTATCGACCTGGGCCTTTACCCAAAGATCCAGGCGGTTTTGCACGGTGTCGCGCGCCGGGCCTGTCAGGTGCTCGTCGGCCAAGAGCAGAGCTGCCGGGGCCAGAACATCGTCGGTCGGGGACAATTTGGCCACCGGTTCACCGCGCCAGCGGATGACGCCATCCGATGTCAGGACAAAATCACTGTTCTCTGATTTGCCAAGCTTTTCTGCACGGGATTCGATTTCCGTGGTCAGGGCTTTTTGTGCGGCAGCACGGACCGTTTTTCCGTCCGGGCCTTCGGCCGCCGCATCAGGGGCAAACCGGAAGCCAAGCAGATTTCCGATGTGCTGACCTTCGACGAGCACATCCCCACTCGATGTAATTTCCGCTTCCAGCATTGCGTTCTCTCTCAAACGTCGCATCAATACACTTGTCCGCCGATCCACGAACCGCTGTGTCAGCCGGTCGTGAAGGGCGTCAGATAGTTTGTCTTCTATGCCGCGGGTCACGTCCTGCCAATGGGCCGGATCGGCCAGCCAGTCAGGGCGGTTCGCGACATACGTCCAGGTCCGGATGTGAGCGATCCGGTTCGCGAGTGTGTCGATATCACCATCTACACGGTCTGCGAAGGCCAATTGACGGGAGAACCAGTCATCTTCAATCGCATTGTGGCGCATCAGGTGGTTGTAAATGGTTGCCAGAAGGTCCCCATGATTGGCCGGGGCGATCTTCCGGTAATCGGGGACCTGACACACATCCCATAGCAGTTCTACTGATTTTGCGCCCTTTGCCATGTCAGAAATTGCGCTGTCGCGCAATAAATGTTCAAGCGCCGTGATGTCGTCGCCTGTGGGGGCGCGGGCCAAACCCTCTTCCCGAGGCGGCAAGTCAAGGCTGCGGCGCAATGCATTGGTGGATGAAAAATCCAAAGCACTGTTGCGCCATTGCAGCACTTTCAGGCTGTCAAAATGATGGCTTTCGATCTGTTCGATCAAATCATCGTCCAGCGGATCGACGCGGCCGGTGACCCCGAAGGTGCCGTCTTTAGTGTGGCGGCCGGCCCGTCCGGCGATCTGACCCATTTCCGAAGGCGTCAGCTGGCGATACTGATACCCGTCGTATTTCCGGTTGCCGGCAAAGGCGATGTGATGGACATCCAGATTGAGGCCCATGCCGATTGCGTCGGTGGCTACCAGATGATCGACATCGCCGTTCTGGAACAGGTCGACCTGCGCATTCCGGGTTCTTGGGCTCAGCGAGCCAAGGACCACCGCCGCCCCGCCCCGCTGGCGGCGCAACAGTTCGGCGATCGAGTAAACCTCATCGGATGAAAACGCGACGATGGCCGACCTTGCCGGAAGGCGGGAGACTTTTTTCGATCCGGCATAGGAGAGGATCGACATGCGCGGACGGGTGACGACATTCAGGCCCGGGATCAGCTTTTCAAGAAGCGGGCGGGCGGTCGCAGACCCCAAAAGGAGTGTTTCGGAGCGGCCGCGCAGGTTCAGGATCCTGTCCGTGAAGACGTGGCCGCGGTCGAGATTGCCGGCCAACTGCACTTCGTCGATGGCGATAAACTCGGTGTTCAGATCGAGTGGCATTGCCTCAACCGTGGACACCCAGAACCGCGGCTGTTTCGGAATGATCTTCTCTTCACCGGTGATCAACGCAACGGTGTCGGTCCCGGCGCGTTCGGCAATCCGTCCATAAACCTCCCTGGCCAAAAGCCGCAACGGCAGACCAATCAAGCCCGACGGCTGCGCCAGCATGCGCTCGATCGCAAGGTGCGTCTTGCCGGTGTTGGTTGGCCCGAGCACGGCTGTGACCGTGCGGGAGCGGGCGCTCGGCGGTAATTGCAGGGTTTGGGGGCGTGACATAGAGGTGATGTGGTCAGAAATCTCAGTGTTTGGCGCGCCGCTCCGGCGGGCTGCTCTCCCAAGGCACATGCCCTGAACTCGGATGCGCGTGTCTAGCATAGGCCTTGCGGCTCTGTCCTGCCCTTTTTCGCCTTGGTTTTGTTTTCACGCGGCTGGTGCATTGATTGTTTTGGACACATAGACCGCTACGAGCGAAGCATCAAAAAAGGTCGTATTTCTTTAGAATAACAGGCGACTATCTAAAAACTGCGAATAAGCAGTCACATGAAAAAGCATGGAAGCCATAAGTCACTGGTTCGCATATGGACGCCCGGGTTCTTCATCTTGTTTGTCTGTTGGTTGTTTTTCATGTGTCTCTGGGGGGCTTTCTCTAAAGGGAAGCGTCTCTTGTGTGGCGTCATCCCGTTGAAGCATGCGGCCATCGCGATAAAAGGTGTAGTTTCTTGGGTTTCGAGTAATCCAATTCATCATCAACTGATTGCAGAAGTACTCGTAATCAGTATCGCGCACGAGGAAAGTAACATTGAAAAATTCACAGTCTCGAAAATCGCAATCAATTAACTGGATAACGTTTGAAGGCCAGACAGTGTTGTCTATGTAGACCGCTTCACAAGCTATACCTTTCGGTCCTGCAAGATGTGTAGATGCGACCAGCAGTACATTTACTGGCCCAACAATCTGACACTGTACAAAGGTCTTCCCGTTGACGTTATTCGTTAGGGGCCTAGTCATCTCATTGAGATTGATCCGTTTGTTCGTAAAAACTACGTCCAGCGGATTTATAGAGCTAGTATTGGTCCGCGCAATGACTAGTCGTTCGTTCGCTTTCTCAACACTCCTGCGTGTATTCCACAAGCGAATACGAGCAATAGCAAGCATGATTATTAACGTAGAAAAAATACCGACTCCGCCTGTCACTGCCAATCCAAACTGATCTGCCCAGCGACTAATTGAGGTCCAATAGCTCATAGCAACGCCGCCCACTAAACCCCAAATCACTGTCCAGTTGCTGAAGACGGACCATGCTCTCTCGATGACCCACCAAACAAGCGACACGCCAGGTTCAATTCGGAATATTCTGCGAAGCCAATTCATTAAATCACCTCAGGTGTATTGTTGAACGACGCAATTATAGCAGGTGCCGGAGAGTTGAGCCCTGTGCAGTCTCGTTCAGGTTAGAAAGTTGTGGAGAACGACTCTGGAACAAACCGAAACCGAATCGCGGACTCTTGGGGATTCAGGATTTGTTCCCTACGAAATGTGGATTTGAATCCATCTTTTAGTACGAAATGCTGAGTCTGGTCAGGGATTTGCGCCAAATCACCCTGAGGCGGAAGTTCAGGGCAAAAAACCTGTCAATCTCCAAATCAAAAAAAGATTCGTTTTTCGGGCATGCTGCGCCTTTCGCCATTAACCATGGACACATGCAGAACGAATCGCTGACGAATCGGTGGTTTGATCATGTTTTTGATTTGTTCCTACCTGATCTGGTAGGTTGTCTTCTCGAAAGACCAATTGGGCGCCTAAGAAATCTCCCGGGTGTTTACGATTTTCCGCTTCGGTGACGGGAGAGTGTTTCAGATTGGGGCGCGGTTTGGCGTTCGCGCTGGGAAGTGAGACGGGCCGCCAGCAGAAAAATCTCCCATAAGTGCTCATCCCCTGGCGTAGAATTTGTGCCCATTTTTCCAAGGTTTATCGCCGTCAGAGCAAAAATATTTCACTTTCTGGAAAAAGGACAAGCATGCTGCCCCTTTTCAATTGGCTTCGACGTAAGTAGAAATCTTGCCGAAATGTGCCTTGCATGTTGCGGATTATTAGGGGGAGTGGGCGTTTGGCGATAAGAAAAATTCTCGTTGCGAACCGGTCTGAAATTGCAATCCGGGTTTTCCGGGCTGCCAACGAACTCGGTCTGAAGACCGTTGCGATCTATGCCGAGCAAGACAAACTGGCTCTGCATCGGTTCAAGGCTGATGAGGCGTATCAGGTCGGCAAGGGGCTTGGCCCGATCGAGGCCTATCTGTCCATCGACGAGATTATTCGTGTTGCCAAACATTCCGGCGCTGACGCCATTCACCCGGGATATGGCCTGTTGTCGGAAAGCCCGGAATTCGTGGATGCCTGCGAAACGGCCGGGATCACCTTTATCGGGCCAAAATCCGAGACGATGCGCCGTCTGGGTAACAAGGTGGCCGCCCGCAACCTGGCAATCGAGGCTGGTGTGCCGGTCATGCCGGCAACGGACCCGCTTCCTGATGATCTGAATGAGATCAAGAAGCAGGCGCTGGAGATCGGCTACCCGGTGATGCTGAAGGCGTCCTGGGGCGGCGGTGGCCGTGGCATGCGCGTCATTCCGGATGAAGCGACCCTTGAAAAGGAAGTGCTTGCCGCCAAGCGGGAAGCCAAGGCCGCCTTCGGTAAGGACGAGATTTATCTGGAGAAACTGGTTCAACGGGCGCGCCACGTCGAAGTCCAGATCCTTGGGGACGGTGAAACCGTTGTTCATCTCTTCGAGCGGGATTGCTCGATCCAGCGGCGCCACCAAAAGGTGGTCGAGCGGGCCCCGGCGCCTTATCTCGATGATGCCAAGCGCACAGAGCTTTGCGAATACGGTCTTAAAATTGGCCGGGCGGTGAACTATCGCGGCGCGGGCACTGTCGAGTTCTTGATGGATGCAGACACGGGCGCGATCTATTTCATCGAGGTCAACCCTCGGGTCCAGGTCGAGCACACGGTGACCGAAGAAGTCACGGGCATCGATATCGTCCAGGCACAGATCCACATCGCAGATGGAGAAAAAATCGGAACGCCGGAAAGCGGTGTGCCGGCGCAGGAGAACATTCGCCTCAACGGTCATGCGCTGCAATGCCGGATCACCACGGAAGATCCGGAGCAGAACTTCATTCCGGATTATGGCCGCATCACCGCGTATCGCGGCGCGACCGGCTTCGGTATTCGCCTCGATGGCGGGACCGCCTATTCAGGGGCGGTGATCACCCGGTTCTATGATCCGCTTCTTGAAAAAGTGACGGCCTGGGCGCCGACGGCCGAAGATGCGCGCAAACGGATGGACCGCGCCTTGCGGGAGTTCCGGATCCGCGGGGTTGCGACCAATCTGGTTTTTTTGGAAAACATCATTGATCATGCCGATTTCCGCGCCCAGACCTATACCACCCGCTTCATCGACGACACGCCTGCGCTGTTTGAACAGACAAAACGCCAGGATCGGGCAACCAAGCTGCTCACCTATATCGCCGATGTTTCCGTGAACGGGCATCCGGAAACCAAAGACCGGGTCCGTCCGCCGAAGGATGCTGCTGCGCCGGTCGTGCCGGATTTTGGCGACGAAAAACCGAAAGGAACGCGCCAGCTTCTGGATGAGCTCGGTCCGAAAGGTTTCGCCGACTGGATGAAGGCGGAAAAACGGGCGCTTCTCACCGATACCACGATGCGTGACGGCCACCAGTCTTTGCTGGCGACCCGCATGCGCTCCCACGACATTGTCAACATCGCAGATGCTTATGCGACCGGTCTGCCGACGCTCTTTTCCCTGGAATGCTGGGGCGGTGCGACGTTCGACGTGTCCATGCGATTCTTGACGGAAAGCCCCTGGGAGCGGCTGCATCAGATCCGCGAACGGGCGCCGAACATCCTGCTTCAGATGCTGTTGCGGGGTTCAAACGGGGTTGGTTACACCAATTATCCGGACAATGTGGTCAAGTTTTTCGTCCATCAGGCGGCCGAAAACGGCGTGGATCTTTTCCGCGTCTTTGACTGCTTGAACTGGGTTGAGAACATGCGCGTTTCCATGGATGCGGTCCAGGAAACCGGCAAACTCTGTGAGGGAGTGCTTTGCTACACCGGCGATATGCTGGACAGTGCGCGTCCGAAATATGATTTGAAATACTACGTCAATCTGGCGAAGGAACTGGAAGCTGCCGGTGCCCATATCCTTGGCATCAAGGACATGGCAGGGTTGTTGAAGCCGCAGGCGGCCAAGATCCTGGTGAAAGCGCTGAAAGAAGAGGTCGGCCTGCCGATCCACTTCCACACCCATGACACCTCCGGCATTGCGGCCTCCACCATTTTGGCCGCCGTTGAAGCCGGGGTCGATGCGGTTGATGCGGCCATGGATGCCTTGTCCGGTCTGACGTCGCAGCCTTGCTTGGGATCTATTGTGGAGGCGCTGCGGGGCACGGACCGGGATACGGGCCTTGATGCGGCGACCATCCGCCAGATCTCCTTCTATTGGGAAGCCGTTCGCGCGCAATACCGGGCCTTTGAGAGTGACCTGCGCTCTGGCGCTTCAGAGGTTTACTTGCACGAAATGCCAGGCGGCCAGTTCACTAACTTGAAGGAACAGGCACGGTCCCTCGGCCTCGAAACCCGTTGGCACGAAGTTGCGCAAGCGTACGCCGATGCCAACCAGATGTTTGGCGACATCGTCAAAGTGACGCCATCCTCCAAGGTGGTCGGCGACATGGCGTTGATGATGGTGAGCCAGGGTCTCAGCGTTGCCGATGTCGAAGACCCGGCTAAGGACGTTGCCTTCCCGGACAGTGTCGTGAAGATGCTGCATGGTGACCTCGGCCAGTCTCCGGGCGGATGGCCGAAGGCAATTCAGGAAAAAGCGCTGAAAGGGGAAAAGCCGATCACCGTTCGCCCGGGGTCTCTGCTGGAAGAGGCGGACCTTGAAGCTGAACGGGCTGCCGCGGCGGCTGCAACGGGTCATGACATCGATGATACGGAGCTGGCATCCTATCTGATGTATCCGAAGGTCTTCACCGACTTCGACAAGGCGCAGCAGCAATATGGACCGACCTCCGTGCTGCCGACACCGGTCTATTTCTACGGTCTTGAATCTGGCGACGAGATCTTTGTTGACCTGGAACCCGGAAAGACACTTGTGGTCCGTTGTCAGGCGATCGGTGAAACCGATGAGAAGGGCGAGAAGAAAGTCTTCTTCGAGCTCAACGGTCAGCCGCGCAACGTCAAGGTTCCGGACCGGGCACATGGCGCTGTCGGGGCTGCCGCCATGCGGAAGGCCGAAGACGGCAATGCGGCCCATGTTGGGGCACCAATGCCGGGCGTCATCTCCACCGTCGCGATTGCTGCTGGTCAGGAGGTCAAGGCCGGCGATGTGCTCGTCTCGATCGAAGCCATGAAGATGGAAACAGCCCTTCACGCCGAGCGCGATGGCAAGGTCTCCGAAGTGCTCGTCACACCGGGTGCGCAGATCGATGCCAAGGACCTCTTGGTGGTGTTCGAGGCATAAATAAAGGGCCGCGTAAGCGGCCCTTTTACTCCTCTAAGTGATGCACAGAGCGGCTTACTCGGCTGCTTTCAAGCGGTTGTGCTGAACAGGCGCTTCAGCGGTGCCGATCCAAAGGTCCAGAAACCGGTCCAGCCAAGCGCGGACCGCGCTGTCGTAGACAAAACGTCCGGCAAAATGATCGCGGCGTTGCTGCGCCCCGGGAAGTTCCATCCGCGGAGCGCCCTTTGTGGTCCATTTCACCATCATTTGGTGGGTGAGTTCCGGGTGGAACTGAATCCCGTATGCCGCCGGCCCAACGCGAATGGCCTGGTTGGGATAAGTTGGGCTGGTTGCCAGAAGATCCGCGCCCGACGGCAGATCAAACCCTTCCCGGTGCCACTGGTACACTTTCTTGGGCCATTCCATCATGTCTTTGCCCGCATCGGTCGGTTTCAGCGGGTAATAGCCAATTTCGACCAGCTCATCCCTGTGGCCGGAAACAGTGCCGCCAAGCTGCTTCACCATCATCTGCGCACCAAGGCAAATGCCGAGAAACGGCGCTTCTTCCTGAAGCGGAACCTTGATCCAGTCGATTTCCTTGTGAACGAACCCGTCCGGGTCGTTGGCGCTCATCGGTCCGCCAAAGATAACGGCGCCGGCATGGTCGCGCATGGTATCCGGGAGGCTGTCACCGAAGCGGGGTTTACGAATGTCGAGTGCAAAACCGCGTTTCACCAGCTCGTGCCCCACCCGTCCGGGCGAGGAATGTTCCTGGTGCAGGACAATCAGCACTTTGGGGCGATACGTTCCGTGGTTCGAAGAAAAATCCATAGATCCAATATTAGCGAGCAGCTTGAAAAAATCGAGTCTCTTGCGCGGTTTGGTTGCGCCGCGATTGTGATAAAGCCTTAAGATTTATGAGCCTCAAGCCTCGTCAGCTTCCGGCGCGGTTTTGGCCACCTTGTGGCGCAGTGTCATCCGGTCCCGGGACGAAACCCCCAGCAGCTCGGCAACCCGCCAGATGGTGTTGTCTTCGAATTCATGCACGTGGCCGTCTGCATAAACGATTTCCCACATCATCTCGATGATGGCGAGGCGTTCTGCTTCGTCTGTCGTGCGTTTCAAAACGGAGGTGAAGCCGTAAAGGTCGACCGCCTCTTCATCGCGCTGTTTGGCCGCTGCGATCAGTTCGCTGGTCTCTTCGTCCGAGAGCTCATAACGCGCCTGCAGGATCTGCCGAAGTTTCTCGCTTTCGCTGTCTTCAATGATACCGTCGATGTCTACCAGGTGAAACAGCAGTGCGGCTGCTGCGAGCCGCTTGTCGTCCTCGGCAAATGTTTTCTTGCCACTGTCTCCGAACGTGATCTCCCGGACGAAGCTCTTCAGCGCGTTCAGCATACGGTCAGTCCCTGTTGTTTGGCCGGCGGACCAGCCATTCGGCAGTGCACTTAGGTGTACTACGTAGTCTCAAACTCTCTCTTGGCCCGACTGGGCTTATTCCATGTTTAGCATCAAACAGTTGGGAAGCGGTTTAAAACTTTTGAATAGTGCAGAAAAGTGGGTTTTGACCTTCAACTTTTTTGGAATCATTCTAATCAATTGATTTTTCTCAAGTTTATAACTTGACTTTTTTATTCATGAAATGTTTTTCACTGTCCGGGCGGCGCGGGATTGCGCTGCAGATTTTTCAAAAATGCATGCAGATCGGGTCTCCGGCCGGTTGCATTGCCCCGGATTTAGGAACACTCCAATGAAATCCCTCACGCGCGCGCTTCTTGCGGCAACAACCCTTCTGGCAACGCCTGCAATGGCCGCAGCGCCTGCCGATGTTCTCGGCACATACAGCGATATTGCTTATGCCAAGTATTCCGACTCTCTTGAAACAGCAAAAACGCTCCAGGGCGCGATCGACAAGCTGATTGCCGAGCCGACCGACGCCAACCTGGCCGAGGCGCGCAAAGCCTGGATCGAAGCTCGCAACCCGTATCAGCAGACAGAGGCCTACCGCTTCGGAAATGCCATTGTCGATGATTGGGAAGGCAAGGTGAACGCCTGGCCGCTGGATGAGGGACTGATCGATTATGTCGACGTCTCCTATGGCGAGGATTCCGAAGAAAACGCGTTTTACGCAGCCAACGTCATCGCCAATCCGACCCTGAAAGTCGGGGGTGAGACCATCGATGCCAGCGTGATCACGCCGGCTCTTTTGGCCGAATCCCTTCAGGAAGCAGGCGAAGTTGAAGCCAACGTGGCCACCGGTTACCACGCAATCGAATTCCTGCTTTGGGGACAAGATCTCAACGGCACAGATGCGGGTGCTGGCAATCGTCCGGCCAGTGATTTCGATGCAGCCAACTGCACGGGCGGCAATTGTGAGCGTCGGGCGCAATACCTCAAAGCTGCCACGGATCTTCTGATTACAGATCTTGAGGAAATGGTTGCTGCCTGGGCACCAGGCGGTGCAGCGCGCGAAGAACTGGGCGGCAAGGGGGAAGCCGGCGGGCTGGCGACCATCCTGACCGGAATGGGCTCTCTTTCTTATGGCGAACTGGCCGGTGAGCGGATGAAGCTTGGCCTCATGCTGCATGATCCGGAAGAGGAGCATGACTGCTTCTCCGACAATACACACATGTCGCACTACAACGATGTTGTCGGCATCCGAAACGTCTATTTCGGTGAGTACAAGAGCCCGCTCGGCAACGATGTGAAGGGAGCATCTCTTGCCGAGATGGTCGCCGCGAAAGATCCGGCTCTGGCCGAAGAAATGCAAACCAAGCTGGACGCCACGCTCGCTGCATTCGAAGCGATGAAAGCGCGCGCCGAAGCTGGTGAAGCGTATGACCAGATGATCGGCGAAGGCAACGCAGAGGGCAACGCAGTTGTTCAGACGGCTGTTGATGCGCTGGTTGACCAGACCGCGTCGATCGAGCGTGTCGTGAAAGTTCTCGAACTTGATGAGATTGCTTTCGAAGGCTCTGACAGCCTGGACAACCCGACTGCAGTTTTTGAGTAAGACCCTTATGGCGGGTGGCTATGCTGCCCGCCATTATTGCCCGCCGGAATTGGGGCTCTGGCGAGCGTAATTCAGGATGCGAACCTTATGACTGTCCCAGGACAAAGCGCCATTTTGGGCGCTGCTGTTTTATGTGCAGGCCTGATTGGTCAGACCGCCTTGGCCGGTGGGCTGTTGAGCCATCGCGATGATCTGTCAGAGCAGGACCGGACCAAGGTTTTAAGCGTCCTCCCGCTCGCCGATGATTTTTCCAAGGCGGAAACCTTTGAACAGATGCAGGGCGGTGCCGGTACGTCCCGCAAGCGCATCAACCGCGATGCTTTTTCTCATGCCACTGCAAATCTGACGTTCGAGCAAGAGCAAAATTTCAAGGTTGGCAACGGGCTTTTCAAGAAGCTCTGGGCCTCGTCGCCCGCATCCACCAAAGCGTCCGACGGGTTGGGCCCACTTTACAACGCACGCTCCTGCCAGGGGTGCCACCTGAAGGATGGCCGCGGGCGGCCGCCGCGTCCGGGCGATGAGGCGGTTTCTCTCTTCCTGCGCCTTTCCATTCCGCCACAATCGGACGAAGACCGGGCGGCCCTTCAGGACAAAAGACTGCTCCGTATTCCGGAGCCCACATATGGCGGGCAGTTTCAGGCATTTGCAGTACCAGGCCTTGCCGGGGAAGGGCGTTTCGACATTGAGCATGAAGAGATCGTGGTCCCGCTGAATGGCGGCGAGACGGCTATCTTGCAAAAGCCCGTCTACAAGATTCGGGATCTTGGATTTGGCGACATGCATCCCGAAACCTTGATTTCGCCGCGGGTCGCACCGCCGATGATTGGTCTCGGATTGCTGCAGGCGATTCACCCCGGGGATATTGAAGCCTTAGCGGATCCTGATGATCTGAATGGAGATGGGATCTCCGGCAAGGTAAGCCGGGTTCGAGATGGCCGGACAGGCGAGCTCACCATCGGCCGGTTCGGCTGGAAGGCGTCCAACCCGAACATCCGGGATCAAACGGCCGGTGCCTTTTCCGGCGATATCGGCATCAGTTCACCGGACAAGCCGGACAATTATGGCGATTGCACACATCGCCAGACCGAATGCCGGGTTTTGCCGCACGGCGAACAGGCGCATCTGGGGGTGTCGGAAGCGCCTGATCCGGTCATGGAATTGGTGACATTCTATTCGGAGAACCTGGCAGTTCCGGCCCGGCGCGATGTATCTGATCCGCAAGTTCTGCGTGGCAAAGAGTTGTTCTACGAAGTGGGCTGCGCCAAGTGTCATCAGCCGAAATATGTCACGCGACGGGATGCAGATACTGGGGCGCATCAGTTTCAGCTGATCTGGCCCTATACGGATCTCTTGCTGCATGACATGGGCGATGGTCTGGCCGACAACCGCCCAGTTGGCGATGCCTCGGGCCGTGAGTGGCGGACCCCGCCGCTCTGGGGCATTGGCTTGACGGAAACGGTCAACAATCATACCCGTTTTCTGCACGATGGCCGGGCGCGCAATCTGCTCGAAGCAGTTCTGTGGCACGGCGGGGAAGCAGAATCTGCCCGAAATCAAGTGGTCGCCATGGAGCCGGACGACCGCATCTCTCTCATCCGGTTTCTGGAGTCCCTTTAATGAAGCGAATTCTTGTCTCCGCGGCTGCGGCCCTGATGACATGGCCGGCAGTTGCAGCTGATCTCACGCAGCCCATCGAGAAGATGATTGCCGGTTACATTCAGCCTGAGATCAGGGTTTTTGCTGATGTTGCGACCCGCTTGCCGGAAGCTGTCCAAGAGGTCTGCCAAGCACCGACGGATGAGGCGAAGTCGGATTTCAAGGTTGTTTTTTCAGATGCTGTTGGTCAGTTTGCCCGCATCCATTTTCTGCGACTTGGCCCCCTGATTGAGGAAGACCGCATCAGCCGTCTCGCCTTCCAGCCGGATCCACGTGGCATTGCGCAAAGGCAGATCCGCAAGCTCTATGGGGCTCAAGATGAGAGCGTAAGGACGGCGGAAAGCCTGTCGGAAAAAAGTGTGGCTTTGCAAGGGCTGACTGCGCTTCAGTTGATTGCATTCGACAAGACCGGCGCCGTCGTGCTTGGCGAAGTGGGGGAGCGCGGGGATTTCACTTGTTCTTATGCGCTGGCGATCTCTGAGAATGTTGCCGGCATTGCCCAGGACGTCATGCTCTCCTGGTTCGATGCGGATGGTTTTTCGAAAACTCTTCTGGAAACAGGCGGCAGCAACGCCCGTTATCAGACCGACAAGGAAGCATTGGAAGATGTGTTTCAAACGCTGTCCACGGCGCTGATCGTCGTTCGGGATCAAAACATTGCACCTGCGCTTGGAAGCTCTGAAGAGAAAGCGAGGCCGAACCGGATCCCGTTCTCACGGTCCGACAATGGGGTTGTGTTTTTGACATCCGAAATGAACGGCATTCTGGACGCGATCCAGAGCATGGATCTCGAACCCATGATGCCGGAGGAACACGCTTGGCTGATCGGGTCGATGACCTTTGAGTTCGAAAACGCCATGAAAACACTCAATAAGCTCCCGCCGCCATTGCGTGAGACGTTTGAACCCTCCGGCGCCTATGGTCAGTTGTCGCTCTTGGTTATCTCGTTGAACTCCCTTCAACGGCTTGTTGGTGAGCGGGTCGCAGGCGCTTTGGGACTGGCCGGAGGGTTTAATGCCCTTGATGGTGACTAGGCCGACAGAGTTTACCAGGCGTGGGTTTTTGTCCGCGCTGGGCGGACTGGCTGCACTGCCGGTGTTTGCGGGATCCGGTCTCGGGGCGAGTTTGCTGAGCTCATCAGATGCGCCACTCTTTGCCAGCGCTTTCAAAAAGTCTGCGGGCGGATATGGCATAGCTGTGCTCGACGATCTGGGCCAGATCCAGGCGGAAATCTTACTGCCAGGGCGTGGTCACGGCATTGCGGTGTCCGATACGGGAGATTGCCTAGCCGCATTTGCCCGCCGCCCGGGAACCTTCGCGATCGTTGCCTGGCCATTTTCCGGCAAGTCAATGCAGACCATCGTTGCCGCGCCCAGTCGGCATTTTTACGGGCACGGCTGTTTTTCAAAGGACGGGCGAATTCTCTACGCGGTGGAGAATGATTTTGCGTCTGCTCGCGGTGTCGTCGGCGTCTATGACGTGAGCGCAGAGACTATCACCCGGCTGGGCGAACTCGACAGTCACGGCATCGGCCCGCATGAGACTCTGTTGAGCCCGGATGGCAACGTCCTGATTGTTGCAAATGGCGGGATTGAAACGCACCCCGATCACGGGCGCGAGAAGCTCAATCTGGAGACAATGTCGCCATCCGTGGTGTTCCTGGATGTCAAAACCGGAGACCTGCTGGCAGAGCATCGTTTGGACAGATCCCTGCATCAGTTATCCTTGCGGCACATGGTTTTGGACGGGGCTGGCCGGGCCTGGGTTGGTGGGCAGTTTGAAGGCTCAAAGACAGACACCCCGCCGCTAGTCGCCGTCATTTCAAGAGATGAAGCGCCGGTTTTGTTGGACCTGCCCGAGAAGCTTGTGGGCCAGCTTGAAAACTATATCGGGTCTGTCACGGCCACCAGGGATCAAAGTGTCGTCGCAACATCAGCGCCGCGTGGCGGCAAGACCTTGTTCTGGAATGCGGAGACCGGAGACTATCTTGGCCACCAAAACATCTCTGATGGGTGCGGTGTCGCGCCTATCGATCAGGGAAGTTTTCTGATCTCCGATGGAAATGGGGGCGTTTCCTATCTCTCAGAGCCAGGAGAACGCGCAGAAATTCTGGCCCGGCCCGCAGGTTTTGCGTGGGACAATCACATGTCGGCTCTTCGGATCTAAGCAGACCAAATCGGTCCTGCCAAACTTGCCTTGCAACCGAAATTCCTGATAAACCGCCGTTTTTCCACCTTTTGTCAAAATCTACCGGCATGTTGCCGGTCGGTTTGGTCTACATTGTGGCGAATCGCCACGAGGAGACATTGATATGCAACGGCTTTTGATCGGTCTGGGCAGCTTCCTGTTTCTGGTTGTCACCGCTCTCCTTGTGGTTCCGTTTTTCCTGCCCAAGGATCAGATCAAGCAGCAGGTGGTCCAACAGATAGACAACCGCTTCGGTTGGCGCGTCCGGCTTGATGGCCCTGTTTCCTTGTCACTCTTTCCCGGCTTTCAGTTGACGGCGGAAGACATTGGCATTTCCGGTTCCGCTGGCGCGGACGGTATTGAGTTCGCCAAAGCCAAACGCATGGATTTCGGTCTCGCGTGGTCTGGTTTGCTGTCGGGCAATGTGAAAGTCACCGGCATCGCTCTCGACGAACCGCTGATCTATCTTGAGAAAAACGCAAACGGCGCCACAAGCTGGGCACCGCGCCGGTCATTGGAAGTTTTGACCGGTGAAGCTGAAGAAAGCAGCGCTCCGGCAGGCGATAGCGTGCAGTCAGCACCGAACAGCGGTGCAGATTCCACCGCGGCAGACTCCGGGGGGCAGGGATACCTGGAGAGCATTGGTGTCGACAGTCTCCAGATCACCAACGGCGAGCTGACCTACATTGATGCCACAGCAGATCAGAACTTTGTCACACAGTCCCTCAATCTGTCCCTGACTGCCCCGGATTTGACCGGAGATGTCCAGCTTACCTCCGATTTCCAGTTTCAGGACGTTCCTCTCGAGATTTCCGGCACGTTGTCCAACCCTCTCGGATTGGCGTCCGGCGACCAGGTGCCGGTCGATTTGGCTCTGACTTCGTCAGAAAACTCCATCACGATCAAGGGGACCACGGGGCTGGAGCCAGTGCGTGCTGAATTGGAAATTGCGGCGTCAGGGCCCTCGTTGAAAACCTTGGCCGCGCTGGGCGGACAGTCGCTCGATGCAGATCCAGGCGCTTACCAGTTTGATGCACAGGTGCGGGGCTCTGAAGCAGCCGTTTCAGTGTCAGATCTTCATCTGGTTTTGGGACAGCTTTCCCTTGGCGGTGCGGCCGATGCGGATCTCTCTGGATTGGTTCCGGAAGTCTCCGGCCGGCTTGTCCTGAAAGACGGGTCGATTGCGGATTTGTTGCTTCTCGCCGGTCAGGAGCTGCCGGCAAGCGGGCTGCTGAGCGCTGATCTGGCATTTGAGACGGTTGGCCTCACCGGCGAAGAAATGCTGGCAGGGTTGGATGTCAACGGATCGGTGAACATCTCGGAAGGCGAAATTGGCGGACTGGGCCTTGCAGACGCTGTGGGCGGCGACCCGGAAGCCGACCGGATTACCGGACTGTCTCTTGCTGTCGAGATGCAAGGACTTGAAGCCCCCCTGTCTGCAAGCGGTGCACTGACCTGGCGCGGAGAAGGGTTCAGTTTGACCGGTGAAGCCGATACGTCCAAGTTGTTGGCAGGCCAATCCGGTGCAGTTTCTGTTTCCCTAAAGGGCAATCGGTTGAGCGTTGGATTTGATGGGTCGGCGCAACTGCCGAGCACCGTGGATGGCGCAGCTCGGGTTCAAACGGCTGATCTTCGAGGTTTGATGGCCTGGATGGGCCAACCCTTGGCGGCAGGCGGTGGCTTGGGCGCGTTCAGCGCCTCCGGCATTTTCGGTTTTCAAGGGGATACGATTTCGTTCGAGGAGACACGCTTCACGCTGGATGAGACCTCTGGCGAGGCCAATGGCCGTGTGACCCTCGGCGGCAAGCCAACTGTGACGGCGCGTCTTGATTTGCGCGAGCTCGTCTTGGACCCTTACCTTGGCGGCGGATCAGCCGGTGGGCAGCCCGCGGCTCAATCTGGCAGCGGCAGTGGTTCGGCACCAGCGGCGGCGGCACCTCCGGCGGGCAAATCCTGGAGCACAGAGCCGATCGATTTTTCGGGCCTGAGAGCTGCGAATGTCGACTTCAAGGCAACTGCAAACGAGATCCGTATGGACAAGATCCGGATTGGACAAAGCGCCCTCTCGGTTGCGATCCAGGATGGCGTTCTGACGGCGGATCTTGAGAAACTGTCGCTTTACGACGGCACAGGCACGGGCTCCGTCAGGCTGAATGGCGCAGCTGCAACACCCGCATTGTCGGCAAAGTTTGATCTCTCCGGCTTGAATGCCTATCCGCTTCTTCGGGATGCGGCGGACTTTACCTGGATTGAAGGCAAAACGCTCATTGGCCTGGATGTAACAACGTCAGGTGCCAGCGAGCAGCAAATGGTTCAGAACCTCAAAGGCACCGCCAGCTACATGTTTGAAGACGGCGCAATCCGCGGGATCAATATTCCGCAGATGGTGCGCAGCCTCTCAGTTGAGACCTTGCTTGGATGGCAGGCGAGCCCCTCCGAGGAGACGGACTTTTCGTCGCTCGGGGCTTCTTTTCAGATCGAAAACGGAATTGCGACCACCAGTGACCTGTCTCTGATCGGGCCGTTGATCCGCATGAGCGGCGGCGGCACCACGGACATGCCCAATCAACGGCTGTCCTGGCGGGTGGAGCCGAGAATTGTGGCGACACTGGAAGGCCAGGCCCCCATGCCGCGCCCGAAAGGCACCGACAAGAAAATGGCCGGTCTGGGTGTACCTATTGTAGTGGATGGGTCCTGGAGTGATCCGCGCATCTATCCGGATATTGCAGGCATTCTGGAAAATCCGCAGGCGGCCTACGAACAGTTGGAACAAGTCGGTGGTGAACTGATTTCGATCTTGAAGGGCGAAGCGGATGTGCCGGAAAGCCTGACCGACACCGCCAATCAGGTGATCCAACGGGCCACTGGTGGTCAAACCCAGATCGACATCGAAAAGGTGATCGAAGGGGACGTCAACGACGAAGACGTCCTGAAGGCCGTTGAAGAGGGCTTTGGTTTGCCTCCAGGTTTGCTCGGCAACGTCTTTGGCCGCCAGAAGGCGCAAGAGCCGGAGCAAGGCCAAGGCCAGAACTAACTCTGGATCTTGAGTGCCGTCATCATTGCGGAAACCGCCGTCTCTATGGTGCCGGTGTTTTCAATCCGGATGAGGTTCGGAACGTTCTGCGGTTCCAGATCCGCCCGTTTCAAACGTGCTTCGATGTCCTCACGGCTTTCCCGGCCCCGGGCAGCAAGGCGTTCTGCCAAGATCTCAATTGGGGCGGTGATCAGAAGGACGATCGCCGTTTCATATTTGTCTGAGGCTTCTTGCAATACCTTGCGGGAGCCGTTGGCGATCACCGTTTTTCCGCCCCGAATTGCATGGTCATAAGACTGGGGTACAACATACCCCAATCCATGGGCTTCCCAGGAAAGGGCCACGTTTCCGGCTGAGACAAGGGTCTCGAAGTCCGACCAGCTCAGCGTGTCATGATCTTCAGAACCGGCATCGGCATCCCGGGTGACCGCACGTCGGGCAAAAACAACGCTGTCATTGCCCACCAGGAGGTCTTTCAAGGCGGCCATGAGCGTGTCTTTGCCTGCCCCGCTCGGGCCTACAACGAGAACCATCCGTCCCGGGCCGAGTTTGTCCTGCGCGTGCATTTGAGCGTCAGGCAACACGGCGGCCTTCGCGCCAGACACCGCGCACGATCGGCACGTTGCCAACCAGCTTGACCTGAATGAGATCCGCCCGTTTGCCGGGCTCCAGTACACCGCGGTCGGAAAGACCAATGGCAGTCGCCGGTGTTGAGGTCACTGTTGAAACCGCCTTTGGCAGGGTGATGCCATCGATCTCGTCCGCAAGCTGGAACGCAGCCTGGAGGAGGGATGCCGGGATATAGTCTGACGACAGAACATCTAGATACCCAGCTTCTGCCAGTTCACGGGCCGAAACGTTTCCGGAGTGGGAGCCTCCGCGCACAACGTTCGGTGCGCCCATCAGAACGGCCATGCCGGCCTCATGCGAGGCTTTGGCGGCTTCCACTGTGGTCGGGAATTCGGCAATCTTGGTGTTCAGCGCAATCGCTTCATCAACATGGGCAATGGTCGCGTCATCATGGCTGGCAATTGCGATTGTGTTTTTGTCCGCATGTGCGGCAATCGCCTTGCGGTTGCCCGGGGTGTTCTTGTCGGCCCTGGCTTTGCGCATTTCAATGAATTCGGTCATCTGCTCGTCGGTGAAGCCGCGCTTGCCCTGATAGTAGCTGATGTAGGAATCGAGCGACACGAACTGGCGCTGACCGGGTGTGTGGTCCATCAGGGAGACCAGCCGGACGCGGTCGTCCCCTTCAAAATAGTTGTAGGCCCGGATGACATCCGGTGCTGAGACTTCGCAGCGCAGGTGGATATAGTGATCGGCCCGCAGTCTGTTTTCCTTTTGACCCGTTTCAATCGCATCTGCGAGGGCCCGCATGTCCGCGACCTTCATGGTGTCGTTGCTGTCGTCATCTTCATCCATGCCAACGCGAAGGGCATCAAACACGGTTGTTATGCCGGCACAGGCGATCTGGGCATCATGTGCCTGAACGGCCGCAACAGGGTTCCACCGGACCTTCGGCCTCGGAGCATAGTGTACTTCGAGGTGATCGGTGTGCAGCTCGATCAGGCCCGGCAGAAGGAAATCGCCTTCACAGTCGTGCCCCACGGCCTCAGTTGCTGATCCGATATCGGAAATCAGGCCGTCCGGATCGACGGTCAGAGAGCCGTTGATCACGTCTTCCGCCAGAACCAGCTTGGCATTTTTGAAGAGTTTCGGATGCGTGCTCATGAGACTTCCTCGTTGGAGTTTGCCAGCGTATTTTTAAGCGCAGTGATAGGGCTTTGCGGGCCCGTTAGTTCGAATATGCGGTGGACGTCAAACGGTGCGCCGCGCTCTGGTTCGACATAAAGACCGAAGTGGCGGCAGGTAAGCGCTGAATTGGTGACGGTTTCAAAATGCGTTGCCGCGCTCCGTGCCAGGAGTGCAGCCTCCTCGTCGCCCTCCAGCTTGTTGGACAGCGTCATGTGGAAGCGGAACTCGTCGAAAACATATGGATAGCCCCAGGTCTCGACATATGCGTCCTGTTTGGGTGTGAGATTTGCTTGCCGCCGCCGGTCCAGATCCTCGGCGCTCAAAGGCGCGCGGAACGGTTCAAACTGGCGTACACATAGAGACGCAAAGGCTTCCAGATCTGGCTCTGCCTGAGCCGGGGTCAGCGCGAGGAACTTGCCAAGTTGATTGACGCTGAGTCCCTTCAGATCGAAGGGAGACACTGTTTTTGCAAAACCGGTGCAGGCAGCGATCAAGGCGTCTTCGGTTGTATCTTTCGCAAGCGAGAATGGGGCTTTCAACGTGCCATGAAATCCGTACCGCCGGGGGCTGGTGGTCAGATCTTCGAAGCGAGCGGGATCCAGGCCCGGAATGAACGGCTGCTGCAGGCGTGATCCGGTGAAGGGATCACGGCCCAACCAGGTGTTGCCCAGCTGCATGAGCGGTGCATTGGCATCGGCTGCGAAATAGATGGCGTAGCGCATGGAAAAAGTCGCGAATTAGGAGACCGGACTTGGCCGAAGCAAAGCCCTTAACCAGAAGCGATGACTGTTCTGTGACATGCCACCGCTCCGGGCAAGTTATTTCGGTTAAGCAGCCACGTCGGCGCTGAAGCTGGTGACGTCGATGATCCGGTCGGCAATTTCTTGCCGGACATCCTCATCGTGAAGGATACCGACCATGGCAACGCCTTTGGCTTTCTTTTCTTCCACCAGGCGGACAACAACGGCGCGGTTCGCGGCGTCCAGTGACGCGGTGGGTTCGTCCAGAAGAAGGATCGGGTAGTGCGCGATGAAACCCCGGGCAATGTTGACCCGCTGCTGTTCGCCGCCGGAAAAGGTAGCCGGTGGCAATTTCCAGAGCCGCTCGGGAACATTCAGCCGGGAGAGCAGGCTGCGTGCCGTATCGAGCCCTTCCGCTTCGCTTGTGCCTTGGGCAATAATTGGTTCGGCAACCACTTCCTCGGCAGACACGCGCGGAATGGTGCGCAGGAACTGACTGACATAGCCGATTGTGTTGTCCCGTAGCCGCAAGACCTGGCGCGGCTCCGCATCTGCAACGTTGATGATCTCATCACCAACAGTCACCAGGATCTGGCCCTGATCGCAGCGGTAGTTGCCATAGATCATTTTGAGGATCGAGCTTTTACCCGCTCCGGACGGGCCGCCAAGGACTACGCATTCGCCGGCCTCGACAGAGAATTCAACGCTTTCGACAACCGGGATCACCGTGCCGCCCTGAAGGTGCATGGTGAAGGACTTGCCGACACTGTTCAGATAAAGACGCACTGGCATGATCAGACCTGCAAAATGGAGGAGACAAGCAACTGGGTGTAAGGCTCACGCGGGTCGTCCAGAACCTGGTCGGTTAACCCCGCTTCAATCACCCGGCCGTGGCGCATCACCATGATCCGATGCGACAGCAGACGGGCGACCGCCAGATCGTGGGTCACGATCACAACTGACAAGCCGAGATCAGCCACAAGGCGGCGCAGAAGATCGAGCAGCCGTGCCTGGACGGAAACATCGAGGCCGCCGGTCGGTTCGTCCATGAAGACCAGCCGCGGATGGGTTACGAGATTTCGGGCAATTTGCAGCCGTTGCCGCATGCCGCCTGAGAACGAGCGTGGATCATCGTCGATCCGGTCACTGGCGATCTCAACCCGGCCCAGCCAATCATCTGCCGTCTCGCGGATCTTGCCGTAGTGCCGATCGCCGACCGCCATCAGCCGTTCGCCGACATTGGCGCCGGCAGAGACGTTCATGCGCAGTCCGTCGGCGGCATTTTGATGGACAAATCCCCAGTCGGTGCGCATCAGCAAACGGCGCTCGGCTTCTGACAGCTGATAGAGGTTCCGCATCGATCCATCGCGCATGCGGTATTCGATAGCGCCGGCAGTCGGGGCAAGGCGTGTCGACAGGCAGTTCAAAAGGGTTGTTTTGCCTGAACCGCTTTCCCCGACTATGGCCAGTACTTCGCCGGGCCAAAGATCGAAGGAGACGTCGGTACATCCGATCCGGTCTCCGTAATAGCGGGTTACATTATGGACCTGCAGCAGCGGGTCGTCAGCCTGAAAGACGTTCATCGGGACGCCTCCTCTGCGTTTGTGCCGTGTCCGCCGATTTGCTGGGCCGCCGGATTTGCGGCCATCGGCCCGACATGCCCTGCGGCGCGCCGTTCTTCGCAATAGTCGCTGTCTGAGCAAACGAACATGCGCCCGCCCTTGTCATCGAGAATGACCTCGTCGAGATAGACATGCTCTGCGCCGCATAGTCCGCACGGCTTGTCAAACTTCTGAACCTCGAACGGATAGTCCTCAAAGTCGAGGCTCTTCACCTTGGTGTAGGGCGGGATTGCGTAGATGCGTTTTTCCCGGCCCGCGCCATAGAGCTGCAGCGCGGCCATTTCGTCGATCTTCGGATTGTCGAATTTCGGTGTTGGCGAGGGGTCCATCACATACCGGTCATTGACCATCACCGGATAGGCGTATGTGGTGGCGATGTGGCCGTTCTTGGCGATGTCTTCGTAGAGTTTTACGTGCATGAGACCGTAGTCTTCGAGGGCGTGCATCTTGCGAGTTTCCGTTTCCCGCGGCTCCAGAAACCGGAGCGGTTCGGGGATCGGGACTTGGAACACCAAGACCTGGTCTTCGCGCAGGTCCTTTTCCGGGATGCGGTGACGGGTCTGGATGACGGTCGCTTCAGCGGTTTCGTAGGTCGTGCGTACGTTTGCGGTCTTTTCGAAGAACCCGCGCAAGGAGACCGCATTGGTTGTGTCGTCCGAGCCCTGGTCGATCATCTTCAGGCAATCATCCTTGCCAAGGATCGAGGCTGTGACCTGAACCCCGCCGGTGCCCCAGCCGTAGGGCATCGGCATTTCGCGCGAGGCAAACGGCACCTGGTATCCCGGGATCGCAATGCCCTTCAGGATCGCGCGGCGGATCATGCGCTTGGTTTGTTCATCGAGATAGGCGAAATTGTATTCACCCTGATCGAAAATCTGAGCCGTTGCGTTCATTGTGCGGCCCTCCGTTCATCGAGAATTTTGCGATAGCTTTCGAGCCGCATTTCCAGTGTGCCGGTGTGCAGCTCGAACAAATGATTGTCGGCGTCGTAGAAGTAGATGGACCTGCCTTCACCTTCGACGCGGTCGCGCGGCGGCTTGAACTCAAGGCCGAGCGATTGGATCGCGGCAAGCCGGGCCTCGAAGTCCTGTTCTTCGATCTTAAAGGCAACGTGATTGTAGGTGCGCTCGGATAGTGGCTCGCCTTTCATGATCGCAATCCAGACATCACCGACCTGGAAGAACTTTTCCTCGGACAAGGAGAAGGTGTCCTGGCCGCTGTCGTAGACTTCTTCTGCTCTCAAGACCTCGGTCAGAATCTGGGTCATCTTGTACAGATCCCTGACGATGAAGGTCATATGGCTGAGGCCATTGCTCATTCCGCAGCCTCTTTGGCAGCGGTTTCGGCGTCTTCGCGGGCCCGTTTTTCAAACCACTCCCCGCGCATGCGGCGCACCAGATCGAGTTCTGCCTGGAAGTCGACATAGTGCGGCAGCTTGAGGTGTTCGACGAACCCTGTTGCCTGGATGTTGTCGGAATGGGAGAGAACAAATTCACCGTCTTGTGCCGGCGCAACCTGTTCTTCGCCGAGTTCTTCCCAGCGCAGGGATCGGTCGACCATCGCCATGGACATGGCCTTGCGCTCGACTTGTCCGAAAACGAGGCCATAGCCGCGCGTAAAGGCGGGCGGAGCCTTTGCCGAACCCGCAAACTGGTTGATCATCTGACATTCGGTGACTTTGATCGTGCCGAGCGTGACCGCAAAGCCGAGTTCTTCTGCAAAAAACTCCACTTCGACCTCACCGTACCGAATTTCACCGGCAAAGGGGTGCGTTCGGCCGTAACCGCGCTGCGTGGAGTAGGCGAGCGCGAGCAAGAAGCCCTCGTCGCCGCGTGCAAGGTTTTGCAGACGCAGATCCCGGTCTGCCGGAAAAGACAGCGGATCGCGGGTGAGATCGCCCACCGGGGCGTCTTCATCGGCTGCCGGGTCCGGTTCGATCAGGCCTTCCTCTCCAAGGAGATCGGTGACGCGCGGCATCGGTTCGTCTTCGACCGGAGCCGTTTCTGCATCAAGGTCCCCGCCTTCACCTTCAGCGGCAAGGGCAAAATCCAGAAGCCGGTGGCTGTAGTCAAAGGTTGGGCCGAGCATCTGGCCGCCTGGCAAGTCCTTGTAGGTTGCCGAGATCCGGCGTTCGACAAGCATCTTGGCCGTGTCGACGGGCTGGCTGTAGCCGAACCGCGGCAGCGTCGTCCTGTAGGCACGCATCAGGAAGGCGGCTTCGATCAGGTCGCCGCGCGATTGTTTGATTGCAAGAGCAGCAAGCGTTTCGTCATAGAGCGAGCCTTCCCCCATCACGCGGGCCACCGCGTGTGAAAGCTGTTCGGCGATTTGCTCCAGAGTGAGCGCGGGAACGGAGGTGTCACCGCGACGCCGCTTGGCGGTCAGCTTATGGGCATTGCGGATGGCCTTTTCGCCACCCTTTACAGCAACATACATGGGCTCAGGCCTCCTTTAGAGTGACTGAGGTGGAGCGGGGGAGGGCTGCGATGGTGTCAGTGCCTGCGAAGATCAGGTCGACACCGCGTGGGAATTGGGCGTTGTTTGAAATGACCTGATCCCAGAACACTTGCGGCACTGGGGCTGTTTCAAACGTTTGCGTGTCCTTGATGCCGGGCCCTTCGAGCACAACACCGTCTGCGTTTCTCAGGTTTTGGCCTATCAAGATGAGTGTCGTGGACGTGTCCGGGTATTCCGCCGAGCCCTGATTGAAGCTTGCAAGCGGCAGCATGTTGGCCGGATCTGCGATCAGGGCTAAGGCTGCCTCGACAGGTTCGCTGACAATTGGTGCGCCCGTGTGAAAACGAAGGAAGGCCTTTACGCTCTCGGACTGTGCAAGCTGTTTGTCGAGCCAGACAGGCGTGTCATAGTCGAACAGGGTGAGCGCGATGGCTGCGGCTGCTGGTGTCAGCGGTGCTGGTGGTGTGAGATGGGTTTGACCAAGGACCTGAAGCGTTCCCGGTCGCGCCATAGCGTTCATAATGGTCCGGAAACACCCTTGTGCGTCGTGAACAGGATCTGCAAATCCGGCGGCAAGTGCAGCGGTTGCGGTCATCAGTTGTCTCCCCGCACCATCGTGAAGAAATTGACCCGCGTTGCTTCGGTTTCCTCGCGGACGGTGGTTTTGCGCTCCGTCTGGCTGTTCGAAAGCGGGCCGAGGATGTCCGTCTCGATTTGCGCCCGCGTCTCACCGCGCTGCCAAAGGGCATCAATGACGGCGGATTGCAGGGCCTTGGTCTTGTCGCGGCCAAGGGCGTAGGCGCTGCCCGTCTCACCGCTTTCAAGCTGGACGACGCAGCGGGTGACTGTGACCTCGCCTAGGTTGAACGGGCTACCGGTTCCGCCCATCCGGCCACGGACCATCACCAGACCGGTTTCCGGTTGGCGCACCAGTTCGTAAGGCGGCGGCGCCAGGGCGTTGAATTTTTCTTGCAAAACATCGGCAGGGGCCTGGGCGAGAATGGCAAGGTTATTCTGCCGGGCGGCTTGGTCGCCGGCAATGGTGGAAGACGGTGTGGGCTCGGTCATGAACACGCCTTTGTATTGGTCGGCCATTTATCGGCATCTAAGGCCGGTGCGTGAGCAGGTTGTAGACTTAATTTGTCTATTTGTATAGACAAATAATATGATTGACTCTGAAGTAGCGAAATTTGATGACGGGCGCATGACAGGCCAAACCAAACTCGACCGGGCTGCTGGCATTGCCGTGTGGCGCCAGATCATGGAGATGCTGAAAGCGGAAATCGCTGGTGGCGCCTATGAAAAGGGCAGCCGTTTGCCGACGGAATCGGAAATTGCGTCCCGCTTTGGTGTCAACCGGCACACTGTCCGCAGGGCGATCGCGGCGTTGACTGCAGAGGGTCTTCTGCGCGCTGATCAGGGCCGGGGAACGTTTGTGGCGAGCGCTCCGCTGAGCTACCCGATCAATGCCCGGACACGGTTTTCGGAGATTGTCTCCGGCCAGGACCGCTCGCCAAGCGGCCGCTTGATTGGATCAGAAATCGAAGATGCGGATGCGTTGTTGGCGCAGCACTTGGAGGTTCCGCTGGGAACACCGTTGATCCGTCTCAAGACCTTACGTGTTGCCGACAGTGTGCCAATGATGGTGGGAACCAGCTGGCTTCAGCAGGCCCGGGTTCCGAATTTGGTGGCCGACTATGCGGAATGCGGCACCATTACCGAAGCTTTGCGCCGGGGCGGCATCAAGGACTACAGCCGGCGGGAAAGCCGGATTTCTGCGGAACTGGTCGATACCGAAGATGCTCAGCAGCTTGGCATCGCCTTGGGGCAGCCGGTTGTGGTCATTGAAAGCGTTAATGTCGATCCTGATGGCCGTCCGCTGCAATACACCCGCACACGCGCCGCTGCTGACAGGATCCAGCTCGTTGTGAATGGGGAATGATGTAAGCGGCTGGCCCGATCAAAAGCGAGACCGTTTTCGTATCGCACGCATCTTGGCCAGATAAAGCGGATAAGCTGCCGTTTCTCGAAGACAGGCATAGAGCCATCTGTTGAGTGGTGTCTTTGAAACGGAACGTCCAGGGCCAGAACCTGCCGCTGAAAATCCGAGCGTTTTGAAACACAAAACCGCCCTGGGAAGATGATACCGGTCGGAGGCGATCAGAATATTTTCAAGCTTCTCCCGTCGCAAGATACGCGCGGAAAAGACGGCATTCTCCAAGGTGTTGCGTGACCGTGTCTCGGTGCGGATCGCGCTTTCCGGGACACCCAAGACGATCAGCTCGCGTTTCATGACCTCAGCTTCTGCCGGGGGATGGTTTCCAAGCCCGCCACATCCAATAATAACCGGCGCCGCGCCGGCTTGATAAAGCTCGGCTGCGTGTTTGATCCGCCTGAGAAGTGTCGGGCTGGGTCGCCCGCCTGTCCAGACCGCAGCTCCCAGCAGGACAATTGCGTCGGCTGGCGCCTGTGGATGTTGTCTTGGTTGCATCTTTGTTTGCTTACCTTGCTCGCAAACTATGGGCAATTATTTGCGAGGTCAGTCCGCTCACGCTCTTTCGTTTCCCTGAGCTGAAGGGGCTGTTCGACTTTGGCTCACGAAACCGTGAGGCTCAGAAATGGCTCAAGTCTTGGCCGTGGCCTCGGAAATGTCCCGATCTGCATTATATCCTGCGGTAATGCGCTGCAACAATGTGTGGCGTCCGACTTTTTCCGACCGATAGGAGGATATTCATGGCAGTCGATTTCTCCCGCCGGACCATTCTTGCAGCTGGCGGTGCGGCAATTGTAAGCAGCGCTTCCGGACTGATTGTTCCTGCGCAAGCAAAAGGTGTTGCCCCGACTCCGTCGATGCGCGGCGGCGCCAACAACTACCGGCCTGGAGCGCCGATCGTGGACCGAATTGGCGGCGGCGGCTTCTGGATGACGGGAACTGTGCGCCGGGCAGGTGACGGCGCGCCATTGGCGGGACAACGGATCCAGATTTGGGCACATACGACGGAAGGACATGAACGGGATCCGGAGAGCCACGGCGCTACTCTCACCGACGAGAATGGTGTGTTCCGGCTTGAAATGCCCCAAATTGTGCCAGCCTTTGGCCAGCCGCACGGGCACCTTGCCTATGACAGCGGTGACTTTGAAACCGTGTTTTTGCGCCCCGTGATGCCGAGTTCTCAAGACAAGAGCCTTGAAGCGCATTTTGTATTGAACCCGGCATAGCAGGCCGCGTTCGGAATGAAACCATCCCAAAAGGCCATTCTTTGGGGTCTCATCGGCACAGTTGTGATTGCTCCGCTGGTGGCGGCCGCTTTTAGCCCTTTGCTGGCGTGGCGTGACCCGATTTACATTACCTCCGGTTTCGCCGGCATCCTGGCGATGGCCTTGATGGTTTTGCAGCCGCTCCTGGCAAGCGGATCGTTGCCGGGGGTGTCTCTTGCAAAGAGCAAGTCCGTCCATCGCTGGGTTGGGGGGATGCTGGTCTTGATGGTGGTCCTTCACGTTGGCGGATTGTGGGTCACCAGCCCGCCGGATGTCGTCGATGCGCTTTTATTCAGGTCCCCAACACCCTTTTCCGCATGGGGTGTCATCGCCATGTGGTGCATCTTTGCAGCCGCGCTCGTTGCGGTGCTGCGGCGGGGCCTTCGTTGGCGTCCGAAAACCTGGCAGAAGATCCATTCGACCCTTGCATTGGGTGTTGTGGTGGGCGGCTCGGCTCACGCGTTTCTGATTGAAGGGACCATGGAGCCCGTCACCAAGGCAATCCTCTGTGTTGCCGCGGTTGTCGCCACCCTCAAGGCAATCCGGGATCTCAGGATCTGGTCCGGGCGCGTGGTTGCCAACCCCAACACGAGTACCGGGCGCGTCAGATGATCCGGTAAAGCGTGTCGTCCTTGCGGATGACATGATGCATCAGCACTGCGCCAATATGGACGGCGAACAATCCAAGCAGTATCCAGGCGCTCCATTCGTGAACTGCTGAAAAGATTGGTGCGATATCCGGGCTTTTGCCGATCGGGCTCCACACCTCAACAATACCGAACCACTTCAGCGGAAAACCATGCGCATTGGTGGCAAGAAAACCCGAGACCGGTATAAGGATCAAAAACAGATACAAGAGACCGTGGACCGCTTCTGCGGCATTTTTCTCAAGCGGTGGAGCTTCGTGGCGTGGCGGTCTGTTCAGCCAGCGGTTCCCGACCCGGATCAGCATGAGCCACAAAACAAGAAACCCGATGCTCTCGTGCAAGAGATAGAAATCGAGCACGACATCTTTCTTGGCAAACCCAATCATCAGCCCCAACGGCCAGGTCAGCAGCACAAGCAGCGCAATTGCCCAATGCAACAATCTGGAGGGAGCCGCATAGCGGTTTTGGGTGCCAATGGCTGCCATGTTTCATCAATCCCGTGATTTGATAATGCCTATCAAGTCTGGTGTTTGCATATCAGGCGGAATGCACAACTAGTGTGATAGACAACACGTTCACGGGACATGCCCGCCGATTTGCGATGCCTTACGACCAGAACTTCGGCACATCCTTGGTCGCATCCCAATAGCCCCGGGCGTGCTGCCACATGGCTTGGCTCTGGGCTTCATGCCAACCGATCGTGAATCCGATGGCTTGTCCGGCGGTCAACGCATTCTTGCCGGTCACATTGCTCATTTCGGGAAGGCGTTCTGCCATGGCGACATCATTGAGATAGCCGAAGATATCTTGCAGGCGTTTCATCCGCTTGAGCAGCGGTTTGACGGCATCTTTCGGGTAAAGGCTCCCGAAAAACTCAATGCCATACCGCAGCTTCTTCATGGCTTTGCGCATCTCGTGACGCTCCGGGATGGTCAACTCGTCCAGACGCTTGCCGTATTTGTTGACCTTCTTCCACTGTTTGGCGAGGGCTTGAGCTGCAAAATCCTCAATTGGCTGCGCCAGAAAGCTGCTCTGGTCAAAGTTCTCCGGATCGAGCCATCCCCGGCCTTCCGTGTATGCCGCCAGATCGAGCAGGAACGCGTTCACCTCTGCGGATTTTAGATGGGTGACCAGTGCGGTGCGGGTGTCCTTGCCGCGGGACGCATGAAGATCGGCGAGCAGCGCGTCAAAGGAAATGCTTTGAGGTGCTTTGTCCACGACCGGTTCGACGATCTCGTCAATCAGAACATCGAAATCGCGCAAGGCACCGGCTTCGGCTGCGATGGTTCTGGCCAGCTGATCCAGCGGCGCCATGGTCGCCGGATTGAGGGCTGGCTTGAACAGCCGGAATGCACTGCGAAGCCGGCGCAGGCCAACCCTCAGCTGATGCGGCCCTTCCGGGTCTTCACTAGCGAGAACCGCTAGGCGGTTTTCCGCAATCTGCGTGAGGCAAGACCGCAGCACATCGCGGAAGGCATGTTCCACGGTGATGCCTTGCTCAAACACCACGTTTTCAGCAAAGAAGGGAACGGCTTTTCCGTCCGGTTGGCCTTCGGCGAACCGGTAGCCGCGTTCGGCCTTGCTGTAGGGTGAAAAGCGGAACGGCACATCATTCAAAAGCTGCTTGGCAACATCAAAAAGTGCGGCGCTTGGTCCAGCCTTTAGTTCCATCTCCAGTTCCACCAGCGGATGGCTTTCCGGCCCGGCGAGAATGTTACCCGTGTCGAAGGCAAGTTCGATATGGGCGCCGTCGGTCTCCCGGGTCAGTTGACGCGTTGTGCGCTTCATGACCGTTTCAAAGCACTCGGAAACACCGGCGTCGCCGATCGTCTCGACAAGTTTTGCGCGCACGTCAGCATCTTCAATGACAGAAAAATCGAGCGCACGTCCGGGAACGGCATGTTCGGCCTCAACTGCGGAGGACAGGCCACCCATGACACCTGTTCCCAGCTTTGCGGTTTGCACCCAGCTGCGGCCGGATTTGCGCACACGCAAGGAGATCTTGGCCTGGCGGAGGGCTTGGTCCGGCGTATCGAAATAAATTGATTGTAGGGTCTTGGTGACCGATCGGGAGGCGGCAAAATCCTTAAGTGCGCCAGACCGTTTGATTTCGTCCTGCGCTGCCGGGTCCAGTTCGAGTTTGAGCTCGATTTCACGTGCTGATTTGGTCATGGTGAAGATGTATCGAAAGGTAAAAAGCTTGTCTAGAAAAAGCGCACAATTTGCGCCTTTCTTCGCCGGCAAAATTTCTTAAAGTTGGTCAAGCGCATGCAATCAGCGCGTTGACCTGCGAAATGTTGGAACACCTTGCGGCCCATGATTGCGGTGTGGGCGCCAGAGCCAGAGCCTGTGCTTGTGTCTGCCTCCGTCTCAGATCTCTGATCAAGCGGGTCCAGTGCTTTTTCGCTTCAGATCTGCCGCTCCAACGGTGCAATGATGCTGCGGCTGGTCAAGCCATTAGTGACTTCAGACAGCCCTTCAAATTGATCGTGGATAGTTTGCGGATTTGAGGCGTATCTGTGCTTGCATCGGCACGGGGGCGGTGATATTCACGCACCTCGGTGTCAGTTGCCCCTCTGGCGGAACTGGTAGACGCGCGGGATTCAAAATCCCGTTCCTTCGGGAGTGCCGGTTCGATTCCGGCGGGGGGCACCATTCTCGGCGAGAAACGTTTCGCGCGCCTTCAAGCACTTCCAATATGCTAAAGTCCCAGAAATGGACGCATCTGCGCTCGCATGCTCTGCGTCGGACAGAGACATTCTCGCGCGCTGACCTATTTTCTCTTTTGAGCAAAAAAAACGGCGGCGCGTTGGCGCCACCGTCAGGTTCATTATGCGGGTAATTGTGGACGTTATGGTCCAACAACTCCATCAACAATGATCGTATTGGTTCCCAGCAGTTGGGTTCCGGTGCTGTCATAAGCTTCCAGTGAAATGGAGAAATGACCAGCATCACTTTCAGCTTCCCAATACGTGACCGAGCCCTGTTTTGTTCCATCAAGATTATAATCATTGCCTAGGAACGTGTTGACATACCTCTCGAACGAATTAGCGAACCCATAGTTTTGAGAGTTTTGAGATACGTATGTCGGGTCATTGGAGTCATTTTCGCCAACATTATCGGAGATGATGATATTGGTGCCATTCGCGGAAGTGATTGCATTGAAAAGCGCATTCACTTGGGCGTTGTCGGAAGATTCATACAGCCAGTTTCCGCCGTCCGCTTGATCGAGGACGAGAGTAACAAAAGACTCGCCGTTTTCAGTTGGGTCGACATCAAACACTAGTTTGAACACATAATCAGCTAGTGTGGGTGCGTCGGCATCAGTACCATCAATGTCAGTCGCTATCGAGAAGTCGAAACTCCAGCGAGCTACGTTCTCTGCTCCACCACTACCGCCTGGTTGGTTCCAACTTGGTGCGTCCCAACCAGTTGCATCCAGGTTCTTGTAGATTGAGGTTTCGACTAAATCCGTCGAAGCACTATCTGCGTAGTCACCAACTTTACGCTCCTTGACCTTGATACCGAGTTCAATTTCTTGATCCACAAGCTGAACAATTCGGAACAGATCGTTTGAGTTGCCACTCCCTGCCCACATGTTGCTGCCGTCACTGGCAATGTCATCAAGCTGTCCGGTTGTCAGTTTGATGTTGCCATCTGCTCTGCTGACGCCATTGGCGATGTCCCAGTCCTTGGCAGTTTGAAAGTCGTCAAGGGTGTTTGCATTACCAGATGTGTATGGGCGATCTCCAAAGGCTTGGGCAGAGGTCGTTCTCGGATCACCGAGTGTCGGCCAATCGTAAAGGGAGTCGTCCAAATCTTCGAAACGGCTCTTTATAGGGCCGTCACCCAAGTTTCCAAGCAGATTGTCGTGAAGTGTCTGTTGGCGGCTGGTATAATCACCACTTGTTTTAACGACATCCAGAGACGCTGAGTTTCCAGCTTGGTTCAGATAATCGACATAGTCATTGCCGAGATAGACGAACCGTTCGTTTATGAACACATTGTAGTAATTGGCGCCACCTGCATAAAAGTCGTCGAATGAATCCCACCACGCTTTAAATGCGTCCAAACGGGAACCATTCACGGTAACACCATCAGGTAAGATGGACTTGTTGCCATCAAGCTCTGAGAATGTAAATCCGGCAACAGTGGGGTTGGTTGGGTTTTGGTCAGACTGCCAGACATTCGGGGACTGCAGTGTCTGTTGTTTTATGTTTCCAAAATCGACCCCAGTGATATCGAAAGTTCCGCCAGAACCGAAACCGACTATGTCTATTGTCCCGGAACCAGAGTCCGGGAACAATTGGTTAACTGTAGCACCGGAGATTTTCGCTTCGAAACCATTTAGGTCAATGGTTTTTACGTCTGCAAGATCGAAAGCTTGGCTTCTTTCAGCGTCGTTGCTTGCCGTCACAAAGAGTGTATTGCCGGTTATCGTAATTACAGCATTAGCGCTACTTAAATTTACTAACTCGATTTCGCCGTTTTCAATTGTTGCAACTGGAACAATGGGGGTGCCTGGTGCATCTGGATCTGCAGGAGAGTCATCAGGGTTACCGCTCGGTGTGCCGCTGTTGTTGGGTTGATCGATCGGGTCGCCGGCGGCGTTTTGCGCGCCAGAACGACCTTCGTCAAATCCGATCAAGAGCCAGTGCTCATAGCCGCTGGAGAATGTTCCGTTGGCGATTGCGTCTGCGATGTCTGGATTTGCGGCAAGGTATGCTGCTTCGTCAAAGCCTTCGCTCGTTTGCGAGGCGACAGACGCATTCGGCGACCGGCCTTCGCCGGCACCGTGATTGATGAAGTGCAGGAATGGACTAATGCCGGACGCTGCAACGTCCGGGTTCTGTTCCAGGTAATAGGTCGGATTGAAGATTGCGTTCGGACTGCGACCTTCCGTTTCACCAAATTGGTTGAAGTGGTTGAGCGGATTGATGCCGGCGGCAGCAACGTCGGGGTTTTGTTCCAGATAGAACGATGTGTCGAAATATGGGTTTGGATCTCGGCCTTCTGAAAAACCAAACTGATTGAAGTGTTGCTCAGCGCTCTCAAACAAACCTGCTTCAATCGCAGCAGCAACATCAGGATTTTGGGATAGATAAAAGTCTGAGTCGAATGATGATGTAATAGAAAAAGCCATGAATACCCCCTACTAGCTTTCGCTTGACTAAAAAACTCCGGTACAAACGGGATAGTTGCAGGCTTCAATTATTAAATTTTTTATTAAAATTATCAATATATTAATTAACACGGTAATTACCGGTATTTTGTTGATCAAAATTAAGCTATTGAAATTATTGATAAAATAACTCCTCTTCGCGTAAATTAATTTACCGTAAAGGTTAACAGCAAGCAACTTTTACGCGCAAAGCAGAAAGAAATAGGTTTGATTATGTCACTAGTGACAATAATCGTGCGCTGCTTGAAGTGTTCATCAAAATACTAAGGCTTCTCCTGTAATTTGTTAGCCGGTGAACAAGTGGCCATCCCTGGTTGTCAAAACTGGCTGCCGGCAAATATCTGATTGATTTCGAAAGACTGGACAAAGTGCCAAGCACTGAAATCCTTGGTCCCTGTGATGCTAATGTCCCGTTGATGAATGAAGCTTTGGCTTTTCGTTTGATGTAGCAACCGGGCCCTGTCGACCCCAACCATCTCGTCTGCCAGAAAACATCCGAGCATGCCGGTGCTGGCCGCCGCTGAAGTTCGGTGGCCAGGGCCACGCTTATGCCTAAGCAATTGTAAATGTAAATAACGAAATTTTAGTATTAATTTCAAGTTAATTGCATGTTCAAAAAATATTAATGACGTTCCAACAAACAAAAAATACTAGAATTTCGATTCAATAATTTTTACCACCTGCCGCGCATACTGCCCTCAAAAGCAAATAACAAGCTAATGCGTCAAATATTCAAATAAACAGGGGCGGTGTATTCATTTCACCGAATGAAAACCTATGTGCGGACTTTGTCACAGTGCTCTTTGTGACGGGATTGAGCATGCCCAAGACGGTACATTTGCCGCCGCTGCAGCATCGGGTCCCGGTGGCACCACTTCCCTCAACTATATCATCGGGCAGTTGAACCGCGGCGATTACAGCTGGGGCGGTATTGCTGTTGTGACCTATTCTTTCGCCAAGGTACTTCCAAGTTATGCGAAGGGCCTGGACGAGTACGACGGGTTCAATAGTTTCAACAGCCAGCAGATGGACATGGCGCGGCTAGCCCTGGAGGCATGGTCTGATGTTGCCGACATAACCTTTCAGGAAAGCAATTCGTATTTCGCGCCGATCCGGTTTGCCAACTCCGATACGTTGGCGGACTATTCGGCGGCCCATGCCTACCTTCCGGGATTTTCCTCTTGGGCCGGTGATGTCTGGGTGAACAGTGACTACGCTTATAATACGGCTCCGGAAATCGGGAATTATGGCTACAAAGTCCTGGTTCACGAGATTGGCCATGCCATCGGCCAGCCGCATCCGGGTGACTACAACGCCAGCGGCGGCAAGCTGAGCTATCAGAACAACGCCGCTTATGCCGAAGACAGCGCTCAGTATTCGATCATGTCATATTGGGATGAGAGCCATACGGGCGCTGATTTCGGAAATGCTTTTGCCCAGACCCCGATGCTTCACGATATCTTGGCTATCCAGGCAAAGTACGGCGTGAACATGTCGACGCGGACTGATGACACGGTTTACGGATTCAATTCCAACACAGAGTCACCGATTTACGATTTCAGTCAGAACACTGCGCCAGTCTTTTCGATCTGGGACGCAGACGGAACAGATACGATTGATTTCTCTGGCTATTTCGTCGATACGGTCATCAATCTGAACGAAGGCGGCTTTTCGAGCGCTGCCGGCCTCACAAACAACATCTCGATCGCCTATGGCGCAGTCATTGAAAACGCGATTGGTGGTGCGGGAGATGATGTCATCATCGGCAACCAGTGGGACAACCTTGTTGATGCCGGTGCTGGAAGCGACGTGTTCGTCCTTAACCATAGTAGTTCTTCAGCAGACACCTACGTCTTTGACAATGGTGAGACCATTGTGTTCAGCAATCACGGTACGGACCGGCTGACCAATGTCGAAACCATTTCTTATGCCGACGCTGACCTCGATGTTATCGCGCAAACGCAGATTTCAATCCTCGAATATGCCGCGAGTTATGAGGATGTCGAAGAGGCATTTGGTACGGACGAAGAGGCACTCTTTGACCACTTTGTCGAGTTCGGTTTGACCGAAGGCCGGACGATTGATTTCTCCGCCCTTGATTACATCGCCTCGCATGAGGATTTGATCGAGGTCTTCGGGGCAGATGCGGAAGCTGGCGCCCGGCACTACATCGAATTTGGCCGGGCTGAAAATCGGGAAATCACCTTTGACAGTGCGGCGTTCCTTGAGGCGAACCCGGAGTTGGTTCAGCTTCAGGGCCAAGAGGTCAATGCTGCGAAAATGTTCATAGAGATGTAATCACCGGACGGGTGCCGCGGTTGGCATTCGTTGAAATCCATAGCGCAGCTCGCGCCACGTCAGTGCTGGTTTGTTTACCCTTGGTTTCAAACCGTTCCCAGCCTGAATTTCGTTAGGTGACTTTTTGCATTGCAGCAGGTATGGAGGCGTCATGATCAGACGCCTTTATGACTGGACCCTGTCCCTTGCTGCCGGACCTCGCGCACCTACCGCGCTGGGGTCGGTTTCGTTTGTTGAAAGCTCGTTCTTTCCGATCCCGCCGGACATCTTGTTGATCCCGATGGTCATTGCCCGGCGCGAGAAGGCCTGGTGGTATGCGCTGCTGTGCACGCTGACCTCTGTTGCCGGTGGTGTGTTCGGCTATTTCATCGGCATGTTTCTGTTTGAACAGGTTGCACAGCCGGTGCTCGCGTTCTACGGCAAACTCCACTACGTCGAGGAATTCCGCCATATCTTCGCCGAGTGGGGCTGGTGGTTCGTGTTTATCGCCGGTGTGACCCCGTTTCCCTACAAGGTGATTACAGTTGCCTCCGGGGCTGCAGGTCTAAGCCTGCCAATCTTTATTCTTGCAAGCATTGTCTCCCGGGGGATCCGGTTCTTCATCGTCGCTGGGCTCTTGTATTTCTTCGGCCCGCCGATCAAGGACTTTATCGAGAAACGCCTCGGTCTTATGTTCACCGTGTTCGTCGTGCTTCTGGTCGGCGGTTTCGCCGCGCTGAAGTTTATCTAAGCAAAGAGGATCCGATGTCCGCTGAAAAACTGGCGCAGTCGTTGACACTCCTGCTATTGGCCGGTGGCCTTGTGGTGATTGGAACGGCTTGGGGATATCAGCTGATTGGCGGTTATGTCCCCTGCAAGCTGTGTTTGGAGCAGCGAATTCCTTTTTATATCGGGTTGCCGATGGCCCTTGTTTCATTGGCTGCCTTGGTGACTGGTCGCAAAGGGATTGCCGCGATCCTGTTGCTGGGTGTTGCGGTTGTGTTCGCATATGGAGCTGGCCTCGGGATTTATCAGGCCGGAGCGGAATGGCAGTTCTGGGATGGCCCGAATGATTGCGGCGGGGGCGCTGCTGCTCCGGCATCCGCTTCCAACATGCTGCAAGCCTTGCAATCGACCCGGGTTGTCAGCTGCACGGAAGCCAGCTGGCGGATGCTGGGCCTGTCCTTTGCCGGGTGGAATGCTGTTGCATCTGCCGGGTTGGCCGGACTTGGGCTTCTTGCTGCCGGAATTTTGAAATTCCGGGTCCCCATGGCAAAGTCACCGGCATGAGCACGTCAAAACACAAGGCCGATCAGGAAAGGCGCGACGAGGCGCTGAGAGCGATTGACCGCGCGCAAGCGGAAAGCGAAACGGTTGTTGGCTCGACCTTTGTTCGCATGGCCGATCGTGCGCGGGACCATATGAGCGCGGCCGATAAGGATGCCGATGACCACATCGAAGTCTGGGGCACGCGCATCGGACGGTCGCTTGGGTTGATGTTTGCAATTGGTCTGGTGATTTACCTTGCCGTTACCTACCTGTAAGTAATCTTCCAACTGAGTTGGGAGGCTCGCGAAAAAGGAAATACAGCGCTCACTGGAGCCTGGAACAAAATATGGCGTCAATTCATCCAATCAGTCGAAGCCACTGGACCGACCTCAAAGCGCCGGACCTGAAAGACTTTGAGGCAATGGCCAGCGAAACACTGGCAACCATGCCGGACGATCTGCTGCTTCGCTGCGGCAATTTGCAGATCACACTTGCCGAATACGCACCTGATGATGTTCTCGATGCACTGTCGATCGAAGATCCGCACGACCTTCTAGGGTTGTTTGAAGGTGTCGGCTTGGACGAGGGCGAAGAGCTGTCCCATACTGGGCAAATGCCAAATCGTATCTGGCTCTTCCGCCGGCCCATTCTGGATTATTGGGCCGCAATGGACGAAACGCTCGGAGATGTGGTCGCCCATGTGCTTATCCATGAGATCGGTCACCATTTCGGTTTGAGCGATCAGGACATGGAGCGTCTTGAGGCCGCTGCCGACAGATGATGCAGCGGCGGCAGCCTCAAGGATAGTCGGGCTGCATTTATTCGGCAGCTTCCGTCTTGGCGCGCTCGATTGATTCCACAATCATGCGTTTTGCAGCTTCTGCGCCTTCAACACCCGTCACTTTCACCCATTTGCCAGGTTCCAGATCCTTGTAGTGCTCGAAGAAGTGCTTAACCTGGTCGATGGTGATTTGCGGCAGGTCGGTAATGTCCGAAACATTGTCGTAGCGCTTGGTGATCTTGTGGCTTGGCACCGCAATGATCTTTTCATCCTGGCCGGACTCGTCTTCCATCAGGAGAACACCAATCGGACGGCAGGTCATGATGGCGCCAGGTACAACAGGGCGCTGGTTGACGACAACCACGTCGATCGGATCGCCATCGCCGCAAAGCGTGTGCGGGACGAAGCCGTAGTTCCCTGGATAGCGCATGGGCGTGTAGAGGAAGCGGTCGACATACATCGCGCCTGCTTCTTTATCCATCTCATACTTGATCGGTTCACCGCCAACGGGGACCTCAACAATTACGTTGATATCTTCCGGCGGGTTTTTGCCAATCGGCACGGCGTCAATACGCATCTGTGAACTCCTGTTGGATCGTTGCGCCGTCTATCGCAATCCGAAGGCAGAAGTTCAAGTCTTTAGTTTTGCATTGCACCTAATTGATTAATGGCCCGGAAGTGGCGCGGGCGTACCAGATCCTTACCTTAGAAAGCATAATGGTGAGCCTGTCAGAGCGTTCGCCTCGGCCAGATGTAGATGAGCAATTCGAGTCGTCTACCGCCGATCCGGTGCCATGATTTCCCGGCGATTTGGCCTCCCACCGCACGATAGAACTCCCGGGCAGGCGTGTTGTCGCTGAGCACCTGGACGGCAAGCCCTGAGCCATGTTGCTCGAGGAATGATGCCCGGATGTCTTCAAAAAGCCTGCGGCCGAAACCCAGGCCCTGATACTCCGGTTTGAGATAAAGTTCGTATATCTCTCCATCCATGCTGGTATTCGTTAGCCGGCACGGGCCAAAGGTGGCATATCCGGCCGGAACATCAGCAACGGATAGGATCTTGATGTTGACGCCGCGCGCCAGAGCTCCGCGCCACCAGTTTTCGCCCCGCCTTGAGACCATTCGCTGAAGGTCAAGGCCATGTAACACGCCGCGATAAGCGCCGAGCCAGGCTTCGCTATGGATGTTGGCAAGCGCTTCGCAGTCTGCCGGTCTCGCCGCACGAAGATCAATCAGGTCAAGAGTCATCTTGGGAAAAGAATACTACAAGGCGTCCGCAGGGGAAGCTTGAAACGTTTTCGGTTCGGGAAAACTGCCGGAATTCTTGAGACTGGCCGTCAAAGGTGCCCGGTAATGAAAAGGGCCGGCGTGTTGCCGGCCCTTCAGTTGCCCTGATGTTTGACTCAAAAAATCTGGTCGCTCTACATTCACCACGGGGGGCTGGGGGGCTATTGCATACCGCGGTGCCCGTAGACCGTTCCCATCAAGGTATGATGCTAATATGGGTGTGCTTTTTGGCTGGCCAAGGGCTGGAATGCGGCGAAAACATGAAAATTTTGGTATTCTTTCTTGAAAAGTTGCCCAAGCGTCAGTTTTTGATGTTTTTCGGTCACGATTGATGAATGAAAGCAACAGTTTCTCAGCTTTCTACCGGCCTGCACTTGCAATTCGCGGCGAACCACGACCATCATGACATCTGGATGACATGCACCAAGCAAATGCTGACGGCAGCGCAAGGTGCAAGGCGGTTCAAAAGGGAGGCGGAATGAGCGAAGCCGATGATAGCGCATCTCAGCACAGCCGGAGCTTGAGCCTCAACGGACCTGGGCATAAAGCTCCTCCCTCCTTACCAGTGGTGTCCTTCAACCGCCGGGAACTCGATGTCATCCTCAGGCTCTATGGCCGCATGGTCGCCGATGGTGAGTGGCGGGACTATGCAATTGACATTCTGAATGACAGGGCTGTTTTCTCAATTTTCCGCCGCGCCTCTGAAATGCCTCTTTATCGCATCGAAAAGGATCCTAAACTTGCGCGGCGGCAGGGCGCATATTCGGTCGTCGCGACTGGTGGCATGATCCTGAAACGTGGCCACGATCTTGCGCAGGTTCTGAGAGTTCTGGAAAAGAAAAAGCATCTACGGGTCGTCGACGCCTGACACAGGGCGCACGGCTCGAAACCCGGAGCGGTCTCTACTAAACTCGAGGTCGCCGCTTGCCCGTTTTTCACGTGCTGACCATCTGAGATTTGGAAGCGACATCTTTTGTCAAAAGACAACAAAAAGCCCGGCGCAATGGCCGGGCTTTCTACATTTATGATGGTGCGCAGATTATTCGCGGTTGCCGAACAGCTGCAGCAGCATCAGGAACATGTTGATGAAGTCGAGGTAGAGACGCAGAGCGCCCATCACGGACTTCTTGGTGGCAACTTCACCGGAATCGCCCTCGTAGTACATTTCCTTGATTTGCTGTGTGTCGTAGGCAGTCAAGCCAGCGAACACCAGAACACCAATCACGGAAATCGCGAACTGAAGCGCGGAAGATCCGAGGAAGATGTTCACCAGGGAGGCGATCACGATACCGATCAGGCCCATGAACAGGAACGAACCCCAAGCGGACAGGTCCTTCTTCGTGGTGTAGCCGAAGATGCTCAGCGCACCGAACGACGCTGCGGTAATGAAGAACACGCGCGCGATCGATCCGCCGGTATAAACCATGAAGATCGAGGATAGGGATACACCCATCAGGGCGGAGTAGACGAGGAACATCGTCCGAGCGGTTGACGCGCTCATGGACTGGATCCGGAACGAGAGCCAAAGCACCATGCCGAGCGGCGCCAGCATGACCACCCATTTGAGCGGTGAGGCAAAGATGGCGTTGCCGAGCGGTGTCAAACCTACGATCGAGCCAGCGTCGTTGGTCACGACGGACATCATGTAGGTACCGATGGCAAAGAAACCGGTCAGCGCGAGGCCGAACGTCATGTAGTTGTATACGCCCAGCATGTAGGCGCGCAGGCCCTGATCGATGCCGGCCTCGGCACGAGCGCCGGCAACCGAGTAAGCGCCTTGAGATTGGCGGTCAAAGGTCGACATGGTCTTAAGATTCCCCTTCGTTCAAAACTTGTGCGCGCAGGGAATCCTGCAGCACAGCTCCCTCAACATATGGGAGAATACGGACCCTAGCACAAGATGACTTTCCTGAAAAAATCGCAATCTTTCTGCTACGGCCCGTATTTCCGGCCCTTATGATTAAGAAGAGTTCTTATTTCATGGCTTTAAGACGGCTTTCGATCTGCCGATCGCAAGTGCCTTGTGGCCAGCGGAAGATTTCTTCTGCCTTGAAATCCATAACTTCTTTTGTGGTGTCGCGCATGACTTCCGGCGTTACGCCCGGCTTGAACCACTGAAGAACGCCATAATCGCCGCCAGCATCCGTGAAAAACGCCAAGGGTTTGCCGTCTTCCATGATCCCGACACGGCCCACGCGAACATCTTCGACGGTCACATTGCGCGCGTTTCCATCAATGGTCAGCTTGGATTTGGTCAGGCGGAGTTTTTTTCCGGCAGATTGCGGTGTGCCGGTCCAGGTGCCGCCGGTCAGCCTGTTGCCCTTGTTTTCAACCGAGAGGCAAGAATTCTTGTAGTTCGGGATCGACAAACGGTTCGCGGAAACCTCGATCGGGTCCTTACCCTTTTCAGAGATGGTGTATTTCATCTCATGCTCCCCGGTCCGATAAACGCGGATGCCGACCGGGGTGAAGCCGCTGTCACCGATTGAGCGGGTGAAGAAATCAAACTGGTTGGCGTCATTGGTTCCCGCGCGGCGGTAAAGCCAGCGCTTCGGCAGGCCGTCTTCCCAAACCAGCCAGTCGCTGACAACGAGGCCGCGCTTGCCAGCCGGATCATTCAGCTGCCAAACGCCGGTGTGAAACGGGCTTTCAGCTTGAGCGGCCGGCACGGCAGACAGCATGGTCAAAGCCGCAATTGAGGCTGCTAGAGTGGTCTTAAACATGGAATTCAAACGATAGCCCGGCATTTCGGAGTGCCCCTTCAAGAGATAAATCTCTCTTCCGATATCCAAGATAACCGCAGGACGCAAGGCGCGCCGGATGTAATGCGGCGCACATTTGCGGTCAGTTTGATGAAATTTTTCTGACGGTTAACACGGTCTTTGGCCACATCAGAGGTTTCTAAGAACCGGTGCAGGTTTTTCGCCAAGAACGCGCCAGGTTCCGATCAGGCCGAACCCGACAGTCAGGACAAGCGCAATTAGGGCAGCACTGAACGCCGTGACCGGCAGCAGTGTAAAGGTTCCGCCCATGATCGCAGTGATGACATACCAGGCAGCAATGCCGCCCGCCAAAACGGCAAACACGGCTGTGACAAGGCCAAGGATCGCATATTCGAGGCCATAGGCCAGGATCAGCCGCGTTCGTGTGGCGCCAATGGTCTTCAAGATGACAGCGTCATAGATGCGGCTGCGATGCCCGGCGGCGAGTGCGCCTGCTAAGACAAGAATGCTGGCAATCAGCGTGATGGAGGAGGCGCCGCGGATCGCCCATGCGAGCTGAGCCACGATGTTGTTCACCTGGGAGATCGCATCTTTCACGCGGACGCTGGTGACGGTCGGAAAGCTGCTGGAGACGGTCTTCAACAAGGCCAACTCGGTGTCTGTCTGGACGTTATCATCCCAGCCAAGGGTCATCAGATGTGCATGAGGCGCCCCAGCAAAAGTGTTGGGCGAGAACACCATGACGAAGTTGATGCCAAGCGACTGCCATTCCACGTCCCGCGTATTCGCAATCTCTGCGGAGATTTCGCGACCAAGAACGTTCACAGAAACGGTGTCGCCGATCTTGAGGCCGAGGTCTGTTGCAGCCTCCGCGTCAAAGGAGACCAGTGGAGGCCCGGAATAGTCCTGCGGCCACCATTCACCGGTCGCCAGTTCCGAGTTCGGCGGGAGCGTAGCCTCGTAAGTGATGCCGCGGTCGCCGCGCAGGACCCAGTCGGACCCTTCTTGGGCGGGCACGAAATCATCGCTGCTGATGCCGTTGAGGCTGACAATCCGGCCGCGCAACATCGGCACACTTTGAAGGTCTGCGTTTGGAGCTTCGTCGCGTAGCAGGGTTTCGAAGGCGTCCCGCTCGTGGCTTTGAATGTCGACAAAGAAGAAGCTAGGTGCCTCTCCAGCGATGGTCGCAGTCAGTTCCCGGCGGAGGTTTCCATCAATCAGGGTCAGGGCGACCAGCAGGGAGAGGCCCAAGCCAAGAGACAGAACGACGGACGGCGTCAGGGCACCAGGACGGTGAATGTTGGCAATCGCCAGCCGCAACTCTGTGGAGCGGACCGGAGGCAGGCGTTTGGCGAGCCACATGATGATCCGTGCCACAACCACCAAAAGCACAAAAGCCCCGGCGGACGCTGCGATATAGATCGTGGCAATTCGCTTGTCATAGGCCAGCAGGATGGCGATGGACGCAAGGACGACCACGGTGAGAGCCGTGGCGAACAAATAGCGTTTGCGGGGCCATTTGGAGCCTGCCGCCACAATATCGCGGAACAGGGCGGTAGGTGGAACGTCATGAGCCCGGCCAAGCGGCCAAAGCGCGAAAGCCAGCGCTGTCAAAAGACCATAGACAAGGCCCAGGCCCAGTTCGCTTGGATAGATGCCGACCGCAAGTTTGACCGGAAGAACATTGGAAAGCGCAGCACCAGCGGCAAACGGGATCATTGCTCCAATGACCAGCCCGATGCCAATCCCGATAAGGGCAAGCGCCAGCATCTGAACCAGATAGATCTGGAAGACGAAGCCGCCGGTTGCGCCCAGGCACTTGAAGCTTGCAATGACTTCCCGTTTTGTTTCCAGGAAGGCCCGGACCGCATTGGCAACGCCAACGCCACCCACAACGAGAGCTGTGAGACCAACAAGCGTCAGAAATTGTGCAAACCGGTCGATGCTGCGCTGAAGGCCGGGAGATGCGTTGGCTCTGGAGCGCACCCGCCAACCGGCATCAGCTTCGGTTTGTTCCGCTACTTCCTCGATCTGTTTAAGCTCGCCGATGCTCGGCGCGGGATCCATGCGAACCCGGTAATGCCAGCGGACCAAACTGCCCGGCTGAACGAGACCAGTTGCGCCGATGGCCTCGGTGGAGATCATCAGCCGGGGGCCGAACTCCATTCCGCCCGCGAGTTTGTCGGGCTCAGTTTCAATGACGTCTGTGATTTCAACACTCGTGCGGCCAAGCTCAAGTGTGTCACCAACTTCAACATCAAGACGGGCCAGCAGGGCCAGTTCGGCCACAGCTCCCCAGCGACCGTTACGCTGATCCAGTGCGTCCACAAGGCTTTGCCCTGATTGCAGCTCGAGCGCGCCATAGAGCGGATAAACATCATCGACCGCCTTAAGCTCTACAAGCGCCTGGTCTGCCGTGTCTGCGCGTCGGGCCATTGCGCGCAATGTCGCGACTTCCGAAACTGCACCGAGACTGTCGATATAGCTCCGCTCGTCCTCATTCACTTGACGATGAACCAGACGGAAGGACAGATCGCCGCCCAAAATGGCTTGGCCTTCCTGGGAGATCCCTTCGGTCAAGGCTCGGGAAACCGAGGTCACACCGGAGATTGCGGCCACCCCAAGCGCGATACAGGCAATGAAAATGTAAAAGCCCTTCAAGCCGCCGCGCAGTTCGCGCAGGGCAAACCGGAGGGCGAGGCGGAAGGTCTGGTTGTTGCGGCCAAGCTCGCCGGACACAAATCCGCTCATGCGGACACCTGTTCTTGCGTTGCGGCCAGATTTTGGGTGGTTTCTTCTATTTCGCCCGAGCGGACCCGGATGACCCGGTCACATTTTTCGGCAAGGGCCGGATCGTGCGTCACAAGAACCAGCGTGGTTTTGCGGTCGCGCTGCGCAGAGAACATCAGGTCGACGATCTGTGCGCCGGTGCTTTCATCCAGGTTCCCTGTCGGCTCATCTGCGATCAGGATTTCCGGCTCCACGACGAGCGCGCGCGCAACGGCGACCCGTTGTTGCTCTCCGCCGGACATCTGTGCTGGATAGTGGTGCATGCGTTTTCCAAGACCAACAGCCTCAAGCTCTGCCTGGGCCTTCTTGAAGGCGTCCGCATCGCCGGCGAGTTCAAGCGGCACTGCGACGTTTTCCAGCGCCGTCATATTCGGGACAAGGTGAAACGACTGAAAGATGATGCCGACATTGCGGCCTCTAAACAGCGCCAGTTGGTCTTCTGAAAGTCCGCCGAGTTCTGATCCGGCAACGACAACGGACCCCTCATCGGCGCGTTCCAGTCCGGCCATCACCATGAGGAGGGTCGATTTGCCCGAGCCGGATGGTCCGACCAGGCCAACGGATGTGCTCTTTCCGATCTCCAGATCAATACCCTTCAGGATGTGAACCTGTCCGGCCCCTTCTCCAAGGGTCAAGTGGACATTTTTCAGGGCAATGGCTGGTGTCGTCGTCATCTTTGGGCCTTTATAACGGTCATATGTTGGCCGTTCTGGCCATCACATGCCCTCGACAAGTGGTCACTTTGCGACCATATGGGCCTGTTGTGCCAAGTCTTCCAGTCAGGAAAGTGTATTAGAGTGTATCGTTTCTTTCTGTTGTTCATGCTGCCTCTGTTGTGGTTGGGAACCAGCACTGCAAAAGCCGCTGATCTAAAGCTCGTTGTGCTGGGAGACAGTTTGTCCGCCGGTTATCAGCTGCAGGCCGGGGAGGGCTTTCCGGAACAGCTGCAAAAAGCGCTCGATGCACGCGGGCATTCTGTGGACGTCGTCAATGCCGGTGTTTCCGGTGACACCTCCTCCGGTGGACTTTCCCGGCTCGACTGGTCGGTAGGAACTGACGCTGACGCGGTCATCGTCGAGCTTGGAGCCAATGATGCCCTTCGCGGCATTCAGCCGGACCTGACACGGAACAACCTCACACAAATCGTGAAACGCCTGACCGATAAGGACATTGCGGTGCTTGTTGCGGGCATGCTCGCCCCACGCAATCTTGGTGAGGACTATGCTGCCTCCTTCGACCCGATCTACAAAGACATCGCCGAGGCCCATGGCGCATTGCTCTATCCGTTCTTTCTGGAAGGTGTTGCGCTGAACCCGGATCTTAATCTCGCCGATGGCATTCACCCGAATGCGGAGGGCGTTGGCGTCATTGTTGAAAACATTCTGCCGACGGTCGAAGAGTTGCTGGTACAAGCCTCCAAAAAGTAGCATTCAGACATCTCTGATCCTGCCGAACACAAATTACCTGTAAACAAGGATATCCCTCATGGAACTGCGCACGCTTGGCCGCACGGATATAAAGGTCAGCGCATTGTGCCTTGGCACAATGACCTATGGCGAACAAAACACGGAAGCCGAAGGTCATGCTCAAATGGATTATGCCCTGGAGAAGGGGATCAATTTTTTCGATACAGCCGAGCTCTATGCAATTCCGCCAAAGAAGGAAACGCAGGGGCGGACGGAACGGATCATCGGCACATGGTTTAAAAAAACCGGCAACCGGGACAAAGTCGTTTTGGCGACCAAGGTTGTCGGCCGGACCGGCATGGATTGGTTCCGCGAGCACGGCAAAGGCGCCAGCCTGACACGTGCGGAAATCGAATTTGCGGTCGACCGGAGCCTGAAAAACCTTCAGACCGACTACATCGACCTTTACCAGATCCACTGGCCGGATCGGAACATGAGCAACTTCGGCGCTAATCCGGCGCGCTGGGCTCCGCCGGAGCTGCATGAAGACGAGAACAGCATCGAAAGCACGCTGGAAGTGATGGCGGACCTGGTGAAAAGCGGCAAGGTCCGCCACATCGGGATCTCCAATGAGAGCTCCTGGGGCACCATGCGCTATGTTGCGGCCTCCGAGCACCTTGGTTTGCCGCGGGTCGCCTCGATCCAGAACACCTATAATCTGGTCAACCGCACTTTCGAAACCGGATTGGCAGAGATCGCCCAACGGGAAAGTGTTGGCTTGCTTGGATACTCCGCGCTCGCGCAAGGCTATCTGACGGGCAAGTACAGGAATGGCGCAATGCCGGCTGGCTCCCGCAAAGTGCTGTTTGACCGCCTGCAACGCTATGAGCACCCGCGGTCGATCGAAGCCTATGACGCCTATTTCAATCTGGCAGATGAAGCCGGCCTCGATCCGGCACAAATGGCGATTGCCTTTGCCAAGTCCCGTGACTTCATGACGTCCGTCATTCTTGGGGCAACGCGGATGGATCAGCTGGAGAATGACATTGCTGCTGCTGATGTGACGTTAAGCAGCGACGTCCTTGAGAAGATCGACGCGATTCATCAGGAATTCGGCAACACCGCGCCGTAACTGACGTTCACGTTTTCAAAAGAATCAAACTACAGTCTCCCCCTCGAGCCGGGCAAGGAATTGCCCGGCTCGAAATCTCTCTCCACACAAAAACTGCATTGTCTTCAAAGTGTTGGTTTTTTGTCTTGCCAATTTCATCAAGTTGATTCCTGATGGGGACATCAGCGTTTGGCGGAGGGAACACCTATGCCGCGGCTTTTTACAGGCCTTGAGATTCCGTCTGAGACGGCCCTCATGTTGTCCATGCTCCGGGGAGGCCTTCGGGGCGCCCGCTGGATCGATCCGGAAAACTATCACATCACTCTGCGCTTCATTGGCGATATCGATGATCGCACGGCGGATGAAGTGGTTGATGCACTCGACCGGATCCGCCGCGATCCCATTGAGATCAGACTTGATGGCCTTGGGTCCTTCGGCAACGGCAAGCCACACGCGGTCTGGGCCGGTGTGCAGCTGACATCGGCTTTGTCTGAGCTTCAAAGCGAGCAAGAGCGCATCCTGCAACGGCTTCACTTGCCGGCAGAGAGGCGCAAGTACGTGCCTCATGTTACTCTCGCCCGCTGTAAAACATCCAACAATGAAGATGTTGCCAAGTGGTTGTGCGAGCGCGGTAACTTCCAGGCTCCGCCATTTATTGCAGGCCGGTTCGTCTTGTTCTCTGCAAAATCAAGTGTTGGTGGCGGGCCATACTTGGTGGAAGAAGCTTACCCACTGGCAGCTTGAGTGTTGCGCGAAGGTCCGATCTGCGGGTTTGCGGATCGGATGTCCAGCGGAAGCGCGAGATTTAGCCTCGACCCTGTGAGATCGCGTCAGTGACGAAGCTTCCGTGGACGCGAATTGTGACCGTCAGACATTTTCCGCTGAGTTTTGATTGATAATTCGGAATTTGGTTTGCTGGCTTAGTATTTAACCGTATTCATCATCTTTTGGTTGTAGTTTGAAAAAATTTTCAATCGGAATACATTCAAATTTTCAGTTTTCAGAGATCAGTCGTAAAGGAAAATTAATTCGTTTTGCTTCTTCTGTACTTACCTTTCGTGAGTTGTGTAATGCATCTTACGGTAATAAAAAAGAGTCTGTGCAATCATGAAGTCAATCACCAATCTGTCGATCGCCGCGCGAGTGGGCAGTCTGTCGGCCATCACCGTTGTTGCAATCGTTCTCCTGTTTTTTGTCGCCCGGCATAGCCAGGAGCTTGTCAGCACTGAAAATGATCGCCTCGCTGAATACTCCCAGATGGACTATTACGTGTCCCAGGTGCTGGCGAAGGCGCAAGACATGCGGCGGTTGGAAAAGGACTTCCTGCTGACGAAGGATGAAACGCTAACAGCCACCTATGATGAGCGGTACGGCGAAGCTGTTGAATTCCTGAAGCTTACCGCAGAAAAACCGGAAGCTGCCGATCAGATGCCGGTGATCGAAAGCCTTGAGAGTACGCTGGCACAGCACAAAGCAGATTTCGATGCGATTGTGGCTCAATCGAAAGAGATGGGGCTGGACGAAAAAGTCGGCCTGAAGGGCGAACTCCGCGGCGCGGTACATAACGTTGAAGAGCGCCTAAAAGCAGCGAACCTCGATGCACTGACCGTCAAGATGTTGATGATGCGCCGCCACGAAAAGGACTTCATGCTACGTGGCGCCGACAAATACATTGGCCGGATTGATGACCGGCGCAGTGAATTTGCAGAAATGCTTCCCAACAGCGGTTTGCCGGACGCAGAGCAAAAAGAAATCAGCGCCCTTCTCGATGCATACCATGCCACTTTCAAGAAATATGCTGAAAAGGCCCAGTTCATTGATGCGCAGGTCGCAGCCGCTGACGAGACGTTTGCGAAGATCATGCCGGATTGGTCAAAGCTGTCCGAAGCCGCTTATCTCGGCAAGCAGGCTGCCAGTGCCGGTCTCGACTCTGCGCGCAGTTTCTCGAACAACCTCTTCCTTGTGATCGGGTCGATCAGTTTGATCCTGGCGATTGGTCTCGGTTGGCTGATCGGACGCAGCATCACACGCCCGATCAAAGACCTCACCGGAGTCATGAATGAATTGGCGGGTGGCAACAACGATGTGACTGTCGGCTATGCTGACCGCGGCAATGAAATTGGCAGCATTGCGCGTGCCGTAGAAGTCTTCCGTGCAAACGCCATCCGGACCTTGGAGCTTGAACAGGAGCAACAGGATCGCACGGCGCGGGCCGAAGAAGAAAAACGCGCGTTGATGGAGAATCTGGCAAGCCAGTTCGAAGCTTCCGTGGGTGCAATCGTGGAGCGTGTTTCCAGCACCGCTGCCAATCTGGATCAGAGCGCACAGACCATGGCACGTGTCTCGGAAAACACTAGCGAACGCGCTGAAGTGGCAGCGTCAGCCTCTGCCCAGACGACAGAAAATGTCTCCGTCGTTGCGTCCGCTGCTGAGGAAATGACCGCGTCAATCAGCGAGATCAATGAGCAAATCATCCGTGCGTCCGCTGCTTCCAAGAGCGCGGCTCAGGATGTGACCGGCACCGCTACCCAGATGGAAACACTTGCCAACATGGCCGACCGCATCGGCGAAGTTGTATCGATGATTTCCGATATTGCCGAGCAGACCAACCTCCTCGCACTGAACGCGACCATCGAGTCCGCCCGCGCCGGTGAGGCCGGGAAGGGTTTTGCGGTTGTTGCCAGCGAAGTGAAGGCACTTGCGAACGAAACGGCCAAGGCAACGGAAAACATTTCGGAGCTGGTGACCGAAATTCAGGCGGAAACAAAAACAGCCGTCGGCTCCATTGCGAAGATCGGTGATGTCATGCGCGATCTCGAACAGTCCTCGACCGCGATCGCGTCCGCCATGGAAGAGCAGGGTGCAACCACCCAAAGTGTTGCGGAGAATGTTGCCCAGGCTGCGAACGGTACTCGGGACGTCTCGGACAGCATCGCGGTTGTGAAAGACGCATCAGTGGAATCCAGCCATGCCACGCATGCGGTTCAGTCCAGCATCAATGATCTGACCGAACAGTCCAATTTGCTGCGCGATGAAGTGAACCGCTTCCTCGGCCAGATCCGGGCGGCTTAAACGGAACGGTCAGCGATCCAGCAGCTTGGCATAAACGTCGAGTGTCTTGGCGCACATTGTTTCAACGGTAAAATTCCGGCTCGCGTGGGTCAGGCCCCGGCCTGTCAATGCGAGCCGGTCTTCTGGTGATAGTGCAAGCGCAGTCTTGATCGTCGAGGCCAGCGCATCGCTGTCACCAGGCGGAACGCGCCATCCGGTGCGGTCTTTTTCTGCAGCATCGGGCGGTGCCAGCACGGTTTCGGGCACTGCGCCAAGGTCAGAAACGATGACTGGAACACGGGCAGCTTGTGCTTCAACAGCGGCTCGGCCGAAGGCTTCCGGTTCGATCGAGGCAACAACAGCCAAATCGGACAGCGCCATGGCCGCCGGCACGTCTGTGCAATGGCCGACCAGCCGGACCTGATCCTGCAGGTTCCAATCGGCAATCAACTGCTTCAACTCTGCCACATAACCGTCTCGGCCTTGAGCATCGCCGGCAAGAATGGCAATCGGTGCCGTTACTCCGGACGCCTTCAGTGCGCCCATGGCCTCGATCAACACCCTCTGGCCTTTCCAGCTCGTCAAGCGGGCCATGTTCATAATAATCGGACGGCCAGTGGGAACGCCCCAACTGTCTTTCAGGGCCTGCCGGCGAAGGGCACTGACGTTTTCCGGCGCAAGCCCCTTCAAATCCGAGCCGCGATGGATCACGGTGATGCGGTCTTTCGCAAAGGGGTGCCGGCCTGAAATGAGGTTGGCGATGTATTTTGAGTTCGCAATGACGGTGTCGCCGCGGGCCATGATTGAATTGTAAAGCCCTTTGACCGCATTCGATTGGCTGTAGCTGCCGTGATAGGTGGTGACGAACGGAATGTGTGTCCGCCGGGCGGCAAAGAGCGAAGACCAGGCCGGAGCCCGGCTTCGGGCGTGAATGATGTCAACGTTCTGAGCGCGGATCAGATCGCTCAACAAGCCTGCATTTTTCCAAAGAGTGATCGGATTTTTTGATTTGACCGGCAATGTGAAATGCTGGGCACCGATGTCTTCCAGCTCGCGCACCATCTGCCCGCCCTGGCTGGCTACGAGTGCGGTTCCACCTGCAGCGATAAGAGCGCGGGCAATGTCGACAGTGGTGCGTTCCGCGCCCCCGGAGTTCAGATCGGGGATCACTTGCAGTACGGTTGGGGCGGTGGGCAGGGACACCAGCAGGGCTCCGGGCGGTCTTTTAAATGACGGATGGCTGTGCCAAAGGACACCAGCAGAAGAAACTGAAAGAGAGCCATAGTATGGGCGCGGCGGAACCGCAATTCATTGAGGTCGGAAAAAACGGTCAGAGGCGGAAAATCGCTGTCCGGAAAGAAGCAGGAAGATCGCCCGGTCTCATGTGGCTGTCGGGTTTCAAGTCTGACATGAGCGGAACCAAAGCCGAGGCCCTGTCTGCATTTGCTCGGGAGCGAGGGCAGGAAACGGTTCGCTTTGACTATTCCGGGCACGGACTATCGGAAGGCGCATTTGAAGAGGCGTGCGTGTCCGATTGGCTGGAGGAAGCCGAGGCGGTGTTCGACACCTGCACGGGCGGCGAAACCATCCTTGTCGGCTCATCCATGGGCGGCTGGATTGCTCTTATCCTGGCTCTCTCACGCAAGGAAACAAGCCGGATCAAGGGTTTGATTTTGATCGCGCCAGCGACTGACTTTACGGAAGAGCTGATGTGGAAAGAGCGGTTCTCGGACGATATACGTGCGGCTATCTTGCAGGACGGACGCTGGGAGCAGCCGTCCGACTACAGCGATGATCCCTATGTCATCACCCGCAAGTTGATCGAAGACGGGCGGTCTCATTTGCTGTTCGGCAGCTCTCTTCAGATCGGGGTGCCGGTGACGATCCTGCAAGGTGCGCTGGATCCGGATGTTCCACTTGGTCATGCGGAACGGCTGGTGCAGGCTCTGCCGCAGGATGATGTCACGTTTACAGTCGTGCCGGACGGTGATCACCGTTTGTCGCGGCCGGAAGATATCGAGTTGCTGATCCGGTCTGCCGCCTCCATGAGTGGGGCCGTGTCCTCCTAAACGCCCTTGGGAGCGGCTTGCGGATTTCGATTGGCGGCGCCTTAGCGGCCTTGAATGACTTCCTTCTCGCAATCCAGAAGGTGAATGGTCATCTCTGTGTAGAGGCTGAACTCGCTCACCTTCGATGCTCGACCGCGCAGGAACATTTCAACATCATTGGATGCGTAGTTGGCCGCACTGGTTTTTCGCAAGAAACAGCTGCAACGGGGCGCATCCATATTGCTTTTGCTCTCACACAAGGCGGAGTGTTCGCTTGGCTGACCTGAGCCACCGGACGTTCCGTCTGCCGTGCAAATTTGACGTAGTTCATCCAACTTGGCGAGTGCCTGCGCAGACAGGCGGCCCGGTTCGTTGGCGTAGTAAAATGAGAGATCGACGTTGGAAAGATTTGTGTCCAGTGACTTGGTGAAAATGCAGCCGCATTGGTCTGCCGAGAGGCCCAGCTCAGTCTGGCAGGCGTTCGACATTCGTGCCCATCTGTTTTCAGACGCTGAGAGCGGTTCGCTGGCAAAAGCGGGTGTCAGGACAAACCCAAATAGAATCGCGAAGAAACAGACAATAGTTCTCATTGCACCACCGAAACCTCACTAGAGCCCTTGCCATGAAGCCTTAGCGCAGAAGTCTTTACGGGCGATGTATCCCAGATCGATGGTTTCCGATTAGACCGGCAGGGTTTCCTTGCCCTGTTTTTGAACACGATACCAGGCCCAGAACAGCCGTGCTGCGACGCCTCTGTTCGGTGCCCAATCCAAGGCAATCCGGTCTAGTGTTTTTAAATCCGGCTTTTCATTGAGTTCGAACGCGTCGCGAACAGCGATTTGAAGGGCAAGGTCTCCACTTGGAAAAATATCCGGGTGACCTGCGCAAAAGAGAAGAAATATGTCGGCCGTCCATCGCCCGATCCCTTTGATCTCGCACAATTGGGTGTGCGCGTATTCGGCTGGGGCAGTTGCCAGCCCCGCCAAATCGAGGCCGTTCTGACACGCTGTTGTTACGGCGCGTAGAGTTCTGATTTTGGGTTTGGACAAGCCAACTGCGGCCAGATCCTCATCGCCAAAGCAGGACAGGTTCTCAGCGGTCAATGGCGTGACCAAGGTCTGCAAGCGGGCAAAGATTGCGCTCGCGCTGGCAACGGAGACCTGCTGGCCGGTGATGATGTGCGCCAATCCTTCAAAGTCAGCTGGCCGACGGCGCAGGGGCAAAGGACCTGCAATCTCAGAAATGCTCTGCAAGCGTGGATTTGCAGTAAGAAGCTCCGAAAGCCCCCGGTTCAAGTCATCTTCTGTGTGAATTGGCTTCATCACGGGACTTCGACGATCTCCAAGCTTGCGCAAGGGTAATGGAATGATAGGAACGGTTAGCCGTAAAAGACCCGCAGCTTCCAATCAACCGTTCTCAAACTTCATGACTGAGCCCGTCTTTCGTTTCGCGCCTTCTCCGAATGGACATCTGCATCTTGGCCATGCCTTGTCGGCCTTGCTCAATGCCCGGGCGGCTGTGGCATTGCATGGCCGGTTCCTGGTGCGCGTTGAAGACATCGACCAGATCCGGTGCACGCCTGAGCTGGAACGGGATATGTTTGAGGATCTGGCGTGGCTTGGGGTTCCGCTTGATGAGCCGGTGCTGCGTCAGTCGGAAGCCTTTCCGCACTACCGCTCGGCGCTGGAAAAGCTTCAGGACCTGGGGCTGGTCTATCCGGCCTATATCACGCGGGCCGAGATCAAGCGCTTCGTCGCGGGTCACGAAGAAAAGGGCAGCGCTTGGCCACGGGATCCGGATGGCGCGCCGCTTTATCCTGGAGACGATGCGGTTCTAAGCGAAGCGGAAAGGCAAGAACGGTCTCAGAGTGATGCGCCCTTTGCGCTCCGGCTTGATATGAAGGCCGCTCTGGAACGCATCGGAGAACCGCTCACCTGGCAGGAGTTTGGCGCGGAAGGGCATGCGTTGTTCGAACCAGCGAAATCCATCGCTGTGGATGCTGCAGCCTGGGGAGATGTGGTTCTGGCCCGGAAAGACACACCGACGAGTTATCACCTCTCCGTTGTCGTCGATGACGCGCGTCAGGGGATCACGGATGTACTGCGCGGCCAGGATCTCTATGCAGCAACAAGCGTCCACCGCGTTCTGCAAAAATTGCTGGACCTGCCGGAGCCGCGCTACCGCCACCACCGGCTGATCCTTGGAGACGATGGCCGTAAGCTGTCCAAGTCAAACCAGGACACAAGCCTGCGATCCTTGCGGGACGCCGGCGCGACCCATGCGGATCTTCGCAAGCGTATTGGGCTCTAATGCTCCGCCCCATTCACTACATCCTGAGGACATACTCCAGGAACCAGATCCAGAGACTTGTCGTCAAAACGGCCAGCGCTGTGGTTACGGTGATCGCGTTTGCTGACATGGCGTGACCGGTGCCGTATTTGTTCGCGAAAACATAGGCATTGATCCCGGTTGGGCAGGCGGCCGTCAAAGTGGAGACCGCCACCCAGAGCGGTGGCAAGTTGAAAACGAAACACCCCAACGAGAACACGGTTGCCGGCATGATGACGATCTTGATCGCTGACAGAACCAGACCGGGCAGTATGTTGCCGCGCATGCCATATTGAACAAGGCTCATACCCAGAGAAATCAGGGCGAGAGGCAGTGCGGTTGCGCCGATCCGGTTCAGCAGATCACTGGCCAAAGACGGCAGGTCAAACCCGGTCATGCGCCAGCAGAAGGCGGCGATTATGGTGATCACAAGCGGATTGCGGATCAGGCTCTTCGCGGCGCTTTTAATCAAGGTCAGTACCGGTGGGCTTTCCCTGCCGCTGTCATGGGCAGCGGCCCGCTCCATAACAATCGCCATCAAAACGGTCATGAAAGCCAGGTGGATGGAAACAATGAGCAGCAAGGGGACCAGGCCGTCATCTCCGTAAACCGCTGCGACCAGCGGTAGACCGACCAGAATTGTATTTGCAAAGGCCGCCGAGATCGCTCCGATCGCACCGGCACGGGCATCGCGCCCGAAGCCTTTGCGAATGACGAGAGTTCCAAGTGTCCAGGCGCACGCGATCCCGAGAAAATAACTTGCCCAAAGCGCCCATGGCAGTCCTGCCGACAGGTCTGCTGTCACTAGCGTCCGGAAAATCAGGATCGGAATGGCGACCACATAGACAAATTCGCCGAGCGCTTCGCTTACCTTCATGCTGAGGATTTTGGTTCGGGCCAGGCCGTATCCAAAGCCGATCAGAAGAAAGACAGGGGCGACGATTGTGAGTGTTTGAACAAACATGCCTTTGACGGGGCTTGAGCATGGCTGGTGGACACCGGCCAGCGGGGAAGGTAAGCAAGTCTGTCATACTGGTTCGCTGGAGATCGGGACGCAAGCCCCTGATGCCATCCGTTTTGAATTGGGGTCGCGCCGAATGGCTGAATACGATGAGGACAGTGTCAATCTTGCGCTTCTGGCGCATGATTTGCGCACGCCCTTGGGCGCCATGCGGCTGACAGCTGAACTGATTGAAACAGGGCCTTTGAATGATGCGCAATCAGAGCAACTGTCCGTGCTCATGAGGGCCATCGACTCTCTCGAGCAGATGACAACGGAATTGATTACGGACGCAGCTCCTGGGGATGTGGGCGAAGATGCAACTGTTTCAATATCATCACTTGTTCACGATTGTGCAGATTTGTTCCGTGTCGCTGCGGAGAAAAAAGGCCTGAAACTCACGGTCCGGCTTCAGGACACGGCTGGCGCGTGCCAGACTGGTGCTGCTGGCCAGCTCCGACGGGCTGTCTCTGCCTTGCTTGACAATGCGATCAAGTACACGGAGAGAGGCGGGATCAGTCTTGAGGTGATTTCCTGTCCGTTTCCTGAAAAGCAGCTTGGATCCTCCGAGCAATCGACTGCGAGCACTGCAGACGCCTACTGGGTGAGCCTCTCCATCACAGACACAGGACCTGGTATTGATCCAACGGAACGGGATGATCTGTTCCGTCCTTTTGTGCGAGGGCGCAGAGCTCGGGAAAACACACCGGGCAGCGGTCTTGGTCTTTGGGGAATCGCCCAAACGGTCCGGCAAATGGGCGGCGTCTTGAACCACTCCTCCCCGGAGGCGGGCGGCAGCCGCTTCGAAGTGCAAATTCCTGTAAGGCCGGCCGCGCCCGGGTTTAAAGTTGCCAAGATTGCTTCAAAGGCGGGCGCGGAAGACAATGAACTTCCTGACCATGTCCTGATCGTGGACGACAATGAAACCAATTGCCGCCTCTTGGCCGCCTTGTTGGAGTCCTTTGGCGTGACCTCCGACATTGCTCATTCGGGCGAAAATGCGATTAGACTGGCTCTGGAGAAGGAATACGGGGCCGTTCTCCTGGATCTTCACATGCCCGGCATGGGTGGTCTTGAAGTTGCCCAGGAGCTGCGCCGAAACCGGCCGGCGGAGGAGTTGCCGCTCATAGCGGTTACTGCAGCTCTGGAAGCCTTCGGCGATGACTTACTGCGCAAGGCTGGATTTATGGAGGGGTTGGGCAAGCCGCTGGCGCCGTCTGCTCTTTACGATGTCCTCGTAAGAGCGCAGCAACTCAAGAGTGTTCACTGGATCTAACCAGTCGTCGAGACGGGCAGCGGTGTCGCAATTAGGCTTTTGCGATCTCTATTGCCAATTCGAGCGCATCGGCGAGGCGATCATCGCCCCAGAACAGTTCGCCATTTTGAAGCACGAAACTGGGTGCACCGAAAATACCTTTTTCTTCCGCTTCGCCGACAGATGCGCGCAACGCGTCCTTTACTTCTGGCGATTTAGCAGCCTCAAGAACGTCCTTGGCAGGAGCGCCTGCCTCCAGGAGGAGGTGCGCCAAAAAGGCTTCATCGGAAATGTCCTCACCGCTGCCGAACTCGGCAACAAAAACGGCGCGCGTGAAGTCGCCGATCCAAGGCTGTGTCCGCCCTGCCTGAGCAATCCGCGCGGCCAGCAATCCGGCCTGAGGAAATGGATCCGGGATAGTCAGCGGCAAGCCATACCGGGCGCATCGGCGCTCCATATCCCGCCACATGTAACGGCCTTTGGCCGGATAAAGGTTGAACGGCGACGTGTCCCAGCCGCTCTTCTTGAAAATCGGGCCAAGCAAGAATGGTCTCCAGGATACGTTTACCCCGGCATCCCGCGCCTGTGTTTCAATCCGCATTGCAGACAAGTAACTGTAAGTAGAACCGAATTCGTACCAGAACTCGATCGTCGGCTGCTTTGACGCATGCAGTTGAACAACGTTGGACTGGAGTTTCGGGTCAGTGGTCATGGAGCGATCGAGTTTTTCATGAAGCACGCCGGAGAAAACGGCAGGAAAGGATTGGATGCGCAACGGGGATGCGGTAAACAGCGGCCATGATCGACACGCGTTTGACAAAGCATATCCAGAACATTGCCTCAAGCAAAGCTGTTGCTTGGTGCATCGCACATCCGTTCTTGGCCACCATCGCCTATGTCGCGCTGGTGTCTGCGTTTTTTCTGGCCTTTCCCCGAACTGATTTGTGGGTAAGCGGTTTTTTCTACAGTCAGACGGATGGCTTTTGGGCGCAACACAATCCGTTCCTGCAAAAAGTCCGGCATCTTGGACCGTATCTGGTTCAAACGATCGCCATCTGTTCGGTGGCCATTTTGGTGATCAAGTTTTTGCTGCCGGGCCGGCCTCCAATCGTGCCGCTGCGAAAGCCGGTGTTTCTCATCTCCACATTGATCCTGGGACCGGGCATCCTGGTCAACTCGATCCTGAAGGACAACTGGGGTCGCCCACGGCCGCGCTCGATTGAGGAGTTTGGCGGGGAGTTGCCGTTTCAACCGGTCTGGAAAATGACCGATTACTGCGAACGGAATTGCTCGTTTACGTCCGGCGAAGGGGCTGCGGGTATCTGGCTCGTGACGATGGCGTTTCTGGTTCCGGCTTCTTGGCGGAAGGCGGTTCTTGCGTTTGTGCTGCCGCTGTGTCTGATCCTGTCAATCAACCGGGTCGCCTTCGGCGGGCATTTCTTCTCCGACACCATGTTGTCCTGGGGGCTGACGTTCCTTGTGATCCTGAGCGTCTATTGGCTGCTTTATTTGAAAAAACCGCCCCTCATGACGGATCAGGGGCTGGACGAGTGGTTCACCCGAAACGGCCGGCGGCTGCATCGTTTGGCAAAACGTCTTCTAGTCCGGCTGCGTCAAGCCCTTCGCGGTTCCGGGAGCGCACAGTCGGAGAGCTAAAGAGCCCAACGGGTCACTTTTTTCTCGGCCGAGTGCGTTTGAGGATCCGGGCAAATCGCAATGGCGACCGGTCTTCCACCCAGGTGATCATGCCATTCAGGTGCGGTGCTGACTTGCGGCGTTTGCGCAAGTGGCGGGCTGCGCTCCGGCTTGTGCCGATGATGACCACACTGCCGAGCGCCAAGAGCGGCACGCCAGTCGGGATCGGCAACCATACGGTCGCCAGGCCGAGCAGGATGAGAACAGCGGCCAACAACCACCACAGGATTTTCATTTCAGCGCCAGAAATTAAAACGATCAACTTCTGATTAGCGCAGCGACTGACACGGATTTATGAACCTCTTGGTTCGAACGTCACAAATGCGCCTTCAAAGCGGTCAGCAAGGATCGGCTGCCACCATCAATCATTTGGTAGACCCGTTCGAAACCATCATCGCCGCCATAATAGGGATCCGGCACATCTGTTGGCGGTGAGTTGAGGAACAAACGCAGGCCCAGATGGTCCTTCCTGGTGCGTGATTTCAGCGTGCTCAGGTTGTTTGAGTCCATCGCCAAGATGAAATCAAACTGCGTGAAATCGCGATCCGTCACCTGGCGGGCCCGTTGTGCGGTCAAGTCAATTCCGTGCCGTGCGGCGACCTCAATCGATCGGGGGTCCGGAGGGTCTCCAGCATGCCAAGCGCCCGTTCCGGCTGAATCGATTAGGACACGATCGCTCAATCCGGCATTTTCCACTGTGGCGCGAAAAACCCCTTCGGCGAGTGGTGAGCGGCAGATGTTGCCAAGGCAGACGAAAAGTACTGAAGTCATAAGCTTATCAACCGAGCATAGTCGCCGCTGTCAAGCGGATCGGCTGCGGTCCTGACACTTGCTGTCGGGTACACGTTTTGAAAACCATCCCTCAGAGTGCCGGGCGCCGAGTTGTGAACCACCGGCACAAAGGTCGATGAGGGAAAAAATGAAGGCGTCGGGTTTGGCGGTGATTGAAAGACTCAGCAAGGTCAGGTGGCCCGTTTGGCTGAAGGGGCTGGCTTCTGCTGGCATCAGTTCAACGGATCCCTATGTCCGGCGACGGCAGATGGTCGTGAACGTTTCGGCGCTGGTTGGTATCGCTGACAACCTGTTTCATACGATCCAGAACCTGACCTATGCATTTCATGAACTGATGCCGCTCAGCATCTATGGGATCATCATGATCTGCCTGTTTGCCGCGACTTCGCGATTGCATCGCTTTGGCGACAACGTTGCAGCGATCTATTTTGTAACAGTGATTGCGACCGGAAACACGTTCGTAGTTTGGACGCTGGGTTTGGAAAGCGGGACACAGGCCTATTTTGCCCTCGGTGGTGCGGCCTTCATCTTTTTTGGAGTGGGACATTGGCGCCTTTTCGCAGGCTGTTTCTGTCTTGCTCTGGTTCTTTTGGTTTCTGCGTACGTCTTTGCGCCGAACGTTGGGCCTGTGATGCCTCATGACCTTGCCTTTCGAAAGCAATTGGCAGCGCAGGTCATGGTCAATGTTCTGATCATCTCCAGTGTCTTGATTGTATATGCCTTGACGGCGTTGCATCGCGCTGAAGCTGCTTTGGCAGCCGAACACGAGCGAGCCGAAACCCTGATCGAGACCATCATGCCCCGGGCAATCGCAGACCGGCTAAAAAAGGCGCCGGAAACACGAATTGCTGACCGGCATGACGCTGTGACCGTGCTCTTTGCGGATCTCGTTGGGTTCACTCCTGCAGCGCGGAACCTTCAACCGGATGAGGTGGTCGGGTTTCTTGATGGCCTGTTTCGGGCTTTCGATCATCTGGTCGAAGAGTTTGGCGTTGAGAAAATCAAGACGATTGGGGATGCGTACATGGTTGTTGGTGGCCTGAATGGTCCGCCCCACGAGGCTGCGGTTGCGGTCGGTCATCTGGCGCTCAAGATGATGAGTGTGATCCAGTCCAGTGAACCGCTCAGTGGTGTGCATTTGAACTTGCGGATTGGTATTCATACTGGACCAGCCATTGCCGGTGTTATTGGAAAGCGGCGGTTTTCCTACGATGTTTGGGGGGATGCCGTAAACGTTGCGAGCCGCATGGAATCGCATTCCGTGGCCGGAGAGATCCAGGTGACGGACGCATTTCGTAAAACGGCCGGGCCTAATTTCGACTTTCAAGAGCGAGGCGCTGTTGAAATCAAGGGTGTCGGCAAGATGCAGACAGCCTTCTTAAAGGGAGTGAAGCATGGTTGAAAAGCTGACGCCGGAGGAGCGCTCTGCTGGTTTGGAGAGCCTAGAGAACTGGCAACTCGTCAGTGGCCGGGATGCAATCACCGCGACTTTTAAATTCGGTGATTTTTTGGAAGCATTTGGGTTCATGACACAAGTTGCCCTGGCCGCAGAGAAGATGAACCACCATCCGGAGTGGTCGAACGTTTACAATACTGTCGAGATCACCTTGGCAACACATGACGTCGGTGGGCTGAGCGCCTTGGATTTAAAGCTTGCGAAAAAGATCGATCAGATCGCGGGTAAATAATCGCGCCGTGACGAATATTCCGGCGTTTGGGGGTATCCAAAGAGCCGGCTCCGAACTCTGCGGTTCGTTTCCGTTCATCCAGTAAAACGGCTTAGCCCTTCCGGATCACGAAGCTGTGCCCTGTTTCGGTCTTTTCTTTGTCGACCAATGTATGGCCCTGTTCCTGACAGAAGTGCGGGATGTCAATTTCCGCCATCGGATCCGTTGTTTGGACAGTGAGTTCTGCTCCGGCATTCAGTCTTGAAAGTGCTTTTTTTGTTTTCAGAACCGGAAGCGGGCATTTCAGGCCCATCAAATCCAGGGTGTTTTCGGTCACGCGCAGAACTCCATTCACAGCACCTTGCTTAACTTGCATATATATCCTGGAAACGGGCGCCGAGAATACCCTGGTGGTGCCGTGAAAAGAGGATCCTTTGATGAGCGATGGTCTGGTAAGTCCGATAGACGTCCTGGACTTTTGGTGGGAAGCGGGCGCAGAGAAATGGTTCGCGCGGGACGACGGATTTGACGCGCGCTGCCGGGATACGTTCCTTGCTACGATCAAGGCGGCACAGCAGGGCGACCTGGATGAATGGGCTGAAACGCCGAGTGGCGCGCTGGCTTTGATTCTTCTGCTGGACCAGTTCACGCGTAACGTCTTCCGAGGATCTGCGGAAGCATTTGCCGCCGATCCAAAAGCGGTTGCGATAGCAGAGGCTGCTGTCGCACGTGGATATGACAAGGCCTTCCCGAAGGCGGTTCGGGTATTCTTTTATCTGCCGTTTGAGCATGCTGAAGATATGCAGCTTCAGGAGCGTGCGGTGGATTTATGCCAGCCGCTCGGAAATACGGAGTTTTACCACTACGCATTGATCCACATGGATGTCATCCGCCGCTTCGGCCGATTTCCGCACCGAAACGACATTTTGGGCCGGGCGTCTACCGAAGCCGAGATCGCCTTCTTGAAGGGTGGTGGATTCTCTGCCTAACCTTACGGCCTTCCAGGTTGCGTTTGCGGCAGATCTTCGGATCTGCCGTTTTTTTATGCGTGTGTGCGCTGCACAAAAATTTTGCCTATTGTTTCAGCAAATTGAACTCACCTGTTTAATTCTTGTGCAAAATTGTTGCCTGAAAAACCATCACTACCCCGCTCGAAAATCTGCTCGCCGTTGAAATTCTTAACCGGTAAACGCCGGAAAACAGCCGTTTATTGAATCAAATCTTCAAGTTGGCACGGTCTTTGTAAAGAAGAGCGCAACACCGGTTCGTGTGCCGACTGTCGGCGCCACCAAGATCCAAGGCCCATCCAGAGGGGAACAACGGACATAGAGGCGGATCGGTTGCGGAGCTTCTTCGCCGGGAAGGGGCACTAAAGAGGGGAATGGAACGAGCAATGAAAATAGTGATGGCCATCATCAAGCCGTTCAAGCTCGACGAAGTGCGCGATGCCTTGACCGGCATCGGCATCCAGGGGCTCACGGTTACAGAAGTGAAGGGCTACGGCCGCCAAAAGGGTCATACCGAAATCTACCGCGGGACCGAATATGCGGTCAGCTTTCTTCCGAAGCTGAAGATCGAAGTCGCCGTAGACGGCGGATCTGTCGACAAAGTCGTCGAGGTCATCTCCGGGGCCGCAAAGACCGGTCAAATCGGGGACGGCAAGATCTTTGTCTACTCCATCGATCAAGTTGTTCGCATCCGCACCGGCGAAACCGACGCCGAAGCTCTTTGACATTCAGGTAAGGAAACGTACTCATGAAAAAACTTGTCGCTAAGGGCGCGGCATCGCTGGCTCTCTTGAGCCTCTCCGCCTTGCCGGTATTGGCTCAGGACGCTGAAGCAGCTCCGGCCGTCACACCGGAAGTCGCCTACATCTTCAACACCCTGTTGTTCCTGATCGGTGGTTTCCTGGTCATGTGGATGGCTGCTGGTTTCGCCATGCTCGAAGCCGGCCTTGTCCGCTCCAAAAACGTCTCCATGCAGTGCCTGAAGAACATTTCCCTGTACTCCATCGCAGGTTTGATGTTCTGGATCACTGGCTACAACCTGATGTACACCGGCGTTGACGGTGGGTTCATGGGTTCCTTCGGACCGTATTCCTTCGATCCGGTCGGCGGCGATGCTCTGGACACCGGTTACTCCACTGCATCTGACTGGTTCTTCCAGATGGTGTTTGTGGCAACCGCAGCATCTATCGTCTCCGGTACACTGGCTGAGCGTATCAAGCTCTGGCCGTTCCTGATCTTCACCGTTGTTCTGACCGGCTTCATCTACCCGATCGCAGGTTCCTGGCAGTGGGGTGCAGGCTGGCTCTCTGAAATGGGCTTCTCCGACTTCGCCGGTTCTACGCTGGTTCACTCCGTTGGTGGCTGGGCAGCTCTTGCTGGCGCGATCATCCTCGGTGCCCGTAAAGGCAAATATGGTACGGACGGTGCCGTTCATCCGATGCCGGGTTCTTCCATGCCGCTTGCAACACTGGGTACCTTCATCCTGTGGCTCGGCTGGTTCGGCTTCAACGGTGCATCCCAGCTCGCAATGGGCTCCATCGGTGACGTGACCGACATCTCCCGCATCTTTGCAAACACCAACATGGCTGCTGCTGCCGGTGTTGTTGCTGCGGTCATCCTGACCCAGGTCATGTACAAAAAAGTTGATGTCACAATGGCTCTGAACGGTGCTCTGGCAGGTCTTGTTTCCATCACAGCTGAGCCGCTGGCTCCGAGCGTATGGCAAGCCGTCTTCATCGGTGCCATCGGTGGTGTGATCGTTGTCTTCACTGTGCCGCTGCTCGACAAGCTGAAAATCGACGATGTTGTTGGCGCAATCCCGGTCCACCTGATTGCAGGTATCTGGGGCACGCTGATTGTACCGCTGTCCAACGACGGTGCATCCTACGGCACCCAGATCGTCGGTATTGTCTCCTACGGCGTGTTCACACTGGTTGCATCCGGCATCGTCTGGTTCATCCTGAAAGCTGCCATGGGCATCCGGGTCTCCGAAGAGGAAGAGGCTCTGGGTCTCGACAAGGTCGAGATCGGTGTCGAAGCCTATCCGGAATTCGGAACCGGCTCTCAGCGCATGTAAATCGCACTTTTGGACGGTCGCCAGAAATGGCGGCGGTCCGGCCCGGCGGGGTTTGGCTCAACATCTTTCCCCAGCCGGCCAACCGAAATCTCCCAGGCGGTCTATTGGCTCGGACCGCAAACTTGGACCCCCGGGGATTTTCCCCGGGGCTTTTTTTATGAAGATCGGGGCGTAATGCCGTCGGGCGCAGGTGAGAGAAGCAGTTGGCTACTTTTCGAAAGCCTGATTGGCGGGCCGCTAGCCGAAAACGGCCTTCAAGGCCTTCGCTTTGCTCCGCAGTGAACGCTCCAATTTGAGATCCACAGCCGTGAGGCTTGCGAGCGAAGATCCCAAAGGACCTTTTGACAGGACCAATGTTCCAATATCGACCCGGCCGCGCCAAAGCGGTTCGATCATGGAATGACCGGGGACAGCCAGAGAGTCCGCTTCAAGAATGTCCGGGCTTTGCAGGTTTTGTTTCATGGAGATGGCTGCGATCTGTGCGCCCGGTGACATCCGCGCAAACGTCTCATTGAACGCAATCTTCCAGGAGAAAACGTGAGACCCCTCAATGAAAAGGATGAGCGAGGCGATCAAGGTGTCTCCAGCCCAAAGCTGATCAATGCGAACGCCATTGTTCAAAGAGCGGTTCTTGATGACATTTCTGGAGAAGAGCGCTGTCTCCGGGTTGCTTGAGAGCGCGGTACCAGCGCGACCTTTCCAGCCTTCGGCTTCGAGCTTTAAAAACTCTTCGAAGCCTTCGATTGCCTCTTCACCCACTAGATGGGCGATCCGAATTGGGCCGTGATCCTCCAGCCGGCGCAGTTGTCTGCGCATTTCTTTGCGGCGCTTTCCGGACATCGCTGTTTTGTATTGGATTTCTCCAAGGTCTCCGGAGCTGTGGCCTGCGCGGGAAAGCTTCTCGGCCCAGCGGTTTTCCCAGCCGGTTATCTCTTCAGCCAGCGATGCGACCCGGCTCTTACAAGGCAGAAAGGGCATGGATATGAGGTTTGCCGATCCGGCCCCAGCCCGGACAAATGCAGCGACATCGTCAGGTCCGCCCGTGTCACGCAAAAGCGGCGTCCCGAGCGGCGCATAGAAAGAAGTCCATGTCGTCTTTATCGGAACAGCAAGCCCAGCCCGGCGACGCCCGATAGGTGCTGCCATTCGCCAGTTTAAGGAACCCTTTGCCCGTATCACCAGGAGGCGGACCGCTGCTGCCGGAAATGCCTGCAGAAAAGGCTGAAGAAACTCCGGTGTAAAAAAAGGATTTGGATCAACGGAGTTGTCTGCCAGATCCTGCCATTGGTCCAACGGCGTTTCGGGCGCGAGCGGGTCGAGCCAGAGGACTTCCAGCTGATCCCTCCTATCCGATGGATCGGTCAAGCGGCGGCGTTCCTAGCTTGAAACATCAATGGCAAAATGAACGTTGTGATATTGAGCTTTCGTTTGGCGGCAAAAGCAAGAGCGGTGGTTTCAAATAAAATTGCGCAACTCGTGGCAACAGCAGCGCCCATCAATCCGAGCCATGGGATGAAAATGAGATTGAGAACGACGTTCAAGACAAACGTGGTTCCATAAATGACCGCGCAGGTTTTCTGCAGTCCGGTCATGGTCAACAGCGCGTCGGCTGGACCGATAGAAGCACGTGCAAGCACGCCAATCATCAGCACGGCAATGAGCGGATACCCATCTGCGAAACCGGATCCAAACAGTTCAAGGAGCCAAGGGGCAATGATCAGCAAGCCGACCCCGGCTCCAACGGACGGCCAGAAGGTCCAGTGCACCGCCTGACGCACATAAGCTGCCAGGCCGGTCATGTCATCGCTGTGCAGGTAGCGGGAAAACCGGTGCGCGGAGGCGGCGCGTACGGCAAAATAAACAAAATGCACCAGAGCCAGTGTCTTGGAGGCTGCGAAGTAGATTGCAACCTGATCCGGTTCTTCAAAGAAGCTCACCATTATGACATCAGCACTGGTGATCAGCTGGAGAAAACCGTCGACAACCAGCATCGGCAGGGAAATCAAAATCCAGAGCCGAACATCCGTCTTTTTTGGCCCTCTCGGCAAAACCGGCTTCAAACGCTGGTTGAGGTGAACGTGCTGGTAGGCGGCGACCAGAAACGCCGACAAGACAGCTGCCATCGCCGCAGTGGTTGCGGTTGCTTTACCCGCAAAGACCAGAAAAATCAGAATGATCATCAGGAGTGCCGCTGGGCGCCAGATATAGGTTGGCAGCATTGCCAGGAACGGCCAGTCGTAACTGCGCGCGATACCGTCTTGTGCCATGGCGTAGGAGAAAAATGGCAAGGCGAGCAAGGCAACGGACAACGGAACAACGTAACTCGGATCGATCACCGGCTGCAGCAATGCGATGACCCCAATCCCGGCACCGGCAATCGCCGATCCGATCAGGAACACCGACCGGCGGCTCGTGCTGATGAAACCCCGAAGGCTCTCCGGATCTCCGGCCTCGCGGTACTTAGGAATGAATTTGCTGGCGGAGGAGGAAAATCCGCCACAGGCCATGACGCCAAGGATAATCACAAACGTCCAGGCGACGGCGAAGACGCCGTAATCATAGGCACCAAGCATTCGTGCGAGGACAACCTGGGACAGATAGGCAAGCGCTGCGCCGCCTACACGAATTCCGAACGTTGCGATGGCCATCCGCTGTGCGGCTTGATTGTCCGTTCCACCCGCCCCCAATAGGCCAAACGCCCGCGTGGCCAGTTGTTTCAACTGCGCAGCAAGGGTCGCGTCCTGACCGGTATTGGGCGTCGAGTTGTCCGGAGACTGCACGAAAAATTCCTTTTGCGTATTCTTCCGTATTTATGACATGGGGACATTAATATTCCGTGGCTTGCAGCTGCGGAAAGGCCAAGACGACAACGTAAAGATCGTATTGCAGAGCAGTTTGCATGAGAGAGTGCGCTTGCCATTTCCCTCAAGATCGCACTAACAAGGCAAACGAACTGTACGATTTTCCGGAGCGGTGTCCTGACCCTTATTGCTGAGAACCTGACCATTGATCGCGGCGGGCGCCGGGTGTTTCAAAACCTCTCTTTCACTCTCAGCCAAGGCACAGCCCTTGTGGTGACCGGCGCGAATGGTATCGGCAAGTCTTCACTGTTGCGCACCCTGGCGGGCCTTGTTGCTCTGGCGGGTGGCACGATCCGTTACGAGAGCGGTGAAGATGACAGGCCAGCGCATGAACACGCTCATTATTTCGGCCATCAAGACTCGGTGAAGCCAGCTTTGTCGGTGCTCGAAAATCTTGAGTTCTGGCAAAGTTTTACAGCACCTACGGCTGCAGCTGGTTTTGCCGGCGAGCCGCGTAAGCCGATGGAGGCTTTGGAACTGCTCGGGATTGGTCATACCGCACACTTGCCCGCTGCCTATCTGTCTGCGGGGCAAAAACGGCGGTTGTCGTTGTCCCGGCTGTTGGTAACTGCGCGGCCGATCTGGTTGATGGACGAGCCGACCTCTGCACTGGACAAGAATTCCGAAGCCCTGCTTCTGAGTTTGATGAATGGCCACCTGGAAGCCGGTGGCTTGATCGTGACGGCGACCCATACCGAGTTGGCGTTGACTAAAAATCAGACATTTCATCTGGAGGCGGCACAACCGGCTGAGCAGGCCCTTGAGGAGGGCTTCCTATGACAGGCTGGGCTATGGCGTTGTTTCAACGGGACTTGAGGCTGTCGGTTCGGGTGGGCGGCAGTGCCTTGGTCGGTGTTTTGTTTTTCCTGGCTGTTGTTACGGTCATTCCTTTCGGTGTTGGCCCGGATCTCAATCTGCTCTCACGGATCGGTCCGGCGATCCTCTGGATCGGGGCCCTGCTGGCAACGCTGCTTGGATTGGATCGCCTGTTTCAGGCGGATCGCGATGACGGAACACTTGATCTCATGTTGATGGCAGGGCGTCCCTTGGAGCTGGTTGTTCTGATCAAGTGTCTGGCGCATTGGACCGCGACAGGTTTGCCCCTGGTGGTCGCCGCGCCGGTGCTCGGTATCTTCTTGAACCTAGATCCGGTCTCCATGGCGGCGGTCACTGCAACGCTGCTGGTTGGAACCCCGGCGCTCACGTTAATTGGCGCAATCGGGGCGTCATTGACGGTTTCCTTGCGCCGTGGCGGCTTGCTGCTGGCCGTTCTGGTTGTCCCGCTCGCGATACCTGTTCTGATTTTCGGCGTCAGTTCGGCCGATGCTGCGATCCGTGATCCGGTGCCCTTCCTGACGCCGTTTCTGATCCTGTGTGCGCTGTCTCTCATTGCGGCCGTTGTTGGCCCGATAGCATCTGCCACAGCACTGCGTTTTGCGTCAGACTAACGCCATATTGATCGCCCTCAATGCCTCCTGCGGCAGACTTGTCCATTGAAGCAGGCAAAGCTCTAGATTAGAACGGTTCCATGGCATTCTGGGATTACGCAAATCCGACGCGGTTTTTGAGGTTCGTGCAGGTGGTCCTCCCCTGGTTGACAGGGCTGTGTCTCCTGTTGTTCGCGGTCGGGCTTTACATGAGCTTCTTCGTCGCGCCGGAGGACTATCAGCAAGGGGACACGGTGCGGATCATGTACATCCATGTTCCTGCCGCCTGGCTGTGCATGATGTGCTACTCGGTCATGACCCTGTCATCGATCGGCACTCTGGTCTGGAAGCATCCGCTGGCGGACGTTTCGGCGAAAAGCGCTGCTCCGATCGGTGCGGCTTTCACCTTTATGGCGCTCGTGACCGGCTCCTTGTGGGGCAAGCCCATGTGGGGCACCTACTGGGTCTGGGATGCCCGCCTGACGTCCGTCCTCGTCCTTTTCATCATGTATCTGGGCCTGATGACACTGTGGCGCACGATGGAAGACCCGATCAAGGCCGGGAAAGCTGCGGCTGTTCTGACGCTCGTCGGCGCCCTGAATCTGCCGATCATCAAGTTTTCCGTCGATTGGTGGAACACGCTTCATCAGCCGGCAAGTGTGATGCGGTTTGATGGCCCGACCATTCACCCGGATATCTTGTGGCCGCTGTTGGTGATGGCCGTTGCCTTCACGCTGATGTTCTTCGTTCTTCACTTGATGGCCATGCGCAATGAAATCCTGCGGCGGCGTGTCCGCGCTCTGCGGATGCGTGCAGCGAGTGCCGCACAGCCAGGTCCTGCCGGGGCCGCCCAACCTGCGGAGTGACGTCATGGATCTTGGACCACACGCCGGATTTATCCTCGCTTCTTATGGCCTTTGCCTATTAACGGTTCTGGTCCTGATTGCCTGGGTGCGATTGGACAAGGCCGCGCAGGAAAAAGCTCTGAACGACCTCGCTGACCAAGGCATCAAACGCGCAAGGCCGGAAGACAGGAGCACTCAGGTCTCATGAGCACACTTGAAAATGGTTCGGGATCTGAGCCCAAAAAACGTGGCTTTCCGGTCCTCGTTCTGCTGCCCTTAATCGTTTTTGCAGCGCTTGCCGGGCTGTTCCTGTTTCAGCTGACGCTCGGTGACGACCCAAGCAAGATCCCGTCCGCGCTGATCAATAAACCTGCGCCGGAGTTTTCCTTGGAGCCGCTTGAGGGCTTGTCTGAAAACGGCGCTCCAATGCCCGGATTTTCGCGTGAAGACCTGATCGGTCAGGTTTCCGTCGTGAACATCTTTGCGTCCTGGTGCGGCCCGTGCCGGCAAGAGCACCCGCTCCTGGAAGAATTGGCGAAGCTGGATGGGTTTCAGCTGCTGGGGATCAACTACAAGGACAAAGCCGCGAACGCGCGCCGGTTCCTTGGAAGTCTCGGCAACCCTTATGACCGCATCGGTGTTGATGACAGCGGACGGACAGCCATCAACTGGGGTGTCTACGGCGTTCCGGAAACCTTCATCGTCGATAAGACCGGCACCATCCGCTACAAGTTCATCGGCCCGCTCGATCCGCAAAGCTATGAGACCGGTTTCCTTCCGGAACTGCGGAAGATTATGGCCGAGGGGTGAAACCCTCGCGCTGATCACGGGCTGTCTTTCAATTTTCACAAACGTGCGAAAAACCGGTGGTGCGCGCGCTATCACCGCCACGTGACTCGCTCTTTACAAGGTGCCTGCCTATGTTACTGAAAACAGTTACGGGACAAGAGCCAATGGTGGGCATCCATACCCGGACAGCACGACACGCTGTCCGAGCGTGTTTCATTTTTGTTTGCGGATTATTTGCGGCGGGCATTTCCTCGAATGCTGCGAACGCGGGGCCGCAGAAGGTCGTCGAGCTCTTCACCAGCCAAGGCTGCTCTTCCTGCCCGCCAGCTGATCGGCTCGCTGAGCAGCTTGTACAGGAAGAGGGGGATATCCTGACGCTGGTTTTGCCGGTCGATTATTGGGATTACCTTGGATGGAAAGACACGCTTGCGAGCCCGGTTCATTCGCAGCGCCAGCGTGCGTACGCTCAAAAGCGCGGCGACCGGTCGGTTTATACTCCGCAGATGGTGATCAACGGTGAAGAACATGTTGTCGGAAGCCGCGAAGCGGATGTCCGTGCTGCCTTGAAGCGTGCCGAACCGCTGGCTACTGACGTGACACTCAAAATCTCGGATATGGCCGTTGAGGCTAAGGTCAGCGGCGAGTTGCCTGCGGGTGCAAAAATGGCAACCGTCTATTTCCTGCGCGTGCAGGATGAAGCGACAGTGGACATTGGCCGTGGGGAAAATGCGGGCCGCGAAATCACCTATGTAAACGTTGTTCGGGATCTTATGCCGATGGGCATGTGGTCGGGCGGCGAAGAGACGTTCCGCATGGCAAAGACGAAGCTGAACCTGATCAGCGACGCCCGGTGCATTATCCTGATCCAGGTTGAGGACAATGAGGGCCCCGGCCAGATCATTGGCGCCGCGGCGATGGATTGGAAGAAGGGCTTTTAGGTGCTGCTGCCAGCCGGTCCGCACAAGTTCCGAGAAACCGCCAACCCAAAAAAACCCCCGGCCAACAGCCGGGGTTTTTTTGAAAGGCTTTCAGTCCAAGTGCAGTTAGAGGATCGACCGATGATAGATTCCCGGTTTTCACTTGATAGTCCCGATTGCCGGTTGTCTTGAGGGCAAAACCTGTTACCCCTTGCAGCGCTCAGAAAACCAGCGGGCCGCCGAGGCCTTAGGGGGTCTTAATGGCGGTTGGCTCGCAGCTCCGTATTGCCTTTTTCAGCATTGCAATCGGTCTTGTGGTCCTTGGCCTGAAATTCGGTGCCTACTGGCTGACCGGGTCTGTTGCGCTCTACTCCGACGCGCTTGAGACCATCGTCAACGTTGCCTCATCCTTCGCAGCGCTCATAGCAGTCTGGTTCGCTTCCAAACCTGCTGACAGCAATCATCCTTATGGTCATGACAAGGCAGAGTATTTCGCCGCCGTTCTTGTTGGCGTGATGATTGTGTTGGCCGCCTTGTCGATCTTCAGGGCCGCCTGGATGGGGCTTGTACACGGCGACAGTCCCGATTTTTCACCGCTCGGCATCGGGCTGAATGTTCTGGCCGCACTGATCAATGGGCTTTGGGCGGCTTATCTGATGCGGGTCGGCCGAAAAGTCCGGTCGCCGGCGCTTGTCGCCGATGGCAAGCACCTTTTCACCGATGTTGTCAGTTCCCTCGGTGTCCTCATTGGCGTGGTCCTCGTTCTTCTGACCGGTTGGACGATCCTGGACTCGGTCTTGGCGATTTTGGTTGGCCTCACGGTCTTGTGGTCCGGTTGGGGACTGGTCAAAGAATCTGTCGGTGGCCTTATGGACGAGGCAGCTTCAGCCGATGTTCTCGAAAAGATCCGGCTGCAGATTTCCGAGCAAGGCGAAGGCGCGCTGGAAGCGCATGATCTGCGAACGCGTATCGCCGGAAAAACGACCTTCATTGATTTTCATCTTGTGGTTTCCGGCTCCATGACCGTTGAAGCAGCCCATGAGATCTGCGACCGGATCGAGGCAGCCATCAGTGAAGATGTGCCGGGCGCTCGGATTACCATCCACGTGGAGCCGGAACACAAGGCGAAGCATTCGGGTATTCTCGTGCTCTAAGCCTTTTCAATTCGCTGCGAATGGGTCTAATCTCCGCGCTCTTTCTTGTTTTCCGGAACACTCCTGATGCCATTCTGGCGGCGTTTTCGCGCTCAATTTGTTGACCATGTCATTCTGATTGCCGGTGCTTTGTTCATGAGCTTGCCGGTTTACGCCTTGTTTGCAGCAACCACGCATGCGCCTGGCACGCGGATCGCACCTCGCCTGGATATTGGGGCGCATGGTCTTGAGAACTACACCGCGTTTCTCACAACAAGCGCAGGCTTTTCCGGTGATGTGACGGCTGCCCTTATGCTTTGGAATTCTTTCGTTTTCGGGGCAGGATTTGCTGCATTGAAAACCGTGGTCTCGCTTCTGGCAGCCTTTGCGCTTCTCTATTTCAGGGTCCGGTTTGCGACGTTCATCTTCTGGCTGCTGCTGTTGACCTTGATGCTCCCATTGGAATCCCGGTTTCTTGCAACCTACGCCGTTGCTGCCGATCTTGGGCTCGTCAACACGCATGCCGGACTGATTTTGCCGCTCGCCGCGTCCGGACTTGGCACGCTGTTTTTCCGGCAGTTCCTGATGACGGTTCCCGACACGCTGCAAGAATCCGCGCGGCTGGACGGAGCGGGGCCTCTTCGGTTCCTAACCGATATCCTGGCGCCCTTGTGCCTGCCCACCGCATCTGCCCTGTTTCTGGTGCTGTTCGTCACAGGCTGGAACCAGTACCTCTGGCCGGTCATGACCACATCCGATGAAGCGTCCTACACAGTTGTCAGGGGGATGCAGTTTTTCGGACAGAACAGCCTGTCTGGGGTCATGCTCGCCGTTGTCGCGGTTTTGCCTCCGGCCATCCTTGTCATCTTGTTTCAAAGACAGGTGGTTAAAGGTCTCTTCGACGGCTTACACTAACAAATACGGAATGATATGACTTTTGAGGCGATTCTGTTCGACTGCGATGGCGTTCTGGTCGATTCTGAAAAAATCTATGTTGAGGTGGAGCGTGAACATCTCGCCGGGATTGGCCTGGATTATAGTCTGGACGACTACATGAACCGGTTTCAGGGGCTTGGGAGCGCCGATTTCTGGGCCAGGCTGGATGATGATCACCGCGCTTTGGGCAAAGGGCCTCTGCCCGAAACGTTTGGTCCGGAACTCGATGCCGCCACCTTGGAGCGGATCAATTCCGAGCTTGCAGAAATCGCCGGGATCAAGGCCTTGCTCGAAGCGCATGACGGTCCGCGAGCGGTTGCCTCGTCGTCCCGTCTCCACCGCCTGATTCATAAGCTTCAGCACACCGGCCTCCACGACTATTTTGCGCCGCATATCTACTCCGGTGAACAAGTGACCAACGGCAAACCGGCACCGGACTTGTTTGTGTTCGCGGCTGAAAAACTGGGTTTTGCACCGGCAAACTGTCTGGTGATTGAGGACAGTTCCAATGGTGTTCTGGCCGGCCTTGCCGCCGGGATGACCGTCTGGGGATTTGTCGGTGGTGGCCACAGTCATGATGGTCACGCGGAGCAGCTTAAAAGTGCGGGCGCGCACAAGGTGGTGGACAGCCATGCGGATCTCTCCGCCTTGCTGGCTGCCTGACCGTCCGGACTGAGGTAGCGACTCAGGCGACTTCTTCGCGGGCCTGATTGCGCAGAATTCTGCGGATGACCTTGCCTGTCGTGGTCATGGGCAGGGAGTCGACAAACCCAATTTCACGCGGGTATTCGTGTGCGGACAAGCGATCCCGAACGAACGAGCGGATGCTGTCTTCCAGGGCGGGTGTCGGCTGTTCCCCGGTTTTCAGAACCACATAGGCTTTGACGATTTCGGTGCGCAGCGGGTCCGGTTTTCCAACCGCTGCGGCCAGCGCAACGGCCGGATGTTTGATCAGGCAGTCTTCAATTTCCCCCGGACCGATCCGGTAACTGGCAGAGGTGATGAGGTCATCGTCACGGCCGACGAAATGGACATACCCGTCCTCATCCATCACTCCTTGATCCCCAGTGATCATCCAGTCGCCGATAAACTTGTCCTTCGTCGCCTCCGGTTTGTTCCAGTATTCAAGGAACATTACGGGATCTGGACGCTTTACGGCGATCTGACCGAGCGTTTCTGCAGGCACAGGATTTCCGGCTTCGTCAATGATCGCAACGTCATGGCCGGGCGTTGCCTTGCCGATCGCGCCGGACCGGGTAATGCCAAGGGCCGCGCTGGAGCCGAGGACTGCGTTGCATTCGGTCTGGCCATAGAACTCGTTGACCTTGAAGCCGAATTCATCCGCGAACCAGTCGTAGGTTTCCTTGCCGAGCGATTCTCCGGCTGATCCGACACTGCGCCAGTTCAACTTGAACCGGCTGGTCGGGTTCTCGACGGCCCGCAGCATGCGCAATGCGGTTGGTGGAATGAACGCATTGCGGATCTTCTGTTGCTCCAAGAGCCGGAATGCGAATTCCGGATCGAACTTCCGTGAAGCGTGGCAGACGACCGGAACCCCGAGCGACAAAGCTGGGAAAAGGGCGTTCAGCAGACCGCCCGCCCAAGCCCAATCGGCTGGTGTCCAGAAAAGGTCATCCGGTTGTCCAAGGAAGTTTTGCGAGAGTTCGATCCCCGGCATGTGTCCCATCAGCACACGGTGACCATGAAGTACGCCCTTGGGCTGGCCCGTAGTGCCGGATGTGTAGATCATCAAAGCCGGGTCATTCGGGCTGGTCTGAACTGTTTGAAATGCGTCTGAAGCGCGCTCTTGCAAATCAGAAAATGCTTCAACGCCTTGCTCGGTTCCATCAACGGAGATGACCAACTCCAGACCTGGAAGTTGGTCCCGGACCTCGCTCAGCTTGGCAAGGCCTGCGGTGTCTGTCACCAAAGCTTTCGCGCCGGAATCAGACAGCCGGTAGCTGAGGGCTTCCAAGCCGAACAGGGCGGCCAGTGGAACCGCGATCGCGCCGATTTTATACGTGGCAAGATGCGCAATGGCGGTTTGCGGGATTTGAGGCAGGAGCAGGGCGACCCGGTCTCCGGGCTTTACTCCGAGTGCCTGTAAGGCGTTCGCAAACCGGTTCGCAGCCCGGTTAAGCTCCAGGTGGCTCCAGTCTTCGGTCTGCCCGTCGTCAAACACACGCCGGATCGCCAGCCGGTCCGGCGTTGCGGCTGCCCATTGATCGCTGACAATCGCCGCCATGTTGTACGTCGCCGGCTGAGGCCATGCAAAACTCTGTGTGAGCGTGTCGTAAGTGCTGGCGGGCTGCAGCATGTTTCCAGGTCCGGTGCTAAATTTTTAGGCAGCGGAGTGTAGGTGTTGCTTTGCTGCGGCGCAACAGAGGATTTGCGGCCTATTTCCGGGCAAGCGGATGGGCCGTTTCCACCAGTTCCCGCAGCCGCTCATCCAGCACATGAGTATAGATTTGTGTGGTGGAAATGTCCGCGTGGCCAAGCAGTTGCTGGACCACGCGTAGGTCCGCGCCGTTTTGCAAAAGGTGGGATGCAAAGGCATGCCTCAAGACGTGCGGGGAGACTTGCGACGGATCCAACCCTGCTGCAATCGCGAGGTCTTTGAGGTCCCGACCGAAGTGTTGACGGGTCAAATGCCCGCTTCCGCCATGAGAGGGGAACAGCCACGGACTGTTGTCATGAGCGCCTTCCGCCGAGCGCAACCCGACATACATCTTCATGGCAGACTGGGCGGCATGAGACAAAGGAACTAGGCGCTCCTTACCGCCCTTGCCCTTGATCTCAATCAGCCGCGCGTCCCGTAAAGCGGCGGTGACCGGCAGTGCCACCAGTTCGGAAACCCTGAGCCCGGTCGCATAAAGCACCTCGATGAGCGTGTACATGCGCTGCGCGCGCAAGGCGGCTGCTTTTGATTTATGAGAAACTTCTGTTTGCAGACGTGCCGTTTCGATCAAGCGATCGACGTCGTCCATGGAAAGGACTTTTGGCAGGCTGCCACGTTTCTTTGGCGCCGACAACGTCCGGGTTGGATCGTCCTGGCGGCTACCCTCCGAATACAGAAACTTGTAGAACTGCTTGAGGGCCGACAGCCGCCGTGCCTGAGACGTTTCTGCGAACCCGCGGCGGGTGAGGTCGCTCATATAGCCCGAGATGTGATCCGAGTTTGCCTCAGCCAATTTTGTCCGGCCTAAAAAATCGGAATAATCTTCCAGGTCCCGCCGATAGCCTGCCAACGTGTTTTCCGCCGCGCCGCGTTCTGCGGCGAGCATTTCCAGGAAGTTTTCCAGATCAAACCCGGTTGCCATCAGCGGCCAAATCCATCTTTCTTGACCCGCACAGTAATTTCGCGTTCGCGTGGCTCCACGAATGTCGCGAGTGAATAGACCGCGCCGTAGCCGAGTGCGCCCAAGATGAGAAGAACGATCAAGAGGCGTGTGAGCGTTGGCACGGTGGTCTCCGTTGGTGTCGAATCAGACTTCTTTGAATGGTTCCCCAAGCTGTTGTCTGTTGCAAGTTCGCTGCAGAGTGCAAGCGTTGATGTTTCCCGCTGTGCCCTCGTGCGTTTTGCCGCGAATATGGTAAAACGCCGCCATGAAGAAACACGAAAACACCCAGATGTCGCCAAACCCTGCCGATGGCAGGGGGGCAGACACGGTTGATCTGAAGCACCTTGTTGCTGCGCTTGGCAAACGGTCGATTGTATTGGTCGGTATCATGGGATGCGGCAAATCAACGGTGGGTAAGCGCCTTGCTCAAAGGCTCGGCCTGGAATTTGTGGACGCTGACAGCGAGATTGAACGCGCTGCTAATATGACCGTTTCGGAAATCTTTGCAGAACACGGCGAACCTTATTTTCGCAGTGGTGAAGAGCGTGTGATTGCCCGGCTTCTCCAGGAAGGCCCGCAAGTGCTGGCCACCGGAGGCGGTGCTTTCATGAGCGACGCGACCCGCTCGGAAATTGAAACGAATGGCTTGTCGATTTGGCTGAAGGTTGATTTTGAGACTGTCATGGCGCGGGTGCGCCGCCGTTCAACACGTCCGCTTCTGCGCAATCCGGATCCGGAAGGCACCATGCGCAAGCTGATGGCCGAACGCGAACCGGTCTATGCGCGGGCTCAGCTGACGGTGACCTCGAAAGACGTGCCCCACGAGGCCGTGGTTGACCAGATTGTCCTGACCCTCGCAGACCACCTTTATGGACAAGGCTGACTGAGCCTTTCCTGACAACCATTGCAGTTTGGAACCCAAGCAAATGGCAAATCTGGATGCCGCTGACGCCAACACGTCGCAAGCAATGCAAACCGTTCGCGTCGACCTCGGGGTGCGCAGTTACGATATCCGCATCGGACGGAATGTTCTGGAAACTGCGGGCGCGGAAATTGCCGCGGTTCTGCCGGGCGCCCGGTTGGCGGTGATTGTGGATGAAAATGTCGCAAGACTTCACCTTGAAGCTTTTGGTGCCAGTCTGGAGAAGGCCGGGATTGGCTTCACGCCGATCACGGTACCTGCCGGGGAGAGCACCAAGTGCTTTTCGCAGTTTGAGCGCTTGTGCGACGAGGTGCTGAACGCGCGGCTCGAACGCAACGACGCAATCGTTGCGCTGGGCGGTGGTGTGGTTGGCGATTTGACGGGCTTTGTGGCATCTGCGGTGCGCCGGGGCATGGCCTTCATCCAGGTGCCAACGTCCTTGTTGGCGCAAGTCGACAGTTCCGTTGGCGGAAAAACCGGGATCAACTCACGCCATGGCAAGAACCTGATTGGCGCGTTTCATCAGCCGGCGCTCGTATTGGCCGATACAGCGATTCTGGACACGCTCACCCCGCGCGATTTCCGGGCCGGATACGCTGAAGTCGCGAAGTATGGTCTTCTCGGAGATACCGATTTCTTTGCGTGGCTGGAAAGCAACTGGCAGGGCATCTTTGCTGGTGGAAAAGAGCGGGACGAAGCCGTTGCGCGGTCCTGCCAGGCAAAGGCCGATGTTGTTGCCGCCGATGAACTGGAATCCGGTCGCCGGGCACTTCTGAATCTCGGTCATACATTCGGTCATGCGCTGGAGGGCGCAGTGTCCTATGAGACCGAGCGTCTTGTTCACGGTGAAGGTGTTTCGATCGGTATGATGCTGGCGCATGAGTTTTCCGAAAAACTCGGCCTCATTGGAGCAGACACTGTCGGTCGGGTTGAGAAACACCTGACAGATGTGGGACTACCGATCCGGATCACCGATATTCCAGGGCAACTGCCCGGTGTCGAGGTGTTCATGGATCTGATTGCGCAGGACAAAAAGGTGAGCCGGGGTGCTCTGACCTTTGTTTTGACGAGGGGAATCGGGGAAGCCTTTGTCGAAAAGGGTGTTGATCCCTATCTGGTGTCAGAGTTCTTGAAGGAAAAACTGAACCCATGACCGAGACCGCACTTTGGCTCTCAATTGCCGCCATCTTTTTTCTTCTGTTTTTGTCCGGCTTTTTTTCCGGTTCCGAAACAGCGTTGACTGCTGCGTCCCGCGCAAGGGTGCATCAGCTTGAGAAAACCGGAGATTGGCGGGCTCGGGTTGCGGGGCGTTTGATTGCGTCGAGGGAACGCCTGATCGGTGCGCTCTTGCTGGGCAACAATCTGGTCAACATTCTCGCGTCAGCCCTGGCGACAACAGTGTTTCTGGCGTTGTTTGGCGAAGCTGGTGTGGCGATTGCGACCTTAGTCATGACCGCACTTGTCCTGGTATTTGCAGAAGTTCTTCCGAAAACCTGGGCGATTTCCAATCCCGAGCGGTTCGCGTTGACGGTGTCGCCGATCGTGCGCGTTGTTGTCGCGGTGTTCGGCCCGGTTGTGATTGGGGTCGAATGGATCGTGCGCATGCTCCTTAAGATGCTCGGCGTGAACATTGGAGATGATGCGTCGATCCTGTCCGCACATGAGGAACTGCGCGGTGCCGTTGATTTGCAGCACATGGAAGGCGGCCTGGAAAAAGGTGAGCGCGATCGCATCGGCGGTCTGTTGGACTTGGCTGAGCTGGAAGTCTCCGATGTAATGGTCCACCGCACAAATATGGTGGCGCTCAACGCAGACGATGACCCGGCCAATCTGGTTGAGGCAGCGCTTGCCTCCCCTCACACGCGTTTGCCGCTTTGGCGTGGAGAAAGCGATAATTTTGTAGGGGTTCTCCACGCAAAGGACCTGCTGCGAGCTCTTAACCAGGCGAACGGTGATGCTGCGAAAATCAACATCCTCGAAATTGCCGGACCTGCCTGGTTCATACCGGACACGACCAGTTTGCAAGATCAGCTGAATGCGTTCCTGCGGAAGAAAACCCACTTCGCCCTGGTGGTGGATGAGTATGGTGAGGTCATGGGTCTGGTGACCCTGGAAGACATTCTGGAAGAGATCGTCGGCGAGATAGCAGACGAACATGATCTGGAGCTTGAAGGCTTACGCCCGCAAGCGGACGGGTCCGTCATTGTCGATGGCTCGGTACCGATCCGGGATCTCAATCGTGCAGCGGATTGGCACTTGCCGGATGACGAGGCAACGACCATCGCTGGTCTGGTTATCCATGAGGCGCGAATGATCCCGGAAGAGCGCCAGATCTTCACCTTCCACGGCTTCCGTTTCACGGTATTGCGGCGGGAGAAAAACCGGATCACACGGCTGAGAATTATGCCACTCAGCAAAATCCGGGCGGCGGCTTCCGCTTGATCCAATCAGTTGGTTCGGAAATTACGCGGGCTTTTTGACTTCGATGGCCAAGGCGTGAACGCTGCTGGCAAGTTCGTCGGCCAGAACCTCATTGATCGCGCGGTGCTGCCCGACGCGGGACATCGACTGAAAGGCGTCAGCGGCAATCTGAACCCGGAAATGGGTCTCGCCGCCCTCGCGCCAGCCACCATGACCGCGATGGTTTTCCGATTCGTCAATCACATTGAGGTGGGACGGCGCAAAAGCGGCCGTCAGCTTGTCGGTAATGGTCTGTTTCATGCTCATTTCCGGACTTTGGGGAGCATGGATGAAAAGTTCAAGTCTAGGCGTGTGCTGCACAGGCTGATATTGTCTCAGGCTGTTTGATTTCCTGAGCCCGTTTCATCGCCGAAAAGACTCTGGAAGACCGCCAAATACCACCGTCACCGGCTTGCCCGGTGGATACAAGATCCCATAATCGACCCAATGAAACTCGATTCAAAAATATTCGACAGCATCCGGGTGAAGCCGGACAAAGAGCGCAAGGAGCGGATGACCGAAGACCGTCATCCCGTTTGTGAACACCCGGGGTGCAAACGCCCGGGTACACACAAGGCGCCAAAAGGTCGTGACCGCGAAGGCCAGTACTTTCACTTCTGCGTCGACCACGTTCGTGAATATAATAAGACGTATAACTATTTCACTGGCATGGGCGACGATGATGTTCGCAGTTACCAGAAGGACAGCCTGACCGGCCACCGCCCGACTTGGAAAATGGGCGTCAACCGGCAAGCGGCCGATGGACCTGACGGGTTTGACGCAAGGGCATCGATGCGCGGCAATGCGCAACGCCGGGCCGAACAAGTACGCCGCCCGCGCGAAAGAAAGCTATTGACGCTTGAAAAACGGTCGCTTGATGTGCTCAATCTGCCGTACACAGCACGTGGAAGCGAAATCAAAGCGCGCTATAAAGAACTTGTGAAATTAAACCATCCGGATGCCAATGGCGGGGATCGCTCTTCGGAAGACCGCCTGCGGGAAATCATTCAGGCGTACAACGTTCTGAAAAAGGCCGGTTTCCTCTAAGCTTGCAGGCCCCTGCTCGCTTTTCCCAAACGACCCATCCCGGCGCTCCGGGACTGCGGAGGACTGATGACTGAGACGACGACTGCGGCCATGGCGATGCCGGACACTGAAATTTCCGTCGAAGAGGTGTTTGGCTTCAAGTCGGACCTGAAGGTGCCGGCCTTTTCCACGCCGTCAGAGCATGTGCCGGAACCCGATCCCGATTATCTTTTTGACAGGGCAACGACCCTCGCGATCTTGGCGGGCTTTGCGCATAACCGCCGCGTGATGGTGACCGGCTACCACGGGACGGGCAAATCGACGCACATCGAGCAGGTTGCCTCGCGTCTCAACTGGCCGTGTATCCGGGTCAATCTCGACAGTCACATCTCGCGTATCGACCTGGTCGGCAAAGACGCGATCGTTCTGAAGGACGGTCAGCAAGTCACCGAATTCAAGGACGGCATTCTGCCGTGGGCCTATCAGCACAATGTTGCGCTGGTGTTCGATGAATATGATGCCGGCCGTCCGGACGTGATGTTCGTAATCCAGCGGATCCTGGAGTCTTCGGGCCGCTTGACGCTTCTCGACCAGAGCCGGGTCATCCGTCCGCATGCCGCCTTCCGGCTGTTCGCAACAGCGAATACGGTCGGTCTCGGCGATACGTCCGGTCTTTACCACGGCACGCAGCAGATCAACCAGGCACAGATGGACCGCTGGTCGATCGTTACCACGCTGAACTATCTGCCGCACGACAACGAAGTCGATATTGTTCTGTCGAAGGCCAAGCACTTCCAGAACGATGAAGGCCGGAACACGGTGTCCAAGATGGTTCGTCTTGCGGACATGACCCGGAACGCGTTCATCAATGGGGACCTCTCCACTGTGATGAGCCCTCGTACGGTGATCACATGGGCGGAAAACGCGGAAATCTTTGGTGATGTCGGCTTCTCCTTCCGCTTGACCTTCCTGAACAAGTGCGACGACATGGAACAGTCGCTTGTGGCAGAGTTCTATCAGCGCTGCTTCGGTGAAGATCTGCCGGAATCCGCTGTCAACGTTGTAATGAGCTGAGGTCCCTATGGCGCCGCGGCCAGGTAGCAACTCTCTTCCGGGCAACAAGCCCGCCCCGACGACGGAACCGCTGAAACAGTCCGTCGCCGGAACCATGCGGGCTATATCGGGTGAGGCGGAGCTGGAAGTCACATTTTCCGGCGACCGGCCGGGCTTGTCGGGCCTGTCCGCTCGCTTGCCTGAACCGTCCCGTAAGCTGAATGCGCATGAGGTCGCGGTCACACGCGGGCTCTCGGATTCCATGGCGCTGAAGATTGCCTGTCACGATAAGGCTGTTCACGCCAAAAACATGCCCCAAGGCATGGATGCGCGGGCGATCTTCGAAGCTGTTGAGCAAGCGCGCTGTGAAGCGGTCGGTGCCCGCCGTATGCAGGGTGTGGCTGACAACCTGGCTGTGATGCTCAACGACAAGTACCGCAAGTCCGGCGCGCCGGACATCGCGAGCCGGGAAGAGGCTCCCCTTCAAGATGCTCTGTCGCTGATTGTGCGCGAACGCCTCACCGGTGCTCAGCCGCCGGAAAGTGCCGCCAAGCTGGTCGACATGTGGCGTGACTGGGTGGAGAGCAAGGCCGGCGCTGAGCTTGACAGCCTCGAAGCCGAGGTTGAGGATCAAAACGGATTTGCCTCGCGTTTGCGCGATGTTTTGAAATCTCTCGATATGGCAGATGAGCTCGGAGAACAGGACGAAGACCTGGACCCGGATCAAAACGAGGATGAGGGCAACAACGACGAAGCGGAAACCGGAGACGACACCGAGGAGGACAGCGGTGAGCAAGAAGCCGCGCCTCAGGAAATGGAACTCTCCGGCGAAGAGCAAGATTCTGGTCATACGGAAGCCTCTGAAGCCGACTTCGACCAAATGGTCGACCAGGACATGGCCGACGATTCTGAAGAAGCTGGCGAAAGTGACCGTCAGGATCACCCGTTCTCCAACAAGCCGCCTGAATCCGATTATCGGGTGTTCACGACCCAGTTTGATGAAACGATCACGGCTGAAGAGCTGTGCGACACCGCTGAGCTGGATCGCTTGCGCGGGTTCCTCGACAAGCAACTGACCCATCTGCAAGGGGCCGTGGCCCGCCTTGCCAACCGGTTGCAGCGTAAGTTGATGGCCCAGCAGAACCGGGCCTGGGATTTTGACCTTGAAGAAGGTCTTCTGGACACCGCGCGCCTGACCCGAGCTGTGACCGACCCGATGGCACCGCTAGCCTTCAAGCAAGAACGGGACACCAACTTCCGGGATACCGTCGTCACGCTTCTTCTGGACAATTCAGGTTCCATGCGCGGCCGTCCGATTACGGTGGCGGCCACCTGTGCCGACATTCTTGCACGGACCCTGGAACGGTGTGGCGTGAAAGTCGAAATTCTTGGCTTCACGACGAAAGCCTGGAAGGGCGGTCAGTCACGAGAAAGCTGGATAGGTGCTGGCAAACCACCAACACCCGGCCGGCTGAACGATCTGCGCCATATCATCTACAAGTCCGCAGATGCGCCTTGGCGGCGTGCCCGCCGCAATCTCGGCTTGATGATGCGCGAAGGCCTCTTGAAAGAGAATATTGACGGGGAGGCGCTGCTCTGGGCGCATGACCGGTTGATGGCCCGGCCGGAACAACGCCGCATCCTGATGATGATCTCAGACGGTGCACCGGTTGATGACACGACCTTGTCGGTCAACCCGGGCAACTATCTGGAGCGTCACTTGCGCCATGTGATCGAGGACATTGAAACGCGGTCGCCGGTGGAGCTGATTGCTATCGGTATCGGCCACGACGTGACACGCTACTATCGCCGGGCTGTCACCATCGTCGACGCAGAAGAACTTGCAGGCGCCATGACCGACCAGCTCGCCGACCTCTTTGATGACGAGGTCCAGATGGCGGCGCAATTCGGCAGAGGCCGTCAACGCCGGGCTGGACGCAGGTGAGCAGGTTATGAGGGCATGAGCACTTTCTTCTCAAAGATATTAGGGACCGCTGCAGCCGGATTGGCCGCAGCGGTCCTCTCGTTTTCAGCGCCCGTGTTAGCCGAAAGTCTCCTGGATGAAGCCAAAGAGGTCCGTGTAAAGACACGACCGATTGAGACCTTCCATATAGGTCATTCCAACACCGAGTTCGGGAAGCTGACGTTTCTGGGCGGTTTCGAGATCTTGGCGTCCGACCGCAAGACTGGCGGATTGTCTGGGGTGATCAGTCTTGATGACGGCAATCGCTTGCTTGCGGTGACCGATAATGGCCACTGGGTTGCCGCAACGGTCGAGCAAACGGACGAAGGTGCGCCAACCGGTTTGTCGGATCTGCGTTACGCGGTCCTGTTGGGTGCGGATGGAAAGTCACTCAGAGCCCGCTGGGGACATGACACCGAGGCGCTGACCCTCAATGCCACCGGCCTTTACGTGTCTGCAGAGCGCAATCACGCAGTATATCATTATGAGTGGCCGCTCCTGACCGGGGATGAAAGAATGCTTGGTCAGCTGGCCTTGCCGAAGGCGCTGGACAGATTGCCGGGCAACACGGGCATCGAAGCGTTGGCTGCAGGACCAGCAGGTGGTGATCTTGATGGCAAGCTGATTGCGATCAGCGAAACAACACCCAGCGATGAACACGATTTCCTGGGGTTTGTCCTTGGTCCGGACGGCGCTGAAGAGTTCTCTATCAAACGCCATGACCGCTTTGATGTGACAGATGCTGCATTCTTGCCCGACGGAGACCTTCTCCTGATGGAGCGGCGCTTCAATATGAAAGACCTGATTGGTCTCAGGTTGCGGCGGCTTCCAGGCAGCGATCTCAAGGCCGGGGCTGTCTTGGACGGGGAAATCCTTCTGGAGGCGGACTTCAATTACCAGATCGATAACATGGAAGCCCTGGCCGTTCACCAGAATGCGGCCGGTGACACCATCTTGACGCTGTTGTCGGACAACAACCGTTCGCTGCTGCAACGCACCCTGCTTTTGCGCTTCCGTTTGAATGAACAATAAAAAAGGCGCCGCAATGGGCGCCTTATGAAATTGTTGTTGAGCGTTGCCTCAGGCGGCTGATCCGTTTGGCTGCGGCTGGACCATGTTCAGCACGATCCGGTACGGTGCAAGCAGTGCGACAGCGACCAGTATCTTCACCATGAAGTCACCAACCGCCAGCGAAGCCCACAGAGGAACCTGGAATGCGTCGGCAATCCCGAGGAACGGTACCGGGAACGCAAGTGAGCCGTCTTCCATGCCAAAGCTCACGTCGACAAAGGCGAATGCCGCGGCAAAGGCAATCCCGAAGAACAGGAGGGTGTCGATCATTGAGCCGATCAGTGATGAGGCGATCGGTGCTTTCCACCAGGTCAAGCGGCGGAGTCGATCGAAAATCGTCACGTCGAGCAGTTGAGCAACAAGAAACGCTGTTCCTGAGGCGACGAGAATCCGAGGGGTCGTGAAGGCTTCATCAAACGTCCAGAACACCATCGGGACAACAATCGCAATCACAAAACCGGTGAGAACGACTTTCCGGGCTGCGGACGGACCAAAGCGCCGGTTCGTCAGGTCGGTGACGAGAAACGCGATCGGATAGGTGAAGGCGCCCCACGTAAGCAAGTCTGCCAGATTAACTCCGGCCAGCGTGTGCTCGACCGGGAACTGGACCAGAAAATTCGAGGCCACAACGACAATCGCCATCGCGAAGACCGCGATGGCGAGATCGGCCACGGAGAAACTCCGGGTTTTTCCCATTTTTGACCCCTTAAGGGTTAAGCAGCAGCAGCTTCTTCCTGCTTACGCTTGATGCTGACTTTGATCTTGCGTGCGTTGTCGGAAAGCTCAGCGTCGGAAGCCTTCATCAGGTACGCATCAAGGCCGCCACGGTGCTCAACAGAACGCAGAGCGTGGGCGCTAACTTTCAGCTTGAATGTTTCGCCGAGCGTGTCGCTCATCAGGGACACGTTGCACAGGTTCGGCAGGAACCGGCGACGGGATTTGTTGTTTGCGTGAGAGACGTTGTTGCCTGTCATCACGTCTTTGCCAGAGAGTTCGCAACGGCGAGCCATCATATCACCTTTTGTTTTTGTGGCTGGGCCGTTACAGGAACCCAGCAAGACCAACCGGAAGCGGCGCGGACCTGAGGTCCGGCGACATCGTCTCCGGCAATTCTCGGAAAAAAGTTGCTCCGCTATAAAGGGAGTGTGCACGAACGTCAAGACATCTGCGCGCCTTTGATGCGATTCCTTACTTTTATTCCGCATTCGGCAATGTGTTAACCAGTGAGTTACCAAGATTTAGAAGAATTGACACGGTTCGCAAGGGTGATTTCATGCTATTGTTGACCTTGCGGAACATCCTTGGCGCGGGGGCGCGAACGCCGCCGGCAGTGCGGCGCGGAGGTTTTGAAGTGATTGGTATAAAGTCAATTGGACGGATGGCAGTTCTGCCGTTTCTGGCAGGAGCTCTCCTGATTACTCCGGCGCACGCTAAGAAGAGCACCGTCGGGGGTGTCTACTCCATATCGATTGCCGGGTTCAAGGTTGCTCGAGGGACTCTCTCTCTGGTGATGCAAGGCAACGCCTATTCGGCAAAGGTCGCGATGGCGCCGGCTGGGATCGGAACACTGTTTTCGACCGGAAAGGGCGGCGCTGAGGCATCCGGCTGGCTTGTCGGTTCCAAGGTGGTGCCGTCTAAGTACCGCATGGCCTCTCATGCGGCCAATCTAGATTTCTATGTCAACCTCAACCAGGGCTCGGGCAACATCCGGTCCATGGAGGTAACACCGCAATTCAAGCCGAATGCGGAGCGCATCAAGGTAACAAACCGCCATCGCCGCAACGCGATGGATCCCCTAAGTGCTGCGTTGATGCCGGTTCGGCGGGCAAAGGACAGCCTCGGTCCGAAAGCCTGTTCGCGCAAATTGCCGATTTTTGACGGTTGGACCCGGTTCGACATCAAGCTGTCCTACCAGGGCACCAAGGAAGTTTCCGGCCGCGGTTATGACGGTTTGGTCGTGGTTTGCAAAGCCAAATGGGTTCCGGTTGCCGGTCACCGTCCATCTAAAGAGTCGGTGAAATACATGGCAAAGGCGCCCATGGAAATTTGGCTGGCGCCGATGGGCCGGGATAATGTTCTGGTGCCTTACCGGATTTCGATTGCAACGAAAAATGGCCGATTGCTGGTTGAGGCTTCAAAGCTCAACATTGATGGCAATGGCAGCGATCGGGCTGCTCGATAGCTTCATTTCCGGGATCCAACCTCCTGCGTTCGATGGTCTTCTATTGAATGCCAAGCCAGTCTGTTGCAGAAGTTGATCAGGCTGGCGGGATCTGAGTTGCCGGGAAAGCTTGCACCACTTCCCGTCTCTTGATACAGCCCTCATAACCATGCCGGTGGGACACCTGTGCTGCCGGCTCTTGATTTTCGGCTCCGTAACAAGCTGCGGGTCCGACATGTTTCAGGTTAGCGAGTACATGCACAGCTATTTGGAATTCGAAAAGCCCGTCGCCGACATCGAAGGCAAGATCCAGGAATTGCGGGCATTGGCCGCAGAAGATGGTGAAGCTGTTCATGTTGAAAGCGAGATCGACCGGCTGAAAACGAAGTCCGCGCAGACGCTGAAAGACATCTACGCGAAGCTGACACCCTGGCAGAAAACACTGGTGGCCCGTCATCCGGACCGGCCGCATGCGATTGAATACATCACCGGGTTGATCGAGGATTTTACTCCGCTCGCAGGTGATCGGAACTTCGCTGAAGACCATGCGCTTGTGGCTGGCATTGGCCGGTTCCGTGGCCAGTCCGTTGCCGTGCTTGGCCAGGAAAAAGGGCACGATACTGAAACCCGGCTGAAACACAACTTCGGCATGGTCCGCCCGGAAGGCTACCGCAAGGCTGTGCGCGTCATGGAAATGGCTGAGCGTTTCGGTTTGCCGCTAATTTCTTTCGTAGACACATCCGGTGCTTATCCAGGCCGCGGTGCCGAAGAGCGTGGTCAATCCGAGGCTATCGCCCGGTCGACGGATGCCGGCCTTGGGCTTGGAACGCCGTCTGTTGCCGTGGTGATCGGTGAGGGCGGCTCAGGTGGCGCGATCGCAGTTGCCACGGCCAACAAGGTCTTGATGATGGAACATGCCATCTATTCGGTGATTTCGCCGGAAGGGGCGGCATCCATCTTGTGGCGTGACAGCGCAAAGGCTCAGGACGCAGCAACAGCTCTCAAGATCACAGCTCAGGATTTGAAACAGCTGGGTGTCATCGACAGCATTGTCGATGAACCGGTTGGCGGCGCGCATCGTGCTCGTGAGATTGTCATCGACACCGCCGGATCCGCGATCGAGGAAGAGTTGAAGCAACTGGCCGGGCTGAGCGCCGATCAGCTGCGCAAGCAGCGGCGCGAGAAGTTCATCGCTATTGGCCGGACGCTCTCCTGATCCGTCTTTTCTGACGAGATTTTGATGAAAGGCCGCCACTTGGCGGCTTTTCGCCATTGTGTGGCCAGATTCTGCCGTCACTGAGGCAGGACTGCGAAAGGAGCCAGCGGGATAGCTGTGTTTATCACCGGATTGTGGTTCGCTGCCTTTCTGCAGATACAGTAACGTATCATCAACCATCCTTGCCTAGCTTGATCTTTGGGGGCGAGATGGGAGTTTTGGCCAGCCGATACGCAAACGGCTGAACAAGATCCGATCAGTTTGGGACAGGTATATGATCTTCGGGCGTTTCTCGTCTTCAGCGGAAAACCGGCAGGCGGACCATCAACGCATGCATAAACGTGCGTACACTCGCGTTGCAGCCGTTCTCTTGGCCGGCGTGTTGGTCGGATGCCAGGCCGACGACTTCGCTTCTGGTCCCAACAAGCACAAAGCTCCTGTGAGCGCGTCCATCAAGCGCAAGATGGCCGACCTCAACATGCCGTCCAATTCACCGATCATGATCCGGATTTTCAAGGAAGAATCCGAACTGGAGGTCTGGAAGCAGACACGGACGGGCAAATTCAAGCTCCTGGAAGAATTCGAGATCTGCAAATGGTCCGGCAAACTTGGACCGAAATTCAAGGAAGGTGACCGTCAGGCCCCGGAAGGTTTTTATGAAGTGACGCCAGCCTTGATGAACCCGAACTCCAGTTACCATCTGGCGTTCAATCTCGGGTTTCCAAACCGGTATGACCAAGCCCATGGGCGCACCGGCTCCCATCTGATGGTTCACGGCGCGTGCTCTTCACGCGGCTGCTATGCCATGACTGATGAACAGGTGCAGGATATCTACGCGCTGGCCCGCGACAGCTTCAAGGGCGGGGCACGGTCGTTCCAGGTACAGGCGTTCCCGTTCCGGATGACGCCAGAAAACCTGGCAAAGCATCACGACAGTGAGCACTTGGCATTCTGGAAGATGCTCAAGACCGGATATGATCATTTCGAAGTGACCAACACGCCTCCGGCAATCTCTGTCTGCGAAAAGAAATACGTCTTTGATGCAACCCCGTTGGCTGATGGGGTGCCGTTCCGTGCCAGTGCGAAGTGTCCGGCCTATGAAGTCAGCCCGCGTATTGCCATGGCGGTTGCGGCCAAGCAGAACCGCGACAGCGAGAAGTTTGAGACCATCGTGGCCCGGCTTGATGCCCGCGAAGAGCGCAAGCAGCGGTGGGAAGACCGGCAAAGCCAGATTGCCGAAGTCCTGAGCTTCGGCGATGAGGGTACGGAAGACACCGTCGCCGCCGCATCAGAAGCTGCATCGGCAGAGACGCCACCAACGGCCGTCGCAAATGCAGAGTCTCCAGCGGAAAATCAACCGGTGGAAGCCGCCTTTGCAGCCAACAATGAAAGCCGGTCGAGCTCCTCAGCCAACTTCTTCAAGCGCTGGGTGCCCTTCGGGCCGAAGGCTGCAGAAGCTGGTGTTGGTCCGATCGCGACCGACGTTGTGCCGGCTCAAAAACCCTAAAAATCGCCCCTATTTGGCGAGCTTGGGCAGCCCGGTAGAAACACCCTCTCGGATGACGGCAGGATTATAGGCCTTGCGGTCAAAGATATCGCGCACCATCGGCTCGAAAGTCTCCAGCGGTTCGCTGTTGTAGTCCGGATCGAAGGACGCCTGATCCCAGCGCTCGCAGAAATCCGCGCACGCCTGAAAATGCGGGTGATCCTTGAACTGGTCGCGGGCGTTTTCATCCCAGTTGTAGTGCTTAGCGTAATAAAGCATCTGGAAGATGCCATGATGCTCAACCACCCAGGCTACCTCGTCGCGCACGAATGGACGGATAACTTCGGCGGAAAACCGGTCGTGGTTCTGCGGTGCCAAGCCATCACCGATGTCATGCAAGAGGGCACCGACCACCCAGTCGATGTCGGCGCCTTCCCGGAGCGCACGGGTTGCCGATTGCAGGCCATGCTCCATCCGGGTGATCTTGTAACCCGTCATGGTGTCCTCGCCCTGCCGTTTCAGCTCGGCGAGGATCCGCTCGGCTGTTGCAGCATGAAACGGCTTCTCGGCCTCTGCCAGAAGATCGTAATCCTCCTTGGTGCCGTCCTTCATCTGTGTGAAAGAGACCGTTTTCATCAGCTTGCCTCCAGTTGGTCTTGAACCGGAACGCTCGCCGATTTGGTTTGGAAAGTCTATCCGGTTATTTCGGCATCAAGGCCCAGTAATCGAAATCGAGAATGACCCCGTCTTCGTATTTGCCGTCGGCACCTTTCAGCGGGAAATCGGCACAGGCGCGGTTTTTCGTGGCGACGAGCCGCAGCCGCAGGGCGGCAACGTCCGACCGGCCATCGATCTCTGCCTTCTCCAGAACTTCCGACCAGGCATAAACGGTGTCGCCAGCAAAGAGTGGGGCCACATGCCGTCCGCCATTGATCCCGGCAACATGGAAGGCATTGGCAAGGCCGTTGAACGAGAGCGCCCGGGCCAGCGAAATCACATGACCGCCATAGATCAGGCGTTTGCCGAAGCGGCTTTCTGCTTCCGTGTGCAGGTTGAAATGCACCTTGGCCGTGTTCTGGTAGAGCCGGGTCGCCATCTGGTGCTCGGCCTCTTCCACGGTCACGCCGTCGACGTGGTCGATTTTTTCGCCCACTTCGTAGTCGGCCCAGCGGAATGGCGAGCCGGAGAGGTCATTTTCCCAGTGGACGGTATCAAGCAGCGGCACGGCGTTGCCGAGCGCCTGCGGGTCGATGGCAGCGGGCAGATCCGGCACAACAGCATCGGGCGGCGGGCTGGTCACATCGCGCTTCTTCACCATGACCCAACGCACATAATCGAGCACTTCCGTGCCGTCGTCCGAATAGCCGGTGGAGCGCACGTAAACGACGCCGGTTTTGCCGTTGGAGTTTTCCTTCTTGCCGATCACTTCGGAGACAGTTGACAGCGTGTCACCCGGGTAAACGGGCGCAAGAAACCGGCCGCCGGCATAGCCGAGATTGGCAACCGCGTTCAGCGAGATGTCCGGCACGGTCTTGCCGAAGACCACATGGAACGTCAGGAGATCGTCCACCGGAGCGTGGGCATAACCGAGCGCACGGGCGAAAGCATCGGAGGACTGGACTGCGAAACGAGAGCCGTAAAGCGCGGTGTACAGCGCCTGGTCGCCGGAGGTGATCGTGCGCGGCGTGGCGTGTTTGATCACCTGACCGATTTGAAAGTCCTCGAAAAAATTACCCGCGTTCGTCTTGCTCACCCGTGCCTCCCATGAAATTTGCATTGGCCGGATTAAACCTGTTTGCGGCGCACAAGAAAAGGCCCCCAAAAGACGAAAGGGCGCCGACTATCAGCGACTGCCCGTCAACTGTTGGCGGCATGAGTTTTCCGGACCTGTCCCGGGGGCATGTGAAACACCCGTTTGAAGGCGCGGTTAAAGGCTGGTTCCGACTGGTAGCCGAGACTGGCCGATATGGCGGCGATGGGCTGGCTCGTCTCCAGGAGCCTTGCACGGGCAAGATGCATCCGCCAAACGGTCAGGTATTCGATTGCCGGCATCCCAACGAGTTCGGTGAAGCGGGCTGAGAAGGCCGAGCGGGACATGCCGGCAACGTCGGCCAGCGTTTCCAGCGTCCAGCTCTCGGCCGGAGCCCGGTGAATTGCCAGCACGGCCCGGCCGATCTGGGGGTCGCGGGCGGCTTTCAACCAGCCCCTGTTGGCCTCCGGGGCCGTGTTAATCCAGCGTCGGATTGCCTCGATCACCACAACATCGGCAAGCCGCGTGATGACGGTTTCGCCGCCCGGTCTGAGCTCCCGCGCTTCCCTCGCGATGAATTGCAGTGTGCCCTGCAACCAGCTGCCGGCATCCTCTGTCCAGGTGTCGATCTTCAAGACTTCAGGCAAGAGCTGCATCAACAGCCCGCTGGCAGCATGATCGAGGCGGACGATGCCGTACATGATGCTGGTTTCCTCACCGCCGCCGCCAAACTCCAGCGTTTCATAGAGCTCAGTGACCTTCCGGATTGGCAATTCATCAAGTGTCAGAAGCGGTGTATCCAAATCGCTTCGGAAGTTAAGCTCCTGACCCTTGGTCATCAGCACCAGGTTGCCTTTTTCCACCTGAAACGGGTCACCGCCGCCGACCGTCATCCAGCAGCGCCCGCCGATGATCACGGCGAAACTCATCACATTATCAAAGCCGGGGATCGCAACGCCCCAGGGGGCGGTGAGCCGGGACTGGCAATAAAATGTGCCGGTGAGTTTTAGAAGGTGCAGAATTTCACCAAGAGGGTCGCCAAGCGGCTGGGCAATGGCATCCGGGTTCGGCACATGCGGGGTCGCGGTCATCATCATGTACATGACTGTGCCACGAAGTTTCCTGTTCGTCCATGTTCTCTGGACGATCGGATAAGAAGTGAGGACGTTCGAGAATTGTTCGTCTCTTCGAAATCCATATCTTCGGGTCATCGCAACAGTTGATCCGGAGAGGACCCATGCAAGACAAGACCATTCTCGTAGTCGGCGCGACCGGCAAGACCGGCTCCCGCATCGCCAAATCGCTTGAAGACAAAGGCATTTCCGTTCGCCGCGGATCTCGCAGCGCGCCGGTGCCGTTTGATTGGGAGCAGCCACAAACCTGGGGTCCGGCGCTTCAGGGCGTCTCGGCTGCTTATGTGTCTTACTTTCCCGACATTGCCGTACCCGGCGCTGTGGAGCAGGTCGAGGCGTTCACCAAAACTGCGAAGGATGCCGGTGTTGAAAAACTGGTGCTTTTGACCGGCCGCGGCGAGCATCACGCGGAACGCGCCGAAGAAGTTGTCCGCACGTCCGGACTTTCCTTCACCATCGTCCGTGCCGCCTGGTTTGCGCAGAATTATTCGGAAGGCGCATTGTTTGAGCCTGTCATGGCCGGTGTGCTGCCGATGCCGGGCGGTGATATCCGCGAACCGATTGTTGATGTCGATGACATTGCAGCGGTGGCGGTCGCCGCGCTGACCGAGGACGGGCATGACGGCGAACTCTACGAAGTCACCGGTCCGCGTCTGATGAGCTTTGCCGATATGGCGCAGGAACTTTCTACTGCGATCGGACGCACCGTTCAGCATCTGCCGATCTCCTTCGAAGAATTTCATGCAGAAGTTGCCCGCTCCAGCGGCGAGATGATCGCCGGTGTCATTACCGAGATCGCCCGCGAAACACTGGATGGCCGCAACGCCCATCTTACCGATGGGGTACAGCGCGCCCTTGGCCGGCCGCCGAAAGATTTTGCGGACTATGCCCGGGATGCCGCGCGCTCCGGTGCCTGGTCGGCAGCTGCCTGAAGTGTGTGAAGAAGGAGATCCATCATGCATATCCCGTGGTTTGACAGAGCAATCCTTGGCGTCGCCGGTGTGACGGCGCTCGGCATCGGCCTTGCCATCGCCGCCGTACCGGCAGGTTTTTACGCCGCCTATGACATCGTCCTTGGCGGCAATCCGAGCCTTTTGAATGAGCTGCGCGCACCGGGCGCCAACCTGGCAGCGCTTGGGGCTTTCATTCTAGCCGGAGCGTTTCTGTCCGGTGTGAGCCGGCTTTCCGCAGCGCTTGGTGCCACCGTCTTTCTTGCCTATGCCTTTGGCCGGTGTGTCAGCCTGGGTCTGGACGGCGCACCGCACAGCGGGCTGGTGACGGCGCTGGTGGTTGAGCTGGTGATTGGCGGGCTGTGCCTCTTGAGTGTGGTCCGGCAGACCAATGCAGTCCGGTTTTCAACGCTCACGCAAAGGACCGCCTGACCGGGAACTTCTCGAGCGGCCTTGATCCCGGCTCGGCGGCCGGGACGGCACAAACAGACATGGCAAAAACATGCACGGCGCAATGAGACTGCGCCAGAACCAAAAGCGCCGCGAGGACCTCCTCCGGCGTTTTTGCTGTGTCGCCTCCCGTCTGGCACAGGAGTGGCGGGGCGCGCCAGGCTTTGCCTTGCGCTACTTGTTCAAATTGTTTCTTCGGCAAAAGCTGTCACGCCCCGCCCGGGCTGTTTCTCATGGCAATGGTGGATCCGCCTTACGAACAGACGCTTGGGTGTTACCACCCCCGCACCGCGCCCTCCGCAGCCGCACCGCCCCACCCAGGTCTACGGTCCCCGGGATCATTACCACCGGACCTGCCAGGAAAGAACCGTTACCTCTTTCCCCCAGCCCCGCCCAGCCTGTTCCCTCCCAAGGGACGGTCCCCCGGAAAGCCCGTTGAACAGGCACGGGGAAAGTATACGGGCAGGGGTGAGGGGCGTGGATAAGATTATTTGCGGGGCTTTATCCGCATTACCGTCCCGGACTTGAGGAACCTGTCCTGGACCCGATCCGGGGGACCTGTCTGTCCGGCTTAGGTCCCGGCTCAGAGGCCGGGACGGCGCGGCCTTTATCGACACTCCGCCGTCATCCCATGGCTTGACCATGGGATCCATACCGTTTCCTATCAGCACATGCAGAAGCGCTATTGGGTCTACATCCTGACAACGCGCAAGGGCGGCACGCTTTAAACCGGTGTGACGAACGATCTGTGCAGACGGCTCCATGAACATACTTCGGGCATCGGGGGGCGATTCACCGCCCGCTATGCACTCAAACGGCTGGTCTGGTATGAGGAGCATGCGACCGCCATTGAGGCAATCACGCGGGAAAAGGCCATAAAACGCTGGCCTAGAGCGTGGAAAGCCGATCTGATCGAGGCCATGAACCCGGACTGGTTTGATCTCGGCCGGCACTTAAATTTGTGAGGTTTGTTTCCTGCCTGCAAGGACTTCACCACATGGAGATGTCACGGAGTGGATCCCATGGTCAGGCCATGGGATGACCGGGTGCGGGGAATGGCGTTTGCCAAGCCCGCTGCGGTTGTTCTGAAGTTGATCCAGGGATTCTCGCTCCGAGAACGCCATGGAAAAGGTAAGGCCCCAACAAACCCATCGGCTGTCATCCCCGCCTTGTGCGGGGATCCATTGGCTCCGGAGTTATCTGGAAGGGGCGGAGACGGAAGGGAGCCTAGATGGTCAAGCATGGTATGAAGGCAGGAGAATTTGATAAAAACAAAAAGCCCGGATCTTTCGACCCGGGCTTTTCAAATTCAGACCGCCTAGAAAATCAAAAAACTCAGGCGCTTTCTTTTTTCAAGGCGCGTTCCTGGCGCTTGCGCTCGTGCGGGTCGAGTTCGGCCTTGCGCAGGCGGATGCTGGATGGGGTGACTTCGACCAGCTCGTCGTCCGCGATGTAGGAGAGCGCGGCTTCCAGCGTCAGGCGGATCGGGGTGGTGAGTTTTACCGCATCGTCCTTGCCTGCAGAGCGGATGTTGGTCAGCTGCTTGCCTTTCAGGACGTTGACTTCCAGATCGTTGCCGCGGGTGTGCTCGCCCACGATCATGCCCGGATACACCTTGGTGCCCGGATCGATCATCATTGGGCCGCGGTCTTCCAGGTTGAACAGCGCGTAAGCCACGGCCTCACCCGTGCCGTTGGACAGAAGCACACCGGTGTGGCGGCCTGTGATCGGGCCCTTGTAGGCTTCATAGGCGTGGAACAGGCGGTTGAAAATCGCAGAGCCGCGCGTGTCGGACATCAGTTCGGCTTGGTAGCCGATGAGGCCGCGGGTCGGGGCGTGGAACACCAGACGGGTGCGGCCGCCGCCGGACGGTTTCATTTCCAGAAGATCGGCTTTGCGCTCCTGAAGTTTTTGAACGACGGCGCCGGAGAATTCCTCATCGACGTCGATGATGACTTCCTCGATCGGCTCCAGACGATTGCCGGCGTCGTCGAATTGATAAACGACGCGCGGACGGCCAACGCCGAGCTCAAAGCCTTCGCGGCGCATGTTTTCGATCAGGATCGCCAGCAGAAGTTCGCCGCGGCCGGAAACGATGAAGGCGTCTGGCTCGTCGGTGTCTTCCACTTTCAGCGCGACGTTGCCTTCGGCTTCCTTCATCAGGCGCTCGCGGATGACGCGGGACTGAACCTTGGAGCCTTCGGTGCCGGCGAGCGGGCTGTCGTTGACGCGGAAGGTCATGGAGAGGGTCGGCGGATCGATCGGCTGGGCCTGGATCGGCTCGTCAACACCCGGCGCGCAGAGCGTGTCGGCAACGGTTGCCTTCGTCAGCCCCGCAATTGCGACGATGTCGCCGGCTTCTCCCTTTTCGATCGGTTGACGCTCCAGACCGCGGAAGGCGAGGATTTTCGAGACACGGCCGGTCTCGATCTGCTTGCCGTCGCGCGACAGGGCCTTGATGGCCATGTTCGGGGTGGCGGTTCCGGAGACAACACGTCCGGTCAGGATGCGGCCGAGGAACGGGTCGGATTCGATTGTTGTCGCCAGCAGCTTGAATTCGCCGTCTTCGGCTTCCGGCTCGGCGACCTTGTCGAGAACCATGTCGAACAGCGGATCCATGTTGTCCTGCGGTCCGTCCGGCTCCAGCGCCATCCATTCCTGCTTGGCAGAGCCGTAAAGAACCGGGAAGTCGAGCTGGTCTTCGTTGGCATCGAGGGAAGCGAACAAGTCGAACACTTCGTCCAGAACCTCGTCGGCGCGCTGCTCCGGCTTGTCGATCTTGTTGATGGCAACGATCGGCTTCAGGCCGAGTTTCAGTGCTTTGCCAAGAACGAATTTCGTTTGCGGCATCGGGCCTTCGGCAGCGTCGACCAGAAGGATCACGCCGTCGACCATGTGCAGGATGCGCTCCACCTCGCCGCCGAAGTCGGCGTGGCCAGGGGTGTCAACGATGTTGATGCGGGTGTCTTTCCACTCCAGCGAGGTCACCTTCGCCAGGATGGTAATGCCACGTTCGCGCTCGATGTCGTTGGAGTCCATCATGCGTTCTTCGGTGCGCTGGTTGTCGCGGAACGCACCGGATTGCTTCAGGAGGACGTCGATCAGAGTGGTTTTGCCATGGTCGACGTGCGCGATGATGGCAATGTTACGCAGTTTCATGAGTAGGCTCCAAAAGACATGAAGCGGGTCCCACTGGAACCCGCAGCACATCTGGATATGAATTTCCGGGATCGGCTGCAGTCTGGTTCTGCCGGGCCGAATTTGGCGCCTTTATACGCGCAGTCCTTGAATTGTGCAATGCAGTGGTAGTTCTGCGCATTGACAGAAATGAACCTCCGCCCTAACTAGTAAGGTATCCTTATTAATTTGAGCTGTTCATGACACTACCTCCACCCAATATCGGTGTGACGATGCTGATTGTTGACTTGGCGCGCATGCTGCGCCGCCAGTTCGAGGCAGCCCTTGCCGATGTCGAGACAGGCTTGACCGTTGGCGAGGCGCGGACGTTGTTTTACGTCTGGCGGATGCCGGGTCAGCGGCAGGCGGTTTTGGCCGATGCGATGTACGTGGAACCGATGACCCTGGTGGGCTATCTCGACTCGCTCGAAAAGTCTGGGCTTATCAAGCGCCAACCCGATCCGTCCGACAAGCGTGCGAAACTGGTGCTGCTGACCGAAGACGCCGACCCGCTGCTGGAGCGCATTAGCGTTGCTCTTGAGGGGGTTCGGGCGCGAGCGCTGGAAGGTGTGATGGGGGAAGACCGCAAGGTGCTGGAAACCCTTCTTCAAAACATGAAGGATAGTCTTTTGCTGCTTTCGCCGAACGGGAAGGGCAAATGACAGCAACACCCGCCACTTTGATGAGTGCCCGCAGAACGGCACTGCTCGGCGCCGGTCTTGTGGCCGTCGGGCCCATTTCCATGGCGCTTTATACGCCGGCCATGCCGGCGCTGGTTGAGTTTTTCGGCACGACTGATGGCGCGGTGAAGCTGACCCTGACGTCCTATTTTGCCGGATTTGCCGCCACACAGCTGGTGTGCGGGCCATTGACCGACGCTTTCGGTCGCAAGCCGATCACAATCCTGTTTCTTGGCATTTATCTGATTTCCAGCGTGCTGGCGACGTTCAGCCCGACAGTAGAGTTCATGGTGGCAGCCCGTGCCCTTCAAGGGGTTGGCGCAGCGATCGGGATTTCTGTCTCGCGCGCAATTGTGCGGGATCAATTCACCGGTCAGGCGTCCGCGCGGATTATGAACACCATTGCCATGATGCTGGCGCTTGGGCCGGCGCTTTCGCCAACGATCGGCGGATTCGTGCTCGAGCTGTTCAGCTGGCGGGAAGTCTTCTGGTGCATGGTGATCTACGGCGTGGCGCTGATGGCGGCCGTGACCGTGTTTCAAGTGGAAACGAACCCATCGCCGGGCAAACATCACCTGAACCCGCGTCAGCTCGCCATCAATTACACCACGCTTTTGAAAGATCCACGGTTTCTGGCACCGGCAATCCTGATCGGCTGTGGCCTCGGCAATATCTATGCCCTCGCAACCGTGCTGCCCTTCGTGCTGATCTACGAAGTCGGCCTGTCGCCCTCTGTCTTCGGCCTCACCATGATCCTGCAGTCCGGGTCATTTATCTTCGGGACCGTGGTAACCGGTCAGCTCTTAAAGGTAACTGACGCGCACAAGCTGGTGCCCTTCGGATTGGTCATGCTTGTCGTTGCCTCTGTCTTGATGTGCGGCATGACACTGACACAAGCGCCCTCCGTGGCGTCCGTCATGGCACCCGTTGGCTTGTTCGTATTCGCCTTGGCGTTTGTTCTTCCAGCAAGTTTTACAGATTCCATGGCTCCGTTCCCGCACATTGCAGGCGCAGCTTCGTCCATGCTGGGGTTCCTTCAGTTTGGCGGCGGTGTGGCCGCGAGCCTGATCGTGGCCGTTGTCGGTGATCCTGTTCTCGGGCTTGCTTTTGTGCTTCCGGCCATGCCGGTGGTAGGCGTTGTCTGTTACCTGTTGCTCCGCGGCCAGGACACCCAGCACGCCGCAGCCGAATAACCACATCATGATTATCCCGTGTCCGCGGGATTCATTTGCTTGACCTGCCGTCAAGAGCGGGGCATCAGACGAGGCTTCTGGTCCAATTGGTGGACGATGAAGGACGACTGATGGCCAAAGCTGCTGCCTACACCTTGCCGGAGAGCCGGGCCCATGTGATGGGCATTTTGAACGTGACACCGGATTCCTTTTCCGATGGCGGCCGGTTCGATGCGACGGACAAGGCACTTGAGCATGCCCGGTCCATGATCGCCGATGGGGCCGACATTTTGGACATTGGCGCGGAAAGCACACGGCCCGGATCTGAACCGGTTGCGCTAGAGGACGAATGGTCCCGGCTTGCACCGATTTTAGAACCTGTTTGTGAGCTTGGGTGTCCGGTCTCGATCGACACCTACAAGGCGGAGATTGCGCGCCGGGCTGGTGCTGCAGGTGCCGCGCTCGTCAACGATGTCTGGGGCTTGCAAAAAGATCCGGCGATGGCCGACACGGTTGCCGAGCTTGGCGTGCCGGTCGTGATGATGCACAACCGCGATCACGCCGATGCCGATATTGATATCCTCGCTGACATGGACCGGTTCTTTGAAACGTCCATGGAATTGGCTGAGCGGGCTGGCATCGCGAAAGAAAAACAGATCCTCGACCCGGGATTTGGTTTTGGCAAAACCATTGATCAGAATTTTCTCATTTTAAACCGGCTGGAGACCCTGCAGAAGCACGGCTTGCCTATTCTTGCCGGCGCGTCGCGGAAACGCATGATCGGCGCGGTTTTGGGCGTTGAGACCGAGGAACGGCTTTTTGGCTCCATCGCCGTGCATATGACAGCCGTTATGAAGGGTGCTTCAATAATAAGAGTCCATGACGTACGTCCACATTCCGATTGTGTGCGTATATCGGAGGCAACACGATTGGAACGGAACCCCGTATAAATGACCCTCCATCAAACAAACCTTGTCACGGCCGAAGTGGCTGCACCGACCCGATGTGCCCTCGGCCTCGGGTCGAACATAGGCGACACGGCCGCGCATTTGAAAAAAGCGCTGGAGCATCTGGACGCCAGTGAAGGAATTACGGTTGTCGCCAGATCGTCCGACTACCGCACACCGCCCTGGGGGCCGGTTCCACAGGACGACTATCGGAACATTTGTGCCGTCGTCGACACCACCTTGGCGCCACAGGACTTGTTAGCGCGGTGTCTTGCCATTGAAACCGAGCTGGGCCGGGTCCGCGATGTTCGCTGGGGACCGCGGATCATTGATATTGATGTCCTGATTTACGGGACCCGGACCGTCAACGAGCCCGATCTGGAGTTGCCGCACCCTCGCATGGGAGACCGCGCCTTTGTTCTGATCCCGCTCGCTGAAATCTGGCCGGATGCGCCGCTGGCGGGCGGTCAGACAGCCGCGGATGCTCTGACAACCTGCCCCGATCAGGACGGCGTGGTGAAGATATCCGGGTGATGACCGGCCAGAGCAGTGGTGGATTGCTTTACGGCCTGAGGCTGATCTTAGGCTAAGCCTACAAAACTCTTCATGTGAAAGCGGCCATTAGCTTCGTTAGGCGCGTGGCTCTGGCCGATAGGACAGGCTTTGCGGGCGTGGCATCCGGTCCAGCATCCGGCATCTGGTGTGCCGCCGAGATACTGAAGGCACCGTGGGACGTCATAGCCTGTGTCCAATTGAATGGCGTCTACCGGGCAGGCCGTCAGGCAGGGTTTTTCCTGGCATGAGATGCAAGGACCAGGAGTGTCTCCGGGTATGGAGATGTCCAGCTCGTCGGCGGACAGAAAGGCGGCCCGGAGCCCGGCCCAAGGTCCGTATGTTGTGTGCGTGAGAAGTCCAAACGGGCTCTGGGAGAACCCTCCGCACTTCAAAGCCCATTTTTGAAACGGATGGTAAGGCGGGCCGTCAAACGGAAAGAGTGGTTCGTAGCCGAAGTCAGCGGCAAGTTTTCTCAACACCCGCCGTGTATACCGATCCATCGGATCCGATTTTCCGTCTTCAGCTTCCGGTGCTGCCTTGAAAACTGGCCATAGGCTTGGGCCGGTACTGCCGATTATCAGCAGGGTTTTGGGCGCAGAGCCGCCGCCGATCTCCGGCACATGGTCTGTGCTGTCCGGCTGAAAACCACCGATCAAAAGAAAACCCGCCGCAACAAGCTTTTCGGAAAAGCGGGTTGCGGCGGGTGTGTTCATGGCTCAGCCGAGCCGGTTGCGCTTGGCAAGCGTGCGCAGGCGCAGAGCGTTCAGCTTGATGAAGCCGGCAGCGTCTTTTTGATCGTACGCACCGTGGTCATCTTCAAAGGTCACCAGCTCTTCTGCATAGAGCGAATAAGGTGATGCACGGCCGACAACGATCACGTTGCCCTTGTAGAGTTTCAGGCGAACGGTACCGGTCACGTGCTCCTGGCTCTTGTCAATCAGGGCCTGCAGCATTTCCCGCTCAGGCGAGAACCAGAAGCCGTTGTAAATCAGCTCGGCGTAGCGCGGCATCAACTCGTCTTTGAGATGGCCTGCCCCGCGATCGAGTGTGATCGATTCCATGGCGCGGTGCGCCTGCAGCAGGATCGTGCCGCCCGGGGTCTCATAGATGCCCCGGCTCTTCATGCCGACAAACCGGTTTTCAACCATGTCCAGGCGGCCGATGCCGTTGTCACGGCCATAGTCGTTGAGCTTTGCAAACAATGTGGCCGGGGACATTTTTTCGCCGTTCAAAGAAACCGCATCGCCCTTTTCAAAGCCGATCTCGATTTCTGTGACAACGTCCGGGGCTTCGGTTGGGTCAACAGTACGCTGGAACACATAGTTCGGCGCTTCCTCGTTCGGATCTTCCAGAACCTTTCCTTCCGAAGACGAGTGCAGCATGTTGGCGTCCACTGAGAACGGGGCTTCGCCGCGCTTGTCTTTCGGCACTGGGATCTGGTTCTTCTCGGCGAAGTCCAAGAGGTCGGTCCGGGATTTGAAGGTCCAGTCCCGCCATGGGGCGATCACCTTGATGTCCGGGTTGAGCGCATAGGCGGAGAGCTCGAAGCGAACCTGGTCATTGCCTTTGCCGGTCGCGCCATGGGCAACCGCATCGGCGCCGGTTTCTTCGGCAATCTCGATCAAGCGCTTGGAAATCAGCGGACGGGCAATCGAGGTGCCGAGCAGGTAGACACCTTCATAAACGGCGTTGGCCCGGAACATCGGGAACACGAAGTCGCGAATGAATTCTTCGCGCAGGTCATCAATGTAGATTTCCTTGATGCCCATCATCTCGGCTTTTTTGCGCGCCGGCTCCAGCTCTTCTCCCTGACCGAGATCTGCCGTGAAGGTTACAACTTCGCAGCCGAGTTCGGTTTGCAGCCATTTCAGGATGATGGACGTGTCGAGGCCGCCGGAATAGGCCAGCACGACTTTCTTGATGTCACCATACGCCATTGAGGGAGGATCCAGTTCGTGAGTTGTGCGGAGAGGTCCGCTTCGTTGAAATTTTGCGGCAATTTAGCCGGTTCTATTCGCCGCGCAAGCCCCAGAAGCGCGCAAAGGACTGCCGTTTCAAAGATCCTTCACTTGAAACACGCGTGGAGCGGGCCGCAAAGAGGGTTGCAATTGCCAGCCGGGCGTTTGAGGGTGTCGGAAGAGCGGGGCCAAACCATGTGGGGGCTGGCGCGGAGGACCCATGAACCTGATTGATTTCAAGCTCGATGGCTATGACTACCTGACCTTCTTGATCGGTGTTCTCGCGGTTGTCGCCTTCTTCTATGTCATGATCACGCTGGGCGGGCTTCCTGGCAAACTCGCGGAGAAGCGCAAGCACCCGCATGCTGAATCCGTGAAACTGGGCGGTTGGATTGGCCTGTTTACGGTCTTTCCCTGGATCCACGCGTTGATGTGGTCCTATCACGACTCCCTGACGATCGACATTCGCAAGTTGCCGAAGGGGGGGGAGATCAAGGCAAACGAAGGCGCCGGGGATGGAGGGGCGGATCAGTTGTCAGCGACGCCGGTCCTGTCCAGTGCCACCGGTGAAGCCGAGGCTCAGGTCAGCGCGCAATCAGAAGAGCTGCCCAAGTCCGGGGGCGCGGCATGACGATTGCCCTTCTGATCCTTGGGGCCTATGGCATCTTTGCCTGGCTGGTTTTCTACAAGTTCAAACTTCTGAAGTTCAACGTTGCCTGGGGTGTGGTGACCTTCTGGGTTGGGTTTCACGTCCTGTTTCTTCTGGTCGTGTTCCTGCGCTTCTTCGCGCCTTACACGATTGACGGACATGTGATCCGCCAGACGATCCAGATCGCACCCCGGCTGCCGCATCCAACCTTGTTGCAAGAGGTGTTCGTCACTCAGAACCAGCCGGTCAAGAAGGGCGACAAACTCTATCAGTTTGAATCGACGCTCTATGACGCCCAGCTCGCAGAGGCGCAGGCGAATCTGGTCGAGGCCCAGCAAAATGCGTTGATCCTTCAAGAGGATGTCGTTCTTGCGCAGGATCAGTTGGCTCAGGCTGAGGCCAATGAAACCTTCGCGGCTGAGCAAGTCAAGCGCTACACGGATCTTGTTCCGAAAGGCGGTGCCCGCCAGGAAACGCTAGATCAATGGACGGCACAATTGGCTGGGGCAAAAGCGCAGGTGGCCGAGGCCGAGGCGAATGTGACAAAAGCGCAGCTCGCTGTCGCGGCGCAAATCGATGGTGTGAATGCCCAGGTGGCGGCGGCGCGGGCCCAGGTCGACCAGGCACAATATTATGTTGATCAGACGACGATCTATGCGCCGGAGGATGGCCGGATCATCAGCCAGCAGGCGCGGCCTGGACTTGTTGTTGGCGGCTTCCGGATTGCGTCAATCGCCGCCTTTGTTGCAGACGCAAATCCTTATTTTCTTGGAACCTTTTATCAGGAACACCTGAAATTCGTGGAGCCCGGCCAGCCGGTTGAGGTTGCCCTCGATATTTATCCCGGTCAGGTGTTTACCGGAAAAGTGAAGGCGATTTGGGAAGGAACCGGGCAAGGTCAGATCAAGCCGAGCGGAAATGTGCCGAACTTCCTGTTCATGCATCCGCAGGGGCGGTTTGCGGTTGAGATCGTGATGGATGAAGATCCGGCGCTGAAGCGATTTCCGGGCGGCGCTCATGGAGCTGCAGCGATCTATACGGGCGGCGGCGGAGAATGGGTGTCTGTGCTGCGCCGGGTCAATATGCGGTTGTATGCCTGGGTGAATTTCATCATCCCGTTTGATGTGTAGGTGGTGACGGTGAGCGTGTTTCGACAATTGGGTTTGGTCGCAAGCCTTGCAGGCGCCGCTTTCTTGTCCGGGTGTATGGTCGGTCCGGATTTTGAGCGCCCCGAGGCGCCGGTGCTCGACAGCTGGAGCAAGGGCGCAAACCTTACCGTTGATCACCGCACCGGCTTTACAACCCGCAGCGCTGCCTCCGTGCCGTGGTGGCATGTTTTCAAGGATGAAACGCTGAATGGCCTGATTGCTGAGGCCTACCGCCAGAACGTTGAACTGCAGGCAGCGGGTGTCCGGGTTTACCAGGCGCGCGCTCAGCTCGGTATCGCGCGCGGCGAGCTGTTTCCTCAGGTCCAGAAGTTGAAAGGGAACTCGGAGAACATCCGGTTCAGCACGCAGGATCCGATCATCCGCGACCTTGAGCGCGCCGGGCTGGTGGACAGTCATATCTCGCGCGTTTCTGCAGGATTTGATGCGGCCTGGGAAATTGACATCTGGGGCAAGATCCGCCGGGACGTTCAATCCGCCAAGGCCAACTTGAACGCCAACCTGGCGTCCTACGACGATGCGTTGGTGACGCTCACCGGGGATATTGCGGCGACATACGTAACCATTCGGGAGTTGCAGCAACTCGTCGCCTCGAGCCGGAAAAATGCCGCGCTTCAAAAAAAGTCTCTGAACCTCACGCAGCTCCGGCTGGAAAATGGCGTTGCATCCCAGTTGGATGTTCATGAAGCGACCGTTCTTTACAACAATACCCTGGCAGCCATTCCGGGCTATGAGGCGGAACTTGCGCAGGCCTACAACGCCATGAGTGTGTTGTTGAGCGAGCCGCCAGGTAAAATGAAAGCCCGTTTTTCTGGCCGGTCTGACTTTCCCCGGGTGCCGGCGGAGGTCGCGATCGGCGTTCCGGCGGACATGCTGCGCCGCCGGCCCGACATTCGCCAAGCCGAGTACATCGCAGCTGCCCAATCGGCACAAATCGGTGTGGCGAAGGCAGATCTCTTCCCGGCATTTACCATTGCCGGGGCGATCGGTGTACGGGCAGATGATTTTTCAAATCTCTTTACTGGCGGTGCAACAACGGCCCTCTTCAATCCCGGTTTTTCCTGGAATTTCCTGAATTACGGCCGGATTCAGAACAATGTCCGGGTGCAGGATGCCAAGTTTCAGGAAGCCTTGTTGAACTATGAAAACACGGTGCTGTCCGCTTATGCGGAAGTGGAAAACGCGCTGACCGGGTTCTTACGGTCCAAGCAGCAAGCGCTTTACCTTCGGCGGAGTTTGAGGGCGGCTCGCAGTTCTGTCGGCGAGGTGGAAGCCCAATATGAAGACGGCACTGCGTCCTACAATCGCGTGGTCGATGCGCAAAAGAGCCTGCTTGTGGCCGAAGAACGGCTGATTGCTGCGGAAGCGAATGTGCTGACCAACCTCGTTGCAGTTTACAAGGGGCTCGGCGGTGGCTGGGCGCCAGAGAATGTCCGCGGTCTCATGTCAGATGAAACCCGGGCTCAAATGGCGGACCGGACACGCTGGGGACAGCTTCTGGATAACCCTGTGGGACCTTCGGGAAAAAGCTAGGATCAGGACCCGATGGGCTGATCAAGCAGACTTTTTTGCGGCTTCAGTTTCCGGTGCAGCATATTGCGCCAGGAACAGATCGACACTTTCGTTGATGATCTTGTCCATCTCATCCCGTTCGGCGACCCGATTTGCATAGATGTTCGGAAAAAAGCTGCGCGACTTGATGAGGCCGAGAAACTGCTCTGCCGCAACGGCCGGATCTCGAACCGACAAACGCCCATCGGATGTCGCCCGCTCCATGAACTCTGCGAAAATGCTGAGCTTGGTCATGCGGGCGTTCATGTCCGCCGCCAGTTCTGGATCCCGGATCGTTTCGCTCATCACCATGCGGGCAAGGTTCATGAAGCACGGAGAAACCATCAGCTCGCCCTCGGCCCAGCCGAGTTCGATCAAGGCATCGCGGATCGGTTTGTCCCGGTCATAAGGGACTTCAAGCGCTGAATTGACCTGGTCTGCCAGGCATTGGTTGATCGCTTTGAAAAGCGTTTCCTTGCTTTCAAAGTGATTGTAGACGGTCCGTTTGGAAACCTGCGCCCGTTCCGAAATCCGGTCCATGCTTGCACCGGCAAAACCTTTTTCCTGGAACTCGGCGATGGCCGCTTCGACGATTTGTTTCTTTTTCTGGTCGGATACCGACATTGTTTACCCAGCGCTTCTTATCGCTCTTTAATCCCAAAATTTGAGCCCTATGTAAACTAGGGCGTTTACAGATGCAGATCTAGAGATTACACTGCACAGTGTAGTTTACATCCTTCAGCCAGTCTAGGCCAGCCAAGGGAGACGCCTCCTCATGTCTGTAACTTTGAAAATTAACGGGGAAACGCGCACGCTTGATGCGGATCCCGAGAGCCCTCTGCTGTGGGCTCTGCGCGACGAGCTCGGAATGACCGGCACCAAATTCGGGTGCGGCATCGCATCATGCGGTGCTTGCACGGTCCACTGGGACGGTATGCCGATCCGCTCCTGCCAAACCATGGTCGGTGACCTTGAGGGCGCCGAAATCACTACAATCGAAGGCGTGAACGGGAAAGCTGCCAAAGCCGTTCAGGAAGCCTGGAACGAGCTGGACGTGCCGCAGTGCGGGTACTGCCAGTCCGGTCAGATCATGGCAGCCACGGCGCTTCTGACCGACACCCCAAAACCGACCGACGAAGACATCGACGCAGCCATGGACGGGAACGTCTGCCGCTGTGCGACCTACGCCCGGATCCGCAAGGCAATCCATGCCGCAGCCGACAAGATGGAGGCCTAAGCCATGTTGCATCTCCTCCAAAAACCTCTTGAAGCCCCAAAGCCGAGCCGCCGCACATTCCTGAAAATGTCAGCCGGTGCAGTTGGTGGTCTGATCATTGCCGCCAAGATGCCAAACGCGGCGAAAGCCGCTGCCGATGCGGGTGAATTCGTTCAGCCGTTTGTGCACATCCGACCGGACAACACGGTCGTGGTCCTGTCCAAACACCTCGACAAGGGTCAGGGCACGGCAAACGGTCTGGCAACATTGGTTGCTGATGAACTCGACGCATCTCACGAGCAAATTGTGCTGGAGCTGGCCCCGTCCAACCCACAACTTTATGCCAACAGCCTGTTCGGCGTTCAGGGCACGGGCGGGTCTACAGCCATGCCGAATGCCTTCATGCAGTACCGCCAGGCGGGTGCAGCCGCAAAGGCGATGGTTGTCTCCGCGGCTGCCAAGGAATGGGGCGTGCCGGCCGGTGAAATCACCGTTTCCGGGGGTGTTGTTTCTCATTCCTCCGGCAAATCTGCAACGCTCGGTGAGCTTGCAGGTTTGGCAGCAAACGAAGATGTTCCGGCGGAACCGGTACTGAAAACACCGGACCAGTGGGTCTATATCGGCAAGTCTTTCCCGCGGAAGGACGTCAAGAACAAAACGGTCGGTGCGCCGAACACCTACACCATCGACTTCAATCGTGAGGGAATGCTGACCGCAACAGTTGCGCGTTCGCCGCGGTTTGGCGGCACGGTCAAGTCCTTCGATGCGACTGAAGCCAAGAAGGTCGCAGGTGTCGTCGACATTTTCCAGATCCCGAATGGCGTTGCCGTGGTTGCAGAAAGCACCTGGCCGGCCATCAAGGCACGCGAACTTCTGGAGATCGAGTGGGACGACAGTGCGGCTGAGACCCGCTCCACCGACGCGATGATGACCGAACTCAAGGACATGACCACCAAGCCGGGCCTCAAGGTTCGCGAAGATGGCGATGTCGATGCCGCCTTGGACGCGTCGGCGAAGGTCATGGAAATCGACTACGATTTCCCATTCCTTGCCCATGGAGCCATGGAGCCGCTGGATATAGTCGGCGAGTTCGACGGTGAAACAGCACAGTTCTGGTTTGGCTCGCAAATCCCGACCATCGACCACAACGTTGCCTCCACCATCCTCGGCATTCCTTTCGAGAATGTCAGCATCAACACGCTGTGGGCCGGCGGGTCCTTTGGACGCCGGGCGCAGGGGGATGCACACCCAGTCTCGGAGATTTCCTTCCTGTTGAAGGCGATGCGGGAAGCCGGCATGGAGCCGCGGCCGGTGAAGATCGTCTGGACACGTGAAGACGACATGGCTGGCGGTTACTACCGCCCAATGTCAGCCCACAAGATCAAGGTTGGTCTCGACGGCGACGGCAACGTCACGGCGGTGAAATACAACATCGCGGCGAAGTCCATCATCAAGGGCACTGCCTTTGAGCCGATGCTGATGCCGAATGGTGTGGATCACAACATGACCGAAGGGGCATCCGACACGACCTATTCGTTCCCGATGATGAACATGGATCAGGCATTCCAGGAAACGCCGGTGCCGGTTCTATGGTGGCGGTCCGTGGGGCACACCCACACAGCCTATGTCATGGAAACGATGATCGACCGGATCGCAAAGGAAACCGGCAAAGACCCGGTGGCTCTGCGCCTTGAGCTTCTCAAGGACGATCAGCGCAAGACGAATGTGTTGAAGCTGGCTGCCGAAAAGGCCGGTTGGGACACGCCGTTGCCGGAGGGCCGTCACCGCGGCGTTGCCGTTCACAAGTCCTTCGGGTCTTATGTGGCGGAAGTCGTCGAGATTTCCTTCCGCGAGGATGGAACGGTCAAGGTGGAAAAGGTCACGGCAGCTGTCGACTGCGGAGTGCCTGTTAACCCGGACAACATCCGTGCACAGGTTGAAGGCGGAATTGGATATGGTCTCGGTGCAATCCTGCGCAACCAGGTGACGCTCTCCGACGGGTATGTCGAAGAGACAAACTTCGACACCTACGAGTCGCTGCGCATTTCCGACATGCCAGAAATCGAGGTGCATATCGTTGCCTCGACCGAATCTCCGACCGGCATCGGCGAACCGGGAACACCGCCAATTGGCCCGGCTGTGGCCAATGCAATCGCGGCCGCAAAGGACGAGTGGATCACAAGTCTGCCGTTCACGAAAGCCGGTCTGGTCTAGGACGAATCAGATCACGAATGCGAAAGGCCGCCCTTGAGGCGGCCTTTTTGCGGTTATGGGATCAGAGCGCTGTTACGCCCTGCGCAGAGCAACGATCCCGGCAACGGCAAGGCCGTACAGCAAGTGCCCAAAGAACGAGGCAAATGCCAGATCCCCAAAACCCAGAAACGCTGGAAAGCCGGCGACCAGGTGCGCCATCACATACATGGCAAAGATCCAAAGGCCGATGCCAAAGCCTGCGCCTGTCAGTGACCAGGGAAACTCGACCGGCAGAAGCCGGGCGATGGGTTGCGCGACAAAAAGGTATCCGAGTGGATAGATAATGAGACCGGTTGCTATGTGGATCGTCTCGGCCAGAAAACTGGAGGATATCCCGAAACTGGATTTGATAAGGCCCGCAGGCTCCAAGGGTCCTCCGATTAAAAGAGGTGTTACACCCCGCGCCCAAACTTCCCAGACACCGGTGGCAACCAAGCCGGCGAGAAGCAGAGTGATGGTTGTGGCTGGGGTAAGAGGAGGGAGGAGGTGCGGCGCACTTGGCTCGCGGCGGCGGGAGCCGCTGTAATCAATACTCGTCATGACGATCTCCGGGGGTTTCTGTTCGGCAGAAAAGCCGGGACCAACCCCGGCAACCCGTGAAATGGGGATTCAAAGCGTCACGTTCAACTCACAGATGAGTTAGGAACTGATCGGTTTGGCAAAGCACTTATGCGTCCGACGCAACTCTTCCTGTCATGATCCCAAACCGTACCGCTCAAGTATCATTTGAAGAGAGCCATCGGACCGCATCACGTCAAACGCCTCCCGGATCGGCCGAAGTATTTCTTCAGGCGTTTCGAGAGTTGCAGCAATGGAAACGTCGAACCGGTCCAGAACTTCGCCCGGAACCAATCGCTCCGGATCGAGCCCCTCTCGTTCCATCGACCAGAGCGCCAGCATTCTGAAACTGATCATTGCGTTCGAGTTGCCATACGCCAACATTTTCACCATGGAAAAATTGTCTGGCGCGACGTCCAGATTTTGAAGCCCCAGCCGGATCCCGAGTTCTTCCATCGCAGATCCGCCCTGTACTGTGATGCTTGGGAGTTTGCGCGCAGCCTCGAGTGTCAGGATGGGACCGCCGTCAATGGTGTAAAGGCGGACTTCTTCGGTGAGGATCGGGACGACCCATTTGTATCGCGTCTCGCGGTCCGGCGTGCGCGCCAATGGCGCCATCAGGACGTTTTCGCCCTGTTTCAGGGTCTCCATGGCTCTGCGCCAAGGCAGCGAAACGATTTCCAAAGGAGCGTCCAGACGCGACAGAAGTTCGCGCACCACGTCAATGACAAATCCGGTTCGGCCTTCATCAGATGGCAGGGAGTAGGGCGGCACTTCCGCGGTTACAAATATATATCGTTGGGCAGCCATAGACGTCGTCAGCGGACCAAAGCCGAGGCTTGAACAAATCCCGAATACAATATGTCTGCGTGTAACTCGCCTTGCGGCCATATTCTGTCACCCAGCAACCCTACATTGATTGTAGTTGGTGCACGGGCGTTTGCTGGCAAGGTGGAAGCAACAATCCTACGGTTTGATCCACTGGATACCGGGACGAGATTGTCCCGGCTTTCTTCAATATACCGCGGCCTTTTTTGCCGCCAATGCATCCCGGTCCTTCTTGCGCATGCGCTCAGAGGCTGATTTCAGCTGCCCGCAGGCGGCAAAGATATCGCGGCCGCGCGGGGTGCGGATCGGAGAGGCGTAACCGGCCCTGTTGACGATGTCTGCGAATTCCTCGATCCGCTCCCAGTCGGAACAGGCATATTGGGAGCCCGGCCATGGGTTGAACGGGATCAGATTGATTTTCGCCGGAATGCCTTTGAGCAACCGAACCAGCTCCAGCGCGTCTTCGTTGCTGTCGTTGATGTCTTTCAGCATAACGTATTCAAAGGTGATGCGTTTGGCGTTCGACAGGCCTGGATAGTTGCGGCAGGCGTCCAGAAGTTCCTTGATGTTCCACTTCTTGTTGATCGGCACCAGGATGTCGCGATCCTCGTCCCGAACAGCATGGAGGGAAATTGCCAGCATGCAGCCGATCTCGTCACCTGTGCGGAAAATCTCCGGGACAACGCCGGATGTCGACAGGGTGATCCGTCGTTTGGAGAGCGACAGTCCGTCCCCATCTGAGGCGATGAGCAGGGCCTTTTTGACGTTCTCGAAATTATAGAGCGGCTCGCCCATGCCCATCATGACGATGTTGGTGACCAGACGGCCTTCGGACGGCACGATCGCGCCTTGCGGCGTATGTGCATCCGGAAAATCTCCAAGCCGGTCGCGAGCGATTAGTATCTGGGACAGGATCTCTTCAGATGTCAGATTGCGGACCAACTTTTGGGTGCCGGTATGGCAGAAGGTGCAGGTGAGGGTGCAGCCGACCTGGGACGACACACAAAGCGTGCCACGGCCTTCTTCCGGGATGTAAACGGTTTCGACTTCGACAGGGTTTCCGGCGCCGCGCGGCGGAAACTGGAACAGCCACTTGCGGGTGCCATCAACGGAGATCTGTTCCGACACGATTTTCGGACGGGCGATGGTGAACGCCTCATCCAGCTTGGCGCGCAAATCCTTGGCGATGTTCGTCATTTCCGCGAAGTCGGAAACGCCGCGCACATAAAGCCAATGCCACAGCTGCGACGACCGCATACGCCATTGCTTTTGCGGCACGCCGATCGTTCCCAGAGCTTCGCCAAGTTCCTCGCGCGACAGGCCGATGAGCGTCGGCTTGTCTTCATCTGCGCCCGGAGTTGCTGCAATGCCTGTAACTGTTTGCGCGTTGGGATTTTCCCGCGCGATGTCGAGCGTAACCGCCATTTTGTGATCCGTTTTTTGTCCGGCCACGAAAGCGTGCCGCCTGCCGCGGCGGCGCTGATGCCGGTTCACCTGTTATTGTCAGGGAAATGCTGACGGTCTCAAAACCACAAAGCGCCCGGAAAATCAAGTTTTCCGAGCGCAACGGAGCTATGCGTGAAGCCGTCCGGGAGACGATGCCTGCCGTTAGCGGCAGGCCTGACTTGCTGTGTCGATGGCGGCAGTCACGCCGGAGAGCGAAAACTTGTAGGTTGTCCGTGTCCCCCGGCTGGATTCACCATTTACGGACATCTCACGGCCAGCCTTCATCGCGGCAACCAACTGAGCCTCCGTGGCGGCGTTTTCGACCCAGGCGCCGTCATTGTTGGTGAACAAGGTAAAGCCTTGTCCGTCCACATCCACACTGACAGACGACTTGTCCTTAAACGGATAACCGACCAGCAGGCTCGGCTCAGAACTGACACCTTCGGCCGGACGGGACGTCACGAAGAAGAAGACATCGCCGTGGTTTCTGTCGCCGGGAAGCATCGTCGTTGGTTTGGTCAAAGCGTAACAAACTTTGCCGCTGCCACTCGTCAACGCGTAGGCCGCCCAATCCCTGTGCTGTTTCAACAGCGTCGGGGTCTGTGCGAACGCTACCGCAGTTGAGGCGGCGAAACCTGCCAGGGCCAGTACCAGCGTTTTTGCTTTCATGATCTCCACACCGTTTGGTTTGGGGTTCCGGTCAAATTTAATTCAATTGCCGACACACATATAAACGTTGCTTTAATGATAACTTAAAGCGGGTTACGAAAGGGTTGAAGCCCCAAAGCCGACAATTCCTTTCTTTAGAATGCAAAGGCGCGCCCTCGCGAATGTTCATCATTGCCTCTCGCGAGAAAACAGGGCGACAGTGTGGCGATGTTGCTGTTCCCTCTTCCGAATTGCGCCGAACCTGCTAAACAGAGGGGACTGAAGTGGAGTTGATTGGCCTTTGGCACAAACGCAATATTTTTCCGATCTGATTGTTAAGGTCGCGACAAGCCGGGATAAAGCGGCGTTTGTCGAGCTGTTCGATCATTTCGCACCGCGTCTGAAAGGCTACCTGATGAAACAGGGCGCCGATGACGCCGTTGCCGAAGAAGTCGCACAAGACGTCATGGTGACACTATGGCGCAAGGCTGACCTGTTTGATCCACGCAAGTCGTCTGCAAGCACCTGGTTGTTTCGTATCGCCAGGAACCGCCGGATTGACCGGTTGCGGCGGCAAAAAACCGCAGAGCTGGATCCGGAAGAACCCGCATTGCAGCCAACGCCGCTTCCCGATGTTGCTGATGAAATGGATGCCCGGCTCCGCGAAGAGCGCGTGAGAGCCGCGATGGCCTCGCTTCCCGATGAGCAAAAAGAAGTCGTGCGCCTTGCGTTTTTCATCGGGCTGTCGCACAGCGAGATTTCCGACCAGACAGGCTTACCGCTTGGAACGGTAAAATCTCGTATTCGTCTCGCCTTTGGCCGGCTCCGTCAGCTGATAGAGGCTGACGAAGCTGTCGACGTGAACTGATCAATTCCCCGGAACAACCCGCCCGGTCCGACTGATTGGGCCGCCGCTGACATGCTTTGGGCGTTCAACAGTCGGGGCACCAGACGACACGGCCCTGTCCGCATACCGGCCCAGGGCACGGTGCCGGTCATACATGACGATAGCGCCAGCCATGGCGACATTGATGCAGAACTTCGTCGGAATTTTCACCACATGATCGCAGCGTTCAAGCATTTGCGGTGAAAGTGACCCTCGTTCTGGGCCCAGCACATAGGCGGCCTGCAGGGGATGACCGAAGCTTGGCAGGTCGATGGACTCGTCCGTCAGTTCGATCCCGACCAGCTGGCAGCCGCGGGGAAGGTCCATGGTGTCCACGCTGTCCCAGTCAAAAGTCGGCAAATGTCCCGGGCTTTTGGAAGTGTCCGATTTAGGGGCCCTGCGGATCTTCTGTTCGGCGTCCACGGTGAAGAAGAAGCTCGCACCAAAGGCATGAGCGGACCGCATCAGCGTTCCAAGGTTCATCCGTTTTGACAGGCCTTCGGCTCCGACCGCGAAATATCCGCGCATTTTTCTTCCGTTCTTCGTTCATTATGATGGATTTCCGGTCTCATACCCGAAAGCCGTCGCAGTTTGAACCTTTGCCGGCAGGATCAATTGCCGACCTTGCCAGCCGTTACGACTTTTGAGCCAGTTCCCCTGTCTTTCATGGCTTGCTAAGCATAGACAACGTATCAGAGTTCCTGATTGAGAGAGTGACCCGTGAAAGCTTGTATTTGCCCGTCCTACGGCCCGCCATCAAATCTCGTCATCGAGGAACTCGCAGATCCGGTGGCCGCAACTGGCGAAGTCGTCGTTGCCGTAAAGGCCTGTGCGCTCAACTTCTTCGACACCCTGATCATTCAGGGCAAATACCAGTTCAAGGCCGAGCCGCCGTTTTCTCCGAGCGCGGAATTCGCCGGGATTGTCGAACAGGTCGGCGATGGTGTCACGGAATTTGCCGTCGGTGACCGGGTAATGGGCTACATGGTTTTTGGAGCGGCGCGGGAAAAAGTGGTCATCATGCCGGATTCTCTGGTCAAAATGCCTGACGACATTTCGTTCGAGACCGCTGCCGGTCTCACAGTCACTTATGGCACGACCCTCCATGCGTTCCGCGACCGGGCCGACCTCAAGGCAGGGGAAACTGTCGCGGTTCTCGGGGCATCCGGTGGTGTTGGTCAGGCCGCCGTCGAGATCGCATCGATCATGGGCGCCAAGGTGATCGCCTGTGCCTCGTCGGAAGAAAAACTCGCCTTTGCAAAATCTCTTGGGGCTGATGAGTTGGTCGATTACTCCAATGCCTCGCTCAAGGACACCTTGAAGGAGCTCACTGGCGGCGCCGGTGTCGATGTCGTCTATGATCCGGTTGGTGGAGATCTCGCCGAACAAGCGCTTCGGGCGACCGCTTGGGAAGGGCGCTTCCTGGTGATCGGTTTTGCCTCGGGGGATATTCCGAAAATCCCGCTTAACCTCACCCTTTTGAAAGGCTGCGACATCCGGGGTGTATTCTGGGGCGCGGCGATCAAGAAAGATCCGGACGGCCACAAAGCCAATATGCGCCAGCTGCTGGCCTGGGTGAGTGAGGGCAAGCTCAAGCCGCACATTCACGCTGTTTATCCATTTGAGAAGATAGGAACGGCGCTGGATGAAATTGCGGCACGGAAGGTGTTTGGCAAGGTTATTCTCGTGCCGTAGTCTGGCGGAATTACCGTCCATTACTCAGAAAGCTGCCATCCATGTCCTCCATCGTCGATGTTCGCGTTACCGTCGCAGATCTCTCCAACGGTGCCGCGTGGATGTGTGGCAGGCTCATGCCGATTTCCGAGGCCGCATTGCCTGTCACAGATTGGGGGCTGATCCATTCAGACATCACTTATGATGTGGTCCCGGTACTGGACGGTGCATTCTTTCGCTTGCCCCATTATCTGGCCCGTTTCCGCCGCTCGATGGACGAACTGCGGTTGGACCCCGGGTTGAGCGATGATGCGATAGAAGACGCCCTTCAATCACTCGTGGCGGCGACGGGATTGCAAAAGGCCTATGTGGCCATTGTCACCTCCCGGGGCGTGAACCAGGTGCCGGGTTCGCGAGACCCGAGGGACTGCAAGAACCACTTCTTTGCCTGGTGCGTGCCATATATTCACGTCATCCGGCCGGAGATCGCGGAAAGAGGCGCCCATGTTCATGTTGCCAAGACCGTGCACCGGATTTCGCCCGGCAGCGTCAATCCGAAGGTCAAAAACTACCACTGGGGGGATTTCACCAGGGGGCTGTTTGAAGCCAAGGACCACGGCGCGGAGACTGTCATCTTGCTGGATGATAATGGCAATGTGACCGAAGGACCGGGCTTCAATGTGTTTGCCGTGAAAGGTCGAACGCTGGTGACGGCCGAAAGCGGTGTTTTGGAAGGCATCAGCCGTCAGACGGTGCTGGATATCGCGGCAGAACAGGGGCTTGAGATCGAGATCCGGGCTTTGCCGCTCAGCGAGCTCTTCGAGAGCGACGAAGTTTTCATCACGACATCCGGTGGCGGCGTCGCTCCGGTCACGCGGGTGGATGACCGGATCTTTTCAAATGACGCGCCGGGTCTGATTACCACAGCGCTGCACAAGGCCTATTTTGAATGGGCCGCCCGTCCGGAAAACCGGACGGAGATTTCTTATCGGGATTAAGTCTCAAACACGGCAACAACAGGCGCGTGGTCGGATGGTTTTTCCCAGCCGCGGGCATCACGCAGCACTTCCGTGCTCTTGATGTGGCTTGATGCCGGTTCGGACACCCAGACATGGTCCAGACGGCGGCCCTTGTCGGCTGCCGACCAGTCTTTTGCCCGGTAGCTCCACCATGTGTAGAGCTTTTCCTCCATCGGTGTGAACTGGCGCATGGCGTCCAGCCAGCCGCCGGTTTCCCGCACGTTTTCGAAAAGCTCCGTCTCGATTGGTGTGTGTGAGACGACCTTCAACAGTTTCTTGTGAGACCAGACATCGTGTTCATAAGGGGCGACGTTCAAGTCACCGACCAGAACGGCGGGTTTGGCTGTTTCTGCGCCTTGCAGCCAGTCTTGCATTTCGCCAAAAAAGTCGAGCTTGTGGCCGAACTTGTCGTTTTTTGTCCGGTCGGGCTCATCGCCGCCCGCCGGCACATAGAAATTGTGAACCCTCAAGGCTGACCCGTTGAACGGCACATCGACTGCCACATGCCGACTATCGCCAACATTGCAGAAATCCCGCTTCTCGACATTGCTGAGCGGCAGCTTGGAAATCGTTGCGACCCCGTGATAGCCCTTCTGGCCATTGATGGCCATGTGCTCATAGCCGGCCGCCCGGAAGGCTTTTTCCGGAAAATTTGCGTCCGGGCATTTGGTTTCCTGTAGGCAAATGACGTCCGGTGCGACTTCCTCGATCAATTGTTCGACAATCGGCATGCGCAGACGCACGGAATTGATGTTCCAGGTGACGAGTTTAAGCCGGTTTGTCATGAGGATCCTTGGGCTGATCAGCCGTGAATGAGAGTTTGGATGAAGCCGCGTATCGCGCAGCGGCGGGATCGTCAACAATAGTCTCCACCTGGTCAACCCGATACCATCATCTCTCCTGACAAAGGATATGGGCCCCTATGTCTGAAAGAGCCGAGGGAACCTTGCATGGGGATGCAGTTTGATGGCTCTGTTGCCGACTTTGATCCGCCGCATTTCAGCCGTAGTCAGATGATCGTGAAGATGCCTACGTAATTTTGCTTGGAAATTCGAGTTTCGTCCACGTTCCGTTAGGAAGTCCATAGCATTTTAGCGGTTGAAAAAACCTTTTCTTAACCCTGCCGAGGTTGCTGTGCTCGCAATGATCAAAACGGTTTGTTCTTTGGTCGGTTTCGCGTTTTTGAGCGCGTGTTCTGCCTATGATTTTCCAGATCCGACACCGGAGGACTTTGCGGTTCACGGGATCGATATCTCAAGATGGCAGGGGGATATTGATTGGGACCGGGTTCGCCAGTCCGGCGTTGCCTTTGCCTGGATCAAGGCTACCGAAGGTGGGGACCACGCCGATCCCCGGTTTGTCGACAACTGGATTGGGGCCCGGAAAGCCGGTGTGCGGCGCGGGGCTTATCACTTCTATTACTTCTGCCGTCCGGTCGAGGAACAGATCTCGTGGGTCAAGGAAGTTGTTCCGGTCGATCCGCAGGCTTTGCCGCTGGTTCTGGATATGGAGTGGAACGCGCACTCCAAGACCTGTACGACGCGTCCGCCTCGGGAGCGGATCCTTCCGGACATGAAGCTCTTTCTGGACGAGATGGAGCGCCACTATGGCAAGCGGCCGGTAATCTATTCATCCGTGGACTTTCACCGGGATCGCCTTGTGGGGGCGTTCCCGGACGAACACTTCTGGCTGCGCTCAGTGGCGACTTATCCGAACAACATCTACGAACAGCGGGACGACTGGGTGTTCTGGCAATACACCGCAGAAGGCAGGATCCCGGGCATCAAGGGTGATGTCGACCGCAATGCCTTTTTCGGCACGAAGTCGCAATTCCGGGATTGGCTGAACGGCGAGCTGAAGCGCTAGTCTCATCCGTGTTGGCTGGATCAGTTCACCTTGATCTGGTGGGTGACATCCTTGCCGTTGCTGACGGTGACTTGCTTGAAGCCAATCAGTTTGCAGAAATCGAGGAAGTTCAATTCCTGCGGCTGATCGGTCCGGGCGAAGAGCTCTGTGCCCCTGGCCATGGAGGTCAGCGACGCCAAAAGGGCGCGCATCCGGTAGAGCGTGTCGTACTGACCGTCGCCTTTGGCGACGATGATCAGTTTTTCCAACTCCGCGCCCTTGGCAAACAGGTGGTAGCCCGGGGCATAAGCTTGTTTCGACTGCTGAGCGGCAAGGCCGATCACAAAGGCTGCTCTTGAGCGCTTGTTTGCATCAAGGGCTGTTTCGACGTTTGAAATGTAGGGCTCACTGGTCTGAGGAGCTGGATAATAATAGCCCGCATGCGAATCGAAGGCACTGGACGGCAGCGTGGCCGCCGTCAAAACCGCCGCTATACATGCGCCCTGAAATGCCCGGCGTGCGCAGGCCTTTAGATAAAAATCGATCACGTTTTGAGCCCCCTTGAAGATAAGGCTCTATGAAGTCTGGTCTTCTGACCGAAATCAAGGGCGAACATGATACCGTCTGAAGGCGGAAACGCTTGAGGGTGCTATACTTTCGCCACGTTATCGGCTCACATGGTTGATGTCTGGGCAGATAAACAGGAGTTTTGAGAATGTTGAACCGCTTTGCGATGGCTCTGGCCGCTGCGGTCCTGACAATGACACCGGCTCTCGCCCAGTCCGGCGGCCCGGCAATCGCCTACACCACGGCTAATTTGAACATGCGCGCTGGGCCTGGAACCAACTATCCGGTGCTAACCACCTTGCCGCAAGGCGCTGGTGTCACCGTGTTCGGCTGTACCGCCGACTTTCAGTGGTGTGATGCGGCCTTCACTTCGGTTAAAGGTTGGGTCTCGGGGAAATATCTCAGCTATGGCGTTCAGGGCCGGTATTATGGCCAGCCGATTCCGCGGTCCGGGATCTATGTGGGTGTGCCGCGCTATCAACGGAACTACCCGGTCTATGGGCGTGGTCCGGTGAGGGTTCAGCCCCTGCCCGGCTACCGCCGTTACTGACCCGACGATCGATCCGGCAAAGCAAGGAGCGCCCGTATTTTGGCGGGCGCTTTCGTTTGGCAATGGCTGCCATCCTCCCGCACCAAGCCGTTCTTTTGAGTAGTTTGAAACGTATATTGGAAGATATCGTTTCATTTCTGTCTGTATTATATTTAATAATTTCATTAAGTACTTGTGGGCCCTTCAGAAAACTGCGCTGGATTTGCGACATGAACCGTAGATGAATGGCTCTGTTGCAATTGGGCCATCTTAAATCTCCACATCATTGCGGTGTCATGGGCAGTTTTTTGGAGAGAAGATCATGTTGAAGCAAGCAGCATTGGTGATGATGGCCGCAGGGTTTCTAACGCAGCCAGCCATGTCCCAAGCAAATGCATCAGTCGCCTACACCACAAGTGGGCTGAATATGCGGGCTGGGCCCGGAACCAGTTATCCTGTCATAACAACCCTGCCGCAAGGCGCGGCAGTCCAAATTTCGGGATGTACTGCTGGATATGGCTGGTGTGATGCGAGCTACGGGAACATGTCCGGATGGGTTTCGGGAAGCTATCTGGTCTACGGAACGCGTGGCAGTTACTACCGCCAGCCTATCCCGAGTGCGGGCGTCTACATCGGCGTGCCGATTATTAACCGGAACGTGACCATCTACAATCGGCCGGTGCGCCCGCGCGCTTATGCGCCGCCACCCCGCGGCCCGCGTGGTCCTTATTATCAGCCGAGACCGCCGCGTGCTGTTGCACCCATTCTGCCGGATCGCCCGCCGCGGGCCCAGGTCAGACCGCCCCGTCCACACCAGCCGATGCAACCGCCGCGTGGTCCCAGGCGTTCCTGATCAGGTTTATTGAGTCGGCGCCGGAGCAGCCAGGACAAGTGACCAGAAGACCTTGTGCTTGGCATTGGCGGAATAGGTTGTCGCGATGCCGAGGCGGGTGGCGGAATTTGCGAGAAGCACCTCGTTGTGTTTCGGAGATTCCCGCCATCCGGAAAAGGCTTCCGCAAAGGTGCGATAACCGGCACTCACATTTTCAGATGCCGCGGTTTTGGGCTCCCCGATCGCGGCCATGCGGGTTTCCAATTGCAGATTGGACGCAAGCGATGCCTGAACCGTTCCGGCGGACGCCATGGCGTTGGCTTGGGTCTGCGCAATGGAGGTCAGTCGCGGGTCGGGCGTGACGGCCGGTAAACCGTTGTTGATGCGGTATTGCGAGATCATCTGGGCGGCCGTTGCCGGATCAACCTGTCCGTCTGTTTTTGCCAGATCCTGATAAAACGGCGGCGTCTGCAGGCGATCGCCCATGCAGGCGGACAGCCCCAAGGCCGCAAGCCCGATAGGGATCAACATGAGTCTGGAGAGGGATCGCCTGGCTGTCGCACGCATGTTCAATAAGCGCCTGTATCTGGAATGCATCGTGATTCGATGCAGGAACAGTGTCGGCGAATAGCAGCAGAATTGGGACTGGTTCGACAAGCCATGTGATCAATGCAGAGAGGGCTGCCCACAGATGGCGAAAGTCTGACGGTGCCAGCCAACAAAAAAGCCAGCCCGAACATCGGGCTGGCAGGCTGCATTAGGCTCTAAGCCTTCGGGGAGAATGGTTGATCTAGCGTTTTCCCGCTTCAATCACGTCTTCCAAGGTCCGCAGACCCGTCGTCGGCGCACAAACAAGAACGGACATGTTGCCTGGTGCGTGTTCGTTCTTCCACATCTTGGTGTGCGCTTGCGGGATCTGATCCCACGGGAACACTTCAGACATGTACGGATCGATCCGGCGTTCAATCATGAGCTTGTTGGCGGCCGATGCCTGCTTCAGATGCGCAAAGTGCGAGCCTTGCAGGCGCTTTTGGTGCATCCACATGTAGCGGACGTCAAAGGTGCAGTTGAAGCCCGACGTGCCGGCACAGATCACGACCATGCCGCCCTTTTTACAGACGAACGTTGAGACAGGGAATGTTGCTTCGCCCGGGTGCTCAAAGACGATATCGACGTTGTTGCCTTTACCAGTGATGTCCCAGATCGCCTTGCCGAACTTCCGCACTTCCTTGAACCAGTCGGCATATTCCGGTGAGCCGACCTTCGGCAGCTGGCCCCAGCAATTGAAGTCCTTGCGGTTCAGGACGCCCTTTGCACCCAAATCCATGACGAAGTCACGCTTGTCTTCGTCTGAAATGACACCAATGGCGTTGGCGCCCGCTGCCGTGATCAGCTGGATCGCATAGGATCCAAGACCGCCGGATGCGCCCCAAACCAGAACGTTCTGGCCCGGCTTCAGCTCATGCGGGTGGTGACCGAAGAGCATCCGGTAGGCGGTTGCGAGGGTCAGCGTGTAACAGGCGCTCTCTTCCCAAGTCTGGTGCTTCGGACGCGGCATCAGCTGCTGCGCCTGAACCCGTGTGAACTGGGAGAAGGACCCATCCGGGGTCTCGTAGCCCCAAATGCGCTGGGAATTGGAGTACATCGGGTCGCCGCCGTTGCAATCTTCGTCGTCGCCGTCGTCCTGATTACAGTGGATGACGACCTCATCGCCGACTTTCCAGCGCTTGACCTTGTCACCAACGGCCCAAACGATCCCGGATGCATCTGACCCGGCGATGTGGAACGGCGCGCCGTGGCCGTCGAACGGGCTAATCGGCTCGCCAAGGCCGGCCCAAATGCCGTTGTAGTTGACACCGGCGGCCATCACGAGAACCAAAACCTCATGGCTATCCAGTTCCCAGGTCGGCACGACCTCAAGCTTCATCGCGTCTTCCGGAGCGCCGTGACGTTCCCGGCGGATCGCCCACGCATACATGTTTTTAGGAACGTGACCGAGCGGCGGGATTTCACCGATTTCGTAGAGATCTTTCAACGGAGCGTCTCCCCGCGTTTGGTTGTCATTGGCTTGCGCTGTTGCTGTCACTCTCCCCTCCCAGGGCTGTCTTTGGCGCGATTTTCTTTCGCATGTGCAAAAGGCTCTATCGGGGCAAAACCCCAATTTGCGCAACTATTGTTCAAAAATAGATGCGTATCTATACGACTATTGCTTAACTTGCGTTTTTTGGCCAGTCGTATTTTGCATTGCAAGAGAAGGGTTTCGCGCGCGCGCAAACTCCGGCACACTGTTGGTCTTGGGAGATAGACCGGTAAATCAGGTGCTACAGGGAAAAGAAGACTGGCAAAATAAGGCCTTAGGAGGAGAAGCGGCATGAGCGCAGCAGGCGATGGCAAGGTAGAGCGGGACCGTCCTTGGATCTTCCGCACCTATGCGGGGCATTCCACAGCCGCCGAATCCAACAAGTTGTACCGAGGGAATTTGGCCAAGGGGCAGACCGGACTGTCCGTGGCTTTCGATTTGCCCACACAAACCGGTTATGATCCGGATGATCTTTTGGCGCGCGGTGAAGTGGGAAAGGTTGGTGTGCCGGTGGCCCATCTCGGCGATATGCGGACACTCTTCCATGAGATCCCGCTGGAGCGCATGAATACGTCGATGACGATCAACGCGACCGCGCCGTGGCTTTTGTCTCTTTATATAGCAGCAGCTGATGAACAGGGCGCAGACCGTAAGCTGCTCTCCGGCACAACACAGAACGACATCATCAAGGAATACCTTTCCCGCGGCACTTATGTGTTCCCGCCGGCACCTTCGCTCAGTCTGACGACGGATGTCATTTCGTGGACCTATTCCAACATGCCGAAGTGGAACCCGATGAATGTCTGCTCCTACCATTTGCAGGAAGCAGGCGCGACGCCGGTCCAGGAATTGTCCTTCGCGCTGGCGACGGCTGTTGCGATTCTCGACAGCATGAAGGCAAGCGGAGCGATTCCGGAGGAAGATTTCCCGAAGGCGGTTGGCCGGATCTCCTTCTTCGTTAATGCAGGCATGCGTTTCGTCACTGAAATGTGCAAGATGCGCGCTTTCACAGAGCTTTGGGACGAGATTTGCCGCGAGCGCTACGGCGTGGAAGACGAGCGCTACCGCCGCTTCCGCTATGGCGTTCAGGTAAACTCCCTTGGCCTGACGGAGCCGCAGCCGGAAAACAATGTCTATCGCATTCTTGTTGAGATGCTGGCCGTGGTTCTGTCCAAGAACGCCAGGGCTCGCGCTGTCCAGCTTCCGGCTTGGAACGAGGCGCTGGGCCTGCCGCGTCCGTTCGACCAGCAATGGTCGCTCAGAATGCAGCAGATCCTCGCCTACGAGACCGATCTTCTGGAGTATGCAGATATCTTCGACGGGTCTGCGGAAATTACCCGCAAGGTGGAGGAGCTGAAAGCCGAAGCCCGCGAGGAACTTGCGCGCATTGATGCGATGGGCGGGGCGGTTGCGGCCGTTGAGTCCAGCTACATGAAGCGCAAGCTGGTGGAAGCCAACTCGGCGCGCCTTGCCGGGATCGAAAGCGGTGATCAGGTCGTGGTCGGCGTTAACAAGTGGACCGAGACCGAGCCATCCCCGCTGGCAGCCGGCGAAGACGGCGGCATTCTGACAGTGCCCGAGCATGTCGAGGGCGAGGCCATCGAGAAGGTCAAGGCTTGGCGTGAGGCGCGGGATCAGGCGGCTGTTGATGCGGCCATTTCCGAACTGCGTGCGGCAGCCCAGGAAGGGCGGAACATCATGGAACCGTCCATTGCTGCGGCAAAAGCCGGTGTGACGACCGGGGAATGGGGCCGCACCTTACGTGAAGTCTTCGGTGAGTACCGGGCTCCAACGGGGGTTGGTCAATCCGTCAGCGACGACGCTGGTGATCTGGCCGCCGTGCGCGCGGATGTGGAAGCTGCGTCAGAAAAACTCGGCCGGCGTCTCAAGTTCCTCGTCGGCAAACCCGGGCTGGACGGGCATTCCAACGGCGCGGAACAGATTGCCGTGCGGGCACGCGATTGCGGCATGGAGGTCGTTTACGAGGGCATTCGCCTGACCCCTGCCCAAATCGTCAATGCGGCGGTGGAAGAAGACGTTCACGTCATTGGCCTCTCCATTCTTTCAGGATCTCACCTGGCTCTGGTGCGCGATGTAATGGATCTCCTGAGAAGCTCGGGTGCGGATGACATTCCTGTTGTTGTCGGTGGCATCATCCCGGATGAAGATGCGGCGCAACTGAAAGCGATGGGAATTGCTGCGGTTTATACGCCCAAGGACTTTCAGCTGACCGATATTATGGCCGATGTCGTTAAGATCGTTGGTGGTGCCGCTGAAAAGGCTGCTTGATCTCTAAATCTTGCCCCGGCGCCTTGCTTGCCGGGGCAATTGTTTTGGTTTTGGCGCCACAGGTCAGTGCGTCCTAAGACCGAGCCCGTGTCCTTCCAGTTGTGTGTGTCCTGTTTTCCAGTATCTGCTGTAATTTATTTGCCTGTTAACCAGTCAAATTTCTAAACTACAGTCTCTCGGCCGAGTTATTTCCTGGTTTCAATAAGATTTAACTCTATCCGTGAACAATCGTCGCGTCCTTTTTCTGATGGAAGAGTGCGATGGCGGATAGTTTTTTCGGGAACTGGTTCTTAAAGCTAAGTTCAATTCGTGACCGGATGAGTTTGCGGCAGCAGATCTCGCTGGCCACCGCCGGTCTATGCTTCCTGTCCATTATGGTGGCCGCGATTGTTGCCTCCACCATCGCGCGCCAGGCAGCCATAGAAGAGACCCGTCAGGATTTGGTTCTGATTGGGCAATCCATGGCCCAGACTCTCGATCAGGACATGTTCAACAGGTTCCGGGAGGTTCGGAACATCGCCGAGCTTGAAGTGTTGCGGCCCGTTTGGAAACGCAACCCTGATGCAATTCGCGACGTTCTGGATCAATTGCAGCAAAGCCTGCCTGTCTACGCCTGGGTCGGATTTGCTGCCCCGGATGGCACCGTGATTGCCGCAACGCAAACCATGCTTGAAGGGCAGTCGGTCGCTGAACGCCCTTGGTTTATCAATGGGCTCACAGGCCCAACGGCTGAGGATGTTCATAAAGCCAAACTGCTCGACAAATTGCTCCGCACTTCTGAGGACGAAGAACCGTTCCGATTTGTTGATGTCGCCATGCCGGTTCGGGACGAGTACGGAACAATTGCAGGTGTTCTTGGTGCGCATATGAGTTGGTCCTGGGCCTATGAAGCGCAACGAAAGTTCATGAGCCACACTCTGGCAAAGAAGCAACTCGAGATCTTTGTCCTGTCGGAGGATGACGAGGTGCTGGTCGGACAAGAACTCTTGGCCATTGATGAACATAACGTAGACGCGGAGGTTTTTACCTTTGACGCTGATGCGGCCGACATGCTGACGGTGATGGTTCCGACGCAGGGGTTTTCCGAATATGAGGGCCTTGGATGGAAAGTCGGTGTCCGTCAGCCAATGGCCGTCGTCACGGCCCAGGCGGATCGTATGGTCCTGATGATTGTGCTGATTGGTTCGGTGATCGCAGTGTTCGCGGCGCTGATATCGTGGTTCGTCTCACGAAACCTGTCTAATCCCCTGCTGCAACTCGTTGCAGCCATGGACCAGATTGGCCGGTCTGCAGACGAGGGCGCAGTGCCGCGCCAAAGCGGATCGCGTGAGGTGTTGCAGCTCTCTGTTGCGATCAGGTCCCTGTTGCGTCGACTCGGCGTCGTGGAAGCCAAGGAGAAAACGGCTCTCGGTCAGCTGGAAGAGGTTCACAGCGAGTACAAGAAACGGATCCAGACTTCGGAAGAACGCAATCGCCAGCTCGGTGCGGACTTACGCCATCTGAAAACCTTGGCCGAGCAGGATCCGCTAAGCGGTCTTATGAACCGGCGGGCTTTTCAACCCTTTGCTGATGATGCCTGGTCTACTTTTGATCGGCATCGGCGCGTCTTCAGTGTCCTGATGATCGATGCCGATCATTTCAAAGCAGTCAATGACACTTACGGCCACCAGATAGGGGATGATGTGATCCGCACGATCGGCCGGATCATCACAGAAGAAGTTCGCACCACCGACAAGGCCGCACGCTTCGGCGGCGAGGAGTTTGTCCTGCTCCTCCGGGAGAATGATGCAAACGGCGCCTGGGTGCTGGCAGAGCGGATTCGGCTTCGAATTGCATCAGAGGCGTTTCAGTCGGACCAAGGAACCTTCAATATAACCGTCAGCATCGGGCTTGCCGAAGTGACGGTGTCTGATCGTGACGTGGAGGACACCATTGCGCGGGCCGATCATGCACTTTATTCGGCCAAGTCCGCAGGTCGCAACCGCGTCGCCGTCGACATGCCGGGTTCCCAAAGCAAATCCGCCTGAGACCAAAAACAAATCTGTCTCATGTGTTTACCCTTCGTAAACACTTGTTAACCGTTCGCAGTGATACTCTAGGAATTCCGCCAGAAGGCGGTTAATCTGTGAAGGCCAGGAGGCCGAAATGGCGACGACGATTGAAAGGCCCATCGCGGCCCAGGTCGTGGCGCATGCGACAGAGTATCCCGCGGACCGGGACGGTGATAGCACCGGATATGGCCGCGACAAAAAGCGTACCGCAGAGCGCCAGGATCAAGATACCGGTTCCTCGACTGAAGACCCGGCCGTTCTCATTGACGATCAGCACACTGTAGATCATACCCTTGACGGGATTGCTGCCTACAAGGCGGCAGCTCTTGAAGTTCTGGAGCCTGGCGTTGATCACGGACCTGTTCATCCGTTGCCCGGACCGGTCGACAAAGTGCCGCCGCAAAATGTCAGGCATGCCTATGAAGATCACCCGGACGGTGAAGAGCCACCGCACGCAGTAAATGTCGCGACCTGAGCCGCGTAAGGCTTAGTCAATCGGGTGCAATCAGTGCTGTTTTTCCTTGAAATCCGCCGGGAAACGTCTCATACCGCGCGGCGTAGGTGATCCTACGTATTTTTGAGCGTGTCGGTTGGCTCGCGAAAATCAGATCAAGCAGGGGCGGCCAGAGGTGATCGAAACAATTCTTGGATTGGCGGCGCAAAACCTTTTGTCGCCTATCATCTTGTTTTTTGCGCTTGGTTTGGGAGCGGCATTCGTCCGCTCCGACCTGACGATCCCGGAAGCGGCCGCCAAATCCCTGTCGATCTATTTGCTCTTTGCGATTGGCTTCAAGGGCGGGGTGAGTGTCAGTGCGCACGGGATTGATGCGACCTTGATCCTGTCGCTGGTGGCCGGTCTGATACTGTCGTTCGCGCTGCCGTTCCTGGCGTTTGCTCTTTTGCGTGGCATGACACGGTTGAGCACGGTGGATGCGGCTGCTGTCGCTGGTCACTACGGCTCAATCTCGATTGTGACATTTGTCGCGGCAACGTCGGTTCTGCAGAGCCAGGGCATTGCCAGCGAAGGCTATTTGGTGGCTGTGGCCGCTGTGATGGAAGCGCCGGCCATTTTGTCCGCGCTCTGGATCGTTGCGCGGTTCTCTTCAAGCGCGGAAGCCAAGGAACGTGAACAGGACACGCAGGGCCTGTGGCGTGAGATCTTACTCAATGGCTCCATTGTGCTGTTGGTTGGGTCGTTCCTGATCGGTTTCCTAACCGGCGAAGACGGCCTCAAGGAAATCGAAAGTTTCATTGTTTCGCCGTTCAAAGGCGTGCTCTGCCTTTTCCTCCTCGACATGGGTCTTGTCGCGGGGCGTGGTTTGCGGGCCAGCGCCCACCAACTGCGTCCGGGCTTGATCAGTTTCGGCATCCTGATGCCGATGCTGGGATCGGCGGCCGGATTGATCGCCGCCAGCCTGATCGGTCTGTCGACCGGTGGGGCAGTTCTTTTGATGACCTTGAGCGCGTCTGCTTCCTATATCGCGGTGCCTGCGGCCATGCGTGTTGCCTTGCCCGAGGCCAATCCGTCTATTTATCTCACAATGTCGCTTGGAATAACCTTTCCATTCAACCTGACACTTGGCATACCGCTGTACTTAAGTGTCGCGCAGGCAGTGGGGGGATAAGCCATGGAAATGAAACAGGCCAAGCGGGTCGAGATCACGATCGAAGCGCCGATGGAAACGCGTTTGACCAACGCGCTCGACCGAGCAGGGGTCACCGGCTACACGATTTTGCCGGTGCTTGGGGGCAGTGGCCGGTCAGGCCGGTGGAGCCGCGAGGGACAGGTGTCCCGCGCCGGCGGCATGGTTTCGATCATTTGCATTATCCGTCCGGAACGCCTGGATGAGCTCTTGGAAGCTGCATTTGGCGTGGTTGAACGCCACATCGGCGTCGTCTGCGTGTCCGATTGTCAGGTCCTGCGCGCCGAGCGCTTCTAAGATCCCAGCACTCCAGACATTTAGCCACTTTTGCTGAGGGCGTGTACGTACTTCCCCTGATTGGGCGCGCTTGAGTGATCCCGTAAAACTGTTGGACTGCACTGCGTGCGCCAATGCTCAGGAGATCACGGCGATGGCATTCCCATCCGAATTGCTCAACGGATACAGCCGTTATCTGAACAAGGGCTTCGTGCGCCATAAGGAAATCCAGGAACATCTTGCGATCTACGGGCAAACGCCGGAAGTCATGGTGGTGTCTTGCTGCGACAGCCGTGTAACCCCGGAAGGTATTTTCGGCGCAGGCCCGGGCGAGTTGTTTGTTGTGCGCAATGTTGCCAATCTCGTACCGCCGTTCGAAGCAACCGAAGGCCAGCACGGCACAAGCGCGGCCATCGAATATGGCGTGACCGGTCTTCACGTGAAGCACATCGTGGTCATGGGCCACTGCAAGTGCGGAGGCATCCAGGCCTTCCGCGAAAGCGCCAATCAGGATCATGCACAGAAGGGCTTCATTGGACGCTGGATCAAGCTTCTGGAACCTGCAGCGATCTCAATGGCATGTATGCCGGTCGACAAGATCGAAGACCCGCAGCTGGCCATGGAATATGCTGGCGTGCGGCAATCCCTAAAGAACTTGATGACCTTCCCATTCGTCAAAGAGGCGGTTGAGCGGGGAGAGCTGCAGCTGCATGGCGCCTGGTTCGACATCGGGTCTGCGGAACTGCGGGTGATGGATCCGGTCACAGAGCGTTTTGAAACCGCAGACGGCCCGGAAGCCTTGCCAATCCCGACGGTCGCCGCTGAATAGTGCGGGTTGCTTGATTGGGCCTAGCCGGCTGAGCAGTTTTTTGGCATCAAGCGGTTCCAATTCTGATACCTGCTCTAAGGCCTTCCCATGACAACTGAAACTGCGATTTACCAGCGTCTTGCCAAGTACAACACCTGGATGACGGAAAAAGCCTATGTGGCCGCGGACAAGATGAGCGATGCGGATCGCAGGGAGGACCGCGGGGCTTTCTTCAAATCCGTTCATTCCACGCTCAATCATCTCCTATTTGGTGATCGCGCGTGGATGCGCCACTTCACGGGCCGGGATTACGAGGTCGGCGGCATGGGCGTTGATATCTTCGAGGATTACGAAGCTCTCAAGGCCGCGCATTTCGAGATCTGCGCCGATATTGAAGAGTTTGCTGGTGGATTGACTTCAGAGTGGCTGGCCGGGACCTTGGAATGGACCAGCCGCAGTGACGGTCAGACCCGGACCCGGCCGCGCTGGCTGTGCCTGACGCACATGTTCAATCACCAGACCCATCACCGGGGCCAGCTGTCCACGCTCTATATGCAGGCCGGGATCGACATCGGCAAAACGGATCTGCCGTTCATGCCGGATCTGATGTAGTTGAAGTGGGTTCCGTCAGCCCCGGGTTTTCTCGGTGCTGACGGAACCGGTCAAGGTCTTTGAACAAGAGATCGAGAAACTTTCGGACACGTGGTTCAAGGTGTTTCCTTTCCGGATACAGTGCGAGTATAGGAATGGACCCGCAGGCCACGCTTGGTAGAACCGTTTCCAGTTGACCATCCGCCAGTTCGTCTTCGACAAGCAGCCGTGGCAGGAGAGCGATTCCCAAACCGGCCAGACCGGCATCTCGCAACGCGCTGGCATTGTCGACACGAAGGCGGGAGTGGCCGGATACGCGGGTCCAAATGCCCTCTTCTTCACTCAGATGCCAGCCCTGCCTTTCCGGATGTGTTCCAAAATATAGGAGATCCAGCGGTCCGAGCTGTTCGATGGATTGGGGTCGAGCGCGATCAACGAAGTAACTTGGTGCGGCGCAAAGCACTGCTCGATCAATCAACAGTGTCCGCATGATCAGTCCCTGGTCCGGTTCGGTGACACCGATCCGAATGGCCAGGTCATAATTATCAGCAACGACGTTTTCGACGCGATCTGAGAAACTGATTTCGACCTGGATGTCAGGCCAATCCCTAAGGTAACGCTGAACGGTCGGTAACAGGAGTTTTCGCCCCATCGCTCCAGGGGCAGCGATGCGCAAGGTGCCTCGGGGTGTGCCGGCGGAATGTTGCAATGTGGTTTCTGTTTCTTCGATTGCAGCGCGTATTTGCATTCCGTGCCGATAAAGGTCCTCTCCTTCCGGTGTTAGGGACATCGCCCGGGTTGTTCGGTTGAGCAGGCGGGTTCCATAGTGATCTTCAAGTCGCGCAATTGCCTTACCTGCTGTTGAGCGGGTGAGACCAAACGCTTTTCCTCCGCCGACAAAACTGTTCTTATCGACAACCGACATGAAAATCAGAATGTCATTGACCCGCGATCCAATCATTTCTACCTGCTATTTGGCGAAAAAATTTCGTTACTATTACGAAAATAGATCGCTAATGAAATCGCGTAAAGAGAAGCCCAATCTCAAAAGCAAAGGGTTTCCAAATGTCCAACACACTTCAGCGCCTAAACCCAATCGACCTGCCTGATGCCGGCAAAATCGGATATTCGCAGATTTCAATTGTCGAACCGAAGCGACTTGCTTTTGTTTCTGGCCAAGTTGCCTGGAGTGCCGATGTAGCACCAACCCCTGCGGCATTTTCCGAACAAACCGCTCTTGTGGTTAGAAACCTGGAACGGGCCTTGGAGGCGATTGGTTCAACGCCCCATGACATTGTTCAAATGCGGATTTATGTTACTGATCTGACGAACGAAACGCTGTCCGAGGCCATGAAGCATCTCACTGTGTTTCTTGACGGTGCGCGTCCGAGCCTCACGGGAATTGGCGTTGCGAAACTCGCCAGCCCAGACTTACAAATCGAAATTGAGATGGTGGTGCAGGCAGCGTAGGCGCCTTCGCGACGTTAACTCGCAAACAGCAACGCGCTTCCAATAACGACCAGACCGGCACCGGCCCAGGCGCCAAGGGCCGGAATTTCCTTGGTTCGCCACCAGAGCATCGGCAGCATCAGGGCGGGTGTTGTCGCTGACAGGGTTGCGATGATGCCAACTTCACCGCCGGACAGCGCGAACAGGATCAGCGTCATGCCGACGCCCATGCCGAGAAAACCGGAAAGCGCGATCAGGCCAACGAGGGACGGGGTAAACCGGCCTGCCGGTTTCACCCAGGAGACCGGAAGGCGGGTCAATGCCAGAAGGCAGAGCGCAGCCATGCCGACGCGAAGGCTGGAGGCGGCAACCGGATCGGCGCCGGTTTCCATCACCGGCCGGGCGATCAACGAGCCGATGGACTGCGACAGGGCAGCGGCCAGTCCCAGCAAGACGCCGGCCCACAGCGGCCCGCGAATGCTTTCCCACTGGTGCAGCTGGGATTTGCGTTTGCCGAAGCGGATGGCCAGCAACACGCCGCTGAAGGTGATGAGAATTCCGAGGATCTGTGTGACCGTCAGGTCTTCGTTCAAGAGCAGCCAGCCGAGGATTGCCGACATCGGCGCATTCAGCGAAAACAGCATCGCTGTGCGGCGCGGGCCCATGCGGTTCAGCGTCAGGAAAAGCGCCGTGTCGCCCATGAAGATCCCGATCACGCCGGAGAGCATCAGAGGGACAACATGGTCGGAGCTGATTGATCCCCAACCGGTGGTGAGCGCCACCCAGGCAATCAGCATCAGCGCGACGAGCACCATGCGGGTGCAGTTAAAGGCAATCGCACCCAAGTGCTGCGCCGGCCCAGCCGATATCAAGCCGGTTAGAGCCCAAAGGGCGGCGGCACCAAGAGCGGCAGCTTCATAGACGAACATTCTCTTTAAGACCGCGCGGCAAGATCAGCCGGAAGAGCTGCTTCGCCCGTCCAGGCCGCGTCAAAAAACGCCGTTTCAAGCCTGCTCATTCGGGTAAAGATCACTGCCAGCCGCTCCTGTTCATCTGCGCCAAGCGAGCCGCCAACGGCATCCATCTCTTCGCGGATCCAGTTGACGAAACTCACAAAACCCTCGACCGCATGCAAATCGATCCATTCGGCGAGATAGAAGTGTTGCGGGCGTGGCTTTTGTGCTTCGCGCAAACCCCAGGTCAGATAGCACCACTCGGCGCACAGGAGGCAGGCCAGGCCCTCGGCATAGGTGCCTTTGCCGGAGGAGGTGAGAAGCAGCTCCGCGAACGCTCGGGTCACTGGACCTTGAGCGGCTGTTTCATAGACGGAAGGAGATACGCCAAGCGCCTCGAAAGAGCGCAGGAAATAGTCGTTTTCCTCCGATGTCAGCAAAGCCAGAAAACCAGACAGGCGGGCCTTGGAGCGCATGGAGGGCGCTTTGGCGACGAGATACCCGAGTGTCGATGCAAGATCGGTGATGAAGGTGTAGTCTTCAATCAAATACCGGGCATAGGCGTCATCCGGCATGCTGCCGTCGCCGATTGCCTTGGTGAAGGCATGACCGGTGGCGGCGCTCCAGTGCGGTTCGGCGCGGGCGGCAAGCCAGTCGGTAAACCGGGCATCGGGTATGCTTGTCAGGAAATCCTGAAAGGATCCGGGAAAAGCCTCGGGCATGGTGCCGGGCTCCTTGTTTTGAAAATTGCTGGCGAGATAAGAAAAAACGGGCGCCAGAGGGCGCCCGCTTAAAAAGGATCAGGCTGCTGCCTTTTTCGGAGTGATCAGGCCTCGGTTCACCAGAACCTCGGCGATCTGAACCGTGTTGAGCGCTGCGCCCTTGCGTAGGTTGTCGGAGACAACCCACATGTTCAGGCCGTTCTCGATGGTTGCGTCTTCGCGGATGCGAGAGATGTAAGTCGCGTCTTCGCCTGCAGATTCATACGGCGTGATGTAGCCGCCGTCTTCGTGCTTGTCGATGACCAGGCAACCCGGGGCTTCGCGCAGGATGTTGCGGGCTTCTTCCGCCGTGATCTCGTTCTCAAACTCGATGTTGATGCTTTCGGAGTGGCCGATGAAGACCGGGACGCGAACGGCGGTGCAGGTGACCTTGATGGCCGGATCCAGCATCTTCTTGGTTTCGGCCAGCACCTTCCATTCTTCCTTGGTGTAGCCGTCTTCCATGAAGACATCGATGTGCGGAATGACGTTGAACGCGATCCGCTTGGTGAATTTTTCCGGCTCAATCGGGTCGTTCACGAACACGGCGCGAGTCTGGTTGAACAGCTCTTCCATAGCGTCCTTACCGCCACCGGACACCGACTGGTAGGTGGAGACAACAACGCGCTTGATCTTGGCATGATCGTGCAGCGGCTTCAGCGCAACAACGAGCTGCGCAGTGGAGCAGTTCGGGTTGGCGATGATGTTCTTCTTGGTGAAACCGGTGATGGCATCGGCATTCACTTCAGGAACGATCAATGGCACGTCCGCGTCGTAGCGCCAGGCGGACGAATTGTCGATCACAACGCAGCCTTTCGCGCCAATCCTCGGAGACCATTCCTTGGAAATGGTGCCGCCAGCGGACATCAGGCAGATGTCGGTGTCGGAGAAATCATAATTCTCCATCGCCTGGACCTTCAGCGTTTTGTCGCCGAAGGAAATATCCGTGCCTTGAGAGCGGCGGGACGCCAGCGCGACGACTTCGTCCGCCGGAAAGCCGCGCTCTGCGAGAATGTCCAGCATCTCCCGGCCAACGTTTCCGGTTGCCCCAGCAATTGCGATCTTGAAACCCATGTGACTGTCCTTGTCCGTCTCCCCGCTTCACCGGCTGCCGAGGATATCAGGCATGCCAGCTTCCTGGCGCCTCCCATCCCCGGGGAGGCGGGATGAGCGGCACCTTAAGCGGTGGTCTTGGTAGTTTTTGTCGTGTGCTTGAATGTGGCTTTGGCAGGCGTCATCGTCCCGCCGCGCATGAAGGTCACGCTAGCAAGGGCTTCAGACATCATATCCAGAATGTCGGCTTTCAGCCGGGTCATCGGAAACTCACATTCGACAAAATTCGAGACGGCGCTCTTTTTGCCCGGAAAACCTTGAGAGTCAATACGCAAAGCGGCCAGATCCGGCCTTTGGGATTTCGTTTGTTGCTGAAAGGCGACGGTTTCTTCGATCAATCAAACAGCCGGCCCGGTCCGCGCCCTTTGGTTTCAATCCCGGCCAGCTTCATCATGTGCCAGGCAAGCGCGGAGTTGGAACTGATGACCGGCTTGCCGAGTTCTGTTTCACAGGCCTCGATCACCGGGAACGTCCGCAAGTTGGTGCAGGAGGCGAATACGGCATCCACGTCCTGGTCCTTTCCGACCGTACAAATGGCATCCATCGTCGAGGCTGGTGAAATCCGGGCCACCACGGCTTCTTCGGATTGGCCAAACGAGCATAACTGCACAACGGTAAGACTATTGTCTTTAAGCAGAGAAACAACCGCTTCGGAAACTTCGGCGATATAGGGCGTGACCACCCCGATCTTTTTTCCGTTCAAGTGCTCAAGCGCGGCCAGCACAGCTGTAGCCGGGTTGGTTACTTTGGCGGTCGGATGAGCTTTTTGAACGGCTTTGGCAACTTCCTCCGAGCCTATGATGGTCGAGGCGGATGTACAGGCATAGCCAATGACATCCAGAGCTCGGGCGTTCGGGAGAAGGGCAGCAGTCCCTGTCAGTTGCGCTTTCATGCGCATCAGGGTTTCGGAGGTGACTTCCGGGGCGCTTTCGATGCGGGTGTGATTTAAGGTCACGCCGTCGATGTCGAACAAGGGCCGGAATTCGTTTTCGATCGTCTCGTCCGCCTGCAGAACGATCAGCCCAAGGGCGGCTTTGTGGGCAAGGCCGTTGTCTGTTTGGAAATTGAGGTCCATGGTATCGCTCTTGTTATTAAATGACCGGAATTTCCGGATCTGCCGGCGTCGATAGGAATTCCGGTGCGCCGTCGCGGATGACGATGTTTTCCTCGTGTACCAACATCTTTCCACCGCCAAGATCAATGCCCGGTTCCAGGGTCAGAACCATCCGCTCCTGAAGGACCGTATTGTCGAACGCGGTCAGGGACGGCGTTTCCGTCAGCTGGATGCCGAGCCCATGGCCCATGCGGCCGACGTCGCCTTCAGATTGGCCCAGAACATCGGTCATGGCTTTGAAGAGATCCGCGCAGGTTTTGCCGGGCCGGGCAATGGCGGCCGCGGCATGCACCGCTTCGACAAGTTTGCGATGAGCTTGCCAGACAGGATCGCTGGCATGGCCGATCGCATAATTCCTGTCAAAGTCGCAAAAGTAGCCGCTTTTTACCGCGCCCGTGTCGAGCATGAGCACATCACCTGCCTTAAGTGGTGCATCGGTGGGCGGTGAAATCACATCGCCATACCCGCCCGTACCGGCGCCGCCGACGAGATAGGGCACCTCGTCCGCGCCGCGCTCCAGAAGATCGATCTTGAACCTTCGAAAGGCACTTTTCAGACTTTGGCCTTCGTGAAATAGGTCGGTCGCGCTTTCAAAGCTGCGCGAGGCGATCTGGCAGATTTCCCGGTGGATCGCAATTTCTGCTTCAGATTTGATATTGCGCACCGACTGGACAAGCGCGCTGGCGTTCCGGAATTCGCTACCGGGAAGGTTTGCCTTGATCCTTTCAAAATCCATGAGCGGCATACGCAGGGAACTCTCGCGGCCCATCGGCATCCCGACCACCGCGTAGGGTTTGAGCGCATTGCTTAAGAGACTGACCCCCTCATCTGTGGGGTGGGGCGCTGCAAATGTCCGGATATCATCAACCCAAGTACTGGCCATCAAATGCGCGCCGATTTGCGGGATGACGGCGATGGGTTTGCCGGTTCGGGGAAGTATGCAGAACCAGGGCCGCGCCGGGCTTTGCCAGAAGAGCGTGCGAAACCCTGTAAAATACCGGACCTCGGCTTCGGTCGTGAACAGAAGCGCGTCGAGACTCTGTTCATGCATCAAGCGCTGAGCCCGATCTGCACGATCCTCAAATTCTGTCACGGCAAAATCTGCTTCTGACATCGGCGCTTCTTTCGGGTGTTTGTTTTACTGTCGAAGCAATGCGTTTGGTATCAAGGCTTTGACTGTTCGATGGAATTGATCTCGATGCGCAGAGAGGATCAGTTCTTTTCAATCTACTCAAGCGATTTTTCCGATATCGGGCTGCCGGGACAAGGGCGAACAAGCCTGCAAAACGCCTTGCCAGTCGCCAATAAATCAATATATCATGATTTATGGATATAAATTTCGCATTGGGGGCCTTCGGTGCTCTTAGCCAGAAAACACGACTGGATGTCTTTCGCCTTTTGATCAAGGCCGGGCCGGACGGGATGAGCTCGGGAGAAATCGGAGAAGTATTGGGTGTCCGGCAAAACACCATGTCCGCAAATCTCAGTGTTTTGCTTCAGGCAGGGCTGGTGAAGAACGAACGGGAGGGCCGCAGCATCCGCTATTTCGCGAATATGGACCGGACGCGCGATCTCCTGACGTTTCTGCTGGCTGATTGTTGTGGTGGCCACCCGGATTTATGCGCGCAGGTTATGGAGATCGTGACCTGTCAAGCCGAGACAACGTCAAATGAAGACCATCGGGAAGGTTTGTAATGTCAGATAAAGCCTACAATGTTCTCTTTCTGTGTACGGGCAATTCCGCCCGCTCGATTATGGCCGAGGCGATCCTGAACCGCGACGGTCGCGGCCGTTTCAAGGCCTTTTCTGCCGGCTCCACGCCTTCTGGATCTGTGCGGCCGGAAGCCTTGGCGCTCCTTGGAAAGATGAATTACAAAACTGAAGATGCCCGTTCAAAGAGCTGGGACGAATTCGCGGCCCCGGACGCCCCGGAAATGGATTTCGTCTTTACAGTTTGTGACAATGCGGCCAAGGAAAGCTGCCCGGTTTGGCCTGGGCAGCCGATGAGTGCGCATTGGGGTGTGCCCGATCCTGTGGCTGTGGAGGGCAACGAGACCGAGCAGCAATTGGCTTTTGCCGAGGCTTTCCGGATGTTGAGCAACCGGATTTCGATTTTTACAAGCTTGCCATTGACGTCGCTCGATAAATTGTCCCTGCAGAAAAAGCTGGACGAGATCGGCAGCGCCACCTGAACCAGGTTATTCGGCCGGGGCGTCTCCACGGCGTGCCGGCCGGAATGTCACAAGCGCAAGCGCCAAAGTGATTATAGCGCAGGCGGCGATCGCGCCTGTTAGCGGCAAGGCCGTCCGGTCGAAGAACGGTGTGCAGAGGCCGATCATCACACCGCCTGCCACCATCTGCAGCGTGCCGCCGAGCGAGGACGCCATCCCTGCATGTTCGCCATGGTCTTCAAGAGCCATGACCATCGCAGGAGCAATGACCTGCCCCAGAAACGAGTTTGCAATAAACAAAAGCGCCATCAGGACCGGCAGGCCGTCTATTCCCGACCAGACCAGGATGAACAGTGTCGTTGTCGCCGCCGTGAAACCACCCACACCCACAAAGGCAACACGGGCCATGCCGTGGCGTTCGCCCAAGGGGGCGGCGAATTGAGACGAGGCAAAGAAACCAACCGCGTTGATTGCAAAGACAATGCTGAAGCCAGTCGGGGTGAGCTCATATTGGGTCATGTAGACCAGTGGTGCGGCGGCAATGAACACAAAGAAGCTTGCCAGCGCAAATCCGCCAATCAAAGTCAGTCCCAAAAAGCGGGCGTCACCGAAGAGATAAATCGTGCTGCGAACCAGGGCAGTTGCATCAATTTTGCTGCGCCGCTCGGGCGGCAGCGTTTCTGGCAGCTGGAAAAAGATCATCACCATCGATGCGAAAGCTAGAACGCCAAGGGTCAGAAATATCAGCCGCCAGCTGCCGAATGTGATGAGCACACTGCCAGCCAGTGGTGCCAGCATGGGCGAGACGCTGAAGACCAGCATAACCAGCGCCATAAGGCGGGTTGCTTCGGTCCCGGTATGTAGATCGCGGACAACAGCGCGCACAATCACCATGGGCGCGCCTGCTCCAATCGCCTGAACCAGCCGGCCGAGTGTCAAGGCGTCAACATCAGCAGCCCAGGCGCACATCAAAGACCCGATAATATAGACGACAAGCCCGAGAAACACGGGCAGGCGCCGGCCATAGCGATCGGCAAGGGGGCCATAGATCAGCTGCGCCAAACCGAACGCGATGAAATACACGGTGAACGTGAACTGGACTGCTGCATCGTCCGTGTTCAAATCAGCCACGATCTGCGGCATGGCCGGCAGATAGAGGTCAATGGCGAAGGGACCAACAACGGCCAAAAGGCCCAGCACAATGGCCGAGCGCACAAATCCAATAGACATGAAAATCCAATCTCAAAGCGCCCGGCAGAAAGATGATGGCCGGGAGCGCAAAGAAACACCCATACAATCCGCTTGTCGAGCAGTTTTCAGAAACGATGGTTTTGCGACCGGGAGTTCTGGACTTCGGCCGGGCTTCCGTCGACGCAATCGTGATTGGAATGAAACGTCTGTTTTTGTTGAAGCAGTGTACCGCTGGGCACTCCGGCGGCATTGAGTTTGTGACGGTGGGGCACTAGGTTCACCGTCACTCTGTCTAATGGGAAACCGTCAATGCTTTATGCCCTGATCTGCACCGACAAACCCGGTGCCCTGCAAACACGTCTCGATAACCGCGAAGCACATATCGCTTTCTTGAAAGGCATGGGAAATGGCCTGAAGGCAGCTGGACCGTTTCTGGATGACGATGGCAACATGACCGGGTCCCTTGTGGTGATTGAAGCGGCCAACCGGGATGAAGCGCTTGCGATCTCCGAGGAAGACCCGTACGCAAAAGCCGGTTTGTTTGAGAGCGTTGAAATCCGGCCCTGGAATTGGGTCGTGAAAAACCCGGAGAATGCATAAGTGCAGTACTGGTTGATCAAATCCGAACCGGACAAGTGGTCTTGGGAGCAGCAAAAAGCCAAGGGCGATGCCGGTGAACAATGGGACGGCATTCGCAATTATCAGGCGCGTAACAACATGCGGGCCATGGAGATTGGCGATAAAGCCTTCTTCTATCACTCCAATATCGGCAAGGAAGTCGTCGGTGTTGTTGAGGTCTGCAGCGAGATCCATCCAGACACCACAACGGATGATCCACGTTGGGAATGCGTGGACTTCAAGGCCGTGTGCGACATGCCGAACCCGGTGACACTGGCACAGGTAAAGGCGGAGCCGCGTTTGGAAAAAATGTCCCTGGTGACCTCCATGCGTCTGTCGGTTCAGCCCGTCACGGAAGAGGAATGGAAGATCGTCTGCGAAATGGGCGGACTGTCCAAGCCAGCCTGATCCGACACCCGGTTTTTGGAAACGCTTTTGGCCCGAATTACCGATCCTGAAAAGTTTATCCGGGAAGAAACCCGGATAAGGCCCGTGCCGCATGCGGAAGAGATCTCTCTTCATGTTGCAGATGAGGCGATGGATCTGTGGCAAAAAACGGAGGAGGAGCTGGGCGAGCTTGGTCTGGCTCCGCCCTTTTGGGCGTTTGCCTGGGCCGGCGGCCAGGGGCTGGCCCGGTATGTTCTCGATCACCCTGAATTGGTGCGTGACAAGCGGGTTTTGGACTTCGCCTGCGGGTCTGGTCTTGTTGCTATTGCGGCAAAAATGGCAGGTGCCGGCTCTTGTCAGGGGGTCGACATTGACCCATTTGCCATCGCGGCATCCCGGATTAACGCGGACTTGAATGGCGTCGTTGCTACGTTCGCAGAAGGAGATATCACACGGTCTTCCGTTCCGGATGTTGAGGTCGTGTTTTGCGGGGACGTGTTTTACGACCGGCATATAGCCGATCAGGTTATGACATTCTTGGACGCGCTGATTGAGGCCGGAATCGAGGTTTATGTCGGTGATCCGGGCCGGTCTTATCTGCCGAAGGAACGGCTCAAGGAACTGGCCGAATACCAAGTGCCTGTTGTTGGTCAGTTGGAGGATAACGAAATAAAGAATACGCGCGTCTACAAGGTAGCGGAAAAACAATCCTGAAGTCCGGTTCGGGCAAGGACATCCTTGCCAAACCGTTCGCATGTGTGACATTTTCCACCAACTGACAGTCTCTTCCGTCTTGGCCGCACATCATGCGCTGACGCGGACACCCCTTCAAAACTGAAGTTTTTCAAGGAGTTCTTCATGCCCATCGTAAATCGTCTCGCAGATCTGGCTGATGAGATCACAGCGTGGCGCCGCGACTTTCACGAAAATCCGGAAATCCTCTACGAAACGGTCCGCACGTCCGGCAAGGTTGCCGAGCTCTTGGAAAGCTTCGGTCTGGATGAAGTCGTCACTGGCATCGGCAAAACCGGTGTTGTCGGCGTGATCAAGGGCAAGAATGGCGGTGCTGGCAAGACGATCGGACTACGCGCAGACATGGATGCACTTCCGATCGAGGAAATCACCGGAAAACCCTACGCGTCGAAAGTCCCGGGCAAGATGCATGCGTGCGGCCATGATGGCCACACCGCGATGCTTCTGGGCGCTGCAAAGTATCTGTCAGAAACCCGCAATTTCGACGGCACCGTTGTTGTGATCTTTCAGCCGGCCGAAGAGGGCGGTGCCGGCGCAAAAGCCATGATCGATGATGGTCTGATGACCCGTTGGCCGATCGATGAAGTTTATGGCATGCACAATTTTCCGGGCATGCCGGTTGGCGAGTTCGCGATCCGTAAAGGACCGATCATGGCCGCGACCGATGAGTTCCGAATTGTTATCACCGGGCGGGGTGGTCACGCGGCCAAGCCGCATGAAACCATCGATCCGATCGTAACCGGCACGAACATGGTCAATGCCCTGCAGACGATTGCGAGCCGGAATGCCAACCCACTGGATTCTATCGTTGTATCGGTTACCGTCTTCAACGGCGGGAATGCGTTTAACGTGATCCCTCAGGAAGTAACCTTGCGTGGAACTGTTCGGACCTTGAGCCCGCAGATGCGGGATTTGGCAGAAGAGCGCATGAACAAGATCGTGACCTCTGTTGCCGATGCATTTGGCGCCACCGCTGAGCTCACGTTCCTGCGCGGCTATCCGGTTACGGCCAACCACGATGAGCAGACCGACTTTGCAGCTGGCATTGCCGAGACCATCGCCGGAGAAGGCAAGGTCAACCGGTCGATTGACCCGATGATGGGCGGTGAAGACTTCTCCTTCATGTTGGAAGAACGTCCGGGCGCTTTCATCTTTGCGGGCAACGGCGACAGCGCAGGGCTGCACCATCCGGCCTATGACTTCAATGACGAACTTATCCCAGTTGGTTGTTCCTATTGGGTCAAACTGGTTGAAACGGCAATGCCGCGCGCAGCTTGATCATATGTGCTAGAAAACGCCGGAGTACCTCCGGCGTTTTCATTTCAGGTTCCTGCCGTGTCTTTTCTATCTTCCCGCCTGCCAATCATCCCGGCTTACGTCCTCGTCGGCGCCATCGTCGGTGTTCTTGTTATTCATCCGCTCAATCTGGTGGTGGTTTGGTGGGAACTGGCGCGCTTTTCAGAAACGGCGCCGCTGCTCATCGAGTTTTTGAACGCCCGTTTGTGGTTTGTGCTTCTGCCCCGTCATTGGGACGTCGCAGTTGCCTACACCCTCGTTGGTGCCATCGTGGGTCTCGCCTTCGGTGTTTTCACCCGCAACTATCTGCGGGCCAGTGAGGCCTACAAATCCCTACGCGAAGAACAAATTGCGCTTGTTCCGCAACTGATTGCGCAGGGTGAGACTGATCGGGTCGAGTTCAAATCATCGCTGCGGTGGGACGTTCAGGAAAACAGGATCAATCGCGGACTGGAAAAGGTGATTGCGAAAACAATCGCCGGGTTCTTCAACGCCAAAGGTGGGCACCTGATTGTTGGTGTCGATGACGACGGCAAACCGCTTGGCCTTGCCAAAGACCTTGCCACCCTGCGGAGCCCCGATCACGATGCCTTTGAGCGAACTGTCAATGATATCGTTTCGAAGAACCTTGGGGGTGATTTATGTCCCTATATTCATACGGTTTTTTCTAGTGTTGGCGGGGAAGATGTTGCGATGATCATCATCCGGCCGGCACCGCGCGCTGTGTACCTCGAAGAAGGCAAATCATCGATTTTCTACGTGCGCAGTGGCAATTCCACGCGCCAGCTCGATGTTCGCGAGGCGCTTAATTACGCAAACACACGATGGTCGTGACAGCGTGAGCCTGGTTGACTTCCTCGTTCCTCAAGACCTGTCGGGTCTGGCAACGCTGTTGCTGGTTGCTTGCAGCTTCCTCACATCTGCTTTGACGGCAGCCGTCGGTTTGGGCGGGGGCATTGCTCTGATTGCGATCATGGCGCTGATCATGCCGCTAAATGCCCTGGTTCCTGTGCACGGCGTTGTCCAGTTCGGCTCCAATGCGGGCCGGGCGATGGTCCAGATCAAACATGTCGATTGGCTGATTGCTGTTTGGTTCGCAATTGGAGCTGCGGCAGGGGCGGCGTTGGGAGGCTCCATCGCGGTTCAGTTGCCGGCAGCCATTTTGAAAGCAGGGATCGCCCTGTTTGTCGTTTGGGTGGTTTGGGGCAGACCGCCGAAATTGGGCGGTATGAAAAAACGGGCCATGGCCGGTGCCGGTTTTGCGTCGACGTTCCTGTCCATGTTTTTCGGAGCTGCCGGGCCGATTGGCGGATCGGTGCTGTCTACGCTCGGTCTCACCCGCCATCAATTCGTTGCAAATCAAGCGGTTACGGCCATGATGATGCATGTCTTCAAGATTGCTGCGTTCGGCCTTCTTGGATTTGCATTCGCACCCTGGCTGGGTCTTATCATTGCGATGATCGCTAGCGGATTTCTTGGAACACTTGCAGGTAGCCAACTGCTTGGGCGGATGAATGAGCAGGCCTTCAAAAAGGGATTCCGATGGGTGATGACGGCCCTTGCATTGAACCTGATGCTACAGGCGTTGGGTGTGTTTTGACGGCGTCTTGAGCCGGCGCGGCGACAATAGAATTGATGGCCTCACGATAAAAATTAACGGCGAGGAAACATCACGTTTCAAAAAACGCAACGGCTTCGAAACTCAAACCGGATAGTGTCAATTTTAACAATCTCAACATATTGGATTGAAACGGTTTTTTGTTGCCGTAACCAATTGATAACCAACAAGTAATTTCGCCGTCTAAGTTACACACATTGGCTGCGCGCCACAGATAAGCTTCAACCGTCAACACCTTGAAAAACAAGGCTTACTTCATGACGGCACAACCGGCGTTCGTCCCATTGCTGAATGGATTTCCAAGTACGCATGCTTTCCTTGAAAGCGCGGAAACGCTCCTCGATTACGCGTTTCAGCCCATAGTCGATGCGCATTCTGGCGATGGATACGGGTTTGAAGCGTTGCTGCGCAATGTGGGGCAGCTGGGATTTCAAACGCCTTGTGATGTCTTTGATTTCGCGGCAGATGCCGGTGTTCTGGTCGAGCTGGAATGTCTTTTAAAGAAAAAGGCGATCCGGAAATTCGTCGCCATGCCCAATCGAGGCAAGACAAAACTGTTCCTGAACGTCGATGCCCGCCTGTTGGACGTCGATGGCTTTTTGTTCGACGAAACAAAGCTTCTGCTGGATGAGGGTGATCTGTCCGCCGCGCAGATTATTCTGGAGGTCAGCGAAACAGGGGACGTTAATGAGACGTGCCGGTTGAATGAGTTCACCAAACGCGGGCGCGAACTCGGGTTCGGTTTTGCAATCGACGATTATGGCCGCGGATACGCGCAGCTGAAATCCTTGTATGAGGTTGAGCCTGATATTTTGAAAGTGGACCGGTTTTTCGTCCAGTCAATCAACACCGACTCCCGCAAGCGGTTGATGGTGAAAACCGTCGTTGATATCGCGCATGTTCTTGGTATGCGCGTGGTCGCAGAGGGTGTTGAGACAACGCAGGAACTCGCGGTCTGCAAGGCAATCGGCTGCGACTTGATCCAGGGGTATCTGGTGTCGCGGCCGTTCCAGGATCTGGAAGAAGCAGAAATCCGTTATCCGGTTGTGGCCACAGCTGTGAAACGGACGCCAATGATGCCGCGGGACGACGTTGATCTGGTGGCCCGTGAAATCCGGCCGCTGGTGCCGCTTCAGGACAATGCCCGGATGGAGGAAGTCCTCAATCTGTTGCGGGCTGGCCGTGCTAATCCTTTCATTCCGGTGATCAATTCGAGCGGCGAACCCCGTGGTCTGATCCGGGAAAAGGATATCAAAACTTTCGTTTATATGCCGTTTGGCCGGGATCTTCTGCTCAACCCGGTGATGAGCAACAGCCTGGCGGCGTTTACGCACCGGTGTCCGGTGGCCAACGTCAATACGCCGCTTGATCAGCTCGTTGCGATGGTCGCGGATGAAGATGACGAGGCCGGCGGCATCATCATCACGAAAAACGGCAAGTACAGCGGCTTCCTGACAACAACATCCTTGCTGAAGATTTCGAATGAAGTCCGGATGCGTGCCGCGGAAAACCAGAATCCGTTGACCAAAATGCCCGGCAACGCGCTGATCATTCAATATGTCCAGAACGATGCCCAGAGCCCGGACATTGAGCGGTCATTTTGCTATCTCGATTTCGATAACTTCAAGCCGTTCAACGATGCCTATGGCTTCACGCTTGGAGACCGGGCGCTGCTGTTGTTCTCCGAATTGATGAAGCGCATGGCGACCAGTGAGAACGTGTTTGCCGGCCATATTGGCGGGGACGACTTTTTCATTGGCGCCCGCGGGCGGACGTCGGAAGAAATGCGGCGGATGGTCTATGATCTGCAAGAAGAATTCCGCCATCAGGCGGAGAGCCTCTATGATCCGGCGGACCGGCTTCAGGGATACATCGAGGCGTCTGACCGCCACGGTATTTCAAGGAAGTTTCCGCTTTTGCGCTGTTCGGCAGCCATTTTGCACCTGCCGGTTGGCCTGAGTGTCGATCGCAAGGACATCCTGGGCCGTCAGATCGCAAGCTTGAAAAGTGAAGCGAAGGGCAATCCGGTTGGCATTGCCGAAGCAACGCTCGGACAACTTTTCCAGCAGCCCGTGCACTGAGGCCTACTTATAACTTACGCAGCGCGCTTGACCTTTCCGTAGGCGTTGCTTGAGTTCTTTGCAACATCCCGTGCCTTGCCAGAAAGCGGCAGGCGCGGTAACCCAACGCCATCTGTTTCTATAATCTGCGGGATGGTACGCCAAATGGGCTCTCAAAACTTGCTGCTTTTGCCGGGTGACGGCATCGGCCCGGAAATAATGGTCGAAGTGAAAAAGGTCATTGCCTGGTTTAACGCCAAAGGCGGTATGGCTTTTGAAACCGACGAAGGTCTTGTGGGCGGGTCCGCCTATGATGCGCATGGGCAATCCATTTCCGAAGAAGACATGGCGAAAGCCATGGCGGCTGATGCTGTGATTTTCGGTGCGGTGGGCGGTCCGAAGTGGGACAATGTGGCCTACGAAGTTCGCCCGGAAGCCGGCCTTCTGCGCCTTCGCAAGGACATGGAGCTGTTCGCCAACCTGCGGCCGGCGATCTGTTATCCGGCACTTGCCGATGCCTCCTCGCTCAAGAAGGACGTGATCGAGGGCCTCGACATCCTGATCGTTCGGGAACTGACTGGCGGTGTCTATTTCGGGGAGCCAAAGGAAATCACCGATCTCGGCAACGGCCAGAAACGCGGTGTCGATACGCAGGTGTATGACACCTACGAAATCGAGCGGATTTCCAAGGTCGCATTCGAGCTGGCACGCACCCGGAACAACAAAGTCACGTCCATGGAAAAGCGGAACGTGATGAAGTCCGGCGTTCTCTGGAACGAAGTCGTGACGCAAACACACAAGAACGGCTTTGAAGACGTTACTCTGGAGCACATGCTGGCGGACGCCGGTGGCATGCAGCTTGTGCGCTGGCCGAAGCAGTTCGACGTGATCGTCACCGACAACCTGTTCGGCGATATGCTGTCAGACGTTGCCGCTATGCTGACCGGGTCCTTGGGCATGCTGCCGTCCGCCTCGCTCGGTGCGCCAGATGCTAAGACCGGCAAGCGCAAGGCGCTTTATGAGCCGGTCCACGGCTCTGCTCCGGACATTGCCGGCACAGGTGCGGCCAACCCGATTGCGATGATCGCATCCTTCGGAATGGCTCTGCGCTACTCCTTTGAGGAAGTTGCAGCCGCCGACCTACTGGACAAGGCCATCGCAAACGCTTTGGACAAAGGCCTGCGCACCAAAGACATCGCAGCTGAAGGCGAAGCCACTGTGTCGACCGTTGAAATGGGCGATGCCATCGTCGCCGAACTGGACGCTCTTAAGGGCTAAGCAAATCCTTGTTTGCACCCAAGGCCGTCACCGGGTATCCCGGTGGCGGCTTTTCCTTTATTTGACCTGAGACTGTTATGATCGAAGATAAAATCGCTCCGTTTCTCGGTACCTGGATCCTTGATTCTGAGGCCAGCGAATTCGAGCAAGGCGATCCGCCCAAAAGTGCGACGCTGAAGATTGAAGACAATTTCGGCATGGCGGTTTTCACCATGAACCAGGTTTCAGCTGATGGAGATGTCACCAACGACAGCTTTGAAGCCGTTCCCGATGGGCCCGAAGTCAAGCTCGGGAAAAGCGGTTTGGTCGATGCTATGCGGCTGGTCTTTGCAAATGACCGCAATCTGGTGTCCGAGGCCCGGCGCGGAGGCCTCACCATCATGAAGGCGGAGCGCGAACTCTCCGAAGATGGGCGTACGCTGACAGTGACACAAACGGTCCACCTCGTCGACGTCGCCAGCTTTACAAACGTATCGGTTTACCGCCGCGCGCAGTAGTTTATGGGAATCGAATTCGGTGGTCGCTGACTGCAGCTCAGCGCCAGGAGGTTTTTAGGGCAATTTCAAGCTACCCGAATTTATATCGACCCCCCTGACCTCTTTCTAATGCGGCCTTAGAGAAATATACGGAGGTTGCATAAAATTTGAGAAATGCAACCGCAGATTTAATAATGTATTAACCGTACTCACCAACCCTCGCGTGTAATTAGGGAGGGTTCCATGTGGGATCGTTTGTCTATTCGTTTTAAAATTCCAGCTGCAATACTGGGTTTTGCACTGGCCGTTGGCGCGGGCATTGGCCTGAGCAGCTATTTTTCTGCATCCAGCGAAATTCAAAAGCTGACAAAGAGCCGGTTGGAAGCGATTGCAACCAATCGGGTCAGCGAGCTGTCAGACTATTTGCACACCATCGAAGCAGATCTGAAGCTCGTCAGTACGCTCCCGTTCGCGCACGATGCTCTGTCAGCCTTTGATGGTGCCTGGCAAGAGATTCAAGGCGATCATACAGAGATCCTGAAGGCTGCCTATATTCGCGACAATCCACATCCGCTTGGAGAAAAACATCTCCTTGATACCGCTGGCGGCGAAACCGCCTATGATGCCGCTCACGCGGAGTTTCATCCCTGGTTTCGGGAGTTTCTGCTCGAACGCGGCTACTACGATGTTTTCCTGTTCAACCCGGACGGCGACTTGATTTATACGGTCTTCAAGGAAGAAGACTATGCGACCAATTTCAAGGTGGGTGGTCCATGGTCTGATACGGATCTCGGGCGAGCGTTTCGTGCGGCAAATGATGGTCCTGCGGATGCGATCCACTACTTTGACTTTGCGCCCTACGGACCGAGCCATGGTGCACCGGCCAGTTTCATCTCCATGCCGATGATCGAAGATGGCGAGAGAGCGGGCGTTCTCGTCTTCCAAATGCCGATTGACCGGATCAATCAACTGATGAACCGGTCTGCCGGATTGGGGGACAGCGGTGAAACGCTGATTGTCGGGTCGAACGGGTTCCTGCGGAACAATTCCAGGTTTACGGATGAGAACGACATACTTCAAACCCAATTCCAAACCGAAGCGTCGGATGCGGCCTTGAATGGCCAGACGAAAGTCATGATCGGTCCGGCGCACCGGGATGGGCGGTTTATTCAGGTCGGCAAGTCCTTTGAGTACCAAGGTGTGACTTGGGCGGTTTTGGCAATGCAGTCCGAAGCCGAAGCAATGAGGCCATTGACCGATCTCAAATTCTGGATGGGGACCGCGGGGGTTGTCTTGTTCGCCCTTGCCGGAGTGGGCGGATATCTGTTGGCATTGACCTTCACCCGCCCACTTGGACAACTGATCGGCAATATTCGGGACCTGATAGATGGACGTCTCGACACCGTGGTCGAAAATGATGACCGGGCTGACGAGCTCGGAGACATGAAACGAGCGATGAAGGTGTTTCGCGACAACGCCCTTGAGGTGAAGCGAGGTGAGGCTGCGGCGCAGGAACGCCGTGCGCAGGAAGACGTGCGTCGATCCGAGATGGACAGGCTGGTCAATCGTTTCAAAACCCAGATCTCTAACATCCAGTCACAGTTGTCGACGCAAACTGACGTGATGAGCGCGACTTCGGAAAAACTGGTGGGGATCGCGGAGGCATCTTCAGACTCCGCTGATGGAGCGCTCGCAGCGGCACGTCTGTCTGACGACAGCGTTCAGTCGTCCGCGTCCGCTGCCGAGGAACTCAGGATTTCCATTCAGGAGATCAATCAACACACAACCCGCGCATTAAGCATCACTCGTGGGGCGGCCGAGACGGCAAAATCGACGGATACCGATGTCAAGGAGCTCGCCGGAACGGCAGAAAAGATTGGCGATGTCATCAATATGATCCGGGACATTGCAGAGCAAACCAACCTTCTTGCGTTGAACGCGACGATAGAAGCGGCCCGTGCCGGTGAAGCCGGGAAAGGTTTTGCCGTTGTGGCGGCTGAGGTGAAAGAACTGTCGACGCAAACCGCAAAGGCAACCGACGAGATTTCATCTCAGGTCGCGGCCGTTCAATCGTCCACCAACCGTGCGGTAGAGGCAATCCAGTCCATCGGACAGCATATGGATACGGTTGAAGAGGTGACCGCGGGAATTGCCTCTGCTGTCGAGGAGCAAGGCGCTGCAACAGGTGAAATCAGCGAGGCGATGGCGCGCGCGGCCCAAAGCAGCCGCAGCGCAACTGATAACGTCAATGTCCTGCAAAATGCCATTACGGAAACGCGCGGCAGTTCTAATGAAGTCGAAGAACTCAGCCGTGTTTTGGCGGATGTGAGCAGTTCCCTGAGCAAGGCGGTCGACGATTTTTTGAACAGCGACATCTGGGAAAACGATCAGGACAAAGCTGCCTGATCCAGGCAGACCGCAGCAGGTTGGGGTTGGGAACTCCTTTGGATGCTTGCAGATGCAGCGTTGGAAATGACTGTTGCCCGTGATAGCGGTGCGAGCTCCGTTCCCGCAGGATAGCGTCTTCATGAAACAGTTTATCAGTGCCGTGTCACTTCTCGTACCGGACTATGACGAAGGGTTGGAATTTTACGGCAACGTGCTCGGTTTTCAGGTGATTGAAGACACGGAGTTGGAGCCGGGCAAGCGCTGGGTCCTGGTTGCCCCTCCTGGAAGCACGGAAACGCGGCTTCTCCTTGCCAAGGTAGATGGGCCGGAGCAGCAGGCAGCCATCGGCAACCAGACCGGCGGGCGGGTGTTCATGTTTCTAACGACCGATGACTTCGATCGGGATTACGCCGCTATGTCGGAGAAGGGGGGCCAGTTTCTGGAGGCCCCGCGGCGCGAACCCTATGGCACAGTGGCGGTGTTTCAGGATCCGTTTGGAAACAAATGGGATCTGATCCAGCCTGCGTGAGACCGGGATACCTAGCCGGCCTGCATTGAGGCAATTGCCCGGCGCATGAATTCCAGAAACTGCGCGGTTTCCTCTTCTGTGAAATCGTCCAGCGCAACGGCGTTTTGAGCCATGGCGGCATCGATGGCATCGTTCTTGAGCGCCCGCGCCTTGGGCGTGAGATGGATCCGCTGAACCCGGCCGTCTTCGTCACATGGTTTGCGTATCACGAGGCCGTCGCGCTCCATACGCGACAAGGTGTTTGCCAGCGTTGCCTGTTCAATGTCGAGTGCTGCGACCAGGTCTTTCTGCGTCTGGCCTTCCTTCTGCCACAGCGCGACAAGTGCAGGGAATTGGCCGGTTGCTAGCCCGAGGGGTTTGATCCGCCGTTGAAGGCCGGACGCAAACAGGCGCGCCATATGATTTGCCAGATAGCCGGCTGAAGAATTTTTTTCGAATGCCATGCCTTGCATATACGATACATAGCATGCTATGTAAATAAATATAGCTTGCTATTTAATGGAGATTGCAAATGCTCAGTAAACGAACCACCCGGACTCTCGCGATTGCTGCATCGGCCCTGTCAGTTTCCGCTCAAACGCCAGCGCAGGAGTTGTCACCCAAAGAACCGGTTACGCTCATAAATGCGTTTGAAGTGCCGGCGGACCAGGTTGAGACAACGATTGAAGGCTGGAAATCTGCGCGCGCTTTTCTGGAAACCCAGCCGGGTTACATCGAAACCCAGCTTCACAGATCAATCATGCCGAAAGCCAGGTTCCAGCTTGTGAACGTTGCAAGATGGGAGAGTGCCGATGACTATGCCGCGGCAATCCAAAAATACCGTGAGAGCGGCGCTGCGGACGCGCTCAAGGGAACTGTGTTTCATGCAGCTCTCTCCGTGCCGATCGAACAGGAGGATGGGTCGTGATGGTTCGAGTCGTTTCGAAAACCCGAACCCTTCACTGGTTGATTGCTGTGTTCGTGGCGTTGGCGCTTGCGACGGGCTACATGGCGCAGCAGATACCATCCATGAGCGGTGAGTTCCTGAGGATCCATCTCGAGGCTGGTTTGCTCGCCGGATTGTTGTCCGTGGTGCGTTTAGCCGCCTGGCTGGTTGCAGGAGGACAGGCTTCGACGATTGGGCATCAATCAAAAGGGATACATTGGGCGGCCAAGATGGTTCACGGCTTTCTGCGCGTTCTGCCCGTGATTCTTCTGGTGAGCGGGGTGGGCATGTTGGTTTTGACAGGCGCTGCGCCCGAGATCCTGAGCGGCAACACTCCCGATCCAGAACTTCTAGCCCAAGCTCCGCCGCAGTCTTTGCATCATCGAGCGGCCTTCGCCCTTTTCGTCTTGATAACGGGCCATATCGCTGCAGCCATATGGCATAGGCAGGCCAAAAGGGGCTGGAAACTGCAAAAAGAGCCTCAAAGCACAATCTCATGAAGACAAGGCTGCCGAGAAGGGCAGCCTTTTCGTGTTGATGTGTCTTGCAGTGCTAGGCGTCTCAAAAAAAGTCGGTTTCTGATTTCAGCGGCCTGGCCATGAGGGTGTTCAAAGCTTCGTCAATCGTCATGTCTTCACTGACCATCCGGGCGACGGTGTCACAAATGGGCACCTCGATCTCATGCTTTTGAGCCAATTTGACCGCGACTTGCGCCGAGTATGCCCCTTCAGCCAGCTTGCCGCCTGCGGCGATCAGCTCCGAGGCCATAAAGCCTTCACCGAGCCGCATTCCAAATGAGAAATTGCGCGACTGAGTAGAGGAGCAGGTCAGTACAAGGTCACCCAGACCGGACAGGCCTGTCAGGGTTTCGCCTTGTGCCCCCATCGCGCTGCCAAGCCTGTTCAGTTCTGCAAATCCGCGTGCCGTCAATGCTGCTTGCGCACTGGCGCCAAGTTTTCTTCCAGCTACTGCGCCACAAGCGATGGCAAGGACGTTCTTGAGCGCGCCGCCAATTTGTGTTCCGAGGACATCGATCGAGGCATAGGGACGGAAGCAGGGCGATTGCAGCGCTTCGCAAAGGCTCAGAGCTGTTTTTGCCGTGTGTGCGGCAACGGTAACTGCTGTCGGGAGGCCCTTAGCGACATCGTCAGCAAAACTCGGTCCGGACAAGACCCCGGGTTCTATGCCGGGAAGCTCTTCCTTCATCACCTGCGACAGAAGCTTGCCGGTGGTCTGCTCGATGCCCTTTGCGCATAAGACAACAGGTCCGCGCACAGCGCCGGTCTCTTTGAGAGCGCTCAGGATGGCTCGGGTAGATTGTGCCGGTGTCACAAGCAGAATCGCATCTGCATCGGCGGCATCTTTCAAAGTCGAGGTTGCATTCAGATCTTCATCGAACGTGATCCCCGGCAAATACTTCGTGTTCTGCTGCTTGCTCCGGACTTCAGAGATTGTTGCAGGATCCCGCGCCCAGAGGCGCACGGTAGTTCCAGCCCGAGCCGCAGTTAAAGCAAGCGCGGTGCCCCAGGCGCCGCCGCCGATGACACCGATCGACTTAACGGCCCCCATTGATCTGCCCTTCCATGCGCGACCGTAGTGTTTCAAGCTGCGCTCCAAACCCTTCAAAATAACGGGTCTCGGGCGGCGCTTCCTCTGAGAACAAATCAACCCAGAACAGGCGGAACCGGATTGGTGCTCCACCCGCGCTTGGCGTCATTTCAAAATGTTCCCATTCGTCAGCGGGCTTTTCCGGAATCGTGCCGTGAAAATGCCGTCTGCGATGAAGGCCATCGAGAATACCGGGCACATTGTCGATGAAGTGATCCTGGTCGGCGAACGATTCGAGGGCGATATCCAAGGTTAGTCCGGTCTCCTCGGAAAATTCGCGTATTGCCCCTTGAAGATAACTTTCGCCTGGATCGAGCGTGCCGCCGGGCACCTGAAGATCCGGCCGCGGATTGTCGGCTTCTTCGAACACCAAAAGCTCCGGTCCGCAGGTCAGATAGACATAGGCTTTGTGAAAGATCTTCATCGGAGGTTTCCGCTGCGCGCTGTGGTGCCTGCTTCGTATCAGTCCCGCACGGGCAGAAAAAGACCAAGTTGCATATCTGCCTGATTTGATTGTCTAAAGCCGTCCCTGGAACGAACTTCAAGTTAAAAAATTATTGTAACACAATAAAAAATGATTGATTTCAAGATTCGGATCAACTATCAGAACTCCCGCGGCAGGGGTCTTTCGACCCAATTTATTGCTTATCGGAGCCCCCACTGATGAATTTTGGCACTCTTTTCCCACGCCTTTCCGTGACTGCAGTCTTGGTTGTTAGTCTGACGGCTTGCGGTCAAACCGGTTCGAATTACCGGCCGATCGTCGACGGTCCGATGGGGTATACCTACGAAAAGGATCTCGGAGATTGTAAAGCTCTTGCCGAACAGCGGCGTCTCTTTAGTGACGAAACCAAGATGGCTGCCTTGGCTGGCGCCGCAATCGGTGGGGTGCTGGGAGCTGTCGAAGACGACGATGGAAAAAATGCTGCGGGGAACGCGGTGGCCGGGGCCTTGGCCGGAGGGGCTATCGGGGCTGGCGGCGGTGCTCTCAACGCGCATGGCGAACGCAAACAGATCGTCATGAACTGCATGCGTGGACGTGGGCACCGGGTTGTCGGTTAACTCCGGGGCCGGTGTGACCGGCTCCCATTTCAACCTGTTTTTTTGCCGAAGAACGGTTGGCAAAGATTGATTGTCAAAGTGATTCCTAACCGGAGATTAACCAGTCTGACCTATCGCTGTTATGTCGAAAACCGCAGCGGCGTTGGTCATGGAACACATCGAAATTGCAGTCGCGACCCTTTTTCGGTCTATCGTGGCGATCGGCGTTCCCAGCGAGCGCATTTTTGTCCTCTATGTTTTCAGTACCCTGGCGATCGTCTATGTCGTATATCGCTTCCGCAAACCCACCGTTGCGTTTCTCAAATTCTGTTTCCCAAAAGACATCTATCTGCACCCGTCTGCAAAGCAGGATTATCTCTATTACTTCTGGATGGCATTGCTGAAGGGTGTTCTCGTTGCTGTTCCCTTGGCTTGGCTTGGAACGAGCATCCATGGGATTTGGGTTGAACCTGCAACGCTGCAAGCGGGCGAAGCAGCGGACCATAGTTTTTGGTCCATTCTTGCCTTTTCCTTTCTGCTTCTGCTGGCCTTCGATTTTGCAGTATTTTTCACGCACTACCTGCAGCACAAGGTCCCGATCCTTTGGGAGTTCCACAAGGTTCATCACTCTGCAGAGGTGTTGACGCCGCTTACAGTTTTCCGGATGTCGCCCGTTGATCTAATCGTTACGGGTGCAGCAGTGGTTATCTGCGAAGCGGGCGCCCGTGCGCTCTGGTTGATGTTTATCGGGCCCGCGCCTGACATCTTCGCAATTCTTGGAATCAACGTAGGGATCTTTCTTTTCTACCTGTTCGGCTACAACTTGCGCCATTCGCACATCTGGCTGTCGTATCCCGCCTGGTTGAGCAGTCATTTGGTCAGCCCGGCCATGCACCAGATCCACCACAGCAGTGAAGTCCGGCATTGGGACAAGAACATGGGGCTGGTCTTCTCCTGGTGGGACTGGCTGTTCGGGACGCTTTATATTCCGAGAGAAAAAGAGACCTTCAAATTCGGAATTGACGGGCATGAGGCCAATCCTTTTCACGCCTCCCACGAGATGTTGTGGAAGCCGTTCATTTGGGCCTGGCGGCGGGTAAGCAGACGAGTGAAACAAGTCTTCTCCGTTATAACAGCGTGCCTCTTGTGCCTTCTCGGACCAACGCAGGACAGTGTGGCTGATGAGAGCTACAGCCCGCCCTCTTTGCATCTTGAGGACCTAACCTGGACCGAGGTCAGGAAAGCTCTGGACGCGGGCTATACGCACGTGATCGTTCCTTCCGGTGGAACTGAGCAAAACGGTCCCCACATGGTGCTTGGGAAGCACAACATCGTGGTTAGGTACACCTCTGGTGCATTGGCATCACAGCTTGGCAAGACGCTGGTTGCCCCTGTTGTGACCTATGTCCCGGAAGGAGATATCGACCCGCCGACAGGGCATATGCGGTTTCCGGGGACCTTGACGATATCGGAAGAGACCTTTGAAGACATCTTGGTGAGTACCGCGCAGAGCCTGCTCCAACACGGGTTCTCAAGGGTCTACTTCATAGGTGACAGCGGTAGCACCCAGCGGGGTCAGAAGGCTGCGGCGGACCGGATGCGCGGCGGTTGGTGGTCGTCTGCCCCAGCCCAGGTGTTTCAGATCAGCGATTACTATTTTGCCGAGGCAAACGGGCAAATCACTGAGCTTCAAGAACAAGGGTTCAGCTTAGAGCAGATCGGGACACATGCCGCTATAAGGGACACATCCGAAGTAATGGCACTCAAAGCCGATGGCGTACGCGATCTCGCCAATGCTGTTCTCGGCTTGCTGAAAGCAACTGGCGAAACAGGTGTCATAGGAGAACCGTCCCTGGCCAGCGCGGACATTGGTCGGGTCATGCTCAATTTGAAAGTGCAAGCCGCCCTCGCGCAGATCCGTGCTTTACCGGAACCCGGTCTCTAAGGACGTCTAGACTTTTGCGCCTTTTTTTCCGGCGCCCAGCACACCGGCGTTGGACTGATCGAGTGGCCAGCGCGGACGGGGCGGCAGCTTCATGTCATCTACGGGGCCTTCCAGTAGACGTTCTATTCCGGCCCAAGCAATCATGGCTGCATTGTCCGTGCAAAGCGCCATGGGGGGCGCAATGAAACGGGCGCCAGCCTCGTCAGCAGCGGAGAGCAGGCTGCTGCGGATCTCCTGATTGGCGGCGACGCCTCCTGCCACGACGATGCTCGGTATTGTCTCCGGATAACGTTCCCGAAAAAGTTCCAAAGCCGATTTCGTGCGCGCGGAGAGTACGTCTGCGACAGCACGCTGGAAGGCGGCACACAAGTCCGCAACAGTCTGATCATCGACCGGTTCCAGTTTTTTTGCCTGCGTGCGAAGAGCGGTTTTCAGACCAGCAAACGACATGTCCAAGCCGGGCCGGTCGAGCAGTGGTCGTGGCAGTTTGAAACGGGTCACGTCCCCCTTTTTCGCCATCTGCTCAACATGCGGGCCGCCGGGATAGGGCAGGCCGAGAAGTTTTGCGGTCTTGTCGAACGCTTCACCAATCGCATCGTCAATGGTCGTTCCGAGGCGTTCGTAATCGCCAACCCCGCGTACGAGCAAAAACTGACTGTGCCCGCCAGAAACAAGAAGTAGCAAAAACGGAAAGTCCAGATCATCGGTCAGGCGCGCAGTGAGCGCATGGCCTTCCAGATGATTCACTCCAATAAGAGGCTTACCGGCGGCCATGGCAATTGCCTTGGCAGTCATGAAGCCCACGATCACACCGCCAATGAGCCCGGGGCCGGCCGTTGCGGCGACAGCATCAATATCATCCCAGGAACATTTTGATTTCTGGAGCGCTTCGGCAACAATCTTGTCCAGGATCTCGATGTGTGCACGGGCCGCAATTTCCGGCACCACGCCGCCGAATTCCGTATGTTCGTCGATCTGCGACCGGATGACATTTGATAGAACGTTTTTGTCGAGCGGTCCGCGCACCACGGCAGCTGCGGTTTCATCGCAACTTGTTTCAATGCCCAGAACCGTTAATCGGGTGTCCGCTCGATTTTCATTGACGAAGGTCATTGGTCTTGCCGCAGTTATTTGTGCTAGATCATATACCAGAAAGAACGAACAGACCCGGCGCGTCTTTAGCCGGGCGTAGCATTTGGACGGTAAACCTTGCAATCAAATCCTTTGCGCATCGGAACACGGGGCAGCGCGCTGGCTCTGGCTCAAGCCCATGAAACCCGCGCCCGGCTGATGGCTGCCCATGACCTTCCAGAGGACACCTTCGAAATCGTGGTGATCAAGACCTCGGGAGACCAGATCCAGGACCGGCCCTTATCTGAAGTCGGCGGGAAAGGCCTGTTCACCAAGGAAATTGAGGAGGCCATGCTGGATGGGCGTATTGATCTGGCCGTACACTCGTCCAAGGACATGCCGACCGTTCTGCCGGACGGTTTGGCACTGACCGCCTTCTTGCCGCGTGAAGATGTTCGGGACGCATTTTTATCTCCCAAAGCCAAAACCCTGATGGATTTGCCGCATGGCGCGGTGGTCGGATCCAGCTCGCTGCGCCGCCAGGCGATGATCAAACGCCTTCGCCCCGATATTGATGTGGTGATGTACCGCGGCAACTTGCAGACCCGTTTGCGCAAGCTCGCAGAGGGTGAAGTGGATGCGACACTGCTGGCCTATGCAGGCTTGCGCCGCCTTGGCCTTGAAGGGGAGGTGACCAGTCTTCTCGAAACCGAGGATTTTCTGCCGGCTGTTGGCCAGGGCGCGATCTGCATCGAAAGCCGTGAAGGCGACGAACGAACGCTTGAAATGCTGCAGGCAATCCATGATCGGGAGACCCGAATCCGTCTTGATGCGGAACGCGCATTCCTTGCGGTTCTGGATGGATCCTGCAGAACCCCGATTGGCGGTCTGGCCCTGTTGAACGGCGACGAGTTGACCTTGAAAGGCACAGTTTTGAAACCGGACGGCTCCGAGGTTCATGATGAGGTGCGTTCCGGCCGCGCAACTGATGCTGTTCAAATCGGCCAGGCAGCAGGTGAAGCCTTGAAAGCCAAGATGGGGCCTGGGTTCCTCTCGAGCCACTGAGCCGATGCGTTTCCTTGTGACCCGTCCGCAACCCGACTGCAAGAGAACAGCCGATCGGTTGCGGGCCTTGGGACATGAGGCGGACGAAATGCCCCTGCTGCAGTTTTGCCCCTGTCCGCCGCCAAGTTTTGATCTTGCCGGTGTTGACGCTTTGGCGCTCACCAGCCGCCGTGCTGTTGATGCGATCACTCATCACGCACAGCTGACACAATTGACGTCTCTGCCTACCTTCACGGTTGGAGACAAAACCGCCGCAGCCTGTCGGGCGGCGGGTTTTGACGACGTTCGCTCCGCTGATTCCGATGTGGCGGGTCTGGCCAACCTGATCTTGTCGTCAGCTGGATCTGACTTGCGCAAGGTCCTTTATCTGTCCGCAGAACAGCGATCCGGCGATCTCGGGGGACTTCTGGAAAAGGGTGGCTTCACTTGTCAGACCCTTCCCGTTTACCGAATGGAGCCTGTTCCGGACCTGCCAAAGACTGTCTTTCCAGGGCTGACAAATGAAGACTATGACGGTGTTTTGGTGTTTTCGCGCCGCACTGGCGAAATCCTCGCGAGGCTCCTCACCGCCAATTTGCCAGAACACATTTTTTCCAATTTGCCGGTCTACGCAATTTCCGGCCAAGCAGCAGCAGGTCTCCAGGGCTTTAATGACGTTCATATCGCCAGCGCGCCGCGTGAAGATGCGCTCTTCGATCTGTTGTTAGCAGAGTGTTAACCCGAACCGGGGGAGTCGTTGTTTTGCAGCGCGCAAGACTCTTTGCCGCGGTGCTACCGCTTTGCAAAGAGACGTGTATAGTTAAGATCTTGGGACTGGCTGGGTGCGGGAGAGAGATAGATGGCAAGTGACAACAAAACTCCTGGCGGAACATCATCATCCGATGGCAAAGGATCCGGTTCATCCGCAAAATCGGGAAGCTCCGCCTCCAGTTCTGGGTCGTCCGGATCGAAGCGTCCGGTCACAATTGATCTGAAGCCGGAGAAGGTGAGCGACAAATCACCGTCTTCGACAGCATCCGGGACATCCGGATCGTCCAAGCCCGCCGAGTCGAAAACGTCCCCAACGACAAGTTCCTCAACATCTTCAACGCGTCCGTCGAGCGCCGCGTCATCTGCGACTTCGTCTTCGTCGACCGCTTCCAAGCCCGCTGGTTCGGCCGCAAGTAGCACGTCCTCTCAGTCCGCTTCGAAGCCGACGACATCAGCTACGGACGCTGGAAAGAGCAGTTCGAGCAGCACATCGGCAAGTGCGGCAACAAGCAAACCGTCTTCCAGTTCCAGTAGTTCGGCGCAGAAACCCGCATCCGGATCTGCAAGTTTCTCCAATCCGCCCGCGGCTCAGGAAAGCAGCGGTGTTGGTGCGTTCGGTGTTCTGATCGCCGCGGTGATCGGCGGCGTCCTGGTGCTCGGCGGAGGCTTTGGTCTCTATCAGGCCGGCATCGTCAAGCTGACACCTGAGCAGGATCAGGAGATGTCCCGCGCGCTGACAGCAGCAGAACGGAAAATCTCGGATCTGGAAAGCCAGCTGAGTGCGCTTGGAACGACTGTTTCCGGACAAGACGTCAGCGGAGCTCTTTCGGATTTGGAGAGCAAAGTCGCTGCCATGGAGCAGTCTTTGGCAGAAGCCGCCCAGTCTGGTGGAGCTGATGTGTCTGGTGCCGTCGATGCGTTGAAGCAGGACTTTGATGCCTTGAAAGCCGATCTGGCTTCCGGTTCTGCGACGTCTGCAGACGGAACGCCTGTAAATCTGGCGCCGCTGGAAACCCGGCTGAGCAGCCTGGAAGATACGGTGAAAGCCGCAGCACCCGTCGATCTCGCCCCAATCGAGTCCCGACTTACCGAACTGGAAGGCGGCACAACGGCTGCATCGTCAGAGACGGAAAAACTGTCCGGTTCCGTGACGGACCTTGAAGGTCAGGTCAAAGGTTTTGAGACGCAGCTGACCGAGCTTCAGACGCGTTTGCAGAACACCGAGGCAACAGCAAAAGCTGCGCAAACGGCGGTGTCGACCTCAGATGTGTCCTTGAAGACCCTTGCGGACAGTCAGGCGCGGGCGACCGAAACACTTTCGAGCCTCTCAGCAGACATTCAGTCCGTCGGTGCAGCCAACAACGCCGCACTTGAAGATTTGCGGGCTGAACTCGACAGCTTGTCCAAGAGACTGGCACAAGTTGAATCGACCATGGGCGATGCAACGGCGCGGGAGACCGCGGCGCGGGCCTTGTCTGTGTCGGCTCTGAAATCGGCAGTGGATTCGGGCCGTCCTTATGAGACAGAGCTTGCAGCCGTCAAAGCAGGCCTTCCGGCAGATATGGACCTGTCCGCGCTTGAAGCCCACGCAAAGACCGGTGTGGAGCCAGTGTCTGTCCTGATCGCGCAGTTCCCGAATGTTGCGCGCAGCGTCTACCAAACCTTTGCGGAACCGGACGAGTCCGGTGACGTCCTCCAGAGTTTCCTGGCAAGTGCCCGGTCGCTTGTGGCAGTGCGCGGGCCGGGTAATGCAGATGGCACCGGACCGGATGCTGTCTTGCGGCGGATGGAAAATGCTGTCTCCAAGGGAGATTTGAGCGCGGCGCTTGCGGCCTCCAAGGATCTACCGCAAGCGGGTCAGGACGCAGCGGCGGACTGGACAAACCGGGCAGAGGCACGGGTTGAAGTTGATGCGCTGACGGACAAGGCGTCTCAGGAAGTTCTGAGCGCGCTTGCGAAAAACGACAGCTGAGCCGGCGGCCGCTCAACGGCCGGCCGGAATTGAGTTTATTCTGCCGGGATGGTCCGGCGCACTTTGGGAGCGACACCGATGATCCGCGTCCTCATCTTTTTCGCCATGCTGTTTTTGGCTGCCCTCGGGTTTGCCTGGATGGCGGATTTGCCTGGAACGATATCGGTCAGCTGGAACGGCTATGTCTGGGAACAGCCGCCGGTGGTGGTGGCCCTGGTGGTGGGCCTTGTTCTCGTCGCGTTTCTTGTCGTTGTCGGGTTTATCCGCGCGATCCTGAAGTCGCCGCAAATCGCTGGCCGTTTCTTCAAGCAGCGCCGGAAGGACAAAGGTTACACAGCTTTGTCGCAAGGGTTGATTGCACTTGGCACGGGCAATGCCAAAATGGCACGCCGCTATGGTCTTGATGCAGACAAGCTGCTGAACGAAGAACCGGCGACAAAACTTCTTCTTGCGCAAACGGCGCAGCTTGCCGGCAAGGACGGCGAAGCGCGGCAGCGCTTTGAAGCCATGCTGGACGATCCGCAAACCAAAACGCTCGGTTTGCATGGCCTGTTTGTCGAGGCCGAACGCCAGAAGGAACCCGTTGCCGCGCGCCATTACGCCGAAGAGGCCGCGAAATCCGCGCCGGGTCTGGAGTGGGCCGGGAAAGCCGTTCTCGGGTATCAGGCGGTTGCCCATCATTGGGATGAGGCGTTGAAAACCCTTGAGCGGAACTACACGTCCAAGCTCCTGGATAAAAAGGCCTATCGCCGTCAGCGCGCAGTCATCCTCACCGCGCTTGCCCACAAACTGGAGGACAACGATCCGGACCGGGCCTTCTCGCTGGCAAAAGAGGCGCACGGGTTGGCACTGGACTTGGTTCCAGCCGCTGTCATCACATCTCGGCTGGCGACCCGCCGGGGCGATATCCGCAAGGCGTCGAAAGTGATCGAGGCGACCTGGCGGTTGTCGCCGCACCCGGAGTTGGCCGAAACCTATTCCCATGTGCGCACGGGCGATTCAGCTGTTGACAGGCTGAAGCGTGCCAAAAGCCTTGCGGCGCAACGCGCCAACACTGCAGAAGGGGCCATCGCGGTCGCCAAGGCTGCATTGGAAGCGCGCGAATTTGAAGAGGCCCGCACACAGCTGAAGAAAGTGCTGCAATCCGAGCCGACCCGGGCGGCCTTCATCCTGATGGCCGAAGTGGAAGAGGCAGAGACCGGCGACAAGGGCCGGGTCCGCGATTGGCTTGCACGGGCGGTCAAGGCGCCGCTCGACAAGGTCTGGATCGCCGACGGCGTGGTGTCTTCTGAATGGCAGGCCGTGTCGCCTGTGACCGGGAAGCTTGACGCGTTCCAATGGTCATCGCCGGGCAGCCTCAACGAGGAAGATGGTGTTCTGTTGGAAGACAGCCTGTTTGAGGCCCCTGTTCTGCCTGCGGCTGCACCTGCACCAGCCCAGGAACCTGCTGCAGAGCCAGCGGCGACCGCACCTTCGCAGCTCAAAGACGCGTCCGATGAAAAACCGGAAGAGGCCGCCGAAGCCACGGTTGTTGAGTTGAAGGCCGAGCCTCAAAGCGAGGAGCCGTCAAAAACGACCAAGGAGGCGGAGCCTGCGCCAAACGCTAAATCCGACGCAAAAGCGACTGCTGCTCCGGTTAAAAAGGAAGGCTATGAGGGGACAACGGACGATGTGAAATTCGCTCCGGCCCTCAAGGACTTGCCGGACGGTCCAACAGCTTCAACTCTGTCTGATAAGGCTTCCGCTCCCGCGGCACCTGAAAAAGATGCCGGTGCAGAGAAAGCCAAAACAGATGAGGCTGAAAAGGTTGTTTCAGACGCCACACCAGACAAACAGGCCGCTGAACCTGAGTCCGGGGTTAATGGCACATCTGAGGACAGCAAGTCTGATGAGAAAAAGGCCAAAGACGAGGACTTAGATCGTCCGATTGAATTTCCTCTCTCGCGCATGCCGGATGATCCGGGCACAGATGATGACGAGGACGCGGACGACAAGAAGAAAGGTTCCCGCCCCCGGTTCTTTAACTAGGCTGGGGAGGGAAGCTTCAATCCGGAAAGTACTGATGACCTGAACGTGTGGTCATCATTTCCTGGACCCGGAAAAGCCCTTGCATCCGGATCGAAGCTCCGGTAATTAGCGGCCCACTCGGGCAGCGACAGTTTTTGAGGACTGCCTTTGAGATCGTCTCTTGGAGTTGTTCAAGAGCCAAGCCGCTGTAGCTCAGTTGGTAGAGCACGTCATTCGTAATGATGGGGTCGTAGGTTCGAGTCCTATCAGCGGCACCACCTTCTCTTATTGCGCTATCGGCCTTCGGCCTACTTGAGCGCTTTCCTAGAACGCTTTTCTCATTTGCACCACTTCTTCAATGGTTATGACACACTATGAAGAGCGCAGCACCGCGATCAGCGGTCGGCGGCGCATATGAATGCGCCACCACTTGGGCAGTATCCTGACAGCTCAGCGGTAACTCGATGAGTAGAATGTCAGTTCATTCGTGCACGGGTTGGCATCGCTCTGGATGGAGCCATCCGGTTTGACGATCAATTCGATCAAGTTGCTGGTGATCGCCCGGTAGTAGCGGGTGCCGTCTCCATCAAAGGCCGTCAAATGCCATATGACGTAGGCTTTGCCGTTTTCCTTCGGCGTAATCTCGCAAACCGCCAAAGGTGCTGCCGCTTTGACTTTGGAAATGGTATCGTCAGCATGCGCGGCTGCACAAAAGCCGATCGCAAATGCCGCAGCAGCAAAAACGCTCATCCGCGCTGACAGTTGGCTTATCATCCAGTTATCTCCTGAAGTGTTCTCATAAGAGGCTACGCCTCACTCTATGCGGCTCCCTCAGCAGAGTACAGGCTGAGATGATGCCTCGGGGACTGGCTGGTGTTGATGCCACGGGTAATCGGCAGTTAGTTTCCAAAAAGGGAAATCAATTCCAACATTATGTCATTTTACATTACCAAGTGAATTAGTAAAAACTGAATTCGGGAGGAGACATGTCTCCTGTTTAATGGTGGGATAGGCTTCAATAGGGTGAAAATTTGTGTGCCAGCGGCACCTTGCACCCGATAAGCTTGGGCAACCAACAGCGCGAATGAGGCGCGGCCACAGCCGGACTGGTCTATTTCTTGTATTTCCGGCGTAGGAGGAGGAACGATCATGGATTTCAAGGCGGTTTTCGGCGCAGCCCTGTTGGCGCTCGGCGCAACATCAGTGCAGGCTGCAGATCACGAATTCAAGCTGCACCACTTCCTGGGCGAAAAGGCCCCGGCACACTCCAAGATGCTGGTGCCCTGGGCTAAGCAGGTGGAGGAAAATTCCGGCGGCAAGGTCTCCATCGAGATCTATCCGGCGATGACTTTGGGCGGCCGTCCGCCGGAGCTGATCAACCAGGTTCGCGACGGTGTTGTGGACCTTGTCTGGACGGTCAACGGCTATACACCCGGCCTGTTCCCGAGGTCTGAAGTCTTTGAGCTGCCGGGGGTCCACAAGAACGATACCGCAGCGACCAATCTGGCGCTTAAGGAACTCTTCGAGAGTGATCTGAAAGACGACTACAAGGGCGTTGAGGTCATGTTCCTCCATGTGCATGCCGGTCAGGGCATTCATATGCGCGACACGGAAGTGCGGTCAGTCGCAGACCTCAAGGACAAGAAAATCCGGATCCCGACACGCACGGGCGCCTGGGTGATTGAAGCGCTTGGCGCGTCCCCGGTTGCAATGCCGGTGCCGGAACTTCCACCTGCACTGCAGAAGGGTGTGATTGACGGGGCGATGATCCCTTGGGAAATCATTCCGCCGCTGAAGATCCAGGAGCAGACCAATTACCAGATCGAAGGTGCGGACAAGGAACGCTTTGGCACGACGGTGTTCCAGGTGTCCATGAACAAGGACCGCTGGGACAGCTTACCGGAAGATATCCAGAAAGCCTTCCGCGATGCATCTGATGCTGCCTGGTCGAAGGAAGTTGGCGATATCTGGGCTGGTGCAGATGATTTTGGCATTGGGCTCGCGGTGAAGGCCGGCAACACGCACATCACCTTGACGCCAGAAGAAACCGCGGAGTTCAACACAGCGCTTGAGCCGGTTGTCGGCCGCTGGGTCGAGGAAGTCTCCAGCAAAGGCATCGACGGGTCCGCTTTGGTGGACAAGGCCCGCGCCGCTGTTGCGAACAACGCGTCCAACTGATGCCGACAGATCACCAAACAGGCAATTCCGGGTTCACCGGGATTGCCAGCTGGGTCATCACGGTGTGGGCTCTCCTCGGCGGCGGTGTTCTGTTGGCCGTCGTCGCGGTGAACATGATGTCCATCATCGGATCCATGTTCGGTAAGCCTTTCCCCGGTGACTTTGAACTCACGGAAATGGGCGTCGCGATCGCAGTCTTTGCGTTCCTGCCCTTTTGCCAGCTGACAGGCGCCAATGTGTCAGCGGATATTTTCACAGCTGGAGCCTCGAAGCGGTTGATCGCGTTCTTCACGTTGCTTGGCTCACTGGTTGCGCTTGGGTTTGCGTCTCTGCTGATCTGGCGCATGTTCCACGGCATGCTCGACCAAAGAGAATACGGTTATACGACCACGATCTTGCAGATCCCGCACTGGTTGGCGTTTGTTCCGATCCTTGTGTCCCTTGTCTTGCTGGCCCTTGCAGCGCTCGTCACTTTGATGCGTGACACTTCAGCCCTGTCGAAAGGATAACGATATATGGCAGACGCTGTTGTTCTCGGCGTGGGCGGGCTCGTCGCGCTGATCATCCTGATTGCGATCCGGATGCCGATTGCCTACGCGATGATCCTGGTCGGCGGCGTCGGAACCATGCTGCTCAACGGGCCGGCGTTGGTCTTCAGCCAGTTGAAGACGTTGGCTTACGGCCAGTTCTCCATCTACGACCTGTCCGTCGTGCCGATGTTTGTTCTGATGGGGGCGATCGCCTCCAAGACGGGGCTCAGCCAGGCGCTGTTCCGGGGGGCAAATGCCTGGCTTGGCTGGCTGCGCGGTGGCACGGCGATGGCGGCAATTGCAGGCTGTGCCGGATTCGGGGCGGTGTGTGGTTCGTCCCTTGCGACGGCCTCCACCATGGGCAAGGTCGCATTGCCGGAACTGCGCCGCTACAAGTATTCCGGGGCCCTTGCCACCGGGACACTGGCGGCTGGCGGAGTGCTCGGAATCCTGATCCCGCCTTCTGTTGTCCTGATCATTTACGCGATCATCGTTGAAGCGAACATCGTGACGATGTTCATGGCGGCGTTCCTGCCCGGCCTGCTGGCCGTCGTCCTCTTCTTGCTGACCATTGCGATCTATGTGGCGATCAAGCCGGAGGCCGGCCCGAAAGGCGGGATGCCGGACCGCCGGGAGTTCATCGAGGCAACGGCCGGAATGATCCCGGTTCTGCTAATCTTTGCTCTTGTGATTGGCGGTATCTATTTCGGCTTTTTCAACCCGACCCCGGCTGCTGCTGCCGGTGTGTTTCTCGTCCTGGTCTTCGGTCTCTTGCAGCGCAAGTTGTCCTGGCCGGACATGCTGGGCGCGCTTAAAGAAACGGCTGCGACCTCGGGCATGATTTATCTGATCATACTTGGTGCGGAACTTCTGAAAATCTTCATGTCGCGGGTGCGTCTGCCTCAGGAAACCGCTGCCTGGATCGCCGGTTCGGGCCTAGAGCCGATGACGGTCCTGATCCTTCTGCTCGTTGCGCTTATCCTGCTCGGCTGCCTGATGGACAGTCTGTCGATGATCCTGCTGGTGATCCCGTTCTTCTGGCCGGTTCTGGTCGAGATAAATGGCGGGATCTATCAGGGCGCTGACGGCGCCGGGTTCGGCATGAGCACTGAAGATCTGAAGATCTGGTTCGGGATCCTCGCGCTCATTGTAGTGGAGCTTGGACTGATTACGCCGCCGGTCGGAATGAACGTGTTCGTGATTTCCTCCCTGGCCCGCGACACCCCGATGATCGAGACGTTCAAGGGCGTTGCGCCCTTCTTTGGCGCGGAGCTGGTGCGTGTGGTGCTTCTTGTCAGTTTCCCGGCGCTCACGCTGTGGCTGCCGAGTGTGCTCAGTTAGCGCATATTGCGGTCTATTGGCTTAAGGCCTGTCTGGCTTTGCGTTTGAAGCGAAGCGGAGAGCTATCTCGACCGCCGGGCAAATATCTCGGCGGTCATTTCCTTGCAGGCCGGTATGACCGTTGCCGGATCAAGAACGGCGTCCCAGTCGATCCCATTGGGCGCCAGTTCCTTCAAGGTTGATTTGAAGTCAGCCTGTGACGCGGCCTTGGCAACAATGTCTTTGGCTTCGGCTCTCGGAACGCCGTTCTTGGCAAGCGCAAAGCTGGCGGCCTCTGCCATGATTTCCGGATGGTTTTTGAAACCAGCGGAAATCCGTTCCGGGTTCGCAGACATGCTGTCTGCAAGCGCTTGGGCGTGGCGGAGGGCTGCGCCGGTTGCAATCAACATCTGGGGCAAGAACGCCCATTCCAGTGGCCAGCGCGCGCCGTCGCGCTCTTCTGCAGGACTGGCCGCTGCCGAAATCCCACCTGCGGACGTTTGCACGATGGTGTTGAGCGTCAGAATGGCTTCGGCCTGAACCGGATTGGCCTTTTGCGGCATTGTCGAGGATCCGCCGCCTGTTCCCGACGAGACCTCCGCAATGTCTGAGCGGCCGAGGAGAAGAAGATCGCCGGCCATCTTGGCGAGACCGGCGGTGAGGGCTTGTAGCCAGGCGGACAGCGCGAGGATATTCGATCGGTTCGTGTGCCAGGATGACGAAAAATGGAGCTTGAGTTCCCTGGCAAGGGCTTCTGCGATCCGCGGTCCATCTGGCACCACGGCACCGTTGATTCCGGAAGCCCCGCCGAACTGGATTTTCAGAACTTTCTTGCGAAGATCTGGCAGGTCGGCCTCAGCGTCAATTGGGCCGTGTGCCCATTGAGCAATCCGGTAGCCGAACGTGACAGGTGTCGAAATCTGCGACCGTGTCCGGCCGGCCAGAAGCTGATTGGCGTGCCGGACGCTTTCTGTTTCCAAAGTGTCGATCAGTTTGCCAAGGCGTTCTTCCAGCACATCGAGGCAGCTCTTTGCCTGGAGAACCAGCGCCGTGTCCATCACGTCTTGGCTGGTGGCTCCCCAGTGCAGCCAGCTGCCTGCGTCGTCACCGGCGATCTTTCTCAAAGAAGCCACAAGTGCGGGAACGGGAATTCCAGCAGACCGCGTGCCGTTACTCAAAGCATTCGGCTCAATCTCACTGGTTTCCAGCGCAGAGACGATCGTTGCAGCCGCACCTTCCGGAATGATGCCGAGGGCGCCTTGCACTTTTGCGAGAGCCTGCTCGAACCGGATCATATGAAGGAGATCGGCATCCTCATCCAGCCGCAAAACCAGATCGGCGTCGGAGTAAAGATCGGAAAAAACCGGGCTGGAAAACAGGGAAACAGGCATGAAACCTACGTTCAGACAGAGGATGCCTGATCAAGAAACATCGAAGACTAGATCAGCGGGCGTTTAATCGGGATCGATTTCACGTCCAAAGCTGATCGATTTTTAGTGGTCGAGCACCTTCGGGCGTCTTCAATCAAAACGCCCGATGCTCTAGCCGTCAAGCGGCTTGGAGCGGAATCTGCAAGATCTCGCGTGCCTTTTGCCAGTCCGCAACCGGCCGCTCGTACTTTTCGCAAAGCTCAACCGCCCGTTTGACCAAAGCGGCATTGGACGGAGCAAGCCTGTCCTTGTCGAGGCGGATGTTGTCTTCCAGTCCGGTGCGAGTGTGCCCTCCGGCCGCGATCGACCACTCGTTGATGGTCAGCTGGTGACGGCCGATGCCGGCAGCACACCATTCGGCATCCGGAACGAGCCGTTCGACAGTCTTGATGTAATAGTCGAACACATCCTTATCGACGGGCATAGCGTTCTTCACACCCATGACGAACTGGACATAGAGACTGCCTGGTATGCGGCCGTCCTTGTTCATCGCCGCTGCCTGGTGAATGTGGCTGAGATCGAAAGCCTCGATCTCCGGCTTGATGGTGTAGGTCCGCATTTCTGCGGCCAGCCAATCCACAAGATCCGGCGGGTTTTCGTAAACCCGCGTTGGGAAGTTGTTCGAGCCAACGGAAAGGGAGGCCATGTCCGGCTCAAGCGGCAGCATACCGCCGCGCGCTTTTCCAGCGCCTGAACGCCCGCCGGTCGAGAACTGGATGATCATGCCGGGGCAGTGTTTTTCAAGACCTTCCTTTAGCCGAGCAAATTTCTCCGGATTCGAAGACGGGCTTTGATCCTCGTTGCGCACATGGGCGTGGCAGATTGTGGCACCGGCTTCAAAGGCCTCGTGCGTGCTTTCAACTTGTTCGGCGACTGTGACCGGCACAGCTGGATTGTTTTCTTTTGTCGGCAACGAACCGGTGATCGCAACACAGATGATGCAGTGTTTGCTCATGTCCGCCTCAAATGTCGAAAAAGACGGTTTCGTCTTCGCCTTGCAGCTTGATATCGAACCGGTAGACCGGCGTGCCGTCGCTGTCTGTCCGCTCTGCAATCAGCGTTGCCCGGCGGCGCTCCCACTCGATCAGATTGAGGACCGGATCGGCTGAATTGGCCGCCGCCTCATCTGAAAAATAAAGCCGGGTTTGCAGGCCAACATTTATCCCGCGTGCAACGATCCAGAGGCTGATATGCGGAGCCATTTGACGACCGTTCAGATCCGTGACCGCACCCGGCTTGACTGTCTCGAATGTCCAGTTTCCGGTCTCGAAATCCGGAATGACCCGGCCCCAGCCCCTGAACCCGTCCTCAACTTTACCACGATGCTCTGGATGGGCATAGATGCCGTCTGCATTGGCCTGCCAGGCTTCCAGAAGCACGTCCTTGATCGGAGACCCCATGCCATCAATGACACGGCCCTCAATGCGGATGCGTTCGCCCTTTGCGTTTGGCCCGGCAATGTCATGCCCGAGCTCCTGGGCGTAGATGTCAAAACCGGCGGCTCCGGGCGCAAGGCCGATGTGGACATAAGGGCCCGCCGTCTGGGAGGGGGTTTCTTTCAAATAGTCCAGTGTCTGGCGCATGATCAGTTCCCCTCCGGCCGGTTTTCAAACAGCGTCGACCGGCGCCCACGCAACACGATGTCGAACTTGTAAGCGATGGTATCGAGGGGGATGGTGGCGTTGAGATCCAGCCGTGCGACAAGTTGATCAACCGCCTCCGGGTCGGGAATGGAGTTCACGATCGGGCATTTGGCGATCAACGGGTCGCCTTCAAAGTAGCACTGCGTGATTAGGCGCTGTGCGAAGGCGGAACCGAAGATGGAAATATGGACATGGGCCGGCCGCCAGTTGTTCACCCAATTGCGCCAGGGGTAAGCCCCGGGCTTCACGGTTCTGAACGCGTAATACCCGTTCTCGTCCGTTAGTGTGCGGCCACAGCCGCCAAAATTCGGGTCGATCGGCGCGAGATAAGTGTCCTTCTTGTGGCGGTAACGGCCGCCGGCATTGGCTTGCCAGATTTCGAGCAGTGTGTTCGGAACCGGCTTTGCATTCTCGTCGAGAACCCGTCCATGAAGGATGATGCGCTCGCCAATCGGGCTTTCGCCCGGTTTTGCGTAGTTCGACAGAAGATCCTTGTCGAGCGGGTCGATGTCGTTGTGTCCAAAGACCGGTCCGGTGATTTCGCTGACTGTCGTTTCCAGGCTGATCATCGAATACTGAGGGGATCTGGAAACGCTTGTCTTGTAGTCCGGCGTCAGCGCGGGCGGCTGCCATTGCCGGTCACGCTGGTAATAGGGGCCTGGTTTCATTGTGGCGTTCCTCCCGGCCGGCGTTATTCGCCCGCCTCCTCCCGTTCCATGTCCGCGTAAGTGTCCTTGGCAATCTTGAGCGCCTGGTTGGCCCGCGGAACTCCAGCATAAATCGCGACATGCTGGAAGGCTTCCAGAACATCCTGCTTGCTAGCACCTGTCCGGGCCGTTGCTCGGATGTGCATGGCAATTTCCTCAAAATTCCCGAGAGCTGCCAAGAGGGCCAGCGTCAACATGGAGCGCTCGCGCGGGCTGATGCCGTCAGATGCCCAGACCGTTCCCCAGGCCGCCTCGGTGATCAGTGTTTGAAAGGGCGCATCGAGATCCGTCTTGGATGCTTCAGCGCGATCAACATGGGCGTCGCCCAAAACGGAGCGGCGGACATCCAAACCCTGCTCATACCGGTCAGACATGAGCGCTCTCCTTCAAAAAATCCTGCAAATGGCCGGTAAACACGTCAGCCTGCTCAACACAGGGCAGGTGACCAGCGCTTGCTATCTCAATGAACTTGCTGCCACGGATCAGGTCCGTGGTGGCCTTTACCTGCGCCGGGGGGCTGGCCAGATCCTCAGATCCGGCAATCCCCAAAACGGGAAGCGTCAATTCAGAGGTTGTCGCGGTGAGATCCGTCGCGGCCAGGGCTTCACTGCAGCCGATATAACCCTCAGCTGGCGTCCGGCTCAGCATGTTGCGCCAGGCAATGCATTCGTCAGAGTGCCGGAAAGGGCCGGAGAACCAGCGGTCCAGAACAGCATCGGCGATATTTTCGACACCGCCTTTGCGGACTGCGGCAATCCGGGTCTGCCACATGTCTTCTGTGCCCATTTTTGCTGCTGTGCAGGCCAGAACAAGACTGGTCATGCGATCCGATTGGCGATGGGCCAGCAGTTGTCCGATCATCCCGCCAATGGAAAGGCCGACCAGCAAGAATTGCGATACTTCGATATGGCCGAGCAATTCCTCCAGATCTACGACCAGATCCGTCATGGAGTAAACATCAGAGGGGCAGGAGGAGAGGCCGTGGCCGCGCTTGTCGAAGCGGATGTAGCGGAAGCCTTCTTCGGGAAGCCGGTCGATGACCTTGTCCCAGAGCCGCAGATCCGTGCCGAGGGAGTTTGCAAACACGACAGGGGAGCCGGTCGGGTCACCATCTTCCCGCCAGTGAATGTCCGCATTTGTGAGCCGTGCGATGTGCATCAGTAGGGCAGTCCCACATAGTTTTCGGCAAACCACTTTTGGGCGGTCGGATTGTAATGCAGAGATTCAATTTCGGCCCGCTGCATTTTCAGATCAAACTCGGATTGATCCGGGAACCGGTGCAGCAGATTGGTGGTCGCCCAGCTGAACCGTTCCGCCTTCCAGACCCGCGCCAGCGCCGTTTCCGAGTAGGTGTCGATGCCGGTGCTGTCCTTGTCGAGGTAGTAGGCTGACAACGCGCGGTGGAGATAGTGAACATCTGACGCAGCAGTGTTGAGGCCCTTTGCCCCAGTCGGAGGCACGATGTGCGCAGCATCGCCGCAGAGGAACAATCGGCCCCAGCGCATCGGCTCGCTAACAAAAGATCGCAGAGGCGCAATTGATTTTTCAATCGACGGCCCAGTGACGAGCTTTTCCGCAATGTCTTCCGGCAGGCGGCGTTTGAGTTCTTCCCAGAACGCGTCATCGCTCCAGTCCTCGACATTGTCGCTGAGTTCGCATTGGACGTAATAGCGGGACAGGTTTTCATTGCGCATGGAGCAGAGTGCAAATCCGCGGGTGGAGTTGGCGTAGATCAGCTCTTCGTGCACGGGCGGCGTTTCGGACAGGATACCCAGCCAGCCGAACGGAAAGACCTTCTCATAGTCTTTGCGGACAGTATCCGGGATGGTTTTCCGGCTGACTCCATGAAAGCCGTCGCACCCTGCCACGAAATCGCAGTCGATACGGTGCTCGCTGCCATTCTTCATGTAAGTGACGTATGGTGCGTCCGTATCGGCATCGTGGATTGCGGCACCCTCTGCTTCGAAGATGGTCTTTGCATCGGACGCCTCGCGGGCGTCATAGAGGTCGCGTGTCACCTCTGTCTGGCCGTATACGATGACGCTCTTGCCGATCAGATCCTCGAAGTTGATCGAGAACATCTCGTTTTCATAGGAAATACAGGTGCCTGTATGGACAAAACGCTCCTTGTCCATGCGCTCGGACACGCCAGCCTCGCGCATCAGTTCGACCAGACCCGTTTCCAGAATGCCGGCCCGGATTCGCGCAAGCACATAGTCCTTGGTCTTTCGTTCCAGAATGACCGCGTCGATCCCCTTCATGTGCAAAAGTTGCCCCAGCAGGAGCCCGGAGGGACCTCCTCCAACAATGACAACTTGAGTACGCATCTAGACCTCCACGCGTTTTTGAGCATATTGTTTATCTGAAATGGTGAAGTAAAATGACAAATTAGGTCATTTGATTTCCGAAATGGATAAGTAAATGATCGATCGGCGGATAAAATTCCGACACATCCAATGTTTTGTCGAGATTGCGCAGGAACGCAGTCTGAAGCTCGCTGCCGACAAGTTGAACCTTACTCAACCGGCCATATCCAAGACCCTCAAGGAATTGGAGGAAACGATTGGCGCGACACTGATGACCCGCAGCCGCGCGGGGATATCGCTGACGCCGCAAGGCAAGATGTTCCTGCATTTTGCCCAAATTTCCCTAGCCAGCCTCCAGCAGGGCCTGGACGGTGTGGTCAATGCCGGCGAGGAGGCGCGAGCCACGTTGACCGTTGGAGCTTTGCCGAGTGTTTCGGGAAGCTTCTTGCCCGCTGCCATCCGTGAATTCCGGGACTTGGCCCCAACGGTCATGCTGAAGATCCTGGATGGTCCGCATGGATATCTCATCGAGCGGTTGCGGCTGGGTGAAATCGATGTTGTGATTGGCCGCCTCGGACGCCCGGTCACCATGGAAGGGGTTTCGTTCACGCAGCTTTATTCTGAGCGGGTCGAGTTCGTCGTCCGGGCTGGTCATCCGCTCCTGGAAGCTCCGGATATCAAACGCATTGTTGATTGGCCGGTGCTCTATCCGCCGGAGGGGTCTGCCATCCGGCCCTTGGTTGAGAGGTATTTGATCGCCAACGGCGTTGCGGAAATTCCGAACCGGATCGAGACCGTGTCCGGCGCATTCGGTCGTATTTATACGCGTCAGTCGGACGCTGTCTGGATTATTTCTTCCGGTGTGGTGCGCAATGAAACGGCTGATGGCGATTTGATCCGCCTGCCGTTCGAAAGCGACATCACCAAAGGGCCGATCGGGTTGATGACGCGCCCCGATGCCCAGCCGAGCCCGGCCGAGCAGGTCTTCCGGCTGGCTGTTCAAACCGCCATTGAAAATTTGGGACTCTCCTCATGAGCAAGACTGCGACGACTTCTGCCAATGGCGATGCTTTGCGCTCTAAAAGTGCAACAGAAGAGATTGTCTCCATCACATCCGGAGGGGCTCTGCTCAGCCGGATGAAAACGATTGGCATTGACTATATTTTTGCAAATTCCGGAACGGATTTCCCGCCGGTGATCGAAGGCCTTGCAGAGGCTGATGCCAAGAACATCGATCTACCGGAAGCGATTGTCATCCCGCACGAAAGTGCGGCCATGGGCATGGCGCATGGTTATTACCTCGGCACTGGCAAAACGGCTGCAGTGATGGCGCATACGAATGTTGGTCTCGCCAACTGCGCGATAGGCGCGATCAACGCATCCATCGAAGACATACCAATGATGCTCTTCTCCGGGCGAACCCCAACAACGGAGCAGGGGCGGTTCGGGTCGCGAACCGTTCCGATTGGCTGGGGGCAGGAAATGCGCGATCAAACCGCTTTGGTCCGGGAAGCCTGCAAATGGGACTATGAGCTGCGGTTTCCCGAGCAGGCTGTCGAAACGGTTGACCGGGCAAAAGCGCTTGCCGAGACAACACCGCGCGGTCCGGTCTATGTGAGCTTGCCGCGCGAGGTCCTATGCGAGCCTTGCCCGGCGGACCAATTGGGCTCGCCAGCGATTATGGTCGCGCCGCAGCCGGGTATCGACCAAGCCGCCATTACACGGGCAGTCGAACTTATTTCCCAAGCTGACAATCCAGTGATTTTCGCGCAGCGCGGAGCCGGTGGCGCCGACGGCTTTGCAGCTCTTGCCGGGATGGCGGAGCGATGGGGCATGCCTGTCTGCCAGTATTGGGCTGTGCGGCTTGCGATGGATCTCGATCATCCCATGGCTGCAGGCAACGATCCGGCAGTTCTTCTGGAATCCGCAGATGTCGTTCTCGTTATCGACAGTCTTGCTCCCTGGGCACCGGACAAACACAAGCTAAAGCCCGGATGCAAAGTCATACACCTTGGCCAGGATCCACTCTTCAGCAAAGTACCGGTGCGAAATTTCCAGTGCGACCTCGCGATTGCCTCCGACGTGCAGCCGGGAATCGTCGCTTTGAAGGCAGCTTTGGATGAGCTTGAACTGTCCGAAAAAGCAGCGCCGAGACGGGCTCAATGGGCTGCGCGCAACAAGGCAAACCGGCAAGCCGTTTTGGCATTGGCTGAAGCCGATGGATCGGGGCGCATCACCAAGAATTTAGTCAGTCTGTGCCTGTCCCGCGTATTGGGGGATCAAAAAGCATCGGTGCTTTCAGAACTCGGCTGCCCTCCTGCGCCTATGAGTTTAAACCACTGGCAGGCCTGGTATCAGGAGCCCCATGCGGGCGGGCTCGGCTGGTGTTTTCCAGCCGCTCTTGGCATGAAGCTCGGCGCATCGGATCGCACCATTGTGGCGACCATGGGAGACGGGTCGTACATGTTTTCCAACCCGGTTGTCTGTCATCAAATTGCAGAAGCTCTCGACCTGCCGATCCTAGTGATCGTATTAAACAATGCAGAGTGGGGTGCGGTGCGCCAGTCTGTTCTGGATCATTATCCGGAGGGCTATGCGGCCCGAAGCAACAGGATGCCGTTGACCCAATTGTCGCCGGTGCCGGACTTTACGCATGTTGCCAAGGCCAGCCGCGCCTTCGCTGCTCGTGTTGAACAGGCGGCAGATTTGGAGTCAGCTCTCAAAGAGGCGCTCAAGCAAATCGAGCAAAACAAAACCCTCGCATTTTTGGATGTTGTTGTGTCGCGGTAGATTTGGCTTGCGTTGGTACTTGCGGTTTTTGATATAAAACTGATTGTTCGTTCAGGTTAAGGCGTTGTTTGAGTAATGATGCCAGTAACCGAAATTATACGAATGATGTGAAATAACTTTACTTGAACAACTGCATAGTTAGGCCGCTGGCATCATTTTGCATGGCCGTTTCTGCAATGGGGAAGCCGTGCTGCACAAAATAATACGCGTGATGATCGCGGACGACAGCTCAATCGCTCGGGACATCGTTGCGGAAGGTATTCAGGCCCATCGTGGTGAACGCTATATCGAGATTGAGCAAGCGTCGAATGGTCGGGCGGCCCTCGAGATACTCCAAGCGAAACGCATCGACGTCGCCTTTGTCGACATTCACATGCCAGGCCTGAACGGTCCGGAAGTCGTTTCGGCAATGCGCGATACCCAGTCGAATGACTGTTTGACCGTGGCCATGTCGAGCAGTCTCGATGATAAGGCGGAATCGGTGCTGAAGCGATTTGGCGCCTATCATTTCCTGCAAAAGCCCTTCAGCCCCGCGGAAATCTCCGAGATTATTGCCACCTATCGCATCATGACCCGATCCTATCCGATCCTGGTTGTCGACGATTCTGGAACAATGCGGAAACTGACCCGAAAAGTTTTGGAAAGCAGCCGTTTCGAGTTTGAGGTTTCAGAAGCAGATAGTGCCGATGCGGCGTTGAAAGCGCTTTCTCGCGGCAAATTCGAACTGGTCTTGACCGATTTTCACATGCCGGGTGTAGACGGTCTGGAGTTGGCCGGTTCCATTCGGGATTTATCCAGCAAGGTTGGCATTTACATGATGTCGACAAACGATACGACGTATCTCGAACGGTCTGCCGCCTTTGTCGGAATCTCCGGTTTCTTGAAAAAGCCCTTTAACGCGGCTGACATCGATATGCTGATGCACGACTACCTGGAAATTGACAAGCCGAAGTTCGGCAAGGTCAGAGACGTGTTCAGTTTCATTGAGCGCGAACGCAAGGCCTCCTGAAGAAACAAAGCCACGGGTCTGTAACCAGATCACTTGTATTGCCGGGATTAAAATCAAATTTTCCCGGTATTATTTGCCGTTTTCCTACAATCATTTTGGATAGTGCTGTGTCTGTCTTGATTACGGACGGTCAAGTTGATTCAATGGAAGAATCAGAACTTCAGCGGATGTGTAGCGATTTCGCCCCGATACCAAGGAGCGCGGCGTGGGCAAAACAGCACGGCTTGAATATCTCCGGCGCATATTACCTTTAGGCCTGGCGGTGCTCGGCATTGCGGGTTGGTTTTACTTTATGACGCTGCTCAGCAGCATCATGTGCTTGGTGGCTGCGGCTGCGATCTATCTTGCGCCGCCCCGGCCACAGCCGGCCTCCGGTGCGATCCGGCCAGTGTCCCGCCCGTCCGTCCTGACACTCGACCTGATTGGTTTCGGGCTCGGACTGGTTTTTCTCCCACTCGCGGTTCTCGGTCTCGCATCGGCAACGGGTGCCTTGGCAGCTTTGGCTCTGATTTGTTTGCTCACGGCCAGTTTGTCTCTTGTTTTCTTCACGGTCGCCGTGCGCCAGGAAACGTCTTGGGTGCGTTTTTTCGGCAACGGTTTCGAGTTCACGCAATTCGGCTTGCGGGTGCGTGTGCCTTATGCCGATCTTGAAAAGGTCAGCGTGAAGCTGTGGCATGCATCGGGGGCCGTTGCTTGGTTCCAGTCCACGATTGGCTCCAGTGGGCGGAAAAAAGCGGTGCTGCTGAACGGTGAAGAAACAACCAAAACCCTGGTCTTCCGCCGCAACGACGGGTCCACATTTACGATCTCATCTGAGCTCATTCCGGACCTCCAACGTGTCTTGATTGGCATGGACCGCGCTGAAGTGGATTTGCCGGAAGGCATTAGCGAATGGCAACGCAAGAAAATCCGGCGGCGGCGGGAAAAAATGTACCGCGTTGAGGAGCCTGCACCGAAATCCGAGCAACTCGATGTCGCCCGGATTGCAGCTTTGATCGAGCACGCCCGGCGGAACGCGTAAGGCGTCTGATCCTCAGTTCGTCCAGGCTGGTTTTCTTTTTTCAAAAAACGCAGATGTGCCCTCATTGGCGTCCGGCGTTTCCCACGTGTCCGCCAGTCTTTGGATCGTATCGTCGATGACAGCGTCTGTAATCACGGGGCCAAGAGACCGGGCAAGGGCCTTTGACGCTGCAACGGCTGCCGGCGCGGCGCTCAGATAGGGTTTGATTTCCTTTTCAATGGCCGCATCGAGGGCATCGGCGCCCACCACTTTGGCGGCGAGATCAAGATCCCGAGCCTCTTCCGCACCGAAAATGCGCGCCGACATGAACACCCGGCGCGCCTTGCCTTCGCCCATCCGGGCCAGGACGTAGGGGCTGATGGTCGCCGGTATTAGGCCAAGCCGAACCTCGGTCAGGCCGAACTTCGCAGTGTCGACGGCAACGACAGTATCGCAGACGCTCATCATGCCGATGCCGCCACCGAAGGCCTGGCCCTGTACGCGCCCAATCACCGGTTTTGGCAGTTCATTCAGAGCTTTCAGCATCATGGCGAGCTTGCGGGCTTCGGCCATGCGTGTGTCGCGGTCAGCCGCCATCTGTTCGCGCATCCAGGCGAGATCGCCCCCGGCGCAAAAGCTTTCGCCTGCGCCTGTCAGGACAACAACACGGACCGAACCATCAGATCCGAGTTGGTCTGCAGCGTCCGTAAGTTCGTCGATCATCTTGGCCGACAGGGAATTATGCTTTTCCGGGCGGTTCAGGGTCAGCGTTGCAACGCCGCGGTCATCCGTTTCAATCGAGATCGTCTCAAAACTCATGCGGTGTCACTCCGAAGGGATTTTGCAAATTCGGCAAGCTCGGCCAGTTTCTCAAGTTTGAGCCCGGTCTCAAAACCGCGGCGCTGCATCAGCTCTGCAACGGCCTCTGTGGCGACGTTGCCCTTGGCGCCGGGGGCATACGGGCAGCCGCCCAGTCCGCCAATGGTGCTGTCGAACGTGCGCAGGCCTTTCTCAAGGCTGACCTCGATGTTCTCCAGCGCCCGGCCCTTGGTATCGTGATAATGCCCGGCGACCTTTTCAGCTGGCACCACGGCGAGAACAGCGTCGAGCATCCGGCCAATAGTTTCCGGTGTTCCAGCACCGATCGTGTCCCCAAGAGAAATCTCGTAGCAGCCAAGCTCGTATAGGATCTTTGCGACTTCGGCGACCTTCTCAGGCGGCGTCGGGCCGTCATAAGGGCAATCGGTAACGCAGGAAACATAGCCGCGCACCGGCATTTCGTCCTGACGGGCTTTTTCCAGCAGCGGCTTGAAACGTTCGATGCTTTCTGCGACCGAGCAGTTGATGTTCTTCTTGGAAAAGCCCTCAGAAGCCGAGCCGAAGATGGCCACCTCATCGGCGGAGACTTTCAGAGCGGCCGTGTAGCCTTTGACGTTCGGTGTCAGAACCGAATAGACGACAGCCGGATGGCGATAGATCCCTTCCATGACCTCTTGCGCATCGGCCATTTGTGGCACCCATTTGGGGCTGACAAAGCTGGTGACTTCGATCTTGTGGAAACCGCATTCGGAAAGACGGTCGACAAGCGCAATCTTGTCTTCCGTCGGGACAAACCGCTTTTCGTTCTGAAGCCCGTCGCGCGGACCCATTTCGAAGATGGTGACAAACTCGGACATGAGCGCTTTTTCCTTAATCAATCTCAGCCGCGCGGGCGCGGAGCTCACGCCGGATGACCTTGCCGGTTGTGGTCATCGGCAGAGCGTCAACGAACTCGATTTCGCGCGGATATTCATGGGCGGCGAGCCGTATCTTGACGAAGTCGGCGATCTCCTTGGCCAAGGCGTCGGACGGTTCGACATCCTGCTTCAGGATGATGTAGGCCTTGACGATCTCGGTGCGCTGGGCATCGGGTTTGCCGATGACACCGGCCATCGCAACGTCGGGATGCTTGATCAGGCAGTCTTCGATCTCGCCGGGCCCGATCCGGTAGCCGGAGGAGGTGATGACATCATCGTCCCGGCCCACGAAACGGATCCAGCCGCCCTCATCCATCTCGCCCGTGTCGCCCGTCAGCAGCCAGTCACCGGCGAACTTCTTCTGCGTGGCGTCCTCGTTGTTCCAGTACTTCAAGAACATAACCGGATCGGGCCGCTTGACGGCGATATTGCCGAAGGTGCCGGAGGGCAGAACCTCACCGGCATCACTGACGATGGCCAGCTTGTGCCCCGGTACAGCCTTGCCCATGATGCCCGGCCGCGCGCCCATGATTTCAGAGCAACTTGAAACGATCATGTTGCATTCGGTCTGGCCGTAGAACTCGTTGATTGTCCGGCCGAAGGTTTTGCGGCCCCAGTCGATGAGCTCGGCACCGAGGGTTTCGCCGCCGGAGGCGACAGTTCGCAAATTCAACTGCCAGCGGTCTTCCGGGGCATCGAGCTGGCGCATCATCTTCAACGCCGTTGGTGGGATGAAAGCGTTGCGGATATTTTGGTCTTGTAGCAGCTGGAAGGCCGCTTCCGCAGTGAACTTCTTGAAACGGCAGGCCACAACAGGGACACCAAGATAAAGAGCCGGCATCAGTACATCCAGAAGGCCGCCGATCCATGCCCAGTCCGCCGGTGTCCAGATCCGGTCTTCTGGCTGGCCGAGAAAATCATGACTCATCTCAACGCCGGGGAGGTGCCCAAGCAAAACCCGGTGCCCGTGGAGTGCACCCTTCGGCTGACCTGTCGTGCCGGAGGTGTAGATGATGATGGCTGGGTCGTCTGGCTGCGTATCGACGGGTTCGAAAGCTTCTTCGTGACCTTCCATTGCGGCCCAAAGATCATCAGCGCCATGGTGCGCGCCATCTGCACAAAAGACGGTTGTTAGTTCGGGCAAGCTGCCGTGGATTTTTTCAAGCTTCGCCGCACCGCTTTCATCCGTAATGACGGCCTTGGCGCCAGAATCCTTGAGCCGGTATTCCAGGGCTTCTTCGCCAAAGAGGACGAACAGCGGGATGGAAATCCCGCCGAGTTTCAGCGCAGCGATATGAGCAAAGGCTGTTTCCGGGCGTTGCGGCATCAGGACGCCAATCCGGTCGCCCTGCTGAATGCCCCTGCTCTTCAGAAGGTTGGCCAGCTGATTGGAAAGCCGTTTCAACGCGCCATAGGAATAGCTGTGGGCGGGTTGGCCTTCTTCGGCATAGACCAGAGCTTCGCGGCGTGGTTCCTTGTCGGCCCAGGCGTCACAAATCGCGACACCGATGTTGAACCGCTCCGGGATATGCCACGAAAACCTCTCGGTCAGCTCCTTGTAGGTTTTTGCCTCAGGCAGCAGCATCGGCTTCCTCCGCAAGAACCAGAAGGATCGTTCCGTCGGTCACCTGTTCGCCCTCATTGACCATCACTTCACCAATGACCCCATCGCGCGGGGCTTTCAGCGTGTGTTCCATTTTCATGGCTTCCAGAATGATCAAGGGTTGATCCTTGGTGACCGCATCGCCGGCCTTGGCGTTCAGCATTTTGACAAGGCCCGGCATTGGGGCAATCAGCTGATCGCCCGCACCGGCAGCTTCCTCGTCAGAACTCAGCGCGTCCGGCAGACCAACCGTGAAGGCATGACCGGACATGAAGACCGTAAGTCCTTTGCCATCGTGAACCACGGAACCGGAAGCCCGGTGGCCGTTGCTGTCATAGGTGATGGTGCTGTCATCCACCTGAATCAGGGTGAAGTCTTTCGGACCGCTTTCCAGATGCACGGTGAACTTGTTTTGGCCCTGAGCGTGAACTTCAACATCCCTGCGCTCACCGGCAATTTCGAGAAGCGCGAACTGACGTGAAGCACTCCAGATCCGCCATCCAGCGAGTGTTTCGAACGGATCATTTCCCTCGGCTGGACGGGTGAGGCCAAGCGCGGTCAGTGCAGCAAGCGCGATTGCGTCTTCCGGCATCTCCGGCTCGGCGATCAGGCTTTCCAGGTCGCGGTCGATCAGGCCGGTATCGACGTCCCCTTTGGCAAAGCCCTCATGGCGGCAAAGCGCAGCCAGGAACCCGGCGTTGGTCACGCAACCGGCAACTTCCGTCACCTCGAGACTGGCGAGCAATTTGCCAAGCGCAGCGTCACGCGACGGGCCGTGTACGATGACCTTCGCGATCATTGGATCATAGAAAGGGGAAATCTCGTCTCCTGCCCGGACACCGCTGTCGACGCGGGCCTGGGTTTCTGGAAGAACGAGGTGCTCCAGCGTGCCGATCGCGGGCAAGAAGCCCTTCGGTGCATCTTCTGCATAGAGGCGGGCCTCAAAAGCCCAGCCGTTGATCGAAAGATCTTCCTGCGCCTTTGGCAGAGGCTCTCCTGAGGCAACACGCAGCTGCCACTCGACGAGGTCCTGTCCCGTGATCAGCTCTGTTACCGGGTGCTCAACTTGCAGACGCGTGTTCATCTCCATGAAATAGAAGCGGTCGGCACGCAGACCTTCGGAAACGTCAACAATGAATTCGATGGTGCCGGCGCCGGAATAGTTGATCGCCTTGGCCGCCTTAACGGCCGCCTCACCCATGGCCGTGCGCATCTCTTCCGGCATGTCGGGGGCCGGAGCCTCCTCAATGACCTTCTGGTGGCGCCTTTGCAGCGAGCAGTCGCGCTCAAACAGATGCACGGCATTGCCATGATTGTCGCCGAAGACCTGGATTTCGATGTGACGCGGCTTGGCGACATATTTCTCGATCAGGACCTGGCCGTCACCAAAGCTTGCCTCGCCTTCGCGCTGGGCGGATTTGAGCGCGGAGATAAAGTCTTCCGCCCGTTCAACCTTGCGCATGCCTTTGCCGCCGCCGCCAGCGCGCGCCTTGATCAAAACCGGATAGCCGATCTTGCCGGCCTGGATCTGCAAGAAACCAGGGTCCTGGGTCTCCCGGTGGTAGCCCGGTACGACCGGAACGCCAGCCTTTTCCATCAGTGCCTTGGCGGCGTCTTTCAGGCCCATGGCGCGGATGGCATTTGCGCTCGGGCCGATGAAGGTGATCCCGGCCGCGTCCAGCGCGTCAACGAAGTCCGGGTTTTCCGACAGGAAGCCGTATCCCGGGTGGACCGCCTCTGCGCCGCTTTGTTTGCAGACCTTGATGATCTTGGCGATCTGCAGATAGCTCTCGGAGACAGGAGCCGGGCCGATGCGGTACGCTTCGTCGGCCATCGCAACGTGTTTGGCGTTTGCATCGGCGTCGGAATAGACAGCCACGGTTTTAACGCCGAGTTCGCGGGCTGTTTCCATGACCCGGCAGGCGATTTCACCACGGTTGGCAATGAGGATTTTCTTAAACATTGTCAGATGCCTTCCGTCTTAAGGTCTTCAACCACTTTGAATCGTTCGCACACGAGCATTATTTCCGGATCAAAGCCGCCATTGCGCTCGAAATAGCTCTGGTGGTCTTTTTGCCAGCCTTCGAGTGTGTCGTTCTCACCTTCTGCAAGTGCAAAGTCCGCCAACACATCGCAAAAACGGGATTGGGTCAGTTCGAGCGTTTCAATGACGAGGGCCGGAGACCCGTCCCAGTTGAGAACGATATCCATGCGTCCGACTTCGGGCATCGCTTCGCCGCCGTCTGCAAAGTCGCGCAAAGCACCGCACGTCGCGGTCTTTTTACCTGCGCGGACCAGGCCGATCAGAAGGCTGCTGAGTTCGGGTCCGTCGCCGAACTTGAAGGTTTCTGCCCCCGGATATTTCTTTTTGAGTTCTTCCAAGGTCATCACATCACATCCGGAACAGGCCAAACTTGGTGTCTTCGATCGGGGCATTCAGGGACGCCGACAAAGAAAGACCCAGAATGTCGCGGGTTTTACGCGGATCGATGATGCCGTCATCCCAAAGCCGGGCTGAGGCATAGAGCGGGTGACCCTGTTCCTCAAACTGGTTGATGATCGGCTGTTTGAATTCGGCTTCGTCTTCCTTGGACCAGCTGCCGCCCTTGCGCTCGATGCCGTCGCGGCGAACGGTTGCCAGAACGCCGGCGGCCTGTTCCCCGCCCATGACAGAGATGCGCGAGTTCGGCCAGGTCCACAGGAAACGCGGCGAATAGGCCCGGCCACACATGCCGTAGTTGCCGGCACCAAAAGACCCGCCGACCAGCATCGTGATTTTCGGTACCTTCGTCGTGGCAACGGCGGTCACCAGCTTGGCACCGTCCTTCGCGATCCCGCCGCTTTCGTATTTCTGGCCGACCATAAAGCCCGTGATGTTCTGCAGGAATACCAGAGGCACCTTGCGCTGGGAGCAGAGTTCGACGAAATGCGCGCCCTTGACCGCGCTTTCGGAGAAGAGAACGCCGTTGTTGGCGATGATGCCGACCGGCATGCCGTGAATATGGGCAAAGCCGCAGACCAGCGTGGTGCCATAACGGGCCTTAAACTCGTCAAATCTTGAGCCGTCGACCACGCGGGCAATGACTTCGCGAATGTCATAGGGCGTTTTCAGGTCCGCCGGGACGACGCCGAGGATTTCCTCCGGATCGTAGAGCGGATCTTCGGGCGTCTGCAGGGCAAGCTGCGAGGCTTTGGTGCGGTTGAGGCTCGCGATGGACCGGCGGGCGATGGCAAGCGCATGCGCGTCATCACGCGCAAGGTGATCGGCGACGCCAGACAAACGGGTATGGACGTCACCGCCGCCAAGGTCTTCTGCGGACACCTCTTCCCCGGTGGCCGCTTTCACCAGAGGCGGACCGGCAAGGAAGATGGTGCCCTGGTTCTTGACGATGATGGTCTCGTCCGACATGGCCGGAACATAGGCACCGCCAGCCGTGCACGAGCCCATCACAACCGCGATCTGGGCAATGCCTTTCGCCGACATGTTGGCCTGGTTGAAGAAGATCCGGCCAAAGTGGTCACGGTCCGGGAAGACCTCATCCTGGTTGGGCAGGTTGGCACCACCGCTGTCGACCAGATAGACGCATGGCAAGTTGTTCTGCTCGGCGATTTCCTGGGCACGCAGGTGCTTCTTCACGGACAGCGGATAGTAGGTGCCGCCTTTGACCGTCGCGTCATTGGCCAGGATCATGACGTCCTGTCCTTCGACCCGGCCAATACCCGCAATCATACCGGCCGACGGTGCTGCGCCATCATACATGTCGTGGGCGGCCAGCATGCCGACTTCCAGAAACGGCGAGCCCGGATCCAGCAGGCGGGAGACACGTTCGCGCGGCAGGATCTTGCCGCGGGAGACATGGCGCTCACGGGCGGTTTCGCCGCCGCCGTCCAGCGCTGTTTGTGCAGCGGCCTTGATCTGCGCCATGGCGTCTTCATGCGTGGCCTTGTTGGCGGTGAACTCGGCGCTCTTGGGCGATAGGCTCGATTTGAGGATGCTCATGCCATCCGGTCTCCGGTGTCTGGATTGCCAGGATTATCGTTCGTTTCTGGGGTGATGCTTTTGCGCACCATGTTGAGGTAAAGCGTTTCGATCTCTTCTTTCGACAGATCGCCGCCGGGCCGGTACCAGGCCGGAATGCCGGTCAGCATGGCGATGATCGCACGTGTCGTCACTTTGGCGTTGTCGATGTGATAGCGGCCGCTTTCTGCGCCTTCGCTCAAGATCTCTGTCAGAATGGTTTCATAGCGCCGGCGCTCGGCCTCGACGATCGCGAAGTTCTCGGCATCAAGGCTGCGCAATTCCATATAGGCGATGAAGACTTCATCTGCGCGTTCCAGGTGATACCGGATGTGAAATCGCACAAAGCGTTCGATCGGGTCGGTTTCATCCGGGAAATCTGCAGTGTCCCAAGCCGCCAGCAAGTCGGCCATGTGGCTCAGCATCAAGTCTTTCAAAATGTGCTGCTTGGTGGGGAAGTGATTGTAGAGCGCACCCGGCTGAACGCCGACCTGGGTTGCGATGTCGCGCATGGATACGGCTGCGTATCCTGACGCCGCAAAAAGCCGCAGGGCCGCTTTTCGAACCTTTTCTGCAGTTTCCAGGCCGCGTTGCCGCGGCTGCGGGCGTGCTGAAAGCGCCATTACGTCTCCTCCACTTGCGTCATATTAATGAACGTTCATTCATTTAGCAAGTGGATTCCGAGGTATGGACTTTGAGGGAGCGCATTGCGGCGGTTCATCGACTGACGTTACTGTCAAACTCCTGTCATGGATTTCGGGCTCTCAGTGCAGGTGAGACGCGTTTAAATTATGCATAAGGAACAGTCGGATGAGTGAGGACGCCAAGACCTGGGTGGAAAACGAGTGGGCCGACAGCATGGATGAAGAACTCGAGATGGAAATCGATGATTTCCTGATCGCCAAGGATCTTCAGTACATTGCTGACAAGAAGCACAAATCCCCCCTCGACCGGAAAACCTATTTCCACGAGCTGTTGATGCTCCAGGCAGAGCTGGTGAAACTGCAAGACTGGGTTCAGCATACCGGCGAGAAGATCGTCGTCATATTCGAAGGCCGAGATGCTGCTGGCAAAGGCGGTGTGATCAAGCGGATCATGCAGCGCCTTAACCCGCGGGTGGCCCGTGTTGTTGCCTTGCCGGCGCCGTCAGACCGCGAAAAGAGCCAGTGGTATTTCCAGCGTTATGTGCCGCATCTGCCGGCGGCTGGTGAGATGGTGCTGTTCGATCGCTCCTGGTACAACCGGTCAGGCGTTGAACGCGTGATGGGGTTTGCGTCAGAAGATCAGGTCGAGGAATTTTTCAACGACGTTCCGGAATTTGAGCGCATGCTGGTCCGATCCGGCATCCGGCTGATCAAATACTGGTTCTCCATCACCGATGAAGAGCAGCAGCTGCGCTTTCTGATGCGCATTCATGATCCGTTGAAGCAGTGGAAGCTGTCGCCGATGGATCTGGAATCCCGCGTGCGTTGGGAAGACTATACCAAGGCCAAGGAAGAGACGTTCGAGCGGACCAACATTCCCGAAGCGCCGTGGTTCATCGTGGAAGGGAACGACAAGAAGCAGGCCCGCCTCAACTGCATCAGCCATCTCTTGTCGATGCTGCCGTACGAAGACGTGCCGCATGATCCAATTACCCTGCCGGAACGCCGGTTTAACCCGGACTACGAGCGCAAAGTTCTACCGGAACACCTTTACGTGCCTGATAAATACTGATTGTTTTGGTAAAAGAAATTGGCAATCCCGGCCATTGGCCGGGATTTTTGTTTGAGGTGCAGGAGATAAACATGAGCGGCACGAAGCAAATCCGGTGGGGCGTTCTGTCAACGGCAAAAATTGGCCGGGAGAAGGTCATTCCTGGGATAAAATCGTCCGAGACCGGACATGTTGCAGCTATTGCTTCCCGTGGCCTCGAGCGTGCCCAAGACGCGGCCGATCAGCTTGAAATTCCCAAAGCCTATGGGGCCTACGAGGATCTTCTGGCCGATCCAGATATCGATGCGATCTACAATCCGCTGCCGAACCATTTGCATGTGCCGTTGACCCTGCGGGCGGCAGCTGCCGGAAAACATGTCCTGTGCGAGAAGCCGATTGCCCTCAACGCGGACGAGGCACGTCAGCTCCTGAGTGCCCAAGAAGGCCGGCTGATTGCGGAAGCCTTTATGGTACGCGCCCATCCGCAATGGATCAGAGCCCGTGATCTGGTCCGGTCCGGAGAATTGGGCGAGTTGAAAGCGATCCAGGGGTTCTTCAGCTATTTCAACGCGGACCCGGCGAACATCCGAAACAATGCCGAAATCGGCGGTGGCGCGCTGCTCGATATCGGATGCTACACGATGCTGGCCGGCCGGTATTTTTTTGAAGCTGAGCCGCACCGTGTTGTTGCGCTGATCGACCGGGATCCGGAATTCGGAACTGACCGGACGACGAGTGCCTTGCTGGACTTCGGGCAGGGCCGTCATTTGAGTTTCACCGTGTCCACCCAATTGACGCCGCATCAGCGTTTCCAGCTTGTTGGAACGAAGAAGCGGCTCGAACTACTTATTCCCGTCAACGCGCCGCAAGGCGGGGCAACCGAATTAAGGCTCGATGACGGGTCAAAGCTCGGCGATGGGTCCGCGGTGACCGAGAACATCGCGCCTTGCGATCAGTATGCCGAAATGGCAGATGTCTTCGGCCGTGCCATTCTTGGTGAAGTACCCCTTTCTTTTGGGGTGGAGGACGCAATCCAGAACATGGCAGTTCTGGATGCGTTGTTTCAATCCGCAAAGGACGGTGGTTGGGTGTCTCTCAGCCAGAGCACCTAAGCCAAAGGCTCGAAGTGATATCCGTCGCTGCCGGTTGCTGTCAGAGTGCCGAAGTCCGGGGCCTCAAGATGGGTTGCCGCGAAAGGGATCTGCTCGGCGGCGAGTTCGGCAAATAGAGTATTCCGGGTTGCTGCCGCTGTCTCAGGCGCGCTGTCCAACGCATAGTGGACGTCAGCATTAGCAAACTGCAGAACGCCGGACACCAGGGCATCCCCCAGCAGCATCACCTGTTTGCCGCCACTTGAGATCCTGACGACCTGATGGCCGGGCGTGTGTCCTTGGGCACTCGTGACATGAATTCCATTTTCCAGGTCCGCATCCCCGTCATGAAGTTTGATTTGGGAGGCGATTGGGCGTGCCAAGGACTGGATTAGTTGGACGATGGGTCTTTTGTCCTCCGGTACGGCCTCCACCAGGTTTTCGTCGGTCCAGAACGCCCACTCGCTGTTTTGAAGGTGGACAGTTGCATTGGGAAACAAGCTTTGACCGTCCGCAACCAGGCCGCCGATGTGGTCGGCATGCATGTGAGTCAGAATGATGTCTGTGATGTCGTTGGCCGCGTTTATTAGGAAAGACCCCGATGCCGTGATGAATCCGGTCTCGGGAAAACGCGCTTTTAGCCAAGTTCCAGACCCTGCATCCACGAGAACCTTTTTGTGTCCGGTTTCGATCAGCCAGCATGTTGCGCCAAACCGGGTGGTTGGACTGACCGCCTGGATCTCTTCATCGCTTGCATTGGAGAAATAGGCGGCGGGAATATCGAGATGGCCATCTGAAAGTGGCGTGATTGCGATGTCGCCGATGTGCAGAGGACTTGTGGTGCTTGTAGTTGACATGAGAGCTCCATGAATTTCCATTGTCCTCAAATGTACAGAAAGTACCGATGAGTGCGATTGGCGCAAATGACAGATCTTGTGCTAGATACGCCAGATGGTGGCACGCTCCTACAGTTTGGCGATTTTGGCTTATCCGGGCTGTCTTCAATCGGCCGTCTTGGGGCTTCAGGATGTGCTTGGGTATGCCGCAAGTATTTCGGAGCATTCGGTTGCCGTTGAAACGATCTCGACCTTTGTGCCGGGAGGCCGTTCGTTCGACGCACTGATCCTGCCGCCCTCTGCATCGGAGGTGCGTGCAGCCGATGTGCCGGAATTGCCACGATACACAGCTTACCAGCACGGGAAGGGTGCGGTTGTCTGTTCCGCCTGCACCGGGGTTACCTTTATCGCAGAAGCTGGCATTGCTGCCGGTCGACCGGTAACCACACATTGGGGGCTGGAACAGAGGCTTTCCAAGCGCTATCCGGACATGTCCTTCAATACTGATCAACTGTTGATCGAATACAGCGACCTCATCACGGCTGGTGGCTTGATGGCCTGGGTCGACCTCGGCCTAGTGGTCATTGAACGATTTCTTGGGTACGGCGTGGCCGCACGCACGGCTGGCTACTTCATCGTGGACATGCGCCGCCGGGATCAGCGCCGGTTCAGGCGGTTTTCACCGCATCTGCGGCATGGCGATGCGGCTATTTTAAAATCACAACACCTGATCGACGCGCGATATGCAGATGCCCTGAGCGTTAAGGAAATTGCCAGCGCTTCCGGGCTGCCGGATCGCACGTTTTTGCGCCGGTTCAAGGCTGCGACAGGAATGACGCCCAATGGATACTTGCAAGAGTTGCGCATAGAGCGGGCCAGGGATTTGCTGAGCGAAACGGGCCGGACTGTATCGGATATCTGCTTTGCCGTCGGTTATCAGGATCCGCCGTCGTTCAGTCGGCTCTTCACAAAACTGACGGGGCTCACTCCAAATGCCTTTCGCAAACATTTTGCCCGCCATGACGGGCAACAAAAAACCCCGCCGATTGGCGGGGTTCTGTAACGTTTCTGACAGGTCGCTTACTTAATCGGAGCCAAGACCATCACCATCTGGCGGCCTTCCAGTTTCGGATGGGATTCCACCTTGGCAATTTCCGAGGTCTCATCACGAACCTTGTGCAAAAGTTTCATGCCGAGATCCTGGTGCGCCATTTCGCGGCCCCTGAAACGGAGCGTGACCTTCACCTTGTCGCCGTCGTTGAAGAAGCGCAGCATGTTTTTCATCTTCACCTCATAATCATGGGTGTCGATGTTCGGACGCATCTTGATCTCCTTGATCTCGACGGTCTTCTGCTTTTTGCGGGCTTCTGCAGCTTTCTTCTGTGCCTGATATTTGTATCGGCCGTAGTCCAGAATTTTGCAGACCGGCGGATTGGCATTCGGCTGGATTTCTACAAGATCCAGACCGGCATCCATGGCGATATCCATCGCCTCTTCGGTCGATATAACGCCGCGGTTGGCGCCTTCGTGGTCAATAAGCTGGACTTCGCGAACGCGAATTTCTTGGTTTGTGCGCGGGCCTTCCTTCGTGGGAGGCGGGGCGCGGAACGGACGGCGAATGGTCGCAAACTCCTCTGCGGTTTCAGTTTAATTGGCTTTCAAGCCGTTGTTTATACGCAAACGGCCCCGGAACGTTCGCTCCAAGGGTCTCGCCGCGTCTTCTCGAACGCCAAGCCCCAAGCTCGTGCCAAACGCCCAAAAAGTCAACCAAAAACACCGATCTTGGGCCTTTGACAGATCTTTTTTGAGCGGCGTGCAACCTTGTTACATTTTCAATCTTGCTCGACGCTGTAAATCAGTGGCGTCTTGCAATTGGATGGTCCGGGCGCCAATTTGACCCTCCATTGCCGAAGCAGGAGATCCGATTGAACGGAACGTTGTTCATCTGGCAGCTCATCAAAATCATCGTGGGCTTTGTCATAGCCGTTATCGCCTGCGGATTGTTTTTGTCCTGGGGGCTGTTTCAGCCTGGATCTCCGCAGGCCGATCCCGCTGCGTTTGCGGCCATGATCGGAACGGCGTTTGTCACTGCGAGCGTCCTGGGCGCTGTTGCGTTCGTCCCTGCAGTTTGTGTCATCCTGGTTTCCGAAATCGCGCGGTTGTCAGGGATTGTTTTTCATGTTGCAAGCGCCGGTGCCATCGCCTTTCTACTCTGGACTCTTGATGGGACAGCGGACGCTGGGTTAAGGCCCGGTAGTCCGGTCGTGCTGGCAGCCGGCTTCGTATCCGGGGCTGTTTACTGGATCATTGCAGGACGGACCGCCGGGAGCTGGCTTCCGCGGACAAAAGGTCTACCGCATGACGAGAAAGCAACGGACGAAGACTTATAGTTCTCCGTCCTCCAAAGCATCTTTGGCGGCCTGGTAATGGTCCGGCCGAATATGGGCCCGGATCATCGAAATCGCTGCCATCAGCACCGTTGCATCATCTCCAAACCCGACGCCCAGGATAAAATCCGGCACCACGTCGAGCGGTAAAACAAAATAGGCCAAAGCAGCAAGCAAGGTCCCGCGCACCTTTGTCGGCGTGGCAGGATCAAGCGCGCAGTAGTACCCGGCGACAACATCTTCCATAAACGGAACTTGGCGCGCCGCCTTCCGGGCTGTTTTTAACAGTTTCTGACGGACCGTTTCATTTTGTTCCTCTTCCGGTCCGAGAATTTCCGGGTCGAATCCCAGATCTTCAAATGGGGATGAGGAGGTCATTTCAACGTAATTCCTGTTCGCGGCATACAAATGATATGGGCATGTGAGCCAGAATTACAAATAAAGTTTACCAAGCGTTCCTGGCATCTTTGTGTGATTATTGTCACTTTCATCAGTGATGAGAAGCGTAATGTTTAGGCTGAGGGGCGTTTCGTTAACGGGAGGATCGTTATGAGATCATATTTTCAATCTTCTGCGATGGCTTTGTGTCTCGTCTTGCCATTAGCGGTTTCGGTCAATGCCGGTGAAACCCCATCCCCGGACGGTGCGAAGGTCTATTTCATCAATTTGAAGGACGGTGACAGTGTCAAAGGCGCGGTCTTTATCCAGTTCGGCTTGACCGGAATGGGCGTGGCGCCGGCCGGTGTTGAAAAAGAAAAAACCGGCCATCACCATTTGATTATCGATGAAACGATTGAAGGCGAAGAACTCAACGAAGCTATCCCGGCCGATGACAATCACAAACACTTTGGTGGCGGGCAGACCGAAACCACAGTTGAGTTGGCGCCCGGCGAACACACGCTGCAGCTGGTTTTGGGCGACTGGAGTCACATCCCACACAACCCGCCAGTAATGTCCGAGCGGATCACGATCACGGTTGAATAGAAAAAGGGCGCCGATTGGCGCCCTATTGTTTGATCATGCGTTGCCGCGGGTTTCCAGCAATCGGCGGGCGATAACTTGCGCCTGGATCTCTGCTGCACCTTCAAAGATGTTCAGGATCCTTGCATCGCACAGCACGCGGGAGATGGCGTATTCAAGAGCGAAGCCATTACCGCCATGGATCTGCAGTGCGTTGTCCGCAGCGGCCCACGCGACACGGGCCCCAAGCAGTTTGGCCATGCCAGCTTCCAGGTCGCAGCGCTTGCCGGAGTCTTTCTGCCAGGCTGAGAAATATGTCAGCTGACGGGCAATCATGGTCTCGGTCGCCATGAGTGCGAGCTTGTCGGAAACGCGTGGGAAACTGATCAACGCCTTGCCAAACTGAACACGATCCTCTGCGTAGCGCAGTCCGATATCCAGTGCGGATTGCGCAACACCGATGGCGCGGGCCGCGGTCTGGATTCGGGCGCCTTCAAATGTCTGCATCAGCTGTTTGAAGCCTTCGCCTTCAACCTGACCCAGCAGGTTTTCCGACTTTACTTCGAAATCATCGAAGGCGATCTCGTATTCCTTCATGCCGCGATAGCCAAGAACCTCGATCTCGCCGCCGGTCATGCCGTCTGCCGGGAACGGATCTTCATCCGTTCCGCGCGGTTTTTCGGCAATAAACATCGACAAGCCCTTGTATCCGGGCTCAGCCGGATTGGTCCGGGCTAAGAGGGTCATGATGTCTGCGCGCACCGGATGGGTGATCCAGGTCTTGTTGCCCGATATCTTCCAGGTGTCGCCGTCCTTCACCGCCCTTGTCTTGAGCGAGGCAAGGTCGGAGCCGGTATTCGGTTCGGTAAAGACGGCGGTCGGCAGGATTTCTCCGGAGGCGATTTTCGGAAGCCAATGCTCCTTCTGCTCCTGGGTGCCGCCACACAGGATGAGTTCAGCGGCGATTTCCGACCGGGTACCAAGTGAGCCGACACCGATATAGGCGCGGGAGAGCTCCTCGGAGACAACACACATTGCCTCTTTGCCAAGACCGAGCCCGCCGTATTCCTCAGGGATGGTCAGTCCGAAAACGCCGAGTTCCGACATCTGACTGACAACTTCGAGCGGAATATACTCGTTTTTCAGATGCCACTCATGGGCATTGGGCACGACGGTGTCTTCAGCAAACTTCCGCATTTCGTTGCGGATCTGCTCCATGGTTTCATCGAGGCCGCCATCACCGAAGGTCGACTGTCCTGCCTGCGCCCGGATCAGCTCCGTGAGACCTTCGCGAACTTCAATGGTGTTGCCTGTTGCAATGACAGCATCCATGTCTGCGGTCCGGACCGAGCGGGCCTCGTCATCGGAAATGCCAAGATCGGCAAGGCGGACGAATTCGCCCTGGTTCATCGGGATCCCGCCGAAGATCTGCGCCACGTATTCCGCAAAGCCGAGCTGAACGATCTTGTCTTCCAGATCGCCGTAGCGGCCGCTCTCGGACAACCGCTGTGCGTAGGCATCAAGCTGGCGGAGCGCTTCGACATATGTTGCAAGCCATGCCAGCCCGTGTGTTGCACGTTGTTCTTCTTCCATCCGGCTTGAAGAAATCCGCCCGTCCACCGTAACGCGCTCGCGCACACGCTGCGCTGCGAGATCAAGGAGACCGTCCAATTTATGGACGATCGCGTTGGTTCGCTCAGATAGAGTCGGCTGCATTTCTGCGGCCTTTATGGCTGCGGTGGACATTGGCATCTCCGTTTTCATTTGTTGCGCGCGCGCGCATTTTCTTGAAGCTATGTTGCGTCGCACACCGGGCTTTGTCGAGCCAAAACTTGTTGGTCTTTCGAAGGGGGCTGTCATAACGAGGGCACAGACTTGACGACAGCTCCCGGCCAAGCAACATGAAACCTATGAGTCTTTACCTTTTTGCCAAGGCATCTTTTGCTGTGCTGAAAGATGCAATCGGTCATTTTTCACGTGATGACGGCTTTGCAATGGCCAGCCATGTGGCATTGTCCGGTCTGCTCGCGATTTTCCCTTTGCTTATCTTCATTGCGTCTCTTGCGGGTTTTTTTGGAATGGTCGGTGCGGCAGACACGGTGTCTGAACTTGTGTTCGACGCCTGGCCGAAAACTGTTGCGGCCCCTGTCGTCCGTGAAATCGAAAACGTGCTGACGGTACCCCGCAGTGACTTACTCACTTTTGGTGCGGTGGCCGCATTGTGGTTTGCATCCAATGGGGTCGAGGCGCTTAGAACGGCGCTGAACCGGGCTTACCGGCAGGTTGAAAAGCGGTCCTTTATCCTGTTGCGCATTCAATCGCTGGCTCTTGTGATCCTGGGCGCGGTGATCCTGCTGGCCTATACATTTCTTGTCGTTCTTGCGCCGCTTGGGATCGAGGCTCTGAGAGGATTTGTGCCTCAGGTTGAAACATTTTTGTTGTCGATCAATATCGCCCGCTACACGCTGGCCGGGTCATTGTTGATTGTCGGGCTTTTCATGACCCATTGGCTGCTGCCTTCTGGCAAGCGGTCTTTTTCAGACATCTGGCCGGGCGTGATTGCCACCCTGCTCTTGTGGATCGTTTCAGGCAGTGCCTTCGGGGCGTATCTCGCGCGGTTTGCCAATTATGTCTCAACATATGGCGGTCTGGCTGGGATCATGACTGCGTTGATCTTCCTATATATCTGCTCGCTCGCCTTTATCTTGGGCGGCGAGCTCAATGCCGCGATCGCGCGGCAACGTGCCTTCCGCGATCGTCAATTGGGTCGGCAGCAGCAGGCTTAGGTCCGTTTTGGAGCCGCGCGGATCATCAAGACCGCGCCGACCACCAAAGCCATGCCGGCTATCTGGATCATCGAGAGGGTTTCTCCAAACAGGAAATAGCTCTCAATGGCTGTTGCGACCGGCACGAGGTAAAACAGGCTAGCCACTTGCGAAACCGCACCCTGGCGGATGAGTAGCATCAACAACATGATCGCGCCGATCGACAGCACCAAAACAAGCCAGGCAAGCGCTACGATCAACTCGCCCGACCACGTGATTTGCCAAGTCTCGAAAAGGCTGAGTGGTGTTGTGACCAAAAGGGCGCCGACATATTGCCAGAAGGTTGCTGCCAGAAGATCGGTGTTGGGTACGAAGCGCTTTTGATAAACCGTGCCAACACTGATTGCGATAACAGAAAAGAAGACAACACTGATCGTAACGAGTGTGATGCCAGACCCAGCAAGATCAAACCTGGGTCCAAGCACAAGACCGAGGCCGCTCAGGCCAATCGCCATACTGATCCAGTGTTTGCGACTGATCACTTCTCCGATCATACCAACTGCAAAAATAGCTGTCAGAACCGGCTGCAATCCGACGATAATCGCTGAAGCTCCAGCAGGCATGCCTTGTTTGATGGCCCAGAAAACGCCGCCCAGGTAGATCCCGTGGACCAGCATGCCGGTCACGATGCAGTGGCCAATTGCCTTTTTGTCCTTCGGCCAGGATTTCACCCAAAACAGACCGAGAAGGAACAAAATGGGCAAGACCGCAGCGAACCGGACCGTCAGGAAAGCCATTGGTTCGATGTACGGCGCCCCCAGCTTTGAACCGATAAAACCGGTTGACCATAGAAGAACAAAAAGCGCAGGGGCAATTTTGGCCAGATATGCCAAGTCAATCTCCGGGGGTGGTTCGCCAAACCAGCAAAGTGGTCGATGAGGGGAAATGAAAAAGAATGATTTTCAGATTAACCGGAAATTGGCAATTTTAGCTAACTCTGAGGAAACACTATTTCTCTCAGGGGACATAAGCCAGTGGCAATCGGTGCGCAATCAACTTTTGGAGTTTTGTCCAAACTCTCGGTCAAAGTGCGGGTTATGGCGCTCAGTCTTGTGACAGTCGTTGGCCTCGTCATCATCGGCGGGGTTTATTTCTGGAGCCAGGGCGAGCTGAATTCGGCTTTTAGCAGGATGAACCAAAGTGCCGATCTGGCCGAAGAAGTGGCAGCGCTCTCTGAGACGGCAGCACGGCTGCAGATCATTGAAAATCAATACTTTGCAGCGCCCTCTGCCGAAGCGTTTCAAAGATTCACAACCGAAATGATTGTCGCGACGGATTTGGTTGCCAAGCTGGAAAACAATCCTGCCGCGGCGAGCTACGCCGCCCAGGTTGCCGATGTGAAAGATACGCTAGAGGGCACAAGCGGCGCGTTCGAGATGCTGGACAGCGTCCGGCAGCAAATCGGTTATACGAACCAGGATGGGCAGCTGGCACGCCTCGATTCGCTCACTGGTGCAGTGAAAGATCGTTTGTTTGAAGAAATGAAGTTTGGCGGCGGCCCGGACTTTGAAAAGCTGGCGCGCGCTATCCTCGCTGTGCAGCTCGCGGAAAAAGAATTCACCCTCAACAGCACGCCCGAAGCAATCGGCGTCTTCGATGAGCAGTTTGCGGCGTTCGAGAAACTGCTCAAGAGGGTCTACATTCAAGATGCGATCAAGAAAGAGCTCGCCGATAACATGACGGCGTATCAGGAGACGTTTGCCCAGTATACGGCAGCGGTTGAGCAAGAGACGAGCAGCACCGCCCTCCTGGAAAACCTTTTTCAACTGGTGCCACCGCACATCGACGCTCTGAATGCCGCTGCAAAAGACCTGCAGGCGCAGGCTGCCACTCAACTCGAGACTGCCCGGTCGATCGCAACCTATGCAATTGGTGGGACCATTCTTGGTTTGCTGATCTTGTTGCCTGCAATCGCATTTTTGGTTGGTCAATCGGTAGCCGGACCGTTGGCGCATCTCCAGAAAGCCATGGAAGCCCTGGCGGGTGGTCAGACAGACATCGCCTTGCCGGAAGCAAAGGGTAAAACTGAACTTGCTGCCATTGCCCGGACGGTTTTGGTCTTCCGGGACAATGCGGTCGAGAGATCGCAGCTTGCAGCAGCTCAGGAACAGGAAAACAAGGCTCGTGAAGAACGTGTCGCCCGTCTGGAAGACATTATCGGCCGGTTTGAAGGCACGGTAACTGACGCGCTCGGCAGTTTGGACCGGGCCAATGACGAACTGCGCCAGACCTCGCAATCAATGGAACAGGCGGCCGACGATGTGGCGGATCAATCGTCTGGTGCAACGGGTGCGGTGAGAACAGCTGCGGAAAATGTCACATCGGCAGCCCAGTCTGCGGACGAATTGGCAGCCTCGATTGCCGAGATCTCAAATCAGGCAACCCGGTCTACGGAAGTTGCTCAGCAAGCCGTTTTAAGTGCCTCCACAACGGTTTCGACCATGCAGGAGCTCTCCAGCGCGGCAGAACGGATCGGCGAAGTCATGAGCCTGATCCGGGATATTGCAAGTCAAACCAATCTGCTCGCTCTGAACGCGACCATCGAAGCCGCGCGTGCCGGTGAAGCCGGTAAGGGCTTTGCGGTTGTTGCTGCCGAGGTCAAGCAATTGGCTGATCAGACATCGAAAGCGACGGAAGAGATCGCGATCCAGATTGAAGCCATCCAGGGATCGTCCGGTCACGCTGTGCAGGCCATTGAGGATGTCAGCAAAATTATCTCCGACATGGAAAACCTGGCATCGTCGGTTGCAGATTCCGTTCAGCATCAGGATCAGGCGGTCCGAGAGATTTCCGACAACGTTTCTAGTGCGTCTCAGCGGTCTGATGAAGCAGCCGATCGTATGACGAGCGTTGGATCCGCTGCAGAACTTGCCCGAACCAATGGTGCTGAGGTCGATAAACTGGCGCAATCCCTGTCTCAGCAGGGCGGGCTGATCCGTCAGGAAATCGCGACATTCCTGCAAGGTGTTCGCAGCGCCTAACGCATAGGCGAGAAGTTTCAAAAGCCGCTTTGCCAACCGGGACTTAATGCCCCGCTGGCGGGCGGCTTTTCTTCGTGCTAGGGACGAGTCTGATTGCACGAAGAAGGTGAAACGGGATGCAGGAAGAGATCGTCATAGTCGGGGCTGGTCAAGCTGGTGCCCAGGTCGCTCAATCGCTTCGTCAAGGTGGTTTTGAAGGCGCGTTGCGGCTCATCGGCGACGAGGCTCATCCACCTTATCAACGCCCGCCACTGTCCAAAAAATTCCTGGCTGGTGAAATTGGCGCCGAAGGGCTTTGGCTCCGGCCGCCAGCGTTCTACACGACCAACACCATCGACCACATCCCAAATACAAGTGTCGTTGGAATCGATCGGTCGGCAAAACGTGTTCAGCTGGAAAACGGCGACACCATATCTTACGGAAAACTGGTCCTTGCGACGGGAACCAAAGCGCGTCTCCTTCCAATCAAAGGCTCTGAAAAAGACGGCGTGGTCACATTGCGCTCCATTGGCGATGTTGATGCGATCCGTGACCGTTTGTCGAAGAGCCAGAACCTCGTCATCATCGGTGCCGGTTACATCGGTCTGGAGGTCGCTGCAGTGGCCCGCGCGCTCGGCAAGGATGTCTGCGTGATTGAAGCTCAGGACCGGCCGATGAAGCGGGTCGTGAGCGAAACTGTGTCGGGCTTTTTCGCGAAACTGCATTCCGATAATGGCGTTCAACTGCGTTTGAACACAGGCATTGAAGCGCTTGAGGGTGGAGAGGCGGTCGAATCCATCAAGCTGAGCAATGGAGACAGTGTCCCGGCCGACCTTGTGCTTGTCGCCGTTGGCGCCGAGCCAAATGATCAACTGGCCGCAGATGCGGGGCTGGATACAGACAACGGTGTTCTTGTTGATGGTGCAGCTCAGACAAGCGATCCGGACATCTATGCCGTTGGCGATTGCACCCGGTTTTATTCTGGGCGGTATTCACGCTCTGTGCGGATGGAAAGCGTCCAAAATGCGATTGATCAGGCCAAAATCGCGGCCCAGGCGTTGCTGGGGCAGGAGGTCGATTATGATCCCTTGCCGTGGTTCTGGTCGGATCAGTATGAAATCAAGCTGCAGATCGCGGGCCTGTCGGAAGGGTATGACAAGACAATCGTTGTCGGCGACCCAGCCGCTAAAAAGTTCTACGTTGCGTATCTGAAAGAAAATGCACTTATTGCGGTCGACAGCATCAATTCACCGCGCTCGCACATGATGGCGCGGCGGGTGATCGGCGAGATCTGGCGGGACGACCTGCTCCCGGACGCATAGACGATCAGCCATTGAATACAGGAGCGTTAGCGTTGAAAACCGATAACGCTCCTGCAAGTCCCCTCAGCATGTCGGCTGGCCGAGCGCCTCATTCTGCAGCCGCGTTTTGAAGAATGAGGCGGGTGGTTTCTTTTGGTATTTCCAGATGCACCATGTGACCAACGCGCTCAAATATGTGCGTGGCAACAATGCCAGGCAGCTTGTGCGCCTGCCGTGTCGGTAGAACACGGTCCTGAGTTCCCCAAAGCACCTTGATCGGCATCGGAAGCGCTGCCATGTCGTCCCGCGGCAAAGTCTTTTGCACGGAGCCGTCGATGATTTCGTCGGCGATCGCCGACAGAGTTGCCGCGCCTCCTGGCCGGGCCCGGCTTTCTGCAGCGGTTTTTGCGAGGAATTTGGGAAGCTTGAATTCCCAGCCGAAGAACTGCTCGAGAAGAACTTCCATTTCCGCTGTCTCAGAGGCAACCGCATAGCGCCGCAAAAGCCGATGATTGATTTCCGGTCCAAATCCACCGGGCGCCAAAAGCGTAAGACTGGCAACCAGCTCCGGTGCACGCAGGGCAACCAATGCGGCAACGGCGCCACCCATGGAATGCCCAACCAGATGCACGCGTTTCAGTTCCAGCGCTTCAAGGGATTGTGTGACAGCTTTTGCCGAAATCCCAGCGTGACCAACCTTGGGCCAATCCAGTGCTTCGCCGTGACCGGGCAGATCAAACGCCAGAGAGCGTTTGCGGCTGGCAAGACCAGTTTGAATGTTCACCCAGGTTTGGCGGTCGCCTCCAAAGCCGTGCAGCAAGATGACAGGTGCGCCGTCATCTCCGGTCTCGCAGACTTGTTCGCGAAAGGGCAGGGTCGTGCGGGGATTTGGGCGAAGGTCTGTCATGGGTATCCGTTTGGTATCAAGAAATTGAGATCAGGAGTGTGGTGCGCCGGGAACGGGCAGAGGTTCAAGTGAAAAAAGCGGTTGGCGGTCGGTAAAGCCGTCCAGCTCATAGGCTCCAGCATTTTGAGCGCGATCGCCCGCAAATTCAGCGATTTCGCTGGTCATGAGAACGTCGGACTTGATCCGCTTGGTCAGATGTTCGATCCGCGCAGCGGCGTGAACCGTTTGACCAATAACCGAGAAGGTCAGCCGGTTTGCAACGCCGATATTGCCGAACATGACACGGCCGGTCGAAAGAGCGATGCCTGCGTTCATTGTGTGATCGGTAGAGATGGTTTTGTTGATGTCATGGAGCCTCCGTCGGGTCTCATCAGCCGCCGCAATGGCCCTTTGGACCGCTTCTGAGAGTGATCCCTTTTGTGTTGGGAAGACACCCAGAACCGCATCGCCGATAAAGTCGAGGACTTCGCCGCCCTGCTGGAGGACCGCGCCGGCAGTTGCTTCAAAATATGTATTCAGCCACTTGAGATAATCTTCGGGACCCAGCGCATCTGCAATAGCCGTGGAATTGCGCATGTCACTGTAATAAATCACCGCGTCGATGGTCTCGCCATCTCCATGGCGGATTTGTCCATTCAGTACTTTGGTTCCTGCGATGCTGCCGAGATATGTTTCGGCGATGATTTTTGTTATATGGCCTTGAAGCACGGCCCTTGCGGCGAGGGCGAGTCGTTTCTGGATGTAGTGTATCGCGTTGAGGGCATCTTCAGAAAACCCGTCTTCTTCTCGAGTTGCCCAGCTTAGGATGATCCCGGTGTTTGGATACTCACCTTTGATCGCAGGTATCTCCATGTGGGTCGGGATAACCAAGTAATCCGTGTAACCTTCCGAGGCCAAACGGTTCAGGAGCGGAAATTCGGTTTGTGAATTGGCATTGGTCAACCGCCGGCGAAGCATCGGCTCTTCATTGATCAAAACTGCCCGAATGGGGCTTTGCAGCCAGTCTTCCGTATCTTCTTCGGAGTGCTCGATCTTTTCATGGTAGACCTCGCCGCCGTTTTCCCAAAAGGCGATTTCCGCCTCAATCATGGGGTGAAGCGTCGACCAGACAAGAATTGCGCGATCGACTGGAACGTGGCATTGGCGTAAGCGTTCACACATTTCGGCAAAAAGGGTGGTCATATCCGGGTCGCCGAGTGCCTCGCCGATCAGCCAATCCTCGATGCCATCGATTTCCATCATGTCGATCATGCGGGAAGGTTAGACCCTTTTCTCAATTGTGCCATCAGGCTTTCTAATCGGTGCGTTCATCGTCTACAGATGTGGCGACGCTTCCCGGCGGTACAATGATCCAATTGATCGTGAGGTCCGGAAAGGTGCCATAAGAGTGGAACGGCAGCGTGTGTTGGCCCCGGCGGCTGGCGTTTGGATAGAGTTCTATTATCCGGCCAGCAGGTTCTGAGTTCTCGCCGCGCCAAAGGATCATCACGCCCTTTTTCTGGACATCATCTAAGTCGATCCACGGGCTCAATGTTGTGTTGTGCTCCAAGAACATTGAAGGTCTCGATGCGGCGTGAAGGGTTACATTGGCTGTCGTCCACTCATCTCCGGCGACATACGCCAGTTCAGTACCTGTTTCCTTTTCCCAGACATCAGAGAGGAATTCCGCGACTGCCTTGCCTGGATAATGAATGCGGGATTGTTTGGTCTTCCAGAGAGGCTCCAGAACAGCTTGCCCAAAGAGGACGCCCAGAAAAATGGCCTGGATGACGATAGCGCCTGTAAATGCGCGTTTGGGCGCAGACCAAAAAGCCGGAAGATGAAAATATCGAACTGCCACCAACCCGGACAGGACAAAGAGTGGCGTGCCCCACATATGTTTGAATTCACTGCCTGTTACAGCAGATGCCAGTAGCACTACGGCAAGCGGTACAAAAGCGAACCAGACAAGGAATCTGTCGGCTTCAAGCGTAAGTTCAGATCCGCGGGTGAAGGACCATGATGTCTTCGCTGTTTTCAACTTTTGCCAGCTAAGGCCAAGCAACGCGACTATGAAAAGCCCGGCGTGATTGGCGACCTGTGCCAAAAGGAAGTTTATCGGATTGTAAACGTGGTCGAACAATGAACCTGCTGCATTGCTTCGGCCGATGGCATAACGGAAGGTCAAAAAGTCAGTTTCATAAAGCCAGTATAAATGGGGCCCTACCAGAAGAAGGAACGAAATTGAGCAAATCCATGGCCCGGAGGTTGCGAGATACCTGCGCCCGTCAGTGTAAACAAGGGCGTATAGTCCAATTGTGCCGATCAACAGGAAGACAAAGTATTTGGTGTAGAAGCCAATTGCGGCGACTGCCCCCAACAGGATCCAGTATCGGACTGCGCCTGAATTCAACGCGCGCAAGAAGAAAAAAACCATTCCTGCCCAGACCGGGATCTGGAGGATATTCGGGTTGAACTCGGGTACGGGGAGGGTGAAATAAAACGTTACGCTGGTAAGCACGATTGCCCAGAACCGTTGTTGTTCTGAAAAGCCAAGCTCTTTTCCTATCAACCAGACGAAACAGTATCCGATGCCAATGCTTATTGCGCTCAGCCAATAGGCTCCATAGGCGTGTCCACCGGTCAGGTGATAGCTCAATTCGAGCAGCCAGGCCTGCATAGGCGGGTGTTTGGTATAGCCGAGTTGAATGTCTCTGCCCCACGCAAATCCTTCAACGACATCCAGCGGCGGATTGGGGAAGCTCAAGGTTGGAACCAGTGCATAAAGAAGGCATAGAAGCCCTCCATACAGAAGCGCAGCGCGGCTGGCGTTCATCAATTACTCCAGTCCAATCACGGATCAACTTCGGTGTGCGAAAAAGCCCAGAAGCGGGTGCCAATAAATGTAAGGGACGGAACAATTGCGATCGAAACCATCAAACCGAGCAGATCCGGCCAGGGCGTAAGGTTCAGCCAAAGAGCCAATACGCTAGAGTTGAGCGTGAAGCCTGATGCCGCGATCAATAAGAATCTCAGCATTGCCTTCAATGCGGTCTTTTCTTGGCGGAGGTGCGAGAAACTCCAGTAAAAGTGGCCTGAAAAGGAAACGCCAAACGCAACCAGAAAGCCGGCGAAATTTGCCAGCATTGGCGGAAGCAGTCCGCTTTCCAGGAGAAAGCCGGCCACAGTGGCATGGATGAGCGTTGCAACAACGCCGACCACCGCAAATCTCCCGGCAGCATTGGCTTCCGTTTTCAGTGTTTGACGTTTGCGGTCAGTGATCATGTTCATCTTGCTTATGGGTTTGCTGAGGAGTGCTCTCAATGACATCCTGCAGTAGGTACACCGGCCGTTGCTTCGATTCATTAAATAGCCGGGTCACGTACTCACCGATCATTCCGATTGAGAGCAACTGGATTCCTGAGAAGAGCAGCACTGCAACCATGATGGAGGTGTAACCTGGAACGTCGATGCCGAAAATGATTCCCCTGATCGTGAGATAGATGGCATAGGCGAAGGCGAGGATTGACACCAGAGCGCCGCCGTAAAACCACATCCTCAAGGGCATCGTTGTAAAGCCCGTGATGCCGTCGAGCGCGAAGTTCCAGAGTTTCCAGTAGTTGAACTTGCCGTCGCCTGCCTTCCGCGGGGGGCGTTCATAAGGAACAGCCATGGCGGGAAAACCCACCCAGGCGAACAGACCTTTCATAAATCGGTTTCGTTCCGGTAACTGAAGCAGCGCATCAATTACCGCCCTGTCAATCAGGCGGAAATCACCGGCGTTCGGAGGCATGTCAATGTTCGAAAGCTTGTTGAAGACCTTGTAGAACATGCCTGCAGTCGATCGCTTCATCAGTGTGTCTGATGTTCGATCCACCCGCAGGCCATAAACCACATCATAGCCGGCCCGCCAGCCATCAATCATTTGGTGGATCAATTCGGGTGGGTCTTGAAGATCTGCATCGATGATGACGCCGATGTCGCCTTTGGCGGCCTCTAAACCGGCAGATAGGGCCGCCTCCTTGCCGAAGTTCCGAGAGAGGCCGAGCAGCCGTCCGGGTAAGCCGTTGGCGAGCCTTTTCGTCAAGATGTCGGCCGTTGCATCGCTGCTACCATCATCGATGAAAACGTATTCGTATTGCAGTCCTGTTTCCTCGAGAACGCGTTTGGTCTCCTCCAGAAAGTGTCCGATAACGTCTTCTTCGTTGTAGACCGGCACTATGACGCTGATCATAGGACTTTCCGTTCGGAGTTCTTTCCGGCGGGATACGTAGATTTTTGGGGCTTGTTTTGGCTGCATTGATACGGTGGCTTTTTGGATCTTCGCGGCAACCTGCCGGAAAAGACCGAGAAACGCCAGCCTTTAGCAAACTGCGGAAGCAAAATAGTGCTTTAGCGTTTGCTTTGGTGGTTCAGAGCAAAAAAAGCCGGCGCTCATTTTGAGCGCCGGCTTTTGCTATTCGTTAGAATCGCGTATGGTTACACAAGCGCTCCGTGACAGTGCTTGTATTTCTTGCCGGACCCGCACGGACAGGCTTCGTTGCGGCCAACTTTTCCCCAAGTCGCAGGATTGTTTGGATCGCGCTCGCGGCTTGTTTGGGGTTGAGCGTTCGGCTGCGCCATTTCGTCTTCACCGGTCATCGGGTTGATGTGATGCTCATGCATCTCCGGCATCTGCGGCATTTCCGGTGGCTGTTCGGTTACCAGCTCAACGCGAAGCAGCTGAGCTGTCGTGATTTGGCGCAGTTGTGCCAGCATTGATTCAAACAGGGTGAAGGATTCGGTCTTGTATTCCTGCAAAGGATCGCGTTGACCGTATCCACGGAACCCGACCACGGAGCGCAGATGGTCAAGGTTGGCCAGGTGCTCCCGCCACAGATTATCAAGCGTTTGAAGCAGAATTGCCTTTTCGACCCGGCGCATGACTTCGGGCGTGTACTTGGCGACTTTTTGGGCCATGGCCTCGTCAGCCGTCCGTGTCAGCCGTTCCTTGACCTCTTCATCCGCGATACCTTCTTCGGCCGCCCAATCCTTGATCGGCAAGTCAAGGTTCAGGTACTTGCGGACTTCTTCCTGAAGTCCTTCGGTATCCCATTGTTCCGGATAAGCGCGCTCTGGAATGTGGCTTGCGACCAGATCGTCGATTACGTCGTGCCGCATATCCGTCACAGCATCCTGGATCGCGTCGCTGTCCATCAGGTCGATACGTTGATCGAAGACGACCTTGCGCTGGTCGTTCATCACGTCGTCGAATTTCAGCAGGTTTTTCCGGATATCGAAGTTTCGCGCCTCGACCTTTTGCTGCGCCTTTTCAAGAGCTTTGTTAATCCACGGATGGATGATTGCTTCGCCTTCTTCCAGGCCCAGCTTCTGGAGCATTGAGTCCATGCGCTCGGAGCCGAAAATCCGCATCAGATCATCGTCAAGCGATAGGAAGAACTTGGAGTGGCCCGGATCGCCCTGACGGCCGGAACGACCACGCAGCTGGTTATCGATACGGCGGCTTTCATGCCGTTCGGTGCCGATCACGTAAAGACCGCCGGCTTTGAGTGCTTCTTGTTTGAGCTCCTCGACTTCGGCCCGGATGGCAGCTTCCTTCGCAGCTCGTTCTTCCCCTTCCGGCATCTCGCCAAGGGTCATTTCGATCTGCATGTCGGCGTTGCCGCCGAGCTGAATATCCGTACCACGGCCGGCCATGTTGGTTGCGATCGTTACAGCGCCTGGCAAACCAGCCTGAGCAACAATGAACGCTTCCTGCTCGTGATAGCGCGCGTTCAAAACGGCAAAGACCTTGGACTTGCCGCCGTCCTTCTTCTGCGCGGCGGCAAAGGCGGCCGGATCGCTCAAATCGATCTGCTTGTAGCCATGTTGCTTCAAAAGCTCAGCAAGGATTTCCGACTTCTCGATGGAGGTCGTGCCCACCAGGATCGGTTGCCGGCGTTCCTTGCACTCATCAATCAATTTGACGATCGCGTTGAATTTTTCCTGGAAGGTCCGGTAAACCTCATCATCGTCATCGATCCGCTGAACAGAAACGTTTGTCGGAATTTCAACGACTTCCAGCTTATAGATGTCGGCAAATTCGTCCGCTTCCGTTGAAGCTGTACCGGTCATGCCGGCAAGCTTGCCGTACATGCGGAAATAGTTCTGGAACGTGATCGATGCGAGTGTTTGGTTTTCAGGCTGAATGCGGACCTTCTCGCGCGCTTCCAGGGCCTGATGGAGACCTTCGGAGAACCGGCGGCCCGGCATCATGCGGCCGGTAAACTCATCGATGATGACCACTTCGCCATTGCGGACAATGTAGTCTTTGTCTCGTTGGAAGAGTTTGTGAGCTTTCAGAGCTTGTTGGAGATGGTGAACGATTGAGACGTTCTCCACGTCGTACAGCGAATCTCCCTTCAGAAGATCTGCTTCAGCGAGCAGGCCCTCGAGCTTCTCGTTGCCCGCCTCGGTGAATGTTGCTGACCGCGCCTTTTCATCGAGCTCGTAATCCTCCTCCGTGAGGTTCGGAATGAAAGCGTCAACGGTGTTGTAAAACTCGGAGCGGTCTTCCAGGGGACCGGAGATGATCAATGGTGTCCGTGCTTCATCGATCAGAATTGAATCTACCTCATCGACAATTGCGAACGCATGTCCACGTTGCACCATTGAAGCGCGGTCATGTTTCATGTTGTCGCGAAGATAATCAAAGCCGAATTCGTTGTTCGTTCCGTAGGTAACGTCAGCGGCATAGGCTGCACGGCGCTCTTCATCCGACAGGCCATGTGTGATGCAGCCAACAGACAGTCCCAGGAACTTGTAAACCTGCCCCATCCACTCGCTGTCGCGCTGGGCCAGGTAGTCGTTCACGGTGACGACGTGTACACCTTCCCCCAACAAGGCGTTCAAGTAGACAGGTGCCGTCGCCACAAGGGTCTTACCTTCACCCGTTCGCATTTCCGCGATTTGACCGGAGTTCAGCACCATGCCGCCGATCAGCTGGACATCGTAGTGACGCTGACCGAGCGCCCGTTTGGCTGCTTCGCGCACTGTTGCGAAAGCCGGTGCAAGGATGTCGTCCAAAGACGCGCCGTTTGTCAGTTGTTCGCGAAATTTCTCCGTCTGGGCGCGAAGGTCCTCGTCCGACAAAGCCTGGATCTCTGTTTCCAGAGCGTTGATTTGCTCAACTCTCGCCCGGAATGACTTCACTTTCCGGTCATTTGAAGATCCGAATAACTTACGTGCTATTGCGCCGAGGCCAGCCATGTGGCGGTCCTTCCTTTACGGTCGGTGTCACTGGCAATCTGACACCTGCCCATGAAATCGTCTCAATTTGTTGTACACGTTGCACACGTAGCGCAGCGCGCTGGCCAACTCATGTGGCCGAAAAGATGCCATCCCAGCCTCGCAGCAGGGCCGCCCGAGAGATAAGAGGGGGGTGAATGCTTGTCAACGCTGCTGGAATAGGCAATGTACCCGAGCCCTCGTGTTCCGAGGGATAAAAGAGATATGTTCCCATAGGTAAAGGTTTTCTCATGCTCCGAAATTCGATGCGCCGGCCAGTCAAGGCTCTTGCCGTTTCCTTCATGGCGCTGACGCTCGGATCGGCTTCTTTGTCGGCGGCCGAACCTGAAGATGTCGTTGCCAAGGTTGGCGATGCGGTCATCACGGAAGCCGATATTGCGTTTGCTGCCCAGGATTTGGGTCAAGAGCTGCAACGTTTCCCGCCGGCACAATGGCGCCAGTTGCTGCTCGACGTCATGATCGACATGGAGTTGCTGGCTCTGGCTGCGAAGAATGATGGCCTCGATCAGGATCCGGATTTCAAGAAACAGCTTGAGTTTCTTGAGCTGCGCGCCCTGCGCAACGCTTATCTCGGCCAGAAGATTAACGGTTCTATCTCTGATGACGACGTGAAGGCCGCTTACGATAAGGAATTCGCGGATTTCGAAGGTCCTGAAGAGATCAATGCCCGTCATATTCTGGTAGAGGACAAAGCAGCAGCAGAAGCACTCATCACTGAGCTTGATGGCGGTGCCGACTTCGCTGAGCTCGCCAAGGAAAAATCCACAGGACCTTCGGGGCCGAACGGTGGTGATCTTGGCTTTTTTGCAAAAGGCCAAATGGTGCCGCCATTTGAGGAGGCAGCCTTTGCATTGGAGCCGGGTACCTACACCAAAGAGCCGGTTGAAACCCAGTTTGGATGGCACGTCATCAAAGTGGAGGACAAGCGCCGGCAGGAAAAACCTGCTTTGGAAACCGTTGAAACAAACCTGCGTCAGCAACTTGCGCGAGAGCGTTACGAAGCGCGTATGATTGAGCTGAAGGACGAATTTGCTGTCGAGATCTTGGATGAACAACTCGCCAATGTAGAGGGCGAGAAGCCCGCGGCTGAGTAAACAGCGATTTCAGTGAGGAATACCCGGTGGCCACGAGGCCGCCGGGTTTTTGTTTGCCTGCGAGGTCGTGTTCTTGAAAAGGCTTGCAGACCCGCTTGCCTCTGGCTAGGGACAACGACAGCTTTTTCACGCATCCCGGAGCCGATCCTATGTCGACAACCGTTTCACCACTTGCACCTAAATCCTATCCGGATATGCCGGACATCGAGGGTGTGACTTTTGCGACAGCCGGCGCTGGGATCAAGTATTCCGGCCGGACGGACGTTTTACTCGCGTCGCTGTCTGAAGGGACTGCAGTTGCAGGCGTTTTCACAAAGTCTAAATGTTCATCCGCTCCAGTTGACTGGTGCAAAGGGATCCTGAGTGAAGGGCACGCCCGGGCCCTTTTGGTCAATTCAGGAAATGCCAATGCGTTCACCGGGAAAAAGGGTAAGGCCGCGGTTGCCAAATCTGCTGAGATTGTTTCCAGCGCAATGTCTTGTCCTCAGAACGAAATATATCTGGCGTCGACCGGGGTGATCGGGGAACCGCTTCCAGCTGAGAAGTTTGAAGGGGTTGCGGATGACTTGGTGGCAGCGCAGGGGCAGGCAAACTGGTTGGATGCTGCCAAGGCCATAATGACAACGGATACCTATCCGAAACTTGCGACAGCTACCGTAGAGCTCGATGGCGAGACGGTGACGATCAACGGCATCGCCAAGGGGGCGGGCATGATCGCACCGGATATGGCGACGATGCTGTCATTTATTTTCACTGATGCGCCCATAGCGCCTGGCGTCCTTCAGACAATTCTCGGGCAAAACACCGAGACTTCGTTCAATGCCATCACTGTCGACAGTGACACATCGACCTCTGACACCGTGCTGTTCTTTGCGACCGGTGCTGCGGAAAAACGTGGCGTGGAGGCTGTTTCCGAGATCGATGATCCCAGGACCGAAGTGATCCGGGCAGCACTCGCAGACGTGATGACGGATCTGGCGCACCAAATCGTCAAAGACGGTGAAGGCGCACGCAAGTTTGTTCAAATTTCTGTTGAAGGCGCGGAGAGCGACCAGTCGGCAAAGCGAATTGCCCTTTCGATTGCCAATTCCCCACTCGTGAAAACCGCCGTTGCTGGTGAGGACGCCAATTGGGGGCGGGTAGTTATGGCTGTTGGCAAAGCAGGGGAACCGGCCGATCGCGACCGGCTGGCGATTTGGTTTGGCGATGTTCGTGTCGCTATAGAGGGGGAGCGCGATCCGGATTACAGCGAAGAGGCAGCCTCCGCCGTAATGAAAGACGAAACGATTCCGATCCGGGTAGATCTCGGGATCGGGGCAGGTGAAGCAGTTGTTTGGACATGTGATCTGACGAAGCAATATGTAGAAATAAACGGCGACTATAGAAGTTGATCGTCGATTAATTAAATTGCGACGGATTTATCATACCCCGCGAAAACTGTTTCAAAATCGGACAAAGAACAATGACCAAGATCGTACTTGTTGCTGCTTGTGCGCTTGTCGATGTTGATGGACGTATCCTGCTTGCGCAGCGTCCTGAAGGTAAATCGATGGCGGGTTTGTGGGAGTTTCCGGGCGGAAAGGTCGAAACTGGTGAGCGCCCAGAGGAGACTTTGATCCGTGAACTGCGCGAAGAACTCGGAATTGAGGTTAATGAAGCGTGTCTTGCCCCTTTGACTTTCGCAAGCCACGCTTATGAGGACTTTCATCTTCTCATGCCACTTTACATTTGCCGAAGATGGGAAGGCACTCCCCGCGGCCGGGAAAATCAGGCACTTAAGTGGGTTCGGGCCGTAAGACTGCGGGATTATCCAATGCCAGCGGCGGATGAACCACTCATTCCGCATATTATGGATGCAGTCTAGAGCCGGTGAATATTGGGATTAGCGAAATGTATTCAGTGACCAAGCAGTTCCTAGTTCACCAGTTCACTCGTTTAATTCATGATCGCAGCGGTGCCACCATGGTTGAATATGGCTTGCTTGTCGCTACGCTTAGCATCGCGATCCTATTGACTATTGGTAGCATAGGAGGAACGGTCCGAGATGACGTTTTTCAAGTTATCTCCGATGTCATGCTGACGGGCGCAAACGAAGCCGCGCAAAACTAAAAACCGGGAAATTCCTGATTTTCAATCCCGTTTCAATCCAACTTCTTCTGTTCCCAAAGCATCGGCCAGCCGGGTTTTGGCTGACCCTGGTTTGAGAGGTTTTTGCTGGCTCGAATGTGGTGCCCACCCGAGCAGGGTGACCATGTTGAAGGTTGCGCGGACCCGCCCATCTGGATCTGCATAATCCTGGGAATACAACTCAGCAGCCCTTAAAAACACCGTCTTTGGTAGAGGTGTTCTACTGCGTTCCCTCAGGATGTTCGTCGCGCCCATCGCCTTCAAGTCAGCCATCAAATCAAACATGGAATTGTAGCGGACGGTTAGAGGATCCATGTCAGTGACTGGCAAGGCAAAACCGGCACGCTGCATAAGTCCGCCCAAATCTCTGGTATCTGCGAAAGGCAGCACACGCGCTGCAGCGCCGCCCCTAAGCTCCAGTTCTGCTCGGGTCAGGCAATCTCGCAATTCCGTCAGCGTGCCCGCACCGGCGAGCGTTGCCAAAAACAATCCGTCAGGCCGCAATGCCCTTCGGATTTGAATAAGGGTTCCTGGCAGGTCGTTCACAAATTGCAATGAAAGTGCGGACACGATGAGATCGGTGGACTGATCTTTTAGAGGCAGCATCGCATCATCTGCGACAAAGGCCGGAGCGGTCAGGTGCGGGTCTGGTTGCCATAGATCCGCTCTGTAAAGAGTTCCGACTTTGCCAGTCGCTCTAAGCAATGACTCGACATTCCCGCAGTGGCCGCCCAGATCAATCGCCGTATCGAAAGTCCTCGTGATTGTAGATAGCCGCTCTTCGAGATCTTCTGCGACTGCCTTCAACAAAAAATCTGAACCGAGCTTAGCGTTCTTTAGCGCCGCTTTGCGCCTCATCCGCAGCAATTTACGGTCAAACAATTCGGGTTGCGCACTCACAGTTTTTGCCTTCCTGTACTTTCTTGCCATCGACATAGGTCAATTGCAAAGATGCGTCAAAACCATCTGCCAGTCTCAGAAGTATGATTGCATCTTGTGTTGCTGTGGGCCTCGTGCACACACTTTGAGTGTATGAGGTGCGAATGATGTTCAAATCCTTTGTGACTTTGCCAGCGATGACAGCTGGGGGTTACCTTCTTGATGCCTTATTGCCGAGGCGCTGCCCCTGTTGTGAGTGCGGTGTTGCCAGCGGTCTCGGCTTGTGTGGCAGCTGCTGGCAACAAGTCCGATTTTTAGAACAGCCTTGGTGTCAGAGAATGGGAACACCGTTCACCCACGATGTCGGCGAAAAAGCACTGAGCCCGCGAGCCATTGCCGACCCGCCTGAATTCGACCGTTTGAGGGCTGTCGCCTTCTACACAGGGCCGGTAAAGGATCTGGTTTTAGCGCTAAAGTTTGCACGGCGCAGAGAATTGGCGGAGGCTATGGGCACATGGATGGCGCGTTCAGGTACAGAGTTTCTGGGTGATAGCCTGGTCATCCCAGTGCCGCTCCATTGGACGCGCCTTTGGCAGCGCCGGTTCAATCAGGCCGCGGATCTTGCACGTGTTGTTGCGAACATCTCAGGCGCAGACTACGCCCCGTTCATATTAAAGCGGACGAGGCGGACACAGCAACAAGTCGGGCTGCCTGCAAAGGCGCGCAAGCGCAACGTGCGGCGGGCCTTTCAAGTGCCGGACAATCAACTGCAAAAGCTCACTGGGCGAAGTGTGGTTCTTGTCGACGATGTTTACACGACAGGGTCCACAGCGAGCGCGTGCACCAAAGTGCTGAAATCTGCAGGTGCAAGTACCGTTGACGTCCTGACTTTTGCCTTGGCAGATCCTGCCAATCACGAAGACGTTGACCGTCCTGATTAAGCAAGTCGCCCGAAATTCTTGAGTTTTCGGGCTATCAAACGCATATACCGCTGCAAGCAACTTCCATTGCGCACTATGGAGACGATCTGCTGTGCGAGAAAAGGAAATCAGGAATGTCTGACGTCACGATTTACACACGGCAACTCTGCGGGTTCTGTACTGCTGCGAAGCGCCTTCTGGAAAAGAAGGGTGTTTCGTTCACCGAGCATGACGCGACCTTTGACCCAAAACTGCGCCAGGAGATGGTGCAAAAAGCCAATGGCCGGTCCACATTCCCGCAGATTTTCATCGGTTCAAAACACGTTGGTGGGTGCGATGATTTGCATGACCTTGAACGTGCAGGCAAACTGGATCGGTTGCTCGCTTCCTAACGTAAAAGGAGCAGTCACTGATTTCCTTTTGAGGATGAACGAATGGCCACCTTCAAAGCGGCATGTATTCAACTGCGCAGTGGTAAAGACATTGAGCAAAATGCAAGTGTTGCGGAGCAGTTGATCCGTCAAGCAGCCGAGGCTGGAGCGACCTACATCCAGACACCGGAAATGTCCAATGTTCTGGTCCGAAGCCGCGAAGAGCTGATGGAACGGATCGGGTCTGGCACTGCCGATCCATTCTTGAAGATGGCGCAACGGGTAGCCTCAGAGCTCAACGTGTCTCTTCATCTCGGTTCGTTGGCTGTCATGAAAGACAGCGGCAAAGTCGCCAACCGGGCTTTTTTCATTGGCACAGATGGCGCAATTCAAGCGTCCTATGACAAGATACACATGTTCGATGTCGATCTGCCAAATGGCGAGAGCTGGCGGGAGTCGGCAACTTATGACCCGGGTCAGGAAACGATATTGACGGATGCGCCCTTTGGGCGTGTTGGCATGGCTGTGTGTTACGATGTTCGCTTCCCAGCCGTCTTTCGTGAACAATCACGGCGCGGTGCGGAGATCCTGACCGCACCGGCAGCTTTCACTCGGCAGACTGGTGAAGCGCACTGGCATGTGCTACAGCGCGCCCGCGCAATCGAAAACGGCGCCTACATGATCTCCGCGGCCCAAGGCGGTGTCCATGAAGACGGCCGTGAGACCTACGGCCACAGCCTGATGGTCGACCCGTGGGGAAAGGTCATTGCCGAGCTGGATCATGATGAGCCGGATTTCATCGTCGCGGCTATTGAGACTGAGAATGTTGCCAAGGCAAGGGCGCGCATTCCCGCCATCGCAAACGAGCGGGCATTCGCGTCTCGTATTGCCCATGGTCTGAAGGAGATACCTGCGTGATTAAATACACGCTTGTTTGCGATGCACCGCACAGGTTTGAAGGCTGGTTCCGTAATTCGGAAGACTTTGACATGCAATGCGGCCGTGGCCTTGTGACATGCCCGGTCTGTAACAGCACAGATGTCAAGAAGGGTTTGATGGCGCCTGCTGTGTCGACGTCGCGGAAAAAGGACGCCATGGCGGTTCCTGATATCACTGAAACTGCGCCGCCTCCTCCAACCGCCGCGCCAGCATCCAGTTCACAGGTTCCAGCTTCTGCCAGTGACGTCAAACCGCAAGCTTCTGCGCTCATGCCCAATGATGTGCGTCAGAAAGAGATTGTAGAGGCATTGCGGCTGGTGCGTGCCAAAATGACAGAAAATTCTGAAAATGTTGGATCTTCTTTTGCCTCTGAGGCCCGCAAGATCCACTACGGCGAAGCGGAAGAACGAAATATCTACGGTGAAACCTCACCGAAAGAAGCGATGGACCTTATCGACGAAGGAATTTCCGTTCTTCCTCTGCCTGAGTTGCCTGACGACAAGAATTGACAAAGCTGCCGGTCGCAAAACACTGTGGCCGTCAAAGGTGGAAAGGCAGCTGTCGCGCTGAACCTCTCCGAATCCTGTTTATGACGTTGCAGCTGTCTTCCGGCGTGCTTTGGGCTTCTCGACTTCCTGCATGCTTTCTTCGACCGCCCTGCTGAGTTCGCTCACGGTCTCCATCGCTGTTTCGTTCAATTCTTCCGCGGCTGCAGCGTTCTCGGTGAAGCTCTCGCGCATCAAAGCGGCTTGCTTCTCAAAGTGCGCCTGATACTCGCTGGTCATTTTCGAATAGAAAGCCTGCAGTGTGGCAAAGGTTTCCTCTGGTGCCGTGCACTGGCTGAGTGATTTCGCACACTCAAAATCTTCGTGAAACCGGTGGTTTACAAAATCCATATGGTCTTCGAATGCCTTTCCGGCATGTGTCCACATGGTTTCTCCCATTTTCTGGAAACTGGCGACGGCCTTGGCTTCCATCCGGTCTTCGCGTTCGGCAAACGCCCAGTTGGAAAATGCGGGCATTGGCCATTCCGGCATCATGCCGGTGAGATCGAAACTTGTCGTATTACGTTTGGTTGGCATTGGACCCTCCGCTTGAAAATGGCTGTTCCGCGAACGCCGGCGGGGGAATTTTTAAGCCGGCGTTAGTTCCGGTTCGTGGACACTGCAATCTGAGCAGCGCCAAAACATTTTTTTTTGACTTTACGGCAGATATGCGGCCTAACTTTGATGCAGGTCAATTTTTCACTGCGGCATTTTGGACACTAAGCAAAGGCTAGAACCACTTCTCAGGCATCGTTCAAGAAATTGCGCAGTGCGCCGGTCACTTCATCCGGTTTTTCCAACGTGGAAAGATGTCCGCTACCTTCGATAATGGCCAGGCCGCTGTTCGGAATGAGCGAGTGTATTTCTTGCGCTAGCTCAGGAGGCGTCAGGGTATCGCCATCTCCGACCAGAACGAGCGAAGGGCAGGATATCTCATGAAGCCGTCGCCGCGCATCGGGTCGATGGATCAGTGCTGTCTGTTGGCGAATAAAGGCTTCTGGACCAGTGTCCGATGCCATCTCGACAACGATTTGTTTGAGATCTTGGTCGTCTTGCCGTCTCTCGTGGACAAACCCGGGAAAGAGCAGTTCAGGAACCTTTTCAAAGCTCCGTTCCCTGGTCAGTCTAATCAGGAACTCGCGCCGCTCTGTTTGTTCCGCAGTATCCGCACGCGCATTCGTATCCAGTAGCGCGAGCTTGCTAACCCGCTCCGGTGCCTCGCGCATGATTTCCATCGCGATATAACCGCCCATGGACAGGCCAATCAGAGAGAATCGCTCGGGCGCTTGTATCAATATGTTGGCCGCGATCGCTTCAATCCTGTCATGCTCGCGGTGATTGGCAACCATGATCGGACGGTCCGCGAATGCAACGATTTGTGGTGCGTACAGGGCTTCGGTGCACAGAAGACCTGGGACAAACAGAAGCGGATCGCTCATCAGGACGCCTTGGGCCGTTCGGCGAGCAGCATGTAGTTGACGTCCATGTCTCGCGAACGGGCCCAGGTGTCGGTGATGGGGTTAAAACTCACACCGGACCGGTCAATGATGGTCAGGCCTGCTGCGTTGAGAGGAGATTCGATTTCGGACGGTTTGACCAGTTTTTCGTAGGAATGCGTGCCCTTCGGCAGCCAACGCAAAACGTACTCCGCCCCCACAATTGCCAGAGCATAAGCCTTTAACGTCCGGTTGATTGTCGCAACGAACATGAGGCCACCTGGGCGGACCATTTGGCTCGTCGCATTGAGGAAAAGCGGGACATCAGCGACGTGCTCAACGACTTCCATGTTCAGAACGACGTCGAATGTTTCGCCGGCCTCGGCCAACGCTTCCGCTGTTTCGGCGCGGTAGTCGATGTCCAAGCCCGAGGATTGCATGTGGAGTTTTGCAACCTCTATGTTGGTTTCAGAGGCATCTGCGCCGACGACACCGGCTCCGAGCCGGGCCATCGGTTCGCTCAAGAGGCCTCCGCCACATCCGATGTCCAGAAACCTTAGGCCCTTAAACGCGTCCGGAGAGTTTAGATCTCGGTCGAATTGACGGCAGACCTCCTGTTTGATGTAGGACAGCCGTACCGGGTTGAATTTGTGCAGTGGTTTGAACTTGCCGGTCGGATCCCACCATTGATCGGCCAACGCGGAAAACCGGGCAACTTCATCACTGTCGATCGTTCCGTTGGTTTTTTGTGCCGTACTTGTCATCTGAAGACCCTTCATCGGAATGCCGGCGCGCGTCACTCCGTATATTTCAAAAGTGTTCTCTGTCGTTCCAAGGTCGCAGCCTATTTGTCAAGCCAACCTGTTGCAGCATCGCGACGCACCCTGTATGCATGTCCGCCGATCCAACAGGCGCGACCGGCGCCCCGGGAAGTCATAACTAGAATACGAGTGGTATGGCCCGACTGGTTTTAAAATTTGGCGGGACATCGGTTGCTGACCTCGATCGCATCCGCAATGTCGCACGCCACGTCAAACGGGAAGTGGACGCAGGTCACCAGGTCGCTGTTGTTGTGTCAGCAATGTCCGGGCAGACCAACAAGCTGGTTCAGTTCTGCCGTGACGCTTCACCGCTGCATGATGCCCGCGAGTATGACGCGGTCGTTGCTTCAGGCGAACAGGTGACTTCTGGCCTCCTGGCCATTGTCCTGCAGGACATGGGCGTCAATGCACGCTCTTGGCAGGGGTGGCAGGTGCCGATCAAGACGGACGAAAATCACGGTGCCGCGCGCATTCGTGAGATCGATGGTGCGTTCTTGACCGAGCGGCTTGAGCAAGGACAGGTGGCTGTTCTCGCCGGCTTTCAGGGCATTTCGCCGGACAACCGGATTTCGACGCTTGGCCGGGGCGGGTCCGACACCAGCGCGGTTGCGATCGCAGCGGCCATCAAGGCTGACCGGTGTGATATCTATACAGATGTTGACGGGGTCTACACCACCGACCCGCGGATCGTCCCGCAGGCACAACGCCTTGACCGCGTCTCGTTTGAAGAAATGCTAGAAATGGCGTCCCTTGGAGCGAAGGTTCTTCAGGTGCGGTCGGTTGAAATGGCCATGGTGCACGGTGTTCGCACATTTGTGCGGTCAAGCTTTGATGACCCGGATGCACCGCAGACTGGCCAGGACGGCCTTCCGGTAGGTACTCTTATTTGCGACGAGGATGAACTCGTGGAACAGCAGGTTGTCACCGGCATTGCATATGCCAAGGACGAAGCTCAGATCTCTATCCGTGACGTGGCGGACAAGCCGGGGGTCGCTCAATCCGTTTTCGGCCCGTTGGCGGATGCCAGCATCAACGTAGACATGATCGTTCAGAACATCTCTCCCGATGGCAAGACGACTGACATCACGTTCACGGTTCCTGAAGCGGATTTCGCCCGGGCGAAAAAAGTTTTGGAAGACAATCGCGATGAGATCGGTTTCCAAAACCTCGAGGGCGCAGCCGATGTGGTTAAAGTGTCCGTCATTGGCATTGGAATGCGGTCTCATGCCGGCGTCGCAGCCCAGTGCTTTAGCGGTTTGGCGAGCAAGGGCATCAACATCCGTGCGATCACGACCTCGGAAATCAAGATTTCCGTTCTTATCGATTCTGCCTATGCGGAACTTGCAGTCCGGACTCTCCATTCGCTATACGGTTTGGACGGATAAGAATCCGTGAGTCTGGTTTCGGCGTAGTCGAGACCGGGTTTTTGCTTAGCGGGATCACTCGGGGGCGGAATGCGCAGCAACCTAGCAGGACCGCGCCTATTGCTCCGCCGGCTCCGGGAAGTCATGGCGGAGCCCATCAAGGCGCAGGAGCGTCTCGACAAGATCGTTGTTCTGATCGCGTCGAACGTCGTCGCCGAAGTGTGTTCCGTTTATATTCTGCGTGCCGATGGGGTTCTTGAACTTTACGCCACTGAGGGCTTGAAGCGCGAAGCTGTTCACAATGCTTCATTGCGCGTTGGGGAAGGCCTGGTTGGTCTGATTGCGGCAGAGGCCCGTCCCCTTAATCTCCCAAATGCAAGTGCGCATCCCGGCTTCGCCTATTTGCCGGAAACCGGGGAAGAGGCTTATAACTCCTTCCTCGGCGTGCCGATCTTGCGGGCAGGGCGGACGCTTGGGGTTCTCGTTGTCCAGAACCAGTCTCACCGCACCTATCTCGAAGACGAGGTCGAAGCCCTTCAGACCACAGCCATGGTCATCGCGGAGATGGTTGCGGCTGGAGAGCTTGAGGCGATTTCACAGAAGGCAACCGGGTTGGATATGTCCCGGCCGATCGCCTCGTCAGGCGTTGGTTTGGCCGAAGGTGTTGGGTTGGGGCACGTGGTTCTTCATGAGCCGAGAGTTGTTGTCACCAATCTCATCTCAGAAGATGCAGACAAGGAAAAGCAACGGCTTGACGGTGCAATCAATCGTCTGAGGCTATCGATTGACGACCTTTTGGCCAGCGGTGAAATCGCTGCGACCGGCGAGCATCGCGAAGTGCTGGAAGCCTATCGCATGTTTGCCTACGACCGCGGCTGGATCCGGAAGATTGAAGAAGCGATCAAAAACGGTCTGACGGCGGAAGCCGCCGTTGAAAAGGTGCAGAGCGACACGCGTGCCCGGATGTTGCGGCAGACAGACCCGTACCTGCGCGAGCGCCTGCATGATCTTGACGATCTTGCGCATCGGTTGATCCGCGAATTGATGGGCCGCGAGCACGGCCCCGGGATCGACGAGCTGCCGCAGGATGCCATCATCATCGGCCGGAACATGGGCGCTGCCGAGCTATTGGATTATGGCCGCGACCGGATCAGGGGACTCGTTCTTGAAGAAGGTGGTCCAACCAGCCACGTGACAATTGTCGCAAGAGCGCTCGGCATTCCAGCTGTCGGTTTGGTCGATGACATCGTCAGCCTCGCCGATGGCGGCGATGCAATTATCGTTGACGGGGACACGGGCGAGGTTCATCTGCGCCCGGCTGCGGATCTTGAAAATGCGTATGCAGAAAAAGTCCGCTTCCGCGCCCGGCGACAGGCTCAATACCGGCGGTTGCGCAACAAACCGTCGGTCACCAAAGACGGCGTTGAAGTCGCCCTTCAAATGAATGCGGGCCTCCTGGTGGATCTGCCGCATCTGGAAGAGGCCGGTGCAGCCGGAATTGGGCTGTTTCGGACAGAACTCCAATTCATGGTGGCCTCGTCGTTTCCCAGGATGCGGGATCAGCAAGCCCAATATACTCAAATTCTGGATGCATCCGGCGGCAAGCCGGTCACGTTCCGATCGCTGGATATTGGCGGCGACAAGGTTCTCCCGTATCTCCGGTCTATTTTGGAGGAAAACCCGGCGATGGGCTGGCGTGCCCTGCGGCTCGGGCTCGACCGGCCCGGCCTGCTACGCACGCAGATCCGGGCCCTGCTGCACGCGGCGGCTGGGCGCGATTTGAAACTGATGTTTCCAATGGTTGTGGAAGTCGATGAATTCCTTCAGGCCCGCGGATTGGTCGAGAAAGAACTGAAACACCTGCGCCGTCACGGGCACCCGGTGCCGGAAACCATCCGTCTTGGAGTGATGGTAGAAGTGCCATCCCTTCTGTTCCAGCTTGAAGAACTGCTGGGCCATGTGGACTTTATTTCCGTCGGCTCCAACGATCTGTTCCAGTTCTTTTGCGCGGTAGACCGCGGCAACACTCGCGTTGCAGATCGTTTTGATCCCTTAAGCCCTCCATTCCTGAGGGCCTTGAAACAAATTGTGGATGCGGCAGATAAAGCGCATGTACCGGTGACACTGTGCGGCGAAATGGCTGGTAATCCGTTAGCGGCCATGGCACTGATCGGGCTCGGATATCGAAACTTGTCGATGTCGCCCGCATCCCTGGGGCCTGTCAAAGCCATGCTTCGGACTTTGGATGCCGGCAGATTGAGCGCGCGGCTGCTGTCAAGAATGGAGCCTGGGCATCGCGATAGCGATATACGGGCATTTTTGACCCGCTTTGCCGAAGAAATGGATGTTGCGCTTTAGCAGCTTGCCGAACCTAGCCACCCCATTTTGGGAATTCAGGAGACACAGCGCGTATGCTGGCGCGTCACAAACTCGATAACCTGCTCGATCGCTTTGCCGAACTTGAACACATGATGTCCGCCAATCCAGACCCGGCATCTTATGTGAAACTGTCCCGTGAATATGCCGGGCTTGAGCCTTTGGTCCTAAAGATCCGGGCCTTGGTCAAGGCAGAGGAAGACCTGAAGGGTGCTGAAGATCTGATCGAAGATCCGGCTACCGATCCTGAGATGCGGGAACTTGCGGAACTTGAACGGGACGAACTCTCCGAGAACCTTGAGCTTTTGACGCAGGATGTCCGCATCGGTTTGCTACCCAAGGATGAAGCCGACACCAACGATGCGATTTTGGAAGTCCGTGCTGGTACCGGAGGGGATGAGGCCGCGCTTTTTGCCGGTGATTTGTTCCGGATGTATCAGCGCTACGCCGAATTGCGCGGATGGAAAGTTGAAATTCTCTCCGCCAGTGAAGGTGAGGTTGGGGGCTTCAAGGAAGTCATTGCTTCCGTTTCCGGGGAAAATGTTTTTGCCCGGCTGAAATTCGAATCTGGGGTTCACCGCGTTCAACGGGTGCCTGCAACCGAATCCGGCGGGCGGATTCACACCTCCGCTGCTACTGTTGCGGTTCTTCCTCAAGCGGAAAACGTTGATATCGATGTTCAGGATAGCGATTTAAGGATCGATACCTTCCGGGCGTCCGGTGCGGGCGGCCAGCACGTCAACACGACGGATTCTGCGGTCCGCATAACGCACATCCCGACCGGGATCGTTGTCGCGGTTCAGGACGAACGTTCGCAGCACAAAAACAAGGCGCGGGCGATGCAGCTACTGCGCGCCCGGATCTATGATGAGGAGCGGGAGCGGGCTGCGAGCGAGCGCACCGAGGCGCGCCGTTTGCAAGTTGGGTCCGGGGACCGTTCAGAGCGCATCCGCACCTACAATTTCCCGCAAGGCCGGGTCACCGATCACCGGATTGGATTGACGCTCTATAAGCTTGATCAGATCATCGCCGGAGAAAGCCTTGATGAGGTGATCGAAGCCTTGATCCTGGATTACCAGGCAAACCTTTTGGCGTCGGAAGAAGCCTGATTCAAGAAGGCAGCTCATGAAAACCGGGGCGCTTTATCGCCAGATCCGCGATCAGTTCCGTAGCGGCAAACTGGAAACACCGGAACTGGATGCGAAACTCTTGGTCAGCGCCGCTTTGCGGATATCTGTCTCAGAGTTGTTGCTCAGCGAAAGCGAGGAGGTCCCGGATGCAGCAGCTGGTATCGCGTTGGAGTACGCAACGCAGCGGCTGAACGGAAAACCGGTTGGCCGGATACTTGGAGAACGTGAGTTCTACGGCCGGACCTTCCGGCTAAATCATGCGACCCTTGAGCCGCGTCCGGACACGGAAACCCTGATTGAAACTGTCCTGAAGGACTGTGATCCGGTCCGGCCGCTGACAATGTGTGACATTGGGACGGGAACAGGGGCCATCGCTGTGACCTTACTTGCCGAGTTGTCGAAAGCGATCATGGTTGCGGTCGACATCTCAGAAGCTGCGCTGGGCTGTGCAGCGAGCAATGCCGATAATCATGGGGTTGGTGACCGCTTTCTTCCCATTCGTGGTGACTATGCAGCCGCGTTGCAGCACGGATTTGACTGGGTGATAAGCAATCCCCCCTACATAGGCACGCCGGTTTTGAGTGAACTTTCCAAGGATGTGCTGCAGCACGATCCGATTCTTGCCTTGGATGGCGGCGCAGACGGCCTGCAAGCCTATCGGCAGATCGTTTCGCAGGCGGCTTCCATTTTGGTGCCGGGTGGGCGAATAGCTTTGGAAATAGGCTATGATCAGGGCGAAGAGTTGAAAAACCAGCTGCGTCATCATGGCTTTGAGGCAATTGATATCATTCAGGATCTTGGTGGGCGTGACCGGGTTGCAACAGCTCGCCGGGTTTAATGATCATGATTTAATCTTGCTGCGAAAAAGCACTTGGAAATCGTAGCGGAACGGGGTACGTTCGGCTTGCCGAGACCGGAGATGTGATAAGCGTTTAAGCGGGGCATACGCATCCGGCAACTTCACAAAATGTGCTGACTTGCGCAGTGAATGTAGTTGTCAATCGGGCTAACCGGTTTTTGGACTGTCGGAGAAAAAGACATGGGCACTGGCTTTCAGCCGGGCTTCCAGCGTCTGACTTTTCATTGACAGCTGCAGGCCATCACGGGTTGGTTTCGGCGCGTATTTCGTATCGGTTTAAAGATATTCCGATGTTTGGTCGGCCATGGGCTGACCGCCGTTCCTTAAGAGAAAACGGCAGGATGAGACCAGGAAATCAAAGCAATAAGCGTATGCGCGGACGGGGCCGCAAGGGACCTAATCCGCTAACCCGGACTTATGAATCCAACGGTCCTGATGTGAAAATCCGCGGCACAGCGATGCATATTGCGGAGAAGTATCAGCAGCTTGCCCGCGATGCACAGGCATCGGGCGACCGGGTGATGTCCGAGAATTACAATCAGCATGCTGAGCACTATCTCCGTATTGTAGCGGCTGCACAGCCGCCGCAGCAGAACACGCAGCACACTGCGCGTCATGAGGCGGACGACAACCAGGATCAGGCAGCCGTAAACGGCTCTGGCGGATCTCAAGGCAGTGACCAGCCGTCAAAGCCATCCGCAGATAACACCGTTGTTGATGGAGATGCTCCGCAGCCGTTTATCGACAACATGCCGGTGATTGACCAGGAAGGCCAGGTGAACGGGGCAGCTCAGGCGTCTGATGAAGCCGGCGAAGCTGAAGAGAAGCCGCGCCGCCGGACCCGGACGCCACGGACCCGTACCCCGCGCAAAGCTGCATTAGAGGCTGGGTCCGAAAATGAAGCACAAGCTGGTGCCGGCGGTCCTGAAGCTGCGGATGAAGGCGAAGAGCAACCAAAACCACGGCGCCGGACAACCCGGACACGTCGCACCAAAGCAACGGAAGATACACCTTCCGAAACGGCTGCGGCTGGTGAATGACGCCAGCGTCAAACAAGCTCTGAATGATAAGAAAACGGCGTCCATTTGGGCGCCGTTTTTATTTTGCCCGGCAATCGGGCAGTAATTTGGTGCAGGGGGCTTTTGTGATTAAAATGCAACACTATATTGGGTAGGCAGTGCTTTACGAGGCTGCGCAGATGCCCGCCAAGGGGTCTGAAACTCAAAAACGTTCCCCACGCTTCGGGTGGTGCGGACGGGAAGGGGATTGCACATGAACTTTGAAAAATATACCGAACGGGCCCGTGGGTTCGTTCAATCTGCCCAGACATTTGCATTGGGCCGTGGCCACCAGCAATTTACTCCGGAACATGTTCTGAAGGTCCTTCTGGATGATCCGGAAGGTATGGCGAGCGGTTTGATCAGCCGGGCTGGCGGAGATGCAAAAGCGCTCAAGGGCGATCTTGAAGGCATTCTCGACAAAATGCCGAAAGTCTCCGGTGGCTCTGGTCAGCTTTACATGCACCAGGCAACCGCGCGGCTGTTTGATCAGGCAGAAAAGATAGCTGACAAGGCCGGCGACAGTTTCGTGACTGTCGAGCGTCTGTTGCTGGCTCTGGCCATGGATGCAGACAGCGAAGCTGGCAAGTTGTTCAAACGTCACGGCATCACGCCGAATGCCTTGAATGAAGCTGTCAATCAGTTGCGCCAAGGCCGAACGGCTGACAGTGCGACGGCTGAAAACCAGTATGAAGCTTTGAAAAAATATGCCCGGGACCTGACCGAGGTGGCGCGGGACGGAAAACTTGATCCGGTGATTGGCCGCGACGAGGAAATCCGCCGCACGATTCAGGTCTTGTCACGGCGGACGAAAAACAACCCCGTTTTGATCGGTGAGCCGGGCGTTGGCAAAACCGCGATTGCGGAAGGTTTGGCGCTCCGGATCGTCAACGGCGATGTTCCCGAGTCCTTGAAGGATAAACAGCTTCTCGCGCTCGACATGGGGGCTCTGATCGCTGGTGCAAAGTACCGCGGTGAATTTGAAGAGCGTCTGAAATCCGTCTTGTCTGAGGTTGAGGCCGCAGCTGGTGGCATCATTCTCTTCATCGACGAAATGCATACGCTTGTTGGTGCGGGCAAGGCGGATGGTGCTATGGATGCATCGAACCTCCTGAAGCCTGCGCTCGCCCGCGGAGAGCTGCACTGTGTCGGGGCCACGACGCTCGATGAGTACCGCAAACACGTTGAAAAGGATGCAGCGCTTGCCCGCCGTTTCCAGCCGGTTTTCGTAACCGAACCGACAGTGGAGGACACGGTTTCGATCCTGCGCGGGATCAAAGAGAAGTATGAATTGCATCACGGTGTGCGCATCACCGACTCGGCAATTGTTTCGGCGGCATCGCTGTCAAACAGATATATCACGGACCGGTTCCTGCCGGACAAAGCCATCGATCTTGTGGACGAGGCGGCCAGCCGCTTGCGGATGCAGGTGGATTCCAAGCCGGAAGAACTCGACGAATTAGACCGTCGGATCATCCAGCTCAAGATCGAACGGGAAGCTTTGAAGACAGAAAGCGACGAAGCGGCCAAGGACCGCCTTGGAAAGCTTGAAAAGGAACTGACCGAACTGGAGGAGCAGTCCCAGACACTTACCAGCCGTTGGCTTGGGGAGAAGGAAAAACTGAACCTTGAGCAGAAGATCAAGGAGCAGTTGGAACAGGCCCGGATCGATCTGGAGATCGCACAGCGTCAAGGTGATTTGGCGAAGGCCGGGGAACTGGCTTACGGGGTTGTTCCGGATCTGGAACGCAAACTGGCTGTCGCTGAAGCGTCCGAGGACAGTGACGCGATGGTGGATGAGGCGGTCACTCCGTCACACATCGCCCAGGTCGTATCCAAATGGACGGGCATTCCGGTCGACAAGATGCTGGAGGGCGAGCGTGAAAAGCTGCTCCGGATGGAAGACGTTCTCGCTGGCCGAGTGATTGGTCAGAGCGAAGCGATTCATGCGGTTTCGACCGCCGTGCGGCGGGCGCGCGCCGGGCTTCAGGATCCGAACCGGCCGATCGGGTCGTTCATGTTCCTTGGACCTACGGGGGTTGGTAAAACCGAACTCACCAAGGCTTTGGCCAGCTTTCTGTTCGACGATGACAGCGCAATGGTGCGCATCGATATGTCGGAATACATGGAGAAACACTCTGTTGCCCGGTTGATCGGCGCCCCTCCCGGCTACGTCGGATACGAGGAAGGTGGTGCTCTCACCGAAGCGGTTCGTCGGCGTCCGTATCAGGTCGTGCTCTTTGATGAAATCGAAAAAGCGCACTCCGATGTCTTTAACGTGCTGCTGCAGGTCCTCGATGATGGCCGCTTGACGGATGGTCAGGGCCGGACTGTGGACTTCAGGAACACGCTGATCATCATGACCTCGAACCTCGGATCAGAGTTCCTGGTCAACCAGCCTGAAGGCGAAGACAGTGACGCGGTACGCACTGAGGTAATGTCTGTGGTCCGCGGGCATTTCCGTCCGGAGTTCCTGAACCGACTTGATGAGATTGTTCTCTTCCATCGGCTGCAGCGGTCTCAGATGTCGGCGATCGTTAAGATTCAGCTTGAGCGCTTGCGCGGTCTTTTGACTGACAGGAAGATTACGCTCAATCTGGACGATGGGGCCCTCGGCTGGTTGGCTCAAAAAGGGTACGATCCTGCTTATGGTGCGCGCCCGCTGAAGCGGGTGATCCAAAAGGATGTCCAGGATCCGTTGGCTGAGAAACTGCTCGCCGGTGATGTGCTGGATGGGCAGACAGTGAATGTGTCTGCGGGCACGGACCGCCTGCTGTTTCAGGTGGCAGGCGCTGATAGCCAAGCCGCATAACCGAAGCGCAGCTTGAGATAAGTTAAAGCCCGCGGAGCAGCTGCTTCGCGGGCTTTTCAATTTCTCCGATCTCTGCTCTTTACGCAGGCCGTTTTAATTCAATGACGCGATCCGGGAAGGCTTGCGGGCTCTGTCGAGCAAGGTGTCGATCCGGTAGCGCTCCGCCTCAAAGGCTGTGCGCAGTTCGCCGTCCAAGGTCCGCCCCTTTGGCAACTTGATCCGCATTGGGTCCATAAAGCGGCCGTTGACGAGTACTTCGTAGTGCAGATGCGGACCAGTCGACAGGCCAGTGGAGCCTACATATCCGATAACGGTGCCTTGGTTGACCCTGGCACCCTCTCGGATCCCTTTGGCGAACCCGGTCAAGTGACTGTAGGTGGTTACATAGCCGTTCGTATGCTGCAGCTCGATACGCCGCCCGTATCCGGAACTCCAACCGGCTTTCTTGATTGTCCCATTGCCAGCCGCGAAAATCGGGGTGCCACGTGGCGCTGCCCAGTCCACACCACGGTGCATCTTCGTGTATCTGTGAATTGGGTGGCGGCGCATGCCGAAGCCAGACCTGAATTTGCCGCCGTTCAACGGTTTCCGGATCAGGAATTTCTTTGCGCTCTGGCCAGAGTCGTCATAAAAGTCGATGACATTGTCATCCGGCGTCCGGTAGCGGTAAAACTCGCGGTTTGTATTTCCGGTTTTCAAAGACGCATAAAGGATTTTCGGCGGGCCGCCGGCTTCGCTTTCGGTAAAGAACAGCTCAAGTGCGTCACCAGGCTGGACTCGGGCATTGAAATCGACATCAAACGAGAACATCCGGATGAGATCGTCGATGATTGCTTCCGGCATGTCCTGTTCGAGGGCCGTCTGGTAAAGGCTGTCGTAGATTGCGGGCGTCGGACCGCCATAGGAAATTCGGTCGGCCTCTTCAAACGCATTCGCCAAAAACGTGTCGGGTTCTTTGGCTTCGATGTAGGATCCGCTGTCGGACCGGGCCACAGTCGCCTGATGTTCGGTATCTGTGTACAGACTGATCCGTTCCGGACGCATTCGCTCCAGATTTTCCGGATCCGGTGCATACGCGATCCGCAGCCGTTGACCATCCTCGATTTCCGTAAAGCCGAAAACATCTCGGAATGCATCATTGATGATAGCGGCTTCCGTATCAGTGGCCTCGTGTTCCAGCAACAGATCAGCGAGGTCTTGGCCCGAGCTCAATGGGATGATTTTTTCATCCATGCCGGCAAACCGGATTTCTTCCTCCCGTTTGGAGACGAAGGAGACGTTTTCCGGCGTGATGCGCACGGCGAACCGCTCGAGATCGGGCTGAAGCGCAAGGTTGAAGTCAAAACGGCCCGGATCAACCAGTGTCTTTGCGGCCATCTCAACCGTGTCGATCGACATGGTGCGTGCGATTTCGCGCACGGAGAGTTCAATCTCGGTTTCAGTGGGGGTCGCATCCAAGGCAATCGAGTTGCTTTGTGATGGGAACGCGGTCAGACTGATACTGACTTCACTTTCAAGCTTTGCCCCATAGCTGGAGTCGGCCAAGAGTAACGTTTCAGCTCCAGGTGCCCCGCCGTCGTCGTTCAAATCCTGATTGTCTGCAAACATTGCCATCGGATTGAAATCGGGGATGAGTTGGGCGAGATCCGGATCGGACCGGGTCGCAAGGCTGGCACTTACGAAAATATGAGGTTGCACCCGGATATTTTCGCGCTCCCCAACTCGGGTTACCACATTGACGTCAAGCACCTGTTTGTTGGAATACTCGGTGGCGGTTCGAAGCACCCGGTCGCCCTTCGACCCACGCCCGCCAGTTTCGAGATAACCGTTGGCACCAAGTTCAAACGATGGTGTGGCTGCAACACTGTACTGTCCGTCCAATGCGGCCGTAAGCGCGCCGCCCATCAAGACCAGAGATGTCACGCCTGTTAGAACAGTTCCGGTCAACCACCTGAAAGAGACTTGCCGACGGTCCGGCAATCCCTGCCCTGCCTCATAGGACCGAAGGGGAGGTTCATTCCCGAGGTCAATTTGCGATCGTTGATGGTTATGGAAGGGCCCAAGATGCATGTGTAACCGGTCCGGTCCTTTCAATCGCTCAATGAAGCGGTGCTGCAAATATAAAGCGGTGTGCGCCCTGCAGGTTAACAGCTGAAGACGCTAAATGCCGGTTTTCGGCAAAAACGTCAAACATTCATCTTCAGAAATTACCCTGATTGCCCGAGAAATAAGGGCCTATGTCTGAAATCCGGCATAAATATGTTACTAGAAGACCGGCATTTGTGACGAGAAACCGGAGGCCCCAATTAGGCTAATACAGTCGAACTGGTCCGACATTATATATAAACGCCTCTGGGGCCGGGCTTTTGCCAAGTGTGAGAGCAGGCTTCGATACATACATATGAGGCGAGCTAGAAGGGCCCGGTGTCTTTCATAAGACATTGTAAAAACAAACAATTCCAGCATTTCTGTTTTTTGTGAATCTTTTTTGACAAACTGTGTTGACTCCAACTGGGGCGATGCGTATAACCGCCTCCATCGACGGCGGCGCTGCTGACGCGGCGCTCTTCACCGTCGGTTCTACCGAAAGATTTGAACCAAACGCCTCAACAAGGCCTCGGCTCTGTGTCTTCCGGTGTCGGCAATTCAAGCCGCATTCGCTCCGGTGAATGGTTCATTGACAATTTGATATTTGAAGGAAGGGAAGCGTAGGCGGCGTTGGTCTTGCGATGCTTGGGTCTTTAGGGGCTTGAGTGTTTTAAGAGTTACGCAGGTACGCTGATCTTTCAGACAAGGAAG
>NZ_JBRKQB010000005.1:0-178927 GCF_053005265.1 Roseibium sp. MB-4
CTAACGCCTACTTGAGTGCATCTCTTCAACGATAGCCTCCACCTTCACGCGGGATGGAGCAGTCCGGTAGCTCGTCAGGCTCATAACCTGAAGGTCGCAGGTTCAAATCCTGCTCCCGCAACCAAATCCCAACAAAATAAACAAAACCTCGCTCTCGCGGGGATATGCGCGTCCTGGTCGGCGCACCGAACTCCTCGCAGAGGCCAAAACGCCAATCCGCTCAAACAATAGGGTAAATTCTAAGGCGATATTTCCGGAAGTGATTGGGTCTCAGCCGATCATTTTCAGGTTGGCCCGATCCTAACTAAAAATTTATTCGCACATCAAGAAACCGGCCTAATCATTGATGCCCGTATTTCGGAAATGCGTTCGCCAAGCGTATTGGAAAATTCTTTAGCCACGATAGATATCGGTCGATGGGTCGGAGTCAGTATGGACAGATTGTTTTGGATCCGAGGCCGAAAGGGTCTAAAGACTATCAGTGGCGGGCCAAAACCATGCTTGTATATTTCTTGAGTTTTGAACGCTGTTACCATGTCGCAAATGAGTGCACAAAGACCAGCTTCTACGAATTTTAGACCAGGTTTGGATGTTTGGAGTTCAAATCGTTGAATTAATTGGACGCCTGTATCACGAAATCGGTCCAAAATTTGCTTTTGACTGCGGTGTTCCGGATGCAGCAGAGCAAGCGGGTACCCGTCGAGATCTGCAGGTGTGATTACTTCTTTAGATGCGAGTGGATCTGAAGAGGAAAGTGCACACATGCACTCCAGTTCGAAATCAACTTGATCAAAAGAACTCCTAATCCTGGGGGTTTCAGCAATCCCGATGTCAAAGTGTTGCGCTGCGATCAGGTCTTCGATTTCTGAAGAAGACTTGCTGGCTAGCGCAATATTCACTTTTGTCTTATCGGATAAAAAACGTGATATCACATCCGGCAAGAAGTCCTCAGCGACTTCCGGAATACAAGCGATACGCAGCTGACCTTGTTCTCGATTGGCAAGTCCACGCAAGGTACGCTTGGAAATTTCGAGGCGTTTTAGAATAGCGTCCGCTTCCTCTAGGAAAAATTCAGCTTCCGGTGTGGGCACAAGACGACCCTGTTCTCTGACAAAAAGTTTGAGTTCGAGTTCGGTTTCAAGGCCGGATATGGTTGAACTAATGGCCGGTTGCGTGCGCCCAAGCGTTCGTGCGGCTTCAGATATTGATCCGCACCGCATGACTTCCCGAAAGGTCGCAAGCTGCCTGATAGAAAGGTTCATAGAGGCTCTATGTTACAATCCGCAAATCCACTCACACTGTGGAACTGAATTTAACCACCGTCAACTGCTTGTCGTTGTTGGAAAAATCCAATTTATAGCAATCGCGAAAAGATTTCTGAACATTACTCAGTATACTTTCCGTTGTGAAATATGCGTTGGGAAGTCGTTCATTTATTAACGGTGCTTAAGCCGCTGAAGATCATAACTTTGTACATCTTCTAAGAGTTCGATTAAGGCATGAGCCGCGTGATCCAGTGATTGCTGCCCCTTTTCTACGGTTGCTGCAGAAGCGTTGCCTTGAGTGCCGTGCGGGTTGAGGTCTTGTGCTTTCCAGCCGAACTGGGCCTTCCCGTGCCCTCTTAAATGTCTAAATTCTTTGAGAAAATTCTGTTGTTCCGATGAGAAGTCCTGTGAAAGTTCCATCCGCACTAAATCAGGCCGGATAGCAAGCATGAGCGACGTTTCAATGTCACCGCCGTGGATGCCGTAGGTAAATTCGTCCTCCGGAAAAAGACCTTCTGGCTGTCCAAAGCGGAGCCAGTTCGTTCCAAGCACAAACATGTCGTGCCGAATGCGCAGTTCCCGGCTCACAATATCAATCACGGGAACATTACCGCCGTGGGAATTGATGATAACCAGTTTCCGTATTCCGGTACGGGCGACCGACTCACCGATCTCTATCCAGCAATTGGTAAGGGTGTCCCAGGTGAGCGTAAGGGTTCCCGGATAATCGATGTGTTCGTCTGATTTTCCGATAGTCTGTACAGGAAGGAATGTCACTGGAAGGTGCTTAGGAAGAAGCTCAATTACCCGTTGGATCTGACCCTCGGCGAGCGTAGTGTCCGTCGAGAGTGGCAAATGTGGCCCATGCTGCTCAATTGCCGCCACAGGCAGGACTGCGATCCAGTCTTCGGTGCCGGCACCTTTGAAGTCCTCTGTTGTCATCTCATGCCAGAAACGTTTGGGCAGCATTCTTGGTATCCTGATTCTAAGTCTCGCCTTCTTGATACCCGATTTTCTGTTGTCTGACGAAAATGGGCGCCGAATAATCCTCGCGAAGTTTTGATCTCGAATTCTTAATGCAAATTAACAAATTGGCGATGTTTTTCGGGGATATATGGCCCGATGATCGGCGCACTTTTATCCAACACGCCGGCGAACCTATTGAGAAGCAGCGGTGTCGCTGGTGACGCGGCTCCCGGTTCTGAGGAGACAGCCCAGAACCGGGACGGTGGTGCTGTGCGCGACAGTCAGGCGAGCCCAAGGGCTATTGCTGTCCGGGCGGGGGCGACCACCCTTTTAACGCCGCAAGCAATCCTTGCCTTGCAAGAAACCGATGAATCGGACGCCCCAGCGCGCCGAAAATCCCAGGCGGAACCGTTAGGTAATGGGCGCCAATTATCTGAAGAAAGTGGCCAGGACCAATCTCAGAAGTCCGGCGATACTGTGAGTACTGGTGCAGCGCAATCAGCCGGCGCGCAATTGCCTGCTAACCCTGCGTCTTCTGGTCAGGATGCGGCACAGCAGACAGAGCCGGACGACGATGCAGATGGAGATGGCCTGACGGAGGGCGAAGAAAAACAGGTTCAGGAACTGAAGCAAAGAGACCGTGAAGTCCGAGCACACGAGCAGGCTCATGCTCGGGTGGGCGGTGCTTATGCAAGTGCGCCGACCTACACCTTCCAGCAAGGCCCTGACGGCAAGCGTTATGCCGTTGGCGGTGAGGTTCAGATCGATACCTCAACAGAACGCACACCTGAGGCAACGATCCGGAAGATGCGCGTGGTGATCAGCGCTGCTCTGGCCCCGGCCGAACCCTCTGGCCAAGACCTTAGAGTTGCGCAACAGGCACGTTCGCAATTGTCTGAGGCTCAAGCTGAGCTGCGTCAACAAAAGCTGGAAGAGTTGCGCGGCGATGAAACTGATGAAACGTCAGAAGTCTCGGGTGCTGAGAACAGCTCGGCGAGCAGGAATAACCCATCTGAAAATGTGGCCAGTGCCAATGAGGCAGAATCATCGGACGACGCCAATTCCGATAATGAGGATGATAGTAGCAGCTCCTCGCGCAACCGACCTGACGCCAGCGCAATAGAGGCGTACCAAGCAGCCTTGGAGCGGGCGAATGACTTGCAACAAGCAGCAGGATCGCTTTTTGCCTGAAGACGCTTTCGGCTTCATTTATGATACCAGCGTGATGCTAGAGAATTGCACCGGTTGCAAGACGGGCTGCCAATTCGAGACCATCTTGTGTGAGCGAAACAAGCCTCCGGCGGGTTCCGAAAGGCAAATGGTGGGTGGCAAGCTTGCGGTCGATCAGTTTCGCGATGGCGTCTTCTGTCTGGTCGTTTGTGATCCCGCAATCCTGGGAAATGCCGTCTATTGTCCGGACAGCCAAATCGCCCAATGCGCTTAAGACCGTTTTCTCAAGATCGCTCAGCGACCGACCTATTTGGCTGAGTTTCGGCGACAAAGGACTTTTTTGATCAGCAACTGCGGCTTCTTCCTTTTGTAGTTTATAGGCGAGATTGTCCTTTAGCTCCTGAATTTGAACTTCCGCGCGCTGTTGGCTGTCGGCCATCTTGTTAGTCAGCTCGTTGATGACGCGATCCGACAATGTCGACAGAAAGGCCTTTGCCGAGAAACCGGCCAATATGCAGAAGCCTCCAAAAATGAGATAGGACTCACTGTTTTCGCCGTTCTTAACTTCATTCAAGATGTTCGATTGTAGAAGTGAAAGGAAAAGGGGAACAGTGAAAGCGGCGATGATGCCGACTATCGCAAAACCGGCCATACCGAACCGAACCTGCGTCGAAGCGGTCTTTGATGTGGTTAGAAATGCAGCGATGCCACCCAACCCACCTGCGATCAAGGTGGTCAGGCTCAATGGCAAAAGTGCTTCCAGGAATGAGATGATATCCGCCATGGGTTTCAATGACAGTTAATGCCGCCGCTGCCTTGATATCGCACGTTCACCTGAAGAGACGCTTGAGGCGGGCTGACGTGAAACTGCCCTTCCAAGGCTTCTGAGCTGCGGCAAGTTTTTTGCGCAGAACACGCTTGTGGGATGTCGAAATTCAGACTGTCATTTGACGGTTAAATAACTTGGTTAGGTTTCCACCCGTTCAAGATGAACGATTTGAATGAATCTGCGTTCGGGGATCCATTAATGCCTTTCAACTACAAAAAGAGCATTACATTCCGGCTGTTACAGGCCGCCAAAGCACAGCGCGCCCGGTCAGGTGCGCATCTGATGCGGATTGGTTTGCATCCAGGGCAGGAGCTTGTTTTGAAGGTTTTGGCGGATGCCGACGGCCGGACGATGAGCCAGCTTGCTTTGGCCCTTGGGGTTCAGCCGCCGACGGTCACCAAAATGGTTACCCGGCTCTCCAGTCAGGGATATGTCCGCCGTCAGGTGTCAGATTCAGATGGACGCCTTGCACGTGTCTATCTGACAGAAACTGGCCGGGACCTGGTCGTCTCTGTCGATAAAGCCTGGAAGCGTTTGGAGCGTGAGGCAATGGCGGGCATTGAAGACAAGGATCGCAAGAAACTGCGTAAGCTTTTGCGGCAGGTTGAAAAAAATCTGTCTGTCTCGGTTGATGATGACCCGGATCACGAAGAGGATCTGGAACCCGACGAAGCGGACACAGCGAGCAAAACCAATAAGGAATTGACTGCCGCTTAATAGGGGCGGTCAGCGCCACACTCTTAAACCAGGTGTGTTTTAGCTGGTCAGCATTTTTGCGGCCAGGCCGAGGGCAGCCGTTGTTCCGATCACTGTGAACATTCCGCGCTTTGCCCAAAAAACAAGTATGGCGGCGGCAACGGCGATCGCAAAAAGGATCGTGTCTAAGCTGCCAGGGGCCGGCGATATGACTGTCACGGGACCGATCGACGCGGTCTTTGTTTCAGTAAACAAAACATTGATTGCGAACCATACGGCAAGGTTTAAGATTGTGCCCGCAACGGCAGCAGTGATCGCTGACAGAGCGCTTGCCAAATACGCATTCCCATAGAGCCGTTCCATCCAAGGGGCACCAGCCAAAACGAACAAGAAACTTGGCACAAACGTTACCCAGGTGGTCATTGCTGCAGCGAGCAACGCCATGGTTACCGGTGTGAACGGTCCTGGGTTCTGCCAGCCTCCCAGAAACCCGACGAATTGCGTCACCAGAATGAGTGGGCCCGGAGTTGTTTCGGCAAGGCCGAGGCCATCCAGCATTTGGCCTGCAGTTAACCAGCCTTTTGTGTCAACAGCGACCTGGGCCATGTAGCTGAGGAGGGCATAAGCTCCCCCAAAACTGACCACAGCAAGAGTTGCAAAGAACCCTGCAACGTCAACGAGGACGGACTGGGGTGTCAGCAATAGAGCAGCCAGGAACGGCGGCGTCAGCCAAACAAACCCTCCGATTGCGAGCGTCTTGAGCGTGTTGATGGCAGATGGATGAGACTGCGATGTGTCTGCCGGTCGCTCTTTTTCTTCTTCCCGCTTGTCAAAGAAAAGCCCGATAGCTCCGGCTGTGATGATGACCAACGGAAAGGGAACTGCGAAGAAAAACAGGGCGCAAAACGAAAGACCGCATAGTAGCCAGCTTAATCGGGTCTTTAGTGCCTTTGCGCCAATCCGGAACAACGCTTGCAGCACGATTGCCAGCACTCCGGCTTTGATGCCGTAGAACAGCGCGTTGATAATCTGGGTTTCGCCATATGCCGCATAGATGTAGCTCACGACAGCCATTGTGAGAGCGCCGGGCAGGATGAAAAGCAAACCGGCGATCAGCCCACCCAAAGTCTTACCGGTCAACCAGCCACAATAGGTTGCCAATTGCTGGGCTTCCGGACCGGGCAGAAGCATGCAGTAATTCAAGGCATGAAGAAACCGCTCCTCGGAGAGCCAATTACGGGTTTCGACAAACTCCTGGTGCATCACCGATATTTGCGCCGCAGGGCCACCAAAAGACAGAAGCCCAACTTTCGACGCGACTTTCGTCACCTCCATAAGTGACGGCAAGTTGTCATTGAGATTTTCATTTTTGTTATTGGTGTCGGGACTGACTGACATGTGGGATCCGGTCACGCGAATTGGTGTTTCGGTTTCCTAGTGCGCCTGTATGACCCCAGCAAGACAGAAGTCTTGGTGCCAAAGATTACAAAACGCTCATTTGAATTTTCTTGTAGCCGACCCACGTCAAAATCGAACGATCTAAATTTCAAGGAGAAAGAGAGGGCGGTTATGTCCGGCCATACAATCGACAATGAACGAGGCGCTAAACGGGCTGAGGAACTGCGCAAACGGTTCAATAAGGTCTCGACGGCTTCTCTTGGGCGCAGCGGACCGCGAAATCCATTCAATATGAATATTGGGCGGCGCTCAGATACTTCCCGGTATAATTCTCAGAACAAAGCCTTGGCATTTTGGCTTGTCCTTGCACTTCTGGTTATGTCCGCGACGCTCTTTCTTTAACGCGTAAGCCTCAGAATGCGGGCTAAATCAAAAAAGGAAAGCCGCCCTCGAGTTTGAGAAGCGCAATTTTTGTCTCAGTGCCGCCAGAACCGGAATAACCGCCGAGCCCGTTGGCAGACAAAATTCTGTGACATGGGATGATGACCGGGATCGGATTGGCTCCGCAGGCTTGACCGATCGGTTGCCCATAAGTGTCCAAGTCCCGTGCCAGGTCCCCATAGGTTCGTGTCTCGCCGTACGGGATCTCCAGCATGGCCTTGAATACGGCCTGATGCAGATCACCGCCTTTGGGGCTCAGAGGCAAATCGAAGTTTTTCAAGTCTCCCCCTAAATAGGCTGACAATTGGCGGATAGTTTCTCGCAGAAGCGGCTTTTCCGCTTGGCTTGGCTCACCATTCCATTGTAGGTCGGTGATGGCGCCATCGGTTTCTGTCACGGTGAGGCAGCCCAGCCATGTTTCAATTCCTGCAACTGGCATCTTGTATCCTTGTGGCCCTGCACCTGTTCCCCTAGGCCGAGGCAGGGTCGTTATCTGCGTTTTTGGTTCTCTTCAACACCAACTGCAGCATTCTAGAAAGGTCAACTGGCGATGTCTGCAGTGTCAGGTCAAGGACAAAATGATGGCAGCAGTGGTGCCAATACCACGGCTCCAATTGCCGGGATCGGGCTGATTATTCTTGCTTGCCTGTGTTTCTCAGTTTTGGATGCGACCGCAAAGTACCTGTCCGCAAGCCTGCCAACGCTTCAAATTGTTTGGGTGAGGTTTGTCAGCCATGTGGTTCTCGCCCTGGTTCTGTTTCAGGTTTGGAAGTCACCGCAGTATTTGCGTACAGACCGCTGGGCGCTCCAAATCGTGCGTGCCTTCTGTTTGTTAGGGACGACGATCTTTAATTTCTTGGCGGTTCGCTATCTGCAGCTTGCCGAAACGATGTCAATCATGTTCGCAGCACCGTTTGTCATTACCGCTCTCGCCGGGCCGTTTCTTGGGGAGTGGGCCGGAATCCGTCGGTGGGCTGCCATTGTTGTCGGGTTCATTGGTGTACTCGTGGTGACCCGGCCGGGGCTTGGAGGGCTCCATTGGGCCGTCGTCTATTCACTTGCCGCGATGACGTTCTATGCCGTTTATGCGCTCCTTACCCGGAAATTGGCTGCGACCGACAGCTCTGCCGGAATGTTGATCATTTCAGGTGTCGTTGCTGCGGTTGCCATGGCGCCTGTGGGCATTTCTGTGTGGCAAGCCCCCAATGGGCTTTGGGAGTGGACCTTGCTGGTTGCGACCGGTGCACTTGGCGGCGGAGGTCACTTTCTCTTCATTCTTGCACACCGTATGGCCCCAGCCCCTGTCCTTGCGCCCCTGATTTATGTTCAGATCGTTTGGATGATTGTTCTTGGCTATCTGATTTTTGACGATGTTCCGACCGTGACGACGATCCTGGGAGCGTCCATTGTTGTCGCTTCCGGGCTTTACATCCTCTACCGGGAGCAAGTGAAGGCAGCGTAAGCCGCAATTCCGGTGTCTCCCCTGTTGACCCTGCGCTGGAGTTGACGGCTTAATAATCCCAGATTTGAAATGTCAGGTCTCAATTGGCTGGATTGCCTGGGAGGATCGGGATGGAATTTGATCGCCGGACGCTGCTGAAGGGTGCAACGGTTGTTGCCGGAAGTATGGCATTGCCCACGGCTGCGCGCGCAAGTGCGGCAGCCAATGCCTACTTTACCGGATACCAGGATGACAACGGGTATCGGTATCGCCGGACCAACTTCAAGAAGATTGATCCGGTCTGGCACCGTCAGATGGTCAAGTACTTCAGTCCGGAGCCTCCTGGCACGGTGGTGATCGATACCAACAACCATTTCCTTTATTGGGTCTGGGAAAACAATACTGCGCTCCGTTACGGGGTCGGAGTTGGCCGGGAAGGCTTCAAATGGTACGGGCGGGCCCGCATTGATCGGAAGGCCTTATGGCCGCGCTGGGTGCCGCCCCCCGAAATGCTGAAACGCCAGCCTGAATTGCCGCGCAAAGTGGAAGGCGGGGCGGCGAACAACCCGCTTGGGCCGCGGGCGCTTTATCTCTACCGCGATGGCGTTGACCTTGGATACCGTTTGCACAGCACCCTGGAGCCTTGGAGTATCGGTCATGATGTGTCGAGTGGCTGTATCCGGATGTTCCCGGAAGATGTGATCGATCTCTACCAGCGCTGTCCGAAGGGCACAGGTGTGCTGGTCCTGGAGCACCTTGGGGCAAATGCCGGTTGAACCCGGTCATAAATGAAAAACAATTGGGGGCGTTTTTGTCTATTCGATTTGGGCGTACGACAGGCGGCATCTGTTTGGCTGTCGTTTTTGGCCTGGGGCTTGCCAGCTGCAATACGGCGTCAAACCTTGCTTCACCGAACGTAACGAATGCTCCGGCGGCCGGTTTTGCCGAAATCCGTCCGGGATCTGAAGAAGAGTTCATCATCAATGTGGGCAGAAGGATCTATTTCGACAGAGGATCGGCGACGATCTCTGATGAAGCGAAAATGACCCTCGATAACCAGGCAAAATGGTTAAAGCAGAACAAATCCTGGTTGGTGAAAGTACAGGGCCATGCCGATGATCCGGGCAGTGAAGCGGCCCAAAAAACACTGTCGACACAAAGGGCAACAGCGGTTTACAACGCGCTTGTTGCACGGGGTGTCGATGCCAAACGCATGTGGACCAAGGGTTATGGCGTGGAGCGTCCTGTAACCGATTGCGATGCGGTGACCTGTCAGTCGCAAAACCGCCGCGTCGTCGTAAATTTGCGAGAAGAATTCGACGCTTCCGCTCCCCAAAGTAACTGATCAGAGGATTGTTACGCGGTATCGTTCCAGCTGGCGCAGTGTTCCAAACTGCCGCCCGCTGCAACCGAACTTTGAGTGCACGGCATGCCCGACAGTGAAAATAACAAGTCCCGCACACCAGAAGGGATGCAAAAACCCGGAAAACGCCTGACTCTGGGTCATATTGCCGACCAACTTGGGATCTCGACAGCGACAGTCTCTTTGGCCTTGCGGGACAGTCCGCTGGTCGCTGAAGAAACCCGGGCAAAGGTCAAGCAGACAGCTGAAGAGATCGGCTATATCTACAACCGGTCAGCCGCTTCTCTGCGCACCTCGAGAAGTCAAATTGTCGGGGTGGCGGTCCATGACATCTTGAACCCGTTCTTTGCCGAAGTGTTCTCAGCTCTTGAGGATGTTCTGGAGGAGCAGGGGCAGATGATCTTCATCTGCAATCACAGGGACGATGTTAAGCGGCAAAAGGCGTTCGTGAATACCCTGCTTCAGCACCGTGCCGACGGTCTGATCCTGTGTCCCTCGGTGGGAACCTCTGCTGAGGAGATAAACCGCCTTGTCGATCAGGGCATCCCTGTGACTTTGGTCGCGCGGGAGGTGCCGGGTGTTTGGGCGCCGTGTGTGCGCGGCGACGATGAAACCGGCATGTACCAGATCACAAAGCACCTCATTGATCAGGGGCACAGTCAGATCGCCATGCTGGGTGGCCGCCGGGACAGTTCCACCGGCAGATACCGGCATACAGGGTGGCGGCAGGCCATGCTGGATGCTGGACTAGACCCGGATGCGCAAGTTGATATGCCGGAACTGATGACCCAAGCAGACGGGCGCTCGGCCGCACCGGCGATCTTGGGAGCCGCTGAACGGCCGACAGCGGCCGTTTGTTTCAATGATTTGGTCGCCTTTGGCATGATGACCACTTTGCGGCGGGCGGGCGTCGAACCTGGGCCGGAAATGGCCATCACCGGGTATGACGATATTGATGGTGCAGATGCCCGCACACCGGCCCTAACAACTGTCGGCGCCCAACCGGACAAGATCGGGCGGCTTGCAGCATTGACACTGCTCCGGCAAATCGCGGGTGATCGTGTTCCGAACACACCGATCGTCATCGAACCCCAACTGCGGGTTCGCGAAAGCTCGCCGCCGCCCGGAGTGCGGTTGGCGCCGCAGCTCCATGACTAAACACATCAACAAAAATGGGCGGCTTGGCCGCCCATTCACGTGTCTAAATCACGTTTCACCTAGCGCGGTTCATCTTTCAATCCCTTGAAGATCGCATAACACGCGAGCAACAAGACAATTGTGAAGGGAAAGCCAGTAGAGACCGCCATGGCCTGCAAGGCCCCGAGGCCGCCGCCCAGCAAGAGCGCAATCGCTACCAAGCCTTCAAACGTGCACCAGAAGACCCGTTGAGAAACAGGTGCGTCCACCTTGCCACCGGCAGTGATCGTATCAATGACCAGGGAACCGGAGTCCGACGAGGTCACGAAGAAGACAATGACCAGGATGATGGCAATGAACGACGTGATGGATGCGAACGGCAGATCCGCAAGCATTCCGAACAAGGAAAGCTCGGGGCTGTAAGACGCGATCACGTATTCTCGAACCTGACTTCCCGAATCCGTCAGTACTTGCTCGATCGCGGTGCCGCCGAAGGCGGTCATCCAGAGAACCGAAACGATTGACGGAATAATCAGAACGCAGATTACGAACTCGCGCACTGTGCGGCCGCGGCTGACTCGGGCGATAAACATGCCGACAAACGGCGACCAGGAAATCCACCACGCCCAATAAAACGCAGTCCAGCCCTGCCGGAAACCGTCATCTTCCCGGCCGAAGGGCATGGAAAGCGGCACGACCTCGCGGGCATAAGCGCCAAGGTTCGCAAAGAAATCGCTGACAAGCGTTATGGTTGGGCCGGCAATGATGACGAACAGCAGCAGCAAAGCCGCAATCATCATATTGATCTCTGACAGCACCTTCACGCCGCCGTCGAGACCTCGCATCACCGACACAAGAGCGACAACCGTGATGCCGATGATGAGAACGACCTGTGCCGTATCGCTCACAGGAATGCCGAAGACAAACTCCAGTCCGGCATTGGCTTGCTGAGCGCCAAAACCGAGGGATGTCGCAAGGCCAAAGAGTGTTGCGAAAACTGCGAGAATATCGATGACGTGTCCCGGCCAGCCCCAAGTCTTCTCTCCAAAAATCGGGTAGAAGACGGAACGCATCGTCAACGGCAGGCCCTTGTTATAGGAAAATAACGCTAGAGAAAGCGCAACGACTGCGTAGATCGCCCAGGGATGCAGGCCCCAATGGTAGATGGTGGCGGCCATGCCCATGGCCTTGGCCGCGGCAACATTCTCCTCAATAAGGTTGCCATCCGCATCAAAGGGGGACGGCACACCGAGCGGCGATGAAAACGCCATGTGATAGACAGGTTCGAGCACGCCGAAGAACATCAGACCGATGCCCATGCCTGCTGCGAACAGCATCGCGAACCAGCCGAAGTAGGTATAGTCGGGTTCTGCGTCTTTGCCCCCAATGCGGACACTGCCCAAAGGGGTCACAATCAAGAGCAGGCAGACCAATACGAAAACATTTCCAGACAGGATGAAGAACCAGTCCAGGTTGGACGTCAGCCAATTTCGCAGGGCGTCAAAGACCGGTCCAACTTCCGTCTGGAAAGCGAGCGTCAGAAAGACAAACGCGACGATTGTCAGGCCCGACACCAGAAAAACAGGATTATGGATGTCCAAGTTAAATGGTCCAACCTGTGTTTCGATATTGTCTTGGCCGATCTCATAGTCGGTATCGATCATGTTGGCAGCGCCGTCGGGATCCGGGATGCCCAGATTGCTTGTATCGTCGCTCATGGAGCGTTCCTTTCAACGTGAGAGGCGGGTCTAGCGGACAAGGAAGACCGAAACGCCCGCGTGGGACGCAATTCGGCCGCCGTTGGACGGCCAGAAGCGATCGAACAGGTGCGGCACGTGCGTTGCCATAACCACCAGATCCGCGCCGGTTTCGTCGATCGCCTTTAAGAGAGCGTTTTCCAGATCAATCGACGGGTCATGCGAAAAAAACGCTTGTCCGGTCGCATCAATCCCATGCTGCCTGCCTTGTGCTTCGGCAAACTCCGCCATCTTGGATTTGAGTTCATCTGGGTTGTGTGCGAGCGCAGACGGGGCTGCCGTTGATACTGCGGCGAAGACAACCGGAATGTTTTCAGACTTGGCGATTGCTGCCGTAGCCGAGATCGCCTTCTCAAGCGCATCAGGGTGTCTGAGGTCAATTGGAACGAGTATTTTTTTGAACAAGCGAACCTCCCATGGTTGCGTTCACCAAGACGTTGTCGTCGAGGTAAACCGTAATGGCGCGGTCGCGTTCCAAATTTTTCTGTGATGGGCTTGGTTTATGCTCACGTACTCATGCGCCAAACACCACGGTAGGGTCTCACCGTGATGTTCGACTGTCAAATGTACGGCATGCTCCGGCTAACCTGCGACACCCTGTCGCAAAGTCGGATGTCGTTCCTAAACTGCAGCGTCCGGCTCCAGGGCAGGCGTGAACTCGACGCAGCGGTTCCTGCCAGTTTCTTTTGCGGTGTAAAGGGCCGTATCGGCCCGCTGCATGAGCGTGGAAAACTCGACATCTTCACGCGCAATGGATGCAAGCCCCATGCTGCAGGTAATCGTCTGGTCAACATTGTCGAACTGGCACTCTTCGACGATTTTTTCGCGAAGCCGCTGTGACACCAGCATGGCATCTTCCATGGTGGTGTTGTGCAGGATCATGCAGAACTCTTCGCCGCCGACGCGTCCAAATACGTCAACCGCGCGCAGTGCACCGCCGATAATACCGGTAAACTTCTTGAGCACTTCATCGCCGACAGCGTGGCCGCACCGGTCGTTGATACGCTTGAAGTTATCGATGTCGATCATGACAGCCGTGAAGGGGCGCTGTGTCCGACGGTAGCGAGCGACTTCCGTGTTAGCGGCTTCGAGGAAAGCCCGTCTGTTCATGATGCCGGTCAGGTCGTCGATACTTGCGATCCGCTCCAGGTTGATCTTGGCTTGCATCAGAGCCTTGTGGGCACGGTCGCGGGCGATCTCATGACCCACCCAATCCGCAAACTGCCGAACGATTTGGACATCAGCTTCTGTAAACGGACGTTTCCTTACTTCTTCGGACGTGAAGTTGATCGTCCCGTGGATTTCCCCATCGACCAGGAGAGGAGCACCGATGTAGGTTTCTAGGCCGAAAACCCGGTAGCACGGATGTTTTGCGAACTCAGACTTTGAGGCCTCTGCCGTTGCGATCGGGCCGTCGGCATCCAGAGTCAGGGTGCAATAGGTATCTTCCAGCGGGAAGGATGTGCCTGGTTCGATGACACATCCCGGGCTGTGCGCATGGCTGATGGAATAGCGATCATCTATGACGTGACTGATGATCCCGCATGGCAGGTCGAGATGCTCACATCCGAGCCGAAGGATCTCTGCAATCTTGTCTTCGTATGTAAGTTCGTTGGTTGACGTAATCGCATAAAGCTCTGCGAGTGTGCGCTCTGTCTTTTTCTTGTCCGTGATGTCGACAATCATGACCACGAGCCCTGAGACGTCGCCCGCCTCGTCAAACCTTGGTGTTGCCTCAAACTGGCATTCGCGGGAAATGCCGTCCGGGAAGTGGAAAGAGATGTCTGCGGCAGACTTCTCGCCGGCATAGGCTTTTTGAAACACCTGGCGAACCTGTTCGCGCTCTTTCCACGGAAGGCGTTCGCGAAGACGGGTTCCCAGGAGTTCTTCCTGCGTGCCATTGAACCATTCGCAGCCGATCTTGTTGATGAAGACGCACCGGCCTTCAAGATCAACCTCAGTAATGGAACAGGAAACGTTATCGGCAATCAGAGAGAGGTTCCGGTAAGCGGATTCGGCCTCAGCTTTGGCCGTTTTCATCTCCGTGATATCTGCCCGGATACCTGCTCTCCGGCCGCTCCGGGTCTTGGTCTCTGAAATCCGAAGCCACCGGCCATCCGCCAGAGATTGTTCAATCACCTTGCCGTCGGCAGCTTTATGATGACTCAGGCGTTCCTGGAGCCATTCCTCTTTCGTCAGGCCTTTAGTGTCGTACTGATCTCTATCAAGACCGTATTTCAGGATGGCCCTAAAAGAGTTGCCAGGCTGCATGGCGGGTGCTGAAGGCGCGTAGATTTCGCGGTATGTGTTGTTGCAGACAACCAGTTTGTCATCCGTGTCGTAGATTGCAAAGCCTTCCGAAATTGCGTCCAGAGCATCGTCCAGCGTTTCCGCGATGTTTTTGACCCGTTTTTCCAACGCGATCCGCTCAGATTGGTCGCGTGAGATGAACAGGATGCCAGTTAGTTCGTGATCAGCGTCGAAGAGCGGTGCGCTCACGACCTCGAGGGGGACAATACTTCCGTCCCCTGTTTTGATATCGAAGGCATAGGATTTGCGATGCCGCTGGTCAGTCGGCGTGTCGTAGATCTCGCCAAGATTTTCGAAATGCTTTTTGTCTGCGAAAAAGCGCTCGGTCGTCGTGCCAATTAGGTCCTGACGATCCACCTTGAGCAAGTCTTCCATCGCCTTGTTGACGAAGATGATCGTGCGGTCGGGTTGCGTGACCAGAACACACTCATTGAGCTCTCCAAAGGATTGCTCCAGATCCAAGGCAATATTTGTCGCCATCTCTCGTTTCCCACCATCGCGCTTTTTTCAGCTTGAGCGGCATTGAACGGCCTAAAGGTTTAATAAAACAATACGTAGCGTAATTCGAATTTTCTTAAGGTAAATTATGTCTTATTCAGAAGTATCTTAAGATGGGTGTGGATAAAGACTTATGATTTTTGACCAGATAGGAAAATTTCTATCCTGTTAAGCGCTCTCTGGATGTTTTCGGATGAGTTCGCATAGCTGAGGCGGATGTAACCTTCTCCGAGTACACCGAAGTCCGGGCCTCCGATTACGGCAACGCCGGCTTCTTCAAGGAGTGCAGACGCCAGCTTTTTAGCCGGCCAACCAGTCTGCTTGATGTTTGGATAGGCATAGAACGCACCGAGCGGTGTTTTGCACGAAATCCCTTCTATTGCATTCAGACCCTCGACGACGATCTTCCGGCGCTGATCAAACTCCCGAACCATCGCATGAACGGCGTCTTGCGGACCGGTCAGCGCGGCAAGTGCAGCATATTGGGCAGGGGCGTTGACACAGGACCAGGCGTTGACCGCAAGCTTGCGTGCTTTGTCGATCAGCTGATCCGGCCACAAGGAAAACCCGAGCCGCCATCCGGTCATGGCATAGGTTTTGGACCATCCGTCCAGTAAAATCAGGCGGTCACGGATTTCCGGATACGACAGCAACGACACGTGCTCCATGCCGTCATAGGTCATCTGAGAATAGATTTCGTCAGAAAGAACGGCTGCCTCGGGGAAGGCAGCCAGACCTTTGACCAGTGTTTCGATTTCCGTTCTCGGCGTCACACCGCCGGTTGGATTTGCTGGTGAATTGAGGATCAGAAGACGGGTTTTTTCCGTCATTAGAGACAGCGTTTCTTCAGCGGAAAACCCAAAATTATTTTCTTCGCGAATAGGCACCGGAACCGGGCGTGCGCCCGTGAACTCAATCATTGACCGATAAATTGGAAAACCGGGGTCCGGATAAAGAATATCCACGCCGGGTTCGCCAAACATCAGTATCGCCATAAACATGGTGACCTTGCCGCCTGGCACAATGACGACATTGTCCGGATTGCTGTCGACGTTGTGACGCTTGTAAAGATCGGCTGAGACCGCTTCGCGCAACGGCGCAATGCCGGTTGCCGGTGTGTAGCCATGGTGGCCGTCCTTAAGGGCCTTGATGGCAGCTTCGACGATGTGGTCCGGCGTTTGGAAATCCGGCTGACCAATACCGAGATTGATGATGTCATGCCCTTCGCCCGCCAGCTGCGTGGCGCGCGCAAGAACGGCGAAAGCATTTTCCTCACCGATCCGATCAAACCCACAAATTGTTTTCATGACGTCATCGTTCCGTGTTGCAAATCTGACTTCCCTCCAGTGATAGCACGCTGCGAGACGCCTGAAAGGCCGCTTGTGCTGAAAGCAGTTCGGGGTCCGGCAGTTCGCGCACTGACTTCCAACAGCTGCAAAAATCGCGATCTGCTCTCCCAATTCGGCAAGGATATGATTATATGGCGGCTAACCGGGGCTCAGATGAGCCCGCCTTTTTCAATTTTCCAGGAAGATACGCAATGTCTGCGACCCAGGAGACCCCGGCTCAGATTCCGGTCACCGTTTTGACAGGATATCTGGGCGCCGGAAAAACCACTTTGCTCAATCGGATCCTGACCGAAAACCACGGTCAGCGGTATGCCGTTATCGTCAATGAGTTCGGGGAAGTCGGCATCGACAACGACCTGTTGGTCGAGTCGGATGAAGAAATCTTTGAAATGAACAATGGCTGTATTTGCTGCACGGTTCGTGGTGATTTGATCCGCACTGTTCAGAACCTGATGAAGCGCAAGGGCGCCTTCGATGCCATAATTGTGGAGACCACTGGCGTCGCCGATCCTGCGCCCGTCGCGCAGACTTTCTTTATGGACGATGATGTGCGGGCAGCAGCCAAGTTGGACGCGGTCGTGGCGGTTGTGGATGCGCGTCATGTACTGCAACGTTTGGAAGATACCCAGGAAGCTGAAGATCAGGTTGCCTTTGCAGACGTTATCTTGATCAACAAGACCGACCTGGTATCTGCTGACGAATTGAGCGCTGTTGAAGCCCGTATCCGGTCGATCAACCCATATGCGGTTCTTCATCATAGCGAACGATGCGGTGTCGACATCGCGAAGGTGCTTGATCGCGGGGCCTTCGATCTTGATCGGATCCTGTCGCTCGATCCCCATTTCCTGGAACACGGTCATCACGCCCACGAATGCAGCCCGGACTGTGATCATGACCACGACCATCATCATCATGACCACAGCCATGATCATGGTCACCACCATCATGGTCACGAAAAGACGCATTCCGTCAAAAGCATTTCACTGACCGCGGGTGATCTTGACCCTGAAATGTTCTTCCCTTGGATCAATCAGGTGACCCAGATCCAGGGACCGAACATTCTCCGAATGAAGGGGATCCTCGCGTTCAAGGATGACCCACAGCGTTATGTCATCCAGGGCGTTCACATGATCGTCGAGGGAGATCATCAGCGGGACTGGAAGAACGACGAACCGCGCGAAAGCCGGCTGGTCTTTATCGGCCGGGATCTGAACTGGGATGTCCTGAAAGCAAACTTCAAGGCTTGTGCCGCGGAATAGGAGCGCAGGGTGCCGATTGTTGCTCCTATGGACGTGGACGGCTTCGTTGTCCGAGCCGGATTTTTGGGTGATGCTGCGTATGTCGCGACCGGTGAGGGCGCCATACACTTCGTTGAAGTAGGCGAAACTCACCTGGCGCCGCACAAGAATGGCCTTTTGGCCGCGGAGCCATCGTTTGATGGCACATCTCTGATCACTTCGGGCGATGATGGTGCGATTTATGCCTCGTCGCCGGATGGATCGAGCGAACTTCTGGCAGAACGTCCCCGCAAGTGGATTGATCTGATTGCCTGCGGGCCCAACGGCGCTGTTGCCTTTGCAAGCGGCCGGACAGCGTGGGTTCGCTTGTCGGATGGCCGGGAAAAGGAGTTTGTCCACGATCGGGCCGTAGGAGGTATTGCGTTTGCGCCCAAGGGCCTGCGGTTGGCCGTCTCGCGGTATGATGGTGCCACATTGTGGTGGGCAGGCACCGAAGGCAAGCCGGTCAACCTGACCTGGAAAGGTGCCCATCTTGGAACAAGTTTTTCACCCGACGGCAAATACCTCGTTACGGCAATGCAGGAAAACGCGCTGCATGGCTGGCGCTTGTCTGACAGTCAAGACATGCGCATGACGGGATATCCGGCAAAAGTTAAGTCTTTCAGCTGGTCGGTCAAAGGCAAGTATCTTGCAACCTCCGGAGCCAATGCCGCGATCGTTTGGCCGTTTTTTGGAAAGACCGGTCCGATGGGCCAATCCCCATTGCAGCTTGGGACACGGAGCGACGTCTTGGTTACGGCGGTTGCCTGCCATCCAAAGGAAGAGGTCGTCGCGCTGGGCTATCAGGACGGCATGGTCATGATGAGCCGGTTCGAAGATAACGCGGAAGTCTTGTTGCGGCGTCCTGGAGGCCATTCAATCACCAGCCTTGGCTGGGATAACGCAGGGCTTCGGCTCGCTTTCGGCAGCGAAAAGAACGAAGCAGGCATTATCTCTCTTCAGGACGAGTAGATCTTTGTGATCTGGTTGTCTTGGCTGTGAATTAGGCTTGCATCATTTCATGGAGTGGTACAGATGCTGCGGATCTTCACAGTTTTGACGATGCTAGCCAGCGGCACGCTGACATCACAGCTTCCGGAGTTCGCGCAACAATACCGGCAGCGCCTCGGCGGTGCGATTGATGCGTTGGAGCAGGTGATGACGGACTTCCGGCGAGATGCGGCGGATTATGGTCTCACTGTTCCAGAGGCGATTGACCGGCAAAAGGCATCAGCAGATCCGTTCATTCGGGCGCGGGGCGCAAGTATTGAGCGGATGAGCCAGCGTCTCGTTCATCTTAAAGATCAAAGATCCGGTTTTGAAACAGCCAGTCCGTTTGAGCGGATCTTGATCCTCGTCCAGAGCCCGGACCGCGAACTGGCGCAAGCGACCGCGGAGGATTATGCGCCTGCTATTCCGGTCACCCCGGTCGGTCTGGTGAGCGCTGGGGTCGGCGCTGTGGGTGGATTCATTCTCATTTGGTGCTTGTCGGGACTTGTCCGCTTGACGCGCCGTCGCGCCCCCGCTTGAACTGTGGTGATGTGAACACCTTAGATTCGGTGGAGGCTTTACCCTATGGACGCGCTGACGCGGATGCGTTGTTTTATTCAGGTCGTAGATTCCAAGGGGTTTTCCGCCGCTGCCAGAGACATGGGGCGGTCCAAGGCGCTCGTCTCCAAATACGTTAGCGAGTTGGAAGATGAGCTGGGGGTCCGATTGCTGAACCGGACAACCCGGCAAGTTTCCATGACCGAAGTTGGAGAGTCTTACTACAAGGAAGCCTCTGAAATCCTCCAGCGCATTGACGACCTCCAGGCATCAGTTCAGTCATCCCATCAGGAGATCCGCGGGCGGCTGCGTGTGTCGGCGCCGCGGTCTATGGGGGACAAGCTCTTAAATGCGGCCATGATGGAGTTTCTCGCGCAGCATCCTGATGTCGTTCTTGATCTCAGGCTTGAAGACCGGTTCGTGGACCTTGTGGAGGAGGGGTTCGACATCGCGGTGCGGGTGACGCAGCTCGAAGACTCAAGTCTGATTGCGAGAAAAATAGCGCCCTTTCGGACAGTGATTTGTGCCAGTCCGGACCTGCTGGCTAAAGTCGGTGTTCCAAATACACCGGCTGATCTTGCCGATCGTCCTTGCATCATCGATACCAATTACCGGTACAAGCAAAACTGGGCGTTTGGCAGCCAAGGCGAACGCCAGATGGTCACTGTAAAAGGGCCGGTTGAGGTTAACAGCGCCGAGGCGGTCTGTGAGGCCGCGCTTCAGGGGCTTGGCTTCATACGGATGCCACTGTTTTTCGTCTCAGAGTACATTAATGAAGGCCGTCTCAAGATTGTGCTGGCGGAACATGAAGAGCCAATGCGCGGAATATATGCCGTTTACCCGCATCGGCGCCATTTGACAGTAAAGGTCCGGGCGTTGGTAGATTTCCTTGTCAGCTGGTATGCGGCTCGATCAAGGGCGGAAGTGCGCACGGAGGCTTAGCGCGAGGAATTTGAGTGACTTAGGGTAAATAAGATCCTGCACGGCGAAAATAAGCGTAATTTTTTCTTGATTAAAAAAAATACAGGCTCACAATCTGAACATGAGTGACTCCAAGGACGATATTGCCGCGGGCCTGGAACAGGTTTTCTGGAGCCGTGGTTTCGCGGAACCGAGTGTTCCCGTCTTGCGCGCCGGCGTCGGTGTCAGCATGCGTACCCTCTACCGGTATTTTCCCTCTCGTGAGGCGATGATTTTGGGCGCTTTGGAGTTCCGGCATCAACGGTACATGCGGTACGTCACAGATGGTGTTGAAGAGCCTGGTTTGAGTGCTGCCGAGCAGTTGTTTGACAAACTGGGTGGCTGGATGCGGATGACGGAGGGCAAAGAGTGTTTCTTCCGGCAAGCTCTTGCAGCAAACCCTGACAGTACAGACATCGCTGAGACCGTGAACCGGCATAAATCGGAGCTGCTGACGTTTTTTGGAAATCTCAGCGGTCAGATGCAGTTCGCTTCAACGCTCTATCTTCTCCACGAGGGTGTAACCGCTTCGTACGCGGAGTTGGGTGAGCAGGCTGTAGAAGATGCCAAACGTCTGGTGCGTCAAATGTTCAAGAGCGCGAACGAGAGCAAATACTCTTAAAGACAGCATTATGTCTTAGAAAAGGCGGGAACATGCCCGCCATTCCTTTAACTTTTTTACAAGGCTCAGATCGAACGCGCAGCAGAGAGGCGTTCTTCGGCCATTTTGTCAGCAATCTGTTCCGGTGCCGCATTCTCGCGGACTGCCCGGTCGTAGATCCGCATCAGCGTATCGCCGATTGCAATTGTTTTTTTCCGGACTTCCTCGTCATTGCCGCCTGGCTTTGCCAGAGCGATCGAGATAACGCCGCCTGCGTTGATCGCGTAGTCTGGTGCATAGAGAATGCCGCGGTTTTTGAGAGCCACGCCATCAGCCGGTGTCTGCAGTTGGTTATTCGCAGCACCCGCCACGATCCGCGCCTTGATTTCCGGAATGGTGCGGGCGTTGAGACCTGCGCCTAGAGCGCACGGTGCAAACACATCTGCCTCCACCTTGTGCGCCTCCGCCGGATCTACCGTTTTTGCACCAAAGGATTCAACAGCCTTCTCCTCGGCCGGCTTGTGAATATCGGAAACGATAAGGTTGGCGCCGGCTTCATGAAGTTGACGGGCGACATCGAAGCCGACATGCCCAAGACCTTGAACCGAGACTGTCCGACCGGACAAGGACGGATCACCGAAGACATGCGCAACGGAAGCTTTAATGCCCTCAAAGACACCCAGCGCGGTGTAGGGTGAGGGGTCTCCCAGTCCTGTTGCCTGGGTGCCGCGCACGTGGTCCGTGTGGCGCGCAACCGCCTCCATATCTTCTGGTGAGACGCCGACGTCTTCAGCCGTGATGTAAGTGCCGGACAACCGCTCCACATGCCGTCCAAAGGCTTCCATCAAAGCTTCTGACTTATCCTTGCGCGGATCAGCGATGATGACCGCCTTACCGCCGCCAAGTTCAAGGCCTGCGAGTGAGTTCTTGTAAGTCATGCCTCGGGACAACCGGAGCGCATCGTTCAAAGCTTCGGACGGCGTAGCGTAAGGCCAGACGCGGCAGCCACCGAGAGCGGGGCCAAGCCGGGTGTCATGGACGGCGATGATCGCTTTCAGACCGGTATTCGCATCTTGAACGATCACGATGTTTTCGTGGTCTTCCATTTCCGGATGGTCAAAGACAGCGGTGTGATGGACAGTGGTATGGATGGCGTTCATGGTTGGCTCAATTCAAAATGATTGTTGTTGAGTATATTTTATTCAAACATTCCGAAATTTGCTGCTTTTCTTACTCAATTGAATGCTTATAAGTGAAGGTTCTTTCCTGCTTGTCAGGATTATTGTGAAAAATTTTTCATTTCGTTTTTGCGGCTGCGAACAGTTTGGGTCATCTTGTTGCCGCCTTCTGGGACAACAACCCGATTGCGCTATATTAAGGTTCAGGGATTCGAGCAGGAGCAACAAGTGCGTCAGCAAATCGTTCGCGCGTGGAACTTGATGAACGCCAGGGCAGTCTTGTTCCTTGCGGTATTTGGTTTTGCGATGTTTGGCGCGACCGGCGCTCAGGCGCACCCGCACGTCTTCGTGGAGGCGCGCTCTTCCCTTGTGTTCGATGAGAACGGTGATGTTGTCGCCGTCCGGCATATCTTCCGCTTCGATGACGCGTTTTCAGCCTTTGCGATTCAGGGCTTCGATACCAATCAGGACGGCATCTATTCTCGGGAAGAGCTTGCCGAACTGGCTGACGTCAATGTCGAGAGTATGGCTGATTTCGGCTATTTCACGTTTGGCGACAACACGCGCATCGAATTGGATTTCGCAACGCCGACCGACTACTGGCTTGAGGTGAAGACTGTCGCACTCGAAGACTACTGGGTCATGAAGCCAGAGGACTTTGAGGCGATCGCCGAAGATATTCAGATGAACGGCGGCACAATGCCGGAGGATGTAAAGCTCCTTGAGCTGCATTTCACGTTGCCGCTCAAAGATCCAAGTGATGCGTCTGCACCAATCACGCTTGATGTCTATGACCCGACTTATTACGTCGATTTCCGGTTTGGCCAAGAGGATAGCGCACTCGGAACAGTAAATGCGCCTGGTGCGTGTCAGATCACGCGCAAAGAACCGCCGCCGCTTGATGATGCGACGGCCTATGCTCTTGCTCAAATCGGTCCGGATCAAAGAGACCTGCCGCCCGAGCTGCAGTCTGCAGCCGCGACACAAGTCAACCAGATGATTGTCACCTGTGGGGCTGCTGCTCAAGTAGCCGCCACTCTCAACGCTTCAGAGCTTTCAGAACAAAAATCATCAGCAGGAAATGCTTCGCCCGAGACTGCGGCAGCGGCAATTGAAAGTGCAATCGCGCAAGGCCCGGGTACAGAGCCGATGTCCCGGGCTTCAGATGTGCTGCAAAACACGCAGCAGACGATCACGATAGAGCCGGGTTTGATGGACCAGATTTTCGGATCGATTGCCCAGATGCAGAAGGACTTTTATCAAAAGCTGGTCGCGAGCTTGAGGTCTTTCCGGACCAATCCGAATGCGTTTTGGCTGCTCGTCGGCCTTTCCTTCGCCTATGGAATATTCCACGCGGCAGGTCCGGGGCATGGGAAGGCGATCATCACGTCTTATGTCGTCGCCAACAACGAAACCTTGAAGAAAGGTATTATACTTTCCTTCGCCTCCGCGTTTGCTCAAGCAGTCACCGCGATCGTCCTGGTGGGCGGGCTTGCCGTTGTGTTCAATCTCACGAGTATCGCTATTCAGGATACGGCGCGCTGGTTCGAGATCGGGTCTTATGTGCTGATTACAGCTCTGGGCGCCTGGCTCTTGTGGCAAAAGGCGGGAAAACCCGTTCTGGCAAGCATGGTGAACCGTCAGGCCCACGAGGGGCTTGCTTTTGCCGGTGCCCACGCTGGGGGGCATCATGGCCACGATCATCATCACCACCACCACCACGGTCATCACCACCATCATCATGACCATGACCATCATATTGGCCCGGATGGTGTGTGCTCCAGTTGTGGGCATGCCCACGCACCGACACCGGATATGCTTCAGGGCAAGATCACGCTGTCCAAGGCCGTGTCCATCATTTTGGCAGTAGGCTTGCGGCCCTGCACCGGTGCGCTTGTCGTGCTGGTCTTTGCTTTGTCGCAGGGCATGATCGCTGCCGGGATTGCCTCAACGCTTGCGATGGCCGTCGGTACAGGGATTACCGTTGCGCTTCTGGCAGGGCTTGCCGTCTCGGCCAAGGATCTGGCCGTCCGCCTCTTCGGCGAAGGCAGCCCCATGGCGGTAAGAGTGCACCGTACAATCGAGATCCTGGGCGCTGCAGTGGTGTTTTTGCTTGGGATTACCCTTTTAATCGCCGCTGTCGGCTGGGGATAGGAACTGATTTGTTCCGAAAGAAAGAGAATTTGGGCTGGCGCTTAGAGTGCCAGCCTTTTTTGTCTGTAGGTGCGAACGGCGCCTCCAAAAGCTGAAAACAATTTCTTGGAGGGCCCGTCGGTCATCACCCAATACTCCGGGTGCCATTGGGTGGCCATCACATAGCCAGGTGCATCCTTAATGGTCATGGCTTCGATCGTGCCGTCTTCCGCTTTGGCTTCGATCACAAGCCCTTTGCCGAGTTCCCCGACCGCTTGCCGGTGGAGGGAGTTCACCTCAAACGGTTCCTCTCCCAGGACGGTTTCCAACGGGCCGCCTGTGTTGATCTCGACGGTATGAGCGATACGGAAACGTTCGTCCTGACTGTCTGATGTCGGTGGCCGGTGGTCCTTACGCCCTTCAATCTCCTGAACCTCGGTCAATAGTGTCCCGCCAAAGGCTACATTCATCTCCTGCATACCGCGGCAAATCGCGAACACCGGAACGCCGCGTTCCACAGCCCTCTTGATTAGCGGCAAGGTGGTTGCGTCGCGGTCCGGATCATAAGGCCCGTTGGCTTCTGTCGGTGCTTGTCCATAAAGCTGAGGATTTACATTCGACCGCGATCCGGTCACCAGAACACCATCAACGTTGTCCAGAGCCGCATCGATATCCAGGTCCGCTCCAAGAGCCGGCAGGATCATGGGTATGGCGTCTGCGCCTTTGAGAACCGCCTGCAAGTAGGTGGAGATGGTTGCATGCCAGTTGAAGCCATCGATGGATTTGACATCGGCGGTCACGAGAACCAGCGGTTTGGACATGGTCTTGCCTTATCAGATTGTCTGGACAGAACGTTACGAGATCAGAAGAGAGTGATACCGCCTGCCGATCAATCGAGCAATCCAAGATCCTGTGCAACCTTGTAGAGCTGCGCTGCGTTCTTGTTGCCGACCTTCTCCCGCAAGTTCAGACGATGAGACTCAACCGTCCGCACACTGATCCCGAGGCTCTTGGCAACTTCCTTGTTGGGCAGGCCTTTGGCAATTGCTGTGAGCACCTGGCGCTCGCGGTCAGTCAATCCATAGGGATCCTCAATCGGAGCGGAGGTTGCGGTGCCAACAAGTGTCGGCCCCACCGCAGAGGAGAAATAGTATCCGCCGGACGCCACACTCGAGATCGCAGTGATCATTTCAGGGGCCGAAATATCCTTCAGGATGTAACCGCGGGCACCGGCTTGAACAACGCCGCGCACATATTCAGAGTTGTCATAGATCGACAGGATCAGTACCGCGATTTCCGGGAAGGATTTGCGAACTTCCGCAGCGGCTTCAAGGCCGTTCATGACCGGCATCGAGACATCCATCAAGAGGACATCCGGCCGGAGTTCATGCGCCAGTTTGACCGCTTCCCGGCCATTCGTTGCTTCGCCCACAACTTCGATTTCCGGAACCTTGTTCAACCGGGCCCTTATCCCGTCGCGGACAAGGGCATGATCATCGGCCAGCAGAACCCGTATCGGTTTGGTCATTGGCTCAAGATTAGGTGAGTGAACTGTCATGTTCATATCATGCAGCCATTGCAGTGGCGTTGTCGAGAGGCATTTCAACGTCGATCTGTGTGCCGCCGAACTTGCCGCGGCTCATGGATAATTTGCCGCCGTATGTTTCGATACGCTCGCGCATGTTCCGGAAACCCAGACCACCAGTTTTCGGCAGCGGATAAGGCAGTCCAATCCCATCGTCTTCAACCCGCAGCTTGAGCGTGCGCGCGCCGACGGTCAGGGAGATGTTGACTTCCCCGGCTTCAGCGTGACGGGCCACATTTGTCATGCACTCCTGCACAACGCGATAAAGTGACGTCTTTGCGCCTTCTGACAAGCGGGCGTGGCATCGTTCTGCCTCGACGTTGACGGTTATGCCCGATTGGGCCTGGAATTCTTTGCCAAGGCTCCCGAGCGCTGCAGCCAGACCCATGTCGTCCAGAACACTTGGCCGCAGGTCCCGGGAGATCCGGCGAACCTCGGTGATGGTTCCGTCGATGATGTTCAGGCATTTTGCAGCTTGGGCCTGAAGGTCCGCGTTTTGGTTGGCTTCGCTATGGATCAATTCAAGCCCATACCGCACGGAAACCAACAGCTGCGATATACTGTCATGAAGTTCGGTGGAAACGCGTTTGCGTTCTTGTTCCTGAACTTCAAGGATCCGGTTGGTCAAGGCCTTCAAACGCGTGTCGGCAAAGCGCTGCTCAGAGAATCTGACGGCAGCGATCAAGGTGCCAACGATTATGATCGCGGCCAGCGTAATCAAAAAAATCACGAAAAGTGTTTGACGGATGCTGCGGGCAAAATCGGCTCGTATGGCAGCAATTTCCTTCGCAATATCGTCGGTATAAAGACCGGTTCCGAGCATCCAGCCCCATTTGTCCAGAAGAATGGCGTAACCGAGCTTTTCTTCTACCGTTCCGGTCGACGGCTTGTGCCAGACATATTGATGAAAGCCCCCGCCCTGTTGCGCTGCCTTGATCAGATTCTGGATGACAAAATCGCCCGTCTTATCCTGCAAGTCCCACCAATTGTTACCGACGAGCTGCGGTAATTTGGGGTGCACAACGTTGGTGCCGTCCAGCGTGTAGACGAAAAAATAGCCGTCATAATCAAAGGTCAGATTCTTCAAGATCTCCTTGACCTCAGCTTGAGCAGCCTGCCTTCCGTCCGGTTCGTTTTCATAGATCTGTTCAATCGACGTAAGCGCAAGGCTCACGTAATTCCGGATTTCCTGGCGTTTTGCGGCCAGGATCCGCGTTTCAACGGAACGGGTCTCTGCGTCAATCAGCGCGCTGGACTGATAATAGCTGACGCCGCCGATCAGCAACGAAACAGCGATCAGTGGCAGGATCGTGATCAGCAGCAATTTTGTCTTAAACGTCACCCACTTGTTCCTCATATTGCGCGAACCGGCGCCCTAACAGCACTCTCTTGCGTGGAATTCAGTAGTACTACTGAAAAGATGCGCAGAACCACGAATAGCATCAGTGCCGCTTGGTCAACTAGACATACGGCGAGATCGGTGCAAGGGTGTATTCCGGTCCGATATCAGGTCCGTTTAGGGAGGAAACTAATGGATCGTCGTTCGTTTATCAAAAAAGCTGGTCTTGGTGCTGGTGGTATCGCTGCAGGTTCTGCTCTTGCGGCTCCGGCCATCGCGCAGGGCACCAAGGACATGGTCATCGTGTCAACCTGGCCGCGGGACTTCCCGGGTCTTGGTATTCCGGCTCAGCGCCTCGCAGCTCGCATTGCAGAGCTGACCGAAGGCCGCATCAACGTTCAGTACTTCGCCGCTGGCGAACGCGTTGGTGCTTTCGACTCCTTCGATGAAGTTGCTTCCGGCAACGCGCAAGCTTACATCGGCGCAGACTACTACTGGAAAGGTAAGCACCCGGGTTGGGCTGCGTTTACTGCTGTTCCGTTCGGTCTCACTTACACTGAAATGGACGCCTGGATTAAGTTCGGCGGCGGTCAGGAACTGTGGGATGAGCTGGCAGGTGAATTCGGCCTGAAGAACTTCGCCATGGGTAACACCGGCGTTCAGATGGGCGGCTGGTTCAACAAGGAAATCGAGACAGCTGACGACCTTAAAGGCCTGAAGATGCGTATTCCTGGCCAGGGTGGTGACGTCATGGCGAAACTCGGTGCCTCTCCGGTTTCTCTGCCGGGTGGCCAGATCTACGAAAACCTGGTTTCCGGTGCGATCGATGCGACAGAGTGGGTTGGTCCGTTCAACGACTACTTCATGAAGTTCTACGAAGCTGCGAAGTACTACTACTATCCGGGTATGCACGAGCCGGGCGCACAGCTGGCTATGGGCATCAACAAGGCATGGTGGGATACACTTGACGCGACCGATCAGGCGATCATCGCGGCAGCTTGTAACGAAGAAAACGCCCTGACCATGGCTGAGACAAACGCCAACAATGGTGTTTACCTCAACCGTCTGATCAACGAGCACGGCGTTGAGCTGCGTGAATTCAACGACGAAATCTATGATGCGTTCGGTGAAGCAGCTCAGGAAGTTCTTGAAGAGGCAATGGACCATTCTCCGATGGCCAAGAAGATCTTCGAAAGCTTCATCAATGCCCGCAAGGACATCGGCAGCTGGATGGCGATTTCCGACGTTGCATACAGCAACAAGCGGAACGCCGTTCTAGGTATTCCTTCATAAGGGATGCTCTTCTACGGATAGGGGCGGGAAACTTCCCGTCCCTTCTTTTTATTGACACGATAAAAAAGGCTCCGCCACGATGACTGCCTTGGACAGTGTTCAAGACGGATCTCCAGCCATGAATACCGGCACGGGACCAACACCAGAAAGCGCGCGTCTTTTCCGCCTATTCGGTTGGGGCGTACTGGCCATCATGGCCGCATATCTGTTGAACAATTATCTGACATACTGGCAAGACTTACCCGGCATTGCGCCCATCTATGGTGGTGCTGCAAACGGGTCGCTGCCGATCGTCTGGTCTTGGTTGCAAATGGCTGTTTACGCCGGTTTTCTGGCGGCCGTATTCGTCTATGTGATGCGGAGTACAACACCGCTGCGCGTCGACAGCGCGCGGATCAGCAACATCAACACCTTCATAATCCGAGCCGCATTTTTTGCGGTTTTGATCGTTGGATTGGTGGACAGTGCGATCTCCTTCCTGCGGATCGAAGAGCTCTTGCCGGGAATTGTTGGGCAGGATCTCGCAGATGAGCTTGGCAAGTCTCGGTTCCGCGGCGCCTACGTCCACATGCCGTTGATTGCCCTGTCGATCGTGATCGCCGCCTTTACAAGAACACTTGGCTTTACCTGGCTCGCGCTGCTTGTGGTGGTGGCCGAGCTCGCCATCGTGATTGGCCGTTTTGTGTTTTCCTACGAGCAGGCCTTCCTCGCCGACTTGGTGCGCTTCTGGTACGCAGCACTCTTCCTGTTCGCGAGTGCCTATACGCTGCTTGAAGAAGGGCACGTTCGAGTGGATGTGTTCTATGCCGGTATGGCTCCGAAGACCAAAGGCTATGTCAACGCGATCGGGTCGGTTGTACTGGGCATGAGCCTTTGCACGACGATCCTTGTTCTCGGCATGGGCGGAAAACAGAACATCATCAACAGCCCGATCCTGGCCTACGAAGTGACACAGGCAGGATTTGGTCTTTACGTGAAATACCTCATGGCCGGTTTTCTGGGAGTGTTCGCCACCTCCATGATGATCCAATTCGTGGCCTATTTCCTGGACGCCATTGCCGACATTCGCGGTGAACCTGGCGGACGGGATCACGAAAACCACCCTGTTAACTAGAGCCAGACGAGATCGTTTGATATGGAACTTTTCTTCCTTCTTCTTCTTGTCGTGATCATGGCGTTTGCGCTTGGCTGCGGTTTTCCGGTGGCATTCGCCCTTCCAGGCGCGGCAATCATCACAATCGGACTTGCAGCCGGTGCCGGCGCGCTCTTCGCCAGTGGGGCGGACGCGTTCTTCCACTCCGGCAGCGCCGCACAGTGGCTGAGTGCCGGTGTTACCAACTTCCGGGGCATCTACTGGGAAGCGGAACGAGATACGCTCATAGCGATTCCGCTTTTCGTGTTCATGGGCATCATGCTCCAGCGGTCCAAGATCGCTGAGGATCTTCTCGTGACCATGGCGCGGCTTTTCGGTCCGGTTCCGGGCGGTCTCGGCATTTCTGTTGTGTTCGTGGGCGCGCTGCTGGCGGCAACGACGGGCATCGTTGGTGCGACTGTTGTGGCGATGGGTCTGATCTCCTTGCCGGCAATGCTGCGGAACAATTATTCGGTGCCGCTGGCAACGGGTACGATCGCGGCTTCAGGTACGCTCGGACAGATCATCCCACCGTCCATCGTTCTGATCATTTTGGCTGACCAGCTCGCAAGTGCGGTCGACCAAGCCGGGTCCATCCGGCAGGCGCTTTACAAGGACAACACCGGCGAACTTTCGATGCCGTCCGACTTCTCGGTCGTGTCGACCAGTGCCGGCGAGATGTTCCTTGGCGCGTTCTTGCCGGGTCTTGTTCTTGTTGGGCTGTACATGCTGTTCATCCTCGGCTTTGCACTTCTGAAGCCAAGTGCTGCACCTGCAGTGCATGAGGAAGGCACGTTTACACGCCAGTTCGCAGTGAAGGTTTTCATTACCCTGGTTCCGCCGCTGGCCTTGATCTTCCTGGTTCTGGGTTCGATCATTGCGGGTATTGCAACTGTGAACCAGGCTGGCGCGATCGGTGCTGTCGGCGCCATGATCATGGCTGGGTACAGGCTGCGTGATGGTGAGAAGGGGGCATACACTCCTGCGATCATCGCTATCGTGGCGTTGCTGGCGATTGCCATTGTGATCAGCTTCATTGGTGCCGTGAACATCAAGTTGATCCAGACAAGCCAGGACCTTCTTGGGCTTGTGTTGGCTCTGATTGCCGTCTCGTTGCTGCTGATTGCGATCTTCTGGTCTGGTTGGCGCACATTGAAGTTGGAAGACACCCTCCGTGGTGTGATGGTCGAAACCGCGAAGACGACGTCGCTGGTCTTTATCATCTTGCTTGGTGCGGCGATGCTGACATCTGCGTTCCGGGCCTTCGGTGGTGAAGACCTTGTGAAGGACTTCCTGCAGGGGCTGCCTGGCGGCTTCTGGGCGCAATTCCTCATCGTCATGCTGGTAATCTTTATCCTTGGCTTCTTTCTCGACTTCATCGAGATTGCGGTTGTGGTCGTGCCGATTGTTGCACCGATCCTGCTTGCTGACCCGTCTGCAAACGTCACGGCTGTTTGGCTTGGTGTGATGATCGGTCTGAACATCCAGACCTCCTTCCTGACACCACCATTTGGATTTGCGCTGTTCTACTTGCGCGGGGTTGCGCCTGCGATCGTGAAGACGGTCGATATGTACAAGGGCGTGATCGCGTTCATTGCATTGCAGCTCGTCGCGCTCGCGATCGTGGGCTTCAATCCGCAGCTCGTGAACTATCTTCCGAACCGTTCGACTTTGTTGTCGGAGACTGCGCCGCCACCAAAGAACCCGCGTCTTCAATACTGCATGGAAAGAATCGTTCACGAGGATTTCCAGCAGAATGGTGATGGCATTCTTGCAACGATCCAGTCGACGGCAAACTTGGACATGAGCTATCTGCCGGAGGACCTGCGTGAAGACTTGGCCGAAGGCTTTGAAAAAGCGCAGAACGCACTCCCGCTGATGCAGGAGATCAAGGACGCAGAGGCGGCGGTAGCAGCAGCTGCGGGCGACTACCGCCCAATCCACGGCCTGGTTCGGGCTCTAGAGCGGGATGCCCGCCGCATCGACGAGACGATCGAAGAGCTTAAAGTGGTCGTCAGCCGGTCTGGTCCGGAAGGCATCTATACGGTAGAGCAAGGCGAACGGGCTCAGGCACGGATCGACACTCTCCAGGCTGAGCATGATGCGCTCCTGGCTCAGATCCCTGAGGAATGGGACGACACATACGCGACCTTCTCTCAGATCCAGAAGGCCGAGAACACAGCCCGCTTGACCTTCCGCCGCAATGCGGACCAGGCCTATGAGCCAGTGCTCGAGCTGAAGGCAATCCTGCGAGATGTCGACGTTGTCGCCAGTTTCGAAGCTGAACTTGAGGCTTTGAAAGAGCAGGTTACCCAGTTGGAACCGGAAGCCGCGGTGGAGGCAATTGCTGCGATGCGATCCAAGGTCGGGTCCGCTGAAGGCACAAGCGATATTCGCAAGGGCCTGACGGAAGCCCGCAAGATCATGCGGAGCCGGACACCCAACGCGGAAGAGGCGATTGCGGAGATCGACAAGTCGATTGCTGCTGTCCAAGCCGATCTTGCCTGGCGCCAACGTGCGGCATCGGAGCTGTTGCCCCAACTGGAGGCGTATGACGCTGCGGTTGGCACCAACATCGGATTGCGTCAGCAGGACCGCTTGCCGGACGCAATGGCTCTGGAAGTCGCTGGATGTCTCTCCGATCACAGAGACATTTCGCTCAGCTTCTGAGTTAAACAGAAACGAAAAAAGCGGGGAGAGAAATCTCCCCGCTTTTTTGTTTGGATGGGCGGTTGCTCTGCGTTGGGGACTGAGCTCAATCCCACTTCACATCGCAGGTCAGCATGTAACCGGACCCGTAAATCGTCCGGATATGCGCAGGGCCGTCTTTCCTGTTCAGTTTCTTGCGGATACGCGAAATGCGAACGTCGATGGACCGGTCGAGGCTTTCATCGCGGCCGCCGTGTTCAAGTAGGTAATCCCGGGTGAGTACCCGCTTTGGTGCTCGCAATAGTGCCTCCAGGAGTGTTGCTTCCCCGGTCGACAGAAAGGTTTCCTCCCCTTCCGGAGATGTTAGGCAGTGGGAAGACGGTATGTAACTCCAGTCTGCAAAGCACGCGGTTTCTTTTTTCTTGGCAGCGCGGATCGGTTCGCCCCCCAATCTTCGGAGAATGGACCGGATCCGTGCCACGACTTCCCTCGGGTCGAACGGTTTGACCACGTAGTCGTCCGCGCCGAGTTCCAAACCGAGGACCCGGTCCGTGGCATGTGCACGCGCGGACAAGACAATGATTGGCACGGACGAGTGCCGGCGGATCTCATTGATCAAGGCCATGCCCTCCATGTCCGGGAGGCCAAGGTCAACAATGCAAGCGTCTGGTGTTTCTGCCTCAAGAGCGGCCAGCATCTGCGCTGCAGTTGAAAATACCTCACCTTCCATATCGAAGGGTTGCATCGCCTCAATCAACAGACGACCGATTTCCGGTTCGTCATCGACGATGAATGCGCGGGTCTTTCCCGTTGCCAAAGGCTTTGAGTGCGAAGAGCGTTCTGATGTCATGGTTGCAGTATTTTGCGGAGTGTTTCCGCGAGTTGGTAGTCGTTAAAAGGTTTAGCTAAAACAGGAAATTCGCAACTGCTGTTGTTGTCTGCGAGTGCCGACCAATCCGCATACCCAGTCATTAAAGCGATCCCCAACTCTGGCCGGTTCTGGCGTATTTCACGGGCAAGCTTCAAACCGTTGGTTTGCCCTGGCATGATGATGTCACTCAAAACTGCACGCAGCTCCGGCAGGTCCAGCGCGAGTTGACGGGCATCTTCCGCATTTTCCGCCTTCAATATCGCGAACCCGAGGTTCTGCAGCTGATCAGCGATGGTTTCGCTCACATCCGGATCATCCTCGATCAGCAGAAGCAGTTCTCCTGAGCCGTATTTTAGGGATGCTTTGTCTTCGCTTTCGCCGATGTCACCCGCGTCTTGCAGCCTGACAAGCGGCAAGTAGATTGTAAGTGCGGTGCCTTCTCCCAGCTTGCTGCGTACTTGAATCGCACCGCCGGACTGCTGAATGAAGCCATAAACCATTGACAGACCCAACCCGCTGCCAGTGCCGAAAGCCTTGGTCGTAAAAAAGGGTTCAAAGATTTTGAGTTGGCTGTCTTCATCCATACCGCTGCCTGTATCAGCAACGGTTATCGCGGCATATTCTCCCGCCGGCACCGACAATTCTTGAGCTTGTTGAGAACCCAGATCAGTTGCCTTTAAACCGATGGAGAGTGAGCCACCATTCGGCATCGCATCCCGCGCGTTGAAGGCCATATTGATGAACGTCGTTTCCATCTGGGTCGGATCGATCAATGCGCCAATGCTGCGATCTTCGGCAACTATGGTAAGTGAGATGGAAGATGGCAGGGAGCCTTCAAGCAGTCGCGCCGCTGACCCGATCACATCGGCGACCGGAACCCTTTGCGGATCGACCGGCTTGCCACGGCTGAAGGCCAATAGGCGCTGGATCAGGTCAGATCCACGTTTAGCGGCTTCCAGCATCGGGGTGACCTTGCTGTCGAGCGCTTCCTTACCAACAGGTGTTTCCATCCGGCCAAGCGTAAGAAGATTGCCCATCATAATGGCCAGGAGATTGTTGAAGTCGTGCGCCAATCCCCCGGTCAGTTTGCCGACGGCATCCATTCGCTGGGATTGGACCAGCGCCGCTTCCGCTGCTTTTTGATCGCTGGCATCAAGGGACAAAACGAATATTCCGAGAGTCCGCCCGTCAACAGTCATGTCGGGGATGAGCGTCGATCGCATATAGGCCATCGTGCCATCCAGGCGTTCCCTTTGATACTCATAGCTGACCGCATTGCCCTCAAAGGCGCGATTGATATGCGGTTCAAGCTCTGCAAACAGCTCGTCGCCCACAATATCCCGCGCTGGACGCCCAGCAATTGAGACGATGGAATGTCCGAACCAGTCCGCATATCTGCGGTTTGCAAACCTGAAAACCGGTCCCGGTGAGAGGTACGCAATGAGGGCCGGGATGTTGTCTGTAACGAGACGCAGCCAGTCCTCACTCTGCTGTAAGGCGTGCGTTCTTTCTTCGACAGTTCGTTCGAGTTTCTCCTGCCGCTGACGTTCTTCGGTGACATCCGAGTAAATCGTCACGAACCCGCCCTGGGGGAGTGGCGTCCCGGAAACCGCAATGATCTGACCGTTTGGGCGGATGCGTTCGAAATAATGCGGCTCGAAAAGCTTGGCGCGTTCGATCCGGCGTTCAATCTTGGCTTCGATGTCTCCCGGGCCATATTCGCCCCGTTCGGCATTTACGCGAATAAAATCTTGCAGGTGAGAACCGCGCCGCACAATGCTCTCCGGCATGTCCAGCATGTCGTACAATCCGCGGTTCCAAGCGACCAGGCGAAGGTCGCTGTCAAAGACGGTAAACCCCTGATTAATATGATCAAGAGCCGCCTGCAGCAGGTCGATCTGCGCTTTGAGTTGTTTGGTCTCCTCCATATCCGAACAGTAAGGTGCGATGGAGGCTTTGGCTACTGCCTTGTTTCGCACCCGCAGCGAACTTGCAACATTTCGATAAGATTTGAACATACTGCTGCAAACCACCCGAATTAGCGTGAAGGCGTTGGGAGTGGATCAAGCCTTTGTCCGTTCGACAAACCAGATTCTGGTTGAATGGGATGGCACTAGGTAGTTTCATATCCAGCATGAGAACGACCTCGGATAACCGGGGCGCCTTCTAAGGGAAGAAACATCTATGGTAGGGTCGGCCAGCGCTGGACAGCGCGCGGAGGACACCTTTCCGAAAATCCTTCTAAGCAATGGGAAGGTATTCGGTTCTCGGACGGCGTTCCGGGAAAAAGACCGGGGGATCTGGCAAAGCTGGACCTGGTCTGAGGTGCTTGATGAAATCCGTGCTTTTTCAATCGGACTTCAGTCTTTGGGTCTGAAACCCAAGGATAAGATCGCTATTGTCGGGGCCAACAGGCCGCGCCTGTACTGGTCGATGGTGGCCGCGCAGGCCCTCGGCGCGGTGCCAGTGCCAGTCTATTCCGATTCTGTTGCGGAAGAGATGGCATATGTCCTCGGCCACGCGGAAGTGCGATTCGCGGTGGTCGAAGATCAGGAGCAAGTCGATAAGCTGCTCAGCATGGGCGATGAAGTTCCGTCGTTGGAGCATCTCATTTATGACGATCCTCGTGGCTTGCGCGACTACCAGCAGGATCATCTGCACTTCTTCGACACGGTTCAGGAAATCGGCCGGAAACAGTTGTCTGAAAACTCCGGCCTGGAAGCCGAATGGGTCAACGGGTTCTCAGGGTATCAAGGCAGCGACATTGCGGTGATGTTGTACACCTCCGGAACCACTGGGCGTCCGAAGGGGGTCATGCTTTCGTTTGACAACTTGGTAATATCGGCACGCAACGGAAATGCTTTCGATAACCTCGATGAGACGGAAGAGGTTCTGGCCTATCTACCGATGGCCTGGATTGGCGATCACGTGTTTTCGCTCGCGCAGGCATTTACGGCCGGATATTGCGTGAACTGCCCGGAAAGCATGGACACGATCGATACAGATCGCCTCGAAATCGCACCAACATATTTCTTCGCCCCGCCGCGCGTTTATGAAAATCTGCTGACCCGGATCATGGTCCAGATGGAAGACGCCGGTAAATTCAAGAAAAAGATGTTTGACTATTTCATGGGTGTTGCCCGGAAAGTCGGCGAGAAAATCTTGAACGGTGAGCAAGTCTCGTTTGGCGACCGTCTTCTTTATAACATCGGCGAGTTCTGCGTTTACGGCCCTCTCAAAAACCGTATGGGTCTAACTCGCTTGAAAGTTGGCTACACTGCAGGCGAAGCGATTGGCCCGGAGATCTTCCAGTTCTTCCGCTCACTGGGGTTGAACCTCAAGCAACTTTATGGCCAGACCGAAGCCAGCGTTTACATCACCCTTCAGCCGGACGGCGAGATCTATGGTGACACGGTGGGTAAACCGGCACCGGATGTTGAGATCAAAATCGCCGACAACGGCGAGGTCATGTACCGCTCTCCCGGTGTTTTTGTCGGTTATTTCAAGAACGATGAGGCGACAGCCAGCACAAAGACCCCAGACGGCTGGGTGCATACCGGCGACGCCGGCATTATTGCAGACAACGGACATCTCAAGATCATCGATCGGGCCAAGGACGTCGGCAAACTCAATGACGGAGCTTTGTTCGCTCCGAAATACATCGAGAACAAGCTGAAGTTCTTCCCGAACATCAAAGAGGCGGTTGCCTTCGGTCATGAGCGGGACATGGTGACGGTGTTCATCAACATCGATTTGACTTCGGTCGGGTCTTGGGCTGAACGGAACAACGTCAACTATGCGTCCTACCAGGAACTGGCGTCCAACCCTGAAGTCTATGCGATGATCGAAAGTCACGTAGATCAGGTCAACCGTGACCTTGCCGGCGAACCGATGATGGCGGGTGCCCAGATCAAGCGCTTCCTGGTCCTGCACAAGGAACTTGACGCTGATGATGGCGAATTGACACGGACGCAGAAGGTCCGCCGGTCGTTTATCGCAGACCGGTATGCCCCGTTGATCGAGGCGCTCTATGACGGGTCGACCAGCAAACACGTGCGTACGGAAGTCACCTTCGAAGACGGGCGCAAGGGCGCCATCGAGGCGACTGTCGAAATTCGCGACATGAAGACCTACGAGCCCGGTGCAGGGTTCCAGGAGGCAGCCGAATGAACGCTCTAGTATCAGAGAAAGAACTTTCACCGGCTGCCGCTGGAGCACCTGCTGCGGGTGAAGAGCTCCTGCGCGTGGATAACGTGTCCTTGTCGTTCGGCGGCGTGAAAGCGATCACCAACATCTCTTTCGACATTCTGAAAGGGGAAATCCGCGCCATCATTGGTCCGAACGGGGCCGGCAAGACCTCAATGTTGAACGTTATCAATGGGTTCTATCACCCTCAGGAAGGCACCATTACCTGGCAAGGCAAAGTGCGCCGGAAGATGAAGCCGTATGAGGCGGCCAGCAATGGCATCGCCCGGACCTTCCAAAACGTTGCGCTGTTCAAAGGCATGACGACGCTGGACAACATCATGTCCGGCCGGTCCTTGAAGATGCACAAGAACTTCTTCTGGCAAATGCTTTGGCGAGGTCCGGCAGAGGCGGAAGAAATCGAGCACCGCAAGAAGGTCGAGGACATCATCGATTTCCTTGAGATCCAGGCGATCCGCAAAACTCCTGTCGGCCGTTTGCCGTATGGCCTGCAAAAACGGGTCGAGTTGGGCCGGGCGCTTGCCATGGAGCCTGATCTTCTTCTCCTGGACGAGCCGATGGCCGGCATGAACTTGGAAGAAAAAGAAGACATGAGCCGCTTCATCATCGATGTGAATCAGGAATTTGGAACAACCATCGCCCTGATTGAACACGATATGGGTGTTGTGATGGATCTCTCCGACCGTGTTGTCGTGCTCGACTACGGCAAGAAAATCGCGGACGGTCCACCCGAGGAAGTTCAGGCCAGCCAGGCCGTTATCGACGCTTATCTCGGTGTGAGCCACTAACGGGGGGAACCAAATGCTCTACGATATTTTCATTGATCCCTTCGTCCAGATGTACCAGATGCCGGACTTTTTCCTGCAGGTGCTTTGGGAAGGATTTGTTGCCGGGATCCTGTATGCGCTCATTGCGCTTGGATTTGTGCTTATCTTCAAGGCCTCCGGTGTCTTCAACTTTGCCCAGGGCATCATGGTGGTGTTCGCCGGCTTGACGCTTGTGGGCCTTCATGAAAACGGCGTTCCGGCGTATCTGGCCTTGCTGCTGACCATCGGTGTCATGGGTGTGCTGGCCTACAGCGTGGAACGGGTTGTGATGCGTCCGCTGGTCAATCAGCCAGACATCATCTTGCTGATGGCGACCATCGGTCTGACTTACTTCCTGATTGGGTTTGGTGAATTTGTCTTCGGTGGTGAGCCCAAGCAAATGATCACTCAAGAACTTGGCCTGCCAACCGGTTCAACGGCATTTGAATTCGGTGAGCGCGGTCTGGTTATCCTGCAACATATTGATATTGCAGCGGCTGTGATCGCGGTCATCATGGTGGCGTCGCTCGGGATTTTCTTCAACAAGACGCGTATTGGCCGGGCCTTGCGTGCTGTTGCCGATGATCACCAGGCAGCGCTTTCCGTCGGCATTTCGCTTAATCAGATCTGGGCAATTGTCTGGTTCGCAGCAGGCCTGGTTGCGCTTGCAACGGGGATCATGTGGGGCGCGCGCTCCGATGTGTCCTTCGCGCTGGAAATCGTCGCCTTCAAGGCCTTGCCGGTCTTGATCCTCGGGGGCTTTACCTCGATCCCAGGCGCGATTGTTGGCGGCCTTATCATCGGGTTCGGCGAAAAGATCGGTGAACTTTACTGGGGTGGTCTTGTCGGCGGCGGCATCGAGTCGTGGCTCGCCTACATCATCGCACTCATTTTCCTGCTGTTCCGGCCTCAAGGGCTGTTCGGCGAAAAGATCATCGAGCGGGTTTGACACCATGTTTTATCGCGAAGCTGGCCAATTCAAAACAAGTTACCAGGCGGACCAGGCGCTTATGCCGATCCGTCAGGACCGGATCGGTCTTGCGGCAATCCTGCTGATCGCATTTGTCGCCATTCCGTTCTTTGCCAACGACTTCTTTCTGACGTCCATCATGATCCCGTTCCTGGTATTTTCGCTGGCGGCGATCGGGCTGAACGTTCTGACGGGGTTCTGTGGGCAGTTGTCACTCGGCACCGGCGCCTTCATGGGTGTCGGAGCCTATGCTGCCTACAAACTGACAACCATCTTCCCGGACGCCAACGTTATCTTGATGGTGTTGTTGTCCGGCGTGTTCTCCGCTGGAGTTGGCGCAATCTTTGGTCTTCCGAGCTTGCGCATCAAAGGCCTCTACTTGGCTGTGACCACACTAGCGGCCCAGTTCTTCCTGGAGTGGTGCTTCATCCGCATTGGCTGGCTCTACAACTACAATGCTTCCGGGGCGATCGAAGTCCCGCATCGTGAAGCCTTCGGTCTCGTGGTGTCAGGTGCGGAATCGTCTCCACTTGTGCGTTACTTTATCGTTCTGACAATCACCGTCGGCATTGCGATGTTGATGGCGAACGTCTTGCGCGGCCGGATCGGACGGTCCTGGATGATGATCCGCGACATGGACATCGCGGCGGAACTGATGGGCATCCGCCCCTTGCAAACCAAGCTGTTGGCTTTTGCCGTGTCGTCTTACATCTGCGGTGTGGCAGGTGCGATGATGGTGTTCTTCTGGCTCAACGCGGCTGAACCGTCATCCTACTCCATCCAGCTGTCCTTCCAGGTGCTGTTCATGGTGATCTTGGGTGGCTTGGGCAGCCTAGCAGGTGCCTTCATGGGGGCGGCGTTCATCTGGATCCTGCCGGTCTTCCTGAAGTTCATTCCGGGTGTTCTCGGATTTGACGTGGCAGCAGAAGCGGTCGAGCATGTCACCTTCATGATCGTCGGTGCATTGATCATCTTCTTTCTGATCGTCGAGCCGCACGGGTTTGCCCGGCTGTGGCAGATCGGGAAACAAAAGCTCAGGGTCTGGCCGTTCCCGTACTAAGGCGGCCAGCCTTATACCCGCCATCCGGACTTGGACCAGTCCGGGGAGGAATGGCGTCACTGGTCTGGCGGTACCGGATCGTCCGGTCCGCATGGGAGGAGTACAAAATGAACTTCAAGCAACTTGCTCTGGGAACAGCTGTTGCCGTCGGTGTGGGCTTGTCGGGTGCTATGACGCCTGTTGCCCAGGCCGAAGACACCAACTATGTTCCGCTGCTGACTTACCGGACCGGTCCGTTCGCAGCTTCAGGTATTCACATTGCCAACGGCATGCACGACTATCTGAAAATGCTCAATGAGCGCGATGGTGGTATCGGCGGTGTCAAGCTGGCCCTCGAAGAGTGCGAAACCGGTTACAACGCGCAAAAGGGCGTGGAGTGCTACGAAGCAACCAAAGGCAAAGGTGCGCTTGTCTATAACCCGTATTCAACGGGCATCACGCTCCAGCTGATCCCGAAGGCCAGCGTTGACAAGATCCCGGTTCTCTCCATGGGTTACGGTCTGTCTGCGGCCGCAGACGGCAACACATTCCCTTGGGTCTTCAATGTGCCGGACACATACTGGGACGGTGCTTCCGTGGTCATCAAATACATTGGTGAACAGGAAGGTGGCCTGGACAATCTGAACGGCAAAAAGATCGGTTACATCTTCCTGGATGCCGGTTACGGCCGTGAGCCGATCCCGCTTCTTGAACAGCTCGCAGAAAAGCATGGCTTTGAGCTCCTGAAGTACCCGGTTGGTCTGAAGGAAATGCAGAACCAGTCCTCACAGTGGCTGAACGTGCGCCGTGACCGTCCGGACTACATGATCATGTGGGGCTGGGGCGCAATGAACCCGACCGCTATCAAGGAAGCCGTCAAAATCCGTTACCCGATGGACAAGTTCATTGGTGTGTGGTGGTCCGCAGGCGATGACGATGCGGCTGCAGGCGGTCAGGATGCCAAAGGCTACAAGGCTCTGAACTTCTCTGGCGTTGGCCGTGACTTCCCGGCTCTGGATGACATTCAGAAGTATGTCATTGACGCTGGTCTGTCTTCCACGGACGGCGAGACACTGGGTCAGACGCTCTACAACCGTGGTGTGTTGAACTCCGTAATCGTTGCCGAAGGCATTCGGACTGCTCAGGAGCTGACCGGTAAGAAAGTGATCACCGGTGAAGATATGCGGATGGGTCTGGAAGCCTTGAACCTTGATGAAGCTCGTCTTGCGGAACTTGGCCTTAAAGGTTTTGCACATCCGATGAAGGTGACCTGTGAAGACCACTCCGGCAGCCATCCTGTGTTCGTTCAAGAGTGGAACGGCACAAAGTGGCAGCAGGCATCTGGCTGGATTGAACCGATGACCGACGTCGTTCGTCCGCTTATCGAAGCTGCGGCCAAAGAATACGCCGAGAAAAACGCTCCGTGGCCTGCACGGACTGAACCCTGCCCGAACTGATTGGCAGCCCGCTCCGCCGCACCACTGCGGCGGAGCCACTCAGGAGAGGACGGAATGGCTTTATTGGATGTAGAAACGCCGAACACGGAAGCTGCCGCTGAGCCGGCTGAAACGATCCTGTCGGTCAACAATATCGAAGTGATTTATGACCACGTGATCCTGGTGCTCAAGGGCGTGTCCCTGACTGTACCAAAGGGTGGGATCGTGGCTCTGCTCGGGGCGAACGGCGCCGGCAAATCAACCACATTGAAGGCCATATCCAATCTGCTCGGCGCTGAGCGCGGAGATGTGACAAAGGGCAAGATCCTGTTTGAAGGGGAAGAAGTTCAAGCACTGTCTCCAAATGATCTGGTCCGCCGCGGGTGTATTCAGGTCATGGAAGGCCGGCACTGCTTTGGTCACCTTTCAATTGAAGAAAACCTGCTGACAGGTGCTTACACCCGCAAGGACGGGCACGCTGCGGTAAAGGCAGATCTGGAGATGGTTTATGACTATTTCCCGCGTTTGAGAGAACGCCGCCAGAGCCAGGCGGGGTACACCTCAGGCGGTGAGCAACAGATGTGCGCCATTGGCCGGGCCCTGATGAGCCGGCCGAAGATGATCCTGCTGGATGAACCGAGCATGGGCCTTGCGCCGCAGCTCGTGGAAGAGATTTTCGAAATTGTTCGCAAGCTCAACCAAAACGAAGGTGTTTCCTTCCTCTTGGCTGAGCAGAACACCAACGTTGCGCTCAAATACGCAACCTACGGCTATATTATGGAATCCGGACGGATTGTTCTTGATGGGGCTGGGAAATCCCTTCTGGAGAACGAAGACGTCAAGGAATTCTACCTTGGTGTTGGCGGCGAAGGACGCCGCTCCTTCAAGGACGTCAAACACTACAAACGAAGAAAGCGCTGGCTGGCCTAAACAAAGGCTTACAGGCGGAGACGACCATGAGCAATCAACCATATGAGGCGCGCGAGCAGCAAAGCCCTGCTCAGCGCGAACAGGATCTCTTTGCCCGGCTACCGGAGCAACTGAGTGGCGCCATGCAGTCTGCCCCAGGGTGGGCGGCGCAATTGGATGGTGTCGATGCGCATTCCGTAACAGACCGTGCGGCGCTTGCAAAACTACCGGTCTTGCGCAAATCCGAGATGCTCGAGAAGCAGAAAGCGGCTCCTCCGTTTGGTGGCTTCCTATCGCAAAACGGTGTCACGGCCGCGCGCGTTTTCATGTCGCCTGGACCGATCTGGGAACCTCAAGCACCCGGTCTGGATCCGTGGAACGGGGCGCGGGCGTTGCACGCTGCAGGCTTCAAGATGGGCGATACCGTTCTCAACGCCTTCTCTTACCATTTGACACCTGGCGGGTTCATCCTGGATCAGGCTGCGATTGCGATGGGCTGCTCCGTGTTTCCTGCCGGTGTTGGCAACACGGAAATGCAAGTGGAAGCGGTCGAAGTGTTAAAGCCGACCGGTTTCACGGGAACGCCAGACTACCTCAAGGTTCTCCTCGACCGTGGGGCAGAGCAGGGCCGGGACATGTCCTCCATCAAGGTTGCGCTGGTCTCCGGCGGAGCCTTGTTCCCGGCCTTGCGCGAGGAATATGCATCCAAGGGTATATCCGTTGCGCAGTGTTATGCGACGGCCGACCTCGGTGTCATTGCATATGAGACCGAAGCGCGCGAAGGCATGGTGGTCAATGAGGACTACATTGTTGAGATTGTGCGCCCAGGAACCGGAGAGCCTGTTGCCGATGGCGAAGTCGGTGAGCTTGTGGTCACCAACTTCAACCCCCTCTACCCGTTGATCCGGTTTGGAACTGGGGACCTGTCGATGGTTATGCCCGGTCAGTCGCCCTGCGGGCGGACCAACATGCGGCTGGCCGGGTGGATGGGACGGGCCGATCAGCGGACCAAAATTAAGGGTATGTTCGTCGACCCGTCCCAAATCGCCCAGATCCTCAGCAGCCATCCGGAAGTCAAGAAAGCACGCTTATCTGTCAGCCGTGCCGGGGCAAGTGATGCCATGAAGTTATCTGTCGAGACGGAGGTCACGGGCAACGGGCTTGCTGAGCGTGTTGCAGATACCTTGCGGGATGTAACCCGTTTGAAGGGAGATGTAGAACTTGTGTCTCTCGGGACGCTGCCGAACGACGGGAAAGTCATCGCTGACGAACGCGACTACGGCTAAGCCTTCCAGTCGCCTGGTCGGTGTCTGATAAGAAAAGATCATCTGCGCCGGTGATGCCGCATTGGCCTTCCGCAGTCGTTGTCCTATGTATGGGCGAAAGTGACGCAAAGCGTAAGGGTAATGAAAGCAGATGAACGTTCAACCGACAGCTCCCATCCTCGATCACGCGGCTGAGTTTCAAAAAGTCCGCCTGCCTGAGGGACACCCGGATGTGAAAGCCGGAAAGGTCGGCGTCCTTCTTGTCAATCTCGGCACGCCGGATGCGACAGACTACTGGCCAATGCGCCGGTATCTTCGCGAGTTCTTGTCGGACAAACGCGTGATCGAATGGCCTAAGGCGATTTGGTATCCGATCCTCTATGGCATTGTTCTGATGACCCGCCCGGGGAAATCCGGCAAGGCCTATGAAGAAATCTGGAACCACGAGAAGAATGAGTCGCCCCTGCGCACCATTACCCGCAGTCAGTCGGACAAGCTCACTGAAATGCTGGGCGATGCCAATGGCTGGCTGAAAGTGGACTGGGCGATGCGCTATGGCCAGCCGTCAATCCCCGATAAGCTGAAAGCGCTGAAGGATGCCGGCTGCGACAGAATTCTCGTGTTTCCGCTTTACCCGCAGTATTCGGCCACAACCACGGCCACTGTGAATGACGTAGTCTGCAAAACCCTGATCGACATGCGCTGGCAGCCGGCAATCCGGACTGTGCCGCCCTATCATGATGATCCGATCTACGTGAACGCCCTGGCGAAATCGGTCGAGAGACATCTGGAAAGCCTGGATTTTGAGCCGGAAACGATCCTTACGTCCTACCACGGTATCCCGCAGTCCTATTTCAAGCGCGGCGATCCTTACCATTGCCACTGTATGAAAACGACGCGCTTGATGCGTGAGGTGCTGGGCATGGACGAAACGAAATTGCGTACCACGTTCCAGTCCCGTTTTGGGCCTGAAGAGTGGCTTCAACCCTACACCGACAAGACCGTAGAACACCTTGCCAAAAACGGCATGAAGAACATTGCGGTCATGAACCCTGGGTTCGTGTCGGATTGCCTTGAAACGCTCGAAGAAATCGCTGGCGAGGCTGGCGAGATCTTTGAAGAGGCCGGCGGCGAAAACTTCACCCATATCCCATGCCTCAACGACAGCGATCTGGGAATGGATGTTCTGAACACGATCGTTCGCCGCGAGCTCGGCGGTTGGATTTGATCTGAATTGGAAGTTGAAGTTCATCGGGCGTTGCGAACAGCAATGCCCGGTGTGTTGAGGCCGTCATAATCCAGCCAGGCTCAAGCGCCTAATATCATTTTGAAAACAGTCACACCACGTTGACGCTGGGTGTTTCGTCTGGAACAACCCGACCTCACGTCGTAGTGTGTTGTCAGATAATGATTTTAGGAGGCTGAAATGCCTATTGCCGGATTTGATATTGTTTTGATCGGCGTACTTTTGCTGGTCATCCTTGTGTTCTTTGCCGGGGTCAAAACAGTCCCGCAAGGATACAATTACACGATTGAGCGTTTTGGGCGGTACCGTAAGACACTGACCCCAGGACTGAACTTCATCATCCCGTTCATCGACCGGATCGGTCACAAGCTGAACATGATGGAGCAGGTCCTGGATGTTCCCTCGCAAGAGGTGATTACCCGGGACAACGCGACCGTGACGGCCGATGGTGTCACGTTTTATCAGGTGCTTGATGCCGCCCGGGCAGCCTATGAAGTTCTGGGTCTACAGAACGCGATCCTCAATTTGACAATGACAAATATCAGGTCGGTCATGGGATCCATGGATCTTGATAGTCTTTTGTCCAACCGCGACGAAATCAATGCCCAAATCCTGAGGGTTGTGGACGCCGCCGCAGAGCCGTGGGGTATCAAGATCACCAGGATTGAGATCAAGGACATCAATCCGCCGCGTGATCTTGTTGATGCTATGGGCCGGCAGATGAAGGCCGAGCGGGAAAAACGGGCATCGATCCTTGAAGCGGAAGGCAAACGTCAGTCCGAAATCTTAAAGGCAGAAGGCGAGAAGCAATCGCTCATCCTTGAGGCAGAAGGGCGCAGAGAATCAGCGTTCCGGGACGCGGAAGCCAGAGAGCGTGAGGCGGAAGCCGAGGCCAAAGCAACGCAAATGGTCAGTGAGGCCATCGCCAATGGTGATGTGCAGGCGATCAACTACTTCGTTGCCAATAAATACGTTGAAGCCTTTACGGCGCTGGCTACGTCCCGCAACCAAAAGACCCTGATTTTGCCGATGGAAGCAACCTCCTTGCTTGGCTCGTTGAGCGGTATCGGCGAGATCGCGAAGGAAGCTTTTGGTGATGGCGATAAACCTCAACGGTCATCATCTGGGGTGCCGGTTACACGTACATCGCCCGGAGAACAGCAATGAGTCTCACAGAGAGCATCATACAGGCGCTCGGCTCATGGAGCTGGGTCGTCCTGGGGTTGATCCTTCTGGGACTGGAAATCCTGGCTCCTGGCACGGTCTTCCTATGGTTTGGACTATCTGCCATTGTGGTCGGGATTGTTGCGCTTCTCTTCGATTTCAGCTGGCAAGTTCATGTCGGCCTCTTTGTTGTCCTCTCAATTGTCAGCTTGCTGATTGGTCGTAAGCTGATGCTGAAAGCGGCTTCGGAGACCGGGGATCCAGGGTTGAACAAGCGCGGCAGCCGGTACATTGGACGTGAATTCACCCTCACGACGCCGTTAAGCGAAGGCGCCGGCAAGCTGTCAATTGATGATACGATTTGGCGGATTTCAGGCCCAGATTTGCCAGCAGGCACAAAAGTGCGTGTCGATGGTGTCGACGGCGCTCGGTTGGTTGTGTCCGATGTTAACGGGGAGAGCACGTCTTAGCCCCGTCGTAGATCGCAACACTGGCTCAGAGCTTGTGACCTGGCGGGATCGGTGGTTCTTCGGCCATCAATAGGATGCCAACCCGCCGGTTGGCAGCAAGATAAGGATCGTTCGGGAACAAAGGTTCTGTGTCCGACTTTCCAACCACCGAATAGAATTGTCCGTCCGGCACACCATACTCTGAGAGAATCTGGCGGGCGACATTGGCACGCTCCGTCGACAGGTCCCATCCAGTGTAACTGGGGTCTACCGTTGCTGCACCCGCAGTTGTGTGACCGGTGATCTCGATCCGGTTGGGCATTCGCGCAAGCACCGGTGCCATCTTCGCGATCAGCCGGCGTGTGGTCTCGTAAGGATATTTCGACCCTTCACGGAACATGGACCGGCCATCCTGATCAACCAGCATGATGTTCAGGCCTTCCTCGGTCTCTTCCAAAATGATGTTGGTCGAAACTTCCGTGATTTCCGGCATTTCCTGCCAGGCTTGCCGAAGGGAGGCCGCGGCGGTTGCGAACTGACGTGGTTTTTCGATTTCCGCTTCCATCGTGTCGTGCGTGTTGGCTTCCGGGCCTTGTTTGCGGCGCTTTTCGTGGCGCTCTTGTGCAAAGTCTGAGTCCAGTTCCTGCTCGACCTGGCTGATATCTTTCATATAGTCCCGGATCGGGATGCCTTCGACTTCGATGATCCCGGTACGGCGAGAGTTTTCTTTCACGCCAAACGCTTCGCGCATCGAACCGGCGACGACCTGAAGTTTTTCTTTATCTTGAATGGAAAACGAGATGATCAGAACGAAGAAACACACGAGGAGTGACATCAAATCGGCGAACGTCACCAGCCAATCCGGTGCGCCGCCTCCCCCTTGTGGTTTCTTTCTTGCCATAACGCGTTACTCGCCCCTAAGCCAACTTAAGCAGCTTCTGCCAGATCAGCCCGGGCTTTTTCCGGCAGATATGCGACCAGCATTTCCTTGATCAGGGCAGGGCTCTTGGATTCTCGGATTTGGCAAACACCATCGATGATCAGGGTTTGGTTCAATTCATCGACATCAAACTTTGCATCCAGCTTGTCGACCATCGGCAGGCACAAGATGTTGGAAATCAATGCGCCATAGAGCGTTGTCAAAAGAGCAACCGCCATGGACGGGCCGATCGCGGCCGGATCGTCCATGTTCGCAAGCATTTGGACGAGACCGACCAGCGTACCGATCATGCCGAAGGCCGGTGCCGAATCCCCAAGGGCTTTCATCACACGTTTGCCCTCCGACAAACGGCTTAATTGAAGGTCGCGTTCGCGCTCCATGGCTTCCTTGATGAATTCCAATTCGTATCCGTCGGCGATGTATTGCACGCCCTTTGCAAGGACAGGATCTGAAACGTCGACGTTCTCAAGACCGAGCGGACCGGACTTGCGAACTATTTCACCGAGGTTGGTAATTTCAGAGATGAGGTCGCGCGGGCTTGCGCTTTTCCCGGACAACGCAACCTTGAAGGCGGTCGTGAACGCCGCTGCGATATCGGAAACCTGAAATCGGATAAGGGTCGCGGCAAGGCCGCCACCGATAACGATCAGCATAGATGGAACATCGACGAATTGGCCGAAACTGCCGCCAAGAAAAATAGCGGTAATAACGATGGCAAACGCACCGATAATTCCAAGTAGGGTCGCGAGATCCATACGAAACACACCAAGGTCTCGGGCGAAAGGCCCAGTCAAACTTGGGAGCAGTGTAGGCTCGCTATGGCTAATCAAATGCTAATGCTGCCACTAAAATTTCGCAGCGCTGAGAAAATGTCAGAATCCGTGACCTACTTGTGAACGCAAAGCTTTCGTCTAAGCGGCACCAGCTCGAAGAAGGTCATGCATGTGAACAATTCCAACCGGTCGGCCGTCTTCTACGACAAAGACAGTCGTGATCGAGGAACTGTTCAGGAGTTCCAGGATTGAGGCGGAAAGTGTCCCTGGATGCACAGTCTTCGGCCCGCGTGTCATGATGTCACCAGCCGTTTTTTCCAGAAGGTTGGATGTCACATGGCGGCGCAAATCACCATCGGTGATGATACCCATCAACTGGTTCAACTCGTCTACGACACCCAGAACGCCAAAGCCTTTTTGTGACATGACAACAATACCGTCGGTCATGGGTGTAGCTGCCGGGACAAGTGGTAGCGACTCACCAAGATGCATGATGTCTTTTGCCGTCTTGAGGCTGGCGCCAAGGCGGCCACCAGGGTGAAAGACCTTATAGTCCTGAACGGTAAACCCGCGCCCCTCGAGAAGCGCCACCGTCAAAGCATCGCCGAGGGCAAGCTGTACCAGAGCAGATGTTGTTGGTGCCAGCCCGTGCGGGCAGGCTTCAGCCACACTTGGCAGCTTTAGAATAATGTCCGCGGCTTGGCCGAGCGTGCTGTCCTGCCGTGATGTGATGGCAACCAATGGAACTTTAAAGCGCCGTGTGTAGGCCACAAGGCTGGCAAGTTCCTGTGTTTCACCGGACCAGGACAATGCAAGGACAACATCATCTTGGGTAATCATCCCGAGATCGCCGTGACTTGCCTCCGTGGCATGGACGAAGAACGCAGGCGTTCCTGTTGAGGCAAGGCTTGCCGCGATCTTGGTCCCAATATGGCCGCTCTTGCCGATGCCCGAGACAATGACACGCCCGGAAATGCCTTGGATCAGGCTGCAGGCTTTCTGGAAAGGCGCCGCAAGCCCATCTTTCAGAGCCACCCGCAATGCGCTCAGCCCTGCCATTTCGGTTTCTAGGGCCCGCTCAGCGGAAACGATATACTCCATGTGCAGCTCTGAGCTTTCCGAAGTGTTGGGGTCTTGAGCTGGGCTGGTCATGGATCGCGGTCTTTCTTGCTTTTCGGCGCTAGAATTAGGCCACAGCAGGCTTTCGTTCAAGAACCTGTTTATTTTATGTCCATATCCAGCAGCTATGGTTAATCAGCGTTGGCATTTTGCAATATGGAAACGAAGCATTAACCATCATTCGTCAGGTTGGGCGGGTATAATCTGACCGCTTTCTGGCTGTGAATGACCCGTTTTTTAACATGCATCATCTGTTTCGCGCTTAGCCTGGCGCTTGCGGAACCGTCGTTCGCTCAGACGGCGGTGCCGGGTCTGCGTGGTTCGGATGATCCTGGACGTGTCAATGCTGCAGATGTTGATGGCCGGGAAGAAGCAGAAACACCGGCAGGTGTGAACCCGACACAATCAAACGTTTTTGCCCTACGCCCTTCCGTTAATATTGCGGAAGAAGAGGATGGATCAACGGGACTCGGTGCAGCCGGACGTGTCCAGCCGGTGCGGCCATTCTCCGACAGGATAACTGCCGTAACGCGTGCCGTCCCTCTCGCTCAGGGCGGAATCGACGATACTGTCTTTGGAGGTGACACCACGTTCGATGCGCCGGACGGGATTCGCCTCGGCTCGTTCATTTTGACACCGCAATTGACCCTCACCGCTGGCTATACCGACAACACCTCAAGATCAGCAACTGGTGGTGCGGGCAGTCTTTACAGAATCGCCCCGGACATTTCTCTGACTTCGGATTGGGTCCGGCACCAGTTTGATGCTTCCCTGCGCGGCAGTTACATCGGTTATCCTGGAAATCCGGATGACGATGACATTTTCGGGTCGGCCGCTGCGGGCCTGCGTCTAGATATTACCGAGGCAACACGGGTTGATGCGGACATCAGCTACGGCATTAGCCGGGAAGAAGATGGGAGCGCCGAGTCTCTCGGGAATGACACCTTCATTCATGAAGGCAATATCGATCTTGGTGTCACGCGCAATGTCGGTCTTCTTGCTGCGACTGCAGCCGTTGGCGCAGATCGCAGGGTCTATGATTCAGATAGCACCATCGAGAGCGGGCGGGACAACACAGTCTATTCCGCGAGTTTGAGGCTCGGCAGCAACGCCGGAGGCTTGTTGTCACCGTTTGCTCAAGGCTCGCTCCTTTTCCGCCGGTTCGATCAAACCTGCAGCGACAGTATCTGCGAAATCCGGGATGCAGACGGGTATGAGCTTCGTGGCGGTCTTGCCATTGCGGCCGGCCCGAAACTTGTCGGCGAAGTCAGCGCCGGTTGGCGTTTGGAAGACATTGAAGACAGCCGTTTGAAAAATCTGTCGGGACTTGTGATTGACGGATCTCTGGTCTGGTCGCCCAGCCGCCTGACAACGGTCACAGCTGGTGTTGGAACGAGTTTTGATGCGACGGATATCGACAATGCCAGCGGCTCCATTATTTACTCTGGAGATCTTCGGCTTGCGCACGCCTTCAGCGACCGCTGGGTAGGCGAGGCTGGGCTTGGTTACAGCTATCGGACATATGAAGGCGTTTCGATCGAGGAAAACACGCTGACCGGTTTTGGTGGAATGACATACGCGTTGACGCAAAACGTTGCGCTCACTGCAAATTACATTCATCGCCGCTTTGAGAGTTCCCAAGACGGTGGTGATTACACCGAAAACGCCATTGAAGCCGGCCTTCGTTTCCGGCATTAACTACACAGTAACCAAAAACAGATCATTTGGACGAGGCGGGGCGACACTACGGTTAGGGCATTAGGAGGCCCGTATGCGGGATATTTTTCGGCAAACGACACGTGTGATCGGCGGAATGCCTTCGGTTTTTTCCTTCAAACCAGTGCTGCGCAACAGCCTACGAGCGCTTGTTATTGCGGTTGGCAGTCTGAGCGCCAGTACCGCCTTCGCTACGAGCGGCGGGGCGTCGGATCCCGGTTTTACCCGATTTATCAAGGATTTCTGGCCGACAGCCCGGTCTGCTGGCATCACCGCACAGACCTACAATGCGGTCTTCACGGGCATGCAGCCCGACAACGATACGATCCGCCTGATGAGCAAGCAGTCGGAGTTCGTAAAGCCGATTTGGGAATACCTCGATAGCGCAGTTTCCGATACCCGTGTCGAAAAGGGCCGTGAGCTTCTGACCGAGTACGATGGTGTCCTGCGCCAAATCGAAGCCCGCTACGGTGTCGACCGTGAGGCCGTGCTCGCCATTTGGGGCATGGAAACCAACTACGGCGGCTTCATGGGCCGTCACAACGTTATTCAGGCGCTCGCGACACTGGCTTATGCCGCGCCGAGGCGGACAGACTTCTGGCGCAAAGAACTCGTAACGGCACTTGCGATTGTTCAGGCCGGGCATGTGAAATTCTCTGAGATGGAAGGCTCCTGGGCAGGAGCAATGGGGCATACCCAATTCATGCCGTCCAGCTGGAAAGCCTATTCGGCGGATTACAACGGTGATGGAAAGCGGGATATCTGGACCTCCATTCCAGATGCTCTAGCGTCCACCGCCTACTATTTGAAACGCCATGGTTGGCAGACGGGCAAAACGTGGGGCTATGAAGTCCAGCTCCCGAACGGTTTTGACTACAATCTTGCCGATGGTGAGAAGACACTCACACTTGGTGAATGGCAGCGTTATGGCATCCGCCGGGTTAATGGCCGCGGGTTCCCGCGTCCATCCGACAAGGGCATCCTTGTCTTGCCTGCCGGCGCCTCCGGCCCCGCCTTTCTGATGCTGCGCAATTTTTATGTGATCAAGCGGTACAACAATGCAACGGCTTATGCCCTGGCAGTTGGCCATCTGGCGGATCGTATTATCGGTGGTGGACCTCTCGCCGGAAACTGGTCGAAGGAACATCTGCCACTAACACGGTCTGAAACGACCGAGTTGCAGGCGCTTTTAAACCAGAAGGGCTTTTCTGTTGGGGCTGCCGACGGCAAAGTCGGTCCGGCCACACGCCGGGGTATCCGGGCCTATCAGCGATCAAAGGGCATGGTGCCGGATGGGCATCCGTCAGTTGTTTTGCTGGCGCACCTGAAAACAGGCCGCTAAACTGGCCCGAACACGGATCGGTGTCGGGACGCGAACAGTGGCTTTCAAATCTTCACTTCGACGTTTGACGCAGATGGCTCGGCCATATGCGTTGCCGTTCGCACTTGCCCTGGCACTTCTTGTTTGTCCGGCTGGGCCAACTGGCTGGTTTCAAAGAGAGGCCATGGCTGAAGAGCCGATAGTGCTTGCTCAGAATAATGGATTTCGGGGCTTCAACCCGTTCGCCCCAATTCAGCGTTTGTTTGGTGGTGGCCGTGAGAAAAAACGGCAAGCTCCAGTTCAGCAGGCTCCAAAAGTGGTTCGGCCTGCCGGCCTCCCGCCGCGTTTTGAGGAAGTGGAAAAAGACCCCGACGCCGGTCTGATCCTTGTGGTCGGAGACCGGATGGCACGGGGTGTGGCCGACGGTCTGCGATTTACGCTGGCGCAACAACCAAAAATCAAGGTTGAGGAAATCACCGAAGACCGGAAGGGTTTTGCAGGTGCAGAGCCGCCGGACTGGGCCACACGTACGCTCTCCCGTATTCGGGGCGCGGATGTCAAAGCTGTTGTTGTGATGATGGGCTGGCGCGACCGGAACGAAGAATTTCCGGGCGAGCCACCGATCGAATATATGACGGCCGAATGGCTTGAATCCTATCGCAAGAAGGTCATGGCGCTGGTTCGCAGTGTTCGGCAGGAAAAGCTGCCAATTGTCTGGGTCGGGTTGCCACCCACCAATGACGAACTTCTCAATGGCGATTTCACCCAACTGAACTCTATCTTTGCCGGGGCAGCGGAAGAGCGGCGTGTCCGATATGTTGATTTGTGGGATATCTTCCTCTCAGAGGATGGCGCCTACACATCCTTTGGTCCCAATGTGGACGGTAAGAACACCCGCCTTCGGACCAATGACCGGATCGCATTCACCTGGGCCGGGTACCGAAAAGTTGCGTTTTTTGTCGAACGCGAGTTGTCTCGTCTTCTTGGCGGCTATGGTGGACTGGCGTTCGAAGGTGTCGAGGATGACCCCAATTTCATCGTCTTGACGGGCCGGACAACATCACCTGAAGGTTTTTTGCTTGGCGGCGAGGACGATGCCGAAATTGACACCAGCAGCACGGCCTACCGGTTCTTCGTTGAAGGCGAGCCGCTTGCGCCGGTGTCCGGGCGTGTTGATGATCCGCGCATGATCGGGAACGACAGCGTGTCCTCCATGGTAGAGGCGGAAGCCGGAGACACATGAGTTTCTGTTCCGGGTCAGATGTACATTTCAACATAACAAAAAAGCCGCCGGACATCCGGCGGCTTTTGCATGTCGTCTCTGACGTGTTTCGATCAGCGCGGCAGGTCGCTTGACCCGGTCAAGTACTCGTCTACCGCGCGCGCTGCCTGGCGGCCCTCACGGATTGCCCAGACGACCAGCGACTGCCCTTTGCGAACATCTCCCGCAGCAAACACCTTGTCGATCGATGTTTTATAGTCGTCAGTGTTGGCCTTGACGTTGGTGCGGCCATCCAGTTCGAGTTTCTCACCGGCCTGTGCGATGTAGGTGTCCAGGCGTGGTCCGGAAAAACCGATCGCTGCAAAGACCAGATCGGCACGCAGGATGAATTCCGTGCCTTCAATCGGCTTGCGCTTCTCGTCAACACGGGCGCATTTCACACCGGTTACGACACCATCTTCATCTGCGACCAGACCGAGCGTTGCAGCAGAAAACTCGCGCTCTGCCCCTTCCGCCTGAGAAGAGGATGTGCGGAACTTGGTTGGCCAGTAAGGCCAGATTGTCAGCTTGTCTTCTTTCAGAGGCGGGATCGGCCGAATGTCGAGCTGCGTGACTGAAAGCGCACCCTGACGGAATGCAGTTCCAACACAGTCGGATGCGGTATCGCCGCCGCCAATGACGACAACATGCTTGCCGCCGGCCCAGATCGGGGCTTCGTCGCCTTCCGGTTCGCCGCCAACGCGGCGGTTCTGTTGAACCAGGTAGTCCATTGCCCAATGGCAGCCCTGAAGGTCCATGCCTTCAACGCCAGGATCGCGCGGACGTTCAGCACCGGCGCACAGGATTACAGCATCGTGGCGTTCGGTGAGCTCGTCCATGCTGACGGTGACGCCGACATCGACGTTGTAGTGGAAGGTGACACCCTCGCCCTCCATCTGTTTGATGCGGCGGTCGATGAAGTGCTTTTCCATCTTGAAGTCCGGAATGCCGTAGCGCAGCAGACCGCCGGCCTTTGGCTCCCGTTCATAGACGTGGACCGTATGGCCGGCCCGGGCGAGTTGCTGGGCCGCGGCCATGCCTGCGGGGCCTGAACCGATGATGGCAACGGCTTTGCCTGTCTTCGTGGCGGACGGTTCCGGGGCAATCCAGCCTTCTTCCCAGCCCTTGTCGGCAATCGCCTGCTCGATGCTCTTGATGTTGACCGGAATGTCTTCAAGGTTCAGCGTGCAGGCTTCTTCGCACGGGGCCGGGCAGATACGTCCGGTGAACTCCGGGAAGTTGTTGGTCGAATGCAGGTTGCGCAGCGCGATGTCCCAGTCGCCTTGAAAGACCAGATCATTCCAGTCCGGGATCTGGTTGTTGACCGGACACCCGCTTGGTCCATGGCAGAACGGGATGCCGCAGTCCATACAACGTGCCGCCTGGTTGGCGACTTCCTGATCGTTGAGCGGGATCGTAAATTCGCGGAAATGGCGAATGCGGTCAGAAGCTGGTTGGTACTTCTGTTCCTGACGATCGATTTCCAAAAAACCGGTTACCTTGCCCAAGGCGACCTCCTCAAATTTGTGCGTCCTCAAGGTGGCTGCAATCGGCCGCTATCGGCGGCCGAGAGCCATTTTGTTCAATGTGCCGGTTACTCCGCCGCGACCATGCCGAGGCGTTGCTCTTCCATTTCCCGCAATGCACGGCGGTACTCGACCGGCATGACCTTCACGAATTTCGGCCGGTAAGTGGCCCAATCGTCCAGGATCGCTGCTGCCTTGGTTGAGCCGGTCAGCTCCTTGTGCTTGGTCAGCATCTGCCGCAGGCGCTCATCATCATGACGTGTCATGTCGCAGGACAGGTCTACACGGCCTTTGTGCTCAATGTCACCGCCATGGTGATGCAGCTTCTCAAGCAAATCGTCTTCTTCGGTGACTGGCTCAAGTTCCACCATTGCCAGGTTACAACGGGATCCGAAGGTTCCATCCTCATCGAGAACGTAGGCGATGCCGCCGGACATGCCAGCTGCGAAGTTACGTCCTGTCTGACCAATCACCACGACAACGCCGCCAGTCATATATTCACAGCCGTGATCGCCGACGCCTTCGACAACGGCGACCGCACCGGAGTTGCGGACTGCGAACCGCTCACCTGCAACGCCGCGAAAGTAGCATTCGCCCTCAGTTGCACCGTAAAGCACGGTGTTGCCGACAATGATGGAGTCTTCGGCAACGATCCGGGTGTTTTCCGGTGGGCGGACAATGATTTTGCCGCCGGACAGACCTTTGCCGACATAGTCGTTGGCATCGCCTTCCAGGTCCATTGTGACACCTTTGGCAACAAATGCGCCAAACGCCTGACCCGCTGTACCCTTGAGCTTGACTGTCAGCGTGTCCGGTTTTTTGAGGCCTTTGTTGCCGTAGCGCTTGGCAATCTCGCCAGACAGCATAGCGCCAACCGACCGGTCCACCGAACAAATGGTCTCTTCGATCGTCGACGGTTCCTTGGTGTCCAGCGTGTTTTGGGCAGCTGCAATCAAGCGGCGGTCGAGTATGTCGATGATCGGGTGCTCTTGGCGCTCAGTCCAGCGGGTTTCTTCCGGCTTTGCGTCCGGCTGGAAGAAGATCCGGGAGAAATCAAGGCCGTTGGCTTTCCAATGATTGAGCGCGGCTTCCTTGTCGAGGAAGTCGGAGCGGCCAATGAGGTCATCGAGTTTTTCAACGCCGAGGGATGCCATTAGTTCACGGACTTCTTCGGCAACGAAGAAGAAGTAGTTGATGACGTGCTCCGGAGTGCCCTTGAAGCGCTTGCGCAGAACCGGATCCTGCGTCGCAATCCCAACCGGGCAGGTGTTCAAATGGCATTTGCGCATCATCAGACAGCCGGCCGCGATCAGAGGTGCGGTCGAGAAGCCGAACTCATCCGCGCCCAGAAGAGCGCCGATGATCACGTCACGGCCCGTGCGAAGCCCACCGTCAACCTGCAAGGCAACACGTGAGCGCAAGCCGTTCAGAACGAGGGTCTGCTGGGTCTCTGCAAGGCCAATCTCCCACGGAGAGCCGGCATGCTTGAGCGAGGTCAGCGGTGATGCACCGGTGCCGCCGTCAAAGCCTGAAATGGTGATGTGGTCTGCCCGTGCCTTGGCAACGCCTGCGGCCACGGTCCCGACGCCGACCTCGGAGACTAGCTTCACCGAGATGTCCGCGACCGGATTTACGTTTTTCAGGTCGTAGATCAGCTGTGCCAAATCTTCGATGGAATAGATGTCATGGTGCGGGGGAGGCGAGATAAGGCCAACGCCCGGGGTCGAATGACGGACTTTTGCGATCACCGCATCCACCTTGTGGCCCGGCAACTGACCGCCTTCGCCAGGCTTTGCACCCTGAGCAACCTTAATCTGGATCATGTCGGAGTTGACCAGATATTCGGTTGTCACGCCGAAACGTCCCGAGGCGACCTGTTTGATGGCCGACCGTTGCGGGTTCATGGTGCCATCGGGGAGCGGATTGAAACGTTCTGGCTCTTCGCCACCTTCACCGGTGTTGGACTTGCCGCCAATCTTGTTCATGGCGACGGCAAGGCTGGAATGGGCTTCTTTCGAAATCGACCCGAACGACATTGCGCCGGTGACGAACCGCTTGACGATGTTCTCAGCGGGCTCAACCTTGGAGATGTCGATTTCGGAGCGGCCGATTTCCTCTGCATTTTTGATGCGGAAATGGCCACGGATCGCGAAGCGTCCGCTTTCCTGATTCACTTCTTTTGCGAACGTCCGGTACATGTCCGGTAGCTTGGAGCGGACAGCATGTTGCAGGTTTGCAATGGAATCTGGCGTCCACATGTGGTTTTCGCCGCGGATCCGGTAAGCGTATTCGCCGCCAACATCCAGCGACCGGCGCAGAATTGCCACATCGCCGAATGCCTCGGAATGGCGCTGAACGGTTTCCTGGGCAACTGCACTCAGGCCAATGCCTTCGATCATGGTCGCTGTGCCGAAGAAGTACTTCTCGACGAATTCAGAAGACAAACCAACGGCGTCAAAAATCTGGGCACCGCAGTAGGACTGGTAGGTCGAGATGCCCATCTTGGACATGACCTTCAAGATGCCCTTGTCGATCGACTTGATGTAGCGCTCGACGACTTCGTACTGATCAACTTCTTCCGGGAAGTCCATCTCCATGTGCATGGAAAGAAGGGTTTCGAAGGCAAGATACGGGTTGATGGCTTCGGCACCAAAACCGGCAAGAACACAGAAATGGTGCACTTCACGGGCTTCACCGGTTTCAACCACCAAGCCGACAGATGTGCGAAGGCCCTTGCGGATCAGGTGGTGATGGACCGCAGCTGTCGCCAAGAGGGCCGGGATCGCAATCCGCGATCGGTTAATCATGCGATCCGACAGAATGATGATGTTGTATCCGTCAAGCACCGCTTTTTCGGCGCGCTCGCAGAGTTCGGCCAATGCGCCTTCCATTCCTTCAGCGCCTTTATCGGCGTTGTAGGTGATGTCCAGGGTTTTGGCCGAGAACTGATTGTCGGCGATGTCGCCGATCACCCGGATTTTTTCCAGATCTTCGTTGGTCAGAATTGGCTGACGGACTTCCAGGCGTTTGGATGTCGACAAACCTTTCAGGTCAAACAAGTTCGGGCGCGGCCCGATGAATGAGACCAGGCTCATCACCAGCTCCTCACGGATCGGGTCGATCGGCGGGTTGGTGACTTGAGCGAAGTTCTGTTTGAAGTAGGTATAAAGCAGCTTAGATTTGTCCGACAACGCCGAGATTGGCGTGTCGGTGCCCATGGAGCCAATAGCTTCTTGACCGACTGTTGCCATCGGGGTCATCAAAAGCTTGATGTCTTCCTGGGTGTAGCCAAAGGCCTGCTGACGGTCGAGCAGGCTTTCGCCTGCGACCGGGGCCATCTGGCGGACGCCCGGCAGATCTTCCAGAACGATCTGTGTCTTGTGCAGCCAGTCTTTATATGGGTTGGCCGTGGACAGCTGGCGCTTGATTTCGTCGTCAGAGACGATCCGACCTTCTTCCAGGTCGATAAGCAGCATCTTGCCCGGTTGCAGGCGCCATTTCTGGACGATCTTTTCTTCTTCAACCGGCAGAACGCCAACTTCGGAAGACATGATGACGAAGTCGTCTTCAGTCACGATGTAGCGGGCCGGGCGCAGACCGTTCCGGTCAAGCGTCGCACCGATCTGGCGGCCATCGGTGAAGGCAACAGCAGCCGGGCCGTCCCACGGCTCCATCAATGCAGCGTGGTACTCGTAAAAGGCACGGCGATTGTCATCCATCAGCGGGTTGCCGGCCCAAGCCTCCGGGATCAGCATCATTGCAGCATGGGCGAGCGAGTAACCGCCCATCACCAGGAATTCGAGCGCATTGTCGAAACAGGCTGTGTCTGATTGGCCTTCATAGGAAATCGGCCAGAGCTTCGAAATGTCGTCTCCCAACAGCGCGGATGAAACCGATGCCTGGCGGGCAGCCATCCAATTGACGTTGCCGCGGAGCGTGTTGATTTCGCCGTTATGGGCGACCATCCGGTAGGGGTGGGAGAGGTCCCAGGACGGGAACGTATTGGTCGAGAAACGCTGGTGAACCAGCGCGAGAGCAGAGGTGAACCGCTCATCCTTCAGGTCGCTGTAGTAAGCGCCAAGCTGATAGGCGAGGAACATGCCCTTGTAGACAATGGTCTGGCTCGACAGCGAGACGATGTAGAAGCCTTTCGTGACCGCATCTGTTTCCGCGCGAACGGTATTGGAGATCACTTTGCGCAGAACATAAAGCCGGCGCTCGAACGCATCCTGATCGTCGCCATTCGAGCGTTTGATGAAGACCTGACGCGATACCGGCTCAGTGGCTGCAATGTCTGGAGCTTTGGAAAGGGACGCGTTGTCGACCGGCACATCGCGCCAGCCAATCAACTCTTGCCCTTCGGCTTTGATGACCCGCTCTACGATTTCTTCGCACTTGGCACGCAGGACATCGTCCTGTGGCAAGAATACAAAGCCTACGCCATAGCCGCCGAATTCCGGAAGCGGTGTGCCAGCGGCAGACATCTCGGCGTCGAAAAAACCGTGCGGGATTTGAACCAGCATTCCGGCGCCGTCGCCCATGAGCGGATCTGCACCAACTGCGCCGCGGTGTGTGAGGTTCTCCAGAACCTGCAGTCCGTCTGCAACGATCTTGTGGGATTTTGCGCCCTTCATGTGCGCAACAAAACCAACACCGCAGGCATCGTGTTCTCGCGACGGATTGTAGAGCCCTTTGTCGGCGGCCGTGCCCAGTCGATCGGCAAGTGTTGTGGCTGTCACGGTGTTTGTCTCCGTCTGGCCTGCTTGCATGGCTGTGCTGGTCGTCAGCTCTGTCTTCGTCATGTGCGCCCTCACTGTTACCCCAGTGTTAGCCGTGGTTTGGAGCGTCGGGTTCCGTTCGGGTCGCATTCCATCAAGAGTGCGGCTCGGTGAACCCTGGCTTTTGCCCCGGCTCTGTCGATGTACTTACTGCAGCGGCTTGTTCTGGCAAACCGTCGCATTGCCGCAGCGCCAGTTAGCGCTGTTGAAACACAATTGCCTCATCTTGCTGGAGGCCCTCCCCGGACCGAGCAAGCGGCTGCTTGGATCTTACATTTATCACGACCGGCGGTCCGGTGGTGTTTCCCTTACCTCAAAAGGACAGTATGCCTGTCCTATTCCAAGCGGGCGGAACATGACAGATTTCATTGCAAGGAGCAAGTGTGTTTCTTTGTCGCTATTATAATTGTTTCGTACGTAAAGTGCCAATCGTCCGGAAACGTCGCGTTGAGTTGGGTTTGAGTAAGAATCTTTCGTTTAATAGTCTAAGGTAGGTGACAGCTCGCAGCAGTGTCACAGGCGTTTGATTTCCCATTGAACGCCAATCCGGCCATGTAACGGGTGTAGCAGCACTTATCCGGCATCGTGGTTGCTGCGCTGATTTTTTGACCAGAGGAGTTTGATATGAAAAACAAGGCTATGTCTGCAGCAGTTGTTGCTGGCGCCGTTGCCACTGCAATTGCAGGTCTTTCGGCGACCACTTCGACACCGGCCCATGCTCAAGCCAAAGAGAAATGCTATGGTGTTTCCCTGAAAGGCCAAAACGATTGTAAAGCCGGTCCGGGCACGACGTGTGCCGGTTCTTCAACCGTTGACTACCAAGGCAACGCTTGGACGCTGGTTCCGAAAGGCACATGCGTGTCCATGGAACTTCCGGACGGCCGCAAGGGATCCTTGACGGAATTGTCTCGCGACCTTCCGGAAGCGTAATTGGAAGAATTCGAATCGGCCATTAACGGGCGATCATACGAACTCAGGCTGGCGGTTTGCGCCGCCCGCCTCACACCGTAGTTCAAGGTCTGGAGCTTGCCATGCGGTCCGACGAACAACCCGTTTCTGCTTTTGGCACTCAGGCGGCCGTTCCGAACCGGCCCGGCGCTGGTTTGAAAGCGGAGCATGTCGACGACATTCTTCAAAGCCACCCGGACATCGGTTTTTTCGAAGTTCACGCTGAAAACTACATGGGCGCCGGAGGGCGGCCGCATCAACAACTCACGGCAATTCGCGACATCTATCCGCTATCGCTTCACGGGGTTGGTCTGTCCATTGGCGGCGAAAGCCCGCTCAACAAAGATCACCTGGCTCGGCTCGCGGAGTTGAACAAACGCTATGAGCCCGGTCTGTTCTCTGAACACCTGGCCTGGTCTACACACGAGACGACCTACTACAATGACCTCTTGCCGGTTCCATACGACCAGGCAACTCTCATACGCGTGTGCGATCACATCGATGAAGTTCAAGATGTGATGGGGCGGCAGATGCTTTTGGAGAACCCGTCCACTTACATTGCCTATGCTCAGAGCACCTTCAGTGAGTTGGATTTCCTTAAGGAGATCACTCGCCGGACAGGGTGTAGTCTGCTGCTTGACGTCAACAACGTCTACGTGTCCTGTACTAACCAGGAACAATCGCCGGCCGTTTACCTGGCCGAATTTCCCATGCAATATGTCGGTGAGATACATCTTGGAGGCCATGCTCCGGATATGGACGAGGCGGGACGTCCGCTGTTGATTGATGCGCATGACCGAGCCGTCGATGATGCTGTTTGGGCTCTCTACAAAGACGTGATTGGAATGCACGGCGCCCTGCCGACATTGATTGAATGGGACAATGATGTTCCTGCATGGCCCGTTTTGCTTCGTGAAGCAGATGCTGCGCAGGAAATCCTGCGTCGTGCCGAAGACGCAGACCTGAAGGCGGTCAGCTGACATGGCACAAGTGTTTGCACTGCCAAGGCTCTCCGCAGCTGACTTTGGCGACGCTCTCATCAATCCGGAACTCGGGACACCCGAAGGCGCTGTCGGACCCGATGGGCTGCCGGACGTGAAACGCTTCAATGTTTATAGGAACAATGTCATCGTCAGCCTTTGCGAGGCGCTGGGCGAGACCTATCCGTCTATCAAAGCGCTCCTCGGTGACGAATATTTTGCGGCTTTGGCCCGTGCGTTTGTCGCAGAACATCAGCCGTCAAACCCTGTCCTGATCTGGTATGGAGAAGCGTTTCCAAATTTTCTTGCCGCATTTCCGCCGCTGAAGGCCTATCCTTATCTGGAAGATGTGGCGCGCCTGGAATGGGCTTGGCTTCAATCCTACCACGCAAAAGACTGTGAAGTTTTTGATCCGGCCGCGCTTGCGACGATCCCGCCCGCAGATCTTGAAGGCGTGAGATTTCAGCGTCACCCGGCGGCAACGATCGTGGCTTCAGAGTGGCCGATCTGGGATCTCGTGAAGGTCAATCGGTTCAAAGATGGAGAGCAATCGCAGATCGATCTCTCTGTTGCTCAGCCTGTGCTGATCGTCCGGCCAGAATTCGATGTCGATGTCCGGGTTTTGGAACCAAGCCATGCCACGTTCGGGGGCGCAATTATTTCTGGGGCAACGTTGGGGGAAGCGGCTGAAACGGCACTTGAAATAGACAGCGGTTTTACACTGGCTGATTGTTTGTCGAACTTTCTATCAAATGGGGCTCTTGCCGGTTTGCAGACCAAAGAACCCGCCTAAGCGGGATCCGGCTAGAAACAACAAAAGAGGCTATGAAGCGGATGGTTATTGGTTTTTTTGTAAGGCTTTACACGTTGGTGTTCGGCGCAATTGAGCGGCTGACTGAGGGCTGGTTTCTGGGTCTTGCCTCCCGGCTTATTTTTGCTGCTGTGCTGTTCCAGTTTTTCTGGAACTCGGCGCTCACAAAAATTGGCGGCAACATCATGAACATCTTCACGCCGACGGCTGGCGCATATGCCCAAATGCTGCCGGCCATGATGGAGCAGGTCAGCTATGACACCAGCCAGATCGCCTTTTTTCCATATGGACTGATTGTCCTCCTCGGAACTTGGGGCGAGTTCATCCTGCCGGTGCTTGTTGTTGTTGGCCTTTTCACCCGCGCGGCGAGCCTTGGCATGATCGTCTTCATAATTGTCATGACTTATGTCGACATCACGGGTCATGGGGCCGATGCCAAGACAATCGGGGCGCTGTTTGACGGAGATCCTTACGCGATTATTGCGGATGATCGGCTGCTGTGGATCTTCCTGCTTCTGGTGCCGACTTTAAAAGGACCGGGTTTGATTTCGCTCGATGCGCTACTGGGTGTCCAGTACCGCAAGCGGGAAATGTACTACTAGGAAATAGCGGTTGCCCGGTTGGGGCCGTGGTGATTTAACGGCCCCATGAATTTTGCCAGTGACAATTGGGCGGGTGCAGCTCCGGCGGTGATGTCGGCGCTGACCCGCCATAATAATGGTCATGCGCCGGCTTACGGCAGTGACCCCTTCACCGAAAGCGTCTCCAACAAGTTCAATGAGCTGTTTGAACGGCAAGTTGCAGTTTTTTTTGTGGCAACAGGGACGGCTGCAAACTCGCTCGCGCTCGCGGCTTACGGCAAACCGGGTGGTGCCATTTTCTGCCACCGCGACTCGCACATTCAGGTCGATGAGTGCAATTGTCCGGAGTTCATGACCAGCGGCGGCAAGCTGGTCAGTGTTTCTGGGCAAAATGGCAAATTTGACGCAAGTGGCTTGATCGAGGCCATGTCCGCTTTCCCCGATGGCGTTGTGCATCATGGTCAGGTCGCAAGTGTCTCGATCAGCCAGGCGACCGAAAGCGGAACAGTCTACACGCTGGAAGAGATGGCTGCGATCAAGGAGGTTGCTGCCTCCCGGTCCGTCCCCTTGCACATGGACGGCGCTCGTTTTGCAAACGCGCTCGTAACGCTTGGATGTTCACCCGCCGACATGACCTGGAAATCCGGGGTGGATGTTCTTTCCTTTGGTGCCACCAAAAATGGGTGCTGGTGCGCGGAAGCAGTCGTCTTCTTCGATCTGGAGGCTGCCAAGGGATTTGAGTACTTCCGCAAGCGCGGCGGGCATCTGTTTTCCAAGAGCCGGTTTGTGGCTGCCCAGTTTGATGGATATTTCAGTGAAGACAGCTGGCTGGATACGGCAGCACACGCCAACGCGATGGCACTAAAACTTGCCGAAGGTATTCGGTCCGCTGGTGGAAGAACCGCCTGGCCTGTTGAAGCCAATGAGCTGTTTCCAATCCTGAAGCGTCGGCAGTTCGAGCAATTGGAAGCCAAAGGCGCAAAAATTTACGAATGGCCGGCGAAAGATATGCCTGAGGACCATGCTCTGCAGGCGGATGAAGTTTGCGTACGAATGGTGTGCAGCTTCGCAACGACCGAAGACGACGTGGCAGCGTTCTTGGGCGCGCTGTCCGAGATATCTTGAGGCTGCGGTAGATACGAAGAGAGGCGCCTGTTTGACAGGCGCCTCCGCACCGCTTCAGCTCAGGGGAAAAGCTGCCGGTCAGTGAGCGGTGCTTTCAATCTGTTTGGTCCCGCCGGATGTGATCTCGATCTTGCGGGGTTTCATGGCCTCGGGCAGCTCACGGACCAGGTCGACGTGAAGGAGACCATTTTCGAGGCTCGCACCGTCAACGCGGACGTATTCCGCGATCTGGAAGCGGCGTTCGAACGTCCGGGATGCGATGCCGCGATATAGTATTTCGCGATCAGCAGCTTCTTCTGCTTTTTCACCCTTGATGGTCAGAACGTGTTCTTTTGCTTCAACGGAGAGTTCCGCATCGCTGAAGCCTGCAACAGCCATGGTGATCCGGTAGGAGTTTTCGCCGGTCCGCTCGATGTTGTACGGCGGATAGCTCGGAGCTTCATTGCCAGCTGCATCCAGCATGGAAAAAAGGCGGTCAAAACCGATTGTGGAACGGTGAAGGGGAGTAAAGTCGAAGTGACGCATAGTCTGTCCTCTCTTTGAGCAACTGTTACTTCTGATCTTTGCGATCTCCTGTCCCCCATCATCGGCGAGACTGGAACGCTGCGCAGACCCGTTTTGGCGCCTGCACTGATCGAGATGGGAATTCTGAATTTTGAATTCAAGAGGTCGTGGGTAAGCGGAATCATCGGCGATGAACTGAAGATGAATAGGGCCTTCCGGTCCCGTTCAAACGCTCTTCGGCATTCTCCGGGTATCGCCAGCACGGGGCTGGCGGAACAAGGAGATCACACAATGTCGATGTCACTCATGAAGCGCATTTCCACGAAAGCGTCTGCCCCGATTGCAGGAGCGGTTTTGCTCTTGGCCGCCGGTGGAGCAACGCAAGCGCAGGCTGTTCCTGTCTCAGGTTTCGGTGCAAAGGCACCCGTGGTTAGCGGCATGACGATTACAGTCGATTACCGCGGCGGGCCGGGGCGCGGTTGGGATCGTCGGCACGGTCGGCATCAATACGAGTTGGGGCCGAGGCAAATTCGCCGCAGCTTGCGCCATCGCGGGTTTCATCGGATCAAAATCATTGATCGCCGCGGCCCGATGTACATCATCAAAGCACGTGGCTGGCGTGGTTTTCCTGTCAGACTCGTTGTCGATTCCCGCAATGCAGATATCGTGCGTAGCCGCCCTCTGGGCCCACGGTACAACTGGCACAGCCGGTGGTAATTCTGGTCACTTTTGGAGCCGGTCCTGCGGGGCCGGCTCAAAGTATATTGAGAGCTGGAGCTCAGGCGGCTATCACTGATCGCTGCGACAAGCGAATCGGATCAAGATGAGCCTGATTGACACCAAGGATAATCCGGTCCCGGATGGGGCCGTTTCCGGGTTTTTGGAGATGAATGGCCGGGTCAAGCTGCGCTATGCGCATTGGCCTGCTGCGCCGGGCAAGTCGTGTCGGGGCACTGTGACCATCCTCCAGGGACGCGCTGAGTTTATCGAAAAATACTATGAAGTTGTCTCCGACCTGCGTTCGCGAGGATATGCTGTTGTTGCCTTCGATTGGCGCGGGCAGGGCGGTTCGACGCGTTTGACCCGAAGCCCGGCGCGGGGACACGTCACGAACTTCAAAAGATATCAGCAGGATTTGCTGGCGATCTTGAAGAACGTTTCCCTTGCAACCTACCCGGGACCGCATTTTGCGCTGGCGCACTCTACGGGCGGCCTCATTTTGATGTCATGTTCACAGCGACTGCGGACGATGTTGGATCGGGCGGTCATTACGGCGCCGCTACTGGCGATCGCACCAAGGGATTGGGAAAGCGAACTGACGGCCGGTTTGCGAAAGCTGCTCCGTATTTTGACTTTGGGGCTGTTTGGAAGACCTCAACTCAGGGCGACCCGCCCGTCCACTTCCCGATTGACCGAGACACTCGGTTTTGGCCTTGCTCGATTTTGCGCCTGGACCTTTTTGGGCCGGCTCTACGTTCCAGGTGGAAACGGGAAGCTTACGCTCCCATTCGAAGAAAACCGCCAGACAACTGACCGTCAGCGCTATCGCAGGTTTTCCAAGGTTCTGGAGGAGTACCCGGAAATCGGTATCGGATCGCCGACGATGAGTTGGCTGAACGCAGCCGCCACGGCCATGAAGTCGATGCGTCAGCGCCGCGCCGGACCTGAAATGCGCTTGCCGTGCCTTATACTTGGTGCCGGCCGTGACAGAATTGTTGCCACGCCCGCAATTGAAGAGTTTGTTTCCCGGACAAAGAATGCATCGTATATCGAGATCTCGGGCGCGGAACACGAGCTTCTTATGGAAGCCGACAGATACCGGGACCAGGTTTGGGCGGCATTCGATGCGTTTGTGCCAGGATTGGAAGCAGATTTGGTGTTGGACCAGGCAGGCGCTGATTGAGTGTCAGTGACGCACTACCTGGCCGAATTTTTGAGACAGGCGTCACACGGCAGCTTTCGCCAGTTCGGTCAGCAAGATGTCGTGGAGGCGTTTATCGCCGGATGCGACGATCTGACCGCCATCTGCCGGTGAGCCGCCTGTCCAGGTCGTGACAACCCCGCCAGCGCCTTCGATGATCGGCACAAGTGCAACGATGTCATAGGCCTGTAGCCCGGATTCAATGACAGCGTCGCCGTGACCTGCTGCCACCATGCAATAAGCGTAACAATCCGTTCCGTATCGTGTCAGCTGTGCCTCTGCCTCCAATTGATCAAAGACCGGCCGTTCTCTGGCGTTAAAAAGCGCGGGTGTTGTCGTAAACAAGGTCGCGCTGTCGAGCGATGTGCAGGCCCGCGTTTTCAGATCTTTTTGGCCGAGAGGCCCATGATACCAGGCGCGTTCACAATCCCCGCTGTAGCGCTCGCCAATGTAAGGCTGGACCATCATGCCAAGGCTGGGTTTGCCATTTGACCGGAGGCCGATCAAGGATCCCCAAGTTGGAAGACCGGTAATAAAGGCCCGTGTGCCATCAATCGGGTCCAAGACCCAAACATGATCAGAATCAAGGTTCTCTGGTCCATGTTCTTCACCCAGGATGCCGTGGTCGGGGTAATTTTCGTTGATCAGAGCCCGCATAGCTGTTTCACCGTTCTTGTCGGCGATTGTGACTGGGTCGAAACCGCTTTCCAACTTGTTGTCGACCGAGAAGCCTTGACGGAAGTGCGGCATGATTGCAGCGCTGGAAGCGTCCGCCAGGCGATCGAGAAATGGAGCCAGCGGGTTTGCACTGGCAGCGAGCGGCATGGACATATGGCCTCCAGTCGGATGTGTCACTCTTCGGTCAGAACGACCGCAGGTGGCTGTCTTATAACCTGATTTGCAAAAAAAGAATTCGGAATACCTGAATTGATGCTCATATTTTGAGCATGAAACAACCGCTGCCGGGGTTGCATTTTGTGCGGTGCGGTGCGATCTTATTGCGGTGCGATAGAGCTTTCTGTCGTGCCGCCCTCCTTGGGCGTTTCCTCCCTAGACTTCGGCCGCCTCGTTCGAGTGCGGCCTTTTTTTTAATTCGATTTAATACAGGGATTATTCGGCCGCGATTGGATCCGCGACGAGACCGGCGTCCGGCATTGCGGTCAACTCCCGGACGAAGTCTTTCAGATCGTGGAACAATTGTCCGAAATGGGCCGTCGGCTCATGGGTCGCTTCGTCCATGTAAAGGCCGCGATTGATTTCAATTTGAAGAGCATGCAGTCCGCTTGACGGCCGGCCGTAATGCTCCGTTATGAAGCCGCCCGCATACGGTTTATTGCGGCTCACGCTGTATCCTTTGCTCCGCAATGTTTCAAACGCAAAGTCGGTGAGGTCGCTGTTGCAACTGGTGCCGTAGCGATCACCCAGAATGAAATCGGGCCGTGTATCTGTGGTCTGACATTTCACTGTTGACGGCATTGAGTGGCAGTCAATCAAGACTGCATGCCCAAATGTCACGTGCGTTTGCGCCAGCAGACGCCTCAGTGTCGAGTGGTAGGGCTTATAGATCGTCTCGATGCGGTTGAGCGCTTCTTCAACAGGCAGCCTGTGCCGATAGATCTCATGGTTTTCGCTGACAATGCGCGCGACGGTTCCAAGGCCACCCGCTACCCGGATTGAGCGGATGTTTGCGTAAGACGGCAGCCGACCGTCATACATCTTCGGATCGAGCTCATAAGGTTCCCGGTTCACATCCAGATAAGCGCGCGGAAAGTGTGCCCGAAGCATGGGGGCACCAAGTGGCACCACATGCGAAAAGAGCTCGTCCACATAAGCATCTTCGGACCGCCGGATCGAGCGCGCATCAAGCCGTGAGGCAGCCAGAAAACTCTCTGGATACTGACGGCCCGAATGTGGAGAGTTGAAAACAAATGGCAGCCGTTGATCAGCAGGGGACAACACATCAAATGCAGGAAAGCCGTTGAAGTCGACTTCGAACTGGCTGTTTGGGGCGCTGGGCGTTGAACTTGTCAATATGTGTGTCCCGTTTGCGGCGATTGCCTATCGTGCCAAGGAATCAACACGCAGTCCACAGTCGAGCGCGCAAAAGCTTAGGAGAACCAATTCACCCTATCTTTCTGTTGATTTCGAGCTATAACCGGCGAAAGACTTGAACGCTCCGTAATGCGAAGGAAATTGGTTGCAAACTATGCCGCGTATCCTGCTTGCCGAAGACGATAACGACATGCGCCGGTTCCTGGCCAAGGCTCTGGAAAATGCCGGGTATGACGTCGTGTCATTTGATAACGGCAAAAGCGCGTATGAGAGACTGCGCGAAGAACCGTTTTCCCTGCTTCTGACCGATATTGTGATGCCGGAGATGGACGGCATTGAGCTCGCGCGGCGTGCAACGCAGCTCGACCCTGATCTGAAGGTGATGTTCATAACCGGATTTGCAGCCGTTGCGCTCAATCCTGAATCGGATGCGCCGAAGGATGCAAAGGTTCTTTCAAAGCCCTTCCACCTCAAGGACTTGGTGCAGGAAGTGGAGCGCATGCTCGCTGCCTGATCGTTACTTTCAACAGGCTGAAGAGCGAAAAAGGAATTTTTGACAGTTCGGTGAAAAGGGGGTTGCACAGACTTTGGATCCCCGCTATATCGCACCCCACCACGGCGTTGGGGCGCCGATGGCCGAAGAAATTCGGGCGTGTAGCTCAGCGGGAGAGCACTTCGTTGACATCGAAGGGGTCACAGGTTCAATCCCTGTCACGCCCACCATTATTGCGCAGATCAAATTCGTGACGCGCTCTAGCTTGGAAGACTTGCGCAGATATCTGCAGCGACTTCCGGCAAAAATGACTGAGAAGAATGGGCGCCTTGGGCGCTCATTTGGTTTGAAGCTAAACAGACGACCCCACGGGGACAATGACATGAAGATCAAGAATTCGCTCAAAGCGTTGATGACCCGTCACCGGGAAAACCGCATGGTTCGCCGTAAGGGCCGCGTTTACATCATCAACAAGAAGAACCCGCGCTTCAAGGCACGTCAGGGCTAAATGTTCTGACGCTGCTTCTGGCAGCGTCACGCAACAGGCATTGTCAGGTGCGCGCCTTAGAAAGGCGCTGGGCAACAATGTACCCAATTCGCGTTTGTGTGAACGTGTGAGTTTTCGGGATTGACCGCCGCATTCAACGACCCATAATCGTTGTATGCGGATTTTTGTGTTTGCCACCTTTCTTTTTCTATCTCCGATTGTGGGCCTTGCCCAACCGGTGCCTGATCTCGGTCCAGAGACAGACATGCCCTCTATTGATGATTTTGATGCCTTGCCGGATGCAGAGCCGGACGAAGGCGGGCAGGTGGTCGTGGAAGAAACCGACCCTGGCGAAACTCTTTCCAAGCTCGATAGTCTTTATGAAGATCTCGCGGATGCAGAAGATCCGGCTGCGCGCCAACGCGTTGCACGCGACATCCGGCGCATTTGGATGGACTCAGGCTCTGATACCGTCGATCTGTTAATGGCGCGCGCCGGGCGCGCCATCCAGGCCGAGGATCACGGGCTTGCGCTTGATCTTCTCGACGTCGTTGTCGTCCTTGAGCCGTCCTTTGCTGAAGGGTGGAACCGCAGGGCGACCGTGCATTACATGAAGGAAGACTTCGGCAAGTCACTTGTCGATATTGAGCGAACCCTGGCCCTGGAACCCCGGCATTGGGGTGCATTATCAGGCCTTGCGATCATCCAGCGCCGATTGGGATTTGAAGAGCAAGCGCTGTCCACGTTCCGGCGGGCATTGGAAATCCATCCAGGTCTCGAAAACGCAAGTGATGCAGTCGAATCTCTGGAAAAGGAAGCAGAGGGCGAACCCGTTTGATGGAAACGCGCAAATCCTGCGCCACTTATACTGTATGACGCGTCCCAACTATACGGTTTCAGTCCCTCAACATGCTCTCAGTTCTGCCCGCAATCCTTGTTGTACTCGCATCGCTTGCCGGTTACTCGGCCTTGCGGTTTCATCAGATCAGACGCTCGATCCGACCTGATGGGGAAATGTGTACCGTAGAAGGTGTGCAACTCCACTATCATTTTTTTCCAGCGGAAAACGCGTGTCCCGATACGCCGACCTTGGTCTTCCTGCATGGTGCGAGCGGAAATGCCTATGATACTCAACTCGCGTTTCTAAAGCCGCTGAAAGGGCGTTATCCGCTGCTTTTTGTGGACCGGCCCGGTTTGGGTTTTTCCAGTACGATCCCGGATGGAAAGAACTCGCCCGCGCGTCAGGCGGAGCTGATTGAGGGACTGCTTCGTGAATTGGGCATTGATCGGTGTATTGCCATCGGTCACTCACTCGGCGCGTCCGTTACCGCCGCACTTGGTCTGAGGGCGCCGGACCGGATATGCGGTTTGGCGTTTTTGGCGCCTGCAACACATCCTTGGCCTGGCGGTGTCGCATGGTACAATCATGTGGCAGCGGCGCCGGTAATCGGATGGTTGTTCTGCCGGATCTTGACGCTTCCCGTTGCCGAGTATTTGGCGCCACGGTCCATCCGGCACGTTTTTCATCCGGAGCCGCAGCCAGAGAACTACAATCAGGCAACACGATTGCCATTGCTCTTTTTGCCGGACGCTTTCCGCTCAAATGCCACGGATATCGCTCGCTTGAAGCCTCACGTGATAGCGCAGTCCAAGGACTATGGTGATCTGGAGCAGCCCACTGTCATCTTAACCGGCACGGAAGACACGGTCGTGTGGCCATCTATTCACAGCGAAGGTTTGCTGCGGGATCTTCCAAATGCCGAGCTTGTGGTTTTGGAGGGGGCGGGGCACATGCCCCATCACACCCGAACTGAGGAAATTGTCGAGGCTTTGGACCAGCTTGTTCTGCGGGTCGGGAAGGCAAGCGTGTTGGATTGCCGGAGCAGCGCATAAAAAAGGGCGGCCAAGTGCCGCCCTTCTGAAATTTCAACCGATTAGATCGTCAAATGCCGCCCTGGCCGTCTGTGCCAACAAACGCAATCCGCAACATATTGGTGGATCCTGGTGTGCCGAACGGGACGCCGGCAGTGATGATGATCCGCTGACCCGGTTTTGCCCATCCTTCAGAATGAGAAATACGGCAGGCGCGATCGATCATATCCTCTTCGTTGGCAGCGTCTTCGCTGACCACACAGTGGAGACCCCAACCGAGCGACAGCCGGCGGGCCGTTGCCATGACGGGTGACAATACGATGATCGGGCTGGACGGGCGTTCCCGCGAAGCGCGCAAACCCGTGGCGCCGGATGTCGTGTAGCAAACCACTGCGGCCAGATTAAGCGTTTCCGCAATTTGGCGTGCCGCCGCAGAGATCGCATCAGAACCGGTCGCTTCCGGTTCGGTACGCTGGGCGTAAATGATGGTCCGGTAGTTTGGATCCTGTTCAACCTGTTGAGCGATCCGGTCCATTGTGGACACGGCCTCGATCGGAAAGTCGCCCGCTGCCGATTCCGCGGAGAGCATAACTGCATCAGCGCCTTCAAAGACCGCAGTCGCGACGTCAGACACTTCTGCACGGGTTGGTACCGGTGCGGTGATCATGGACTCAAGCATTTGGGTTGCGATAACTACAGGCTTGCCTGCGCGCCGGCAGGCGCGTGTGATCCGCTTTTGCAGACCTGGAACCTGTTCCAGCGGCATCTCAACGCCAAGATCGCCACGAGCCACCATGATCGCGTCTGACAGCTCGATGATTTCATCAAGGCGGCCGATCGCTTGCGGCTTTTCAATCTTTGCAAGCACACCGGCGCGGCCGCGGGTGATCTTGCGCACTTCTGCAAGATCGTCCGGGCGTTGAACGAAGGACAGGGCAACCCAGTCTACATTCTGCTCCAGCGCGGCAATAAGATCCTTATGGTCCTTTTCTGTCATCGCGCTGGTCGCGATTTCAGAGTCTGGGACGCTGACGCCTTTACGGTCAGAGAGCTTGCCGCCGACGATAACTTCGGTCTGAGCTTTCGTCGGAGACGATTCAGTCACGCGCAGCTGGATCTTGCCATCGTCAAGAAGCAGCCGGTGGCCGGGTTCCAGAGCCTTCAGGATTTCGGGGTGAGGAAGGTGGACACGATTGACATCGCCTGCCGATGTGTCTGCATCCAATGTAAAGACTGCGCCGTTTTCAAGCATCACCGGGCCATCGCCGAATGTGCCTACGCGCAGTTTTGGTCCCTGTAAGTCGGCAAGAATCCCAATCGGTCTTCCTGTTACTTCCTCCACAGCACGGATGCGGCTGACCAGCATCTTGAGACGATCATGATCGGTATGGCTCATGTTGATGCGAAACACATCAGCACCAGCTACATACAATTTTTCGATGATGTCTTGTTCTGAGGAGGAGGGTCCGAGAGTTGCGAGAATTTTAACTCGTCGGTTTCGCCTCATCGCCCACCTGTCCCTTGTTGCACGGGTTCTGTGAGCTGGACTGTCCAGCTGCTTTGTTCTCCCGTGTCGATTTCAAAAAAGCCTGTCCGCTCGAATCCCCGAGCAACACAATCTTCAATTCCGCGAATAGTGAATTCTTTTTCCCGGGTGCACATGAATGCGCGACCGCCCCATTCGCCGAACTGATCGTAATCCACCGCATAGATGTAATAGTAGCGTGACACCAAAGCGCCCGGGACCAGTGTTTCACAGCTGTTGGAAGCAAGGTTCCACCAACCTTCAGTGATCCAGTCGGACTTGTCCTTGTATCCAATAGCCACACCAACCTGGCTGTCCGTCTTGTTGCATAGACGGAGATCAGCGTGTGCGTTGTCGCTGAAAATGGTGTTCAGGAGGACGGCCAGACTTAAGGCGCAGAAGGTCTGGATGGATGCACGCATCCACGTTTGCGACCAGCCCCGGTGCCGTTCCCCTACCTCTAACATACGCAGTCGTTCACTTTGCTGCTTTACAGACATTGGCTTTTTGCGTGGACAGAAGTGTCTTGTCAACGTCGTTAACAAGATATGTGCGGGAGGAAAACCCCTTGACATCCATCGCTTCCATCTCTCGGGCCCACCCAGATGAAACCAAGCTACCCTATGAAGTTATAATTGGGGCGGGAACATGACCGTACCTCTGTGGGTAGCCGTTAGCCGTCAAAAAAGGGTAACCAAACACTTTCATCCACATCAAAAACCTAGGTTGTTGATTGCTGGCAGCTGCGATCATCTAGCGGACTGATTTTTCACGATTCGGGCCCATATAAGCGGCTGTCAGTGGAATTGGGCTTGGTTCCGCTGAGCCTTTGTCGTAAATCTGGCGCCCTGCCTCCACAGCCGCATTAGAAATCAAGAAGACCACGATGACCGATCCTGTCCCAATGCCGGACACGTCTTTTCAGCCGTATGAATATGTTCATGGTGACGAGACCGCAGGCATCCTGCTCTTGTGTGACCATGCGCGGAATACGGTCCCGGATGAGTATGGTGATCTTGGGGTCCCTGCCGCTCAGTTTGAGCGGCACATCGGCTATGATATCGGAGCTCGGGCGGTCACGTTGGAGCTGGCCAGGCGTCTCAATGCTCCGGCTTGCTTGTCGACATTCTCAAGACTGTTGATTGATCCTAATCGGGGCGAAGATGACCCAACCCTGATCATGCGCTTGTCAGACGGTGCCGTTGTCCCTGGAAATGCGACAGTTGATGTGACCGAGAGGCGGCGGCGGATTGATCTTTTTCACAAGCCGTATCATGACCTGATCGATGCAACGCTGGATCGGATGATGGCGGTTGCGTTGGCGCCTGTGATCATATCGATCCATAGTTTCACGCCAATCTGGCGGGGCGTCCCGAGACCTTGGCACGTAACGGTGCTCTGGGACAGCGACCCGCGCGCTGTCGATCCCATGCTGGCAGGTTTGAGGGCACAAGCCGATCTGGTTGTCGGAGACAACGAGCCTTACGACGGTGCCCTTGAAAACGACACGATGTATCGGCACGCAACCAAGCGGGGCCTGTCTCAGGCTCTTCTGGAGATCCGGCAAGACCTGATCGGAGATACCCGGGGGGCGTTGGAGTGGGCCGATCGGTTGGAGCCTATACTGAAAGAACTCGCACAATCATCGGAATGCCGTCAGGTTCGGCACTATGTTTCGCGATGTGACAACAAATGACCGCTCGGTTTCAGGAGCAGACTTGAGGGAGATGAGTTGATGGATGATCAAACGAAAATTGAGCTGGAGGCTGCCGTTTTCCGTCGGTTAGTCGAGCACCTGCGTGGCCGGACCGATGTTCAGAACATTGACATGATGAACCTTGCAGGCTTTTGCCGCAATTGCCTGTCCAATTGGTATGCGGATGCGGCTGCCGAAAAGGACATGAACCTGGGCAAGGACGCAGCTCGCGAGATCGTTTACGGCATGCCCTACGGTGACTGGAAGGCAAAGTATCAAACCGAGGCCACAGCTGAGCAGAAAGCCGCTTTTGACAAAAACAAGCCTGAGCATTGAGGGCTTTGGTCTGGTCCGCTTGACGTGCCTCTTGAAGTCTGGCACGGCACCGGCCGGAATTACCGCGGACTGGTGTTGTGACACCATCCGTGACGTGAACGCAGAAGAAGAACACAACTAGCCAAGGAGAAACACTCGAATGTCCGATCCGGGTGGAGTGGCCGCAGACCAGCTGCGCGCCTTTATTGAACGTATTGAACGTCTGGAAGAAGAAAAGAAGGTCATCTCGGATGACATCAAGGACGTTTACGCCGAAGCCAAGGGCAATGGCTACGACGTCAAAATCCTGCGCAAGGTTGTCTCTCTTCGCAAGAAGCAGCCGCATGAGCGCGAGGAAGAGGAAGCTGTGCTCGACCTCTACCTGCATGCGCTCGGCATGGCAGGGCCTGGGCCTTCCGAGGGCTGAGCTGATTACCGAAAATGGAAACGCCGGGCAGTTGTCCCGGCGTTTTTTTTGATGTCACTGCGTTCTGAAATGTCGCTATCTGGCAAACCGGACAGGCAGCACCACGATAGCGGGTCCGTCAAATCGGTCGGTGCGCAGATTTCCATAAGGATCTTGCTGGAAGCTTGCAGCCACGAACCTGTTGCCCGGCTTCATGACATTGTTTAGTTGCCGTTGATTGGGATGGCTTAGCCACGCAAATGTCTGGTGGCGGGCTGTGCCTGCGCCAGTAAGCAGAAGTGGTTCGGACCGGTCCGGAAGGCTCGCGAATCCGGCAAGCGGATCAACAATCTGGTCTTTCGGAATGCGCCCGGATACCGATGGCCGCGTGGCGGCCGCTGCCGGTGCAGCCGTTGGACGTGGCGCTGCAGCTTGTTGGTTCGTGGCGGTGCCAGGCCGCAGTGACCGTGTCAACTCGGGCGGTGTCGGTGCCGCCGATGCATAGGCAAGTGTGGTATCTGAGCGGGGGGCAGGGGCTGGTGACGGGATTGCAGTTCCTGTTGCAGCAGCAATGGCCGCCACCGGATCGTCAACCGTTGTTCCCTCAGAGTCACCAATTCTCTCAGCTGCGGCTTGTGCAGCTGCTTGGAGGCTCGCTGCCGGCTTTTGTGCCGGCGCCCTTGCAATCTGGAACCGTGCGTCGAGCGGTTCGCTTGCAGCTGAAGGCTGGCCGGCATTCAAAGCTGCCCGCTGACCATCGAGTGTATTGGGCGCGGGTGTAGGAAAAGATGCCGCGCTTGCAATTTGAACCGGCTGTTCGTCGATTGGCTTTAACTCTGGAGCTGCACTTGCCACTGCAATGACGGGAGCCTCCTCAGGCGTGTCTACGATCTTGCGAGTAGGCACAGGAGGATTGGCTATGACCGGAGAGACTGTCTCAGCCTGTGATGCCGTCTGGCGACCGCCAACCGCGCCGGGCCGGGTTGCATCGGAGTTTCCAGTGCGCTCGCCGCCACCAAACAGGCTCGCAAACAAATTACCACCGCCCTCAGGCGCTTCGCGTGTAACATTTGCCGGAGGTGTTGGTGCCGGCGTGCTACGGACACTCTGGTTCCGGGTCGTAAGCGTCCGTGCGCCTTGATCCCGATCATTGATGTTCCGCGCGGCAGACGTGTCGTTTGATGCGACAATGGTCGGCCGTGTTGAGCTCCGCCGGCCTGATTTGGATTCTGCAAGGGCGATCTTGTAGCCCTTCATCGGCTTGCCGTCGGAAGGGATATGCAAAGTCTTGCCGTTCGGGAAAACCCGCGCAAGCTGCGACCGGCTCATCTTCGGCCAATGGCGAACGCTTCCTGTATCCAGATGGACAAATGGCGATCCCGAACGCGGATAATACCCGACGCCGCCAACTTGCTTGCGCAAGCCGGTTTCACGCAGCTTTCTGATGTTCACGCCTGGAATATAGAAATCCATGGCTTTGCCGAGCGTGTGCTGGCTGTTTCTGGCAACGCCCTTGGAGCGCTTGCGCAACATGTTGTTCGTTGCAGGCGACCGGTAGCTGGATACAACGTGAATGTAATCTCTGGCTCGTACCTTTTGGTAGACTTCCCAAACAAGGTCGAGCAGTTCTGGATCAATTTTTGTGATTTCGTTGCGCCGCCAGTCGCGCAGAAACCGATTGGCTTCCCGCAGACCGGACGGAATATACCGGCCGTTCTTCTTGAAAGTGATCGAAACACGCTCTTTGGTATGCGTGTTGTATAGTTTCAAGGTTCTGGTTTCTGCTTGAACCGTGCCTGCAAATGTCATGGCAAACGCCACAATCGCTGCCGCTGAAATCGCGGCGCGTTTCATCCAGGCGACGGCGTCGAAACCAACAGACCGTTTACGCAATTTCTATCCCGCCGTTTTGTGGTGGCTTGCACCCATCCCGTGCTCCCCAGCAGAACCCGAGTTTTACATGCCGCAGGTTAAGAAGTTTTTACCCTAATCTCAGTTCTGCAGAAATCGTGGTAAAATTGCAACTTGTTGGGCGGTTATCGGCAACGGATTGCGCGCAATAACCCAAGGGCATCCCCTACCGCCCGAATGTGTCCAAAAATCGGCCAAAGCCGAGTGGGCGCCTTAAAGTGTCCGGAAATTAGGCAGCTGCATCCGTGCCACCATCGTCCAAACCGTATTCTTTGAGCTTGCGATAGAGGGTGGAGCGGCCAATGCCCAGCCGCTTGGCAACTTCTGTCATACGCCCAGAATAGTGTTTGATGGCGGCCCTGATCAGCTCTTCCTCAATATCAGTCAGTTTTCTGACATGTCCTTCCGGGTCGAGGTTCCGCATGAAGCCAAAGGGTGCTGAGCCTTCAAATCCGGCCGGTGTTGAGGTGGTCGTTGCTGTCTGCGCACCTTGGTGGGCAGGTGGCGGCGGCGCACTAGCAGCGGGGTCTTGCGGAACTGCGGCAAATGGGGCTGAAGCGCTTGGGTGGACAACGCCGGACTGGCTGCCAGGGTGCTCGATTGCGGCTGCAACTTGCGGAAAATCGTCGATGGTCAGTTGAGCGCCATCACACAAGACAACGGCCCGGAAGACGGTGTTCTGCAACTGCCGAATGTTGCCGGGCCAAGTGTACTCCTGCAGCATGGCCAATGCGTCTTGAGCAACACCAGACACCTGGGGCTTGCCTTCTTCAGCCGCAAAGCGTGCTAGGAAATGCCGTACGAGCGCTGGGATGTCTTCCCGGCGGTCTCGCAATGGCGGGATCCAAATGGGGAAAACGTTCAGGCGGTAATAAAGATCTTCACGGAACGCGCCGTCTTTGACTTGGTCAATGAGCCTGCGATTCGTTGCAGAGATGAGTCTGAAATCCACTTTGACCGGCCGGCGGGACCCGATCGGATCAATCTCGTTTTCCTGTATGGCGCGGAGCAGCTTGACCTGCACATCTTGTGGCAATTCACCCACTTCATCTAGAAAAAGGGTGCCGCCATGTGCTTCCTGGAATTTGCCGACATGCTTGTCGACCGCGCCCGTAAAAGCGCCTTTCTCGTGGCCGAAAAGGATTGATTCGACCAAATTGTCGGGGATGGCACCGCAGTTGACCGTGATCAACGGTTTTGACTTGCGGTCACTGGATCCTTGGATCGCACTTGCGATCATTTCCTTGCCAACACCGCTCTCGCCTTCGATTAGGATGGGAATGTTGGAGGCAGCAGCCCGCTTGCCCAGATTAATCACCCTCTCCATTGCCGGCGAATGGGTGATGATGTCGGCAAAGGTCAGGGTCCCGGAAGCCTTCTTCTGGATCCGGGTGATTTCACCTTCCAGGGCGGACGTTTTAAGGAGGTTTCGGATCGAGACATTCAGCCGCTCAGGCGCGACCGGCTTTACTGCAAAGTCCTGTGCACCGGCATTCATGACCGAAACAACCGTGTCGATGCCGCCATGAGCTGTTTGAACGATCACGGGGGTGGAAATCTTGTCTGAGCGCAGGCGCTCCAGCACGCCGAGACCGTCAAGTTCCGGCATCACCATATCGAGGATGATCAGATCGATTTCGCTGGCTTCAGGTCCGGTCATGATCCGCACAGCTTCCGCGCCGTTTTCGGCAGTTTTGGATCTGTAACCAAATTTGTGCACGGCTTCCTGCAGGAGCCGGCGCTGAATTGGATCGTCGTCAACAATGAGAATTTTGCCGCTGAGTGCTTGCATCAGGTGCCTTCGAACTCGTCAAGGTGTCTCGTTTCGGGCCATTCTGGTCGTAAAGCGGTAAACAAATTCTCCAGCCCAATTGAAAAAAGATGCTGTTTTTCGATTGCAGCTACAGGTGGCTAGGGCCTACAAATTCTCTAAGTATCCCATCGGAGCAACCAATCGTTCCGCCGTTTTTCGGAGTATGAAATGCCCTTTTCGAGCCCAAATTTTGCGCCTGCCGCCTCAGGAACAGCAGAGCTTGGCGATCTCCCCGTTTGGGATCTCACGGACCTCTATCCGTCCGTCGACGCACCCAAAGTCACCTCTGATCTGAAAGAAGCGCTCGATCGCGCAAAAACATTCGAGGCGTCCTACAAGGGACGGCTTGCTGATTTGGCGGCAAACAATGTTGCGGCTTTGGTGACAGCCATCCGCGCATATGAAGATCTGGAAGACCTTATGGGCCGCCTGATCTCTTTTGCCGGATTGGTCTATGCAGGCAACACAACAGACGCGGCTGCGCAAAAGTTCTATGGCGATGTTCAAGAGCAAATCACGACGGCAAGCTCGCATTTGCTTTTTTTCAGCCTGGAACTGAACCGGATCGAGGATGCTGTGGTCGATGCCGCGTTGGAGGATGCACATCTCTCCCATTACCGGCCCTGGATCGAAGACCTTCGAAAGGACAAGCCGTACCAGCTGGAAGACCGGGTCGAGCAGCTTTTTCATGAAAAGTCGGTCACCGGCAGCAGTGCCTGGAACCGCCTGTTCGATGAAACAATGGCGCGGTTGACCTTCAATGTTGCAGGCGAAGAGCTGCCGGTCGAGCAGACCCTCAATTTGTTGACCGACCCTTCACCTGAAAAGCGGGAAGAAGCGTCAAAGGCGCTCACCGAGACGTTTTCCAAGAATCTCAGCACCTTCGCACTGATCACAAACACCTTGGCCAAGGACAAGGAGATTTCCGACCGGTGGCGGAACTTCTCCGATATTGCCGATAGCCGGCACCTGGCCAATCGTGTCGAGCGTGAAGTTGTCGACGCAATGGTATCCGCAGTCCGGGAGGCCTATCCGCGGCTTTCGCACCGGTACTACAAACTCAAGGCAAAGTGGCTTGGCGTTGATCAACTCAACACCTGGGACCGAAACGCTCCGCTTCCCGATGCCGATACGCGGGTTATTCCTTGGTCTGAAGCCAAGGACACCGTGCTTTCTGCCTACAACACATTCTCGCCGGACATGGCGGAGATCGCGAGCCGGTTCTTCGACAAGGGGTGGATTGATGCGCCGGCGCGGTCCGGCAAGGCGCCAGGCGCCTTTGCCCATCCAACAGTACCAAGCGCGCATCCGTACGTTCTGGTCAATTACCAGGGCAAAGTTCGGGATGTCATGACCCTTGCTCATGAACTCGGCCATGGCGTTCACCAGGTGCTGGCCGGTCCGAATGGTCCGCTCATGGCGCCGACCCCTCTGACACTTGCTGAAACCGCGAGTGTGTTCGGAGAGATGCTGACTTTCAAATCTCTCCTTGCGAAAGCGGAAAACCCCAAAACCAAAAAAGTCATGCTCGCCTCTAAGGCAGAGGACATGATCAACACGGTCGTCCGGCAAATCGCGTTTTACACTTTTGAGCGGAAGGTTCACACGGAACGGCGCAATGGTGAGCTGACCGCGGACAAGATCGGAGAACTCTGGTTGTCGGTGCAGGGGGAGAGCCTTGGTCCTGCGATTAAGCTCAATGACGGCTATGAGACTTTCTGGACCTACATCCCTCATTTCATCCATTCACCCTTCTACGTTTATGCCTACGCCTTCGGGGATTGCCTCGTGAACTCGCTTTATGCGGTTTACGAGGAAGCTGAAACTGGGTTCCAGGAGAAGTATTTCGACCTCCTGAAAGCTGGAGGCACCAAGCATCATTCCGAACTGTTGAAGCCATTTGGTCTCGATGCAACCGATCCTGATTTCTGGAAAAAAGGTCTGTCCGTCATCGAACGTTTGATCGATGAGCTGGAAACTCTGGATCAGGCCTGAGCAACGGTCTGCTTTGATGTCCAAGGAAGATTTCCGGTTTCAGCATACTCCATATGATGGCTCCAGCCATCCATTCACGGTCGGTCTAAAGCCGATCGACGAAAGGGAATGGCTCGAGCCGGATGCTTTCCTTGTTCCGCATCTCGCTGAAAAGGACCGCTTGGTATCCGAGCGCCGTGATGCTGTTTTCCGCGCTGAGGACGGTACGGAAGAGGCGCAGCGGGAAGTGCTTTCGCTTATCGTTGAAAACCTGAAGCAGTATCACGGCAAGACCCACAAGTTTGAGGCTGGTCGTGTGGTGATTGCGGATCGGGGGGCGGTCGTCGACCTTTCCAACGAGCCAGCTCTTTTGACAGCCGCACGCCTTGTCCAAGAAGACTTGGTTCTGATGCGTCCGGGGCCAGACGGCTACAGGTTGGCGGCGGCCAGCCTGAGTTTTCCGTCTTCCTGGTCATTGGCCGAGAAGTTCTCGAAATCCATGAGCGCAATTCACAAGACGGTTCCGGGTTTTAACGGCGCGCGCATGGGCATAATGGTCGCTCGCCTCTTCGAGAACCTGAAGGTGGGTCAATGTGTGTGCCGCTTCAACTGGTCGATTTACCCGGATGATGAGCTCTACAATCCAAAGCCCCATCGCATCGATATGCGGGATGGCGAGCCGGCCCTGTCGCGCCTCTTCCTGAGAGTTGAACGGCAAACGCTGCGCCGTTTGCCGGGAAGTGGGGACATTATCTTCACGATCAAAATCCATCATGATCCGTTGCGCGCATTGGAAGGACATCCAGAGCGGGGGCAGTTGGCCGGGCAACTCAGAACGCAGTTGATGGCGCTGGATCCGGACCAGCTGCAATACAAAGGTTTGGCCAGTGCGCGGGATGAACTGGCGCGCGCGCTGTCCGAACTCTCCACTTCTGAAGCTGGAGTGATGTGACAGATCGTCGTTTCTGAGCCTCTGGACTGGAAGTTGGCGGGCAATTTTATATGTACCGGTCAATAGAAACGTTTCGTTCGGTAAGGAGCATCTGGGCACATGCCTCAGGACAAGGATCGGGAAAGCAACCGCTTCAGCGCACGTATGGGCCGATATGCACGTGTGGGCACGAACGTTGGCGGCATTGCTGCCAAAGTTGCCGGCGCGAAACTGCTGGGCATGGATCTCGACAATGGGAAGAACGCTTCCGAGCTGGCTGCTGCCTTGGGAGGGCTCAAAGGTCCGCTGATGAAGGTGGCGCAACTTCTATCTACGATTCCCGATGCACTGCCGCCGGAATACACTACCGAACTTGCCAAGCTCCAGGCCAGTGCGCCCCCTATGGGATGGGCATTTGTCAAACGGCGCATGCGGGCTGAGCTTGGTGCTGGCTGGGAAAAACGTTTTGAAAGTTTTGAGCGCGAACCGGCTGCGGCCGCATCGCTTGGCCAAGTGCATCGCGCTGCTGGACACGACGGCCGTGTTCTGGCCTGTAAACTTCAGTATCCAGATATGGCATCCGCAGTGGAGGCTGATCTCAAGCAACTGCAAATGCTGTTTTCACTACACCGGCGTATGAAGCCGGCAATTGATACCAGCGAGATAGCGAAAGAAATCAGTGCTCGCGTTCGCGAGGAGCTCGACTATGGCCGCGAGGCCGGGCACATCGGGCTATATAAGCAGATCCTCGAGGATGCGCCGCATATCCGTGTTCCCGACGTCGTACCGGATCTGTCGACTAAGCGGCTCTTGACGATGAACTGGCTGCACGGGCGGCCATTACTTGATTTCAAAGAGCATGATCAAGAGGATCGAAATCGGTTGGCAAAGACCATGTTTCACGCATGGTGGCATCCTTTCAGCCATTACGGTGTGATCCATGGTGATCCACATTTGGGCAATTACACGGTGTTTGAGGAAGAGGGCGTGCCCTCCGGGATCAACCTTCTGGACTATGGCTGCATCCGGGTCTTCCCTGAAGCTTTTGTCGAAGGCGTTGTTGAACTCTACAAAGGGCTTTTGGAAGAGGATAATGACCGTGTGGTTGCCGCATACGAACGCTGGGGATTTCAAAACCTGAAGAAGGAAGTCATTGAGGTCCTGAACATCTGGGCCCGCTTTATTTACGGTCCGCTTCTGACCGATCGTGTCCGATCGATCGCAGATGGCGTTTCGGCGGCTGAATACGGCCGGAAGGAAGCGTTCAGGGTGCACTCTGCGCTGAAAGAACTCGGCCCTGTCACAGTGCCGCAGGAGTTCGTTTTCATGGACAGGGCCGCAATCGGCCTGGGTGGTGTCTTTTTGCACCTGCGGGCAGAGTTGAATTTCTTTCAACTGTTCAATGAGCAAATTGACGGATTTGAAGCGAGTACAGTTCGCAATCGGCAGGAAACTGCGCTTGAGGCTGCGGGCCTTCTTGAGCCTGGACGGGCTGCTTAGGCGTGATCCCTATCACCTTTAGCCTGCAGGTTTAACTCGAAAGTCGGATATATATCTCGTTTACGTAAACGGAATTGCTGCTATGCTTCCTTCGAATTTGCAATGCAAAAGATTGCCGAGTGGCAAGGGTTTATTGTAAGGAAGACCACTGAATGAGGAATTTATTTGGGGGACTTTATGTCTGACGAAACTGCACCGGCAATGGACTACGAAACGCACGAGAGTACTTACGAGGGGTTCATCAACTTCTCTAAGATCGGCACCGTCGCGGTTTTGAACATTGTTCTTTGCCTGATCCTGTTTGCCTTCGGTGGCACCTCTGCTGTTGTCTTCGGTTGGTTGATGCTCATCGCGACGCTTGTGGCCTCTGGCATCGGCATGGCGCTGGGCGAAAAGGGATGGGTCCCGCCAACAGTCGTATTTGCTCTGACCGGCGTTCTGTGCATCCTGCTGGTCTAAGCCTTACCTGACATACGCTCTGGCCCCGGATCCCGGGGCCGCAAATCCTGGGGAGGGGTATATGAAAATTGCTGTACCGCGCGAAACCGACGCGGTTGAAACACGTGTGTCCGCCACGCCTGACACGATCAAAAAGCTGATCGGCTTCGGCGCAACTGTGGTTGTTGAGAAGGACGCCGGCAAGCTTTCGCGTATTCCCGACCAGGACTACAAAGACGCTGGCGCGGAAATCGCGGCTGACTATGCATCAACGGTTGGCGACGCTGACGTGGTGTTGAAAGTCCGCCGCCCTTCCGCAGATGAGCTCGGAGCCATGAAGAAAGGCGCGCTCGTTCTGGCGTCGATGGATCCTTACGGCAACGAGAAGGACGTTGAGGCCATGGCGAAAGCCGGTATCACCGCCTTCGCAATGGAATTCATGCCGCGCATTACTCGTGCGCAGGTCATGGACGTGCTTTCTTCCCAAGCCAACCTGGCCGGTTATCAGGCTGTCGTTGAAGGAGCGGCCGAATATGATCGCGCCATGCCGATGATGATGACGGCAGCAGGAACTGTTCCCGCGGCGCGTGTCTTCGTTATGGGTGCTGGCGTTGCTGGTCTTCAGGCGATTGCGACCGCGCGGCGCCTGGGTGCGGTCGTCACCGCAACAGACGTGCGGCCAGCTGCCAAGGAACAAGTTGAATCCCTCGGCGCAAAGTTTGTTGCCGTTGAAGACGAAGAGTTCAAGCAGGCGGAAACTGCTGGCGGATATGCGAAGCAGATGTCCGAAGAGTACCAGAAGAAGCAGGCTGAACTCGTTGCGTCTCATATCGCCAAGCAGGACATCGTGATCACCACAGCGTTGATCCCCGGTCGTCCGGCGCCGCAGCTGGTCAGCAAGGCGATGCTAGAGAGCATGCGTCCTGGCGCTGTCGTCGTTGATCTTGCTGTTGAGCGCGGCGGTAACGTGGAAGGCGCCAAACCTGGCAAGGTAGCAACGGTCGCGGGCGTGAAGGTGGTCGGTCACCTGAACATGGCAGGCCGCATCGGTGCGTCCGCGTCGGCCCTTTACGCCAAGAATCTGATCGCATTCCTTGAGACCATGATCGACAAGGAAGCCAAGGCCTTGAAACCTGATTTCGAGGACGAGCTGCTGCAGGCGACTGTATTGACCCGCGATGGCAAGGTGGTTCATCCCGCCTTCGCTCCTGCGGAAAGCTAAGGGGGAGAGTGATGAGCGACTTGTCTCAAACCGAAGCCTTGGAACGCGCAGAAGCGGCCGCGGAAGCAGCCAGGGAAGCCGCGTCCAATGCGCAGGAAGCTGCCACGGCAGCTCAGAGTTATGTGGACCAGATCGCAGGCGGAGCTGCCGATGTTGCCGTTCAAGCAGCATCAACGAGTGCAATCGAACCGTTTGTGTTTCTGTTCTCTGTCTTCGTTCTGGCGATCTTTGTCGGATATTACGTGGTTTGGTCGGTGACACCGGCTCTGCACACGCCGCTTATGGCGGTAACCAACGCGATTTCATCGGTTATCGTCGTCGGTGCGTTGCTGGCAGTTGGTGTTGACCTGACCCAAAGCGATGGCGCCTACATGGCGCGGGTCTTTGGGTTCCTGGCCCTTGTCCTTGCTAGCGTGAACATATTTGGCGGGTTCCTTGTGACCAGCCGAATGCTCGCTATGTACAAGAAAAAGCAGCGATAGGAGGCCGAACCCATGTCAGCTAATCTTACGGCGGTTCTCTACCTCATATCCGCAGTCTTGTTCATCATGGCCCTTCGCGGCCTGTCCAGCCCTGAGACCTCCCGTCAGGGCAACACTTACGGCATGGTCGGGATGGCCATCGCGGTTCTGACAACGTTGTTCGCAACGGGCCTGACCGCTGGATCGTTCTTCCTGATCGTGATCGGTGTCGGTGTCGGTGGCGGCCTCGGTGCCTACATCGCGCAGCGTATCCCGATGACGGCCATGCCGCAGCTTGTGGCAGCCTTTCACTCGCTGGTTGGTCTTGCGGCGGTGTTCGTTGCGGCCAGTGCGCTCTATGCGCCCGGCGCATTCGGGATCGGCGCGCCGGGTCAGATCTACACCTCGGCCATGGTTGAAGCGTCCATTGGCGCTGCAATCGGTGCGATCACCTTCACCGGCTCGGTGATCGCCTTCTTGAAGCTCGACGGCCGCATGTCCGGCAAGCCGATCATGCTGCCGATGCGCCATGCCATCAACATCGCGCTGGCAGTTGGAATGGTGGTTCTGACGATCATTCTGGTCGGCTCGGAAAGCATGACGGTCTTCTGGGCCTTGGTGATCGTAGCGTTCATCTTCGGTGTCCTGATCATTATCCCGATCGGCGGTGCGGACATGCCAGTGGTGGTGTCCATGCTGAACTCCTATTCCGGATGGGCCGCAGCCGGCATTGGTTTCACAGTGTCGAACATGGCGCTGATCATCACCGGTGCGTTGGTCGGATCTTCAGGTGCGATCCTGTCCTACATCATGTGTAAGGGCATGAACCGGTCGTTCATCTCCGTTATTCTTGGCGGCTTCGGCGGCGAAACAGCTGCTGCCGGCGGTGATGGCGGCGAAGAGCGTCCTGTCAAGCAGGGTGCTGCGGACGATGCAGCCTTCATCATGAAGAACGCGTCCAAGGTGATCATTGTTCCTGGGTACGGTATGGCCGTGGCTCAGGCGCAGCACTCGCTGCGCGAGTTGGCGGATCAGCTCAAGGAGGAGGGCGTTGAAGTCAAATACGCCATCCACCCTGTCGCGGGCCGCATGCCAGGTCATATGAACGTGCTCCTTGCGGAAGCGAACGTTCCGTATGATGAAGTGTTCGAGTTGGAGGACATCAACTCCGAGTTTGCGCAGGCAGATGTTGTCTACGTGATCGGGGCGAACGATGTGACCAACCCGGCTGCTCGCGATGATCCGCAATCGCCGATTTACGGCATGCCGATCCTGGATGTTGACAAGGCGGGCACCGTCCTCTTCGTCAAGCGCGGCATGGCCTCCGGTTATGCGGGCATTCAGAACGAGCTCTTCTTCAACGACCGCACGATGATGCTGTTCGGCGATGCCAAGAAAATGACCGAGGAAATCGTCAAGGCACTTTGATCGGTTCCACCTGGTTTGGGTTCTGAAAGGCGCGGCACTTGCCGCGCCTTTTGTTTTTGGCAAAACCCGCTATAAGCCGGGCATGAACCAATCCGCCCCAGCTTCTTTTGTCTACGAGCCGCCGAGAGAGCCGTTCCTGCACGTTCTCCATGTGGATGCAGATCTTTTGGTGGTCGATAAGCCAAGCGGACTACTCAGCGTTCCAGGTAAAGCCCCAGAGCATTCTGATTGCATCGAAGCCCGCGCGCAGCAAACCTATGCAGAGGCGCGGATTGTCCATCGGCTGGATATGGATACCTCCGGTGTCATGGTGCTGGCCATGAATCCTCAGGCTCACCGACACCTTGGTCTCCAGTTTGAGCGGCGGAAAACGGAAAAGACCTACGTTGCAGAGGTCTGGGGTCAGATTGAGAAGGATGCCGGAGAGATCAATCTGCCGCTGATCTGTGACTGGCCGAACCGCCCAAAGCAAATGGTAAGCTTTGAACACGGCAAACCAGCCTTGACCAGATGGCAGGTGATTGCGCGGAACGAGCGGACCACGCGTGTTCGGCTTTTCCCGTTTACAGGCCGATCTCATCAGCTGCGTGTTCACATGCTGTCACTCGGTCATCCGATTGTTGGCGACCGCTTTTATGCAACTGGCGATGCGCATTCAGTTTCACCGCGTTTGCGCTTGCATGCAGAAAGTCTGACCTTGCATCACCCCACCGGCGGAGAGCGTGTCACGTTCGACTCTTTCTGCGAGTTTTGAACTCCAAAATACCCTAGGCAGTTTTTCGTCCGAGGGTCCTCATTTTTCGTTTCCAGCTCGAGATTTTGGTGTCGTCTGCAGCTTCAACCATTCCGAATAGCGTTGACCTGACGTGCGAAAATCCGATGAAGCGAAAGATGTTACGCTCTAGGCTTTTCAGACTATGGGCCCGGTACCACAGGCGGTAGAAGAGCGAGGGCATCCCCATCGTCACGACAATTCGTGCTGACTTTCCCTTCATTTTCCCTTTAGGCCAAGCGTCATCCGCACCGCGCTCAAAGGCGGTGTCGTAATGGAATATCTGTTCCAGGAAGGCTTTCGTGTAAGCGGGCAACGTGCCGAGCCACAGGGGATAAACCAGCACAACATGGTCCGCAGCCAGGAGGAGGTCTCTTGCCGGATGCAAAGGGACTGGTGTTGGCTGTTTTTGAAAGTCGGACGGTGTTTGCAGGATCGGGAAATCCAGATCGGCGATCCTAATCAAAGTTGCATCGTGTCCAGCTTCGACAGCGCCGCTTCGGTAGCTCTCCGCGAGGGCGTGGCACAGATGGTTGGGGGCTGGGTCCGGGTGCCCGTCCAAAATCACGATACGTTTTGCGATAGCCATTGTCCGCTCCGAATTCTATTGGAGACGGTGGCACTCTATTGTTTCTGCAATTGATCGCCTTGAGACCGGTCAATCAGAAAGGAGCTAAGATGCGTCGGCCGGTTATGCGCCGCCCACCCGGCGCAACCCGTCTCGTGCTATCTGGTTCGAATTGTCGAGGGTCATCGCGCGGGTAAAATTGCGCCGCGCGTCTTTGGGCTTATCAAGCATTTCCAAAGCAAGCCCACGGTTTGCCCAGGCAACGGACGAATCGCGGTCCAGATTGACCGCCATGGATAGGTCAGAGAACGCTGCATTCGGATCGTTGACAGCGAGATAGGAAATGCCGCGGGCAATGTAAGGCGCGCTGGCTTTCGGGTTAAGGCCGATCGCTGTTGCGAAATCTTCGATGGCGCGCGGGTTCTGGTTCTGCGCCTGATAGATTAGCCCGCGGTTATAGAACGCTCGAGCATCACTGCTGTCTCGTGAAATCACGGAGTTGAAGTCGTTCAAAGCCGCTGTAAAGTTGCCCTGCTGACGGTAGATGTTCCCGCGGCCGACATAAGCGACGTCATAGTCCGGCTTGATGTTGATCGCCCGCGTGTAGTCGGAAATGGCCAGATCGTTTTGGCCCATCCGGCGGTAGACCAAAGCCCGGTTGGCATACGTCTGGAAAGACTGCGGATTGAGCTGCAGGGCCCGATTGAAGTCTTCGATCGCGTTGTCGAGTTTTCCGGCCTGGCCGTAGGCAATGCCGCGTGTGCTATATGCGTTTGCGTCAGACGGGTTGGCTTCAATCACGGATGTCAGCGAGGCGATGTTCGTCGAAGACCCTGCAGACGAGTTGACCGGCACACCTTGATAGACCCCGCTGCCCTGGCAAGCCCCCAGGAGCGTGGCCATCCCGAAAAGGGCGGCGTGTGGCAGAAACTTCCTGATCCGGCGCATGGAACTCATCTTAGTCAAGCCAATGGACATGCCGTTCATCTGCCTCCAATTAGGCGGTAATATGGCTCTTAAGTCCGCTGCCATCCACGGCGGAGCGGGTATCCCCGACAAACGCCAAAAAGCCGACCGATCTTACGGCCGGCCTCTCGGCAGATATGGTTTGCAGAAAGCTTGCTGCCAGCAGCACGCTCAAGCCGGTATTAGCGGCGAGCGGATTTGCCTGGCAGAAGACCTTCGCGCTGAGCCCGCTTGCGAGCCAGCTTGCGAGCGCGGCGGATAGCTTCAGCTTTCTCACGCGCTTTTTTCTCAGACGGCTTTTCGAAGTGACCGCGAAGCTTCATTTCACGGAAGATGCCTTCGCGCTGCATCTTTTTCTTGAGCGCCTTCAGCGCTTGATCGACATTGTTGTCGCGAACCAGAACCTGCACGCGTTTTTTCCCGTTTTTAATACGCTACGGTCAATTCCGCAGCTAATTAAGACCATGATTGAAGCGAGGTTTCGTCAAACGATCTTGAGACTGCTCTGAACAACATGCAGTCAACGCAAGAGTGCATCCACTAGTGTACAGAAACCGGATCGCCGCTGACGCGTCGCTCACTTTGAGCCGGGTGTTTACCAGAGGCCGGGGATTGAGTCCACAGTGATTTGAAAAAGAAATGGCTCAAATCCGTGATTTGGTCATTTCCAAGTGCTCCGGCAAGGGCGGAAACGTGGTGGACACCGGTGAGTTAGACGAGTAGAGGTGGTTTTTAAATTCCCGCCCATACTTTGGAGTGACGAATGGCGCAGCGCGCTGCAGGGGCTCCTGATTCGACGACAAAACAATCCTTGTGGCAGAGCGATATTCTGCCAACCCTTTCGCTTGGGTTGCCCTTGGCCGGTGCGCAGTTGGCGCAAATGGCTATAAACACAACTGATGTATTGATGATCGGCCGTTTGGGCGCCGAAGAGCTGGCCGCGTCGGTGTTGGCGTTCAATTTTTACATGCTGCTATGGTTTTTCGGCATGGGACTCCTTCAGGCGGTGATTCCCCTCGCAGCCCGTGCCCGGGGGCGGCGGCAACCGCGGGATCTTCGCCGCGCGGTCCGGATGGGGTTTTGGGTTTCGGTTCTGTACTGCCTGCCGATCTGGGTGCTTCTTTTTTTTACTGAAGAATTGCTCCTGCTCTTCGGTCAGGATCCGGAACTTGCCCGGCTCGCCGGCATTTACATGGGCGTCTTGCAATGGACCATGTTGCCGGCGCTTCTGATCATGGCTGTTCGCGGCTTCTTGACCGTGATGGAACGTACACAGGTCGTCCTGTGGGCAACGATTGCCGGAGCATTGGTCAATGCGGCCCTTGATTATGTTCTGATCTTTGGAGAGTTCGGCTTTCCGCGTTTGGAACTGATAGGTGCGGGTATTGCCTCCGTTTTCAGCGCAACGACAACGTTCCTGTTTCTACTCTTTTACGCGCTCTATCATCCGAGGTTGCGGCGGTATCACATCCTCGGCCGAATTTGGCGGTCGGACTGGCCCGTTTTCTTCCAGATCGTCCGGTTGGGAACGCCAATCGCGGTCACGATTGTGGCTGAAGGATCATTGTTCACTGCATCTGCAATCATGATCGGATGGCTGGGCACTATACCGCTTGCCGGTCATGGCATTGCGTTACAGATCGCCTCCCTGACGTTCATGGTCCCCGTTGGCTTGTCTGTTGCTGCGATGACCCGGGTGAGCCTGGCGGATGGACGGGGGGACAAGGACGGTGTTGGCCGGGCCGGTTGGACGGCGCTCGGCGTGACGATGACCTTTATGGGAGCGTTCGCGGTTCTGTTCTGGACCGTGCCGGAGACGTTAGTTGGACTTTATCTGGATCTCAGCGACCCACAGTCGCAAGAGGTACTCACCTACGGCGTGTCGTTCATTCTGGTTGCAGCACTCTTTCAGCTGGCCGACGGCGGTCAGATCATCGGCGTCAACAACCTGCGTGGTCTGGGAGACACCACCATTCCGCTTTTTTATGCGCTCTTCGGCTACTGGGTCATCGGGATCAGCCTCTCGCTTGGCCTCGGATTTTTGGCCGGCTGGGGCGGTGTCGGGGTCTGGTGCGGTCTTGCTGGCGGCCTCTTGTCGGTCGCGATATTGTCCAACGTCCGCTTTGCCCGCCGGGAAACACTCGGTCTGCTTCAGCGCAATTGATCAGCTGGTCTTTGGAGAGATCCGGTTCACATGCCCCATCTTGCGGCCATCCCTGATTTCGGCCTTGCCATAAAGGTGCAGTTGAGCCGCCGGGTCTTTGAGAATGCCATGCCAGTCTTCGGCATCACGGCCGATGAGGTTTTCCATGACGGCATCAGAATGACGGTCTACAGGGCCAAGCGGCCAACCGGCGACTGCACGAATGTGTTGATCAAACTGGGACGTCAAACACGCGTCCTGGGTCCAATGACCTGAATTGTGAACGCGCGGCGCGATCTCGTTGACCAAAAGCTTTTCGGTATCGCCGTTGCGAACAAGGAACATCTCAACGCCCATCACGCCAACATAGTCGAGACTTGAAACGATCCGTTCGGCCATTTGCCGGGCTGCCGTCAGCGTTTGCTTAGAAACGCCAGCCGGAACCGTTGATGTCTTCAGAATGTGGTTTTCGTGATGGTTTCGGGCAATGTCATAACTTGCACTGTTGCCGTCCAAGTCTCGTGCGACGATCACCGAGACTTCACAGTCAAAGCCAATGAGGGCTTCTAGAACCGCAGGAGCGTTGCCGATCCGTTCGAATGCACCGCCAATGTCCTCAGGCGAACGGATCATGGTCTGGCCTTTACCGTCATATCCGAACCGCCGGGTTTTCAAGACGCCTTGGCCGCCAAAGTTTTGAACGGCTGTTTCGACATCCGCTTGCGAGGTGATTTCTGCAAAGTCAGCAATCGCCACACCTGAATTTTTCAGAAACTCTTTCTCAAACAGGCGATCCTGGGAAACTTCAAGAGCACGGACACCGGGGCGAACCGGGACCTTGTCCACAAGATGCTGCCCGGTGGGCCCAGGGACATTTTCAAACTCGTAGGTTACGACGGACACGGCATCAGCAAATACTTCCAGCGCAGCTGTGTCCTCATAAGCTGCGATCGTGTGTTGCGCGCTGACATCAAACGCAGGGCTGTTCTGGTCAGGACAGAAAATGTGTGTTTTGAGGCCCATGCTGGCAGCCGACTGGGCCAGCATGCGGCCCAACTGGCCGCCGCCAAGAATTCCGATCGTGTCACCGGGTTGAAGGCGAATGGAAGCGCTCATGGCAGCCTATCCTGCGTCTGGTGATTAATTGGTGTCGTCGACCGGGAACTCTGCGACAGCGGCAGTACGCCCGGCCCGGTACGTGTCGAGAGCTTTTTCGATATCAGAATTGTTGAGGGCCAGGACCGCGCCTGCCAACAATGCCGCGTTGGTCGCTCCGGCCTTGCCGATTGCCAATGTGCCAACCGGGATGCCGCCGGGCATCTGTACGATCGACAGGAGGCTATCCTCCCCGGAAAGCGCGCGGCTTTCGACCGGAACACCGAAAACGGGCAGAGGTGTTAAAGCTGCAGTCATGCCGGGCAGGTGAGCCGCACCGCCGGCGCCAGCGATGATAACCTTGAAACCTTCGGCCTTGGCGCCCTTGGCAAATTCATACATGCGGTCTGGCGTCCGGTGCGCGGAAACAATGCGCGCTTCGAAGGAGATGCCAAGCTCGGCAAGCGTGTCGGCAGCGTGTTTCATGGTCGGCCAGTCGGACTGACTGCCCATAATAATTGCAACGTCTGCCTGCGCCATTCTCTACTCCAAGTGTTGCGGGAGGCCGGAAGAGCCGCGGAGTATAGGCACGGAGCGCTGCTTCGCAAGCATCAAAGCAGACGAAACATCAGGGAGCTCTATCAAGCAGGGCTGTTTGGCACTGACGTGTCGATATTATGCAATAATGTCGGGGCGAAGCTGATCTTCCAAAACCATGATCCGGTCCTTGATCATCAGTTTCTTTTTCTTCAAGCGCTGAAGTTGAAGAGCGTCGTGATTGGACGTGGCCGCCAATGCCTCTACGGCGACGTCGAGATCCCTGTGTTCCTGACGGAGCTGCGCAAGCTCCACCCGCAAAGCCTCAGTATCCATTCGTGCCTTCAATCCCCCAGAACCGGTTCCTAGTCCTAGTCTATTTTTGGGTGTACGGGCAAGACAGCATAAGTTTTTGCTGTTTATTCACCGAAGGATTGGGCCCGGGCCCTTCGGACCATTTTTTCCTGTGTGCCGTAATTTCTGAGATGGCAAATCTGTCATGATCAAAAACCGATAGTTTTTAGTGTCTTAAGTATGTGCCGGAATTTAGGAATTCTAAAGGATAGCGGCGAGAACCCGTTCTACGACGGCAAAATGGTTCCGGTATGCAGAATCTGCAATCGACAACGCCTGAAAATGTGTGGCACGATGCTTTCGTTGAGCCAACAGACAGGAGGTTTATCCATGTCAATGCAGTCACATCTCGCAGAACTTGAGCGCCGCCATGCGGAAATGGAACGCAAGATCGAAGACGCTCTGTTACATCCGAGTACGGACTCCCTGAAATTGGCTGACATGAAACGGCAAAAACTCAAGATCAAGGATGAGATTGAGCGAATACGAAAAGATGTGACGATCCACTGATCGCACGGACTTTGGGAAATTCAACGCCGCGCCATCTGCGCGGCGTTTTTTATTCATGGAGATGAACTTCTTAGAGGGCTTTGGCTTGCTCCCGGAGGGCAAACTTCTGGATTTTACCGGTCGATGTTTTAGGCAGGTCGCAGAAGACAATCGTCTTCGGAGATTTGAAGCTTGCCAGATGTTCTTTGCAAAAGGCCATCAGGTCGGTCTCCGTTGTATCTGACCCTGGTTTCAGCTCAACGAAGGCGCAAGGGGTCTCGCCCCATTTTTCGTCCGGCCGGGCAACGACTGCCGCGGCCTGAACATCCAGGTGTTTGTAAAGGACATCTTCAACCTCAATGGAGGAGATGTTTTCCCCGCCTGAAATAATGATGTCCTTGGACCGGTCTTTCAATTGGATATAGCCGTCCGGGTGCATCACACCGAGATCGCCGGAATGGAACCAGCCACCCTTAAAGGCTTCATCGGTCGCCTCCGGGTTTTTCAGATACCCTTTCATGACGACATTGCCGCGAAACATTACCTCTCCAATGGTATGCCCATCGGCGGGAACCGGTTCCATGGTCTCCGGGTTGAGAACTGTCAGATCTTCGAGCGCAACGTAGCGAACACCCTGCCGCGCTTTCTTTTGAGCTTGTTGTTCAAGAGGCAGCGAATCCCATTCACCCTTCCAGTCATTGACCACCGCTGGGCCGTAGACCTCGGTCAATCCATAGAGATGGGTCACGTTGAACCCGGCCGTTTTCATTGCTGCCAGAACGCTTTCCGGCGGGGGCGCTGCGGCGGTGAAGAACTCGACCTCCCGGTCCAAATCGCGTTTGTCGTCGCCGGCATTGAGCAGTGTCGACATGATAATCGGCGCACCGCACAAATGTGTCACGCCTTCATCCGCGATCAGATCCCACATGGCATTTGGCCGGACCCAACGCAAACACACATGCGTTCCGGCGACAACGGATAGTGACCAGGGAAAACACCAGCCATTGCAATGGAACATGGGCAATGTCCAAAGATAGACAGGATGCTTGGCCATCGAAGCGGTGATCACGTTTGCTTGGGCCAGCAGATAAGCGCCGCGGTGGTGGTACACGACACCTTTGGGATTTCCTGTGGTGCCGGACGTGTAGTTCAGCGTGATGGCATCCCATTCATCATCGGGAAGGGACCAGCTGAAATCCGGGTCTCCGGATTGAAGGAAGTCCTCATAATCCAGTGACCCCAAACGCTCGCCATCCTGCGGGAATTCGGGGTCTGAATAATCGATCACGGTCGGTTTGACGGTGGCCAGTTCGAGCGCTTCCTTGATGACGGGCGCATATTCGCGATCCGTAATCAGCACCTTGCAGTTGGCGTGATCGAGCTGGAACGCGATGATCGCTGCATCAAGCCGTGTGTTGAGGGAGTGCAAGACAGCTTTCGTCATCGGCACACCATAGTGAGCCTCAAGCATTGGCGGGACATTCGATAGCATCACGCTGACTGTGTCTTCTTTACCAATGCCGTGTTTGCTCAGTGCGGATGCCAGTTGTTTCGAGCGCTTGTAGAATGTCCGATAATCTGTCCGCTGTTTGCCATGAATGATCGCGGTGTGATCTGGAAACACATCTGCGGCCCGCGCCAAGAAGCTTAGCGGGCTCAGCGCTGCATAGTTAGCGTCAGTCTTGTCCAGTCCTTTGGCAAAGGGGCTAACTGTCGCGTCCATGATTTTCCTCCCAATCGTCTTTGCCCGGTATCAAAGCCGGAAAAGTCTTTGGGAGCAATGCAACAAAGGGCGTTTGTGGTACTGCGATCAGGCAAGCAGTCCGGCGAGCCCGTCATACGTCAATTTTGCGCCGATTAGGCCCATGACGACATAGATGATGGTGTAAAAAGTTTCCGCCTTGATGATGCGGACAAGACGCACACCGGCCAGCGTAGCAACCAGTGCGACCGGGAACAGAACCGCTGATGTGGTTAAGTTCGTCGTATCAAATTGCCCGAGAAAGAAATATGGGATGACCTTTACCGCGTTCACGGTGGCAAAGAAGATCACCGCTGTCCCGGCGAACAACATCGGTGCGAGTTTCAGAGGCAGCGTATACATCTGAAATGGCGGGCCACCGGTGTGACTGATGAAGCTGGTAAAACCGGCGACTGCTCCCCAGAAAGACCCTTTTGGTATGTTGTGGCCAAGGGCTGCGGCCTCTTTTCTGCGTTTGAAAACATAGTCGGCGACAAACGCCAGCGAGATCACCCCGATCATCAGCGTGACGAATGTATCATTCACGTAGGCAGCCGTGCCCCAACCGATGCCGATCCCGACCATTGCTGCCGGAAGCAAAATAGCCAGGCTGCGCCAATCTGCTTTGCCTTTGTAAGCCATCAACGCAACGGCATCCATCACCAACAGGATCGGCAACATGATCCCGGCGGCCTGAAGCGGCGAAATCACCAACGACATGATGGGAACCCCAAGCATGGCGAACGTTCCACCGAACCCTCCCTTTGACAAGCCGACGCAGATGACGGCAGGGACAGCAGCTGCATAGAACCAGGGGTCGGTGATGAGAAGCATCAAAAATCACTGTTATGACGTGGAAAAAGGCGCTGCAAACAAGCACGACGGAGGGATTACGTAAAGGTCCGCTCATCGAATTGCTAAGTCAGTGACACTTGCTTTTCAAACCATACTTGCAACACACTCGCGAAAATCGATGAGTGCTGCTGTTTGGGAGGAAGACGATGGCAAGCCGGTATCATGACGTTTATCAAGGCTGGCATTCCGATCCGATGGGGTTTTGGAAAAATGCCGCTTCCGAGATTGACTGGATCAGCACGACAGACAAGGTCTTCGATCCCGATCAAGGTCAATTTGGCCGCTGGTTTCCGGATTGGGAATGCAACACCTGCTACAATTGCCTGGACCGTCATGTAGAGCGCGGCCGGCCCGGCCAACCGGCGCTGATCTACGACAGCCCGATCACTGGAGCTAAAGCTACCTACACCTACGCTGAGCTGCTCGAAGAGGTCGAGGCATTGGCGGCTGTTCTTCAGGACAACGGACTGGAGAAGGGAGACCGGGCAATCATCTACATGCCGATGATCCCGCAAGCTGTCATGGCAATGCTGGCTTGCGCACGTCTTGGCGTGATCCATTCTGTGGTGTTTGGTGGCTTTGCGGCCAATGAACTTGCCACCCGGATCAATGATGCGACCCCGAAAACGATTATCGCAGCGTCCTGCGGGATCGAACCGGGAAGGGTCATTTCCTACAAGCCGCTGATTGACGAAGCAATTGAACTGTCCACGCACAAGCCGGACAGCGTGTTCGTCTATCAACGTGAGGCAGAGATTGCCTCGCTGGTAGAGGGTAGGGACCATGATCTTGGCAAGCTGATGGAAGATGCGGTTGCCGCTGGCCGCCGTGTGCCGCCGGTGCCGGTCAAGGCGACCGATCCGCTCTATATTCTCTACACTTCAGGCACTACCGGGCAGCCGAAGGGCGTGGTCCGTGACAATGGTGGCCATATGGTCGCGCTCAAGTGGTCCATGTCGAACCTCTATGACATTCAGCCCGGCGAAGTTTTCTGGGCAGCGTCAGACGTGGGGTGGGTCGTTGGCCATAGTTACATCGCGTACGCACCGCTTCTTCACGGCTGCACCACGATTGTGTTTGAGGGCAAACCTGTGGGAACGCCGGATGCAGGTACTTTCTGGCGTGTGATCTCTGAACACAGCGTCGCGTCCCTTTTCACAGCACCAACTGCGTTCCGCGCAATTCGTAAGGAAGACCCGAACGGCGAGCTGATCAAGAAATACGATCTGTCGACCTACCGTTCTTTGTTCCTTGCAGGAGAGCGTGCCGACCCGGAGACGGTGAACTGGGCGATTGATCAGTTGCAGGTGCCGGTCATTGACCATTGGTGGCAGACAGAAACGGGTTGGTGCATCGTTGGCAACCCGCTCGGGCTCGGGGCGCTTCCGGTCAAGCCAGGGTCACCCACCGTTCCCATGCCTGGGTATGACGTCCAGATCCTGGATGATGCGGGACACCCTTTGGAAGCAAACACCTTGGGCAACATCGTCGTAAAACTGCCATTGCCTCCGGGCGCTCTGCCAACCCTTTGGAATGCGGACAAGCGTTTCTTTGATGCGTATCTGGCCGAATTCCCAGGGTACTACAAGACCGCGGATGCTGGCGTGATTGATGATGACGGGTATCTGTCAATCATGGCGCGGACTGACGACATCATCAACGTTGCTGGGCACCGCTTGTCGACTGGCGGGATGGAAGAAGTGCTTGCCACGCATCAGGATGTTGCTGAATGTGCGGTCATCGGGATAGCCGACAAACTGAAAGGTCAGCTGCCGTGCGGCTTTGTTGTTCTGAAAGCCGGTGTCGATCGCGAGCATGCGGATATCGAAAAAGAACTGATCAAGCTGGTGCGCGAAAAAATCGGCCCTGTTGCGGCCTTTAAGATCGCCATTACGGTTGACCGATTGCCAAAGACGCGGTCTGGCAAGATCCTGCGCGGGACGATGCGTCAGATCGCCGACGGCGAAGAGTACAAGATGCCGGCGACGATTGATGACCCGGCAATCTTAGATGAAATCACCGACGCCCTGAAATCACATGGGATTTCCGCATAAGTGGGAAAGGTGACGCAACTGGAGGTGTGCCAGAGGCATCGACAGACGTAATTTTGGGACTTATGGTCGGGCGGCCGCGAAGCGGCCCGTCGCATTTGCGGCGGTGTTTTTGTTAGCACAGCCGTGAGGTTTTCCGTGTCTTTAGAAAATAAAGTCGCCATCGTAACTGGCGCAGCCCGAGGTATCGGTTTTGCTGTTGCCAAGCGTTTTGTCATGGACGGCGCAAAGGTTGTGATTGCCGACGTTGATGACGAGGCTGGCGAAGCGGCTGTTGAAGATCTCAGTGGCCTCGGCACTGCCATGTACATCCATTGCAATGTTGCGGAGCGGTTGGACGTCCGCAACATGGTTGCCGAAACGCTGAACGCCTATGGCGATATTGATGTTCTGGTCAACAATGCCGGCATTGTTGTCGGCGCCGAATTCCTTGATCTGGAAGAAGACGACTTTGACAAGGTTCTGTCGATCAACCTGAAAGGGGCCTTCCTGTGTTCGCAGGCTGTTGCCCGGCACATGGTTGAAAAGGTTGACAATGGCGGTGATCCGGGCTGCATCATCAACATGTCATCGATCAACTCTGTGGTCGCGATCCCGAACCAGATCCCATATTGCGTCTCCAAAGGCGGGATGACACAGCTGACCAAAACGACGGCTCTGTCTCTTGCGAAGTATGGCATCCGCGTCAATGCGATCGGGCCCGGCTCGATCATGACCGAGATGCTTGCCTCCGTGAACAGCGACCCGGCTGCGAAGAACCGGATCATGTCTCGTACGCCAATGCTGCGTATCGGGGAGCCATCAGAAATTGCAGGTGTGGCGGCCTTCCTTGCTTCTGAAGATGCCGGGTACGTCACGGGTCAGACAATTTTTGCAGATGGTGGCCGGATGCCGCTGAATTACACCGTGGCCGTTCCAGAAGACGACTGAGTCTCGAAGCATCCGCCTTTACTTCACCGCGTTGGTGCGTCTTCATGTCAAGAGAGCGTTCGCTTTGCTCGACGTGACAGAAGTGCCAGCGCTTTGGGAGGGGCAAAAATGAGACAGTTCCTTTGGTGGTGTGTCTGGTCCATGCTTCTTGTGTGGCCAGCAACAGCACAGAACATTGCAGATGTGAAATTCGCCGCGGGCAATTACGGCGCCATGGTAAGCGGAACAATCATCGGTGACGAGTTTTTCGATTACCGTCTTGATGTTGCAGCCGGGCAGGAGATGTTCGCAGAGTTGACGGTTTCAGGCACAAACGGCACCGGAAACGTTTATTTTAATGTGCTGCCGCCGGGCAGTGATGGCGTGGCTGTCTATAACAGCTCAATCAATGGGAACAGCGCGACCGTCGATTTGACGGAAACCGGTGTCTACACAATCCGTGTGTATCTAATGGGTAATGATCGGGATGCTGGCAAGACTGTTGGCTACAATCTCGATCTATCTATTCAGTAACCGGCAATGCAGATTGTGGAGTGCGCCCTCAGAGTTCGGACGGCTCTGGCTCCTTCACGGTGCCAAATTGCAATTTGGCGAGTTTCGCATAAAGCCCGCCAGCCGCACTCAGCTGTTCATGTGTTCCGGTTTCAACGATCCGGCCCTCGTCCATGACAATGATACGATCCGCTTTCAGCACCGTAGCCAACCGGTGGGCAATGATCAGAGTCGTTCGCCCTTCCATCAATTGATCCAAAGCCTTTTGGACGAGCTGTTCGCTTTCGGCATCCAAGGCGCTGGTTGCTTCGTCAAGCAACAGCACAGGAGCCTGTTTCAACACGGCACGGGCAATGGCAATTCGTTGGCGTTGCCCACCCGACAAAGTGATGCCGCGTTCGCCGACGAGTGTGTCGTAGCCATTTGTCATGGTTTCGATGAAAGGGGAGGCAAGGGCGGCCGTGGCCGCTTTGACGATGTCCTGACGTTTTGCATCAGGAAGGCCATAGGCAATGTTCTCTGCGATGCTGGCGCCGAATACAGCGGTGTCCTGCGGCACCAGCGCGATGTTGCGCCGAAGTTCATCTGGGTCGAGGTCACGCAGTTCCACGCCGTTCATTCGAATGGCCCCGGATGTCGGGTCATAAAACCGCATCAGCAGACTGAAAAGCGTACTTTTGCCGGCGCCCGAGGGGCCAACAACCGCAACTTTCTCTCCCGGAGCAATGGTCAAGGTCAGATCCTGCACCACGGGTAGATTGCCTGCTGCTTGGTAGGCGAATGAAACGTCCTCGAAACGAATTTCGCCCCGTGGTGTATCCGGCAGGGGGATGGGATTGAGAGGGGCCCGAATCTCCGGCGTGATCTCCAGAAGTTCGGAGAGACGTTCAGCGGCACCAGCTGCCTGTGACAGCTCGCCCCAGACTTCGGACAAAGCGGCCAATGAGCCCGCGGCAAGAATTGAATACAAAAGGAACTGGCTAAGTTCTCCGCCGGTCATGCGTCCGGCAAAAACGTCACTCGCGCCGATCCAGAGAACAGCTACGATGGAAGAGCCAATGACGAGGATGGCAAACCCCGTCAATGCGGCGCGGGCGGTTATCGCCTGGCGTGCAGCGGTAAACGCCGTTTCCACAGCAGATCGGTAGATCCCGGAGCTGCGGCTTTCGTGCGTGAAAGCTTGCAATGTCCTGACCGATCCGAGCATTTCCCCGGCATAGGCTGAGGCGTCTGCCAGCATATCTTGCGCAAAACGCGAGCGCTTTCTGACCTTCCGGCCAAACCCGATGATCGGGATGAGGATGACCGGGATCGCCGCGAGCACAATGACCGACAAGCGCGGACTGGTTACCACCATCATCACCGAGGCGCCGGTGAACATGATTGTGTTCCGCATTGCCAGGGATGCGCTTGCGCCAAAGGCCGCTTTGATCTGGGTTGTGTCTGCAGTCAACCGGGACAGGATTTCGCCTGACTTTGCGCTGTCGTAGAATGACGGGCTCAGCCGGGTCATGTGAGCAAACACATCGGCCCTGACTTCGGCCACGACCCGTTCTCCCAGCCACATGACAAGAAAGTACCGGACAGAACTGGCGCAGGCGAGGGCGCATACCACACCGATCAGCACAGCGAAGTAGGAGTTGACCAGCGCTGGATCATCTGCGCCAAAGCCAAAGTCGATCATGCGCCGGACGGCAGCGGGAAGAACCAATGTGATGATCGCGGCGGAGAAGAGAGCAGCGAGTGCGGCTAGTACCATGCCTTTGTGCTTCAACAGGTACGGGAGCAACCGGGTCAATGGGCGCAAAGACCTTCTGGTGTCAGAGGGGGCATTTGTTGTCATGTGTTGCCTTGCGAAAACCGGTCTTCCAAAACTATGTCTCCGCCTACTTAATTGGACGGGTGCAGTATGCCAATCCCGTATTGGTCTAACCGGAGGTTTCTAAAGCCAGTTATGCGCTGAAATGCTGTAGTGAATTTGATTCCCGGAAATGTCCGGAATTGCGGGAAATTCGGTCTTGTCTTGTGCGCTGCCTTGGGGTATATCCCCGCCTCATGTTTCTAAGGGCGGCATCCGCAACTGGATCGGCGGCCCTTTATCTTGTTTGCGCTCCATAGCATTCTGACCAAAGATGGCTTGAAGGCGCTGGAAAGGACCGGTCATGAAAGCGGATATCCATCCCGACTACCACACCATCAAGGTCGTAATGACCGATGGCACCGAATTCACCACCCGCTCCACTTATGGCGCGGAAGGCGACACCCTGCAGCTCGACATCGACCCGACGTCTCACCCGGCTTGGACCGGTGGTGACCGTCAGTTGATGGACCGCGGCGGCCGTGTGTCCCGCTTCAAGAACAAGTTTGCTGGTTTTCTGGGTTCCTAAATCCAAGCCAACAGCGTGACTGTTTAAGACCCGGCCGGAAGGCCGGGTTTTTTGTTGCCTTGTTTTCTGGTGACAAAAAAGCCGCCCGGAGGGGCGGCTTAAAAGAAGAGAAACGTGAAGATGATCTATCAGCCGATTTTGCCGAAGGCGGCGTGCAGCTGGTTGATCTGAGATGCCACAGGGTTGTCGTTGTTCGCTTCTTCCTGCGGTGCGGCTTCTTCAGCTCTGTAGAGCATCTTGTCGAGATGAACGACGCGCTCCTGCAGCCGGGTCGAACGTTCCACAAGATTGCGCAAGCTTTCCGGCAGGTCGTCCCAGGCCGGGCCGCCAATTGCGCTGCTGAGTTTGTCTAGACGGACCTTGTTCTTGTCGCTACCGGCTTGTTCGCGGGACATCTCGCCTTCGTTGACGGCGCGTTGCAGCAGCAGCCAGGAAGCCAGCTGCATAAGGCGCGTTGTCAGGCGCATGGATTCAGTTGCATAAGCCAGCGAGGCTGGGCGTGGCAGCTTCTTGGCTTCTTCGCGCCCATCGCCATCAAGATAAAGCGCTGTCTCTTCGACCAGAGACATGCCTTCCTGAAAAAGCGTCTGGAAGTTGTCGGAGCTGGCCAGATGATGCGCGATGTGTACGGCATCAGAAGTGCGATCCGTTGTCTTGATATCTTCCGTCATGAGCTTACTACGCCTCGGTTACTTATTCTGGTTGCCCGCGGTTGTTGTGCCGTTTGTGTCACCTTTGATCAGGTGTGCACATTTGGAACAGTGCGAGCCCTTGTGCCCTTTACACAGCAATCCGTGTGCCAGATGCAGTCACTTGAGCCGCGTTAACCAGAACTACCGCAGAGTACTACGCTCGAACGGCAAAAAAAAGAGCCGCACGGTTGCGGCTCTAAGTCTTTAACAGGGAGGCGTCAAACAGAGTGGTCTGAACCACTCCTATCCAGATGACTGGATGCATAAGTTTATAATTTGGAAAGATTAATGATTGGTAAATGAATAAAAATCTATTAAAGGCGTTAAGGATAAAGGCTGTCGATTTCGAATAAATTCACAATTTTTGCAGATAGTTACAAGGTTACTTCTGAAAGAATGCGTCTGCAGCATTGCGAATAGTGCTGCGTTGCTCAAGCGCCTCTCTTGTACGGTTAACTTCCGCGGTTAATGCCTCGATCCGGTCCTGGAGTTCGTCCTCTGACAAGCGGCTTAGATCTTCGCCAACGGTAACCACATTCGGTTCCTGCTTTTTGGGGATATCATCGTCAAAGAGGCCCATGTCATATCTCCTGCTGGATCTACGCGAATGGCAATCTTGCTCACCCGTGTTTGATCCTCATAAACTCGGCCATTATTTACCATAGAACCGGGACAAGCGCAGCCGTATGTCCCAATTTGGATCATAAGGACAGTTCCATATGCAGAATTTGCCGGACACCATGACAGTTGTTGCGATTTCAGAACCGGGTGGACCTGAGGTTCTCATTTTGGAACAGCGCGCCCTGCCGGACGTGGGCGACGGCGATATCCTGATCCGGGTTGAGGCAGCAGGTGTGAACCGCCCCGATGTCCTTCAGCGAATGGGCGCTTATCCGCCTCCGAAGGGCGCATCGGACCTTCCAGGCCTTGAGGTTGCCGGCGAAGTGGTTGCTGTTGGGGCAGCCGTTCATGGGCACTCTGTCGGTGACAAAGTGACAGCTCTTTGCCCGGGCGGAGGCTATGCGGAGTATTGTAAGGTGCCAGCGGGTCATGCCTTGCCTGTGCCGGCGGGTATGAGTGTGCTGGAAGCGGCTGCGCTGCCGGAAACATTCTTCACTGTATGGACCAACGTTTTCGACCGTTGCGGTCTACGGGAGGGCGAGCGCTTTCTGGTTCATGGTGGGGCGTCCGGAATTGGCACATGTGCCATTCAGTTGGCCAAGGCCTTCGGTGCTGAGGTGTTCACCACGATAGGTTCATCGGAGAAGATCGAAGCGGTGAAAGCCCTTGGTGCCGATCATGTCATCAATTACCGGGAACAGGCATTTGAGAAGGTCATCCTTGAGGTCACTGGCGGACAAGGTGTTGATGTCATCCTGGATATGGTTGGCGGCGATTATGTTGAGCGGAACTGGAAAGCTGCGGCCATTGAAGGCCGGATATGTCAGATCGCGACTCTGAACGGTGTTTCGCATGATGTGAATTTCTCGCGCCTCATGGTGAAGCGGCTAACACACACCGGTACGACGCTGCGGCCAAGAGATGATGCGTTCAAGACTGCCATTGCCGATAGTCTCCGATCCAAAGTTTGGCCATTGATCGAATCGGGCCAGATCAAGCCGTTGATCGATTCCACCTTTCCGTTGAGTGAGGCTGCCGAAGCTCATCGGCGCATGGAAAGCTCTGGCCACACTGGTAAAATCGTCATGACGGTCGGATACTAGAAGACCGACCGGACTTGGGCGCTGTGGTGGTTCGCAAGATCATTTGCGTTTCCGCCGCGTTCAGCCTATATTCGCGCCAATTCCCATTAAATTGAAATGGAACACCGCTCTTCCGACCTGCCGGCCGGGGGAGCAGACAAGAGGAATTTGACCGATGGCGAACACGCCGCTTATGCCGAAAGCAACTGCTGTCTGGCTCGTGGACAACACTGCGCTGAGCTTCACGCAGATCGCGACATTCTGCAAGCTGCATCCGCTTGAAGTGAAAGCCATCGCAGATGGTGAAGCGGCGCAGGGCATCAAGGGTTTGGATCCGGTTCTGACTGGCCAGTTGACGCGTGAAGAAGTCGAACGTGCTCAGAACGATCCGAACTACCAACTCAAGCTGCAAGGCTCAAAGGTTGTTGTCCCGGAAACCAAACGCAAAGGCCCGCGCTACACGCCGGTTTCGCGCCGTCAGGACCGCCCGAATGCAATCCTCTGGCTGGTGCGCAATCACCCGGAGTTGAAAGACGCGCAGATCATGCGTCTCGTTGGAACCACCAAGCCGACGATTGCCGCCATTCGCGACCGTACCCACTGGAACTCGGCGAACCTGACGCCATCCGATCCGGTGACGCTCGGTCTTTGCAGCCAGCTTGAGCTCGACATTGAAGTTGAAAAGGCTGCGAAGAATGCACCGCAGCCGATGGCAGGCGAGCCGGCAGAAACGCTGATGTCGGTTGATGACAGCACCAGCGAAGATGCAATTGCTGCAGCGTTCTCGCTCGATCCGAATACCGCGCCGAAGCGCGAGGAAGAAGAAGAGATCGATGTCGACGCCGTGTTCGCCAATCTGAACTCTCCGAAAGACACAGATGGCGACGACGAAACAGACGACGACAGCTCAACTAAGCTCTAAACGCCTGTCACAGTAACAGTTCTGGAGCCACCGGATGACGTGTCATCCGGTGGTTTTTATTTCACACGGCAATAGCGGAAACCAATCCGGCCCGGAGTCTGTCTCTCTTCCTAACCTTCGTAGAGGTGGAGGCGCTGGCTAAAATTTCTGGACCTGTGGTGCATCGTCGGTGATGTCATAGTAGTCACCTTTATCTTTGACAAAGATGTGCTTGCCAATCTCCAGCCCTGTCGGGCTCTCCAGGCAACCGGCAGCTATTCCGATGCCATCTTCTGTATTCATTCGGTAAAACAGGCTGGACCCACAGAATTTGCAGAAGCCACGTTTGGCAAAGTCAGATGACTCATACCAAGTCAGGCCTTCGTCAGTTGTAAACTGCAATTCCTTGAAAGGGGCGTGGGTCGACGCCCAAGTGTGCCCGCTAGAGCGGCGGCATTGCCCGCAATGGCAGATCGTGACTGTTTTTCTAACCTCCGGGACTTCAAACCGGACTTTTCCGCAATCGCAGCGACCTTTGAGCAATACTGCCTCCTGAAATTATCCTTAAAGAACGGATTTCATAGATCGAGATGGGTCCGGCGGTTTAGCGCTCGGTTAGTTTCAGCTCGATCCGGCGGTTTTTCGCCAAAGCATCAGGCGTTTCACCTTCTTCCAGAGGTTGGAACTCGCCAAAGCCCGCAGCTACCAGCCGTTTTGGGTCGACACCCTTCTCAATGAGATACCGGACAACCGAGATGGCGCGGGCTGCCGACAGTTCCCAGTTGTTGCGCAGGCGCCCAGTTCCGGAAAGCGGCCGGGCATCGGTATGACCATCCACACGCAAGACCCAGTTGATCTCATCCGGGATCTGTCCGCTTAGTTCGAGGATTGCCTCCGCAAGCTTGTCCAGTTCCTGCTGGCCTTCCGGGTTGATGTCCTCAGACCCTGAATCAAAGAGCACCTCCGACTGGAAGACAAAGCGGTCGCCGACGACCGAAATGTCGGAGCGTTGGGAGAGAATTTCCCGCAGCCTTCCGAAGAAGTCAGACCTGTAGCGCGAGAGCTCTTGAACCCGCTGTACCAGAGCGGCGTTCAGCCGTCTGCCAAGGCTCGCGATCTTTGCCTGGCTTTCGGCTTCCTTGGCTTCAGAGGCCTCAAGCGCGGCATTGGCTGCTGCGATTTGGCGGCGAAGAGCTGCAATCTGCTGGTTGAGCAGTTCGACCTGGGCCAAGGCCTCCTGGCTGACCTGCCGCTCATCATCGAGGAGGTTCTCGAGTTGTGCTGCTCTGCCGCCGGCTGCCTCGGCATCTCCCGAGCTGCTTTCCAACAGGCCCAGCAGGCGAGACTGTTCAGCTTCAGCGCTGCTGAGGCTGGCCTGAAGTCCAAGAATGGTGTCTTCCAATTCGCCCGAGGAGGCCCGTTCCAGTGCAAGCAGCTCAGTCAGTTCACTTATTTGGGCGTTCAGCCGGTTCAGAACCGTGTCGCGCCCGGACAGTTGCTGCGAGAGAAAAAACTGCGCGATCATGAAGATCGACAACAGGAAGATAATAACCAACAGGAGTGTGGCCATCGCATCGACGAAGCCGGGCCAGTAGTCGGTCTGTTGGGCGCGGCGGCGCGACCTGAGGCTGCCAGCCATCCGCGATTACTCCTTCGCCCGGTCGAACGCGGCCGAGATTGAGGCCAGTAGACCCTCAATCCGCTTTTGCTGTTCGCCTTGTGATTCCGCCCAGTCGCGCATCATCTGCTGTTCGGAGCGCACATGTTTGACCAGTCCTTGAATACCTTCAGCGAGGTTTGCCATGGCCTGGGAGGCGGTTTTGCTGCCACCTTCTTCAACGCTTTTTTGCAAGGCCGAAATCGAGGCCTGGATCTGTTCGACGCCCGGGGAATCTCCGGAGGCAAACATACCGTCTTCCGGATCGATGTCCGTGACGGTTGATAGCCAGTCTTCCAGTTCGTTGTAGAACCGGTTTTGTGCCTGACCTGCTTGCAGATCCAAAAAGCCGAGGATCAAAGACCCTGTCAGACCGAAGAGGGATGATGAAAACGCAGTGCCCATGCCGGACAATGGGGCTTCCAAGCCGGCTTTTAGGTCCTCAAAGATGACATTCGCATCGCCAGAGCCGACATCCAAGGACTGGATCGTCGCGCCAACCGAACTCACTGTTTGCAAGAGGCCCCAAAACGTCCCGAGCAGACCGAGAAAAACCAGCAGCCCGGTTAGGTAACGGGATATTTCGCGGGATTCTTCAAGGCGCATGCCAATGGAATCGAGAATGGAACGAGCAATCGTCGGGGTCAGCGCCATGTCGCCGGATTTGTTACCGAGGAGGGCAGCCATTGGTGCGAGCAGAACGGGAGACCGGGTGTCGAGCGCAGGATCTCCAATCCGGAAGCTGTTGACCCATGCAATTTCCGGAAACAAACGAATGACACGGCCAAATAGGAGGAGAACTCCAAAGGCACCAACAAACACAATTAGGCCGTTGAGGCCCGGGTTGCTCATGAAAGCTGTTGAGACTTGCGGAAATAGAATGAAGGCAATGAAAGCGACGATCACCAGAAAGATGATCATGAACGTCAGATAGGCCCTCGGGCTCGACAAGCTGTAGGGGTCAAATTCACGTGCCATGTTTGCTGTCAATCACCGTTCTGCAGAGGTCATTGATTGATAGCGTGATTTTTAACGTCTTGGAAACCGTGAATCGGCCCGGCAACCCCAATTAAATTTGGAAAGCCCAAAAACCGGCAGGCCTCATGGGGCTGCCGGTAAATGACATTTGCGGGTGAATGCGGGGTGTTATTCTTGTTGCGGGGCCGCTGCTTTCTTAAGCAGGCGCAGGAGGTGCTTGTGGGCATCCTCATTACCGACCACAACATCGCCGGTCTCCAGCATCTTGGATTTGCCGTCCAGATCGCTGACGAAGCCGCCCGCTTCGCGGACCATCAACAGGCCGGCTGCAATGTCCCAGGAATTGAGGTTGCGCTCCCAATAGCCGTCGAGCCGGCCGGATGCTGTCCAGGCCAGATCAAGCGCTGCGGCGCCAGCCCGGCGAATGCCAGCGACTTCCGGCATGATGTGGCGCAGCTCGCGCAACGTACGGCCATGATCACCGCGTCCGATGAATGGCAGGCCGGTCCCGAACACCATCTCCGGCAGCTCTGTCCGTCCCGCAACACGAAGTCTGCGGTCGTTGAGAAAAGCGCCACGGCCACGTTCGGCGGTGTACAGCTCGTCCATGACCGGATTGTAGATCACACCGGCAACGATCTCGCCGTTCCGCTCAAGTGCAATGGATGTTGCGAAAATCGGAATGCCGTGCAGAAAGTTGGTCGTGCCGTCGAGAGGATCAATGTGCCAGCGATGCTGACCGTCCGTTCCCTCAACTTCACCGCTTTCTTCCATAACGAGGCCAAAAGTCGGACGGGCCTTGGTCAGCTCGGACCGCACGATTTCCTCAGCTTTCCGGTCGGCAGCCGAAACGAAATCTCCAGGACCTTTCCGGGATACCTGCAGGTTTTCAACTTCACCGAAGTCACGGATGAGGCTGCGACCGGCTTTGGTCGCGGCTTGAACCATGACGTTGAGGATTGCTGTGCGGGCCATGTTGTTTCACTTGTTGTTGGGCGCAACGGCAGATCCGCTGCGCCAGATGTTCAGCTGGTTGAGGCGTCAGTCTGCGCGCTTCACGTATTCCAGCGTACCGGTGTCGACGATAATTTTTTCGCCAGCGGTGATGAACGGCGGCACCATCACGCGAACGCCATTTTCCATGAGCGCCGGCTTGTAGGATGAAGACTGGGTCTGGCCTTTCACGACCGCATCGGCTTCGCTGATTTCCAGCGTGACGTGTTGCGGCAGAGTGATACCGATCGGGCGCTCTTCATGAAGTTCCACGGTCACCATCATGCCGTCCTGCAGGAAGGCGGCACGATCGCCGACAAACTCTGTCTGCAATTCCAGCTGTTCGTAGGTCTCTGTGTCCATGAAGATCAGCATGTCGTCTTGCGTGTAAAGGTACTGGAAGTCCTTCTGCTCAAGACGGACGCGCTCGACTTTATCTTCAGACCGGAAGCGCTCATTGAGCTTGCGGCCGTCTAGCAGGTTTTTCATTTCGACCTGCGCAAACGCACCGCCCTTTCCAGGCTTTACGTGTTGAACCTTGACGACGGCCCACAGGGTTTCCTGATGCTGAAGCACGTTGCCCGGCTTGATTTCGTTACCGTTGATTTTCATGGAACGACCGATTTTTGATTTGTCTGGATCTTGTACGGCGCAAAAATCAGTTCAATAGACCGCGCCAACAATGGATTGCGCCTGTCCACCATAAATGCTCGCTTCTTTCAAGGAAAAAAGCGAGCTCCGGCCACAAACAGTCGGGCAATTGCCAGGATTACGGAGAGTTCAGGTACGATTCGTCCGATGGTGCCATCAAGGTCGCGGAATACTGCTCAGCCAACTTTCTTGCGGCAGCAAGTGTCTCGTCGTCCAGCGTTCCGAATATGCCGTCCAGTGTCGGGTCGGAAACTCCAAGTGTCCGGGCAATAAGATGCCATCCGGCAGCCGCAGCATTGTCATGCTCGCGCCCGCGGCCATACGCATAGATCCGGGCAAGCCGGTTCATGGCGACAGGGTTTCCAGCAGTGGCAGCGCGTTCAAACCAATCGGCAGCTTCGCTTTCATCTGGATCTACGCCGCGGCCCTGAAACCGGAGGATGCCGTAGTAGACTTGCGCAAAGGTATGACCTCTGCGGGCAGCGCGCCCCATCCAGAAGGCACCTTTGCCAGGATCATTGAGACCGTCACCGGATTCAAGATACGCCAATGCGAGCGTGTATTGTGCTTCAGGGTCGTTCAGTTGAGCAGCTTCTTCGAGAAGTTCCCGTGCCTTTTCCTCATTGTAAGGCCGCCCCTCGCCCTCCTTGTAAAGGATCGCAAGATTATAGAGCGCGGACGGGTTGTCCGCTTCGGCGGCTTGTTCGAAGAGTTCGGCTGCCTTGGCCTTGTCCTGCGGTATGGCATCGCCGAGCAGGTATAGTTGCGCGAGCTGAAGTGCAGACCCATTGTCGCCTTGTGCCGCTGCAAGACCATACCAGTCCGCAGCTTTTGCCTTGTCCTGCTTGATGCCAAGCCCTGCCTCATGGAGAACACCCAACAACGCTTGCGCGGATCGGTCGCCGTTCTCCGCGAGCGGCGTTGCCAGGGCCAAAGCGGTCAAATGCCAGCCGCGCTGGAAGGCGCTGTAGGCTGTGTCCGAGGAAGCCGTTTCCCCATCGGCAAGCGACGGGGGCCCGGAATCGATCAGGCTGGCAATGGTTTTGTCCCGTGTCGTGACATCGACAAGTGCAGGAAGTTTCGCAGTGCCTGGAGCTTCAACTGCCGAGATATCTGACGCCGGTGTTTCCGTTTGTCCGGATGCGGCTAAGGGCAATCCAATCAAAGCTGCAGACACGAATGCTGCCGCTGCAGTTTGCCGAACCACAGGGGTGGTGATCAGTTTATCCATGGCCGGTTTGAGACCTCTCATTCGGCTGTCAGTCAACCTCCGGGAACGGATGCGCTTCAAGCACCGTGTTGGCATCTGAAATTGTCTTGGCGATGTCTTCAGAATGCCAGACAGCGTCCTTCAGGGCAACGAAGTCGGCGCCAGTGGCCGCCACCTCGGCAAGTGTTTCAAGTGTGTTGCCCGCCAAGGCGACACAAGGTGTTTCGAAAAGCTCCGCCCACCAATTGGCACCGGACAGGGTCTTGTCGTGGGCAGTTTCTTTTTCCGTCAGATCCAGCTTGCCGAAGAACAGGTAGTCGACGCCGGTCTCTGCCCATTCCATGGCATCATGTTTCGTTTTGGTTCCACCTGTTCCGACGACCCGGTCAGGCTGGAAACTCTCCACGGCGAGTTTCACATCCTCAAGGGACTTGTCGACATGGACCCCATCGGCGCCGGAGCGGCCTGCCGCTTGTGTGTCACCATAGACCAAAGCAGCTGCGCCGCCGTCCTGGATGATCGGGACAAGAATATCTGCCGCAGCCTGAATGTCTTTTGTTGACGCATCTGGCATGTAGATCATCACACATGCGATATCTCCGCCCGTGAAAGCTTGCTTCAGTTGACTTGCAAGCGTTGCCGTATCGAACGCAGGCGGTGTCACAAGGAAAAGGCGGGGTCGGTTCACGAATGTCTGTCCTGATGTATCTTCAAATATGGCAACGATCTGCCGCCGTTTCTTGTCCCTAAAGACGGCGAAAGAGGGACGCAAGGCCCCTCTTTCAACATTTTGATCTGACCAGCTTGCCAGATGCTACCAGTTCTTAGGCGATCTTCGGATCCAGGCTGCCGTTCTGGTAGCGGGCCGCCATGTCGGACAGCGTGACAATTTTCTTGATCTTGGATGCTTGGCCTGCGGTGTTGAATGCTTCCAGACGGGCCACACAGAGCTTTTGCATTGCCTCACGTGCCGGCTTCAAGTATCTGCGCGGATCGAATTCGCCAGGGTTTTCCTGCAAGATCTTGCGGATCTGGCCCGTCATCGCCATGCGGTTGTCGGTGTCGATGTTGACCTTGCGCACGCCATTCTTGATCCCACGCTGGATTTCTTCAACTGGCACACCCCAGGTTTGCGGCATTTCTCCGCCGTACTGGTTGATGATGTCCTGCAGATCCTGAGGCACGGACGATGACCCGTGCATCACAAGATGTGTGTCAGGCAGGCGGCGGTGGATCTCTTCGATCACGTGCATGGCAAGAATATCACCGTCTGGCTTGCGGGTGAATTTGTAGGCGCCGTGGCTTGTGCCCATGGCAATTGCCAGCGCGTCCACCTTGGTTTCCTTGACGAATTTTACCGCTTCATCCGGATCGGTCAGGAGCTGATCTTCTGTCAGCTTACCTTCTGCACCGTGACCGTCTTCCTTGTCGCCCATGCCGGTTTCAAGGGAGCCAAGGACACCCAATTCACCTTCGACTGAGATGCCGCCGAGATGCGCCATGTCGGTTACGGTTTTTGTGACGCCGACGTTGTAATCCCACGACGCAGGAGTTTTGCCGTCCGCTTCCAGAGAGCCGTCCATCATGACGGATGTAAAGCCGGCCTGAATGGCCGTCATGCAGGTTTGAGCCGCATTGCCGTGATCCAGGTGAACGCAAACTGGGATGTGCGGGTAGATTTCGACAACCGCGTCCATCATGTGCTTCAGCATAACATCATGTGCGTAGGCCCGGGCACCGCGGGAGGCCTGAATGATCACCGGAGAATCGGTCTGGTCAGCGGCGGACATGATGGCCAGCGCCTGTTCCATGTTGTTGATGTTGAATGCCGGCACGCCGTAATCGTTTGCGGCAGCGTGATCAAGCAGCTGGCGGAGTGTAATGCGGGCCATCTATGTCTCCCAGAAGCCGGTATCGCAGCGTTCACTTTAGGGTTGTTTTACGATCCGGGTGTTGCGGTGCGTCAATCTCCGGTGGTTCTATCAAGAATCCGGCAGAGGAAAAGGGGCGAGAGGTTTCTTAAATCAATTTAATTTCAAGGTGATGCCGGTTTCTACCCGGTTGTGATTAATTTGACCTGTGAATTAAATGAGGTGGTTTTTATGAACTCAGCTGCCAGCCTGGATCAGTGAGCTCACATCAATGATTGTTCCTGATGGATCGCTCAAGATCATCCGGCGTTGTCCATATTGCATGTCGCGCGGCGCTTCGATGATGTTGGCACCCAACTCCAATGCTCTGTTGTGAACCGCATCGCAATCATCAACGACAAACGTCAAGATGATGCCTGCGGGTTGATGTCGAGCGGCCTCCGGCACAATCTCATGGCTTGTGAGAAGTATGCCGAGCTCCAAGCCCGTTTGATCAGGGGCCTCCAGGTTTACAAACCAGTCAGAAGAGAACTTCGCCGCGTAACCAAAGAGCTTCTGATAAAAGGCCGCGGTGACCGCGACCTCTTCTGTCAGGATGTTTGTGAAAGCACGTTGCATTTCAATCTCCCGAAGCGATGTAGATCAGCTCTCCAAAGCCTTGACGCCCGGCAGTTCCTTGCCTTCAAGCCACTCAAGGAATGCACCGCCTGCGGTCGATACATAAGAGAAATCGCTTGCAGCTCCTGCATGATTGAGGGCTGCCACCGTATCACCGCCACCGGCAACAGAATTCAGTTTGCCGGATTTGGTGTTCTCGGCAGCGTGTTTGGCAGCCTCCACAGTCGCAATATCAAACGGGGCGATTTCAAAAGCACCGAGGGGGCCATTCCAGACGAGGGTCTTGGCAGCGTCGATTTTCGACTTCACCACCTCAACGGACGCCGCGCCAACATCTAGGATCATGCCATCCGCTGGTATAGCGTCCACCGACACGGTTTCGTTGTTCGCGCCTGCCTTGAACTCCTTGGCGACAACGGCATCGACTGGCAGCACGATTTCGCAGCCAGCGGTCTCCGCAGCAGCCATAATCTTCTTTGCCGTGTCCGCGAGGTCATGTTCGCACAGCGACTTGCCGACATTTACGCCTTTGGCTGCCAGGAAAGTGTTGGCCATACCACCGCCAATCACCAGCATGTCCACTTTGGCAACGAGGTTCTCCAGAAGGTCGATTTTGGACGACACCTTAGCCCCGCCTACAACAGCCAGAACAGGGCGGACGGGTTCACCAAGCGCGGAGCCGAGTGCTACTAGCTCTGCCTGCATCGTGCGGCCTGCATATGCCGGAAGCAGCTGGGCGATGCCTTCCGTCGAACCATGCGCCCGGTGAGCGGCGGAAAACGCATCATTCACATAGATGTCGCCAATGGCGGCGAGCGCTTTTGCAAACTCCGGATCGTTCTTTTCTTCGCCTTTGTGGAAACGTGTGTTTTCCATCATAAGAACCTGGCCGTTTTGCATGACCGCAACCGCGCCGGCCGCCGAGGGGCCGATGCAGTCTTCCGCGAAGCCAACGGTCTTGCCAAGCAAATCAGAAACGGCTCGTGTGACCGGCGCAAGGGACATTTCCTTGACCTTTTCACCTTTCGGTCGGCCAAAATGCGCGAGCAGAATGACCTTGGCGCCTTTCTCGGAGAGTTCTTTGATTGTCGGTAGAACCCGTTCGATACGGGTTGTGTCGGTGACTTTGTAATTGTCCATCGGAACATTGAGGTCAACGCGAACAAGGACACGTTTGCCTGCAAGATCGGTGATGTCGTCGAGTGTCTTGAAAGTCATGAGATCCACCTAGTTGTCAGGGGCGGGTTGAACTGGTTGTAACAGCGATACCGATCCCGAAAAGGGTCAAGAGAACGCCGAAGGACCGTTCCATCCAGAGTTTTGCGCGGATGAATTGCTGGCGCACTGGCGGCAGCGTGAAGAAGAAAGTGACGAGCACGAACCAAAGGAATACGCCGCTTGCCATGATCACGCCATAGCTGACCTTGGTCCAAAGCGCTGTTTCCGGGGAGGTGACCTGCAGAAAGACGCTGAGAGCGAACATTGTCGCCTTGGGATTGGTCACGTTGGTGAAGAAACCCCAGCGCAGAGCCTTTAGCGGGGGCATACCAGCAAGCGCGCTGTCTGCCGGCATTTCCCTTGAAGCTGTCCGGTACATGGTGATACCTAGAAACACCAGATATGCTGCGCCGATGAGCTTGAGTGCATTAAAGAGAAAAATGGACTGCGAGACGATGAGGCCAATTCCGGCGAGGGCGTAGGTAACGTGAACGCCTAAGGCGAGGGCGATGCCAAGTGCGGTCATGATACCGGCCAAACGACCACCGATGAGCGCGTTGCGAAGAACAACGGCGAAGTCGGGGCCGGGAACAATGGCAACAACAATCGTCAGTGAAATTACAGTGAAAAGCTCGAGCAAGCGTGCCCCCAAGGTTGGATGTTTTAAGCAAACAAAAAGCGGATGCAGGAGACCTGCATCCGCCTATATGTCATAGCAGATGGCTGCCCATCCAGACCATGTTTTAAATCAGTTTTGCCATGGCGATGGCCGTGTCCGCCATCCGGTTGGAGAAGCCCCACTCGTTGTCATACCAGGACAGCACCGACACCATTGTCCCGTCCATGACCTTGGTCTGATCCATATGGAAGATCGACGAGTGCGGGTCGTGGTTGAAGTCGATGGAGACGTTCTTGTCTTCAGTGTAGCCGAGCACGCCTTTGAGTGCTCCGCCCGCTGCCGCTTTGACTGCAGCATTGATTTCTTCAACAGTAGTGTCGCGTTTGGCGATGAACTTGAGGTCAACCACAGAAACATTTGGGGTTGGAACGCGCATTGCGAAGCCGTCCAGCTTACCGTTCAGTTCTGGCAAGACGAGACCGACAGCTTTCGCTGCACCGGTTGATGTCGGGATCATGGACATGGCTGCAGCGCGGGCGCGGTAAAGATCCTTATGCATCGTATCCAATGTCGGCTGGTCACCGGTGTAGGAGTGAATGGTCGTCATCATGCCTTTTTCGATGCCGACGGAATCGTGCAGGACCTTGGCGACCGGTGCCAGACAGTTGGTGGTGCAGGATGCGTTGGAAACGACAAGGTCTTCAGCCGTCAGCGTGTCATGGTTGACGCCGTAAACAACCGTCTTGTCGGCGCCAGACGCCGGTGCAGATACGAGGACGCGCTTTGCGCCAGCATCGAGGTGTGCGGCAGCCTTGTCCTTCGAATTGAAAATGCCTGTGCATTCCATGGCGATGTCGACACCCAGTTCTCCCCAGGGAAGATCTTTCGGGTCGCGGATCGCGGTGACCTTGATCGGTTTGCCGCCGTCGATGGAAATCGTGTCACCGTCAACTGTGACCGTTGCCGGAAATTTGCCGTGGACGGAATCGTAGCGCAGCAGGTGAGCGTTGGTCTCGACCGGGCCGAGATCGTTGATGCCGACGACCTCAACGTCAGTGCGGCCAGATTCGACAATGGCGCGCAGAACGTTGCGGCCGATACGGCCAAAGCCGTTGATTGCTACCTTGGTTACCATAGTTTTCTCCCGCATTTGGGGCCAGTTTAGGCCCTGCGCCTATCCAAAGGCTACTATATCTAATCGATTTAAAGGCAAAATAAACGCCAAAAAAATCCCGGCAGGCTGCGGAGACGCTGCGCTGCCGGGAAACGTTACATCAAGCGTTGAGCTTTTCCTTGGCCGCAGCAACTACAGCATCCTTCGTGATGCCGAAGTGCTCGTACAATTCCTTGTAAGGCGCGCTGGCACCAAACCCGGTCATGCCAATGAACAGACCGTCATTGCCGATAAACCGGTCCCACCCCATACGGATGCCGGCCTCGACGGCAATCTTGACCGGACTGGAGCCGATGACGGCCTCTTTGTAATCTGCAGACTGTGCTTCGAAGAGCTCGAAGCTCGGCACGGAAACAACGCGAGCGGCAACACCTGAGTCCACCAGTTCCTTGTGGGCGTCGACGGCGATTTCGACTTCAGAGCCTGAAGCAAAGATCGTGACCGCAGCGTCATCTTCGCTTTCGATCAGAACGTAGGCGCCGTTTGCGCTCAGGTTCTTCTCTTCATAAGTTTTGCGCTGAGATGGCAGGTTTTGGCGTGTCAGGGCAAGAACGGACGGTCCATCCTTGTTCTCCAGCGACAATTGCCAGCATTCCAGTGTCTCGGTGATATCAGCGGGACGGAAGAACGTTAGGTTCGGGATCGCCCGAAGGGCTGCGAAGTGTTCAACCGGCTGGTGGGTCGGGCCGTCTTCACCCAGACCGATGGAGTCGTGCGTCATGACGTGAATGACGCGCTGGTTCATCAATGCTGCGAGGCGGATCGACGGACGGCAGTAGTCGGAGAAAATAAGGAACCCGCCGGAATAGGGGATCAGGCCGCCATGCAGGGCCATGCCGTTCATCGCGGCTGCCATGCCGTGTTCGCGAATGCCGTAGTGGATGTAGCGGCCTGAGAAGTCCTCCGGGGTGACCGGGTTGGTCTGGGCCGTTTTGGTGTTGTTGGACCCGGTCAGATCGGCAGAACCACCGATTGTTTCCGGGATAACGCCGTTGATGATTCCAAGAACAGCCTCGGACGCTTTGCGCGTTGCCATTGTCGGCTGTTCTTCGGCAAGCTTTTTCTTGTAGTCTAGGACCGCCTGCTCAAATCCTGCCGGAAGATCACCGCGATTGCGGCGTTCAAATTCGGCGCGGGTTTCGGTGTCCGCATCGTTGAAGCGTTTCTGCCAATCCTTGTGAGCGTGGGCTGAACGAAGGCCGGCAATTCGCCAGGCGTCCAGAATATCGCTTGGAACCTCAAACGGCTCATGCGGCCAGTTCAGTGTTTCGCGGGTACCTGCGATTTCCTCGGAGCCGAGGGGAGCGCCGTGTACCTTGGCCGTACCGGCCTTTGTCGGGGCGCCGAAGCCGATGGTTGTTTTCGCTGCGATCAGTGTTGGTTTGTCGCTGGCCTGTGCCTGCCGGATTGCAGCCGCGATGCCATCAGGGTCGTGCCCGTCGACATTCAGCGTGTTCCATCCAGAAGCAGCAAAACGGGCAACCTGATCCGTGGAGTCCGTGATGCTGACGGCCCCGTCGATCGAGATGCCGTTGTCATCCCAGATCACGATCAATTTGTTCAGTTTCAGGTGACCTGCGAGCGACAGGGCCTCCTGGCTGATGCCTTCCATCAAGCAACCGTCGCCGGCCAGAACGTAGGTATAGTGATTGACGAGATCCTTGCCGAAACGCTCTTCTTGCAAGCGCTCCGCGATCGCCATACCGACGGCATTGCCGAGCCCCTGACCCAGTGGGCCTGTGGTCGTTTCGATACCCGCACCATGACCAAACTCCGGGTGACCGGCGGTCTTTGCACCAAGCTGACGGAAGTTTTTCAACTCTTCGAGCGGGAAGTCTTCATAGCCGAGCAGATATAGCAGGCTGTAGAGTAACATGGATCCGTGACCAGCAGAAAGCACAAACCGGTCACGGTCAGCCCAGTTCGGCGCGGTCGGATCAAATTTCAGAAATTCTGTAAATAGGACAGTGGCGATATCGGCCGCGCCCATTGGCAATCCAGGGTGTCCGGATTTGGCCTGTTCCACGGCATCAATGGCAAGAAAGCGGATTGCACTTGCCATGCGCTGGTGTTTTTCAAGATCGCTCATCGTTGTCCCGTCGCTTGCGTTAGAGCCCCTATCGCCAGCGTGGACCGTCCGGCGTGGAGTTGTGAGGTGCGTTGTTTCTTTAAAGGCAACTGTTGTCAGTTCCGATCAGGCGCCAGACAAATATCAGGAACGGTCAGCGAGTCAATAAAGCCCTGAATAGCGAAAGAGGGAATAAATTCCGCATTTGGGGGTTATCGAATTGAGGAAACTAACAATGGTGCCATTGACGGGAAGAATATGGTGCACCTAATCTCAGCTGCCGGAGCCAGATTTACCTTTTTTGATTTATCAGGTTGCCAGGGAAAGCGCGAAACCCGCTGGTTGTTTGCGGACGCTGCTTTTTTTATGCGAAAAGCTACGCTGAGGGTAACGCATAACACAAAGCGGCAAAAACCGCTCCAAGAGGGATTGAGGTGACGCTTTATATGGCGGAAGTCGATGTCATGGAAAAGACGAGCCTGTCCGATGCCGTAAAGCGCCTTGAATCCGCCCTCGGCCAGTTGGAGACTGCCGTCCAGCGCCGCTTGGATGCAGACCGTTCTCTCAATTCCCTTCAGGATGACCTTCAGCGCATGGGAGAGGACAGGTCTCAGTTGGCTGCCTCTTTGGACGAAAGTGAAGCGCGCGCGTCCCGGCTTGAAGATGCCAACAAAGATGTTTCCCGCCGGTTGGTAACGGCCATGGAAACGATCCGCAGCGTTTTGGACACCCACGGAGGCTGATGCGGTTTGGCTCAGATTAGCGTAACCATCAATGGCAAGTCCTTTCGGATGGCGTGTGATGATGGCGAAGAGCAACGGCTCGAAGGGTTGGCTGCGCGGTTCGATGGCTGGATTGGCGAGCTCAAATCGGCCTTTGGTGAGATCGGTGATCAGCGCCTGACTGTGATGGCCGGCATCATGGCAACCGATCAGTTGTCGGAACTGGAACGTAAAGTTACACGGCTGGAACAGGAGTTGGCGGCAGCCAAAGATCAGCAAGTGGCTGCCCTCAATAACATGAGCCAGAATGAACAGGATCTTTCGAGAGCCGTAAACACTGCTGCGGCGCGCATCGAAAGCCTTGCCGACGGACTTACGAAGAGCCTGCGAACGGCCAATGACTGAGCGGCCAAATCCGCCTTGTCCAAGACTTCGTTTGTGATCAACGCGGCGCCGCACTGGTAATTGCGCAGGCGTGCCTCTATATGCGGTAATCGTGGCTGCCCGATTTGTCAGGACACTTATCCCCGGGGCCTTACGCATTCCTTAGGGAGCTGTCCCTGCTTTGGGCCGTGGTCCGTTGCATACGGCGCCCACCTACTTTGTAGGTTCTCCGGGATTGCACATCCAACGGTCGGGTGGCTACGCAGTTTGAGCATGTCTCGTTCAAGCCGGGCCGGTCAAAACAGATGATGTGAGCGCCCATGACTTCAAATCTTTCACTCGCAGACGAAAAACATCAGCTCCGCAAGGAAGCTTTGGCGCGCCGCAAGGCTATGGCCGAGGTCGTGCGGATCGAGAAAAGCTTGGCGCTTGCCGATCACGTTTCTGATCTCCCGATCCCGGAGGGGGCAATTGTCGCAGGCTTTTGGCCGATCCGGGACGAGATTGATCCGCGTCCGCTGCTAGACCGTCTTCGTCAAAACGGCCATACCTTGTGTTTGCCGGTTGTCGCAGACCCTCATTTGATTTTCAGGAAGCTGGACCGGGGCTGTGCAATGGAAGATGCCGGATTTGGCACAATGGCACCTGGATCAGATGCAGAGGAGCTGCGCCCGGATGTTCTGTTGATGCCGCTTGCGGGGTTTGACCGGGACGGCAATCGGATCGGGTACGGCAAAGGCCATTATGACACCGCGATCTCTGCTCTTGAGAAATCAGGGCCGCTTCTTTGCATTGGCCTTGCGTTTGCCTTGCAGGAGGTGGAGCTTGTCCCGGCAGAAGAGCACGACAAACCCCTCGCCGGGATATTAACGGAAGACGGCTACCGATCGTTCTGCTAATGGATGGCCGTTTGGCAAAGTCGGCGTTCTGTGAGGTTTGATGCGTATTCTTTTTCTGGGGGATTTGGTAGGCCGTGTCGGCCGAACGGCAGTCATTGAACAACTGCCGGACCTGGTAGAAGAACAGCAGCTCGATTTTGTCATCGTCAACGGTGAAAACTCAGCATCCGGTTTCGGCATAACCGAAGCGATCCTGCAAGATGTTCTGGATGCTGGTGCAGATGTTGTGACTACCGGCAACCATGTGTGGGACCAGCGGGATACACTTGTCTACATCGAACGTCAGGACCGATTGCTGCGGCCGGTCAACTATCCGGCCGGGACGCCTGGCCGCGGTGCGCATCTTTTTACGGCGCGAAATGGCGCCCAGGTCATGGTCGCGAACGTCATGGGACGTGTCTATATGGATGCACTCGATGATCCGTTTGCGGCAATAGACAAGGTCGTCAGCGACTGTCCGCTTGGGGATGTCGCTGATGCCATTATTATTGATGTTCATGCGGAAGCCACCAGCGAGAAACAGGCGATGGGCCATTTCCTGGACGGCCGGGTCAGCCTGGTGGTTGGCACGCATACACATGTTCCGACGGCAGATCATCAGATTTTGGAAAACGGCACGGCCTACATGTCGGATGCCGGCATGTGCGGTGCATATGACAGCGTGCTGGGCATGGATAAGGAAGAGCCGGTCAATCGCTTTCAGCGCAAGATCCCTGGCTCCAGATTCACGCCGGCGACAGGTGCCGCGACCATTTGTGGCGTAGCGATCGAAACAGATGATCGGACCGGACTGGCCCAAGCGATTGCGCCGGTCAGAATTGGCGGGCGTCTTGAGCCGGTCCTGCCGCCATTCTGGGCCGCAAGCTAGTTCCGAATTTTCAGGAACTGGATTTTCCGCGCCAACTTGCATATAAGCGGCGCAGTTTTCGTTAAAAGCAAATCCGACTGAGAGCCGAGAAGAGCCATGGCAGGCCATTCAAAATTCAAGAACATCATGCACCGCAAGGGACGTCAGGACGCCGTTCGTTCCAAGATGTTCTCCAAACTGTCCAAGGAAATTACTGTCGCAGCGAAGATGGGAGACCCTGATCCGGACTCCAATCCGCGTTTGCGCCTGGCGGTGAACAACGCCAAAGCTCAGTCCATGCCGAAAGACAACATTCAGCGCGCGATTAACAAGTCGCAAGCTGGTGATGCTGAAAGTTATGACGAAATCCGCTATGAGGGTTACGGTCCGGCTGGAGTTGCTGTTGTCGTTGAAGCCCTGACAGATAACCGCAATCGGTCGGCGTCCAACATTCGCTCTTACTTCACCAAGTGTGGCGGGTCTCTTGGCGAAACCGGGTCTGTGTCTTTCATGTTCGACCGTGTTGGCGAGATCATCTACAAGCCGGAAGCTGGCGAGGCGGATGCTGTTCTTGAAGCGGCCATCGAAGCTGGTGCTGAAGACGTTCAATCCGATGAAAACGGACACACGATCTACACAGCATTTGAAGATCTGAACGATGTCGCAAAGGCATTGGAAGAGGCGCTGGGCGAAGCAGACTCCACAAAAATCATTTGGAAGCCGCAGAACCTGACGCCGGTAGATGCCGACAAGGCCCAAACGCTGATGAAACTGATCGACATGTTGGAAGACGATGATGACGTTCAGAACGTCTACACCAACTTCGATGTTGATGAAGAAACCATGGCAGAACTGGCTTCTTAAGGCCGTCGAAGCACCGATTGTCAAACCCCGGATTTTCCGGGGTTTTTCTTTTTGATCACTGACCCCAAAGCTCAGCGATATGTTCCAGATTTTTGAACTCACTCAAGCGGATCCGAAGTCTCTCCTTCAGCGCACCTTGAAACTGTCCGAGGAGACCGGCGAGTTGGCCGAGGCCGTGCTTTCAGTCACCGATGCGCCCGGAAGTGCCTATAAGGCGCATACCCTTCAGGATGTGCGAGAGGAAGCGGCCGATGCGGCATTGGTTGCCTTAAGTGTTTTGGCTCAAACGTGCGAAACTTCAGAAGAGTTTTCGGCAGAACTAGACCGTTTGATGCGAGAAAAGTCTGCCAAGTGGCAGGCGAAACTAACGGAGTAGGGGGTCTAGTAGTGGCAGGCTGGTAATGGCTGCAATGGCGATGAGCAGGTTTGCGATCCATCTGTATGTCCGCTGATTTGAACCGGTAAAGCCCTTGGACCCGAGATAAAGCGCTATTCCGTATACCGGTATGGCGAGGACGAGAAGCCGGGCGACCTCAACCGTGAAAAATCCATTCAGTATGTAGGCGACAAATGTTCCTATGCTTGCCAGCGGGAAAAACATAATGAGGTTGGCGCGGATGACTGGTGTGTCGTTCCTGCCAGAAAGCCAGAAAGCAGCAACTGGCGGTGCTGAGACCTGTGAGACACCGCCCAGAACTCCGGACACTGCTCCAACGCCAAATGAAACCTGAGGTGTTGGGTTTTTCTGATAGCGCCAACCGGACACCACGAGCGCCAGGGTGCCTGCGACGACAGCACTTATTATCCAACGCAAGGTCAATACATCCATAGTCGCCAGAAGCCACGCTCCGGCATGGACAAATAGGACAGATCCAATCACTGCAGGAAGCACCGTCGACCAGTCACACAAATGGATCGCCCGGCGGACCAGAGGTAAGGAGACGATGCTGTCGATAAAGAGGAATGTGGCGGCCGCCGTTGAGGGGAGCATCACACTTGCGGCGACCGGCATGAAAATCATTCCTGCGCCAAATCCTGCAAAGCCTCGGATATACCCGGCAACAAACAGGATCACCGCCAGAAAAACCAGCAACTGCGGGGAAAAAGACGCCAGAATGTTGAACATGCAATCTCGCAATTTGCGGAAAGGCGCTGTGGGAAATGTTCGTAAGCAGCGCTTTAGCTGGCGTCAATGGGCAAGTTTTGTTACCGATTTGTTCCATGACACATGCGATTCGATTGCTGGGCATTGACCCCGGCCTCCGGCGGACCGGGTGGGGCATGATCGAGGCGGCTGGAAACCGGCTCTCCTTCATTGCCTCAGGGACGGTGACTTCCGATAACAAGAAGAGCCTTGCAGAGCGCCTGGTCGAGTTGCATGACGGGTTGACCGCTGTTGTGCGTCAGCACAATCCGGCAGAGGCCGCCGTCGAGCACACCTTTGTCAACAAGGATGCAGGGGCAACTCTGAAGCTCGGTCAAGCGCGCGGCGTTGCGCTTCTTGTTCCTTCGCTGGCCGGGCTATCGGTCGCGGAATATGCTCCGAACCTGGTGAAGAAAACCGTGGTTGGGACCGGGCACGCGGAAAAAGAACAGATCCGGGCCATGGTGAAGGTCTTGATGCCACGGGCGACTTTCAATTCAGATGACGCAGCAGATGCACTTGCGATTGCCATCTGTCATGCCCAGCACCGGGCGAGCACAGCTGCGCAACTCAAAGCCTTGGGGGCTGCATGATCGGGAAACTGAAGGGAACAATCGACAGCTATGGAGAGGATCACGTGATCCTTGATGTTCATGGCGTCGGGTACCAGGTGCATTGCCCGTCCCGGATTTTGCAAGCGCTGCCGCGGGCTGGGGAAGCAGCCGTTCTGTTTATCGACACAATCGTGCGCGAAGACATGATCCGCCTTTACGGATTTGCAGCGGAATCCGAACGGGAATGGTTCCGCATCCTGATGACGGTGCAAGGTGTCGGCGCGAAGGTTGCGCTGGGAATACTCGGGATCTTGAAAGCGAGTGAAGTTGCCAATGCCATCGCGCTGGGCGACAAGGCTACAATCTCACGTGCGCCAGGTGTGGGTAAACGGGTTGCAGAACGGATCCTGAGCGAGTTGAAAGACAAGGCGCCCGGCCTTGCGAACATTGATCATGATACGATTGCTGTCTCTCAAACGGTAGCGGACAATGTGGCGGCTCGTCCGGTGGCAGAGGCCGTATCGGCCTTGACAAATCTTGGTTATGGGCAACCTCAAGCAAGTGCCGCTGTTGCCAAGGCGATGCAGTCTGCAGGCGAAGATGCGACAACGGAAATCTTGATACGTCTTGGGCTGAAGGAGCTCGCGGGATGATTGTTTTTACCTATGCCGTTATTGCGATTTCTTTCGTCGTGCTCGGGATCGGCGGGATCATGTATCTGGATCATCGGTTTTCTCTGACGGTTGGTGACCGGCCGTTTGCGATCAAGGGGCGCCGGATCGAGACCGATGATCCTTTTGTCCGGAAACAGTTCCGGAAATTCTATGCTATCCGAGTCGCCTACTCTCTGTTCCTACTCGTCTTGTTGTTCGTGGTGGTCAGCCATGTCGGATGACCAGCGCATCGTCTCTCCGGAAATCCGGGGCGATGAGATCGACAGCACAATGCGCCCGCAAGCGCTTGATGACTTCGTCGGTCAGGCGCAAGCCCGTGCGAATCTGAAGGTCTTCATTGGTGCGGCCAAGGCGCGTGGGGAAGCGTTGGACCACGTCTTGTTCGTCGGGCCTCCCGGGCTCGGCAAAACAACCCTTGCCCAGATCATGGCGCGCGAACTTGGCGTGAACTTCCGGGCGACTTCCGGCCCGGTCATTGCCAAGGCGGGTGACCTGGCAGCTCTGCTGACAAATCTGGAAGAGCGCGACGTTCTCTTTATTGACGAGATCCATCGACTCAATCCGGCCGTTGAGGAAGTCCTTTATCCTGCAATGGAAGACTATCAGCTGGATCTGATCATCGGAGAGGGGCCAGCCGCACGCTCAGTAAAGATTGATCTTGCGAAATTCACACTGGTTGCAGCCACCACACGTCTGGGACTTCTCACAACGCCTCTGCGCGACCGGTTTGGTATTCCGGTGCGTCTGGAGTTCTACACGGTGCCGGAGCTGGAGCACATCGTCAAACGCGGTGCATCCATCCTCGGGATCGGAATGGCCGAAGACGGCGCCCATGAGATCGCAAAACGGTCCCGCGGAACGCCCCGGATCGCGGGTCGCCTGCTGCGCCGGGTTCGGGACTTTGCAGTTTTTGAAGGTGCTGAGAAGGTCGACCGAGCCTTGGCGGACAAGGCCTTGCGGCAGCTGGAGGTCGATGGCGCCGGGCTCGATAGCCTGGATCGGCGTTATCTCAATCAGATCGCCGTCAACTTCGGCGGTGGCCCGGTTGGGATCGAGACCATCGCAGCCGCCTTATCGGAGCCGCGCGACGCGATTGAAGAAATCGTGGAACCCTACCTAATACAAAACGGATTTTTGCAGCGGACACCGCGTGGACGCATATTGACGCCAACCGCATTCTCGCATCTTGGTCTTGCCGTGCCGTCGCGGCCGGATGGGCCGCAAATGGGTTTGTTCCTCGATTCTGATCCGTGACCCTTAAACTGAGCGTTCTTCGAGGTTTCGGCAGACATTTGCACTGGAGCAAATGCTTCTAAAGATGTCTGCAGTTTTAACGGTAGGGATTTTTACTAGTTAACCAATAATTTCCGATTCTTTCCTAGGGTTCGCTCGAATTCTGGGGGGACCTATGCGTAAGCGGCTTTCAACTAAACTTGCTGTTATGTTCTTGGCCGGTGCACTCACAATGTGCATCGCGATTGTCACAGTTACATCGACGCTTTCGCGTGATGTGGCCAATGGTCAGGCGGATGCCGCTTTGCAAAGCGGAACAAAGGCGAAATTGAAAGTCGCTGAACTCGCCTTGGGTCAGGCAGCTGACAGCGCCAAGTTCTTTGCATCGCTCGAAGATGCCAAGAACAGCCTGATGAAAACGCTGGTTGGCTGGAAGAACCTCAAAGAAGGCCAGAACGCGATCCTGCGCGGGATCTACGTCACCAACAACCCGCATTCTCCGGAAGAGCGGCACTTGCTGATCGAGCCTGCGGAAGGGAACCAGTACACAAACAACCACAAAGTGGTGCACCCGATCTTCCAGGATCTGGTCAGCCAGGGCGTGTTCTCGGATGTAGCGCTGGCAACTCCGGATGGTGTAATTACCTATACTTATGCCAAAGGCGATGAGTTCGCGTTTCACATCGGCGATGCTGAGATCTCCGGGCACCCTGTACAAATCGCATTCAGCCCACTGTTCGATGCGGTGGCGAATGAGACGATCGAAGCGGGTCAGATCTTTACATCAGGGTTCATGACCGGCGAAGACGGCAAAGTTTCCATGATCATCGCTACACCGGTTTTCTATCTCGACCGTTTTTTTGGTGCCGCGGCCTTCTCTGTGAACATGGCAAACTTCGCAAACCTGGTCAGCGGATCTGGTGAACTTGAAGATGGCGAAAAGGTATTCCTGATTGACACTGCCGGGCAGTTGGTCGGTCTGGACGCGGCAGGGGCTGCTGAAGTTGTCCACGACAAGCAAACGGTCTATGCGGGCAATGAAACACTTGTTTTGGATGGAAACGACTATCGGTATGCGGAAGCTGACGCCTCATTCGCAAACATGCCTTACGGGATTGTGGATGCTGTTCTCCAGACCAAGCTGTCTGCTGCTGCCGACCGGATTACCTATGGCGCGGTCATCTCCGGGTTCTTGTGCCTGGTCCCAATCGTTGGTGTCATCTGGTGGGTAACAGGCCGGATGTTTGCCCCGCTCCAAGGACTATCTGCGGCAGCGCGGCAAATTGCAGACGGTGATCTTGAAGTCCCTGTGCATGCGACCGAACGCTCGGATGAGATCGGCGAGATGGCGCGCTGTATTGAAGTCTTCAAAGACAACTCGGTGGAGCGCGAGAGGTTGGCTGCTGAACGGAAAGTCGGCCACATTGCTCGCGAAAAGCGCGAGAAACATATCGATGCGTTGATCAATGGTTTCCGCGCAGAAGCCCAAGGCGTTCTAGAGTTGGTGGAGTCCAATATCGGCCGGGTTGAGGCCGTCACAGCAGAATTGCGCGAGCGATCTGGAGCTGCAGCAGACGAAGGACAAACCGCTGTGGTGTCGTCCGAAAACGCGTCTGCAAATGTGCAGGCCGTTGCCTCTGCAACAGAAGAGCTCAATGCTTCGATTTCAGAAATTTCCCGCCAGGTCGAAACCACGGCTGGCATCGTGGCTCAAACAACCACTGCTGCGCAGGTGTCTAACGGTAAAATTTCTGGGTTGGCTGAAGCTGCCAACCGGATTGGTGACGTTGTCTCCCTGATCTCCGAGATTGCCGAACAGACCAATCTGCTGGCACTCAATGCGACGATTGAGGCCGCACGCGCTGGTGAGGCGGGCCGCGGGTTTGCTGTTGTTGCTTCTGAAGTGAAGTCGCTTGCGGGGCAAACGGCCAAGGCGACTGAAGAGATTTCAACGCAGATTGCAGCCATTCAGGCGTCGACCACAGAGGCGGTCGCAGAAATCGCGCGTGTTTCGGAGTCCGTTGGAGAAGTCAATGAGTACACATCCACCATCCAGGATGCGGTACAGCAACAGGGCGCTGCGACGAACGAAATTTCCAGAAACGTCGCCGAAGCTGCCGACGGGACCCGTTCTGTTGCCACCACGGTTGCGTCCCTCAACGATGGTGTGACCGAGAATTCTCGAGCAGTTGACGATATGTTGTCCGCGACGATCGAGATGAAACAGCAGGCAGATCGCTTGAGAGGATCTGTCGAAAAATTCCTCAATGAGGTTGCAGCGGCCTGACCGTCTTCCTAAATCAATAGAGTCATGGGCTTTCCGGTTTTTAGATCGGAGAGCCCTTTTTGGATTTGTGGAGACTAAATGGTGAGTGATTGGCCGGATCTCGCAGGCCGTTTGGACCAAAGCGGTCACGTTCTGCCCGTACGCGTCTACTATGAGGACACCGATTTCACAGGGATCGTCTACCACGGTGCCTATGTCCGTTTCTTTGAGCGGGCCCGATCCGACTTTTTGAGGCTGATCGGTATTCACCACAGTGAGTTGGCAGAAGGGGACGATGGCACATCGCTGGCTTTTGCCGTGCGCACAATGACCTTGGATTTCCAGAAACCTGCGAAGATCGATGATGTCCTGGAAGTGCAGACGTCTCTAGCCGAGTATAAGGGCGCCAGGATCAAGCTTGATCAACTCATTTACAGAGGTGATGAACTGCTTGTGTCGGCGGCAGTGACCGTTGCTGTCATTTCATCTGAAGGTCGGCCGACTCGTCTTCCGTCAGCCCTTTCGGAGAAGCTGCTAAAACACAGGCCTTCTGAGCAAGACTGACTTGGCTGTTCGCGGGCAAACGCTGACGCATAATTGAGCGCGCCAGCGGCAAAAATAAGCGGTTCGATCGGGTCGCGTTAATCTTGCAGTAACCTTAATTGATTCTTTTAGAAAAGCGCGCAATTGCGCGCAATAAGTCCCAGTTTTGACAAAATCAAACGTCAGAGAAGCGGTCGGCGAATAGGGGCGAATTCCCCCGTGATCGGTGCAATCGGGGCGCCGGTACTCTGAATGCAACACGCATCATTCGGCCGAGAGGTCATCGGGTTTATGGAAACACTAGTCGAAACGACATTGGCGGCGCCGAAAGGCGACCTTTCTTTCTATGGCTTGTTCTGGCAAGCGCACATTGTCGTACAGATCGTAATGTTGGGACTGCTTGCTGCATCGGTTTGGTGCTGGGCAATCATTGTCGACAAGATCATGATTTTCGGAAAGACAAAACGGCAAATGAACCGGTTCGAAACCGTGTTCTGGTCGGGTCAGTCCTTGGAAGAGCTTTACGGAACGCTGCACAATCGTGTGAACCATTCCATGGCAGCGCTGTTTGTTGCGGCCATGCGGGAATGGAAGCGCAGTCATGAGGGCGCGCGCCCGGCGATTGGAAGCCTTCAGCAACGGATCGACCGCGTTATGGATGTCACAATCCAGCGCGAGCAGGAGCGGCTGGAAAACCGGTTGCTGATCCTAGCGACCGTTGGGTCATCTGCTCCGTTCATCGGACTGTTCGGAACCGTTTGGGGCATCATGACTGCATTCCAGGCGATCGCGGCGTCTGAGAGCACGAACCTTGCGGTCGTGGCTCCCGGTATCGCGGAAGCTCTATTTGCGACGGCTCTGGGTCTTCTGGCCGCCATTCCTGCGGTTATCGCATACAACAAATTCTCCTCGGATGTCGGCCGGGCGGTTGCTCGTATGGAAGGCTTTGCTGACGAGTTCTCCGCGATCTTGTCGCGGCAGATCGACGAGAGGGCCTGATCCATGGGCATGCAGGCCGGTGGTGGACAAGCAGGTGGCGGCCGCCGTGGACGGCGCCGGCGGCGCAGTCTTCCGATAAGTGAGATCAACGTCACACCCTTCGTCGATGTGATGCTGGTGCTGCTCATCATTTTCATGGTCGCAGCACCTTTGTTGACAGTCGGTGTGCCGATTGACCTGCCGGAGACACGTGCGAAGGCCCTTGAAGGGGACACCGAGCCGATAACGATTTCCATCAATTCGGCAGGCGAAATTTTTATTCAGGATACTCCGATCCTCATTGATGAGGTCGTTCCCAAATTGGAGGCGATTGCGGCCAACGGGTACGAAGAACGCATCTACGTGCGTGGAGATCAGGATGCTGATTACGGCACCATGATGAAACTCATGGGCCGGATCAACGCGGCTGGCTTTAAACGGCTCGGCCTTGTCACTCTGGAAGAACGGGACTCGTAACGCAGAATGCGCGCAGGTCTCATTGCGTCTTTGACCGGTCACTCGGTCTTTTTGGTCTGGGGCTTGATAGCCTTTCCGGACGCAAAGAGTTTTTCCGTTCCTCAAGTCGAAACGCTGCCGGTGGATCTCGTTCCAATCGAGGAATTTACGCAGCTTCGCTTAGGTGAGAAAACGGCTGAAGTTCGGGACGTTGCGGCGCTGCAGCCGAGCGATACACCGGCTGACGACACCCCGCAACCGAACGACAAACCTGGTGACAGTCAAGTTCAGCAGCCGTCGCCTCCCACGCCGGCGCCAGCGCCAACTCCGACGCCGCCTGAACCGGAACCAGTCGCAGAGCCTGAAGATGCCCCGGAACCTGCACCTGCGCCCGAACCGGTACCAGCTGCTGAGCCAGAGCCGGCTCCTGAACCGGAGCCTGTACCTCAGCAGGAAGCCGCACCGGCTGTACAGCCGATTCTGACAAGCGTTGCACCAAGGACAAAACCGGCACCGCCACGGCCGCAGCGACAGGAGCCAAGGGATGAATCTATCGTCAACGACGTTGCGGCCCTTCTCAACAAGGTGGAGCCAGCCGGCCAGGCCGGGGGACAACCTGATACGCCTGCATCGCTGGGAACACGGCAAGGCGCGCCGAACATCCGCATGACCCAATCGGAGTTGGATGCGTTACGCTCCCAAGTTGCCATGTGTTGGAGCCCTCCTGTTGGGGCAGTGGGTGCGGAAGATCTGAATGTGCGGGTTCGTTTCAACCTGTCGCAGAACGGCGAAGTGTCCAATGGTCCGGAAGTCATGAATTCCAATGCAAATCCGGCCTTCCGCGCAGCAGCAAGCAGTGCGGTCCGTGCTGTGATGCGCTGCCAGCCATACAGCCTGCCAATTGCGAAATATGATGCGTGGCAGGAAGTGATTATCAATTTTGACCCGAGAGAGATGCTCGGGGGCTAAGCCGATTTCGCAGTCGGAACCCAAAGGTGAAGGAGCTGTATTGCTCATGCGTCAGATTTGGAAACATTTTTTAGGGTTCGTCGGGTCCTCGGCCCGCGTCCGCGGTGGGTTTGTTGCACTCCTAGCAGTACTCAGTCCGATCCCGGCCGCTGCGCTGGTTGAAATCGACATCACTCAAGGGAATGTCGAACCGCTGCCAATTGCCTTGCCGCAGTTCTCTGCAGAAGGTGGCGACAGCAAACTGGCCGCCGACATGACCGCGGTGATTGCGGCGGATCTCAAACGGTCCGGTCTCTTTAATCCTCTCGATCCAGCGAGCTTCATACAGAAGAACATGAGCGTGAATTCCACCCCGCGCTTTGGGGATTGGCGTACGATCAGTGCACAGGCGCTTGTGACGGGAACCGTGACAAAGCAGGCGGATGGCCGCTTGCGCGCTGAATTCCGGCTTTGGGATGTCTTTGCGGCAGAGCAGATGCTTGGGCAACAGTTCTATACGACACCGGAAAACTGGCGGCGGCTCGCCCATATCATTGCGGATGCCGTTTACGAGCGTCTCACCGGCGAAAAAGGCTATTTTGACACGCGCATCGTGTTTGTCGACGAGACGGGGCCGAAAGACAAGCGCGTAAAACGCTTGGCACTGATGGATCAGGACGGCGCGAATGTTCGGTACCTCACCCGGGGTGATGATTTGGTTTTGACACCGCGTTTTTCGCCGACGAGCCAGGAAATCACCTACATGTCTTATGCAGGTGCGGATCCAAGTGTGTACCTCTTGAACATCGAGACCGGGCAGCGCGAGATCGTGGGCAATTTTCCGGGGATGACCTTTGCGCCGCGGTTTTCACCCGATGGACAGAGCGTGGTCATGAGCTTGCAGCAGGGTGGCAACGCAAACATCTTCAAAATGGATTTGCGGTCGCGGCAGACGACCCGCTTGACCAACACAGCCGCCATTGATACCAGCCCGTCTTTCTCTCCGGATAGCGGCCGTATCGTTTTTGAATCCGATCGGGGGGGCTCACAGCAGCTTTATGTAATGAGTGCAGCTGGCGGCCAGGCTCAGCGGATTTCCTTCGGCCCGGGGCGCTACTCGACACCGGTCTGGTCTCCACGGGGCGACCTGATTGCTTTTACCAAGCAGCACCAGGGCCGGTTCATGATCGGTGTGATGCGGCCTGACGGAAAAGGCGAGCGGATTCTGACAGAGGGATATCACAACGAAGGACCAGCCTGGGCTCCGAATGGCCGGGTTCTGGTGTTCTTCCGTGATACGCCGGGCGCAAACGGAGGTCCGCAGGTCTGGACCGTCGATTTGACCGGCTACAATGAACAAAGGCTGGAAACACCGGCATTTGCATCAGATCCGTCTTGGTCGCCATTGATCGACTGAGACAACGAATAACGAAGTGTTTACCAGCCTTATTGAGAGCGCATTAACCGACTTTGGCTAGAAAGCGTTTACCAAAATGTGGGGGCGCATTTGGAAAGCCGGTTTAGCGGGCTGGGGTAAGGAGACAGGAATGTTCAATATGGTGAGTGCCTCCAACGGGGCACGGTGGATTGCAGTCTGTTTTGCAGTCCTATTTGCCGCAGCGTGCGCGCAAACCAAGCCGGACGGGCTGGCGACCAACGTCAAGCCGGGGACCGGGCAGGATTTCGTGGTGAATGTCGGGGACCGGGTGTTCTTCGAAGAAGACCAATCTACCCTGAATTCGCAGGGGCAGGCCACGCTTGCCAACCAGGCAAAGTGGCTTCAACGGTACTCGCAGTACACGATTACCGTGGAAGGCCATGCTGATGAGCGCGGTACGCGCCAATACAACATCGCACTTGGTGCAAGGCGTGCGCAGGCCGCCCGCGATTACCTGGTATCCCAGGGTGTTTCTGCCTCCCGGATCAAAACGATTTCGTATGGCAAAGAACGGCCAGTTGCCGTTTGTAACGACAACAGCTGCTGGTCTCAGAACAGGCGGGCAGTGACCGTGCTGAACAACGCGACCAACTGATCAGTGTCCGAATAACGCTAAAAACGCCGGGCTCAGCCCGGCGTTTTTAATTGCCCGGAGCAAAAACACGCCCTTTCCCGGTTTGTTTGTCAAAATTTGGCCGAACTCGGAGCGCCATTTGCGTTAGAATTCAGCGTGCGGCCATACGGGTGAGAACCTCCCCCTGCCAATCAGATGGCTTTCCATTTATCGGTATTGGTATATGACAAGTGGCTGCACAGCGGAGGGACGAATGAAACAATTTTACAGGCTGGTATGCCCTGTATTGGCCGTAATGCTCATCTCAGTGGCAACGCCATCTCATGCGCAGCTTTTCGGAAAACGGAATGACGATTCCAGCGTCCGTATCGGACAGTTGGAAGAGCAAATTCGGGTCTTGACCGGTCAACTCGAGCAAATGGCGTTTCAAATGCGTGAATTGCAAGATCAAATGCGCCGGATGCAGGAAGACAACGAATACCGTTTTCAGCAACTTGAAGGTGGGACCCCCGGCAAACGGTCGGACGCTTCTCCTGGGCTGGCGCCGGATGGCACACCTCAGTCTGGAAGCCTGGTCGCACCCGGCGGCGGATTTGCAACCCTTCCTGCCGATGGCTCTGGAGACGGAGATTGGTCCCAATCGGGCGGATATGAAGCCGGTACAGGCGTTCCTTCGAACGGACCGATTGATTTATCGTCTCTGGCACAAGGTCAAGTCGTACCACCCGGAGCCGCTTCAGACTCCACACCCAGCCCTGAGTTTTCGACAGACGATGACCAGATTGCCGGTATCATTGGAAGTGGAGACCCGCGGACGGACTACGACCGCGCGTATTCCATGGCAGTGAATGGAGATTATGCTGCGGCTGAGGCCGGATTTCGCACATTCCTGGAAAGTTATCCAAACAATCAGCTGGCGGCCAATGCGCAGTATTGGCTCGGCGAAAGCCTCCTGGCCCAGCAGAACTATCGCGAGGCTGCGGACGCGTTTTTGAAAACCTACCGGGATCATCCCGGCAATTCAAAAAGCCCGGACAGTTTGCTGAAACTCGGAGTTTCGCTGCGCGGGCTCGGTGAAACCGATGTTGCTTGCGCGACGTTTTCCGAACTCTTGAGCAAATTTCCAAATGCTGCGCCGGCGGTTTTGTCACAAGCGCGGGATGAACGCCAAAGTGCCCAGTGTTCGTAACCAGCCGGATCCCTATTCCGGGCTTACTGACCGGGAAATTGACCAACTATTTCATTCATTAAACAATTTTTCAAAGATTGCTCTTGCTGTCTCTGGCGGTGGAGACTCAGTTTGCCTGCTGATTGCCTTTTGTGAATGGCGATCGAGACAAAACTGGGAAGGTGCTTGCGAGGTGGTCGTTGTTGATCACGAGCTGCGTCCAGAAAGCTCTCAAGAAGCGTGCTTTGTTCGGGAATTGAGCGAACAACATGGTTTGCACTGCCATATTTTAAAATGGACGGATAACAAACCGGGAACAGGTGTCCAAGAGGCGGCGCGCGACGCGCGATACCAACTGATCGCAAAACAGACAACTCTGTCGGGTTTTGAAGCCGTTCTTCTCGCGCATCATCTCGATGACCAGGCTGAAACGTTTCTCGATCGTTTGACCCGTGGGAGCGGATTGAACGGGCTTGGCGCCATGGCATCAGATGAACCTGACGGACCCGCCGGTCTTCGTTTGCTACGCCCGTTTCTCGCTGTGCCCAAAAGCCGTCTTTTGGCGACCTTGGAAGACCGAGGTCAAAAATGGTGTGAAGATCCTTCAAATAAGAATTTGAAGTACAAGCGCAGCCGTTTGCGGTCGATTTCGAGCAGTCTCGCTGAAGAGGGTTTGTCGCCGAGCCGGATTGCCACAACAGCACGGCAACTAAGGCGTGCGCGCGAAGCTCTGGAAGCGGTCCTAGCGGAGCTTTTTCGTCAGTATGTCGAGGAACATTCGGCAGGACCGGTCAAGATTTCGACGCTGATGTTTCGCGCTCAGTCAGAAGAATTCAGGCTGCGTTTGCTCATACTCATGATCGAGCGGGTGACTGGCCGGGTGTATCAGCCGAAGTTGCGGAAGATCGAAGCCCTCGATCACTGGATTTTGAACAACAAGGTGGGGCGCCAAACATTGGGTGGAGCCGTTCTGGAAATGAAACGGGATACTCTATTTGTTTGGAAAGAAATCGGCCGATCACCGCCTGTGGTTCTTGAGAACCTCTGCGGAGAAGGGAAATGGGACGCCCGCTTTCTGTTCGATGTTCAAGCCGCCGAGGAGGCGCCGCCAAACGGTATGACAGTCAATCTGGGCCCGCTGTTCAATGCGCCGGTCGACCGGCGGCAAATCTCCTGGCCAAATGGGTGGCCCAAGGAGGCGTTTGAAAGCGCGCCCGTATTCTGGATCGGAAACGGGCCGGTGGGTGTTCGCTCTGCGGCCTCCTTGATTTGGCACGATACGCGGCGCGGCGGGTACGAAATTTCACTTCAGCGGATCCCCGTTCCGGCAAAATTGGCCGGTAACTATAGGACAGATCTTGAGGGGTCTTAGGATTTCCGCGGTTTTCGCGGGCGCAAACATCTGTTAGGGGTGTCTCTTAAGAAAATAGTCAGTGTGCATGCGCAATATGGCGCACCACCTTGGCATTGGGCTATGGGCGACCTATCTTCGCTGAAAGAAATGTAACCGCGCGCATTCTAATAAAGTCGCGTCGGGCGGTTAAGGGATAGAAATGAACGCACATTTTCGCAACTTCGCGCTCTGGGTGATAATCGCCCTCCTGCTGATCGCTTTGTTCCAGCTGTTTCAGAGCCCAACACAGAACAGCGCAACGGACGAGATCGCTTTCTCCGAGTTCATGAATAAAGTCGATCGCGGCGATGTGCGATCGGTGACAATTCAAGAACAGAAGATCTCGGGCAGCTCGACCACGGGTCCGTTTCAGACGTATGCGCCCGAAGGTGCGCAATATGTCGAAGAACTTCGCACCAAAGGCGTGTTGATCAATGCGCGTCCGCCGGCCGAAAGTTCACCGCTCCTCGGCGCGCTGTTCTCTTGGCTTCCGATGCTGATCATTCTTGGCATCTGGATTTTCGTGATGCGGCAGATGCAAGGCTCCGGTGGCAAAGCCATGGGCTTTGGCAAGTCCAAGGCTAAACTGCTGACCGAAGCGCACGGCCGGGTCACATTCGAAGACGTTGCCGGCATCGACGAAGCTAAGGAAGATCTGCAGGAAATCGTCGAGTTCTTGCGCGATCCGCAAAAATTCCAGCGGCTCGGTGGTCGTATTCCGCGCGGCGTGCTGCTGGTAGGCCCTCCAGGTACTGGTAAAACCCTGACCGCTCGAGCGGTTGCAGGTGAAGCAAACGTACCGTTCTTCACGATTTCCGGCTCTGACTTTGTGGAAATGTTTGTCGGCGTAGGTGCAAGCCGCGTCCGCGACATGTTCGAGCAAGCCAAGAAGAACGCACCTTGCATTATCTTTATCGATGAGATTGACGCCGTTGGCCGTCACCGCGGTGCAGGTCTTGGTGGTGGTAATGATGAGCGCGAGCAGACGCTCAACCAGCTTCTCGTCGAGATGGACGGCTTTGAGCCGAACGAGGGCATCATCATCATCGCGGCCACCAACCGTCCGGATGTTCTTGATCCTGCGCTTCTGCGCCCTGGTCGTTTCGACCGTCAGATTGTTGTTCCGAACCCGGACGTGACTGGCCGCGAAAAGATCCTCAAGGTTCACATGCGTAAAGTGCCACTGGCTCCGGATGTCGATGTACGCACACTGGCACGCGGCACACCAGGGTTCTCGGGTGCCGATCTCATGAACCTCGTAAACGAGGCTGCCCTCCTTGCGGCGCGCCGGTCCAAGCGCTTGGTCACGATGGCCGAGTTCGAGGACGCCAAGGATAAGGTCATGATGGGTGCAGAGCGCCGCACCTTGGTGATGACTGAGGAAGAGAAGAAGCTCACTGCCTACCATGAAGCTGGCCATGCTCTGGTTGCTCTTCATCAGGAAGCTTCTGATCCCATCCATAAGGCGACTATCATCCCGCGCGGTCGCGCCCTTGGCATGGTCATGCGGTTGCCGGAAAAAGATCAGGTGTCGTTGACGCGCGCCAAGTGTAAGGCCGACCTGGCCGTAGCGATGGGCGGACGCGTCGCCGAGGAAATGATCTTCGGATATGAGAAGGTGACTTCAGGTGCATCTGGCGACATCCAGATGGCCACCAAACTTGCCCGCGCAATGGCAACCCAATTCGGCATGTCCGACAAGCTCGGTCCGTTGCTCTACGGCGAAAACCAGGAAGAGGTTTTCCTCGGCCATTCCGTTGCGAAAAACCAGAGCGTTGCGGATGAGACCCAGAAGATCGTCGACGCTGAAATCAAATCCTTTGTTAACCAGGGATATGAGACAGCGAAGAAGATCCTTGGTGATCACGAGGACCAGTTGCACAGCATTGCGAAAGGTCTACTCGAATACGAGACGCTTTCAGGCGATGAAATCAAGGATCTTCTCGATGGCAAGCCGCCGGTGCGCGACACTGATGACGATCAGCCGATCGGTCGATCGTCTGCGGTGCCGAAAGCGGGCGCAAAGCGCGGCGGCGATGAGCCGAGCGGCGGCATGGAGCCTCAGCCTCAGGCCTAAGACGCCCCTCTATTAAACAATTAAAGTGCCCGGTGTCTCACCGGGCATTTTTCATGTGTTTGGATAGATATGAACTGGCCGCCGATGGTAACATTTGCTCATAAGATGTGACACGGCGACGGTAATCTCGGTTACAACGACAAAGATTCGAAAACGACAAGGTTTGGTTTATGCGCAAGTTCTTTGGCACCGACGGTATTCGCGGACAGGCGAATGCCTATCCTATGACCGCGGAAATGGCTCTTAAGATCGGCATGGCGGCGGGCCTGGTGTTTAAGAATGGCGGTCATCGCCATCGTGTTGTCATCGGAAAAGACACAAGACTGTCCGGTTACATGCTGGAAAATGCGCTGGTGGCAGGTTTTACATCGGTCGGTATGGATGTTTTCTTGCTCGGGCCTCTTCCAACCCCTGCCGTTGCGATGCTGACCCGTTCTTTACGTACCGATCTTGGTGTCATGATCTCCGCGTCTCACAATCCCTTCCAGGACAATGGCATCAAGTTCTTTGGGCCTGACGGATTCAAGCTGAGTGACGATATCGAGAAGTCCATCGAAGAACTCGTCGAAAGTGATCTGACACCACATCTAGCAAGCGCTCAGGAGCTTGGTCGGGCCAAACGAATTGACGGGGCTCAAGAGCGCTACATTGAAACGGCCAAGCGCACCTTGCCGCGTAAGATGAGCCTTGAAGGCCTGCGGGTCGTTGTCGATTGCGCCAATGGCGCTGCCTACAAAGTCGCGCCGGATGCCCTTTTTGAGCTCGGAGCCGATGTAATCCGGATGGGCGTGTCTCCGGACGGGTTCAACATCAACAAAGACTGCGGGTCGACCTCCACAGATGCGTTGTCCAAAAAGGTTCATGAAGTGCGCGCCGACATCGGCATCGCTCTTGATGGCGATGCGGACCGGGTGATCATCGTAGATGAAAACGGAAACGTCGTTGACGGTGACCAGTTGATGGCGGTGGTTGCCCAATCCTGGCAAGCCAATGGCCGCTTGGCAGGCAATGGCATCGTTGCAACTGTTATGTCCAACCTTGGCTTGGAACGGTATTTGGGGGATTTGGGGCTCGGTCTTGAGCGCACGAAAGTCGGCGACCGTTATGTGGTCGAACACATGCGCGCCAATGGCTTCAACGTGGGTGGGGAGCAGTCTGGCCATATTGTTTTGTCGGACTTCGCGACCACGGGTGACGGTCTGATCGCGGCACTTCAGATTATGGCTTGCATCAAGCAGCAGGATAAACCCGTGTCAGAAGTTTGCCGCCGGTTTGAACCTGTTCCGCAAATCCTGAAAAACGTCCGTTACAAAGGCGGCGCGCCGCTCCAGCATTCCGAGGTAAAATCTGCTATTGAGGACGGCGAAGCCCGTCTCGGAACATCCGGCCGTCTCGTGATCAGGGCTTCTGGGACAGAACCTTTGATTCGGGTTATGGCTGAAGGCGATGACGCGGATTTGGTTAAACAAGTTGTGAACGATATTGCCGGGGTTGTTGCGTCTTCCGCCGCGTAGCGCCTGCCCCCTCTGAGGTTCACTTACGTTCTTAACAATAAAGCCAGCTGATTCAGCTGGCTTTTTTAATGTTTGGTAAAAAGCGAGGCGTAGGATTTACCATTCATTTACGTAAAAAAACTCGGTTAAAGAACACAGTTAAGTCAACCTTAATGAATACGCGTCATTTTTGGCCTCGAGATTGGTGTGTCGGCAATGAAATGCAGACGCTACATCGAAAGAGGACGAAGACATGGATAAATTTTTTAAACGTTTGTCTTTGACCGGCTTTGCTGTTGTGCTGTCCACTGCGGGTTTTGCAGCAGACTTGCCGACGCCGGTCATAGAACACGTTCCAGTCGCCCCTGCGGCCGTTGGCGGTTTCTACTTGCGCGGTGATATCGGCTACAAGGTCTACGGCGACCCCAGTGGAAGCTTCAGCGACTCCGCGATCGGTGGACTGCGATATGAGCGCGAAAGCCTCGACAACACCTGGATGATTGGCGCAGGTGTCGGTTATCAGTTCAACCGCTACTTTAGAAGTGATGTCACGGTCGATTATGAAGCCAAGGCAACTGCAACCGGCTACGCGCCGTGTGGTGGCTGTGCGGCTGCAGGCCAGTTTTCGACGGAGAAAGCTGACATCGACGTCTGGACCGTCATGCTGAACGGTTATGTCGATCTTGCGACCTGGAACCGGATCACACCTTATGTCGGTGCCGGTATCGGTGCGTCATACGTGAGCGCCAGCAACAAAACGTCCCTCAACCCGGACGGCACGTTCTCCAGCTACGACGGCAGCAACGGCGATTGGAATTTTGCCTGGGCCTTGATGGCAGGTGCAGAATACGCTGTGACGCCGAATTGGAGCATCGATGCGGGTTACCGGTATAAGGACCTCGGCGAAGCGAAAACCGTGAAGCTTTATAACGTTGGCACAGGTGAATCCCGTGAAGTCTGGGAAGATCTGACCGCTCACGAGTTCCGCATTGGTGCGCGCTACACATTCAATGCACCTGCAGCGGCTCCGGCATATTATCCAGCCGGGCCGATCACGAGCAATTTCTGATTATCCAGCATACGTGTTGGCGAAAGGGCTGGTCATCGACCGGCCCTTTTTCTCCTCTTTTTCGCAATTGAATTGACGTAACTGCCGTTCGGCTTTATCCCCATAGGTGGGCCACCCCTCCCCAACGAGGGGCTCCTATCTGTGAGGGTAGACTTGAAATGAGCATAGTTATCTCCAAGCCGGACGTGCGTCCGGCCAATCCCAATTTTTCTTCTGGTCCCTGCTCCAAGCGTCCCGGCTGGTCGCTGGAAGCGCTTTCCGATGCACCGCTTGGACGGTCGCACCGCGCAAAGCCGGGCAAGGCCAAACTTGCGGAAGCCATTGAGCTGACACGCAAGGTGCTGAGCGTTCCAGCAGATTACCGCATTGGCATCGTTCCGGCTTCCGATACCGGCGCAGTTGAAATGGCCATGTGGTCATTGCTCGGTGCCCGGGACGTCGACATGCTCACCTGGGAAAGCTTCGGATCCGGTTGGGTGACCGATGTGGTCAAACAACTGAAGCTGGAAAATGCCCGCGAGATAGAAGCGCCATATGGCGAGCTGCCGGACCTTGCGACGGTCGACTTTTCGAATGATGTCGTCTTCACATGGAATGGGACCACATCGGGCGTCCGTGTGCCGAACGCAGATTGGATTCCAGCGAACCGCGAAGGTCTGACAATCTGCGATGCGACTTCGGCCGCATTCGCTCAAGAGCTGGATTTTGCCAAGCTCGATGTGGTGACGTTTTCCTGGCAAAAGGTGCTTGGCGGTGAAGCCGCCCATGGCATGCTGATTCTCAGCCCACGCGCTGTCGAACGCCTGGAAACCTATTCTCCGGCTTGGCCCTTGCCGAAGATTTTCCGCCTGACCAAAGGCGGGAAGTTGATTGAAGGGATATTCCGCGGCGAGACGATCAACACGCCGTCAATGCTGTGCGTTGAAGACTATCTCGATGCCCTGAAATGGGCTGACGATCTCGGCGGTTTGGCGGGTCTTGTTGCGCGCGCTGACGGTAACCTCAAGGTGCTGGCTGATTGGGTTGACCAGACGCCCTGGGTCGATTTCTTGCCCAAGGATCCCGCCACCCGGTCCAACACGTCCGTCTGTCTGACCGTGGTTGATCCTGACATTCTGGCATTGACCAACGAGCAGCAGGCCGCTTTCGCAAAGGGCATGGTTTCCCTGCTCGACAGTGAAGGCGTTGCGTATGACATCGGCGCTTACCGGGACGCACCATCCGGTCTTCGGATCTGGGCAGGGGCAACAGTTGAGGCCAGTGACCTTAAAACGCTGACATCCTGGCTGGATTGGGCCTTCCAAACCGAAAAAGCGAAACACGCTCAGGCCGCCTGAGCCTGTTCTTTGAACAGCTAAGTCCAATGCCGGGCGGTACGCTGCCCGGTCAGGTATTGATGTCAAGGAGAGGCTCATATGGCCCCGAAAGTATTGATTTCTGACAAGTTGTCTCCAGCTGCCGTGCAGATCTTCAAGGATCGCGGCGTGGAGGCGGATTTCCTGCCAGATGTTGGCAAGGACAAGGAAAAGCTGCGCGAGATCATCGGTCAGTATGATGGCCTGGCGATCCGCTCTGCCACGAAGGTGACCGAAAAAATCATCGCCGCGGCGGACAACCTGAAAGTTGTCGGCCGTGCAGGGATCGGCGTCGACAATGTCGACATTCCCAAGGCCACGGCACGCGGCATCATCGTGATGAACACGCCGTTCGGTAATGCCATCACGACGGCCGAACACGCGATTTCCATGATGATGGCGGTGGCCCGTCAAATACCGGCCGCAGATGCGTCGACTCAGGCCGGCAAATGGGAAAAGTCCCGGTTCATGGGACGCGAGATCACCGGCAAAACATTGGGCCTGATTGGCTGCGGAAACATTGGGTCGATCGTTGCCGAGCGGGGTATCGGTCTCAAGATGAAGGTAATCGCCTTTGACCCGTTCCTGACGCCGGAACGGGCGCTTGCGCTCGGCGTCGAGAAGGTGGAACTGGAAGGGCTTCTCTCCCGGTCTGACTTCATCACGTTGCACACACCGCTCACTGATAAGACGCGGAACATCATTGATGCGGCCGCGATCGCCCAAATGCGGGACGGGGCTTACCTCATCAACTGTGCCCGCGGTGGTCTTGCTGATGAACAGGCTGTCCGTGATGCACTTGATAGCGGGAAACTTGCGGGCGCCGCTTTCGACGTCTTTGTCGATGAACCGGCCAAGGAAAATGTGCTTTTCGGTGCGCCGAACTTCGTGTCCACACCGCATCTTGGAGCCTCAACGGAGGAAGCCCAAGAGAACGTTGCTCTGCAAGTTGCCGAGCAAATGTGCGACTACCTCTTGAGCGGTGCTGTCCGGAATGCACTCAACATGCCGTCAATCACGGCGGAAGAAGCGCCGAAACTGGCGCCATTTGTCCGGTTGGCCGAGCAGTTGGGGTCTTTCGCTGGACAGCTCACTGAAACCGGGATTGAACGCGTTCGCTTGGAGTATGCCGGTGCCGTCGCCGACATGAACGTTCAGGCGCTGACGTCGGCAGCACTCACCGGTTTGCTGACACCGCTTTTGCAGACCGTCAACATGGTCTCTGCACCTATCCTGGCGAAGGAAAGGGGCATGCAAATCGAAGAGGTCCGGCGGGACAAGCAAGGGGCGTATGAGACCTACATTCGCCTGACTGTGGAAACAGAACGTCAAAGCCGCTCCGTTGCCGGGACTGTGTTCGCCGACGGCAAGCCTCGGATCATCCAGGTGAAGGGCATCAATATGGAAGCTGAGCTCGGCGAGCACATGCTTTACATCACCAACGAAGACAAACCGGGTTTTATCGGCCATCTTGGAATGGAACTTGGCAACAACGAGGTAAATATTGCGACCTTCAACCTCGGCCGGACAGCGCCAGGAGAGGAAGCGATATGTCTTGTTGAAGTGGATGCCCCGGTCTCAAAAGAGGTCATGGCCCGATTGGAGACGGTCTCCCATGTGAAGCAAGTCAAGCCGCTTCGCTTTTGACACTAATGGCGCCCGGATGAGATGTCATCCGGGCGCTTGCTATTTGGTTGGTGTGGATACTGGTTTGAAACGGGCGAAGAGCCGCCCATCAAGAACGATCAGCCCACTCAACAAGAGTGCGAAGCCGCCCAGTTGGATTGCCGACAATTCTTCGCCCAACAATAACCATCCAAAAAACAAGGCGCTGGCGGGCACCAGAAGCGTAACCAGCGAAGCGTTGGTCGCGCCAGCTTCGGCCAGAAGCCGGAAGTACATTAGGTAAGCAAGGGCAGTCGCGAAGATCCCGAGCGCGAGAACGTTGAGCCAGGCAATTATGCTTGGATCCGCCACGCTCCAAGAACCGGATGCGAACAGAGCGATCGGGGCCATGATTAGGGTTGATCCGGACAGTTGACCAGTTGCCGAGATCAGGGGCGGGAGGCCTTTGAAGCGTTTAGCAAAGGTTGCTGCAAAGGCATAGGATAGCGCCGCTCCCAGACATGCCACCTGAGCCCATAAAGGGTCTGAGACTATGCCGGACAAACTGCCGGAGAGCATGGTTGCGACGCCAGCGATTCCGAGAGCAATACCGGTAATCTTGTGAATGCCGAGAGTTTCCTGGCGGAATAGGACTCCGGCGACCAAAACGGTGAAGACCGGTGTCGTTGCGTTGAGGATAGACGCAAGACCTGCCCCGATCACAGTTTGTCCTGCAAAGAGCAGCGAAAACGGAATAACGTTGTTCAAGAGGCCCATTGCTAGAAACGAGGCCGCCATCTTGATAGGAAACTGCTTCAAGGTGCCTTGGGCCCAGAGCACAAGCCAAAGGGCGAGGCAGGCGGATGCGACGCGGAAAAAAACCAGAGTCAGCGGAGGCATCTCGGCAACCGCAACCTTGGCAAAGATAAACGATCCGCCCCAAATCGCGCCGAGACACATCAGCAAGATCCAATGCTGCAATTTCATGTGGGAGCTCCAACCAGGTGAATGTCTCCCGGGTACCATGTGTTTTTGGTTCCCGACACCCGAAAACCGAGCGAATGTTGGACGTTCAGGCTTGTCTTGCACAGCGATAAAACGAACAAGAACCGGAATTGGGGAGAGTTTGTTCGGTAGCTTGCGCAATTCTTCAATTAAATGGCTGGGAAGACTCGCGCGGCAAACCAATCCTGTCTATAGTCCGCGCCGTTTGCCCCGGGGCCTTGTCCGGGGCTTGTTGTGTTGGCGTCAAGGACGTCACGAACCTGCTTTAGGAGAGCAAAAGCTAGATGGCGAATGTGGTTGTTGTCGGTTCGCAATGGGGTGACGAAGGCAAAGGCAAGATTGTCGACTGGTTGTCGGAACAAGCCGATGTCATTGTAAGGTTCCAGGGCGGACACAACGCTGGACATACACTCGTTATTGACGGTGTGAGCTACAAGCTCTCCTTGCTGCCATCCGGTGTGGCCCGTCCAGGCAAATTGTCTGTGATCGGCAATGGTGTTGTGCTGGATCCACATGCGTTGGCCGAAGAGGTCAAACGGCTCGGCGAGCAAGGCGTAGTTGTTACGCCTGAAAGCCTGCGGGTGGCTGAGAACGCAACCTTGATCCTGTCTTTGCACCGGGAACTGGACGCTCTTCGTGAAAACTCCAACACCGGCACCAAAATCGGCACAACAAAACGCGGTATTGGTCCGGCATACGAAGATAAGGTCGGCCGCCGTGCGATCCGTCTGATGGATCTGAAAAACCTTACAACGCTTCCGGCGAAAATCGACCGGCTCTTGACCCACCACAACGCTTTGCGCCGGGGGCTTGGGCAGGACGAAATCTCAGCGGATGTCATTTTCGAAGAGCTGTCCAGCGTCGCAGATCAGGTTCTGCCTTACATGGACAAGGTCTGGTACCTGCTCGACGAGCAACGCCGCCAAGGCAAACGGATCCTCTTTGAAGGGGCTCAAGGCGCACTTCTCGACATCGACCATGGGACATACCCGTTCGTGACATCTTCCAACACGGTCGCCGGGCAGGCTGCGACCGGCTGTGGCCTTGGACCAGGGTCGGTAGACTATGTTCTCGGTATTACGAAGGCGTACACCACGCGTGTGGGCGAGGGGCCTTTCCCGACCGAGCAGGAAAACGAGGTCGGTGAGTTTCTCGGGACGCGTGGTCACGAGTTCGGCACGGTGACCGGCCGCCGCCGCCGTTGTGGCTGGTTTGATGCGGTTCTTGTGCGCCAGACCGTTTGCACGTCCGGTATCAATGGTATCGCACTGACCAAGCTTGATGTTCTGGATGGTCTTGAGGAAATCAAGATTTGCGTTGGCTACGAACTCGACGGTGAGCGCATCGACTATCTTCCAGCGTCACAAGGCGCCCAGGAACGGGTCAAGCCGATCTATGAGAGCATGCCGGGTTGGAAAGAATCCACTGAAGGTGCGCGGACTTGGGCTGAGCTTCCGGCGCAAGCGATCAAATACGTACGGCATGTTGAAGAGCTGATCGGTGCACCGGTCGCGATCTTGTCGACCAGTCCGGAACGCGATGACACAATTCTTGTGCAGAATCCTTTCCAAGACTGAGCGAATTGACGTAAACAAGACAATATCAAAGATGCTTAGAGTGCGTTGCGAATCGCTGCGCACTCGGCAGCTTTTGAAGTCCGGGGTCTCCGGCATCAGAAGCAAGATGGAGCGACAATTGTGCGCGTCTCGCGCGATCTGATAGGCGAAAATCTCTTCGAAAGCTTAGTATAAGTCACGAAGAAGTCGCGAATCTGATCCAGGAGACGCAGGAGTGCAGTTGGCCGGTAGGCAGGAAGATGGCTGATTACTATTCGATACTAAAGAAAACGATCGCGTCCTTGCCCGAAAGCAACGGTGCAGCGCGGCGCAGCGTTTACAGCCGTGCGCGTAATGCCATCGTGAATCAGCTCAAGGCCTATGAGCCGCCACTGTCGCCATCGGAAATCACAGCAGAACAACTTCGTCTGGAAGAGGCAATCCGGAAGGTCGAGGCGGAAGCTGCCAGAGAAAGCCTGGGATTGCAGCCATCTACGCCGCCGGCGCCTGCCACCCCAGCTGCACCGCCGGTTCGCGAGCCGGAGCCGGCACCGTCTGTTCCTGCGGCCACCACGACTTCTCCAGTTGAGACCCCGGCGGCGCCTGCACCGCAGGTGACATCTCCGGAGCCGTCTGCCTATCCAGTCGAAGAGCCCGCAAGTGCTCCTTCGTCCGATGCTTCATATGACAGCCCGCCACAAGCCGCGCCTCTATCAGGAACGACTGGTTCAAGTCTGGCTGAGCCCGAAGGTCCAGTATCCTCACCTGAGACACCTCCGGCCTATGACCCTGTTTCAGTCGAACCGGCTCCAGTCTCGGATGATCAAGTCTCTCAAACAGAACCGCTCTTTGAAGATGAGGTGGTTCAGCCGCAGACCGGAACAGCAGGCTTAACAGACGCCCCAGTCTCGTCCCGCGCCAGCCGTTCAAGATCGTCTGCTTCAGCGGCGCTTCGCGGTTCGGAAGAAAAAAGCCGGACAGTGCCGATTGCAGCTGCTGCTGTGGTTGCCGTTCTGGTTCTTGGAGCCGCTGCCTATTTCTTCTTGTCCGGGCCGTCTGATGAGGCTGTGACCGACGCCGCACCGGCTGTTTCACAAGAGCCGGAAACAACGGCTGTTACCGAACCAGTGGCACCCGTCGAAGACACCGTGGCCGCATCCTCGGAAGATGCAGACGAGGCGAGCAAGAACACTGATCGTCTTTTGAATGAGACCGATGCAAATGTGGTTGCGCCTGACGCGCGCGCAGTGACAACTACAACCATCAACCCGCAAGAAACCGCACCGGGGACTGTTGCTCAGCCGTCGATCGTGACGAATGTGGAAAGCACCCCATCCGCCGATGTCGATACGCCAGCAACGGACAGCGCCGGGGTAAGCCAGGGCGTTCAACCGGACAGTCTTGCTGCAGTGAGCCCAGAGCAATCCGAGCCTACACCGGCAGCCCAGGTGCCGGCTTCCGGAGCGCAACGTTCCATCCTTTATGAGGAAGGGGCAGATGCCAGCTCTACCGGCACTGCGGCACAAGGAGCCGTCATCTGGACACTTGGCGAAGAGACCGATCTTGGCGGTGAAGCGCAGTCCGTCCTCTCCGCTGCCGTCGAAATTCCGGAGCGGGATATCAAAGTCGATATCCGTATCAAGCCCAACGACGATACCTCCCTGCCGGCAAGCCACTTGGTTGAAATCAAATATGAGCTGCCAGAAGGGTTTTCCGGTGGCGATATCGTCAATGTTCCCGGCTTGGTCATGAAGCCGACCGAGGAAGCGCGCGGCGATGCCTTGATCGGGGCATCCGTGAAGGTCTCTCCCGGCTTTTTTTGGATTGCGTTGTCCAGCTTGCCCAATGAGCAACAACGCAATTTGGCACTTCTGCGTGAGCGTGGCTGGATCGACATCCCGATGCTTTATGAGAATGGCAAACGCGGCATTCTTACGCTCGAGAAGGGCCCCATCGGCGAAGATGCCGTTGAAAAGGCAGTCACCGCCTGGCAAGCCGGCTAAGCAGATCCAGCATCTTGCGTTTTTAGCGGGTGCTCCGCAGTTTCTCTTGCAATTTGTAAATTGGCGGGGCATTGTCCCGCTTGGTCCGAGGGGTGTTCTGGTTTCCGGAACTGAGATGGCATCGCGCCGAACCCTTAGAACCTGATCCGGGTCATGCCGGCGAAGGGACGGAAACCTTAGCCTCTTCCCGGATCTCCAGTGTCATTTTCGGCTTTGCTGAAGGCAGGAGATCCTTATGTCTGCTTATGCGCTAATGCGCGGGGCACACGCTGTACAACAGCTGTCTGCCCTTTATAGATTCACAAAACCATATGCCATCCCGGTAGGGAGCGGCGATCTATGACGGTTTTGGTTTTCCTGCTGAAACGCTGTGCCGGCGTCGCGGTCGCCGTTTTTATTTGGGCGGCCTTGGTCCGTTTCTTTGAAATCCCGCCGTATATGCTGCCTGGTCCGGGGCGCGTTTTTGCTGCGTTTCAGAACCAGGGCCTGTTTCTCCTGCACCATGCAAGCATCACCTTTTCCGAGACACTTCTCGGCTTCGTCTTTGGGGTCGCTGCAGGGTGCCTTTTGGCGATCCTGATTTGGGTGTTTCCCGTGGCCAAACGGGCGATTATGCCGACAATCCTCGTCACCCAGGCCTTGCCCGTTTTTGCGATCGCGCCGATCCTCGTTTTGTGGCTCGGATTTGGCCTAGCCTCCAAAATTGTAATGGCGGTTTTGGTGATCTTCTTTGCCGTGACCTCCACGTTCTATGATGGGCTGCGCCGCCTTGATCCCGGGCTTTCGGACCTCAGCCGCCTTTATCGTCTATCCCGCCTCAAGGAACTTTGGGTGTTCCGGCTGCCGTCTGCCATGCCTGCCTTGGCCTCAGGCTTGAGGATCGCGGCTGTTTTCGCGCCAATCGGTGCGATTGTCGGAGAGTGGGTCGGCGCGAAGGGCGGGCTCGCTTTCATCATGCTTCAAAGCAACGCGCGGATGCAGACGGACGTGATGTTTGCCGCGCTGATCCTGCTCGCTCTCATGGTGCTGTTGTTGCGGTTCGCCGTAGACCACTTCACCCGGTTTCTTGTTCCTTGGCAGGTTGAAGACTGATCTGCTTTTCCTTGGAGGATTGAATGAAAAAAACACTGCTCTCTGCCGCTTTCGCAGCCGCTCTGTTTGCGTCGGCACCTGTACAAGCAGCCGAAAAACTGACGGTCTTGATGGATTGGTTCACCAATCCCGACCACGCACCGCTGATCACCGCCCAAGCGATGGGATTCTTTGAGGCAGAAGGTCTGGATGTCGAATTGATAGAACCTGCCGACCCCGCAATGCCGCCGAAACTGGTTGCAGCGGGACAGGGCGACATTGCCATTTCCTATCAGCCGACTTTGCACGCCCAGATCGAGGAAGGACTTCCGCTCAAGTGGATCGGAACGCTCGTAGAGACACCATTGAACTCTCTCATCGTCCTCAAAGACGGTCCGATCAAGGAATTGAAAGACCTGAAGGGGAAGAAGATCGGATTTTCGGTGTCCGGGTTTGAAGACGCCATGCTTGGCCAGATGCTGCGGTCAGTCGATCTCAGTGTCGACGATGTCGAGCTGATCAACGTCAACTTTGCTCTGTCACCGTCGCTGATGTCCGGCCAAGTCGACGCGGTCATTGGTGCTTACCGGAATTTCGAGCTCACTCAGATCGAGATTGAAGGCAAGGAAGGTAAGGCGTTCTATCCGGAAGAGAACGGTGTGCCGATTTTTGACGAGCTGATCTACGTTGTTCACAAGGACAAGACGGATGATCCGCGCTACGCAAAATTCATGGCGGCCATCGAAGCGGCCACGATTTTCCTGACGAACCATCCGGACGAAGCCTGGAACGCGTTTATCGAAGCCTACCCGAACCTGAATGACGAGCTGAACAAACGCGCCTGGGCCGATACGCTCCCGCGTTTCGCAAAACGCCCTGCAGCCCTTGATGAAGGCCGCTATCAGCGTTTTGCGGAGTTCATGGCTGAAAATGACCTGATCTCTAAAGTGGTTCCTGTCGATACCTATGCGGTCGAGATCCGCTGATCATCACTAACTTCTTGGAAATCAGCAGCGCGGTGTCTCAGGATGCCGCGCTGCTTTCGTCTTGCGCCAAGGGGAGGTCTGCAATCCGGGCGGCAAACGGGGCGTAAAAGCTGCTGAGCCGTGGGGCGGACTGCTGGGCGGTAGTGAGAGCACTATGTGCGGCAGTTACATTGCCTGCTTCGATCGCACTTATAAGTGAATTGTGATTTTGAGCGAGCCTCTGAAAGTCCTCGGATTTTGCGTAGTTCTCATCGCCTAACAGCGCAAACAGTGTGACGGTTTCGCTTTTGCCTTTGAGAGAAATCTCGCCGGCTTCCAGGTAGGCCAGCTCCGGTGCCTGCTTTCTTGTCTCTTCCGAGACGAGGAGATCTGCGCCCACTGCCTTGCAACTTGATTCAATCCTCGATGCCACGTTTACCGCATCGCCGATCACAGAATAATTGAACCGGTGCTCTGAGCCCATGTTGCCAACGCAGGCATCGCCGCTGTTCAGACCTATACCGATCTGAACCGTCTGTGCTTTTAATCCGCGCGCCTTGAAACCGAATGCGTCTTTCTCGTTCAGTTCATCGACAATCTTAAGCATAGCGAGACTGGCCCGGCCTGCTTTTTCTGCGTGGTCCGGCACGGGTATTGGGGCATTCCAGAACGCCATGATGCTGTCACCGATATACTTGTCGATCGTTCCCCCTTCGGCCTGGATGGCATCGGACAGAGGAGAGAGCAGAGTATTGAGGAAGGTAACGAGCTCTGTCGGCGTCAGTTGCTCGGAGATTGGCGTGAAGCCGCGAATGTCCATGAACAGTATGGTCATTGGCCGTATCTCACCGCCCAATGTCAGTTGTTCCGGCGCCTTCTCCAGCTGATTCACGAGATCCGGCGAGAGATATTGACTGAATGCCTGCCGGACAAAACGCTTTTCACGTTCAGTCAGAAAATAGAGCATGACCGTTGCTGCAGCGAAGACAAGAAAAACCGACAAGCTTGGGTATATCGGGTCGATGAGAAGCCCTTTCTCCAAAAAGAGGTAGAAAGAACCGCCGATCAGCACCGCGGCAACAATACCGCCAAGCAAGGCTGTTCCAAGGCTGCCAATGATGGGTAAGATGAGAATGAAAACCGCACCGACCAAAAAAGTCGTGAGTGTCTCTAGGCCACTTGCCCAATCAGGCCGGGTTAGAAACTGACCGTTGATGATTTGCTCAAGCGCCTGAGCATGCACTGCCACACCTGGAACCAGTTCACCGATCGCGGTTGCTCGGATATCCCGGAGGCCTGCCGCAGACGTGCCGACCAGCACAATTTGGCCTTCGATCAAAGGCGCAAGTTCGCCGTGTCTCTCTGGGTCAAAAAAGTCCATTGCTCGGAGATATCGATTTGATTGGTCCGGTGTGTAATGGACCCACATTTCCCCTGCAGCTGTTGTCGGAACTTCAAAAGCACCAATTTTGAGGTCTGTAATTGCTGGAGTGCCGCTGTCCACTTCGCCGCTGGCACTGGTCGTTCGAACTATCAAGCCGCTGGCTCCCTGGGCCACCCGAAGGGCCTCTGTGATCAGGCCTGGATAAACGTTGGTTCCGTCGCTCGCAATCAATGGAATGCGGCGGATGACGCCGTCTCGGTCATCGAGAGAGACGGATATCGATCCGATTCCGCTCGCATTTTGCTGAAGTGCGTCGAGGCTCGGGACTGCGGCTGGAAAGGGCGGCAGGATCGTAACTGGATCTGCTCCCCCATAGGCAATGCCGGCTTTTTTCAACGGCGTTCGGCCGGTTAACTGATCCGAGATAGCGAAGCCGAGAACAACCGGTGCGCTAGCTATCGTCGCGGCGAAACGTTCATCATTGTCCGGCAGCTGTTGCAAAGCTTCCTGAACACGCGCTGGCGTCTCGGGTGGAAGGGACGCACGGATTTGCGTTGGCGACGTTCGATCTGGTTCAGCGAAAACAACGTCGAATGCAATGGCGGCTGCGCCCATTTCAGTCAGGGTTTCAACCAGCTCGGCAACTTTGGTGCGTGGCCACGGCCATTGCCCTATTTCGGTGATGGAGGTCTCGTCAATGTCAACGATCCGAACTGGGGCGGGCATATACTCGCGCGGACTGAAACGTTGATAGTAATCGAATGTGAGCTCCCGAACGGCAACGAGAAAGTCCGGATTGGCAATCCGAAGCCCGGTCATGAGAATCAGGACGATGGTTGCGGTGAGCGCAACAAAACCGCGCCGTGAAAAAAAAGGGTCTATCCGAAACGCCATTGGTGCCTGATGTCTTGAAACTAACCAGCTGTGGTCTGACCCTAGGGTGGTAAGGCGCCAAGGAGCAAGCTCAGACGGACCCGCAAACAAAAAACGCCGGGCGTTTCGCCCGGCGTTTCAGTAAACCTATGTTCCAGACGCTCACGCGGCTGGTTGTTGGTCAAGCGTGCGAGCACTGTTCCGGACCGCTTTTTGAACCTTTTCAAAAGCACGGACCTCAATTTGCCGTACGCGCTCCCGGCTGACACCGAACTCTCCGGAAAGATCTTCTAGCGTCATTGGATCCTCCGACAAACGGCGGGCCTCGAAAATCCGGCGTTCCCGATCATTTAGAACGTCCATCGCGTCGCTGAGCATTTTGCGGCGCATGTCGAGTTCTTCCTGATTGGCAAGCAAGGTTTCCTGGCTATCGCTTTCGTCTACGAGCCAATCCTGCCACTCGCCAGCATCTGCTTCCGCCCGGATCGGTGCGTTCAGGCTTGCATCGCCGCCGAGGCGGCGGTTCATCGACACGACTTCTTCTTCCGAAACACCGAGACGGGTCGCGATTTCCTGTACCTGGTGCGGCTTCAGATCGCCCTCTTCCAGCGCTTGTATTTTGCCCTTTAGGCGGCGCAGATTGAAGAACAGGCGTTTCTGGTTGGCCGTCGTCCCCATTTTGACGAGTGACCAAGAACGGAGAATGTATTCCTGGATGGCAGCCTTGATCCACCACATGGCATAGGTCGCCAAACGGAACCCTTTGTCGGGCTCAAAACGTTTAACGGCTTGCATGAGGCCAACGTTGCCTTCGGACACGACCTCGCCAATCGGGAGACCATACCCGCGATAACCCATGGCGATCTTGGCAACGAGGCGCAGGTGTGAATTTACAAGGCGCTCTGCAGCTTCCGGATCTTCGTGCTCCTTGTACCGCTTGGCAAGCATGTACTCCTCCTGCGGCTGAAGCATCGGAAACTTGCGAATCTCATCAAGGTAGCGGCTAAGTCCGCCTTCCCCTGCAGTGAGTGTCGGTAAGTTCTGGGCCATTAAATGCACCCCCTCTCGTCGAAATCACCCGGTTCCCCACTTTGCCCCGCAGAGCGCAGGCGTTTGGCTGAGGCAACCAAGTTACAATGCGTTCCCTATCGGCACACGCGAACAGCTAATATAGGTTGAATTTTGCCGATTGCATGGCTTCAATGCGAATTGGCTTTCTAAAATTTTTGTAATCCGGATAAAAGATTTGCAAAATCATCGGGATATGGGCTTTCAAAGCGCAGTGTCTCGCCTGAAACCGGATGCTCAAATGCCAACAGTCCAGCATGCAAAGCTTGCCGGGTGAAACCGCCGACAAGGCTCTTTAATGGCTCTTCCAACCGGTTGATTTTCGTCTTGAAGCCGGAGCCATAATCATCGTCGCCAAGCAATGGATGGCCAATATGGGCCATGTGGACCCGTATCTGATGAGTTCGGCCCGTTTCAAGCCTGCATTCCATGAGTGAGGCAAGTGGAGGCTGGTCCGCGGCGCCGAAACGTTCCTTGACCTGCCAATGCGTAATTGCATGGCGCCCGCTCGTTTTCACAACCGCCATCTTCTGCCGGTTTGCCTGAGAACGGGCCAGATTGGCATCAATCGTACCCTTGAGGCTGGATGGCGCGCCCCACACAAGCGCGGAATATGCGCGCTCCAGTGGTCCGGTGCGGCCATGATCTGCAAATTGTGCTGCTAGCCCTTGATGTGCATGATCCGTTTTGGCGACAACCAGCAGACCTGACGTGTCTTTGTCAATCCGGTGAACAATGCCGGGACGTTTCACTCCGCCTATTCCCGACAGGCTGTCTCCGCAATGATGGATTAAGGCGTTGACAAGTGTGCCGGTCCAGTTGCCGGCACCAGGGTGAACGACCAACCCAGCCGGTTTGTCGATTACGATGACATGTGCATCTTCGAAAATCACACTCAGCGGAATGTCTTCGCCTTTGGGATCCGGATCCTCCGGTTCAGGAAGATGCAAAGTAATCTCGTCACCTTCATTGACCCGGTATTTCGGCTCCCCTATTTTCGCGCCTCCGATGGAAACGTCGCCCGCCTTGATCAGTGACTGAACTCTGTTCCGGCTCAATGTTTCCAAATGCGATGCAAGGACGGCGTCTATCCGCTTCCCGGCGTCCTCAGGATCAACCGTTAAAATGAAATCCGCGTCGAAGCTGGCCGGATCGTCTTGGGAATTGTCTGTCATGTCTCAACCTGATTTCCGGGATGAAGGTCCGGAAGATGCCCCTTTAGATCCTGCGACCGAACGCGTTCAGGCAAAACTGAAGCGCCTGTTGCTCGGGTCGTCCCTGATCATGTTTGCCGGGTTTATCGCTGTCTTTGCAGCAATCCTTTACAAGATCAACACTTATGAGGCGGATCCATCTGAGGCTGCAATCGTTGAAACCCTAAATGTCGGTGCTGATGCCGAAGTTCTGCAGGCAACGATATCAGAAGGGATTATGCTCGTTCTCGTGCGTGAAGGCACCACCACCGCCTTGCTCCGGTTTGATCCGCAAGATGGAAAATTATTGGGCCGGACGGTTTTCGTCGGCCGGTAGTGGATATAGACCGGTTGACTTCAAAAAAATGACCAAGGGGGCTTGCGTCCTGCTCTAACCCCCTTTATACGCACGGTCCTCGGCTTGAAACAAACAACTTTCAAGCCCCGCGCGCCCATCGTCTAGCGGTCTAGGACGCCGCCCTTTCACGGCGGAAACACGGGTTCGAGTCCCGTTGGGCGTGCCAACTTTCTCTCGATATCTAGTGCCTATTTTTCAACTGGTCAAAAGTGGCTGGTTTCGAAAAGCCTTACCACTTGGCCGCTTCTAGATGGCCGGCAGGTTTTCAGTTTCGATAAGCTGCGTATCTGAGTCTTTTGCAATCGTCGCGAATTCCGGGCTCGGGCAACGGTCGGTTACAAGCGTCGTAACTTGCGAGAGGTGGCCAACCCGGACGGGCGCGGTGCGCTCAAACTTGGTGCTGTCCGCTGCCAGGATCACATGCCGAGCATTTTCCATGATCGTTTTGGTGACTTTGACTTCGCGATAATCGTAGTCGAGCAAAGACCCGTCCGGATCAATGGCAGAGGCGCCTATCACTGCAAAATCCACCTTGAATTGGCGCATGAAATCAACTGCGGCTTCGCCGACAATTCCGCCGTCCGCATGCCTTAAAACCCCGCCGGCAACAACCACTTCAATCTGGGAATAACCCCGCATCAAGCTGGCGACATTCAGGTTGTTGGTGATCACCATCAGTCCGTGGTGTTGCAACAGCGCCTGTGCGACCGCCTCAGTTGTCGTGCCGATATTGATGAAAATAGACGCATTGTCGGGAATGAGTGCAGCGACACTGGAACCAATATCAGCCTTTTCCTTGCTGGAAATGATGCGCCTTGCTTCATAGCCGACGTTTTCAATACCAGATGAGAGCAAGGCTCCGCCGTGCGTGCGTGCGAGAAGGCGGCGCTCACACAGCTCATTCAAGTCTTTTCGAATGGTCTGTGGACTGACTTCGAATCTTTTCGCCAAGTCGTCCACGCTGACACGGCCCATCTGGCGGGCCAGTTCGAGAATGGCGTTATGGCGTTCGATAAGCATGAGGTGTTGGTCCGGTAGGAAGTAAGTTCAAAATTTCAAAACGCACACAAATTGACGCCTTCTGTCGCAGCAGAACTCTTGTCAGGCAGCCCCGGCGGTCCGTCGCTGTTTCGGCTTTTTTACAGTCGGCGGATCTGTCTTTTCAGGGGGCACTTGATCGTTGTCACTCGAGGGCTCTTTGTTTTTTCGGGTCGACGCAACAATCCGGCTAACAAGGGCTTCCGCCGCGTTGGCAATCTCTGTGGTTGACGAGCTTTCTGCGGCTTTGGGAGCCGGTGGAGGCGCTGTGTTTGGCTTTTCGGCACTAGTGCCAGCACGGCGTGTTCTTCTCTTGGGCTTCATGTCACCAGCGCTATTTGACACAGGTGCCGATTTGCCGGCTGCTTTGGGGGAGGGCTTGGAAGCGGCTTTCTTTTTATCGTTAGGGTCCGCTGACACTTGTTTGACCAGCTGCCGGAAGTCCTGACGGACTTGTGTGAGTGCAGATGTTGCTGCGAGATCCTGCCGAAGCTTCTTGATCTCCCCGGTTAGCCGATTGACCGTGCGGTCCTTGTTTTTTAGCTGAGAAAGTCTTTGCGCGTTTTCTGTTGCCAGCGCTTCCAACTGCTCGGTCAAATGCTTCTGAAGATCGCTGTCTTTGATGTCGGCTGCGTCCAGCTGCAGGGAAAGCCGGGTCACTTCCGCCTGAGCAGTTATGAACTTTGCCTCAGTATCCACAAGCTGGGCTTCCAGCTCTGCAAGTCGGGCCCGCGCCGTCTCTGTTCGTTCAGCGTCGAGTTCACCGGCAACAGACGGTTCCGCCTTGGCCAGGCGCGCTTTCAAGGTCGCAACTTCAGCTTCCAGCCCCGTGATGGTCGCAAGCGCCATCGTGTCTGTGGCAGGCAGCCAATCGGAAGTGTCTTCGCCTTGCGCGCCTTTTGCGGGCACATCTTCGCCGGATTCCGGTTTCTGGGACCAGCTTTCCGCTAGAGCCTTCTCAGCTTCGGCGAGTTTTTGCTTTAGTTGTGCGACTTCCGAGGACAGCATGTCAGCTGATTTCTCATCGGAGGCTTTCGCAGATAGCTCTTCTTTCAGTTTGGAAATCTCGCCTTCGTGGCGTTTTTCCAACGCAGCCATTTCTGTCTTCAGCCGTGTCACATCTACGTGCCACTTTGCAGCCTTTTCCCGCTCGGCGTTCAGAGACTGTTCAACGCGGCGTAGATCGACGGCATGTTGTGCGCGTGCCTGGTCCTGCGCAGCTCGGACCTCTGCGTAACTGGATGGATTGACAGCCCGCAGAGCCTCTTCGGTCAGTCTCGCGGCACGGCGATAGAAAGCTGGCAGGATCGCAAGGCAAATCAGCCCGGCCGTGCAAAACCCTAGTGCCACATACATCGCCGCTTCTATCACATCAGGCTCCCGGTGGCCGTTTAAAGCATCAAGACGTTACATCATCATTAGAGGACATCGGTTTAATAGCCAAGTCTGGGCTCCAGTTGAGGCTGGACCCTGATAGTTTTTGCAGGTCTCTAGAAAGGATTCCAAGTCGGTTCTCTTGTGAATTTCAAGTAACCGAGATTCAACCCGAGGCGTGCGCCGACCCCGGCCTTGATCGGGACCACGAAGACTGAGTCTTTTGCAAGGACTGTCATGCCGACGCCGCCAACCAGATAGGCGGACCCATTTACGCCGCTGAACCGGTCGTAAACCCGGTCAATGCTCGGCAAATTGTAGATCAGCATCATGACGCGTGCGCCGTCAGCTCCAAAGTCGAAACCGATAGACGGGCCTTGCCAGAATATTTTGTGGTTGCCTGCATTGCGGGTGTAAAGCTGCCCCTCTCCAAACCGGGCACCTGCAACGAATGCACCAGAGCCTTCTTCCCCAAGGATGTAGCCATTTGGTTCGCCATAACTTGCAAAAGCCCTCTCCACAACGGAGGCCAGCCCACCAGACACAGATCCGAAAAACTGATGCCCCGTTTGCAGGATCTGATCTTGGTCATAAGTGTTGACGGGGGGCGACTGCGTGTTGGTCGTGGTCTGTGCGAACGCAGCTTTGGGTCCAACGGACAAAAGCAGAATGACTGCGGCGGCTGGAAGAATTGAAAATATGAGCCGTGACATATGTGCCATCCAGTAAACTCCTTGGCGCCAGACAGGCGACGTCTTTCTCGCTGCGTTGCGTCTCTTCGATGTTAAACTTAACGAATACAGTGATGATTCGCAGTTCAATTGATGAAAGACGTGTCCGCCGAATCAATGAAACGTTGGCCCCCAAAAAAGACCTGGATGTGTCTTTCTGCAATCCTTGCAGCGGTTATTTGTATGTGGAGTGTCGACGGAAAGGCACGTCCGAGGAGCTTTGTGCCGGATCCGATTACTGGGTATGCAATTGGTGGGCACGACCCAGTCAGCTATTTTGTTGATGGATACCCGCGGAAGGGAAGCCGGGAATACACATATAAATGGGGCAACACCGAGTGGGTTTTCGTCAACAAGGGCAATATGGAAGCCTTCAAGCTGCACCCCAATGCCTATGCCCCGATGTTTGCGGCTTGCGGCGGATATGGCCTGTCGGAAGGCTTCGCGACGGCCGGAAATCCGTTTATCTATGCGATCGTCGAGGGGCGGCTGATGTTCTTCTATTCGGTGGTCAACCGGTTTCTATTCATTGTGAATGGCACCCAAAGGCTCACCGAAGCTCGGTCGCATGCTGAAACTGTCGGCTGCCTGCCGGAATGACGGTTGATGTGGCCGTTGGGACGGATTTGAGTTTGGTTTGCCGGTTTCGGCGGACGTATCTCCAAAAATAGCTTGGATGACCGGGAAATCGGCTGATTTGCAGCCTTGGCAGGGCCTTTGCGGATGTGTAACGCTGGCATATCGGCTTGCGAATCAGGTCGTTTTGGCAGGTTTTTTACAAAGAGCAGCGTCGAGCAATGTCCGCACTTAAAGAGCTTTCATCCATGGATCTTGCAGCCCTGGTGGCAAGCCGGGTCTGTCATGACATCATCAGTCCGGTTGGTGCGATCACCAATGGACTGGAAGTGCTGGATGAAGAAGGGTCTGAGGACATGCGCGAATTCGCCATGGATCTGATCCGGAAAAGTGCGCGACAGGCGTCTGCAAAGCTGCAGTTTGCACGACTTGCCTTTGGTGCTGCCGGATCCGCCGGCGCAGAGATTGATCTTGGCGATGCCCAAGTGGTTGCCACCGGGTTTATGGAAAATGAAAAATCCAACCTGAATTGGCAACTGGACCGGCATTTGATGCCGAAAAATTTTGTGAAGTTGCTTCTCAATCTCATCCTGATCGCCAATCAGTGCGTTCCGCGTGGGGGCGAGATCAAGGTTGAAATGAGTGGGACACCACAATCTCCGTCCTTTACTTTGAATGCGGCTGGTTTGAACCCGCGAATTCCCCTTGGAATGAAGGAAACCTTGAGCGGAGAAGAGCCTGAGCGCGTTGATGCACACTCTGTTCAGCCGATTTACTCGTTGCTTCTGGCGCGTGAGTGCGGGATGGAGTTAACAATAGATAAAGACGAAGACTGCGTAAAAATAACAGCTCTTCCGACCGAATAACTTAGGCCCGAAAAGAATCTTTTTGCTTCAGCGTATCTTAACGCTTTGACGCCAATCTACTCTCATGGACTTCCCGGTCCAGACATCCTTTTCAGGGTGCGGAACCAGTAACAAGTCGGGTGAGAGCAGGCCATGGACGACCTCCTCAGGGAATTTATTACCGAGACCAATGAGAGTCTCGACGTTGTAGACGTGGAGCTCGTAAAATTCGAGCAAGAACCGAACAACGCTACGATTCTAGACAACATATTCCGTCTGGTACATACGATTAAGGGTACCTGTGGGTTCTTGGGCCTTCCCCGGCTTGAAGGAATTGCACACGCGGCTGAAACCCTTATGGGCAAGTTCCGCGACGGTGCGCCGGTCACCCAAGACGCGGTGTCATTGATCTTGGTTTCCATTGACCAGATCAAGGACATTCTTGGTGAGTTGGAAGCTGCTGAAGGCGAAGAACCGCAAGGCGATGACAGCGAGCTGATCGGCAAGCTGGAAGAGATGTCTGCAGCGGCTGATGCCGCGATGGCCGGCGGCGGCGCAGCCGATGAACCGGCGGCGGATGCTGAGCCGGAAGCCGAAGCTGCGACCGACAGCGACGACTTTACACTGCCTGAGCAAACCATTGAACGGCCGTTGCGGCCAGGCGAAGTTTCGCTCGATGAGCTTGAGCGTGCCTTCCGTGAGACCGAGATTGAAGTCGAGGTTGCCGAAAGCGCTGAAGATGAGGCTCCGGACGAGCAGCCGGAAGAAATTGAGGCGCCGGCCCCGGCTCCAGCGGCAGCAAAAGCCCCTGAAAAGCCTGCAGAGGCGCAGCCAGCGGCAAAAGCCAAGCCTTCTGGTGAGGGCGGCGAGAAGAAAGCATCCGGCGGTGGTGTTTCCAACCAGAGCATCCGTGTTGCGGTCGATACGCTTGAACACCTCATGACGATGGTGTCCGAGTTGGTACTGACCCGGAACCAGCTTCTGGAAATTGTACGCCGCCATGAAGACAGTGAATTCAAGGTTCCGCTTCAGCGCTTGTCAAACGTGACTGCCGAGTTGCAAGAGGGCGTGATGGCGACCCGCATGCAGCCGATTGGCAATGCTTGGCAGAAACTGCCTCGGATCGTTCGCGATTTGAGCCAGGATCTGGAGAAGCCGATCGAACTGGAAATGATCGGCGCTGACACCGAACTTGACCGTCAGGTTCTTGAGATGATCAAGGATCCGCTGACGCACATGGTTCGGAACTCCGCCGACCACGGATTGGAGCGTCCGGAAGAACGCCGCGCAGCGGGCAAACCGGAGAAGGGCATCATCACCCTTGCGGCCTATCACGAAGGTGGCCACATCATCATCGAAGTCCGTGATGATGGTAAGGGTATCGACGTTGAGCGTGTAAAGGCCAAGATCATCGAGCGTGGTCTTGCGACCGAGGCTGAAGTCGAGAAGATGACGGATGCTCAGGTTCAGAAGTTCATCTTCCATGCAGGCTTCTCGACAGCGGCGGCAGTGACAAGCGTTTCTGGCCGTGGTGTCGGGATGGACGTTGTCCGCAACAATATCGAATTGATCGGCGGAACCGTTGATCTGCGGTCTGTTACGGGCAAGGGTTCGAGCTTCATTATCAAGATCCCGCTGACCCTCGCGATCGTTTCCACGTTGATCGTTGAGGCCGGTGGTGACCGGTTTGCAATTCCGCAGCTTTCTGTCGTGGAGTTGGTGCGTGTTCAGAAGAACTCCGAGCATCGGATTGAACGCATCAAGGACACGCCGGTCCTTCGGTTGCGCAACAAGCTGCTTCCTCTCGTCCACTTGTCCCAGCTTTTGGGTATCTATGAGGGTGAGAACGCAGACGAGGCGATTGATGCTGACAACGGCTTCATCGTTGTGATGCAGGTCGGCAGCCAGACATTCGGTGTTGTCGTAGACGGTGTCTTCCACACGGAAGAAATCGTGGTCAAGCCGATGTCCACCATGCTGCGAAATCTCGACATGTTCTCGGGCAACACCATTCTCGGCGATGGTTCGGTGATCATGATCATCGACCCGAACGGCATTGCGGGTGCAATGGCAAGCCATGCATCCAGCGCTGTCGCCGAAAACAGCGAAGACGAACAAGAGGATTTGCAGCAAAAGGCAATGACCGGACAGAACGCGATTTCGTTGCTTCTCTTCCGCGCCGGTGCACCAGAACCGAAGGCAGTTCCGCTGTCGCTGGTCACGCGTTTGGAAGAGTTCGACATTTCCAAGATCGAACGTTCCAATGGTCGCGATCTGGTGCAATACCGTGGTGCGCTCATGCCGCTCGTTTACGTCAACGACGGCGACAGCCACAAGACCGAAGGCACCCAGCCGATGCTGGTGTTCTCCGATGCGGGTCGATCCATGGGCCTTGTGGTCGACGAAATCGTCGACATCGTCGAGGACCGGATGAACATCGAAGTCGGTTCGGAGCGTCCGGGCGTTCTCGGCTCCGCGATTGTCAAAGAACGTGCGACCGAGATCATCGACCTTGGCTTCTATCTGCCGCAGGCGTTCGAAGACTGGTTCATGCGGAAAGAAATGGACATTGAGGCGCTGACGAAGAAAGTTCTCTTTGTCGACGACTCTTCTTTCTTCCGCAATATGCTGACACCCGTTCTGAAAGCGGCCGGTTACGATGTAACCACTTGTGTTGGTGTATCGCAGGCGTTCGAACTGTTGGAAAACGGTGACAAGTTCCACGCGATTGTCAGCGATATCGAGATGCCTGAAATCAACGGCTTCGAGTTCTGCGAGGCAATCCGTCGTGATCCGCGTTTCCGACAGATGCCAATCCTAGCACTGTCTTCGCTCGTGACGCCCGCGTCCATCGAGCGTGGCCGTCAGGCTGGATTTGATGATTACGTCGCAAAATTCGACCGTCCAGGTCTGATCGCAGCGTTGAAAGATATCTTTGCCGGTGATTTGGGAGCTGCCGCATGAGTATGTTGGAGAACAAGGTTGCCGGAGATAAAAATGCCGGCAACGACATGATCCAATATGTGACCGTAGTGATTGGCGGTCAGTTGTTTGGATTGCCGATCTCTCAGGTTCACGATGTGTTTGTTCCTGAGAGCGTGACGCGGGTTCCGATGTCAGCGCCGGAAGTACAAGGCGTATTGAACCTTCGCGGACGTATTGTCACTGCGATCAATATGCGGCGCCGGCTGCATCTGCCGCCGCTTCAGGATGAGCAGATGATGGCTGTCGGTATCGAATACAAACATGAGAGCTATGGACTGGTTATCGACACGGTCGGTGAGGTTTTGACCCTGCCGTCCAGTTCAGCTGAACCAAACCCATCGAACCTGGACCGCCGCTGGGCAGAAATCGCAGGCGGTGTCCATCGGCTTGATGGTCAATTGATGGTAATTTTGGACGTGGACCGCTTGCTTGGCGCAATGTTCACCGAACCCATGGCAGCAGCATAAAAAGACCTGCAAGAAGGTCGATAGTGGAGTTACGCCCGATGAAACAGTGCCTTGTCGTCGATGACTCTAGCGTCATTCGAAAGGTCGCACGCCGGATCCTTGAAGATATGAACTTCGAGATTGTCGAGGCAGAGGACGGTCAGAAGGCGCTTGAAGAATGCCGGAAGACAATGCCGGATGCCATCCTTCTGGACTGGAACATGCCGGTCATGGATGGGCTGGAGTTCTTGACCAGCCTGCGCGCAGAGGAAGGCGGCGAAAGTCCTGTGGTCGTGTTTTGTACGACGGAAAATGATGTCGCTCATATCGCCCGGGCAATTCGCGCGGGTGCAAACGAATACATCATGAAGCCGTTTGATCGTGAGATCGTGGAAGCCAAGTTTCAAGAAGTTGGGCTTATCTAAGTACAGAGTTGGTCGATCAATATGGCATTTGCTCAACGAAATGTGACGGCTGGGGTCACGCCGGGTGCAGACCCGATTAAGGTCATGGTGGTGGATGATGCCGTCGTGATCCGTGGGCTTTTGACCAGGTGGCTCGGTGAGGACAAGGCGCTTAAAGTTGTCGGCTCTCACCGAAACGGCAGGTTGGCCGTGGAGGATATCGAGAAAAGCAACCCTGATGTTGTGGTTCTCGATATTGAAATGCCGGAAATGGATGGGATGACTGCTTTGCCGCTCATGCTGGCAAAGAAACGGGACCTGGTTGTCATCATGGCATCCACACTGACACGTCGTAACGCGGAAGTCAGTCTTAAGGCCCTATCATTGGGCGCCGCCGATTACGTCCCTAAGCCGGAGTCGACTTCTGAAGTCACTACATCTGTCGATTTCCGCCGGGAACTGATCGACAAGGTCAAAGCCCTTGGCGCCCGTGCTATTCGGATGCGCGCACCAGTGCGGACGATGCGTGCGGAGACGCGTGCTGGCCAGACATCACGGCCATCCGCACCAACGTCGCCGGCTGCTCGCCCAGCTGTTGATACGCGTGCAAGCTTTCGCGGAGCTGGTCCGCAAGCGGCAGCCGCAGCGCCGAAGTTCAAACTCCGGCCATATTCCTCAGCGCGTCCGCGGATCTTGGCAATCGGGTCTTCGACCGGTGGACCTCAGGCTTTGCAGGAAGTCATGAAGGAAATTGGCACGGCAATGAATGATGTGCCGGTGGTGATCACACAGCACATGCCGCCGACGTTTACGGCGATCCTCGCTGAACATATGGGGAAGGCCGCGCTGCGCCCGTCAAAAGAAGGCGAGGATGGCGAGGTTTTGAAACCCGGAAACATCTATGTCGCTCCGGGTGGCAAGCATATGACAGTCGAAAAAGAGGGTGGAGCTGTAAAAATACGGCTCAATGACGGACCGCCTGTCAATTTCTGTAAGCCAGCAGTTGATCCGCTTTTTGACAGTGTGTCGAAGGCCTATGGGTCGGCGTGCCTTGGTTTGATTTTGACCGGCATGGGCTCCGATGGGGCCAATGGCGTCCGGACAATTGCCGCAGGAGGCGGTAGCATTATCACTCAGGATGAAGAAACAAGTGTTGTTTGGGGTATGCCTGGAGCAGCCGCCAACACTGGCATGTGCTCTGAAGTTCTGCCATTGAAGGCAATCGGACCGAAAGTGTCCCGCGTCTTGAAGGGGAGCACACGATGACCCCTATGGAATTTGATTTCCTCAAGACATTCTTGAAAACGCGCTCCGGTCTCGTTCTGTCAAACGACAAGCAATATCTGGTGGAAAGTCGGCTGTTGCCGATCGCCCGTAGTTCCAAGTTGGAAACCTTGAGTGCGCTGATTCAGTCACTGCAAAAAGGTGGCAACCGGGCTTTGGAAACGGAAGTTGTCGAAGCCATGACGACCAATGAGTCGTTCTTCTTCCGCGACAAGACCCCGTTTGAGCATTTCAAAGAGACGATGCTTCCGGCAATGTTGCAAAACCGTGCAACACGTAAACAGATTAAAATCTGGTGCGCGGCGGCATCGACCGGCCAAGAACCGTATTCGCTTGCGATTTGCCTGAAAGAGGCGGCCGCAAAAGTTGGTGGTTGGCGCATTCGCATCCTGGGCACAGACCTCTCGCAGGAAGTTCTGGAAAAGGCGAAAACCGGGCTTTATAGCCAGTTCGAGGTTCAACGCGGACTGCCGATCCAGCTGCTGTTGAAATACTTCGATCAAAAGGGCGACATGTGGCAGATCAATGCCGGATTGCGTGCCATGATCGAATGGAAGAAACTAAATCTTCTGGAGCAGTTTTCTCATATCGGAGAGTTCGATATCGTTTTCTGCCGGAACGTCTTGATCTACTTTGATCAACCGACGAAGACCGAGATCCTAGAGCGGATCGCCAAGGCTCTCCCAGATGATGGTTTCTTAGTTCTGGGCGCAGCTGAAACGGTGGTTGGCTTGACTGATGCCTTCAAACCGGTTCCTGGGAAACGCGGCCTTTTTCAGAAAAAGCAGTCTGCTCAGACGGCGACACGTCCTGCTTTGGCAGGGGCAACATCACGGCTGGCAGTTGGTGCAACAACGCTCCGTTAAGTGGACACTCCAAATTTCTGTAAAGCCCGCTGGTTTTCCCGAAAAGTCAGCGGGCTTTTTGTTTTGATCTGGAACGATGCAAGTGCCGGCGGAGGTCCGTGCCAGTTCGTCCTGACGGCGTAAGGTTCTATTTATCGATTTGAGATCCACCATCAGCTGACGGTTGTCGCAGATTTTGCTCCGCCCAAGCTCTTACCGTGCTGACATAGCGTCGGCTAACCGGGATTTGAGTTCCGTCGTTCAACACGAGCCGCGTATTGTTGCCCTCTTTCTGGACCTGCTGAATGGCCTCGTGGGCTATCCAATGGCTCCGGTGAACCTGCATGCCAGTGTTTTCCGGAAGCTCCCGGAGAATATCACTGAACCTGTAGAGCACCATTTGTGTGTCATTCGGGCCGACCAGTTTCACATAATGCTCTTGAGCTTCTGCGCGGAGAATGCGGTCAGTAAATGGTGGTGACAGGCTTTCCAGCAAAGATGATTTTGTCGAGGTGTTCTCTGGTTCTGTAATTGCCGGGCCGGATGGTTCTGCAGCGGACATCTGCGTTGAGCCAGTCTTTTTGCCGCTGAGTGGCTGAAGCTGTGCCGGTATCCAACACGCCTGGAGTACCATGGGAATGCTCAGCAACGCGCACAAAGCGACATGGTTGTCCAAGAGATAGACAAGCTCTTGCAGAAATGCCCCAAGCCGAATTGCGGATCCCGCTTTGCCCAATGCAGGCGCGTCGAGCTCAGGGAGTCCGAGAACAATATCCAGTGCGGTTACAGAAAGGACAAAGGGAATGTAGCTTGCGAGTGCAGCGAGGCTGATTGCCCAAAGGGTATGCTTGGCAATTCTGGGCAACAAGCTGAGCAGCTGCAAAAAGGCTATAAACAGTGTGGATTCAATTCCGATCCGTACCAACCAATAGCCATAGACGCCGATGACTGGCCATCCCTCTGGCCGCGTCTGTTGGTTCGCAGCCAGCAATCCCGCTGCGGCGAGGGTCAGCCCAAACAGTGTTAGCGACCCGTGCCGCGTCATTCAGAATTCCTTCCATCGGACGGGATCCATCATACCATTGATGATGCATGAATGGAAAACTTCAATAAGTATATGAAAAGGTTGAAATTATTTTTACGCTTAAGAATTCACGAATTAATGAGGGTTCAATTGGCCTAAGGCGGTTTCCCGTCAGCTATTGTGTCCCAGTTATCCAAATGTGTTCGTTCACGGCTTCGTTGTATGACGAGTTAAAAAAAGCCTTGGACCCAGTTTGATCAATCAGGGGAAATACACATGAGTGATATCCAAGTCCAACTGACGCGGCGCGCTGCGCTTCTCGGGGCAGGGGCTGCTGCAGTAGGAGCTGGAGTGGTGTCTTCTGGAGCAGTGCATGCTGCTGCCGACAAGCAAGGCCCTATGGCTGCACCCGTCGCGCGCTACAATGTTGGCTCTTTTGAGGTCAATACGTTGCTGGATGGTGCCGTGACCGTTGGTGAGCCACAAAAGACTTTCGGCATGAACGTCGATGCGGACACATTTGCGGCAAAATCGTCAGAGTCCTTTATCCCTGCGGATACTTTTAAAGCGTTCTTCACACCCACTCTGGTCAACACAGGCACTGAGCTGGTTCTCTTTGACACCGGCGTTGGCGAAGGTGGACGCCCAGCGCGGGGCAACATGCGTGCTGCCCTGGAAAGCGCGGGCTACACTCCGGAACAGGTCGACGTCGTGGTCATCACCCATATGCATCCTGACCACATCGGTGGCCTGATGGAGGGCGGTGCGCCAGCTTTCCCGAATGCGCGTTACGTGATCGCTCAAAAAGAATATGATTTCTGGGCAGGAATGGATCCGGAAGCGAACGGTGTCACAAAACTGATGACCAAAAACGTCAAGCCGCTCGCGGACAAGATGACTTTCCTGGATGAAGGTGGCAGCGTTGCCGGTGGGATCACCGCAATGGCTGCCTACGGTCATACACCGGGGCATACACTTTATATGTTGGAAGATGGCGGTCAGCAGCTTCTTCTCGCTGCTGACCTTGCAAACCACTATGTCTGGTCGTTAGCGCGCCCTGACTGGGAAGTTCGGTTTGATATGGACAAGGAAGCTGCGGCAGCAACCCGTAAATCTGTCCTGGGCATGCTCGCATCCGACCGTATCCCATTTGTCGGCTACCATATGCCATTCCCAGCCGTCGGATATGTTGCAACGGACGGTGACGGCTTCCGTTACGTACCAGCGTCCTATCAGCTTAGCCTCTAGTGCACAGGCCCCATCCCTGAAACTAGAGAGGCGGAAGCGGCTGGAGCTCGATCCAGCCGCTTCTATTTTGAGCAATAAAAAACCCGGCCATTTCAGCCGGGTTTTTCTCGATCTTATTAAACCGCGTGTTTATGCGGCGGCCTCAACATCCGGTTCGCGGAGAACATATCCACGGCCCCAAACCGTTTCGATGTAGTTCTTTCCAGACGTCGCAGCGGCCAATTTCTTGCGCAGCTTACAAATAAAGACGTCGATGATCTTCAGCTCGGGTTCGTCCATGCCGCCATACAGGTGGTTCAGGAACATCTCCTTGGTCAGGGTCGTGCCCTTCCGAAGAGAGAGAAGTTCAAGCATCTGATATTCTTTGCCGGTCAGATGCACACGCTGTCCCCCGACCTCAACGGTCTTGGTGTCCAGATTGACCTTCAGATCGCCAGTGACGATGACGGACTGTGCATGACCTTTCGAGCGGCGCACGATCGCGTGGATGCGGGCCACAAGCTCGTCCTTGTGGAACGGCTTGGTCATGTAGTCGTCAGCGCCAAAGCCCAAGCCACGGACCTTGTCCTCGATGCCGGCGTTACCGGACAAGATCAAGATCGGTGTCTTAACTTTAGAGACCCGAAGTGTGCGGAGAACCTCGTACCCGGACATGTCCGGCAGGTTCAGATCCAGCATAATGATGTCGTAATCGTACAGCTTGCCAAGGTCGATACCTTCCTCGCCAAGATCTGTCGTGTAGACGTTGAAGTTCTCGGACTTCAGCATCAATTCGATGCTTTGCGCTGTCGCGTTATCATCCTCAATCAACAATACACGCATGCCAATCCCCTTATTCTGCCTTTCCTGGGCAAGTCGCAACGGCTGTGTCGGCGCCTGCTACGAAGGACTGCTGTTAACCCCGACTCATTTGTTATCGGTTAATGGTTAACAAATTCTCTTTCATAGCGGCAAGGCTCGTTGGAACGTTTCTGTGAACAACACCCAACTAATTGAATCCCCGGAAAGAATCCCGATTCATCTTTCTTAAAGTGGTGCGTTAAGAAACCGGCGTAACCGATTCCGTTCAGATTCCTTTCAACAAAGCCAGATTAACTTAGAAATGACCCTCGCTCGTCTGCCTTTCAAAGGTTAAGATTAACCAGACTCGTAAACGATCGGTTACCAAAACCATTAATGGTTAGAGGATTCTTAGGTGAAGGCGCTTTTTGCGGAAATTGATTCGCTTATGGCTACGGAAATTTATGGCCGTGTAGCCGCCGTTCAGGGGCTGCTTGTCGAGATTGCCGGACCCATTCACGAAATGAGTGTCGGATCCCGTTTGTTGATCGACAGTGGTGAGGATAACCCGCAGGTTCCTGCAGAAGTTGTAGGTTTCCGGGAAGGGCACGCGCTGTGTATGCCTTTCTCCGGTCTTGAAGGAGTGCGGATGGGATGCAAGGCCGTAATCACCTCCCGGGAGAGCGTTGTTCATCCGAGTAATGCCTGGCTTGGCCGAGTGATTAATGCTCTTGGTGAACCGATTGATGGTAAAGGACCTCTTCCAAATGGCGGTCTGCCTCGCAAATTGCGAAGTGCACCTCCGCCGGCCTCTGAACGGGCCCGGGTGGGGCCACCGCTGGATCTTGGTGTCCGGGCACTCAATACCTTCGTTACGTGCTGTGAAGGTCAGCGTATGGGTATCTTCGCCGGTTCGGGCGTTGGTAAATCCGTGCTTATGTCGATGCTGGCCCGAAACACCCAGTGCGACACGGCTGTGATCGGGTTGATCGGTGAACGTGGCCGGGAAGTACAAGAGTTCATTGAAGACGATCTTGGCGAAGAAGGTTTGGCCCGGTCGGTGGTTGTGGTCGCGACTTCCGATGAGAGTGTGTTGATGCGGCGGCAGGCAGCTTATCTTGCCATGACGGTCGCAGAACATTTCCGGGACGAGGGCGACAAAGTCCTGTGCATGATGGATTCGGTGACCCGATTCGCTATGGCGCAACGGGAAATCGGCCTTTCCATCGGGGAACCGCCGACATCAAAAGGATATACACCGACGGTCTTTACCGAATTGCCGCGCCTTCTGGAGCGGGCTGGCCCCGGAAAAACTGGATCAGGTTCGATTACGGGGCTCTTTACTGTTCTTGTGGAAGGCGACAATCACAACGAACCTGTTGCTGATGCCGTGCGCGGGATCCTGGACGGGCACGTTGTGATGGAGCGCGGGATCGCGGAACGGGGACGGTATCCAGCAATTAATGTCTTGAAATCTGTATCTCGGACCATGCCGCGTTGTGTCCCTCCGGAGCAGCAACCTGTCTTGAGAAAGGCAAAACAGCTTCTCTCCACCTATACGGATATGGAAGAACTCATTCGGCTTGGTGCCTACAGGCGGGGATCGGACCCGACTGTTGATGAGGCAATCTTTCGATTCGGGCCAATTGATGATTTCCTGAATCAGGGCAAAGACGAGTCGACAACAATTTTTGAAGGTTATGCGCAGCTTGCCAACCTTTTGGAAATGACTCAGGGATAGACTACCCGTGTAAGGGGAGTATTGAGTAATGAAAACCCGAGACAGTTTGATCCGTTTGAAGCGGTTTCAGGTTGACGAAAAACGGCGGCAGCTCGCCCAGATCGAGAGCATGATATCCGAGTTCAACCGGATGGCGGACGAGCTTGATGATCAGATTCGCACCGAGCAGGAGCGGACAGGGATTACCGACGTTAGTCATTTCGCCTACCCGACATTCGCAAAGGCTGCTGCTGATCGTAGAGACAACTTGCGTAATTCGGCCCATGAACTGGACGATCAGTTGCAGCGCGCTCAGGACGAGCTCAGCGAGGCTATTGAAGATCTGAAGAAGTTCGAACAGCTGGAAGAGCGGGATCAGCAGCGCGAACGCACCGCTCAGGAAGCCGCAGAGCAGGAACAACTTGATGAAGTTGCTGCGCGTGGACGGTCCAGATACTGAGATCAAGAACGGTTTGTGAAACAGGCGCCGCGGCGGTTTTGGCCACGGCGTATAAATTGTGTGAGCCACTCGCCTTTATAAAGATATATTTGGAATACTATTCTCGCGACATAAATTGCGGGATGAAATCGTCTTCTGAAATTGAATAAACATTATGCAGGAGCAACCAATATGCGGTTGATGATTGCACTACTCCTGCCAATCGCAACTTTTTCATTCACACTCGGCATTACCCTCCCGCTGATGAGTATTGAAAAACTCTATTTTCTGGAGGAGCGGCCGTCTCTGCTAGAGGTCATTCATGGTTTGTGGCTGGAAGGGGATGGAGCGCTAGCGGTGATCATCGCGTTGTTTTCCGTCGTGTTTCCTGCTGCGAAGATCATCGTTGTACATATCGCGGTGATAACAGGCGCACGGCTGAGATCGCTCGCGTTGCTGTCGACGCTCAGTAAGTGGTCCATGCTGGATGTGATGCTTGTCGCGCTGGTCCTCTTTGCGGCGAAAACCAGCGGTTTGGCGGCTGCCTCGATCCTGCCGGGGTTATGGTTTTATGCCAGCGCTACTGTTGCGACCGCACTTGCTGCAGCCTTGTGCCGGCGGGCGACCGGAGGATGATTATGCAAAAGCGAGCCTGCTAGAAACGGTCGCAACTGCGTCTGATTTTCTGCCTTTGCGATTTGCCTGGAAGTCAGAACACCGGCCCTCTTTAGACGCTTCCAACTCTTTAAGGTGCGCAGCGTAAGCGCCGATCCAGCTCGAACCCTTCTTTGACGGAATCCGAAGGTGGTCGCACCGAGCTTTCACAAACAATGCAAAAGTTTGAGGTTGAAGGCCGCAACGGGCAGCCGTCCGCATGACGGTTTCCAGCTTTCCGTTGAAAACGGCGTCCTTGAAGGCTTTTTGCGCGATCCTTCCACGCAAGCTCATCAGCTCGATGACGTGGTTAAATCGCTGGTCCTGGAGCAAGAGTGTGATCAGCTCATCCGGTGTTGCACCGGCGCGTTGTGCATCAGGCCACAACAAGCTCATATCGTGATTGTCCAAGGCATGCCCAAGTTCCCGTCTCAGTTTCTTGATCTTCGCAATCTGATCGAGCTGTTCCTGTGACAGGGCACCTTGAATGATTGACGTCAAACGCTTCTTTGCGTCTTCATTGACCATTGGCAGCAATTGCTGACAGATCGCGGGCGTCAGATCCGATCTATGCGACAAGCTTTCCCGAACTTTGGTGTCTTCGGCAGCAAGCCGTACGAGGCAAACCATGGCATCTCGGGACAATCGAATTTCCCGGTTTCCGGCAAGGATACGGTGAATCGGGGTATCACCCTTTTGCGCAAGTGCGTCGGAGACTTCAGAGCTGAGGTCCGGACGGTGGGCAATGGCTTGCAGATGCGCATTGCTCAGTTCTTGAATGAACTGAAGAAGATCTTCCTGTGAGAAGACAGGAGAAGACGCCAGGAGGGGGGATGCGATTGGTGCATCATCTTCCGCGATTTTTTTGGCCAGCGTATCGGGTATGTCTGGGCAGTTTGACAGTTTCTGCGCGAGGCGCACGCGGTCGTCGGCCGTGGCGTCGCTGTAAAGCTTGAGCGTTACCTCTGCAAATATCGTGAGTTCCGGTGTGGTGCGCTGGTCCAGATCATCAGTAACGAGCCTGCAAAGCTCACCGAACAGCGCCGCCCGTGCGGAATCTGTACCTTCCTCGGCAAGTTTTAACAGCGTGACTGACATCTTTCCTCCTCTTAACACGGAAGGAAAGCTTCATACTGTTATTAATACGTTACCATTTAGTCCGAAAGTTAAAGATGACCTTGCGGAAATTTAGGATATTTCTTGATATTTTGCGACGTGTATCGTCATAAATCGCAATGTATCGACTGATCGGGAGCAGGCATGGCTTCTGTTGAACGAACCGCTAAAGACATCAAACCGGGATTGCCGTGGGCCTACGTCACCTCTAGCATACTGTCTTTCCAACGATAATTCTGTGCTGGTGGAAGCCTTTATGACCGTCCTTATGCGTAGCCTTTGCCTGATCATTTTTCTCATGCTTGTTCCAGGTGCGGCCATCGCGCAAGACGCTGCTGATTCCACCCAGCAAGCAGACGAAATCAGCCAGGCGCGTGATGCACTGATCAAGATTTTAGAGGATCCTGATACCCGCGCGGCACTCATCAAACAACTGAGCGAAGACCAGCAGACGGCGGATAATGGCAGTGATCAAACTGGCGCGCAGTCCGAGCCCGCTACGGCGACACCAGTAGAGGCCAATGAGAGCTTTGTTCTGAGGGTAGGGGAATACACCCGAAAGCTTGCAGATGAAGTTGGCATCTTCCTCGACAGAGCCGGGCATTCGCTGAACGGACTGTTTTTGATCCTCAAAGGGGATATTCCGATCAAGTGGGATCGGGTTCAGACGGTATTTGTGCAAGTTGCAGCGGTCTTGATTGCTGCTTACCTAGCCTTCTGGTCAGGTCAGTTGGTTGCTCGAAAAGCGTATGCCGGGCTCGCTCTCAAGGCGCGGTATGGCGGCGGGCTGATGCGGACATCCATTCTGGTCTTGTCTACCGTGATTGACGGGATCACGGTCGCAATCGGTTTGGGCGTTGGCTATTTTGTTGCTCTTTTGGCGTATGGCGGGTTTGCAGCTGGCGTCACCATTCAGGAAAGTCTTGCGCTCAATGCGTTTTTCATAACTGGAATGGCCAATGTCGCGCTTCGGTTTGTGTTTGCGCCGCGCCGTCCGGAGTTGCGATTGCTTCCCTTCGACGACCAGAATGCCCTTTATTGGTACACAAGGCTTCGCCTGTATATGTACTGGAACAACTTCGGCATATTTCTGCTGGTTCCCGTTTCCAACATTGCTGTTTCGTTTGTTCTTGGGAATGCGCTTCGCTTTCTGATCGTGCTCAGCGGCATGATCTACTTGATGGTGCTGATTGTGCGGAACCGCGTCCGGGTGCGGGAGGGAACGCAAGGATATGCGGAAACGCTGCAGAGTAATCTGGCGCAAAGGGCTCTATCCAACCTTGGAAAGCTTTGGCATGTTGGCGCGCTCGGTTACATCATCGCGATCTTTGTCGTCTGGGTAACCCGGCCGTTTGATGCAACAACCATCATCTTGCGGGCGACCGTCCTGTCGATTGTCACGATCATGGCAGGGATGGCGCTGTCATTGATCGTTACCCGAGCCATCAAGGGCGGAATACGACTGCCCGAAGATCTGAACACAAAACTTCCAGCACTCCAACACCGGCTAAATGCCTTTGTTCCACGACTGCTCAAGCTGGTTCGCTTCTTCGTCTTTATCGCAACCGTTCTCCTGCTCTTTGAGGTTTGGGGGCTCTTCAGCATTCTGGATTGGTTGTCGTCTGAAACCGGCAATCGTCTCGTCAGCAGCTACGGGTCCGCATTCCTTGTTGTTCTGGTTGGTTTCGCTATCTGGTTGGCGTTGATGTCCTGGGTTGACCTGCGCCTGCAGTCGCGGCGCGGTCACATCGTTACCGCGCGCGAGCGAACACTTTTCCAACTGTTTCGGAATGCCGCGACCGTCGTCATTCTCGTGATGACCGTTTTGCTCGGACTGTCGGAAATCGGCATTGATATCGGCCCGTTGATCGCCGGTGCCGGTGTAGTGGGTCTTGCGATTTCATTCGGTGCTCAGACACTTGTGAAAGACATCATCACGGGCGCCTTCATTCAGATTGAGAATGCAATCAACCAGGGAGATGTTGTGACCGTCGCAGGCATCACCGGCACTGTTGAAGGCATTACCGTGAGATCTGTCCGGATTCGCGATCTGAATGGGACGACACACATCATTCCATTCTCGTCTGTGGACATGGTGTCCAATTTCATGCGCGGTTTCTCGTATCACGTGGCCTTGATTGGGGTTTCTTACGATACAGATATCGCCGAGGCAAAAGAGGCGATGCAGGAAGCATTCCGGCGTCTCAAGGCGACCGACTACGGTTCCAAAATATATGAAGATCTTGAAATGCACGGGGTCACAAACTTCGGTGCAAGTTCTATCGACATTCGTGCCCGGATCAAAACCACGCCAGGTGATCAATGGTCTGTCGGCCGGGCTTATAACGAGTATGTCAAACAGGTTTTTGACGAGCGCAATATCGAAATTCCGTTCCCGCAAGTGACCTATCATGCAGCAACGCCAGCGTATGCGCAGGACGATGTGCCAAAGGTCACGCAAGCCAAGGCCACCAAGAAACCGAAACCGCTCGCCGACGACGCGCCGGCGGAGGATGGCGACCGCTAGCCGCACACTTCTCATTTGCATTTTTCTGAGCCTCTGCTGGCTGGCTTGTCCTCTGGCAGGGGCTTTTCTTATGCGTGAATGAATTGTGATTGATTTTCGACTGGTTTCGAATTATTTTCGTTTTAGAAATCGCGCGAAATATACGGAGCCTTAGAGGACCATGGCGGCGGACTACGATCTTTTGGTAATTGGTGGCGGGATCAATGGTGCAGGAATTGCCCGTGATGCTGTCGGTCGGGGCGCGTCGGTTATGCTTGTTGAGATGGGAGATCTTGCGGGAGCAACCTCGTCTGCATCGACCAAGCTTATCCATGGCGGGTTGCGCTACCTTGAGTATTACGAGTTCGACTTGGTGCGCAAGGCGCTGAAAGAACGCGAGGTCCTCTGGAAGTTGGCGCCGCATATCGCCTGGCCACTGCGTTTCATCCTGCCTCATCACAAAGATCTGCGTCCGGCGTGGCTGCTGCGGCTCGGCTTGTTCATGTATGACCATCTCGGCGGCCGCAAACTTCTTCCGGCGACAAAGACCGTGCCCCTGGATCAAGGGACCTACAGCAAGGGTTTGAAAAAGCTTTTCAAGAAGGGGTTTGAGTACTCAGATTGCTGGGTCGACGATGCGCGTTTAGTGGTACTGAATGCCCGCGATGCCGCCGATCGCGGGGCTGAAGTCCTGACCCGCACAAAATGCGTCAGCGCCCGCCGGGAGGGAGATCATTGGCAAGTTGTCCTGAAAGATCTGTCGTCCGGTACTGAGCGCACCGTTACAGCCTCCGTTTTGGTCAACGCTGCAGGGCCTTGGGTTGCGGAAATGTTGCGCGGGGTCGTCGGAGCAAACAATTCGTCGGCAATCCGCCTCGTTAAAGGCAGCCACATCATCGTGCCGCGTCAGTTCGAGCACGACCGGTGCTTCATTTTTCAGAACGGCGATGGCCGGATTGTATTTGCGATCCCGTATGAAAATGACTTTACGCTCATCGGGACCACAGACGTCGATTACCAGGATGACCTTGGCAAGGTGCAAATCTCTCAAGACGAGGTTGAGTATCTGTGCAAAGCGGTGAGCGAATATCTCGAGACGCCGGTTACTCCGGATGATGTCGTCCATACCTATTCGGGCGTGCGCCCACTTTATGATGACGGCGCGAAAGATGCTAAGGCTGCCACACGCGACTATGTCCTTGAGTTGGATGCCGGGGACAAGAAACCGGCCGTTCTGTCTGTGTTTGGCGGGAAAATCACAACGTACAGGAAGCTATCCGAACACGTTCTGGAAAAACTGAAACCACATCTGCCATTCAAACGCGATGAGTGGACGGATCAGGACGTGTTGCCGGGCGGAAACTTCAACGTTCTGGCTTTTGAAGAAGAAGTCTCGGCGCTACAGGCCCATTATCCTTTCCTCGACAAAACCTTCGCCACGCGCCTGATCCGCCTTTACGGCACTGATGCCCGGTCTATCCTAGGAAAGGCAGCGCAACTTTCTGATCTTGGTCAGCTGTTTGGCTACAATCTCTATGAAGCCGAAGTGAAATGGCTCGTCAGCCGCGAATGGGCCCGGACCGCAGAAGATGTCTTGTGGCGGCGGACCAAATTGGGTTTGCGTTTGAGCGAAGTGGAAACAGCCGCGCTCGACGACTACCTCTCCGCTCATCTTGCGCAGTTGGTTGGCACTGCTGCATAGTGCTGTCAAAACCTGACCGAACCGCCGGGAGCCGCCGGCGGTTTTTTAAAAAACAACAAGCATGAAATTTGGGAGGAGCGCCATGGCCGGATGTGTGTTGGCGATTGACCAGGGCACCACGTCAAGCCGTGCCATTGTATTTGGTGAGGATTTTCAGCCGGTAAGTGTCGGGCAGCAAGAGTTTCCGCAACACTTTCCAAAGTCTGGTTGGGTTGAGCACTCACCATCCGATATATGGACCAGCACGCTCCGTGTTTGCCGCGAGGCGATGGCAAATGCACCGGGCAACGGTGCCGATGTCGCAGCGATCGGGATTACAAACCAGCGTGAAACAACGCTGGTCTGGGATCGCAAAACCGGTGAGCCGGTCTACAATGCGATTGTGTGGCAGGACCGCCGGACCGCCGACTTTTGCGCAAAACTTCGCGCAGACGGTCGCGAGGCAAAATTCACAGCCAAAACTGGCTTGCTGCTTGATCCCTATTTCTCCGGGACAAAAATCGCCTGGATCTTGGACAATGTCGACGGCGTTCGTGCACGAGCCGAACGCGGTGAACTTGCGTTCGGAACGGTTGATAGCTGGCTGATCTGGCATTTGACAGAAGGCGAGGTGCACGCGACTGACGCTACCAATGCATCCCGGACACTGATTTATAACATCCATGACAATTCCTGGGATGCCGAGCTTTGCGAGCTATTGAAAATCCCTATGAGTCTTCTGCCCGACGTCAAAGACAGCGCGGATGATTTCGGGGTGGCCAAGGCGGATCTCTTCGGGCGGGAGTTGCCGATCCTTGGCGTCGCCGGGGACCAGCAGGCTGCCACTGTGGGACAGGCGTGTTTTGAACCGGGCATGGTGAAGTCGACCTACGGCACCGGCTGTTTTGCCTTGATGAATACGGGTACGAAGCCGGTCGCCTCTGCAAACCGGATGTTGACGACGATCGCTTACCGACTAAACGGTGAGACGACTTATGCGCTCGAGGGATCGATTTTCATTGCAGGTGCCGCGGTCCAATGGCTCCGTGATGGCCTCGGCCTCATTGAAAACGCCGCCGACTCTCAGGCGCTTGCCGAGCAGGCCGACCCAAACCAGGACGTCTATCTGGTCCCGGCCTTCGTCGGTCTCGGTGCGCCATACTGGGACGCGGATGCGCGTGGCGCGATGTTCGGGTTGACCCGGAACACCGGGCCAAAGGAAATCGCCCGTTCGGTTCTGCAAAGTGTTGGTTATCAGACCAGTGACCTCATCTCTGCGATGCAGTCTGACTGGCCGGATGCACATTCGCCCGTATTGCGGGTCGATGGGGGCATGACAGCGTCCGATTGGACGATGCAGTTCCTGTCCGACATCCTTGGTGCGCCAGTGGATCGTCCAACCGTTGCTGAGACCACAGCCCTCGGCGCTGCCTGGCTCGCAGGAAGTCGGGCCGGGATTTGGCCTGGCCAGAAGGAATTCTCCGCCAAATGGAAACTGGAAAAACGGTTTGAGCCCCACCTTGACCAGGATCGGCGGGATCAGCTTCTGGCCGGTTGGAAAGACGCGGTCAGGAGAACGCGCTCCAATCTGGACTAGGGTCTGTGGGGATTCACAAATCAGTACGGATGTGATTCAAGCTTTGGATGGATCGCTTTGTACTGACAGACGCCCAATGGGTTAAGATTGAACCACACTGCCTTGGCAAGCCGACAGACCCTGGGCGGAGCGGCAAGAATAACCGCCTTTTTATCGAAGCCGTGCTTTGGATTGTTCGAACAGGCAGCCCCTGGCGGGATCTTCCTGCCATGTTCGGTAACTGGAGCACGGCCTTCC
>NZ_JBRKQB010000006.1:0-81362 GCF_053005265.1 Roseibium sp. MB-4
CGTGCCGGTCTCAATTCCAAGACCTTGCAGGGAGCCAAAAAAATCGATCACTTGCGCCCCCTGGCGTAATTCACGGCAAGAATGAGAAATTGTACGGCCATCACGGCAAGCACGATGAGCAGGAAAACCTTGATCAGGCCGGGATAGACGGGGTCCCATGCACTTCCCGACCGCTCCAGCCGGAAACTGCCGTCGGGCCGGAACGCGGCCCTTTGGACCATCAGCCAGGCCGCCCAAGCGAAAACACCGCTGGAGAGCATGCAGATAACTGAGATGACGATGTCGAGTATCCGGCGTGCCCGGTCCGGCAAGGCATCGTAAATCAGCACAACACGGATGTGCCGGTCGCGCGCACTGCAATATAGACCGCCATAGAGAAACGCAGCGCCGCACAGAAAGATGGTTGTCTCATGCGCCCAAATGGTCGGGGCATTGAAGACGTAACGGAGCACCACTTCATTCAGCAAGATAAGCATGGACAATACGATGCCAAAGGCAAAGACCAGCCCGGTCTTGTCGATCCACCGACCCAAGATACCTGCTTCAGGTATGGCTCCGGGGTCCGGTTTTTCGTGCGATTTTTCCTCTGTGTCTGCCACGCTTGCCTCCCAGCTTTTTTGAGCAAATCGCGTTAAAAAGAGTCAGGTTTCGCTGCCACTCGGCTTTGCCTCGTACGCCAAACCTGAAGTAGCTTGAATTGAATGGAACGCGACACGCTATCGTATTGAGCGGCCGCCCGGAGGCGGCCGCTTGTTTTGATTGGGTTGGAGCTTATTGCATCAAGCCGTTTTCTTTCAGATACCCGGTCAACACGTCGTAGACCTTCTGGGCATTGTCAGAGCGAGCCGCGACTTTTGCCCACTCACCGGTTGCGATGGTCCGGAACTTTGCGCGCTCTTCCGCGGACCAGTCGGTTACAGTGATTTCGCCGCCAGCTTTCGCTTCCTCGACAGCTTTCAAATCCCGTTCCGCAAGTGCTGCCACCTGAGCAGTCGCAAAGTCGGCAACGCTTTCTTCAAGAACAGTTTTCAGATCTTCCGGAAGAGCATCCCATTTGGCCTTGTTCATGGAGATTTCGACCAATGGCATGGAATGGAAGCCCGGGTAGACCGGGTATGGGGCGACCTTGTGCATGCCCTGGGCATGGTTGGTCGAAAACACGGTGTAATCGGCCGCGTCGATCACGCCTTTGTCGAGGGCTGTGAAGACCTCGGAACCTGGAAGGTTCACCGGAGCAGCGCCTGCGGCTGCAAACACCTGTTGCACGAGCCCTTCCGGCGCCCGCATCTTGATGCCTTTGAGATCATCGACGCCATTCAGTGGCACTTTGGAAACAAATGCCTCCAGTCCCGGCGTGGTCGCACCGATGAAATGCAGGCCATAAGGACCCACCAGTTCATTCATCAGCTCGTTGCCGCCGCCTTGTGCCATGAAGGTGAACATCTCATCTGGAGAAGACCAGGCGCCGACCGGGTTTGCAATCAAACCAAAGGCGGGGTCCTTGCCAGCGAAGTAGGACGTGTCAGTGATATGGCCATCCAGAATGCCGGCTGCGATCGCGTCTTGTGTTTCGCTATGTGAAACGATGGATTCGACCGGCAGAAGTTCAATTTCGACCCGCCCGCCGGTGAGTTCCTTGACGGTCTCCGTCCAGCCTTGCTGAAGTTCAAAGTTCGGGTTGCCGGCCGGGTCTGAGGATTGGAACCGGAACGAGAAATCGGCCGCAAACGCGGCAGAGGTCAGTGCGCTGATAGCCACTGCGGTCAGTGCGGATTTTGTGAGATTCTTAAACATAATTCCTCCCATTGGTCTCTATCGCCTTGGTCAGTTGGCGACAGTGGTTTGAGGCGGCGCTATACGCCGCAGTCCTTCCAAGGCGCCATCAACAAGCTGATCGACGGGCCGTGAAATCTGAAGAGTGAAGCCGGTTTCGTCGTCATCAAGCGGCTCCAGAATGGCCAGCTGGCTATCGAGGAGCGTTTCGCCGGCAAAATGGCCCTGGCGATTGATGAGACGGTCCGCGATGAGGGCTCTGGATCCGTCCAAATGAACGAACCTGCACCCTGGCAACGAGTTTCGAAGGCGGTCACGGTAGGCGCGTTTCAGGCTGGAGCAGGCAACCACCGCACCGCCGGTGCAATAGAGTTGGAGCAGGGCCGCCATCGCGACGGCATCCAGCCAAGGCATTCGGTCGGCGTCCGTGAGCGCTTCGCCATTTGCCATTTTTTGCTTGTTCTCCAGAGTGTGAAAGTCGTCTGCTTCGACCATTCCAACGCCCAGGCGATCTGACAGGTTTAGCGCCAAGCGGCTTTTGCCCGCTCCACACACGCCCATCACGACAATCACACTTTCTTTTCCGCCCTTTGGCGACGCGCTCTGCATCTTTGTCATACCGCCTGTTTTCTGAGTTCATTCAATTGATAGCGCTAACATTTGTCAACAGGCGTTTTGTAAGTTAGTCTTGTCATGAAGCGTATTAGTGATCTTAAAAGGTTGTAATATTTGAAGAAAAACAAATTAAATATTTCAGATGTTGCGCGTGAAGCGGGCGTTAGCGCTATGACAGTTTCGCGGGCATTGCGGAATCCTGACAAGGTGTCGGAGAAAACGCGTTTGAGGATAAAAGCGGTTGTCGATCGCTTGGGATATGTGCCTGACCCCGCCGCAAGTGCTCTCGCTGCCGGCAAAACAAACGTCATCGGCGTCATCGTTCCTTCTGTGACCAACAACGTCTTTTCAGATGTGATGCGGGGGATTTATGAGGCCGCAGAAGGGTCCAAGTGGCAGATCCAGCTCGGGAATTCCCGCTACTCCCCTTTGGAAGAGGAAACACTTGTCCGGACGTTTTTGAGCCAGAAACCTGCAGGGCTAATCTTGTCCGGTCTTGATCAGTCTTCCGAAACGTCAAAGCTCTTGATGGGAGCTGACTGCCGTATCGTCCAAATCATGGAATGTGGCCCAGATCCTTATGACATGATGGTCGGATTTTCCCATGTGGATGCGTCAAGAGCAGCCACCCGGCATCTTTTGGAACAAGGATATGACCGTCCCGGGTACATCGCCGCGCGCCTCGATCCACGAAGTCAGCGCCGGCTGAAGGGCTTTAAGACCGAAGCGGAACTGGCTGGGGTTTACTCGGCAAACCGGGTGGTAACGACCCCGCGGCCCTCGACCGTGACCCTTGGATGCGAGCTCGTCGCGGATTTGCTCTCCAAGGCGCCAGATACAAATGCTGTGTTGTGCAACAATGACGACTTGGCACTTGGAGCTCTCTTTGAATGCCAGAGAAGGGGCGTGCGCATTCCTGAGGAATTCGGGATCTGTGGGTTCAATGATTTGGAGATGGTTGCCGCCGCCAATCCGTCCATTACCAGTGTGAGAACCTTCCGGTTGGACATGGGACGGATCGCATTTGAGAACCTCGTCGAAGCCCTGCAGGGAGCAGAGCCGCAGCAAAAAACAATCGATCTAGGTTTTGATGTGATCCCGCGGGGCAGTACTGAAAGGACTGCTTAGATTCGCGGCTATTGTTTCAACCAGTCACTCACCTGTCTGCTGGTCTTTTCTGAAGTGGGGCTCTGGTCGGAAAAACTGGCGTCACCGATCGATACCGCGACCGTCGCAATGGAGCGCGCATCTGTACCGACCCCATCTGCTGTGCCTCGGCAGCGCTTCAGAATTCAAAGCCGCAGGTCGGTTTCTTCGGCTGGGAACATGCATTTCAGGTCGTAGACCAGCGCACCGGGTTTGCCGAAGGCGCGGATCTTGTCGATGCCGAGGTCCTTGAAGGCCTGGTGGGCGACGGCAACAATGATGGCGTCGTAGGCGCCTTCCGCCGGGTGTTCCACGGGCTGGATGCCGTATTCGTCATGCGCAGCCGCTCCATCAACCCAGGGGTCATGGACATCCACGCTGACATTGTAGTCTTTCAGTTCTTCAAGAATTCCGGCAACGCCGGTGTTGCGAAGATCCGGACAGTTTTCCTTGAACGCGAGACCCATGACAAGAATTCTGGAACCGGTGACGGGCAAGGCCTTGCGGGTCATGGCCTTGACCATCTCGGAGACCACATAGGCGCCCATGCCATCATTCAGGCGCCGTCCGGCCAGGATGATCTCCGGGTGATAGCCGGTCGCCTGGGCTTTGTGCGTCAGGTAATAGGGGTCAACGCCAATGCAATGCCCGCCGACGAGGCCGGGACGGAAGGGCAGGAAATTCCACTTTGTTCCAGCCGCTTTCAGGACGGCTTCGGTATCGATATCCAGTCGGTTGAAGATGATGGCCAGCTCGTTGATGAGCGCGATGTTGAGATCCCGCTGCGTGTTCTCAATCACCTTGGCGGCTTCCGCGACTCGGATCGAGGGGGCCTTGTGGGTTCCGGCCGTGACAATCCCGGCATAGAGCTGATCGACGAAGTCGGCTGCCTCCAGTGTTGAGCCGGATGTGACCTTGCAGATCTGCGGCAAGCGGTGGGACTTGTCCCCCGGATTGATCCGCTCCGGGCTGTATCCTGCAAAGAAGTCTTCGTTGAACGTGAGACCGGACACACGCTCCAGCACCGGCACACAGTCTTCTTCCGTTGCGCCGGGATAAACGGTGCTTTCGTAGATCACCAGGTCGCCGGGCTTTAGAACCTTGCCGATGGTCTCGCTGGCACGGAGGAGGGGGCCGAGATCGGGCTGCTTATAAGCATCGATCGGCGTTGGCACCGTGACGATGTAGGTGTCGCACTCTGCCAGTTCCTGAGGATCGGAGGTAAAGCGCAGGTGTGTCGCAGCGATGAGGTCATCTTTCGAGACTTCGAGCGTCGTGTCGGTGCCTGCACTCAGCTGGACAATGCGCTCCGGATTGATATCAAACCCCATGACCGCGTGTGTCTTGCCGAATTCGGCGGCGAGCGGCAGGCCGACATAACCAAGGCCAATGACAGCAATTTTCGCCTGTTCCGGGGTCCGGTTCCTCATCTCAGCTTTAGACCTTGTAATAGTCGCGGTACCACTGCACGAACTTCGCAACGCCTTCGCGGAACGGTGTCTCGGGCTTGTAGCCGGTCAGGTCTTGCAGCAGCGTGGCATCGGCCCAGGTCGCCGGCACATCGCCTGTCTGCATCGGCATCAGGTTGCGAATGGCGTTCTTGCCGAGTTCATCTTCAATCGCTTCAATGAAATCGAGCAGGCGGACCTTGTCCGAGTTGCCGATGTTCACCACCCGATAGGGCGCAACGGGACTCAAATTGTCCGTTTTCGAGGCCGCCCCCTCGCTCCCTGGAACCGCATCCATCAGACCGCGTATGCCGCGCACCAGATCGGCCACATAGGTGAAGTCGCGGTACATCTCGCCGTGATTGTAGATGTCGATCGGCGTGCCTTCGAGGATCCCCTTGGTGAACTTGAAAAGCGCCATATCTGGGCGGCCCCAGGGGCCATAAACCGTGAAGAACCGGAACATGGTGATCGGGATTTGATGAATATGCGCCCAGGCATGCCCCATCGCCTCGTTCGCCTTTTTGGTCGCTGCGTAAATGGTCAGCGGCGTATCGGTTTTCTGGTTTTCATCGAACGGCATTTCAGTGTTCGCGCCATAAACCGAGCTGGTCGAGGCCATCAGCAGATGCTGAACATTGGCCGCGCGCGCAGCCTCCATGACGTTCAATGTGCCGACGACGTTGGCATCAACATAAGCGCGCGGGTTTTCCAGGCTGTAGCGCACCCCGGCCTGGGCCGCGAGGTGAACGATCACATCCGGTTTGAAATCCGTAATGCTTTCCGCAACAGACGTTGTGTCTTCGAGCTGCGCGATGGTTGAGGAGAATGTGCCGTGCTGATGGAGGATCTCGTGGCGGCGTTCCTTCAGCCGGACATCGTAGTAGTCCGTCAGGCCGTCAAAGCCGGCAACTTCCCAGCCTTCCTGTAACAACAGCTCGGCCAGATGAAAGCCGATAAAGCCGGCAGACCCAGTGATAAAGGCGCGTTTCTTTTGAAGCATGCTGTCTCTTTAAAGGTCTGCGTCCGGCGGGCAGGGCCGTGGGCGGTAAGAAGGGTGCCCGCCTTAGGTATTCACAGGATGCGGCGCTGTCCAGATCATTCCTCGGTACTGGCGGTGGAAATTCGGTTGCTGCCCCTTCTGGCCGGTAAAGGAGGGTGGCCTAAACACCAAAAAAGGACCCGGAGTGTCTGTCCGGATCCTTCCTTTTTCTGCGCTTAAAAACCCGTCGATTGTTTGGGCCGGCTAGCCTTAAGCAGCAGCCGCTGCGGCGACCGGTTCATGTTGCCAGTGAAGCGGGTAGCCGGGATCAAAGACGGTGACTGTGCCTTCCGGAAATTGGATCTTGTCTGGGAAGCTGACCGGATCTGCGCTTTTGAAAAGGCGGATGCGCCGCTCGTTTGGCGGCAGCTTGTAGAACGCCGGACCGTTCAGTGAGGCAAAGCCCTCCAGCTTGTCGAGCGCGCCGTCTTCTTCAAACACATGCGCCAGGCAGTTGATTGTATTGATTGACGAGAAAATGCCGGCGCAGCCGCAGGCGCTTTCCTTTGCCGTGTCGGTGTGCGGGGCAGAGTCGGTGCCAAGGAAGAACCGCGGGTCGCCGGACGTTGCCGCTTCGCGCAGGGCAAGACGGTGTTTTTCGCGCTTTGCCACCGGCAGGCAGTAATAATGCGGCTTGATCCCGCCGGCCAGAATGGCGTTGCGGTTAATGATCAGGTGGTGGGTGGTGATGGTCGCTGCGGTGCGCGCCTTTGCGGCCTTCACGAAGTCAATCGCATGGGACGTTGTGGCGTGTTCCAAAACGATGCGGAGCTCGGGAAACTTCTCTCGGATTGGCGACAGCACGCGTTCCAGGAAAACGGCTTCCCGGTCGAAGATGTCGATGTCTGAATCCGTGATCTCGCCGTGGACCAGCAGGGGGACATCTACCTCGCTCATGGTTTCCAGAACCGGGTAGATCTTTTCAAAGTCCCGGACGCCGTTTTCAGAATTCGTTGTCGCCCCGGACGGATAAAGCTTCAGCGCCGTGATCAACCCGCTTTCTGCGCCTTTGCGCACATCGGCCGGATCGGTGGCCTCGGTAAGGTACAGCGTCATCAGCGGATCGAAGCTGTGATCTGCCGGAAGCACGTTCAGGATGCGCTCCCGGTAGGCCTGCGCATGTTCGGTGCGCACGACCGGTGGTACCAGGTTGGGCATGATGATCGCACGCGCAAAATTCGCGCTTGTGTGCGGCAATACCGCTTCCAGCATGGCGCCATCGCGCAAGTGAAGATGCCAGTCGTCAGGTTGGCGGATTGTCAGCTCGGTCTGGGTCACTGAAGCGCCTCCGTGAGGTCGTTATTGTTGTCTGTCCGGCCGGCAGCAATGCCTTGGAGGCATCAAGGTCCGGCGCTTGTGCGGTACTGCGTCTTCTAAACACCATAACAGGCTGGCGGCACAAGGTGGCCGGTTCGAAATTTCATGCTCGATGGGATTGCGACGGGCCAATTGGATTTCAAAAGTGAGCCCTTTAGTGAGCATCGGGGTGGGTACTATATTGGTTTCTCGCCGATGAGGCGTGTTAGCCGTGGTCGCTGCTCCAAAAAAATTCCATAATCAGTTTTGAGCCGGTCCGCACTTGATAGACGTTTGTTGCACTACACATCCGTGATACACTTCTGTGGTACAAAGTGGAGTTCTTTATATGGGAACGTCGGCTCGAAGGAGCACATCTTTAAGGCTGAATGCTGAAACGCTTGATCAGGCAAAGGAACTTGGGATCAACGTGACAGCGGTCGCGGAAGATGCGCTGGAAAAAGCGGTCTCGGCGATGAAGCGTGAGATCTGGCTTGAAGAGAATGCAGACGGGTTTGACGCACAGCGTGAGTGGCACGAGCAGAATGGACACCCGCTGGCTGACATAATCGCGGGTCCAGCCGGTGCGGCATGGAAGAACTGAGCCGCTTTGATGTCGCGGAATACAAATTGTGTTCATGGTTGTTATCGAAAGCGACCTCCTACCGCCTGACCCGACGTGGTCTCTGTTCCTTTGCTCCCCGACTATCCAACGGTGAAATATCTCAACCCAGTACTGGAGCATGAAAGTAAGCGATTGGTTCTTGCAACCCGCCTGATTGCAGCCGTGCGACGGTCGAATTTGCGACGAGCCGGAAATCTCAAGGGTCAAGGTGAACTGATCACGCGTGCGATCGATGTTCTCATGTCCGGTATCTAACCCTGACGCTCGGTGTTTTAACGTTCCGATCAAAAACATTCCATAAGATAGATTATCGGCGCCGAGATGTTTGCAACGTTATTTGCCGTCCGGACATTGCACTGACATCACAAGAAATCGGTGTCGGCCCGATGCGCAGCGGCAACGGCATCGAGATTGGATTTATGAAACTCGCGGTAGAAGCTTTTCGTGTCTTCCGACATATCCGCAGGTAGAGAAACAAAGTCTTCAAGTTGAAAGCCCGAACGCTCGTGAAGCCCTTCAAGAGCTGCAGATGAAGCCGGCACTCGCCCAACAGCATCCCGTAGCTTGGTGAAGTAATCGATGTTGGCGGCGGCGACTTCCGGGTCAGCTGTTTGTCCATGGGCGAGAACCACATGGTTCGGATGCAAGTCGCGGATTTGCTTCAAGGACGTGCAGAGTTTGCGAAGATTGTCCGGCGATTGGTTCCAGACTTCCGGAATAGGATATTCGACAGCATCCACCGCAAGGCAGGTCCGTACTTCCGGTATCCAGACAGCAACATGGTCAGGCGTATGACCTGGCGTGTGCAAGAGCTCGAGCGTCAAGTCGCCCCCGTGAAGAGACATTGTGTTTCCCGAGAACGTTATCGTTGGTGGAACGATCTCGACATTCTTGAAACGGGGTTCCTCCGCCCGTTTTTCCGCCAGCATGTGTTTGGCGTCTGGATCACTCAAGCGTGCGACTGCAGCACTGTGCGCTATGATCGGTGTGTGAGGATCAAGCGCGGAATTGCCCCAAAAATGATCCCAGTCCATGTGCGAGTTGATCGTAATGAGTGGGCGATCGCCTATATGGGCAGACACAAGCTCCAATGCCCTGGCACATAAGGCGGGTGTTGCCAAAGTGTCCACGAGCACGTTGAATCTCTCCGTCACGACAAAAACGCAGTCGACCTCATCACCGGCTCGAATGACAATAATCCGCTCATCGAGACCCGGGTAGGTCGCAAGCTCAAGATCTGTTGTTGTCATGACCGTATCCACCTTTCGAGTTGAACAATTTGGACGGCGTTAACCAAAGGCAGCTTGGTCTACAAACTATACTGGTCCGCAGCTTCATCGAACCATGGAATTAGGCTTCAGGTGAAAAAAACCAGGGCCCGCCAACGCTCTTTGATAGGGGCACATTTATTCGTCTAGCTTCTCATTCTGGATGAAGAACGCGCGGCATACCTCAGGGGTAGTTTAAAATATTTCATGCAACTCGGAGAGAAATATTTCCTGTTCGCAACGCGAAAACTACAGGATCTGATCTCATTGTTTTCATCGAATAAATTCTTTTCCAGTTGAGCACATGAAGACTATTGACTGGATGCCACTTGTTCGAATTCTATCGCAATAAGGCTTTTGCATATTGGGGGGCAAAATGGCGATTCCAACAGATCCGCTATTCATAAATCAATGGTACTTGCGCAACACAACTGCGGGCGAATTCGATCTCAATATTGTCGATGTCTGGGACGATTATACGGGCACTGGCATTACGATCGCCGTGATCGATGATGGTGTTGAGGCCACCCACCCGGACTTGTCCGGCAATTACTCAACGGTCAAAGACTACGACCTGGCAAATTCCTCTGAGACGATCACGCTTGGGCCGTCTACTCAAATCGATCTCTTTGATGGTGATTTTCACGGGACGGCAGCAGCCGGGATACTTGGCGCAACGGCCAACAATAGCATCGGCGTTGCCGGTACTGCCTACGGCAGCACGATTTTCGGCATCAAACATGGTCAAAGCATAGCCGATGCAATCAACTTGATCTCTGGCCAGCTCTCGATTGGCGGTGTCGACCGGTCTGCCGAAGTCGTGAACATGAGCCTGGGCACACTCGATTCAACCAACTTCTTTGATCAGGAGATTTCGTCCATCGCAGAGACCAATGCGATGGTGTTTGGCGTTCAAAACGGGCGGGACAGCAAAGGGACTATCTACGTCAAATCTGCTGGCAATGAACGTCAGGTCGACGTCAACGGAATACCGGTTGTCACAGAAACCAATGCTGCAGCCTGGAATGCCACCATGCATTCCATTTCGGTCGCGGCCGTCCAGCGCACGGGAGCCGTTGACGATTATTCAACACCGGGATCATCGCTGTTGGTTTCTGCATTTGGCTCCCCAAGCCCCGGCCAGATCCAGACGACGGATGTGACCGGGAGTGGCGTGAACGGCGGATACACCGACGGGTCAGACTACACGACGGACTTCAACGGGACGTCAGCGGCCGCACCCCAAGTATCTGGTGTGGTTGCCCTGATGCTGCAGGCCAATGGAAATCTCGGTTGGCGGGATGTGCAAACCATTCTGGCGAATACGGCCCGCCATGTCGGGACTGATATTGGCGGCGGTGTCTCCGGGTTTGAACGAAATGCATGGACCTTTAATGGTGCGGACACCTGGAACGGGGGCGGGTTCCATTTTTCGCGTGATTACGGATTTGGTCTCGTCGATGCAAAGGCTGCCGTCAGGCTCGCCGAAACATGGGGAACGGTCTCTGCCACATCGCAAAACCAGGCCTCCACGAATATCGACCTTTTGAATTCCAACATCACCCTCACCGGAAACGGTGCCGTCGACTCACTTCAAGGAACGGCGTCGACCGTGGTCGAGATCGAGCATGTTCAGCTCAAGGTAAATTTCCTCCAGTGGTATGACTTGAACGATCTGGAGTTGCGGATTGTCGGACCGGATGGAACGACCAGCGTGGTGCTTGATAATGTCAGTGCCGATAACGATGAAACGGACACCAACAACACCGGCCAGTGGGACTATTTTTATACCAACGCGTTTCGCGGCATGACCAGCGAAGGCACCTGGACGGTGCAACTGATTGATCAGGACAGCGCGGTCACCTCCCCCATTAATATCGACAATGTGGAGCTGACCTTTCACGGATCCTCGGCCAGCGACGATGATGTCTACATCGTGACAAACGAGTTCTCCGACTTCGCGCCTCTGTCGAGCCACAGCACATCGTTCAACGATACAGCTGGAACCGACACACTCAATGCAGCGGCCGTCGACAGTGCAAGCATCGTCAATCTTCTTGCCGGCACAGGCACGCTGGACGGTATCGCGGTGTCCTTCAGCGGTATCGAGAACGTCTTCACCGGAGACGGCAATGATCAAGTGACCGGGAACGCCATCGCAAACGCGCTGAACTCGGGAAGAGGCGATGATACGCTGAACGGCGCCGGCGGCAACGACACCCTTGATGGGGGGGCCGGGACGGATACTGCCGCCTACACCGGCGGCCAGTCGGAGTATGTGATCTTCACTGGCTCTCAAGGGCAAACCGTGGTGCTGGACACCACAGCCAACCGTGACGGCAAGGACAGCTTGAGCAACATTGAAGCATTCGATTTTGGCGGGCAGTCCGTGACCCTTGCGAACGCCCTTGTGACACCGACAGACAGCGATAACAGCGCGTTTGAGGTCTACCGGTTCTTCAACACGTCGACCGGCTCCCATTTCTTCACCACCAGCCTGGATGAACGGAACGCAGTTATCGAAAACCTGGACGCGCTCAGCTTTGAAGGAAATGCTTTCGATTCAAACGTTACCCAGGCAAACGGAATGGCCGTTTACCGCTTTTTCAACCTGTCCAACGACGTGCATTTTTACACGATCAGTGCCGAAGAGGCGGCCGGATTGCGAACGAATGCCGCTTTTCGTGATGAAGGAGTTGCGTACTATGCGGCGTCCGACGATAGCTCCGGCGGCACTGCACTTTTCCGCTTTTTCAACACGCAGACCGGGAGCCATTTTTATACGACCTCGGAGGCGGAACGGGACAACATCATCGCGACCCTTGGGCAATACAACTTCGAGGGCGTCGCCTACTACGTCGACATCGCCTGATTGGTCTCTGACAAGAAGCGCGGGGATCGTCCCCGCGCTTGCAATAGAACCTGCTCGCTGTTGGTGAAGCCTGACATGATCTTCTGATGACGCCATAGGGATCGTTCTCCTATCAGCCTGATTTACATTAGAAATTCTCCCACCCATAACCACGAAATTACAACTTTTGTCTGATCTGATGAATTTGGCATATTCTGCAAGTTGAAGTGAGGCCATTTCTTTTGGCTGACCTGTAGGAAATGACAATTGCCTATTTAACCGGCAGTCTTCTAAGAGCCTGAAGATGGAAGGCTCATCCCCGATACCGCCTCAAATACTTGCCCAGATCAATGACAAGTCAGTCGAAGGACTTGCGCTCGCGCTTGCGTCCGATGCCGACGGCGCGGTCATGCATTTCCAATGGTGCAACAGCGCGTTCTGCAAGATCACCGGATATGACGCGGCCGAGGTTATTGGTCAGCGCGGCACGATCCTGATCGGCTCCAGTATGGATCAGGGCAATCACCTGATCATCATCGAAAAGCTGATGAACTGGGAGCATTTTTCGGTCAAGGCGCTTAACAACCGGAAAAACGGCGAGCAATACTGGCAGCGGATGAGCTGGACGCCCCTTTCCGATACGTCCACCGGCGACCGGTGGTGGCTGTGTTCGCTGATCGAGCTGGAGGACCAGGCCGGCCAGGAAGACACCGTCCGGCATCTGGAGCGGCCGGTCTCCGGTCGCGAAGCGCTGACAACCTATGTCGAAAAAATCGGGCATCTGGAGCGAGAAAACAACCGGCTGTTCCAGCTGGCCAAGAAGGTTGCCAAAGAGGCGAAGGAAGATGCGCTGACGGGTCTTTCCAACCGGCGGCATTTCGAGGTCGAGTTCAAGTCCTGGGTGTCCAACCTGAAAGGCGGCGGATCGGACTTTGCGGTGTTTTACATCGATCTGGACCGCTTCAAATCCGTCAACGACACGTTTGGGCATGATGCCGGCGACCGCCTTCTGATTTCCGTCGCCGAGATGCTTCGTAGGCTCACCAACGAGACGGATCTTGTCGCCCGCATCGGCGGGGATGAGTTCGTGGTCTTGCGTCCGCTCGGAGAGAGCGCACTGGACATCAGCAGTCTGGCGGATGCCATTGTTCAGGAAATGCATGCGCCGTTCGTGTTTGAAGGCAAATCCACTTTCTGCAGCGCCAGTGTCGGCGTTGCGATCGCAAACGCCAACATGGACGCGCCCGAGCGGGTGGTGAACGATGCGGACACGGCTCTTTACCACGCCAAAACCAACGGCAAGGGCCGCTGGTCTTTCTTCACAAAGGAGATGCATGCCGAGGCGATTGCCGCCAAGCGCCTTGTGTCCGATCTCCTGATTGCCTGCGAAAACCGCGAATTCGTGCCGTTCTTCCAGCCGCTCATCGACGCTGCGACCGGCACTATCGCCTCGGCCGAAGTGCTTGTCAGGTGGGCGCATCCGAGAATGGGCCTCTTACCGCCCGCTGCGTTTTTGGAAACGGCAGACAAGATGGGCATCTTGAAGCGGATTGACGAAATCGTCTTTGCGACGCTTCCTAAAAAACTGGCGCTGATTGATGGTGCTGGGGTCGATCTTCCAAGGGTTTCGATCAATGTTTCTGCCGGACGTTTGGCGGACCCGAACCTTATTCATGACATCAAACGCGTCGGCATTCCTCCCAAACGGCTCACGATCGAAATCCTGGAATCGGTTTATCTCGACCGGCTTGGCGATGTTGTGAACTGGACGCTCAGCGAGCTGAAAGAGCTGGGAGTGACCATCGCGCTCGATGACTTTGGCACTGGTCATGCCTCCGTGCAGGGACTTTTGAAAATCAATCCGGCGGTCCTCAAAATCGACCGGCAGTTCATACTGCCGATCGTGGAAGACCAGACCGCCCGCGAATTGATGGCCTCCATCATCGGCATCGGCAAGAGCCTTGGCATGAGCATTGTGGCAGAGGGCGTTGAAACGGAAGCGCATGCGCGCCTTGCCCGTGACATGGGCTGCGACCTCCTGCAAGGCTACCATTTTGGCCGGCCCATGCCCGCAACCGAGTTTCAGGATCTGCTGATTGAAACCAAGGGCCAGTTCTGGTCACCAGAGCCGGAGATTACGGGCAAGGTGTCTTGAGCGGTTAATAACGCGGCTGGAGGACCAGAACACTAAGCGCGCACGGCCGAGACAATGACTGAAGGTGTGGGCACCAGATGCCCGCCGTTGTCCGCTGTGCCTTCGTCTTGCACCCGGCGTGAAAGCGCGGCCCTGATCGCGGCTCGCCGGTCTTCCGGTTGTCCGCCCAAGAGGGACGCGGCGCGGACGGCTCCCTTGTCGAAGGCATCGAAGAGTTTGCCGGGAGAAGAGACAAACACCCGGCTTTGAAGCTCAAGCATCGCGATGCCGGTAAAGCCGGAGGCCATCAAAAGGGGCTCTGCGATCTCCTTGTCGGCGAACATATGCGCATCCGGTCCGTCCGGCAGGGTGACCGCCGGATCGCCAAGACGTCCAACGGCTTCAAAAAGCCAGCCAAAGGCACCGTTCGAGCCCTTTCCGCGCCAAATCGAAAAGGCAAGCCGTCCGCCGGGTTTCAAAACCCTGGCAACTTCCCGCAATCCTTTTTCCGGATCTGGAAAATGCGGCACGCCAAAGCCGATCGACACGGCATCAAAACTCTGGTCCGGGAAGGTCATGGCCATAACATCGCCTTCCACGAAAGTGGCGCCTGGCGCCATTCTTTGGGCGAGGTCAAGCATGGCCGGCGAGAAATCAAGCGCTGTCACCTCGGCTCCGCGTTTCAGAAGCTCGGCCGCAACAACCCCATGTCCCGTGCACAGATCCAGGGCCGTCAAGTCGGGGTCTGGAGCGACCGTTTCCGCGAGCACCTCAGCTGCCTGCCGGCTCGCAAGATCAAACCCTTCTGCGTAGCCTTGCGCGATGCCCGGATCCTGCCAGCCATCCCGCTCCATGCGTTCGAATGCATCCGTATTCGCCATTCGCCCCCTCCCTGGCTTGACTGAGCCTGCATGACGGCCAGCTGTATTGGGGTGTCGCAACGGAAGCTTATCGCTTTATGACACACGGCGGGAGTAAATATGTGAGACGCTGAAAACCCGATTTGATCGACGTCGTCTGTTCCACATGGTTTTCTTAGAGCTTCGTGAAAGCAAAGCTCCGATCCAACAAAATGTTGACCAATATTATTTAGCTGACTGCAAACAAACAGATTGTTCCGCTGCGGAATATGTGCCTCACTGAGGCCGGGACAGAGGAATAAATGGGGAAGTTCATGTCTGCAGCGGCTGATGGCGTTTTTGATATTTTTCGTTTTTTTAATACTCAGACCGGCACACATTTCTACACCGCCAGCGAAACAGAACGGAATACGGTTCAGACCACCCTGCCCCAATTCAATTTTGAAGGTAATTTGTTTGATTCCAATGCTTTGGAGGCAAACACGACCGGAGAAATACCTGTTTTCCGGTTCTTCAATACCCAAACGGGCACCCATTTCTATACGGCCAGCACCACAGAGCGTGACAGCATAATAGCCAACCTGCCTCAGTTTAATTTCGAAGGAACAGTATATCAGGCCTATTCAGACGCAGATATTGAGCGCGCACCGCTATACCGTTTTTTTAACACCCAAACAGGAACGCATTTCTACACAGCAAGTGAGACCGAACGCGCCAACGTGATTGCAAACTTGCCTCAGTTTAACTTTGAAGGGATCGCGTATTATGTTGGCGGTATCAATGCGGGCGTTCAGCTCGATCTTTCCAATGTCAACGCGACCTTCAGCGGCAACACTCTGACGGCGAACACGCAAACGACCAGCTCGTTTAAAATAGGGGGCGGCACTGCTGCACCCCAGGCTCCTGCGTCCCCCGGGCAGACCGATGGGTTTTCGCAGTCCACCCCGTTCTACAGCGTTACCGGGATCGACAGTTCCGATTACTTCGAGTTGATCACGACAAATGGTGGCGTTGCTGGCAGCGCGGGCAGTGGTAATGGCGGTGACGCCAATGCCGCGTTCCGGTTTGAGGTTGGAACCGATACATCCGCTGATGTCCTGAACCTCAGTTTGAAAGGCGGCGTCACAATCACCGGCGGCTCCGGTGGGGGCGCAACTTCCGGAACTGGTGGTGCAGGATCTTTCGCAGCCTTTATCTCCGGGTTCGAGACCGTAAACATTGCGTCGAATGGGACAACCGCCAACAGTTTTGCGGGTGGGTCCGGTGGTTTTTCCACGAACGGGTCGGATGGCGCAAACGGCTATGCACTCGGGTTCTCGGCCGGAACGACCAGGCTGGTCATCACTGGTACGCAAGACATCAACCTTGGCAATATCTCGCATCAAGGGGGATTGGTGGTTGATGGATCGGCCTTGACCGGAAAACTCACAATGGCCGGCAACCCAGATACCCCGGTTGCCGATACATTGATTGGCGGTGCGGGTGCCGACTTGCTGGAAGGTGCAGGTGCCGCCGACACACTCACCGGGAACGGTGGAGCGGATATTTTCCAGATATTTCTTGGCGACACCACAACATCGGCGTTTGACACGATCACAGACTGGAACGCGGGTGGCACGAGTGATTTTGTACGCTCAGCGAACATCGATGAGGTTGCCGGCGCATCGATAAACACAACCGGACTTGCTGGACTCATTGTGGCTGTGAGCAGCGGTGGCAAGGCAACTTTCGCGGCTGCCGACGATACATTCGCTGAAAAACTGGCGGTGCTGGACGCTGACGACACCAATGTTGGTATCCAGGAAGTGGTATTTTTCGAACATGGTGCCGACACCTACATTTTCTACGAAAACACCTTCGGTTCCGGCGACGAGCAGTTGATAAAGCTTACCGGTGTGACCGGGCTGTCGACACTCACCGAAAGCGGCTCGCTCGGCGACTTCTCGCTTGTCTAGTCAGAGCACCCGGCCCTTGCCGTAAAGCGGTTTCAGGCACTTCCGTACCGAATTGGGGAACTTGGTCTATTTTCGTGAGTCAGGAGGCAACTCGGCACAGCTGGCGAGCTGGGATGCATTTTCTCCGCTTCCTGACGCGTGGCATCATTTTCAGAACAGCGTAAACTGCCGGCCGAAGGAGGTGTGCTGGTGCCACGACGTTATGCCGAAATCTATCCGTCCCTGCCGCTTCTCAGCAGCGATGACATGGCGCATGTCTCGGCCGCCGCGCTGATGTCGGTGCGCTATTTCCGGGCCGAACCGGATACGATGCCGGAAGAAGTCTTTGCCGAACATCATGTGCTTCTGAACCTGTGCGAGACCCCGCACCGTGTGCAGAACTGGCGCGGCGGCGAACTACGCGACTTCACGTTTGAAAAGAACGAAATCGTCGTTACGCCCGCGGGTTTGCGGTCCGGGTGGCGATGGTTCGGCACCTCGGACGTCATCGTCGTGACCCTCGATCCGAAGAAGGTTGAGCGGTTCGCGCTGCATGAGCTGGGCCTTGTTCTCACCCATCAGCAGCTCGCCGATATGCCGCAGTTTCAGGATGCGGATCTCTGCGCCGCCGGTGTCATGCTGCGGGATGCGCTGGAAACCGATGATCTTTCCTCGGGCGTCATGTTTGAAGCGATGAGCCGGGTGTTTCTGGTGAAGCTGCTTCAAAAATACGGTCAGCAACAGGCCGAAGACCTGGCGCTGTCGGCGCGGTTTACCTCCGAGCATTACAAGAGGGTTCTCAGCTTCATCCGCGACAGGCTGGACCAAACGATTTCCGTGGAAGAGCTTGCGCAGGAAGCCGGCATGAGCGCGTCCCATTTTGCCCGTGTTTTCAAGGAAACGGTTGGCGAAACGCCGATGCAATATGTCCTCGCCTACCGGATCGAACAGGCGATCGGGATGATGCGGGATCCGAAACGGCCTCTTGGCGAAATCGCAATCGCATGCGGGTTTGCCGATCAGGCTCATTTCTCCCGGTCGTTCAAACAGGTGACTGGCCAAACACCGCGCCAGTACCGCGCGGCCTAGAGTCTTAGCCCTGACGTTTGGCCGAATCCTTCAAAAACAAAGCAGGCCTGTTCAAGTAATCCGGCGGGCCGAAGCGTATCTCCAATGTCATCGGGCGAAGGCGCCCAGAACATTGATTTTGGAGAGACCGATATGACCATCCGTTCCGTGACCACCGCAGCCCTGTTGATGGCCTCCACTTCCGCCATCGCGCAGGTTGAAACCCGCACCATCACCTTTGAAAACGAAGGCGCAATCCTTTCCGGCACGTTGTATCTGCCTGAAGAACATGACGGCACGGCCCTGCCGGCCGTGGTTGTCACCGGCGCCTGGACATCGGTTGAAGAACAGATGCCCTCCGTCTACGCCCATCAGATGGTTGCCCGCGGGTTCGCGGCCTTCACCTTTGACTTCCGCGGCTGGGGCAAATCAGGGGATTTGCCTGAAAATGTCCGTTTCGTTGAAAGCCCGGCGGCAAAAACCTCCGACATTCGCGCAGCCTTTGATGTTGTGGCGACGCTGCCCGAAGTCGATGCGACCCAGATCCACGGGCTCGGGATTTGTGCCTCGGCCGGATACATGGTGGATGCGGTCTCAGGGAACGGCACAGTCAAGTCCATCGGTCTTGTTGCCCCGTGGCTGCAAAATGCGGACCTTGTCGAGGCCGTGTATGGCGGTGCAAACGGTGTCGGCGCGCTGATCGAAGTCTCAAGGAATGCAGAAGCCAATGGCGGCCAGATCATCCCGGCGGCCGGCCCGGAAGGCGCTGAAGGCGTTTTGATGCCGATCGGCGGCTACTATTATGAGCAGGACCGCGGCGCGATCCCGGCATATGACAACAAGTGGAACCAGGCAGGCTGGGAAGGCTGGCTGACATATTATCCGGCCGATCATGCGGGTCGTCTCACCCATCCGCTCGCAATCGTGCATTCGGAAGCTGCGGCCATTCCTCAGGGCGTGAGGGCATTTTTGAGCGGCTTTGCAGGCAAAGCAACCTTGCAGATGCTGGAAGATGTCACCCAGTTCGACTTTTATGACAATCCGGAAGACGTGACTCGCGCCGCTGACGCGATGGCAGAGCATTTTCGCGGCTAAGGCCGGGCGGCGGCCCTAAAACACTTCACATTTTCAAGGATAAAGACCATGAAACTGACACTCCCAGCTGTTGCCGTTCTCTCCGCTCTTGCAACATCAGCGATAGCGGACGGCAAACTTCCTCCCGCAGGCAAACCGGAGGAAGCTGCGATCCGCACGCTTGTATCCTCGATCCCGCTTGCGGTTGACCGGGCGGCCTACGATCTCGCAGAAGCTGCCTTCGCGCCGGAGTTCGTCATCGACTACACCTCGCTTTGGGGCGGCGAACCAGCGACTATGACCCCGTCCGCGCTGATGGACGCCTGGCGCGGCATTGTTCCGGGTTTCGATGTCACCTGGCATGAACTCGGGCCTGTCTCCGTGACCGTCAACGGCGACATGGCAAGGGCCACAGCCTTTGTCGATGGCCGGCACTAGATTGACGGCGAGCTCTGGCGGCCGGTTGGCAATTATTACTGGGATCTGGAGCGGATCGAGGGCAGCTGGCTGGTCACCCGCATGGAATTCGACATGACCCAGGAAATCGGCGACCGCGCCCTGGCGGCGACCGCCATGGAGCGTGCCGCCTCGAAGAACTAGAACTCAAATCCCTTAAAAGTGCCGCTCTTCAACGAGCGGCGCTATTCCTATGTTGGTGTTTGGATCGAATTACTCTGAACTGTCCGTATCCAAAGGCACGTTCAGGCCAATTTTTTTGCGGCCCATGACAACGGAGGTACGGAAGCGGCGGACATTGGCATTTTGGAAGAACAGCCGATGGGTCAGTGCTTCGAATTCTGCCATGTCCTTGGCAATGCAGATCAGGCAGAAATCGGCCTCGCCGGTGACGTAATAGCATTGCTGGACTTGCGGCTCCTGCCGCGCCCGCTTGACGAAATCATCGATCTGGTCGAGCCGCTCGCGCTCCAACTCCACCATGATGATGAAGGTCATGGCTTGGCCGAGTTTAGCCCCGTCCAGAAGCGCCACCTCGCGCAGGACGAAGCCCCCTTCCCTCAGCGCTTTTAACCGCCGCTGCACTGAGGCAATCGAGACACCGCTCACGTGCGCCAGCTGTTCGAGGCCGGTACGGGCGTTGTCCTGCAAGGCGTTCAGGATCGAAATGTCCACCTGGTCGAGCTTCATGGCGTCTCTTGTGGTCTGAATACGGGAATATTTCTCATGAAACGCTAATCTTGTGAGGCGTTTCTATCAAGCGGATCAGGTATTTTTAACGGATGCAGACTTTATCGACCCGACTTGACTATAAACGCGCGGCCAGCCTGATGCCCGTTTGGGCCGATCCGGCCCCGACCCCGCTTCTGGAGCGGACCTATGCCCCGTGGACTGTCCTTATCAAGGACGAAACCGCACGCATGGGGCTCGGGGCGTTCAAGGCGCTTGGCGGGATCTATGCTGTTGCCAACCTGTGCCTCGGGACTGATGCTCCACGGGATGTGTCCCTCGAGACGATCTGCGCCGCGGCAACAGGAAAAACGTTTGTTTGTGCAAGTGCAGGAAACCATGGCATGGCTGTTGCCAGAGGTGCGAAGATTTTTGGCGCGGCTGCGCGGATCCATTTGTCAGATACAGTGCCAGAGAGTTTCGTGGCCCGGCTAGAAGCGGAAGGCGCGACGGTCATCCGCTCCGGTGCGACCTATGAAGAGAGCATTGAGGCGGCGATCAAAGATGCCGATGCAAACGGCTTCATTCACCTCGCTGACGGGTCCTGGCCAGGATACACAGAACCGCCGCGGCTGGTGATGGAAGGCTATACGGTTCTTGCGGAAGAAATGCGGGCCGTCTTTGAAGTGAGTGGTGACTGGCCGACGCATGTCTTTTTGCAGGCAGGTGTTGGCGGCATGGCTGCGGCCGTTGCCCAGATGGTCCGGAAAAACTGGGCCGTGCAGCCGGAGATCATCATCGTTGAACCGGAGGCCGCCCCGTGTCTGGATGAAGCGGTGAAGGCCGGGCGGGTGGTTGATGTGATCGGGCCTGTCTCAAACATGGGCCGTCTTGATTGCAAGACCGCGTCGATGCTGGCGTTTGAGATCCTTCAAGAGACAGCCGACACTTATATCCAGATCTCTGATGAAGAAGCGCAGACGGCTGCCGATGTGCTTGCAAAGCTTGATGTTTCAAAAACAACACCCTCCGGTGCGGCGGGATTTGCAGCCCTCCGGCAAATGGCCCTGCCGGTTTCCGCAAGGCCGCTGATCGTGGTCTCGGAAGGGGCTGTGACGTAAGCGCGTTGGCGCGCTGATCGTCAGAAAAGCTTGAAACCGTGCAGTTTGTAGAAGAGAAGCGCGGATTTGGCGAAGAGCTTGATGTGCGTCAACCCCTTGCGTGCGGCGTGGCCGCCCTCGTGGACGATCTGGATTGCCGGTACATAGGCGATACGGGTGATTTTTTCGGTTCGCAGGGCAAGATCAAAATCTTCGAAATAGAGAAAGTAGCGCGGATCAAACCCGCCAAGCTGCCGGTAGATATTCCCGCGAAACAACATGAAACACCCGCTGACGATCGGCGGATCCCAGAAAACGTCTTCGCCTGTTTCTTCGCTCATTTCATAGCGGGCAAGCCGGCCTGAAAAGAGGTTTTTCAGGAAAGCCGGCGCAAAGCCCCGCAACAGAAGATCGAACAGTGCCGGGTAACGCTTGCAAAGATATTGCCGCGTGCCGTCCGGCCAGCAGGCATGTGGTGTGATCAGGCCGCAGTCTTTGCACTCCTCCAGGAACTTCAATCCGTGTGTCAAAGCCTCTTCGGCCATTTCGATGTCCGGATTGAGCACGAGATGAAACGTGCCGGTCTCGCTGAGCACCAAATTGTGTGCGCGGCCGAAGCCAACATTTCCGTGTCCTTGCCGCAGGTCAAACGGTACTTCGTTGAGATTTGCGGCCAGTACTGGCGCGATCCCGTCCGTGTCACAGTTCTGGATGATGAAGATCTTGCAGTGGGAGGCATCCAATCGGTTCAGCGCCTTGGAAAGGCTTTGAAGCGTGGCACCGAGAACCTTGAGATCGGGCCGGTAAATCACCAGAGACACCGTCACCAGCGGGTTTTCCCCGCCCGCCGGATCCAGCGCTCCGCTCTCCCCTGTCATTTAGACCCGGCCCATCCGGCCGCGGACACCGTCCCAAATGCCGGACAGCATCATGCGCGAATGGGTCCAGCGTTTGGGTGCGGCAAGCGTGAAGAACACGAGCCGGTAGGCCATGCGGAACAAGAGGATCGGTGTCCAGATGTGCGGCAGCCAGGATTGGCGGATCAGCCAGACCGCGTTGCGCTGCTGGTAGTAATGCCGGACCGCGCTGTGGACCGGGACGCGCCGCCACAGGAACTGGATGTGATCGTCACCGAGGGCGTGTTCCATATGCGCGTCGAACACACCGTAGCTGATGTAGCCCATTTCGCGGGCCCGCAAACCCCACTCGATGTCGACATAGTCGATGAAAAGCTCATCAACCATATCGCCGACCTGATCGAACACTGTCATCGGTGTCAGGCTACCGGAGGCAATCAGGTAGTCCGTTTCGACGATCGTTTCCTTACCCGTGTTGACGCGGTGTTTCAGCCGCAGCCCCTTGCGATAAGGGAAGCAACCGGTATCGCCTTTGCGCGGATCGATATAATTCGCCCCGACCGCCGCAACGGTCTTGCCGTCTGTGCGCAGCTTCAGTTCCGCCGCGATCAGTTTGGCGACCATGTCCTTGGCCGGCAAGCTGTCCTGATCGAGCAGCAGAACGGAATCCGCATCGCGCTCGCGGGCCATTGCGATCCCGACATTTTGTGCATGGGCAATGCCGAAATTGTCGCCAAGAAGTTTGAGCGTTGCGTTGAAGTTGGTTGCCAGCGCGCTCAGGTCGGTATCAGAGCCATTGTCGACGATCACCAGGTCGTTCACCTGCGGAGCAATCCGTTCCAGCATGGCTGTGAGGGGGCCAAGATCCGGCTGGTATGTGACAACAACACCGCAGACCCGGGACAGGGCCCCGGGCACAGGAGACGTCTCAGTCATGAAATCAGGCCATGCCGTAATCTAGGAAGTCTTGATAGCTGCCGACCGTTGAAATCACGTGGCCTTCGTCCGTCACCCAACTGCGGGCATAGGTGTGGCTCGCCGAGTTGCCAATCGCCGACATGTCGATGATCACGAGCTCTGTCTGGAAATGTACAATCTCGATCGAATCGTTGTTGTGAATGAAGCTGGTGATGAAGTTGGTGACGCGCTGGTCGTAGTCCAGGATCTCGGCTCCGACCACAGAGACTGACGGAGCCTCTGGTAGAGAAGGCATATCCACGCCAGAAGATGGTGTGCCGCCAATCGTGTCCGAACCATCGGCCCCGTCTCCAAGCTCCTTCGAGCCCATATTTATTCCAGATACAGCCGCCAAGTCCGTGTCCAGATCTGGACCTTCCGAAACCACACTGGTTGCAACGTCCAGCTGGTCGAGAATTAGTTCGAAACCATCCCAGTCGAGTGTGGTTGAGACCATTTCCGAACCGAACGCGGAACCCGAGCTCAGCGTGTCCAGGACTTCAGCGACAACAAATTTGTCTTCGGTCGCCGGTTCAGAGCTTGCCTGCTGCTTGCTCTCTTCCTTGGAGGCCGCTGGCGTCGTTGAATCATCCGCCACTTTTTTCGCTGGTGCTGTTGCCTTCTCCTTCGTCTCGGACTGTACCTCGGCAGAATGTCCTGCAGACTGGTGTTTCTCGCCCGTGTCGGCTTGAACAGCAGTCCCGTCCTCCGCTGCAACCTCGGCCTGGCCATCAAACGCAACAGCCAAATCAGAGGTCAGATCCGCAAGATGGAGTTCGTAGTCGACGATCTCGGCGGTTTGCAGATCCAGCTCGCCGTTGAGATCGGCGAGGACCACTGGCCCGGCCTCCGCTGACGCGCTGATTTCAACGGCATGTTGGTCACCGTTCAGGCGGACGGTCTCAATGCCGGTCTCGGCCAGTTGGCGCAAAGCTGAATGCAGGCCCGCAATTGAAAATCCGGTTTCGCCGTCAGTCTGCTCGATCTCGGATTTGTTCTGGCCATAAAACCCGAAGCTGAAGGCGATGATGGCAAGGCTCGCCGAAACGGCCTGTGCGGCCGGAGACGCGGATGCAATCATTGCACTGAAGCTTGAGACCAGACGGTCGGAGCCGGACCGGTCCGCATCCGCAAAACTGACTGCCGTCTGTGCGGCCTGGTTGGCCACAGCGGTCTTGTCCGGGGCAAGGTCCGGAGCGGTGCCATCGATGTCTGTTGCTCCGATGTCTCCTGTGCCCGTATCGCTCTGATCCATCATCAAAAGCTGATCGACCGGAAGAATCATGTCCTCGGCAAGATCGCTGGCCGCTTCTGTCGCGCTGGCAATGTCGTCGGAGGCGAGATAGAGCGTCCAGATCAGGGCTGCGAGCAGTATCGATGGATGCAGGTGCACGCTTTTGTCGCGCAGCATCTTCGGACGGAAGCTGACAACGTTGCTGTTGTCGTCGGGCGCACGCAGGGCGGCGAGTTGCTTGACAAAGGTATCGATCAGGGTCGCGAAATCCGGCCCTTCCAGAAGCCCCGACAAGCCCGGGCTGTCGAGAAGATACCGGCCATCGGCGCGGGCAAGATGAACAAAGACATCGCCGTCTTCCCGGCAGAACACGAACCAGGGATCGTTCTCGTCGGTCACCCCGCGTCCGGTGGACAGCTTGATGCCCGCCTGAACCAGCAGCGATTCGACGCGGTAGAGATCTGCCAGTTCTTGGTTCGTCCAGTCACCTTCCGGGAAATTGTCTGCCGTTTCCGAAGGGCTGACCACAACCGTCCCGTCCACGGTGCTGCTGATCTGCGGCACTGGCATGACTTGCAGGTCCTGACAGGAAGCTGAGCCTTCAAGGTTTAGGCGGGACGTGTCGACGGTTGTTGACTGTATTTTGCCCGGGAAGGCAATGATTTCGACCATATGGCTGTCTCTATCCGTGATTTCGGCGGCACCCTACCGTTTCAGGGCCTTTTTCGTCCAGAGGAAATCACCTCTCACGGGACTGTGACCGAACAATGTCGACATAAATATCACAATTGCGCTGGATTTTGTACACCTTTTCCTGTACACATGGATGCATTGAGTAACAGAACCCTCGGGCAGGGCGGTCCATCATGCAGTTCCAGACAAACGCAAAAACAACGGACGACAAACGTCAAGAACTCCGTTTGCAGGCGGGTACATGGCTCAAGGCGGCCCGTGAAGAAGCCGGTCTGTCCCAGCGCGAGCTCGCCTCGAAAATGGGCGCTCTTTATTACACATTCATTTCGCAAATTGAGAGTGGCAAGGGCCGCTTGCCGGCAGATCGCTATGCTGTCTACGCAGAGGCGCTTGGGATCGACAGCCGTGAGTTCGCGATCAAAATGCTCGAGTTTTACGAGCCGACGACGCATCAACTCATTTTTAACCAAAAATCTGGCATTTAGTGCTTCAGCGCCGTTTGAGATAAAAGCTCCCTCAGACGGGTTGCGAATCGAATGTGCCACTGCTAATGGTGGCAAAAATTACGATGGCTCATCGAAAACGGTGGGTCTGAACGACCAGCCGGATCTCGCATCTGACATCACTCTGTCCCGCAGGATGATTAAAAACCTTTCACCTTTCAAAGAAAAATGTTAATTTCTTAGGCAATCACCCACTGCTTCCAGACATCTGGTCCTCATGGGTGGTGCTCAAAAAATCAAACACGCTTTGAGAGTGAATTGGGTCTTCTCCGGATCCGGTCCAATGCGCCTTTGCGGTAATTCTGCAACAGGCGTGTTTAATTCGGTAAGTGCTTTTAAATACTGCCGAATTTCTCCCAAAAAAATTGACTTTTCCCAAAAAAAATGCTTGTCACACATCCGGTACAGTGATAGCTGTACAGCAATCGCTGAACGGTCTGATTTGGCTGCGCAGCGATATGCGGTGGTCGGGGTTGATCACCCGGCGTACCAAGACGTGACGTCACAAAGTTAAGATCTTAGGAGAACGACAAATGTCTTTGTCATTTGACTCATCATTTTACCAGGCACAGCGCCCGGACGTGTATGACGCGTTCATCGCGACTGCCGGTTCGACTGGCCTGACCTGGGCTCAGTTCGCTCAGAACCACTACAACACATTCGGCCGTTTTGAAGGTTCCGACCCGTCGGCTTCCTTCGACACCAGCTACTACCTGGAAACATACCCGGACGTTGCTGCTGCTGGCGTCAACCCGTTTGACCACTTCCTGTCGAACGGTTCTCTGGAACAGCGCGTTCCTTACAACGACTTCCCGGCGTCTTCTTTCGTACCGGCGACCTACGCTGCTGCGAACCCGGATCTGGCCGCTGCTGGCCTCACCACTGACGGTCAGCTGTACCAGCACTGGGTCATCCATGGTCAGTTCGAAGGCCGTACAGGTGCACCGGACGTCTCCACGCCGAGCGCTGGTTCTACCTTCACGCTGACATCTGCTGTTGACACCATCACTGGTACCAACTTCGATGACACAATCAACGGTGTGATGGACAACGCAACTGCGTCCAACAACACCTTCTCGATTGTTGACACCATTGATGGCGCTGCTGGCACTGACACACTCAACGTCATCGTGAACGCTGCTGCTGCAAACGACGACGTTCCTGTTTCTGCAGTGACCAACGTTGAGCAGTTCTACGTCCGCAACATCACTGCTGTAGACGTTGACTTCAACGCTGCTGGTCAGACTGCTATCACACAGATCTGGAGTGACCGTTCTACCGGTTCTCTCGACATCGACGGCATGGCTGCTGGTGTAACTGTTGGTGTTCAGGGCGACGGCACAACTACCAACGCAAACGTCACCGCTGACTACGTTGCAACTGCTACCGCAGCTGCTCTCGCAGTCACAGGCGGCACCACAGCAGGTGCTGTTGACTTCGGCGGCGCTGGCCTCACATCTGCGACCATCACCGGCGTCGGCAACACTGCAAACACACTCGGCACGATCGACGTTGCAGGTGCAACCGCTGTGACTGTGACCTCTGCAGGTAACCTGACCACTGGCAACATCACAACGACCGGCACAAACGGTACGCTGACAGTTTCCGGCACAGGTGCAATCAACCTTGCAACGCTTGCTGCTGGTATCGACACTGTCGACGCTTCCGGCAACTCCGGCGGCTTCACCCTCATTCTCGACGGTGAAACAGACACCACTGTAACTGGTGGTACTGGCAACGACAGCTTCACCACTGGTGCTGCTCTCGGTACTGGTTCTGTCAATGCTGGCGACGGCACCGATACCCTGATCCAGGCTGCTACAGCTCACATCAACTCCACGACCCTGGGTGCGAAGTACACCAACTTCGAAACCCTTCAGGTCAACAACGGTGTCACCGTTGATCTGGACAACTACACCGGTTCTACATTGACCGCTGTTAACGTCCTTGAGACCGGTGGTGGTGCAACTGTCAACGACATGAACGCCACTCAGGGCGGCGCTGTTACCCTGCTTGGTGCAGCTAACGGTACCATCACACTCGGCATCTCCGGCGCAACAGGCGTTGGTCAGCTCGACACACTCGCAATCACCGTTTCTGACGGCGACACAACGACCAGCGAAAACATTGGTGCTTACACGCACACCTCGCTGGGTATCGAGACCCTGAACTTCACCGCGACCGATGACCTGACCATCAACTCGATGGCAGCGACCACCGGTGTGACCTCTCTGACGGTTACTGGTGCAGGCAATGCGTCCATCACAACTGGTGCAATGGCTGTTTCCGCTAACCTCGGTGTGGACTTCTCCGGTCTGACCGGTGCAAACACCTTCGACGCATCTGCTTCGACAGGTAACCCGTTTGCATTCACAGGTGGTTCTGGCGTTGACACAATTACCGATGGTGTGACAGGCGGCAACGTCTTGAACGGTGGCGCAGGCAACGACGTCATCACTCTGACCGACAAAACAGGTGGTTCTGCAACAACCACTGTTAACGGCGGTGCAGGTGCTGATGCCATCACCACCAACATGATCGGTAACACTGCTATCGACGCGATGCTGTTCCAGTACGCAGCTGGTGACTCTGTCTCCGACAGCTCCACCACCGGTATCAGCACGACGTTGACTGACACCATTGCGAACCTCGACGGTGCAACCTTGGCTGCTGCAGCTGGTGCGCAGGCTGAGTTCGATACAGAAGTTCAGGCAACTGCCGTTACCGCAGGTGCAACTGCTGTGAACTTCGGTGTAACGACCGTTACCAACGCTGGTGACTTCTTCGTCCACATCGCGAACGCAACCACCACCTACATCTATCAGGACACTGATGGCGACGGCATCATCGAATCCGGTGAATTCGCTGTGGCTCTGACAGGTATCCAGACAGATACTCTGCAGGCTGGTGACTTCACCGTCGCTGGTGGCGATCTGATCCTCGCAACCACATAATTGGTTGGATGGAAACAGTCTCCCTTTCGAGGGAAACGGAAACCCCGGCGCACCGCGCCGGGGTTTTTCTTTTGTTGGTTTGAGATGGAACTTGGCCAAGCCCATTGAACTTCTTGTCCAATGAACTTATGCCATAGTTGAGATATCCAGGCGCCGCCTCTGGGATCGGTGATCAATGTTTAGGAAAAGAAAATGAGTGAACAACCAGCAGGAAAAGTCACAATCGACGGCCGGGAGTATGCCGTGTCTGACCTCTCTCAGGATGCGCTGAACCAGCTGTCGTCCATGACGGTCGTGGATCGCAAGATCGGTGAGCTGCAGCAGCAGATTGCGATTTACCAGACAGCGCGCAACGCCTACGCCCAGGCCCTCGCCGCGGCCCTGCCGAAAGACTAAGTTTCTTAAAGCGCCCGATTGGGCACATAGTCAGTCTTAAAGACCCCTCCCTGCGAATTGCGGTGAGGGGTTTTTCTTTGCGGTCCGCCGGGCGTTTCGATGCCTGGCTCAAATCTGCACGCCCTTGTGTATCGTAACAGGTGCACTGCCTTTTCGGGGATACAGGCAACTGGTGCCACCTTTACAAAATGGCTGGCCGGTGTTGTCAGGCGCCAGAACCGCTTCTCGAATGGTGTTAAAGTGTATCCTCGACCCGGAGACCAGGTGATGATCACGTTGAGAAAACGATCCAGTCTCTTTTATCGGATTGCCATCGGAACCTTTGCCCTTGTGGTGCTTGGACTGACGGTGTTCACATCCGATCCGGGCGCGCAGGCCGAAGCTGAGCAACAAGCGGTCGATACCGCTCTTGAATCAGAGCTCTGCCGGGATGTGGGGCAGTGGGTGGTGCCGTCTTCAAAGACTGAACTCACGAACCGGGACGTGCTCGCGAAGGCAGTCGAATCGCGGGTCGTTCTGCTCGGGGAAACCCACACCTCAAAGGAAGATCATCTTTGGCAGCTGCAGACCCTGGCAGGGCTTTATGCCTTGACGCCGGAGCTGGTGATCGGGTTTGAGGCCTTTCCACGCAGCGTGCAGCCGGTACTTGATGACTGGTCCGCCGGGAAACTGTCCGAAGACGACTTTTTGCGCGAGACGAATTGGGCTGAGGTCTGGGGCTATGATGCGGATCTTTATATGCCTTTGTTTGAGTTTGCCCGGCAGAACCGCATTCCGATGGTTGCGCTCAACGTCGACCGTGGCCTGGTCTCCCGGGTTGGCCGGAACGGTTGGGACGCAGTGCCTGAGGATGAACGCGAGGGGATCACCAACCCCGCAGCGGCACGACCAGCCTATTCGGAGAGCCTTGCCTCGGTCTATCTCGCCGCCGCTGCCCATCGGCGCGATGCATCTGAAGAAGTTCAGACCGTGGAAGATGTTCTTGGAACGGAAGGCTTTCAGAACTTTGTCGATGCGCAGCTGACATGGGATCGCGCTATGGCGGAAGCTTTGGCGCTGTCTGCCGAGGCGAATCCAGCGGCTGTTGTGGTCGGGATTGTCGGGCGCGGGCATGTGGAGCGCGGCTTCGGTATCCCGCATCAGCTGGCGGATCTGGGAATATCTGCCGTAACGTCGCTTGTGCCGGTCGATCGTGACCGGGCCTGCGCCGGGTTGGAGCTGGATGTGGCAGACGCGGTTTTCCTGGTCGAGGACCGGGGGAATAATGCGCCCGTTCCGAACCGTCCACGCCTGGGAGTGGCCATTCAACCGGGGCCCGATGGCGGGCTGTTGCTGAGCGAAGTGGCCGCTGGAAGCATCGCGGAGGCCGCGGACTTGAGCGCAGGCGACATCGTCTTGAGCGCCGCCGGAGCAGAGCTGAAGACCCCGTCCGACCTGGTGGAGATCATTCAGCGCCAGGCACCGGGCACGTGGTTGCCGCTTGATATCGACCGGAACGGGGAGCGCCTGACGCTGATTGCAAAGTTTCCCTCTGATCGGGAAAGCGTTCAGTGATCCGCCCCCTTCAAATCGCGCTCGCTGTTTTCCTGTGTCTGACCGGCACAGTCGTTGCCAAAGACCGCGCGAAGCTGCCGCATTACGACATTACCGCTGAGCTTGATCCAGAAACTGGCGCGTTGAGCGTCGAGGTTACGATCACTGGAGTTGACGGCGGGCCACTTGCCCTCCGCCGGGCGGACTGGCTGACTATCGAAAAGGTCGCCGTCGCGGGGAGTGCACATGCTTTCACCCCGCAGCAACGAGGCTTTATCGTTCCACTCTCCGGTGTTGGACCACACGAATTGGTCATCAGCGCGAGCGGCACAATCCCGGCGCTGGCCTCCGGCGGCCGACGCAGTGGAGCCGGATCGGCGGTCTCAGGTGCGGACGGCGTATTCCTGTCTGGTTACAGCGGCTGGTTTCCTTGGGACGGGTCGGCACCGTTTTCCTACCGCCTGAGCGTCTCGGTACCGACGGGGACCAAGGCCGTCTCGCCCGGCAAGATATTGCAAGAAACTGAAACGGCGGGCAGCTACACTGCGGTCTTTGCGTCGGAAAAAGCCTTTGAGGCCCCGTCCCTGTTTGCAGGCCCCTATGAAATAGGTGAGCGAGACGTCGGCGGCATTCGGGTGCGGACCTACTTTCCTACGGAAATAGCTGGGTTTTCAGATGACTATCTGGACGCTGCGGGGCGCTATCTCACTCGCTTCAGCGCGGGAATCGGACCTTATCTTTATGAAGACTTTCATATCATTTCCTCGCCGCTGCCCGTCGGTTTGGCCTTTGTCAATCTGACATATATCGGCGAGATGATCGTTCCCCTGCCCTTCATGAAAGGCCGGTCGCTGGCCCACGAAGTCCTGCACAATTGGTGGGGCAACGGGGTCTATGTCGATTATCCGAGCGGCAACTGGTCGGAAGGCCTCACCACCTTCATGGCGGATTATGGGCTGGCAAAGGATCAAGGGCCTGAGGCTGCCAAAACCATGCGGCTGCAATGGCTTCGTGATTATGCGGCCTTGCCGGAAAGCCGGGATGAGCGCGTCCGGGATTTCATCGGAAAAGAGCATCAGGCCGCGCAAATCATTGGCTACAACAAGGCCGCTTTTCTGTTTCACATGCTGCAAATGGAAATCGGCCAAGAGAGGTTTGCAAAAGGGCTTCAGCAGTTCTGGTCTGACTACAGGTATGAAATGGCCAGCTGGTCAAACATGAAAAGCGTTTTTGAAACGGTCTCAGATAAGGACCTGACTGCCTTTTTCGATCAATGGCTGGATCGCGTTGGCGCCCCCGAGCTGACACTTGCCGAGGTTCAAACGGAGCAAATGGGCGACGACTACCTGACAAGGGTGACCATCCGGCAAAGCACGCCGGCCTATTCGCTCTTGGTGCCGGTGGAGCTGGAAACGCTGTCGGAAACAATACGGGAACTAAAGCGGCTTGATGGACCGGAAGCCGTCTTTGAGTTTCAGACCGGAGAACCGGTCAAAAGTGTACATGTTGATCCGGACTTTGACCTGTTCCGCCGACTGCTTCCCGGCGAGACAATGCCGATTATGCGTGACATCACGCTCGCACCCAGCGTCACAATGCTCAGCCTGTATGATGATGGGCTAGCGGATCAGGCGTTAAGTCTCGCAAATGGTCTTATGGACCGCGGATGGACTGCGGAAATTGTTGCAGAAGCACCTGATCTCACACAGGCGGGTTCACGTCCGTTGATCGTTGTGGGGGAGCCCACAGAACTGGCGGAATTTGTGGAAGACAATGCAATCGCTCCGGTTCCAGACAACGTGGCAGTAGGGGCATTGACCGCCTGGGCGGCCCGGTCGCCGGTAGGAGCCCCTGTCCTCCTCATTGCGGCGGACGATGCCGAGACCTTACGGTCTGCGCGCCGGTCTCTCCGGCACTATGGGCGGCAAAGTTATGTGGTTTTGAGCGGCGGCAAAGCCCCTCAAAGAGGTATCTGGCCCGTGGCCTCAAGCCCACTGATGAAAAAAGTGACGAAATAAGGCATCTCTGACCACAAACAAAAAACGGCGGCCAAGGGCCACCGTTTTGAGCTCTCAATGTCGTGAGCCATCCGCGCGGCTTATTCTTCGCGCAAGCTCTTCCAGATCGCATCCGTGATCGGAGAGATCATGTAATCGACCACCGTACGCTCACCGGAAGTGATCAACACATCAGCGGGCATACCGGCGCTGAGGCGGCCGCGGACATCCTCGGGTAGCGAATCTTTGCTAACCTGAACGCGGGCGAGATAATAAGGGCTCTGCCGTGTGTCTTCTGGGGTGATAGTGCCTCTAGAAACGGTCAGCACTTCGCCTTCAATGATCGGCATCAGCCGTGACGGGAAGGAGGTGAACTTCACTTCCGCAGTCAAACCCTCGGACACACTGTCGATGTCCAGCGGCTGGACGCGAGCGTTGATGATCATCTCATCCGTGTCCGGAACGATCTCAAGCAGCGTCTGGCCGCGCTGGATTACAAAACCGTTCAGCTTAATGTTCTGAGCGACACCGTCGATTGGCGCGCGGATCTTGGTCCGGTCCAAAATATCCTGAGCGACCTTGCTCTGTTCACGCAGTTCCTGGATCTGGCCGTAGATTTCCTTGTATTCGGTCGAAGCGCGCTCCCGGAATTCCTGGCGCGTTTGCAGCATCTGGAATTCGGTTTCGCCGATTGATTTTTCGACCTTAGCAATCTCGGTGTCCATGCTGGCAACGAAGGCTTTTACCTCGATGTATTCGTCTTCATAGGTGGCAAAGAGGTTCTTCTGGATCGAACCGCTTTCCAGACCTTCTCTCAGGCGATCAAGACGCCCAAGCAGAACTTTTGCGCGGGCTTCAAAGGCTTCTTTCTGTTCGCCGAGACCGAGTTTTTCGCGTTTCAACTGATCCACGCGGTTGGTCAGGATATCCTGCTGGGATTTCAAGATAGAGGTCCGGTCGTCGAATATCCGTTGCTGGTCTGCGACCGCATCGACGACTTCCGGTGTTTTGTCGGCGAGCAGCGACTCTTTGAACTCAATGTGGTCTTCCAGATTGCGTTCGGCCTTCAGCCGCGCCTCTACAGCTTCAGCGATCCGCAGGCGGATCGTGACGACCTGAAGGTTGGCGCGCGCCTCAACGTCGCGCAGTTCGATCAGCACATCGCCTGCCTTGACCACCTGGCCTTCGGCGACGTCCTTTTTCATGACGATGCCGCCTTCCAGGTGCTGGACTTCGCGGCGGTTCGCCTCGACCTCGACTTCTCCGGAGGCGATGACAGCTTTGTCGAGCTTGGCGATCGCCGCCCATGCACCGACGACGCCGAACGTCAGAAGGATCGTCGCGTAGCCCGCAATGATGAACGGCCTCGGATTCGCGCTTGCTTTCCGTTTTTGTTTCATGGTCATCACTCTTTACGCCGGCTTTTGGGCCGGAACCTTGACCTGGCCAACCGGAACAGTGGCGGGTGTTGCCGCCGGTTGCGGGGCTTGTGCATTTCCGGCTGCGGCCGGCTTGAAGAGTTCTTGAGGCGTGGTGAAAGCCTGCATCTGACCTTCGCGCATCACCAGAACCCGGTCACATATGGCAAGGAGATTTGTTTTATGTGTGACGAGCACAACTGTGATCTTCTGCTCTTTCATCGCCTTGATGGCTTCCAGAAGCGCGTTTTCACCATCGCTATCGAGGTTTGAATTCGGCTCGTCGAGAATCATAATTCGCGGCATGCCGAACATCGCCCGTGCCAGACCAACACGTTGGCGCTGACCGCCGGATAGCTGCTGTCCATTGTCCCCGACCTGGGTTTCGTACCCGTCCGGCAAGCGCAGGATCATGTCGTGCACACCGGCAAGCTGAGCGGCCTTGACAACCTCTTCGGATTCGCCGCCGGTGAAGCGGGAAATGTTTTCCGCGATCGTGCCGGCGAACAGTCGGACTTCCTGTGGCAGGTAGCCGAGATGTTGGCCAAGCTGGTCTGCGTTCCAGTGGGCAATGTCCGCGCCGTCGATCCGGACTGTACCGACAGCTGCCGGCCAAACACCAACGAGGTGGCGGATCAAGCTCGATTTACCAGATCCAGACGGCCCGATAACCGCGATAGTTTCGCCAGGGTTGATCTGAAAGTTGAGGTTCTTCAGAAATGCAGTGCGAGTGCCCGGGAGAACCGAAGACAGGTTTTCAGCATTGATGACGCCTTTTGGGTCCGGCAGCTCGGTGCGCTGCTCATCACCGGGGACAGAGTCGAACAGGCCTTTGAGGCGGGCATGGGCCTGCCGGGCGGCAACGAACGTCTTCCACTGCTGGACGCCCTGTTCGACCGGCTGAAGCGCGCGGCCCATCATGATCGACGCAGCAATCATGATGCCGGGGGAAATTTCCTGCTTGATTGCGAGATAACCACCAAGACCCAGAATGGCGGACTGGATGGTCATCCGGAAGAACTTCTGGAAGGTCAGGATCGCGCCGGCTTTGTCGCTGGCATCGGCCTGCGCGCCGAGCACGGAGCCGTGGCGGTCCCGCCAGCGGTCACCGAGGGCTTTTTCCATACCCATCGCTCGGATGACTTCGGCGTTTTGAAGAACGGCGCCAGCAAACTGGTTGGCGCCCTGGGACGCCGTGTTCGCGTCCTTCAAAGGCTTTCTGGTTGCAAACTCGTTGATGATGGCGAGTGCAAAGATGATCAGTGCCCCGCCAAGTGCGACGAAGCCAAGCCACGGATGGAAAATAAAACAAACCGCAATGAAGACCGGTGTCCACGGTGCATCGAAGAAAGCCAGGATGCCTGTGCCGGTCAAAAACTCGCGGATCTTGTCGCCGTCAGCCAGAATGAATTCGGCGCCAGCTTTCGGGTTGGAGAGGCGCAGCTTGACCGCACGGCTGAACAATGACTCGGAAAGGACGTTGTCAAACTGCTGACCGGCGCGCACGAGCATGCGCGAGCGAATGAATTCAAGAACGCCATAAATGATCAACAGGAATAGGATGATGATCGAGATCATCAGAAGCGTTGTTTCGTTACGACTTCCCAAGACCCGATCGTAGATCTGCAACATGTAGATCGGCGAAGCGAACAACAGCATGTTGATGCAAAAACTGAAGACGAAAGTTGTGAAAATAATGGCTCGAAATTTGCCGTAAGCGGCCTGGAGCGGTGTCTTCGATACCATTTGGGTTCCTAATTTTGCTTCGCTGAAGAAACGTACCATATTCGGCGCCAAATTGCCGAAATCAATTTGCCGACGTTCTTATAAGATTAAATGTGGCAATGCAATGAAAGCACCGGCGGGTTTCGTATGGTCTCAAGAATTAGTATTGGTTGTGACTGTAAAGTGACTGTCGCCGGGTCAATCAACGCGCCAGCTCTCCTGACACTGTTTAAGACGCGCCAAAACCCGGGTTGTTGCCCCTCTCTTGAGTATGTGAAAAGGGTTAACAGAAGGGTTAATGCGCGCAATCGGAAACCCTACAGCTTGAGGTATTCCACGCTTGCAATCTCGTTGCAGTTTGCTGACAGTCCTTTTGACATGGAATGCGCTTGGGTTTGTAATGCTCGCGTGACTGGGCTGTGACTGCGCCGGGGTTGTCAATTTCCGGGGGTATGGAGTCTCAACATGGCAACAAATTATTACTTGAATACGTCGGAAGACACCATCGATGGCGATGAGCTGACGCTCTACAATCTGATTATGGACTATCGGGGGACGCTCGGTTTGAGCACCATTCCCCTCTCCGCCGGGCTTACGGCGACCGCCGGACGGCATGTGCTGGATACCGTCTACAACACCGGCGCCTATGAGGGGCATTCCTGGAGCGACGCGCCTTATAGCAGCTCCGATTCAAGCACCTACACCAATATGTGGGATGCACCCACCCGTATCGGAACAAGTTACACCAGCAATGGCTATGAAATCAGCACCGGTTATGTCGGATCCTTTGTGACCAACACGATCATGACGGCTGCCAACGCTTTGGCGAATTGGCAATCATCCTCCGGGCACAATGATGTCATCACCAATCAATCGCCTTGGCTGCAGGATTGGCTTGCGATTGGTATCGGCATGCACAAGGGCGTTGCGCATGTCTGGTTCGGGCACGCCACAGATCCGGGCGGAACACCGACGATCGATACATCTGTTTCCGATTCCGGTTCGGAAACCTTTGTCACTCTGCCTGTCGATACCGCCGATGCAGATGGTAGCCCTTATCAAATCTATCGATTTTACAACACGCTGACGGGCTCGCACTTCTTCACTACCAGCATTGAAGAGCGCAATTCGGTCATCACCAACACTCCGACTATGACCTATGAGGGCAATGCATTTGATTCAAACGCGACAGAAACGGGCGGCGGTGCGGCAGTTTATCGGTTCTATAATAACTCAAACGGTATACATTTTTACACAGCTAGTGCTGACGAAGCGGCGAACATTCGCAATAACCTGCCGCAATTCGTAGATGAGGGCATTGTCTACTATGCCAGCCTGACAGCTGATGGCGGCGGCACAGCTCTTTACCGGTTTCTGAATACCCAGAACGGGTCGCATTTTTATACGACTTCGGAAACCGAACGCGACAACACCATCGCGACCCTTGGCCATTACACGTATGAGGGCGTCGCCTATTACGTTGATCTGGCTTAAGCGCCACGAGACAATTAGTGTCGGCGGCCGTTGTTGAGTAAAAACAAAATGGCGAATCCCGCATTCGGTTGACGGAAACCGCGAAATTCGTTGACCTCACCCCGTGATCATCGTATGCGATGGCCGCAAAATCCGATGATCACCGAAGGCTCATAATAGTTGGTTTATTCGGTTGGTAGACACCGGACACTAGCACATCTTGTCCCAATGGCCTTTTGAATATCCCAATTCAGGTGAGCGACCTTTAGATATGAGCGGAAACGTCACACTCATTCATCCACGCCGTTTTGGTGACGATCGTGGCTGGTTTACCGAAAGCTACAACAAGCAAAAGCTGGAGCCGCTCGGGATTGCCTGTGACTTCGTTCAGGACAATCACTCGCTGTCCGTGCCGACCGGGACACTGCGCGGCCTTCATTTCCAGACGCCACCCTTTGCGCAAGACAAGCTTGTGCGCTGCATCCGGGGCAAGATCTTTGATGTCGCCGTCGACATCCGCAAGGGCTCGCCGACCTATGGCAAATGGATTGGCGTGGAACTGTCTGCGGAAAACGGCGATCAGTTGCTGGTTCCCGCTGGTTATGCCCACGGTTTCGTGACGCTGGAAGATAACACCGAGGTGACCTACAAGGTCTCCAACTACTATGCCCCGCACAACGATGCTGGGCTGATGTGGAGTGATGCCGATATCGGCATCGACTGGCCGCTCGCTGATGGAGCCGAGCCGATCCTCAGCGGCAAGGACACGAAGCATCCAGGGCTTGCCGACTTCGACTCTCCGTTCGACTACGACGGCACTCCGATGACCCTTGTCGAGATCGAGCCGTAAGATCATGACGAGAATTTTGATCACGGGCGGAACGGGCCAGGTTGGCGGCTCTTTGGCCAAGCTGGATTGGCCGGACGGCACTGAATTGGTCTTGCCCTCCCGCTCTGAACTCGATCTCAGCTCCGCCGATCAGATCAGCGGTTATGTCCGTGCTGGCGGGTTTGATGCGATCATCAGCTCCGGTGCCTATACAGCGGTCGACAAGGCCGAAGACGATCTTTTGACCGCGTTCAAGGTCAACGGTCTGGCCGCGGCCGCCTTTGCAGAGGCTGCAAAAGAGCTCGACATTCCGCTGGTTCATATCTCCACGGACTATGTCTTTGATGGCGGCAAGACCGGCCGCTACGTCGAGACAGATCCGATTGACCCGCAAGGTGTCTATGGCGCGTCGAAAGCGGCCGGGGAACTTGCGATCCAGTCCTCAGGCTGCCGACATGTGATCCTGCGCACCGCCTGGGTGTTTTCCGCAATTGGCGCCAACTTCGTCAAGACGATGATCCGCCTGGCCGACCGGCCGCAACTCAGTGTGGTGGACGATCAGACCGGTTGCCCGACCGCAGCACCTGACATTGCCCGGGCCGCTCAGGCGATCATCCTGCGCCAGCTCAAGGAAAAAGACGCACCAAGCGGAGTCTACCATTACTGCGGCGATGAGGCTGTGACCTGGTTCGGCTTTGCCTCGGAAATCTTCCGTCTCCTAGAGGCGCGTGGCCTGGCTGTTCCAGCCGTCGCTCCGATCCCGACCAAGGACTATCCGACACCAGCCAAACGCCCGGCGAATTCCGCGTTGGACACGTCCAGGCTGACCCAAGATTTTGGCATTGAGCCCTGTCAATGGCGCGCCGCCTTGGCCAGCACCGTTGAGGAACTGATGGGCGACGAACAAGAAGGTTTATCGTGATGAAGGGTATTATTCTCGCAGGCGGGTCCGGCACCCGGCTTCATCCGGCAACGCTCGCGGTCAACAAACAGCTGATGACCATTTACGACAAGCCGATGATCTATTATCCGCTGTCGGTTCTGATGCTCGCCAAGATCCGCGAGATCTTGATCATCTCCTCGCCGGAGTTCATCGACAGCTATAAGCGCCTTTTCGGTGATGGCAGCCAGCTGGGCCTTAAGATCTCTTATAAAATCCAGCCGAGCCCGGATGGACTGGCGCAGGCCTTCACGCTCGGCGAAGAATTCATTGGCGATGATGATGTGGCGCTGATCCTCGGCGACAACATCTATTATGGTGCCGGCCTGACCACTTTGCTCGATCGCGCCACCAGCCGCACCGAAGGCGCTACAGTCTTTGCCTATGAAGTCGACGATCCGGAGCGCTACGGCGTGGCGGAACTTGATTCAGAAGGTCGGGCAATCTCGCTGGAAGAAAAGCCGGCCCAGCCGAAGTCGCGGCTCGCGGTGACGGGTCTTTATTTCTACGACAACAAGGTCGTGGACTACGCCAAGAACCTGAAGCCGTCGGCGCGCGGGGAATACGAGATCACCGATCTCAACCGGATCTACATGGAAGCGGGCAATCTCTTCGTGGAGCGTATGTCCCGTGGCTACGCCTGGCTCGACACCGGCACCCATGACAGCCTTCTGGAAGCGGGCGAGTTCGTGCGCACCATCCAGAAGCGGCAGGGTCTTAACGTCGCTTGTATTGAGGAGATCTCCTATCTCAACGGCTGGATGACAAAGGACGAGCTTTTGAAATTCGCCGAGATGTTCCAGAAGACAGCCTACGGCAAATATCTCAAGAAGGTTGCGGATGACGGAACGACTGCGCTTTAAAGCCACCATCGAGATTTAAGGGTTTCAGGTAAAATCATGACGCGTGTAATTGTCACCGGCGGTGCCGGCTTCATCGGATCCGCAGTGGTCCGCCATCTTGTCCGCAATGTCGGGGCTGAGGTCCTGACCATCGACAAGCTGACCTATGCCGGCAATCTGGATTCCTTGCGTGAGGTCGACAATGCGCCGAACCACAAGTTCCTGAAGGAAGACATCTGCGCCGGGCCGGAGATGATCCAGGCGGTGGCCGAGTTCCAGCCGGACTACATCATGCATCTTGCGGCCGAAAGCCATGTGGATCGCTCGATCACCGGCGCTGCCGAGTTCGTTCAGACCAACGTGGTCGGCACAATGGCGATGCTAGAAGCCGCGCGCGCCTACTGGAACAGCCTGGAAGGCGAAAAGAAAGACACCTTCCGCTTCCTGCACGTCTCCACCGATGAAGTCTACGGATCGCTCGGCGACGATGGCCTCTTCAAGGAAACCACCCCATACGATCCGTCCTCACCCTACTCTGCCTCCAAGGCCGCGAGTGATCATTTGGCGATCGCCTGGCATCGGACCTATGGCCTTCCGGTGGTCCTCTCCAACTGCTCCAACAATTACGGCCCGTATCACTTCCCGGAAAAACTCATTCCGCTGATGATCCTGAACGCGCTCGACGGTAAGCCGCTGCCGATCTACGGCACGGGCATGAATGTGCGCGACTGGCTCTATGTTGATGATCACGCAAAGGCGCTTTACACGATCGTCTCCAAGGGTCGTCTTGGCGAGAAATACAATGTTGGCGGGCGCAACGAGCGCACCAATCTCGACGTGGTCAAGACGATTTGCGCGATCCTCGACAAGCACAGCCCAAAGACCGCGCCGCACGAACGCCTGATCACCTACGTCGAAGACCGCCCGGGCCACGATGCGCGCTATGCGATCGATGCGACCAAACTGGAAACCGAACTTGGCTGGCGCGCGGAAGAAAACTTCGATACTGGCATTGAGAAGACCATCAAGTGGTATCTGGAAAACGACTGGTGGTGGGGCCCGCTCCGCAACAAGGTCTACTCCGGAACACGCCTTGGACTGGTGAAGTAATCCGGGCCAACAGACAGACTTTCAAGAATGGCGGATGGCAACATGCTTCCGCCATTTTGCAAATCTAGTGGCTGCGCCATAGCCGGAAACGGGTCGTGCCATCGGAACATACTTGAGATCTTCCGATTGATACCGTATTCCGCGCAGAACCCGCATAAACTACGAAAACAGTCCGAATGAAACTGATAAAAAAATCTCCAGGAACTGGTGAATGACCTTGGCAGGCAAGACCACACCAGCAAGCAAATTCAATCAATATATGAATATTGCTGCACCACTGTTCCAAAGGGACATGCTGGGCCGTTACCGCGGTTCCGTCATGGGGCTCGCGTGGACGTTCTTTGTTCCGCTCCTGATGCTGGCCATCTTCACTTTCATGTTCGGTACGGTCTTCCAAATGCGATGGGCGGCCAAGGGGGCGCCGGCAACCGACGGTACTCTTGGATTTGCGTTGACCCTTTTTATCGGATTGATCACGCACAGTTTTATTTCGGAGGTCATTACCCGGGCGCCGAGCATCATTGTCTCTAACGCCAATATGGTGAAGCGTCTGGTCTTTCCGCTTGAGATTTTTCCGGTAATGGTCGTTTCTACCGCACTGCTTCAGTACTTCGTCGGATTGTTTATTTTCCTGGCGTTTAAGCTGTTTGTGACCGGGTCAATATCAATTGGCACTCTCTGGCTGCCGGTTATCATACTCCCGTTTACAATTCTGTTGTGTGGCATTTCGTGGTTGATTGCAGGCGCATCGGTGTATCTTCGCGATATCGGCCAGCTTATGGGCCTTGCGGCGACCGTTCTGCTGTTTATGTCGCCTGTTTTCTATCCGCTCTCGATGCTGCCGGACCATCTTTGGCCGATATTTATGTTCAATCCGCTGACCTTCATCATTGAGCAGTCCCGCCACGTGGTCTTCACCGGCACGGCGCCGGATTGGACGGGGCTTGCCATTTATTATGTTGTTTCGCTTGGCGTCGCTGCCGCCGGTTTTGCCGCGTTCCAGCGCATGAGACGAGGATTTTCCGATGTCCTCTGACACCAAAAAACAAAACGTCATCGAAGTCTCCGGACTGACGAAAAAGTTCCGTCTGTACACTCGCCAGATCCACCGGCTTGCCGAGTTGGTCAGCTTTGGTAAGCGCAAGTATCATACGCGCTTCACTGCACTGGAAAGCGTGTCTTTCAACGTCGCCAAGGGGGAGGCAGTCGGCATCATCGGCCGCAACGGTTCTGGAAAATCAACGCTGTTGCAATTGATCTGCGGCACGCTGACGCCGACCGAAGGCAACGTCAATATTCATGGTCGGGTGGCCGCTCTTCTGGAGCTCGGCGCAGGTTTCAACCCCGATTTCACCGGCCGGGAAAATGTCTATCTTAACGCCGCTTTGTACGGGCTGAGCAAGGCAGAAATCGATGATCGGTTCGAAGATATTGTCGCCTTTGCTGATATTGGCCAGTTTATTGAACAGCCTGTTAAGACATATTCCAGCGGAATGTTCGTGCGTTTGGCGTTTGCAGTTATTGCCCATGTCGACGCCGACATTCTGGTGATTGATGAAGCTTTGGCGGTAGGTGACGCCGCTTTCGGCCAGAAATGCATGCGGTATTTGAGAAAATTTCGCGAAAACGGCACGATCCTCTTTGTTAGCCACGATACTGCGGCCGTCATTGGTCTTTGTGACAGGGCGATCTGGCTGGATGGCGGTGAACTCAAGGCGGAAGGCAGCGCCAAGGCGGTCTGCGAACTCTATTTCGGCGAAATGTTCCAGGATGATGCTCAACCGTCCGAGGAAGCTGACAGCGGTGCAACAGGCGATGAAAAAAACGCTTCTGCCTCGGACGACAGGCTGATTGTGCCTCCGGAAGACTGGATTGACAGCCGTAGCGGCTGGGTGAATGCCAGCAATTTGCGCAACGATCTGGAGGTTTTTGCCTTCAAGGAGAACAACGGTGGCGATTTTGGTGCGGGGGGCGCCCGGATAACCGATGTTCGGTTTACCGACCCGCAAGGCAAGCCATACCGCTGGATCATCGGTGGTGAAGAGACGATCCTGTCCTGCGAAATCAAGGCGGAAAAGGATCTGGATCAACCGATCGTTGGCTTCTATATCAAGGACCGGCTCGGCCAGGCGCTCTTTGGCGACAACACATACCTAACCACGTCTCAGGAAAACGGCACGTCAAGTGTCAGTATCAAGGCCGGCACAACCTTCTCTGCGAAGTTTCGCTTCCCGATGCCGGTCTTGCCAAAAGGATCTTACGTGATCGCCGTTGCTGTGGCGGACGGAACCCAGGAAGACCACGTGCAGCATCACTGGATGCATGATGCATTGATCTTCAAATCGCACTCAAGCCAGACCGTTAGTGGGCTTATGGGAATTCCGATGCTGGATATTTCTTTGGTCACAGCCAATGGCAATCCCGGCGATTAGTCTTTAAAAGCGCATGAGATCTTAAGCTGTGCTGTGGTTTGCACGGATTTTCAGAGCGCGTGGAACTTGAGCAACACAATGACAAAACCGGCCGGATCTTCTTCCGAAGGCAGCACAACACTTTGGCAGGCTATCTGTGCCAGCAAACGAGGACTGGACCCGGCCCTGACAATCCCGGAACGGTTGGTGTTTCCGGATTCCTGGGCCGGACATCTGCCGTTTGCTGCCTGGATTATGGCGGTGTCCGAACCGCGCCGCTTTGTTGAACTCGGTGTTCACACCGGCAATTCTTACTGCACCTTTGCACAATCAGTTATGAAGTATCAGTTGAACACCGAGTGTTTCGGCATTGATCACTGGTTCGGCGACGAGCAAGCCGGTCTTTATGGGGAAGATGTTTATGCGGATCTGAAATCCTGGCACGATCCGAGGTTCGGCCATTTCTCGCGTCTTCTACGTATGAGCTTTGCTGACGGCTTGGCCCATATTGACGACAGCAGTGTCGATCTCCTGCACATTGATGGTCTGCATACCTATGAAGCCGTGCGCGAAGATTTCGAGACCTACCTGCCGAAGATGAGCGACCGTTGTATCGTTCTTTTCCACGATACCAATGTGTACCGCGAAGATTTTGGGGTCTGGCAGTATTTCCAGGAAATCAAGGCCAAATGCCCGACTTTCGAATTCCTGCATTCCAATGGCCTTGGCGTGGCGTACACCGGCAGCCAGCCATTGGAAAAGCTTGATCCGCTGCTCGCGTTGTTGTTCAGCAGTGCCAATGATGACGACACTGTCGCAACGGTGCGGGGTTACTTCTCGCTTTTGGGCGATGCCCATATCCGTGCCATCCGCCTGGATGACAAGCAGCGCTGGGGCGAGGACATCCTCGACCGGCTGCATGAGACCAATCTTCAATTGGGTGCCATGACTCGGGACCGGGATGCTCTGTTGCAGGAGCAACAAGGTTTGAAGCCAAAGGCTCTGAAGTGGGACCGGCTCGCTATCAACACCGGCGGTTCAATCAGTCTTGATCTCCAGGAAATCAACGACGCGTTGAACTTGCTTTACAATGCCGGTAATCCGCAGGCGCTTCAGGATCGCGCCATCCTCAAACGCCAGTTTGCCAACCTCATACAGTCCGGCACCATCAACGCAAATTACAAGGAGCTTGCGCTCCGGGCGGGCAAGCGCCTTCAGTCAAAGATCTTCGGAAAACTGGTCGGGGTGCCGAACATCGAAACTGATCCGGCGATCGAAGCGATACGCGTCAGCGGGCTGTTTGATGAGACCTTCTATGCGCTGACAGATCAGGCAATATCCGCAGGGCAAGATCCACTCGAACATTATTTGCAGACTGGGGAAGATCAGCGTCAGGCCCCCTCTCTGTTCTTTGATCCAGACTATTATGCCCGTCGCAATCCGGATGTTGCCAAAACTGGATTCGGACTCCTTCGTCATTTTGTCCTGTATGGCCAGGCAGAAGGCCGCAACTGTGTGGCACCTGCAAAACGGATGACACTCCCGGCTGTGCCGAACACGGGAAGAGCCCGGATATTGCTGCTCATCGAACCAGAGCTTTCAGCGGCAGAAATGGATTTTGCGCTTAACCTTGTGAAAGAATTGAACGCGGTGAAAGACGTCATCGTTTTGCTTCAGCCAGACGACAAACAGGCAAAGACTTTCACAAATAATGAAGTTACGGTCGTCGAGCTTCCTAAAGAGGAGGACATGCAAGCTGTGGACCGGAACGAGGTTCTGGCGCGTATTGTCACGGAGTTCCATCCTGAGTTTGCGATTGTCTCATCTTTGAAAAGCCGGATAAATGTCCGAGGACTGGCAGCAGCTGGTCTGGGTGTTGTGCAGCTCGTTGATCAATTCTCATCTTCTGTTCGTCCGTTCGGAAGTGCATATGAATTCTTGCCTTGGGCGCACCGGCTTGTATTCCCATCCAAAACCGTAGCCGCGTCTTTTGAGGTCGAGCATCCTTATCTGTCGCGCCGCCAGAAGGACATTCTCGCCCTTCCGGCTCTTGAAAACCCGGATGGGCAGCAACCGGCTGCAGAACCCGCGTTGCAAGCCCGCATCCGTGCAGGGACGGAAAGCAATGATTTTATTGTCATTGGTTCTGGTGATCTTGAGCTTCAATCTGGAATTGAAACATTCCTGGCTTTAGCCGTGAAGGCAGGTACGACCACGCCGGGAGGACGACAGCTGAAGTTCGTCTGGCTCACGGACAGGCCGGCCGATGTCGGAAGTGCTTATTCTGCAATGGTTGCAGAGCAAATCCGGAGAGGTGGACTTGAAGACCGTTGCCGGATCGTAAGCGCAGGCACAGCAATTGAAACGGGTATAAAGCTGGCCGATGCTTTCGTCCTGACAGCCCCGATCGATGCGATGTCGAGAATAGCGGTCTCCGCCGCGCGTGCTGGCAAACCCGTACTTTGTTTTGAAAGCGGCAGCAGTATTGCGGATGTATTGTCTTCTGAACCAACGACTGCAGGTCTTGTCTCGCCGTATCTTGATCTCGACGCGCTAATCGCATCAATGCATCGCCTTGCCGATGACACAGATATCTATGAGTCTACTTCAAGAAGCTGCAAGGATCTGGCGCAGAGCCATTTGGATTTAGGCGCATACGCCGAAAAACTCATCCAGATCGGCGTGCAAGCAATGCAAGATGCTGAACTGATCGACAAAGATTATCAGCTGATCCGCGGCGCAGAGCCTCCTGCATTTAGGGACGATGTTTTTGGCGGTAGCAATTCCGCAGACAAATATCCTCAGGATTTTTTGCATACGTATCTCTTGCGGTCCCGCGTTTCCCGGGCTGTCGGGGCAAAGTTTATACCGACCGATCTGCGAAGACCTCTCGTCGGGTTTAATCCACTGATCTACTTCGAAGACCAAATGGGCCCTGACAACCCTCGAGATCCTCTGGCAGACTGGCTTGAGAACGGTAAGAAAAGCGGCCGCTGGACCCATAACGTTATTTCGCTTCCGGGGAAAAAACCCGAACCGGCGGAACTTAAAACCCTGTTGCATGGGCATTTTTATTATGTCGATCTGATTGATGATTTTCTGGATCGGCTTCAGAAGAACGCCAGCAAGGTCGATGTTGTCATTACGGTGCCTGATGAGCAGCGGGCAGATTACTCAATGCAGGCTTTGTCGAATGCCGACCTGGCCGGAACGGTCTCGGTAGAGGTAGTGCGGAATGCCGGGCGGGATATTGGCCCGTTCCTGAGCGGGCTCGACCAAAATCTTTTGCAACAATACGATGTAATCGGTCATGTCCACGGCAAGAAATCCCCGCATGTGGACGCGGCCATGGGAGATACATGGCGCAACTTTCTTTGGGAACATCTTATCGGTGGGCAAAATGCGGCGGCGGATGCCTGTCTTGCGGCCTTTCAAGCCGATCCAGAACTTGGTTTGGTGTTCCCTGAAGATCCGCATCTGGTCGGCTGGGACAAGAACTTTGAGATTGGTGAAGATCTTGCGAGAAAAATGGGTCGGACTCTGCCATTGCCGAATTCCTTTGAATGGCCCGTGGGAACGATGTTTTGGGCCCGCCGCGATGCGCTGAAGCCGTTGTTTGATCTTCGCCTCCGCTGGGAGGATTACCCGCTTGAGCCGTTGCCGGAAGACGGTACGCTCTTGCATGCCATCGAACGTGTCATGCCGTTTGCTGTTGAACAGGCAGGATTTGGTTACGCCACAACCCATTTGCCTGAGGTTCAGCGATGAGTGTGCACCTGATCCTCGGCGGGTGCGGGTTTATCGGCCGCCACGTTGCGCTGGCCTTGCACCAGCGCGGAGATACCGTGATCCTTGCTGATGTCGTCGAACCGTCAGACGACATGCGCACGGTGTTGCCGGCCGAATTCCGCAAGGTGGGTGAGAGCCCGGTCGACTGGATGAGGCTGGTCGACGGTGTCGATGCGATTCACCATTACGCCTGGACGACGATTCCGGCGACAGCGGATGCCGATCCGGTTACGGATCTTGATGCGAACCTACGTGAGATGGTTTCCCTTTTGGAAATCCTGCGTGCCCGCAAGGCGGCCGGGATCAATACCAAGGTGATCTTTTCCTCGTCCGGCGGAACGGTCTACGGACCGATCACCCGCACGCCAGTGGATGAAGAGCATCCGTTCAATCCGACCAACGCCTACGGCGCGTCGAAAGCGGCTGCGGAGATCTATCTTGGTTATTACCGCAAGTCGCATGATGTCGACTGCCGGATCGCGCGGATCTCAAATCCTTATGGTGCAGGCCAGAACCCGGCAAAACGCCAGGGCGCGGCCAGCACGTTTATCTTTCAGGCGCTCGATGGAAAGCCGATTTCCATCTGGGGCGATGGCAGCGTGGTGCGCGATTACATCCATATCGCGGATCTGGCCGCCGCCATGGTTGCTCTGACCGATGCACCGGAAGATGCAATCTCAGCAGCAGGCCAACCGGTGTTCAACATAGGCAGCGGGGCAGGCGTCTCCTTGAATGAGATCCTGGACGTCCTGCGCAATGACCTGGACCTGGAGCCTATCGTGACCTATCAGGACGGCCGCAGTTTCGACATTCCGGTCAGCGTCCTTGATATCTCAAAAGCACGGTCTGTTCTGAATTGGCAACCTAGCCTGACGTTCCCTGAAGGATATGCGCGCATGCTGTCTGATCTGCGCCAGTCTTCCACCCTATTTTCGACCCTGCTGGACCCAGCTGATCAATGACGAAATCCACCTCTGCCACTCCCTTGGTTTCGGTTGTGATGCCGGTCTACAATCACGCGCATTATGTGGCCGAAGCCTTGATGTCGATTGTGAAGCAGGATTGGCGTCCCCTGGAAATCATCGTCATTGACGATGGCTCGAAGGATGACAGCCTTGATGTTTTGAAACGGACGGTCGACGGGCTGGAGACCGAAGATGGCCTCACAATCCATATGAGCGGCCGGGAGAACAAGGGCGCCCATTACACAATCAATGAAGGGCTTGCGAAAGCCACGGGTGAGTATCTCGCGATCCTGAATTCGGACGACTATTTCCTCCCCGGCCGGATTCGCCGGTGTGTCGAAACGGCCATGGCACACAAGGCTAGGTTTGTCTGCACGTATGTGGACCCAATCGACGATGACGGGAAGCCCTTGCCGGCCGATCACCGTTGGCGGCATTGGTATTCCGACCTGAAAATGCAGGAGCTGGACCAAGCGCCGAACATCTCGTCACTGCTGTTGCGTTACAACATAGGTGTGTCGACCGGAAACTTTGTTTTTCACCGCTCGTTGATGGAAGACATCGGTGTTTTTGAGAATTACCGTTATGCGCACGATCTCGATTTTATGCTACGGGCGAGCGCGGTAGAAGAACCGGTGCTGATCCGTGACAGGCTCTATGCGTACCGGGTCCATGCCACAAATACGATCGGCGAAAGCGACGATCTGATCACGAACGAAGTTGCGAATATTATTTGGAAATACCTGAAAAGCGCTGCTGAAAACCCGCCGGCTAATCCGATAGCTCCGGCTATTGACCGCGATTGTTATTCACTTGCCGTCGTACCCTGGCCGCCGCACCTAGAAAAGGCAGTGGCAAGCCTGATGTACGATCCGGACATCTTAAATGCGAAGAGGGCTTCTGACAGTTCCGGTGCTGCAGCTCCTTTGTTGTCCCGGTCTCCGGGTGCAGAGCGAAAGAAACCTGTCCTAACCTTGATCAGCCATGAGCTCAGCCGGACCGGTGCTCCCGTACTTCTGAGGGACGTTGCCTCCGCACTTCATCGGATGGGAGCAGCAACCAAGGTAATCAGCCTCGGTGATGGTCCACTGATCGATGACTACGCCAAAATGAACAGTCCGGTCGTGACCGACGGACGGTTGTCCCGATTGCTGCGCCGGGCCGGCAATTTTCTTCAGCGGCTGTCAAACGATCCGCGAATTCCGAGCTTCATGAAACCTCTACTGTCGCTGTCCTCGCGTGTGGCTGGGGGTACTGGTGCCCGGCTCCGGTTGTGGCGCTACAGGTCCAAAATTTCCGGCAAGGGCCCACTCTTGATCAATTCTTTCGCCAGCTGGCCGTTGGCGCTGCCGCTTCTTGAAAAATGGTCCGGCCCGGCCTTCTGGTACATTCACGAAACCTATGAACCTTCGCTTGTTATGCGGTCTGGCAAAATGCTGGCGCGGTTGGAAGCGCGGTCCAAGGCGGGCAATCTGACGTTCCTTTTCGGCTCGGACGCAACACGCCAGAAATGGGCGGACGAGGGTTATGACGGCGAAGTCTTTTATTGGAGCGGCTTCGACAAGACATGCGGCCGCCCCGATGGGTTTGCCGAAACAGATGCTGCCGGCGGCAAGCCGGTGATCTTGTCGGTCCAGTCGACGGGCCCGCGCAAGGGCACCCGTAGCCTGATTGAAGCCTTTGCGCTTGGCCGGAAAAACGGCTGGATCCCCTTGGACGCGGAACTTCACATCATCGGGGCGCATTCGCCGGCGATGAATGCGCTGAGCCGGGATCTGCTGGTTCGCGTGCTTCAGGACGACCTGCGCGGCAGTGTTCAGTTGATCCCGAACCTGCCGCCGGATGAGCTGGCGGCGCACTATGCAGGTGCCTCAGTCTATGTGCAGTCTTCGACTATGGAATGTCTGCCGCTTGCACTGTTGAACGCCATGGCCTTTGGCATGCCGATCGTCTCCACCGATGCGGATGGGTGCCGGGAAGCGATCCTGGATGGCAAGACGGGGCGTCTTGTGCCGCCGCGCCAGCCGGAAATGCTGGCGGATGCCCTGGGCCAGCTGCTGACGGACAGACAGCTGGCCGGTCAATACGGACAGGCAGCCCGGGTCTTGTTCGATGACAAGTTTGCGCTGGAGGTCACTGCCGAAAAACTCATGCAGCGAATTACCGGGGCGGCGGCTTAAAGCCGCGTCGAACGTTGCTAGGGACCCGCCCGTCTGATGATCGCCGCTGCAGCACTTGGATTTGCACATGAGCATGATCCGCAAGCTTTCCCGCAAGACCGTCTACAAGAACCGGTGGATGCAGGTTCACGTGGACGCGGTGCGGTTTCCGGATGGATCGGACGGCATCTATGGCGTTGTCGACAAGCCGGATTTCGCGCTGATCATCCCTCGGCATGACGATGGCCGGTTTCAGCTTGTTGAGCAATACCGCTACCCGGTTGGCGGCCGGTATTGGGAGTTTCCGCAAGGATCCTGGGAGAGCGTACAGAGCGCGGATCTTGAACAGGTGGCGCTTGGCGAATTGGAAGAGGAAACCGGTTTCAAGGCCACGTCCCTGACGAAGCTTGGCCATCTCTTCGAAGCCTATGGCTTTTCCAATCAGGGATTTGACGTCTATCTCGCCGAAGGGCTGACGCTCGGCGAGGCCAGCCGCGAGAATACCGAGCAGGATATGGAAACGGCTGCATTCACCCGCGCAGAGATCACCAACATGATCCGCTCAGGCGACATCAAGGACGCCCCAACGGTCGCCGCGCTTGGTCTCTTCAGCTTGTCTGAACAATCCGGAGCATAAGCCCGTTCCGGTTGGGGCGCCTTTCGAGTGGCTCACTCAAGCGGCGTATCGCGGCTGGCCAGGCCTTGTGACCTGCCGCGGCCAATCCGGCCCATGGCCTGCATTCCTACCAGCCTGCCTCTCCGGCCCTGAGCGTGGGCCGTATCATGTTCCAAGCTTTGGGCGGCCGCTTTGCGGCGCCCGGGATGATGAGCTGCAAAAAGGGGCGAGAGCCATCTATTCACAGCCATTGCTCCTGCGAAAACTACGAATATTCCGTTAAGTAAATTCGTGATCCAAAGCACAGAATAATACCGGTATTCGTGTACTCTCCTATTGTATTCCAAACATAGGAGGAGAAAATGCCGAACACAAATACACCAACAGACGAAGACGATTATGTATCCGGCACAAAAGGTGCAGATGTTCTGACGGGTGGGGCAGGTAAAGACCAGTTCTCATTCCACACAGACTACCCGAACGACTTCAATAGAGAGACGCTCGATGATGGTGACCGGATCACCGATTACGAGTTCGAAGAAGAGATCGACATCACGGGTGTGCGGCTCGGACCGAGAAACGTCACGCTTGAATATGACGCCACCAACAATCAGACGCGGCTTAAGCTTGACCTCGACAAAGACGGGACTGTTGACCGCACGATCATTCTTGATGGAGACAAGCGCGGCCAGCTTCAGGTCGATGCCAATTGCTGCACGACCCCGACAACAACGATCAAAATCAAACAGGCCGCACAAACCAGCGTGACATATGTCGAACCGGAGGTGACCGAGGCGACGATGATCGATCTGGAAGACATCGGCTTCCATGAAGGCACGGATGGTCTCGACATCATTTTTGCACTTGCGGGCAATGATGTTGTCTTTGCCGCAGCCGGAGCCGACACGATCATCGGCGGTGATGGCGACGACACGTTGAATGGTGGCGACGGGCCGGATCTGATCGGCGGTGGCCGTGGCAACGACACACTGAATGGCGATGCCGGTGATGACGAGCTTCATGGCGGCATTGGCAACGACACCTTGAACGGCGGTGCGGACAATGACTACCTGGCCGGTGAAGAAGGAGCAGATACGCTGAACGGCGGAACCGGCAACGATACGCTGCGCGGAGGTGCCGATGCCGATACGCTGACGGGTGGTGAAGGCGACGACACTTTCGTGTTCTTGGACGGCGATATCGCCGCTGGTGAAAAGATCACCGACTACGAATACGGCGAGAAAATCGATATCGGCGGCATCTCGAATGCGAACCAAGTCAAGCTGACAGCCAACGGCACCGGGTCGACCCTTGAGATGGACCTGGATAACGACGGAACGTTCGAAACGCAGCTTGGTCTTGATGGCGTAACCGGCGGCACGATCATTGTTCTACCGAATGAAGGCGGCCTGCGGATCTTGAACCAGCAAGCTGGAACCGACGGCCACGACAAACTCTATGACACGGGCCTTGCCTCCTATGTGGTCGGCGGCGCGGGCAACGATATCTACTATGCCCAAGGGTCGGTCAACGATGTCTTTGTCGATGATTGCAACGATCTTATTGCTGTCGGCGACTTCGGTGAACGGGATCTTTTGCGGGATATTGAGTTTGTGAAGTTCGAAGACGGCCTGTTTGCAATTGCGGACTACAGCTGTGATCCAGTCTCGGACACGGGCACTTCGGAAATCTTCCGCTTCTTCAACACCGAAACTGGCACACATTTCTTCACGGCAAGTGCGGAGGAAAAGGACTATGTGATCGCCAACAATGAGGCAATGAGCTTCGAAGGCGCTGTGTTCAGCACCGACGCCAACGCCGACACAGGCATCGCCGTTTACCGGTTCTTCAACACGGACTCAGGCACGCATTTCTACACAGCGAGCGCGGATGAGCGGTTGAACCTTATCGAAAACAGCCCGTCACTCAATTATGAAGGCATTGCCTACTACGCTTTTGCGGAAGACAATGGCTCCAACACCGAGCTGTTCCGGTTCTTCAACACGGAAACCGGCGGGCACGTCTATACCGCAAACCCAGAAGAACGCGAGAGCATTAACACCAATCTCCCGCAGTTCAATGATGAAGGCGTCGCCTACTATGTCGACTTCGTCTGATAGGATTGATTAGACGAACGTTTCCTTAGCCATTCTGGCCTCCGGGCCAGATGGCTGATGATTTTCTTTAATTATGTTTCCTTTTTTCGCCCGAGCGGCAATCACCATTGTCATCTGTTAAGCCGGCCCGACTCTCCTGCATCAATAGCGCAGTTAAGCGTAGTCAAAGGACAAAGCCGTCGCCGCCTTTGCAAGCGGCAACGAGCCGGGCCTAAGCCTTCCTAGAAGCTGTATTCTACGAAGTCCGTATTGCTGAAAGCCTGGATGCCGGCGAGCGAGGTGACTGTGTCGAATGTATACAGTTGATCCCTGTTTGCGGTGGTGCTCCAGTCAGTGTCGTACCACAGTTCGCCTCTGCCGGTCGTCGAGTTGTGGACAAGGACATAGGCTGCGACAGCGGACCCGGTGTTGTTGGTCATGTCGCTCGTCGATTGGGATGTCTGCAGTTCAATCACCGTGTTGGCAGCTCCGCCGCCGATCGTGGTGATGCTCGAGACATTGGTGATGTAGTCCGCAGTGCTGAGGGTCGCACCAGCCTGTGTGGCAGTGGTGTTGCCAAAATCGATCTGGTTCAGGCCGATCTTGTCGGTACCAACGGTAAAGTCGGTGATCCGGTCCACGGAGTTGTTGTAATGCGCGTGTCGGAACTGATCCGCTCCGCCGTTCCCCGTCAAGACGTCGGCACCGCCCAGACCATAGATAATGTCTGCTCCCGAACCGCCCTGGATCGTATCGGCGCTGGCGGAACCGGCGATCCGCAAAACGCCTGTAAAGCTGCTGGCATCTGCATTCACCCCGGACGAGAAGCCGTAGACTTGCTGTCCATTGGCAAGCGACGTGCCGGCTTCTGCATTGATCGTCAATGCGTGTGACCCAGAGATATTTACATTCGCCACGTTGGTGTTTTCGATGCCGTATGAATTGTCGGTTGTCGATGTACCCTTGATCAGGTTCGCGTTTGTTTGGGTTCCCGATTCAAGCGTGCTGCTCAGATTGAGTGTCGAGACATTTGTTTCCAGGCCGATTGCTGACACATCGTTGTTGTTGTTGTTTGCTGTGATCGCCACTTCGCCATTGGTTGCGCTGGTTGCTCTGAGTTCAAGATTTGCAGTCGTGCCAGCCGCATTCCCGGTCAGGCGCAAACCTTCATCTCCGCCATATGTAATATCCGCGGAAATCGCGATTGAATCGCTGCTCTCAATACCCGACATGGTCGCCCGGTTGGTCGTCGCCGCGGTACTGAAGAGGAAGGAATTGATGCTGGTGAAGTTGGATGCTGTAAAGCTCCTCGCTCCACCAATATCTTCCAGTACCTCGAAGTTTGTCGCGGAATTGACCGTCGACGCAGTGAGCGTGTTGATATTCGTCGTCGCCAGAGTATCGGTCCCACCGTTGCCGTTGAGCGTGGTGGCCGAGCTTACAGTGTTGTTCGCAAGCAAAACGCGATCGTTCGCGCTGCCGCCGGTAAACGAGAAACCGGTTTGTGTGGATCCCGACGCATCGATGTTGAGGGCCCCGGTGAAGGTGCTTGCATTGACAGTGGTCAAGCCCGCGAAATTCTGATTCTCGGCCAGCGTAAGTGCGGCGTCACCGGATATGTTGACGGTGGTTAGTGTCATCCCGCCATTTCCGAGTGACACATTGGATTCCGCTGTGGAACTCGTGATGTTGGCAACTTCAAAGGAACTGTCTGTGTTTCCCGAAGCATCCGTGGTGCTGAACGTTGCAGCTTGCGTCGTGGACCCCGCTCCGTTGAGTTCCAGCGTAAACGCATCTGTGGTGCCTGTTCGGGTGCCGCTGAAATGTACCTGCATGAGGCCCAATGTTGTCGTCATGGCAGCGGTCGCACCGCTGTCGACATTGATGAACCGGCTGACGCTACCGCCGGTGCCCGTTGAACTTAAATCCGTAACTGTGGTCTCGCCTTGAATGTTCTGAAAGTTCCAAATGAATGCATTTGCTGACGTAGACTGGTTGGTAACAAAGAAATTCTCGACACCTGTTGATACGGAATCAACAGTATTGCCATCGGTGCTGGTGACCAAAACGGTCATGGAATCTGTACCAGTGTTCCCGGACAAAATATCAGCATTTGAGTAGGTTGTCGCATTTCCGGTCGGATCGTAACGTCCGGTATATGCATCGTCTCCCGTCGTGCCAGATGTATCTTGTGATGGGGAAGCTGCATCAGGTGTGTCGGTGTTCGTGGTTAGTACGATCGTGTTGACGACGGGCTCACCACCCGTAGGGCTGATAAAGTAGGCTTGGCCCTCGTTTGTTGCGTTTAGCGTTGTTGTTAGGATGTTGATTTCTGTTTGGTTCGACGAGTAGACGTGCCCGTTGAGCGCTGGCACGAACAACCTAAACACACCAGAGGTGTATCCGAGTTCGGCACTTTCGCCACGACTGACATACCAAGCGGCATCCAGTTGTTTGACCCAACCTGTTGTCGGCAGAACGGACTGCTCAAAATCATCTGCCGTAAACAAGTACCGGCCAGATTCCGGATTGAACCAACGTTCAACGCCAACCAATCCTGTTGCGGCAGTTGTGATCGCATCAAACGCTTTACCCTCGTTCAGCCAAGTAGGATTCTGTGCTGCAATTGCGGCGCGTTCCGCATCACCGGATGCGAAGTAATGTGATCCGGTTAACGGATTAAAAAAACGATAGATCGCAGTCATGTTGCCCCCAAGAATTCAGTATTTCCGCTTGTGTTTTGAGGAAGTGAGGGCGTCAAAACCACCATTGTTTGAACTAATTAACGTCTGAAGCCCCTAATACATTTCCGGAATTACTTTACGTTAAAAAAAGTAGGGAGTCAGAAAAATTTTCTAAAAATAGATTCAAATTAGGAATCAGATTCAAAATATTGAAAAATGCAAAAAAAAATTTCAAATATTGCGATGCGATAAAATCGTTTTTTATTCAAAGAAAAATGAAAATATTCTGGTGTTTAATCGAACAATATCAGTCTCTTGGGTCAAAATATCGTATTGCAATATTTTTGTGTTCGGTCGGAATATTTCATCTAAATAAAGTCATTATTGACTGAGTTTCTTGATAATACTTTTCATGCGTTTGACAGCAGAAAACGGGGACGGCGTCGCGGAAGTCCTAAGTCGGCAAACTAAGTTTTGGTGCTCGCTGCAATTGTCGGCAGGTGTAGGGAGGCGACGCAGTAATCGGGAAATTTGCGGACTATGCTTGTTTGCGTTCCAGCTTGTCGTTGGTCAGGGTTGGAACGATGGTTGAGAGGTGCGCAACGCTTAAGGGCACATCGCCGTTTGACGCAGCCGCCTGAAGGTCCGTGACCAGGGTGGTGATCGTCTTCAGTTCCATCTGGTTGGCGGTTGCCACGATCACGCCGTCCGCGCCAGAGGGCAGGTTTTCCTCATTGCTCTCAAACAGCTCCTCGAACAGCTTTTCGCCAGGCCGAAGGCCCGTAAAGGCAAGGTCGATGTCCTTCTCCGGCTTCAGGCCTGCGAGCGAGATCAGGATCTTGGCAAGATCGGTGATCTTGACCGGTTCGCCCATGTCGAGGACATAGATCCGGCCGCGCTGGTTGGAATTGTCGACGCTGAAGGCGGCCGCCTGCAGGACCAGCTCGGAGGCTTCCGGGATGGTCATGAAGTAGCGGCGCATGTCCGGGTGCGTGATGGTCACCGGCCCGCCCGCTTCAATCTGCTGGCGGAAGAGCGGAATGACGGAGCCGTTGGATCCCAGAACATTGCCAAAGCGCACGGTGATGAAGCGGGTGCAGGTGCCGGACACATCGAGCGCCTGACAGTAGACTTCCGCGGCCCGTTTGGTCGCCCCCATGATGCTGGTTGGCTTGACGGCCTTGTCCGTGGAAATCAGGACGAACCCTTCCGACTTCGCAGCAACGGCGGCATCTGCGACGTTCCGGGTGCCGATGATGTTGGTCTGGATGGCTTCCAGCGGATTGTCTTCGACCAGCGGCACGTGTTTCAGCGCAGCGGCGTGGAAGATGATGGCTGGTTTCTCAAACTGGATGACGTCAAAGATCCGCTGGCGGTCGCGGACATCGGCGATCACAGCGCTGCGTGAGAGCTCGGGCGCCCTGCCCTGCACTTCCTGATCGATCTTGTAGAGCGCGAATTCGGAGTTCTCCAGGAGCACGAGCCGGGCGGGATTGTATTTCAGGATCTGGCGGACGACCTCGGACCCGATGCTGCCGCCGGCGCCGGTCACCAGAATGGTGCGCCCGCTGATCAGGTCGCTCATCCGGCTGGTGTCGAGCTTGACTGGCGGACGGCCAAGCAGATCGTCGATGGTAAGTTCGGAAAAATCCGGTTCGCTGAGATCAAGCGGCCTTGGCGTGGCGCGCTTCACCGGGATGCCGAGATCTGCGGCGGATTGTGTCAGAGCCTTGGTGAAATCGGCCGGTGGCCGGGGTGTGACGGACAGGATTGCCTCAACAGGCGTACCCGAGCGCTCCAGCCGCTTGGCGAGATCGGAAAGCTCATCGACGTTGCCGAGGATCGGAATGCCGCGGATGCTGTGTCCGCTCTTGGCGGAATTGGCACAAATCAGACCGTGGACCTTGTAAAGGCCCGAGCGCTCCAGCTGGTGCGTGCGGATCGCCTGCTCCGCATCGCGCACATGACCGGCGAGGAGAACATGCTTGATGCCCTCCGGCGGTTTGCCGAGACCACCAAGACGTCCAAGCCCGCCATCCTTGTGGGCCCGGTAGGCAAGACGCGGAGCGCCAATCAGTACCACCATGACAAACCAGGTGATGACCGGCACGGACCGCGGCAGGGCTTCCAGACGGGTGATCAAAAAGAGCACCAGAACGAAGATCACGATGCTGATCAGCGAGGCGACAACAATTGCTCTGAGATCGGCGAGCGAGGCGAAGCGCCAGAGCCCCCGGCCGAGGCCCATGAACTTGAAAACGATTGCCGAGATGGCGACGAAAATTGCAATCCATGCGGCGACTGTCGGCGCTGGTGGCAAATAGTCGATGCCGTATCGCGCAACGAGAGCGGCAAACAGCGCCAGTCCAGACATGAACGCGTCATGGAGAATGGCAATCAGTCTTTTGTTCAAAAAGTTCATGCTGTTTGTACGCAACTCAACGTGGATACTCCTGCGTCGGCTAACACCATACCGGAAAGAATGCAATTTGCCTTGGTGTGGCCCGCATATTTTGCTAATCAGAACGGGCTTTCCGGTTTTACGGATTACCTGGCGCGATTAATCAAAGTTTGAAACCGGATAGATGAACGTTTCCAGATATTTAAACCTCAATACCGTTGTTGTGACAATCTTCGCAACACCGTTTTTGATGGTTCTATCGCGCAACATTGCTACGCCCATTTTTGTTTTGGTCGCCGCGTTTTTGCTGCTGAGCGCGGCGAATGATCGGGGTCTCAAAGCGGTGCTGCAGTCCGGCATAAGCACAGGCCGAAGCCCGGCCGCGCTCCTGTTTGGAGTTCTTGTGGTCTTCATGGGCCTGTCGGTTGGTTGGTCGACATCGGTTGAACGGAGCCTCGAGACAACGGTGCATTTTGCCGGAAATCTGGCACTTTTTGGTCTCTGTGTTGCTGCGCTCACAGTCTGTGCGTCCGCTCTATTGATCAGGTCCATACTTTTTCCCCTTGCGATCATCGGGACGGCTTTGTTTGTCGTTTCTGAAGTCATTTTCGGAACGCCTGTGCGCGCCCTCGTCGGGGCTTCTCCGGAAGTTTTCCGCATGAACCGTGCGGCCGTCGCGCTGGTCCTGATGCTACCGTTTGTGCTTTACGCACTGCCCCAGGCGAAAAAGGCGCCGGGTTTGCGGTTGGCAGCGCTGCTGACCGTCGGCGTGGCAGCTTTCATGTCGGACAGTGAGACGGCAAAATTGGCGTTCATCGCCGCAATTCTGCTGCTGCCAGTGTTTGTTTTCCTGAAAGACAAGGGCATCTGGTTTCTTGGGATTTTGACGCTCGGCACATTCATCCTGATGCCGGTGATCTCGCCGCATGTGATGTCGCTGATCCCGGATGTTCTGGCAAGCCGCCTCCCCTATGGCTCCGTCGGGATCCGGGCGGACATCTGGACCGCGTTTTCCAGCCTGATCAGCAACCAATTCTTCCTTGGCCACGGCGTCGATGCCAGCTATATGGCGGCGGTCGATTACAAGGACCTGGATATTGCAGCGCCGTTTTTGGGCTGGGGCCACCCGCACAATTTTGCAATCCAGGTCTGGTATGAGCTTGGGGTGATCGGTGTGGGGCTCTTTGCGGCGCTGATCTTTCTGTTTTTCCGCGCGCTCCGCGCCGTGCCCGTGGATCTGCTCCCCGCTGTACTCTCCACCGTTGCGGCGGTCTGGACAGTTGCGCTGGTGAGCCACGGCGCTTGGCAGGCCTGGTGGTGGTGTCTGGTGGGCCTGGTCAGCGTCTTGTGGCTGATCGAGCTGAAGTGCAGGCACGGGGGTGAAGCGCCCGAGAGCGATACCTGATCGACGGCAGCATAATGAATATGACTGCGGGAGCGCTGAACGGGCCCGCGGACTTGTAGGTGGCCGGAAGGGCGTTAAAGTGAAGTATGTGATCACCGGGGCATCCGGTTTTGTCGGCCGCCAGCTCCTGAAACGTTTGACGGCCAAAGGGCATCAGGTCGTTGCCATCGGACGCACACCGCCGAGCGTAAACACTTTAGATCCGCAAGTCAGTTTTGCCGGCTATGACGACTTGCCGGCGGTTGCTTCTGGGGCGGACTGCTTTTTGAACCTTGCAGCGGTCAACAACGATGCTGATGCGAGCGAAGAAAGCTTTTTCAAGGTCAATGCCGAGCTTCCACAACAGCTCGCCGCGCAAGCCAAGGCCGCTGACGTGCGGGTCTTTGTCAATTTCTCCAGCTTTCACGCCCTTTCAGACGGACCGGAGACCCCGTATGCCCGCAGCAAACGGGCGGGCGCTGACGCGCTTGAGCAGACAGCGGATGTGAAAGCGCTCAATCTTTACCTCCCAGCCGTCTATGGTGACGATTTCGCCGGCAAGCTTGCGGTCTTGAAGAAACTGCCGGGTTTTTTGCGCACAGCCGGGTTCGCGGTCGTCTCGGCTCTCGCGCCGGTGGTTCATGTCGACCGGATTGCGGCGTTTGTGGGTAAGGACCTCACAACGTTTGCCTCTGATGAGCCGGTCTTGCTGTCGGACAACAAGGACGACAACCTGGTCTACCGGTTTGGCCACAAGCTGATCGACATCGGTTTTGCGCTGGCCGTCATCCTCATTTTCTGGTGGCTCTTGCTGATCGTCTGGGTTCTGGTCAAAACCGGCTCGGCCGGTCCGGGTATTTTTGCCCAGGAGCGGGTTGGAAAGGGCGGCAAGGTTTTCACCTGCTACAAGTTCCGGACCATGGGCAAGGACACGCGCCAGGCCGGAACCCATGAGATTTCAGAAAGCGCGGTGACCCCGATCGGTGCGTTCCTGCGCAAGACCAAGATTGACGAACTCCCGCAGGTCTGGAACATCCTCAAAGGGGAACTCAGTCTGGTGGGCCCCCGCCCCTGTCTTCCCGTTCAGGAAGAACTTATCGCAGAACGCACCAAGCGAGGTGTGCTGGACATCCTGCCGGGAATCACGGGATTCGCGCAGATCCAGGGCGTTGATATGAGCCATCCGGTATGTCTTGCGCGAAAAGACGCCGAATATATTGCCCGCCGCGGACTGATATTTGACCTCAAAATCATCCTGGGGACTTTCATCGGCAAGGGCCAGGGTGACCGGACCGCAAAAAGCAATTGATTTCAATTCTCTAACGGCGATTCTACTGTTGGAAAAGGGCATTGAAACAGCGCGGAAGACACTGTGAAGTTCCTCGCGAAGGGTTACTTGGCAGATCTTACGAGGACCTCCCACGCTTTGCGTTAATCTCTTGTTAACCTTAAAAAACTTGACGTTAACAACGTTCCCCGGCTTTATCTACGCCAACGGTTCCTGAATTGACGGTTTTGCCGTAACTGGGGATCGTGGGCGCTGACAACAGTCCATGGCGTTGATCGCCGTTGCCGCATTTTGCGAATCTGCCGATACTGCGCAAAATTGACGGCTCAAGACTGTGAGGAGCACAAACGCGCAGCGGTAATCTGCGCAAGCCCCCTCCCCGCCCGGTCGTGATCCGGACAGTTTCCGGATCGATGAAGAGATGATTTTGGGCCAAGGCAGGATGCTGCGGCCAGGAGGAAAATGGAAAACCGGCTGCAGCAGTCATCCCACGGCCATGCGCTAAGGGCACAACCAGTCGAACATTTCCGTTTTTCGATAAAGCCGGCTCGCCCGGGTTTAAGGCAAGGATTGACAACACGATGATGGCTGCCGACCAACAAATTGCGCAAGACGCCGAACAGTTGTCTGTTCAGCTCGGGGAGCTGCGTGCCCGCCTCTTCCCGCCGTCGAGCTTGAAAGTAATGCGCTCGTTCACCTCAGGTGAGGCTGCAAAGCTGATCGGTGTCTCCGATGGGTATCTGCGCCAGTTGGCTCTGTCCGGCGATGGCCCCTCCCCGGCAACGGATGACCGCGGCCGCCGCAGCTACACACTTGCCGACATCAACGCCCTTAGAAGCCATCTCGCCAGCCAGCATGAGCCGGGCAGCACGAAGGCGCGCAGCTATGTCCGCCACCGGGATTCGGAGCGCGGCGAACACTGCCAGGTGATTGCGGTCACCAACTTCAAGGGTGGCAGCGGCAAGACCACGACCTCAACGCATCTTGCCCAGTATCTTGCCATTCGTGGCTACCGGGTTCTGGCGGTGGATCTTGACCCGCAGGCCTCCCTCTCCTCCCTGTTCGGCTATCAGCCGGAACTGGATCTCACCGGCAACGATACGATCTATGGGGCAATCCGTTATGATGCGGAGCGCGTGCCGCTCGAGCAGATCATCCGCAAGACCTATGTCGACGGGCTGGATCTGGTGCCGGGCAATCTGGAGCTCCAGGAGTTCGAACACACGACACCGCAGTATCTGGCAAACCGGCCGGCCGGCTCCGACCCGCAGGAGCTGTTCTTTGCCCGGGTCCAGACGGCGCTGAAGTCTGTCGAAGACAATTACGACGTTGTGGTGCTCGACTGCCCGCCGCAGCTTGGCTACCTCACCCTCGGCGCTTTGTGTGCGGCGAGTTCCGTGATCGTCACCGTGCACCCGCAAATGCTCGATGTGGCCTCCATGAGCCAGTTCCTGTTCATGACATCGGATCTCCTCTCCGTTGTCCGGGAAGCCGGCGGCACGCTCAATTTCGATTTCCTGCGCTATCTGGTCACCCGCTATGAGCCGCAGGACGGCCCACAGACCCAGATAGCAGGGTTCTTGCGTGCGCAATTTGGCGACCGGGTTCTGACCGCTCCCATGGTAAAGTCGACGGCGATTTCCGATGCGGGGCTGACAAAACAGACGCTGTACGAGGTTGGCCGGGAGAACTTCACCCGCGCCACCTATGACCGGGCGATGGAGTCGTTGACAGCTGTCAACTCCGAGATCGAAACCCTGATGCTCACAGCCTGGGGCCGTGCGGAGGCAGGGAAATGAACGTTTCTGAAAAACTTATCCACGGTCACCGGGGCGGCCTTACACTGAGGCTGCTTGATCCAATTCGTCCGGAGACACTGTGGCCATGACCAAACGCAAGGACCGCCTCAAAGCCCTGTTTGCTGGTGAGCCGGAAACCGCACCGGCGGAGAGTGCGGCTGCGCCCGCTCCGGTACAGCCGCAAGAAGCCCGGCATGAGAAGAAGGCGGTGCCTGCCGCCCCTGCCCCCGCTCCCAAGAGCGATCCTGTCAGCGAGCGCCCACGCTCGGCCTCCGGCGCTGTGAAAGCCATGGGGCTGTCGCTCGGGCAAATGGCGCAGGAGCTGAAAGAACAGTCTGGCGAGCGGGTGGTGACACTCGATCCGTCGCACATTGAGCCGTCGCCCGTCGCCGATCGTTTGACCGTAGAAGCCCACCTTGATGCGGGATTTGCGGAACTGAAAGCCAGCCTTGAAAGCCGGGGTCAACAGGTTCCGGTTCTTGTGCGCCGTCATTCCGATGCCGCCAAGCGCGCGGACGGCTGGTACCAGGCCGCATATGGCCACCGGCGGATCCGAGCTGCCAAGGAACTCGGTATCAATGTCCTGGCAATCGTCCGGGACCTTGATGATGATGCCCTGATCCTGGCGCAAGGCAAAGAGAACGCCGAGCGGCGGGATCTGTCCTTCATTGAGCGCGCTTTCTTCGCCCGCTCGCTGATCGATCATGGATTTGAGCGCTCCCTTGTTCAGGACGCGCTCGGAGTCCACAAAACGGAAATGACCCGGCTCTTGCAGGTCGCCGACAAGGTTCCCTACCCGATCGCCAAGGCTGTTGGGCCGGCGCCCAAGGCCGGCCGCCCACGCTGGCACCAGCTTGCCGAGATGTTCGACGGCGAGGCTGCAGAAGTCATTGCCCGTGACGAAATCACTTCTGAGGTGTTTCTGGCCTGTGATTCCGATCAGCGGTTCCAGCGCCTGTTCACACGGCTTGGAAAACGGAAATCGAAGCCGGTCCAAAAACAGACGATCAAAAGCCGGTCCGGCAAGCCGATCGCCGACATCAAGGGCTCGACCATCCAGCTCGCCAAGGCGGCCCCGGATGGCTTCGCGCACTATCTCGCCAAACAGCTACCGGATCTTTTGGCGGCGTTCGAGGCGGACAAGAACAAGGAGCTGCCGGACGGCTGAATTTAAGGCCGGTTGACAGCTGTCAACTTTCAGAAAGCGGAACTGCCGCGCTGAAGGATTTGGAAACAAGGAAGGGAAGGAAACAAGGCAAGAAAAAAGGCCCCCAAAGCAAATTGCTCCGGAAGCCCTCTTTGTATGTAGCAATCTGAGAGAATCACTTCCGCCCAAAATTGTCAAGACTTGAGACCCTGTTTTGCGACCGGGAACGCCTTTTCATTGCCTTTTTGAAGGTGATGGACATGACGGATCGTATTGCAACGACGCCTTTTGGCGGCGGACCCTTTTCTATTGCCTTGTTCAAGGCACATGAGAAACTTGATGCCGACCGCGCAGCTCTCAAAATTTCCGGCAACCGGACCGGCAAAACGGACAAATGGCAGTTCCTGCGCGCCCTGACAGAAGCTCGCGACGTCTATGGCCTGTCTGACCGGGCGATCACGGTTCTGGAGGCTCTCCTGAGCTTTCATCCGGAAAAGGAACTGGATGGGTCCGAAGACATCATCGTCTTTCCATCGAATGCCGAACTTTCCTTGCGCACCCGGGGCATGTCCGCGCCGACCCTGCGCCGGCATATCGCAACGTTGGTCAAAACGGGTCTTCTGCTGCGCAAAGACAGCGCGAATGGCAAGCGTTTCGCCCGCAAAGGGCCGGGCGGTGAGGTGCGTGATGCCTTTGGCTTTAACCTAGCCCCAGCCGCTCTGATGGCCCCTGAAGTCTTCGAGCACGCCGAGGCAGCACGTGCCCATGCTGCGGAAGTCCGAAAGGTCAGGGCGGAGATCACGCTGCATCTCCGGGACATTTCAAAGATGATCGAAGCCGCTTTCGAGGACGGGCAGGGCTCGCGCAGCCCAGCACTCTGGCTGGGCTTTACCGAAGAGCTCAAAGGGCTCTCCGGCCGCGTTGCGCGTCACAGCGCTCTCGGCGATCACAAGCAGCGCTGTGACGGTCTGGTGCGCTTACGGGCCCGCGTTGAAAGCGCGTTCGTGGCTGGAATGGACGAGGCGGATTTGCGCGAAAGAGACTGCGAAGAAGCATCTGCACAAACCGGGGATATCTCTCATTTAAAATCAAGAATGAGCGGCAACGACGCTCGTAATGAGCGCCACATTCAGAATTCAAACAAAGACGACTCATTTGAACATTACTCAGAAAAAAATGAAACGGATGATCGTGCAGCCGACATCAGCCAACGGCAAGACCTTAATCATGGTAGACCGGAAGCCGGGCAGGGGTACTATCAAGAGACCGAAGCGCATGAAATCCGGGGAAGCGCCAAGGGAGATCCCGAGCAAGTCTCCCTCGGAGATATGAAGCGGGCATGTCCATCGTTTGCCGATTATGCGCTCGAAGGTCTGGGTAACTGGTCCGATGCCAGAAAAGCAGCCGAGTTGATCCGGCCAATGCTCGGGATTTCGAAAGACGCCTGGCTGCGGGCGCAGCAGCATATGGGTCCGGCCGGGGCAATCGTGACGATGGCGTATCTGGTGGAACGGGCGGAGGAGATCAAATCCGCTGGCGGATATCTGCGTGTTCTCAGCGAGAAGGCGGAAGCCGGGAAATTCCGGCTCCGGCCAATGCTGGACTCTCTCATGAACCGGTGAGGGCAGGGGCGGCCAAGTGAGAGTTGACAGCTGTCAACAAACGAGCGGGTTCGGGTCCCTTTGGCGCATAAGGTACTGTGGTCAGTTTAGAAAATCAGATCCGGGGTTTGGGTGCCGGCTCGACACCGGAATCGCCGGTGTTTGGAACGCCCTTAGGCTCAATGAGCAAGACCTTGGTTTCTTCTTCGGCGCGCGGCCGGTGGACAACGCCTTTCGGCACAATGAAGAGCTCCCCGGCTTTCACCACATGCGGGTCCTGGCCTTCGATGTCCATGACCATCTCACCCTCAAGGACGAGGAAAAAGTCGTCGGTGTCCTCATGCTGGTGAAAGGGAAACTCTCCCTTGAACTTCACCACCATCACATCGTTGCTGTTGTAATCTGCGACAACGTGCGGATCCCAATGAGTGGCAAACATGGAGAGCTTGTCGGAGAGATTGATGGGTTTCATATCGGTCCGTCCTGTGAACTGCCAAGAAGGGCAGGGGCTATCTGTCTTCAACGCGCCCACGGTACTTCAATCCATCCGGACCTGTCTTGAACGTTTGTGCGGGGATTGCGGGGTTAATCTGGATGTCAGGCATGTTCTACTGTGTCCCACATCCCCGGGTTCAAGGCGGGGAATTCAGGAATGTCGATCGCTCCCACCAATTCCACGAACCACAGAGGCGAGTTGACAGCTGTCAACTTTGAAATTGCCTTGAAAAAGGGCCGACATACGTGGTAATGTGCATTTGTGCACAAATTAACAAATGGTAGTTTCCATGTCAGTGCAAAATACCTCCAAACTTGTCTCCGGCAGTGCCGAAACCGCGTTCTTGTCTGCCCGGGTGCCGGTGCCGCTGAAAAACCGGTTCAAGGCGCTGGCCGCGGAGCGCGGGGCCAAGGTGCAGGATTTGCTTCAGCAGATCGTCCAGGATTACGTGGAAGACCAGTCAGCCGGCTCGCTCGCAGCGACCGATGTCATTGCCCGGTTGAGGGGCGTGCGCGGGGACCTGGAAGGGCAGGGGATCGGCCATCTCTATCTGTTCGGCTCTCTCGCCCGGGGCGAGGCTGAGGCCGGCAGCGACATCGACTTGAGTTACGAACCGAAAGAAGGCGCGCAATTGTCTCTGTTTGATCTTGCGCGTTTGAAGGATGTTCTGGAGACCGCGCTCGACATGCCTGGCCGGGTGGATCTGGCGCCGCGCGCCCGTCTTGCTCCGCATGTGGCCGAGGCTGCTGCCAACGATGAACTCCGGATTTTCTGAAGCGCCATGCGTGATGCTCGCCACCGGCTGGAAGACATCCAGCGCGCCATTCTCGACATTCGCACGTTTGTCGCGGACCTCGATCAGGCAGCCTTCCTGAAAACGCCTCTGGAGGACCGCAAGACGTTCCGCGCCGTGACGGCCTGCCTTCAGGAAATCGGCGAGGCTGTGAAGGCGTTGCCGCCCGAAGTCACAACCCGCCATCCGGATATTCCCTGGCGGCTGATTGCCGGAATGCGCGATCACATCGCCCATGAGTACTTCCGCGTCGACGCAGATATCATCTGGGCAACGATCGAAAGCGGCGAATTGGAAGCGCTTTTGGACGCGGTTAGTGACGAACTGAAGTGACCGCTGACCGGTCACGGAACATGCTCAGAAGCCAATCCGAAGCACACAAAAGTGTGGCCTTAGGAGTCGATCCCATAACGCTGAAGGATCCGGGCATGGGTGCCGTCGTCGACCATCGTGTCAAACACCGATTGCAGGAGATCGACGAGGTCATCGGGCGTTTGGTGGTGAAGCGCGAGATAGAGTTCGCCGCGGTCGAGTTCATAGACGGTTTCATACTCATCCAGGGCGACATCACGGGTTTGCAACGCCCAACGGGTCACTCTGGTTTCATAGGAGATCGCATCTACACGGCCGGCGATGAGCTTGCGGAAATTCTGATCGTTTGACAGCACCGCTTCGATCCGGTCGTCCGGAACACCCTTTGCCTGCAAAAGCAACTGCCCGATATCGTCCTTGACCACCCCGATCCGCAAGTCTGCCAGTTCCTGAACGGTCTGGATCTTCAGATTTCTGCTCTTTTTGGCAATCAGCCCCACGACTGTCGGAACAAAGGGTCCGACCCATTTGAACAGGCTTTCACGGTCCGGTGTGCGGGTCGTCGAGAAGAGGGCATGCCCGGACCGCTGGAGGGTGAGATTGTAGCCGCGCGCCCATGGCAGGAGGGAGATGTCGGATCGGCTGTGACCGGAGGCTGTCCGGTTGAAGATCTCTTCCATGATCTCAACGCTGAGCCCCATGAGCTCGCCCCCCACTTGGTAATTGTAGGGGGGGTACTCTTCCGTCATCACCTTGAGGCCACCAAGGTCGGAACTTGCCCGGGACAAGCGGAGCGAGGGCAGGGGCGCCAACACAGCCATGCCTGCCAGAACGGTCCGTCTTGTCACTGCCTTCATCTGTTGCCCCTTGTCGGTGACATGGTTTTCAGTACGGCCGGGCTTCCAGCTCTTTCAGGTCCGGCAAGGCGTATCTGCTTGACCGGCTTTTCAAAGGCCCGTTAAGCCAAACATCAAGCGGCTTGGCCTCTCCAAAGAGGAAACCCTGACCAAACTTTACATTCCGTTGTGTCAAGCTGCCAAGTTGTTCTTCGGTTTCGATGCCCTCGGCAATCACGGTCAGATCAAGCTTCTCCGCCAGGCCGACAATGGCTTCAACAAGTGGCGCGGTCTTGCCGGACGCATCTTTGTTGGAGATATCTCCAAGCCCTTGAACAAACGACCGGTCGATCTTGACCGTATCAACATGCAGGCGGTTCATGTAGCTGAGCGATGAAAAACCGGTCCCAAAATCATCGAGTGCCAGTGCACATCCGAGTTTCCGGATGTCCTCGATCAGCCCGTCCAGATCGGCGCTGTTCTGCATCAAGGTTGTTTCGGTGATTTCGAGTACCAAGCGGTCGCCTACCAGATCATGTTGCGCTAGGTACCGGGCCAAAGTGTCCGGCAGTTCCCGTCTGAACTGGGCCGCCGACAGGTTGAGCGTCACATAGGCGTCGTGCCAATCAGGTTGCTGCTCAAGCTCTTTGAGTGCCCGCATGCCGAGCCGCAAGACCCGGTCGCCGATTTCCAGAATGCTGCCGGTCTGTTCTGCAACCGTGATGTACTCTCGAGGCGGCAAGATGCCCATGTCCGGGTGCACGAGCCGCAAAAGGCCCTCGAACCCGACGATGCTCCGCTCGTTGAGATGAACGATGGGCTGGTAGTAAAGCTCAAACCAATCATGTTTCAGAGCCTCGGAAATGAGCTCCTTGACTTCCAATTGGCGTGCGGCTTCCTGGCCGAACTGGACATCAAAGACACAATGTCCGTTCCGTCCGCTGCCCTTTTGGCGGTACATGGCGACGTCGGAGGTTTGCAACAGATCGTCCGCCGTATCCGCATTTTCCGGATAATAGGATATCCCGATACTGGCAGAAATCTGCAGTTGGCGACCGGAAAGGCTGATCGGTTGCTTCAGGACCTGGTTGATACGTGTTGCAAGGTCGACAGCGCGCGCGCGCACATCGCCACCGGACAGCAAGATGGCGAACTCATCGCCGCCAAATCGGCCGAAACAATCATCCGTTTTCAAGAGCTTGGACACTCTTTGTGTGACCAGCTTTAGCACCTGGTCACCGGCAAAGTGACCGAGATTGTCATTGACCCATTTGAAGTTATCGAGATCAAAGAACAGAACGGAGATCTCATGGTCCGCATCGGCTGCGTCGATCGCCTCGTTCATCCGGTGCGTGAAGCCGTGCCGGTTCAGCAAACCGGTCAGGAAATCCGTTCGCGCCTGATGGAGGATCTTCGCTTCTGCGGCTTTCAATTGACAGATGTCGGCCATGACGGAGAGCGACTGCCGGCCGGTCGAACTCTTGTCGAAATCTCGGATTTCGGTGATCAGAACATCCAGCGGCGATCCGTCGGCCCTGATGAAAACCGAGGTGATTTCAAAAGACATGTGCTCTGCTGAGAAGAGCCGCTTGCGGCTGTCGAGATATTCCTCGGTGCAATCGGGCTGAAGAAACTCTCTAAACTTGCGGCCTATAACGGCTTCCCGCGCGTACCCCGTGGCGCTCAGCCAATAATCGGAGACGTTCAGGATCCGGTCTTCATGGTCAATGGAGTAAAGCATCACCGGCGTGTTGTGATACAGGAACGCCAGGCGCTTGTTTGCCTTCAACAGCTTGGCTTCGTCCTTGTCGAGGCTGTCCTGCATCTCGTTAAAGGCTTCGGTGACGCTGCCGAATTCATCTGATGAGGACCAATCCACCCGTTTGCGGGTTCCCGACCGATGCGTTGTCTCGATGGCCTCATTCAGCCGGCTTAAGGGTCGGTTGATCATGACGCGGTTGGCAAGCAGGGCAACGATAAGAACAGAAATTGTCGAAACAACAAACAAAATGGCAGGGTAGGCAACCTGTTCGATGGCGGCACTCCGCAGGCGTTCCGACATGAACCAGACGTTCAGTGTGCCGACATTGTAGTCGTTCTCATCAATGACGTGGATAATGTCCTTTGAGAACAGGGTTCCGCCTTCTTGCAAGGCCGGGTTGCTGTCATCGGCGTTTGAAAAGAACGCGAGCCGGTTGTTGGTATCATCCAGAACTTCAATGCTGAAAATGTCTGGCTCAGTGGCGATGGCCGCCGTCCATTTTTTCAGATTTTCGTCGTCGAAATCCCAGATCAGCTTGCTGAGGACTTTGCTGTTGACGTCAACGAGAACCTGCTGTTTCGCGACCATTTCACGTTCAAGGGTGTCTTTGGTGACAACAAAAAACAACAGCAAAAGCGGGCCGTTCACGGCAATCAACGTTGCGAGCATAATGACGAGAAATTTTCGCTGCGTTGATCCCCAGATGTACCCGAGCATTTTCGAAATAGATCCCTGTTTCGATCTAGGAAGCCATCAACTCCTTAAAATACTAGAGCACAATGGGCTATGTATTTGAATAACTTATTAATGCCCCGGGTAACTTCAAGCCGAGTTGATTTAGAGTTGAAGGGTGGCTTGATCCTGCCTTTGGAGAGCGAGCAGGGAATGTCGCACTTTGATCAATTAGATACCGGAAAAATCACGTGTAACAGGATCCGCTGCAATTGATGCTTGAAAGCAGGCGGCGATCATGGCGCGGCCTTGTTGGGATGACGTCGGGTCTTGCAGCCAGTTTATGGATATGCACCAACTGGAGCTCGCGGCTGGATGACTTCTGATGCAGCTCTCACCGACCCTCCCAGTTGACAGCTGTCAACGGCTATCTCTCTGATTTATATTCGGTTTCAAGTCAGATCATCCCCGGGATGTTTCGCAAGCCACCTTCAAGTGCATCAACAAAAGCAGTCAGCCGCCGTGGCTGATAGCGTGCCGGGAGGTAGGCAAGGTTCACATCGAGCGTTGCCGCGCGCCATTCTGGAAACAAATCGACCAGTTCGCCTGATCCGAGTTCCCCGGCGATAAACCAACGCGGCAACACAGCTGCTCCGAGACCGGAAAGTGCTGCGTGTTTGAGCGACATTATGTTGTTCGTTGACAGTTTGGCCGTCACCTTCAAATCGCATTGGTCACCATCTGGATCTGACAGCCTGATCTTTGCCCCTTCAAAGGGTGTCAGGGTCACAAACGGGATCTTGCGCGTCTCAACTGGTCGAGCATGGCGCACCTGTTCGGCGATCGAGGGAGTGCCGACGACCATTCTTTCAACCTCTCCCAAACGCCGGACGATGAGCGTATCATCAGGAATAGGTCCAATCTTGATCCACAGGTCACAGCCGATCTCGGCAAAGCGTATCGGTTCGTCCTGCAAATGCCAGTTCACCGTGACCTCGGGATGGGATGCCTGAAAACCGATTGCAATATCGGCAAGGTGAAGCTGCCCGAGCGCCACCGGGGCCACGATCCGCAGCGGACCGCGGAGGATCTCGGTGTCGCTGGCATATTGCTCTTCCAGCGCGGACCACCCTGTCACTAACTCGCGCGCATCTTTCAGCAGCGCAAACCCCGTTTCAGTCAAAGCCAGGGAGTGGGTCGTACGGCGGGCAAGCTGGACACCAAGGCGTTCTTCGAGGTCTTTCAGTTGCCGGCTAGCGGAGCCCTGCGACATCCCCAAATCACGCGCCGCGCCACTGATAGACCCCTTTTCTGCAATGCGGATAAAGGTTTCAAGAAGCGCAAGGCGGTCTAGCGGTTTGCTCATGCGTAATATGAATAATAGATAGCGGTATAAACTGTCTACAGGATAACTCTGAATTCGATCATCTTTCTCCGCATCAGCAAAGACCTCTGCAAAGGAGACTTCAGATGACCAATAGAACCTATGAAATCGCCAGTGGCCTGACAGTAAACCGGCTCGGATACGGCGCCATGCGCCTCACCGATCAGCCAAGCAATTTCGGCCCTTATCCAAAGTGGGAGCAGGGTCTTGCGCTCCTGCGCCGTGCTGCGGATCTCGGCGTCAATTTCTTCGACAGCGCTTGGGCCTACGGCCCGGAGTTTGCCGACCGCATTGTTGGTGAAGGGCTTGAGAGCCGGCAGGTGGTGCTCGCCACCAAGGGTGGGGTGGACAAACCGGAGCCGGGCAGGATCGTGGTCGATGGCCGACGCGATACGCTGTTGCGTCAGGTGGACCGCGCGCTTGTCAACCTGCGCCGGGACCGGATTGATCTGTTCCAGCTTCACCGCGTCGACCCGCAAACACCGATTGAGACCTCCATCGCTGCACTTGCAGAGGCGCAAGCAGACGGGCGTATCGGCCAAATCGGCGTTTCCAACGTCTCCCGGGCCCAACTTGACCGCGCTCTTTCGGTTGCGCCAATCGCAAGCGTGCAGAACCGGTTCAACATGGATGAAGCCGATGCGGACGGCCTGGTCGACTATACAGCCAGCAAAGGCATCGCCTTCATTCCATATGGTCCATTGGGCGCGCATCCGATGCGCCAGGGCGCAAAAATTGCGCCAAAACAAGCGCTCGCGTGGCTCTTGAAGCGCTCCCCCAACATCGTGGTGATCCCCGGTACGACATCAACCCAACATCTGGAAGAGAACTGGGCTGCTTGGGATCTCGTTTGATCTCAGAAACCCGGGAACCGTCATGGATCAGGCCAGTCAAGTCTGGCGTTGACCGCCGGATTTCTGCTTCAGTACGGAGGCGGAACCTCCGGCGGGGTCTTGAGACAGGTGAATTCCAGTCGCGTTGATTTTCTGATCCGGTGTGCGACCATCCGCTGACGAGCAAGAAGTTGATGGTCCGGAAGAGGCAGGCGTTCCGACATGGTAGATACCGTTTCCGATTTGACGCCGTCGCGGATGCCGTCGATCCTGCCCATTCTCTCGGTGAACTTTGTCGGGACGCTCGGCTTTTCAATTGTCGTCCCCTTCATGGTGTTTCTTGTGACCGACTGGGGCGGCAACGCGCTGGTTTATGGCCTGATCGCCTCGACTTATTCTGCATTTCAACTCATTGGCGCACCGATCCTCGGCAGATGGTCGGATCAGATTGGCAGGCGCAAGGTGCTGCTGGTCAGCCAACTGGGCACACTTGTGTCCTGGATTGTGTTCCTTATTGCCTTTTATCTGCCGACCGACGCGATCGTCAGCATCGACACAGCTCTTTTGGGGCAATTCACTCTCACCTTGCCGCTGGTCGTTCTGTTTTTTGCCCGGGCGGCGGATGGTTTGACCGGTGGAAACGTTTCCGTGGCCAACGCCTACTTGGCTGATATCACCGATGAGGAACACCGGACGGCGGATTTCGGCCTCATGGCCATGTCAACAAATGCGGGATTCATTCTCGGACCGGCTCTGGCGGGGCTTTTGGGGGCGACGGTTCTTGGTGAGATGCTGCCCGTTCTTGCCGCGCTGCTCATTTCTGTCGTTGCGAGTTTGTTGATTTTCTTTGGCCTGAAAGAGAGCAGAGCCGAGACGCTGGAGAACAAACCGGGGCTTTCGAACGCGTGCAAGGTTTTTGGCCAGGAGACCAAGGAAGTCTACCGGTTGAAGGGATGCGACGAGACAGCCACCACGTCCATTCTTCAACTCCCCATGATGCCTCGGCTGATGGCGGTGAACTTTCTGGTCATGCTCGGCTTCAGCTTCTTTTACATTGCCTTTCCGGTGCACGCCGCAACACAACTTGAATGGTCGGTCACGGACACCGGCGTGTTCTTCGCTGTGCTCAGTTTTTGCATGATGATGGTTCAAGGGCCGTTGTTGTCACGGATCTCGGGGAAGACGCCGCAGGGCCTGTTGATCACTGGCGGCGGCCTCGTGCTGGCGTTCGGGTTTGTGCTGCTGTTCTGGGACAACCTTTTGAGTATCTACGTGGCCGCCCTTTGTATTGCTCTGGGAAATGGGCTGATGTGGCCGACCTTCACCGCGGTCTTGTCAAAGTTTGCCGGGGAAACCTATCAGGGTGCCGTCCAGGGGTTTGCAAGCAGTCTGGGGGCCGCGGCCAGTATTGTTGGGCTTATCGGCGGCGGGTTGCTTTATGACTGGGCGACATCCTGGGTGTTCTGGATCGCAGCAGGGATCATTGCTGCTGCCGCTCTGTTTGCTCTGGCAATTCCCGAGGCTGAACACCACTCGGATCCGTGAATTACCTCATGATTTCAAACTGACTGGCGTGATAGTGAGTAGGGTGGAGTGCATTTGCGCTTGTCTTCCGCTAGGGGGCGTCAGTTGCAATTCAGGTGACATCCTCACTAGGCTGCAGTTGCCTTAACTCTGTCTCTTCAGTGGGAGCTCAATGAAAAATCTCAACGAACTCCGAGTTTTCGTTCAAGTTGCCCAAACCGAAAACTTTGCCGGTGCGGCAAGGGTGTTGGGCATGACCACATCAGCGGTTTCAAAGGCTGTTCAGCGTCTTGAAGCGGAAATCGGTGCCAAGCTTTTCACAAGAACAACACGATCTGTCACGCTCACGGTGGAAGGGATCAGGTTCCTGAACGGTGCGAGGCAGCTTTTGAACGATGCGGACGCTCTCAAAGAGGAGTTCGCCGACAGCCTTGCGCAGCCGCGTGGCAGGCTTGTGATATCAGCGCCAGCGGTCTTTGGCCGGGTTTGGCTGACGGAGCGGGTTCTGACTTTCATGTGCCGCTATCAGGAAGTGGACGTTGAGTTGAAGTTCGAAGACCGTCAAGTTGATCTCGGCACGGAAGGGATCGACATTGCCATTCGGATCGGTGCGCTGGGGGACAGCGCCAATCTGATGGCACGGAAGCTGTTTGAGGATCGCACGTATACATGTGTGTCGCCGCTATACATTGAAAGGTTCGGGCGGCCGGAGACACTCGATGATCTCGCCCATCACCGCGGCATTCATTACCGGGTTCAAAACACCGGGCTTTTGTTTCCATTCCTTTTTGAAGACGCTGGTGAAGTTGTCCGGAGAACACTCGATCCGGTTCTGATCGGCAACAGTGTGGATGCCTTGCGTCAGGCCGCTGAGAAGGGGATTGGCATCGCGCAACTGCCGAGTTTCTTGGCGCTTGAGTCCTTTGCCTCCGGAAAACTGGTGGAAGTGCTGGAGCACAAGCGTCTCAACAATTTCCCGTATTCGATCATCTATCTGAACCGCCAACTGGTGGCGCCCCGCGTGCGCGCCTTTGTGGACTTCCTGATCGAACAACCTCCAAATTTTGAAGAGCTTGTCTCCTAGTATTGGAAATGGCGTTCGCCCAATTGCGTCTTTTTGGGAAACATTGCGCGTCCTGGTGAGCCGCTAGCCGGCTTTAGCGGTCAGCGCCATATCAGCCCAACCAGGACCAGTTTTCTAAGGATATGGCCATGTTTCTCAATCAGGACAGTTTTACAAGTATGAACGAGTACGAGGCGTTCGTTGCCCGGTTTCTGCCGGATCCGCGAATGGAAAAGCCGTCTCGTCGGTCACGTTCCAAGGCACAAGCTCTGCATTTTCGGGATCTGTTCCGACGCAAATGAATTGAGATACGGCGCGATTGTTGACCCGGGAACCAAGCGGTTTCCGGGTTTTTTGTATCTCACGACAAGGGCACATGAACTCTTGCCCGGTACTGCAGAAAGGATTGTGTCTTATCAGGAAACACTGAGCGTCTTGGCGTCCCGCTAATCAGATCAGCCATCCGTTCCCATTTCCTTTTCCATGCACGGGGTATGGCCCCGAGTGACGAAGGAGATCGGAATGCCAAAATCCAGCACACTCTTTACCGGGGTTGCCTTGGCCGTGTTCTACGGCGGCATTGCCTGGTACGCAGGAGAGCGGGTCAGCAACATGTCCTTTGTGGCACCTGTTGAAGCGTCCGCCTCAGCAACCCAAGCGCCGCCGCCTGTTGTTGACGTTGTGGCGGCAGAAACACGATCCATCACGGAATGGGACGAGTTCAGCGGCCGGTTTGAAGCCATTGACGAAGTCGCGATAAGGGCGCGGGTTTCCGGATACCTCGATGCGATTCACTTTGAGCCGGGCGACATCGTGGAAAAAGGCGACCTCCTCTTCACCATCGATCCGCGTCCGTTCGAGACGGCGCTGGCAGAAGCCGAAGCAAGGCTCGGCGAAGCGAGAGCTGCCGCAAACCTGGCGGAAAAGGAACTTCAACGCGCACGGCGTTTGACTGACAATGGTCATACGAGCCAGTCGGTTCTTGACGAACGCATTCACGAGTCTGAACGGGCTGCAGCAAGTATTGCAGCGGCCGAAGCGGCCGTTTCCCGGGCAAAACTGGATCTTGGTTTCACACAGATTCACGCCCCGGTGACAGGCCGGATCTCGGATGATTTTGTCAGCCCTGGCAACCTGATTGCCGCTGGTGCGAACGCGCAAAGTCTGACCGAGATCGTCTCCCTCAACCCGATCCATTTCGTGTTCGATGCGACAGAGCAGCAATACCTTGAGTACATGCGCGCCGCCTCTGCATCGAGCTTGAGGGAAATGGCCGGACAGACGCCGGTTGCTGTGCGGCTTGTTGACGAACCGGAGTTCACTCATTCGGGTGAAATCGACTTCATCGACAACCGCATTGACCGGTCCACAGGGACCATCCGCGGGCGTGCCGTGTTTGAAAATTCCGACGGAGTTTTGACACCCGGCATGTTTGGCCGGCTGCGCCTGGCAACAGCCGAGGATGCAATCCGGGTCCTTATCCCGGAGCGCGCCATCGGTTCCGACCAGACCACGAAGTTCGTCTGGGTGGTTGATGACGTGGGCACTGTTTCCCGCAGGAGCATCACGCTCGGTGATCGCTACGCGGGCGCACGTGTCGTTGAAGGACTTTCAGCAGGTGAACAAGTGGTCGTCTCCGGTCTGCACATGGTGGGACCGGGCGCACAGGTGACTGCCCGTTCGAGTGAAGAACCGACGGTTCAGGTGGCGAAACGCTAGCAGCGTTTCGTCATTCAGGTGAGGACAAGACAATGAAACTTCCGCAATTTTTCATCGACCGGCCGATTTTCGCCGTTGTGCTGTCGGCTTTCATCACAATTGTTGGCGCGCTCAGCTATTTTACGCTGCCGATTGCCCAGTACCCGGAGGTGGCGCCGCCGACCGTGCAGGTCCGGGCCCAATATCCTGGTGCATCAGCTGAAACCATTGCCCAGACTGTGGCAACGCCTCTTGAACAACAGATCAACGGCGTGGAAGGCATGCTGTATCTGTCGTCGCAGGCAACCGGTGACGGCAATCTGACAGTGACCGTGACCTTTGAACTCGGCACCGATCTCGATGCCGCGCAGGTTCTGGTGCAGAACCGGGTGTCGATCGCTGAACCGCGGCTTCCTGAAGAGGTCCAGCGGCTTGGCGTGATCACACAGAAGGCATCGCCGGACCTGTTGTTGGTCGTGCACATGTTCTCGCCGGACGGCTCGCGCGACGACCTCTACATCACCAATGCCGCACAGCGGGTCCGGGACGAACTGACCCGTTTGGGCGGTGTCGGGGACATCACCATTTTTGGTGCCCGCGATTATGCCATGCGGGTTTGGCTTGACCCGGAACGGATCGCGGCGCTGGAGCTGACACCTGGCGAGGTGCTGACCGCCTTGCGCAGCCAGAATGCACAGATTGCATCCGGCCTTTTGAATCAGCAGCCGTCACCTTCCGCATCAGCGTTTGAGTTGTCTGTTCAGACCACGGGGCGTTTGGCCGACCCGGAAGAGTTTGAGCGGATTATCGTCAAACGCGGCGAGGAAGGGCGTATTGTCCGCCTTGGCGACGTTGGCCGTGTTGAGCTTGGCGCAGCCGATTACACGACCCGTGCTTATCTCGACCGCAACCAGGCGGTCGCAATGGTTGTCAATCAGCGGCCGGGGACGAATGCCCTGGCAACCGCTGAGGAGGTGCTAAGCACGGTTGAAAGGCTCAGCCAGGAATTTCCCGAAGGCCTCGCCTACGACGTTATCTACAATCCGACTGAGTTCATTCAGGCGTCGATCGACGCGGTGGTCGCCACGATGATCGAAGCGGTGCTGCTGGTTGTTGCCGTTGTTCTTCTGTTCCTGGGAACGTGGCGCGCTGCCGTGACACCGATCCTTGCGATCCCAGTCTCGCTTGTCGGTACCTTTGCAGTGATGTCCGCCCTTGGGTACTCGATCAACAATCTGTCGCTGTTCGGTCTCGTGCTGGCGGTCGGCATTGTGGTCGATGATGCCATCATCGTGGTGGAAGGCATCGAAAAACACATCCGCGATGGCCTGTCACCGCGTGACGCGGCCCGCAAGACCATGCAGGAAGTCTCCGGTGCATTGATCGCAACGTCACTGGTTCTGGCGGCTGTGTTCATCCCGACAGCGGCGGTTGCCGGCATCTCGGGCGAATTCTATCGTCAGTTTGCGGTTACCATCACGGTTGCCACCGCCATCTCGCTGTTCGTTTCACTGACATTGTCTCCAGCGCTTGCCAGCTTGCTGCTGCGGCCGCATGGAAAGCAGAAGCCTGGCCTCTTCATGAGGCCGGTGGTTTGGGCGCTTTCAAAGTTTGATCGCGGCTTTGACCGGTTGTCTTCCGGCTATGCGGCAACAACGAAACGTCTGGTGCGTGCACCACTGATCATGCTCAGTCTCTTTGGTGGATTGCTGCTGATGACTGATCATCAGTTCAACCAGGTGCCCGCCGGCTTCATTCCGGAACAGGACCAGGGATATTACATCACGGTGGTTCAATTGCCCCCCGGTGCTTCGCTGGAACGCACGGATACGGTTGTTCGCCGCGCGGTCGATGAGCTTCTGGACATCGACGGCGTTGAGAATGCTGCCGTGTTTGCCGGCTTCAACGGTGCCACTTTCACGACGGAATCGAACACGGGTGTGATCTTCTTCACCACCACACCGTTCGACGAGCGCGAGGAAAAAGGCATCGTTGCCGAGGACGTGCTTTCTGAGGCCCGGCAACGCATGGCTGGCCTGAATGATGCAGCAATTTTTGTGATCGCTCCTCCGCCCGTGCGCGGAATTGGAACCGGCGGTGGCTTCAAGATGATGCTGCAAGACACCGGCAATGTTGGTCCTGCCGCACTGGAACAGGCCGCTCGTGCCCTGTCGGCAGAAGCCAACGCGGATCCTGACCTTGTTGCAGTCTTCTCGCTCTATTCAACGGGTACGCCGCGTGTTTGGGCCGAGATCGACCGTGAACGGGCCGAGATGCTGAACGTACCTGTTGCTGCCGTCAACGAAGCATTGGAGGTCTATCTCGGGTCGGCCTATGTCAACGACTTCAATCTGTTCGGCCGCACCTACCGGGTGATCGCTCAAGCCGATGCCTCGTTCCGTGAAACTGCGGATGATGTCGCCCGGTTGAGAACACGGTCCGACGATGGCGCCATGGTACCGCTTGGCGCGGTTGCCACGTTCGAAAACACCACGGGCCCACTGCGCCAGCCGCGATACAACCTGTATCCCGCCGCCGCAGTTCAGGGACAAGCAATGCCAGGTGTGTCCTCCGCCGAGGCGCTGGAGAAAATGGAGGTAATCGCAGAGCGCGTGCTGCCCGCAGGTGTCTCTTACGAGTGGACCGAGTTGAGTTATCAGGAGAAAAACACGGATGACACGGCGTTGCTCGTCTTCGGTTTCGCGGTGCTGTTCGTCTTCCTGGTGCTTGCGGCCCAGTATGAGAGCCTTGCTCTGCCCCTGGCCGTCATCCTGATCGTTCCCATGGTTCTGTTGTCCGCGATCACGGGCATCTGGCTGGCCGGGCTCGACAACAACATTCTGGTTCAGATCGGCTTTGTTGTTCTGGTGGCCTTGGCATCGAAGAACGCCATTCTGATCGTCGAGTTTGCCCGCCAGGCGGAAACGGACGGACTGTCACGTTGGGATGCTGCCGTGCATGCTGCACAGACCAGGCTGCGGCCGATCGTGATGACCTCGCTGGCGTTCATTCTCGGCGTGGTTCCGTTGATGCTGGCGACAGGTGCCGGTGCTGAAATGCGCCAGTCATTGGGAACCTCGGTGTTCTCCGGAATGCTCGGCGTGACCCTGTTCGGTCTGTTGTTTACGCCCGTCTTTTACGTCGTGGTGCGAGGCTTGGAAGACCGGATCGCAGGCTTGCGCGGAAAGGCGACCGGGGCAGGGAGCGAAGAAACACAGCAACACGGCGTCTGATATCCTCACCTGCAGACGCCCCCGGAGAGCGCGGTTCATAGCCGCGCTCTTCATCATTTTGATCGCCACTCTTGGACCTGCGGTGCTTCAACTGTCTTCAAGATCAGCGTTTACCGCCGGTCATGTCGTGCGTTTAACACTGGGATCAGGGCGCCGGGTCAAAGGCTGGGGTCCGAATGTGGCCGGTCCCAGCCCCTGCCTCATCGTCCGGTGATGCCCGGGAAGAAAAGCAGAAGCCCAACGGCCAGCACCTGCATGGCGATAAACGGCAGGAGTGATTTGAATATCGTTGCCAGCGAGATATCCGGCGGTGCCACGCTTTTCAGATAAAAGGCGGCTGGTCCGAACGGCGGCGACAAGAAGGACACCTGCATGTTCATGCAAAACAGCACGCCAAACCAGACCGGGTCATAACCGAGCTCGGTAATGATCGGCACGAAGATCGGCATCGTCAAAAGCGCAATTCCGACCCAGTCGAGGAACATGCCAAGGACAAACAGGATCAGCATCATGAAGAGCAGGATCAGGGTCGGATTGTCTGAAATGCCTGAGATTAGTGCGGAAACGAATTTGATGCCGCCCATGAGGTTGAACACACCAACCAGCGCGCTCGCTCCAATGCCAATCCATACAATCATCCCAACGGTTTGAAGGGTTTGTAAGGCTGCACCTTTCAGAAGCTGAAGCGTGAATTCACCGCGGATAACTGTCGAGAGAAGCACACCGGCCACTCCAACGGCCGACGCTTCCGTAACGCTGGCAATGCCGCCATAGATCGAGCCGAGAACACCAGCGACGACTAGAAGGGGCAGGAACAGTCCCTTTAACAGGCGTATTTTTTCAGCTTTCGAGACCGGATCACCCTGGGGTATCGGCGCAAGAGCCGGATTGAGATAGGCGCGGATCAAGACGTAGGTGACATAAAACCCGGCCAGCATCAGACCTGGCACAAAGGAAGCGGTGAACAGGTCGCCGACAGACACATTGGCAGTCAGGCCGTAGATGATCAGAACAATGGACGGCGGAACCATGGTTCCAAGAGCGCCGCCAGCACAGACAACCCCGATGGCCAGATGCTTGTCATAACCAAGCCGGAGCATTTGGGGCAGGGCGACCAGACCAAGCAATACCACTTCGCCGCCGATGATGCCGCTCATGGCCGCCAGGATCACCGCGACGATGATGGTCTGGATCGCAACCCCGCCTCGCAGGCGGCCTCCAACCAGCTTCATTGCGTCGAACAAATCCCGCGCGATGCCGGACCGGTCGAGGATCGCGGCCATCAGCACGAACATGGGAACGGAAACAAAAACGAAAGACGAAACGAAGGAGAAGACGCGGCTTGTGATCAACGGCACGACCATCGGGCCGAACCAGCCGAGTGCGAATATCAGCGCGACCAGAAGTGTCACAAAGGCAAGCGGGATGCCGGAGACAAGAAGCACCAGCAACATGGCGAACATAAACAGCGTGCCGGTCTCAATTCCAAGACCTTGCAGGGAGCCAAAAAAATCGATCACTTGCGCCCCCTGGCGTAATTCACGGCAAGAATGAGAAATTGTACGGCCATCACGGCAAGCACGATGAGCAGGAAAA
>NZ_JBRKQB010000007.1:0-76375 GCF_053005265.1 Roseibium sp. MB-4
CGTAAACTCGCAAAAACCAACCAATCACCGAACCTTGCGATCCAGCCCCAATCGACCAGTTTTCCGGAATTTAGAGCGCAGCGCCCTGTCGCCAGCGACGTTGCCGCCGTCGATGAACCGGGTTATAGGCCTGCCCTCTTTCCGGGTCAACAGGGAAAATGAAAGTTTTTGAAGTTTTTTGCAGCGCGGCAGAATGCGGTGGATATTAGGTGAATATTTACCATGAAATTGGCTATATTCTGCCGATCTTAGCCAATTGGCGCGTTTCCGAATCCCATCAAACGCTGTCCGGCATCAACAACAAGGGTATGACCGGTCACCTGTCGGGCATTTAAATAATATCGCAGCGCACCAACAATATCCTCCGGTCCAAGCCCCGGACCCAAAGGGGTCAGCTTCTGGCGTGCATCGAAGTTTTCCTGGGTCTGATCACTGGGCAGGATCAGGCCTGGCGCAATAGCATTAACCCGAATGCCCTTTGGACCAAGGTCATAGGCTGCCAGCCTCGTTGCGCCTTCCAAGGCGAATTTTCCGCAAAAATAGCTGAAGCGTTCCGGAGAGGCCGACTGCATTTGGGTATCGAGCATATTGAGAATGAGCCCCCCGTCCGGAAGCGGATCCTGCTGGGCAAAAGCCTGCATCAAAAACACGGGCGCTGCGGCATTGACGTTCATCAGAAATTGCCAACTATCGAGCGTCAGATCAGACAGGCAATCCGTGTTGAACGCAGACGCGGAGTTTACCAAAACGGATACCGGCCCACCCAAGGCTTCGGCCGCATCGGAAACTAACGTCCCGGCCGTTTCCGGGTGGCTCAGGTCTTTTTGCAAAAGAACTGACTGACCACCGTCAGCACGAATCCGGTCATGAAGTTCTTCAGCGCCGTCAACCGATGAATTGTAGTGAAGACCGACGGCGTATCCTTCGGCAGCTAGACCTTCTGCGAGTGCCTTGCCCAGCCGTTTGCCCGCACCGGTTACTAGTGCAATCTTTTGGTCCGCCATCGTATCCCCTTCCAAAACTCAAGCGCATTACGCGTAATCCTGCAAGTTCAAAACTGGCTGCACCCGCGGAACCTCATGGCTGCGCACCATGTTTGCTTTCGACAGGACAGCTATGGTGGCCGCACTGGTCTGCGCCACACGAACCTCATCCCGGAATAGGAAAACATGACCGGTCAGCTGGACGGTCACCGGCCAGCCCAACTCGCGCAACCGGAAGGATTGCAGAATACTGTCTGTCTGATACCGGATCCGGTCCGGACCATCCGGCAGATTGAGGGCGAAACCGAACCCGGGATCAACCCAGAGGCGCTCGATGCCCGCGTCTTCCGCCATGGCGACACGGTCCTTGAAGAACAGCAGCTGTGCGTCAAAAACCTGGTCAACCGGTGGCAGATCATCGCTGGAGCGTGCGTTTTCTCCGGGCGTGTAACACAAGATCAATCCAGCTTCGTGTTTGGCAATCGCCTCATAGAAACTCTTGTCGTCGACCCGGCCGGTCAGGTTGACCACCCCGGCACCGGCTTCCAGCAGAGCGACGGCGACTTCCGGATGATAGGTTTCAACGGACACAAGGATGTTCTCACTCGCAAGTGCCGACACAGTCGGCCGCATCCGGTCGATCTGGCGTTCTATGGAAACAATGTCCGCTGTTTCACCTGTCGATTCGCCGCCAATGTCCACCATGGCAGCCCCTTCAAGGGTCATGCGGCGCCCCCGGTAAAGCGCTGCCTCAAGAGTGTGGCATACCGTTTCCCGATAGGAGCTGTCCGGCGACAGGTTCAAAACCCCCATTTGGTAGGTTCGGTCCTCGAATGTTTTTCCAAATTTTGGAAAGTCAAAGGTTCGGATCGGGGTATCCAGCGCCTCCCGGTACTTTAGCCAAAGGGGAAGAACGCGGTCTGCGGAAATCATTTAGAAGTATCTCCTGGAGGGGAAAGGCGTGTACCGGCTGGCAGATAGTCCCGTGCATGGCACAGGCAAGGTCAGGCGCGTCGCTTACGTGAAATCCGGATGCCGACGCCGGCCGCGTCTTCAAAGATCTCAGGTTTTGTCACCTTGACCGTCACATAATCGGCAAGCGGGTTCTGCAAGGCAAAAGCTGCAACCGCCTCGGCCCATTCTTCCACCAGTTCAACATGGCCGCCGTTGGCGACTTTGTCCTGAATGAAAAATACAGTGTCCGCATAAGAGACATAGGATCCGGTCTCGGCGACGATCTTCCGATAGCCAGGCACGGTCCTTATTTCGACATCAAAGCGGAGCCCTTGTGTGCGGCCTTTTTCGCTGTCGAGGACTCCAATTTCGGCGGCCACGAGAAGGCCTTCGATCACAATCGTGTCCCGGCCATCCTCAATGATATCTAATGTGCTCTCGTGATCCGTCTGTGCAGATATGTCCATCGTGCCCTGTTCCTGCTTGCATGCTCGAGACAGGGATGGCGTTATTAAGCCCCATCGGTCAAGCCACACTTTCTTGCGAGTTTTCAGAGCGGGTTAACTAGGGGAAGCCTCATAGACATCAACAGTGCGCATGACACCGCGCAATTCGGCAAGTCCGCGCAGACGCCCGATGGCCGGGTATCCAGGTGTCGATGTCTCTTTCAAATCTGAAAGCATACGATGGCCATGATCAGGACGCATGGGAATGGCCTTACCCCTTTTACGCTCCAGCGTCCGCAATGCCCGGACGATTGCGACCATGTCGACGTCGCCCGCCAGATGGGCATCTTCATGAAAACTGCGCGGGTCCGCTTCGCGTTTTGTAGCCCGCAGATGTGCGAAATGGATCCTGTCGTCCAGGGCGTCAATAATCGCCGGAAGATCATTGTCCGGATGAACGCCGAGAGAGCCAGAGCAGACCGTGAACCCATTGGCTTGAGATGTGTTCAGGTTTTTGATCCGGATGAGATCCTCAAGGGTGCCGACGATCCGCGGCAAGCCGAAAAGCGACCGCGGCGGATCATCTGGATGAATGGCAAGCTTCACCCCTTCTTCCTCCGCCACCGGCACAACAATCTCCAGAAAGTTCGCGAGGTTCTGGAAGAGGCTCGCCCTGTCGATTGTTTTGTAAGCTGCCAGATGTTCCCGGAATGTGTCGAGCGTGTAGCTTTCTTCAGATCCCGGCAGTCCTGCAATGATGGTTCGAACCAGACGATCCTTGTCTTCGTCGGTCCGCTGATCAAGCCACGCTTCAGCATGAGCAACATCGTTCTGACTGTAGTCGGCCTCAGCGCCCTCACGTTTGAGGATAAAAAGATCAAATGCCGCGTAGGCAACGAATTCAAACCGCAAGGCGGTTGCCCCATCGGGCAATTCATAATCGAGATCCGTCCGGGTCCAGTCGAGTACCGGCATGAAGTTATAGCAGATGGTGTGGATGTTCTCACGAGCCAGTGCCCGAACCGTTTCGGCCCAGTTTTCCGCCCAGCGCTCCCAACCCGATGCCCCGGTCTTGATGTCCTCGTGGATCGGGATGCTTTCACACACTTCCCAAGTAAGGCCCGCTGTCTCAATCATGCGACGGCGTTTTGCGATTTCTTCTTCCGGCCAATAGGTGCCGTTTGGAATTTGATGAAGCGCTGTGACGATACCGGTAGCGCCGGTCTGACGAACATCGCGCAGGGAAATCGGGTCATCCGGACCAAACCAGCGCCAGCATTCGATCATCGCATCTGTCTTTCTTTTTGTTTCATGCCGCCGAACACCCCCCAGTGCCTCACGTGAACCAGAATGGATTATCCAGCCACGCTAATTCGATACAGCCGCGGGCTTATATAGATACCCGTCAAATTCGGGATCTCCCACATCTGAGAGCTCCAAAAGCGTCAACCGAACATTCTCAAGGTGCTGCCACATGGCTTTGCGCGCAGCTTCCGAATTGCGGTGCCGCAGGGCTTCAAGAATCTCAGCATGATCATCGAGCCACTTGGCGCGGTAGCTGAGATCAAATATCCGATCATGCAAGCGGGCCCACATCGGGCTGTTCTCGCGTTTGCTCCAGAGCTCCTCCACCTGTGCCACAAGAACACTGTTTTGGGTGGCTTCAGCAATTTGAAGATGGAACTGGCGGTCAGCCAAATAATCCTCTTCGCCGTTTGCGATGGCTTTCCGCTCCAGTTCCAGCGTGTCTCGCAGCTGAACGATGTCGCTCTTGGTGATCGTGCTGGCCGCAAATCCGGCAATGCTGCTTTCCAGAAGTTGGCGGGCCTGCAAAAGTTCAAAAGGGCCGAAATCGGGTTTCGGATTGCTCAGAAAGAGCTTCTCGCCGCTGGCAACATAACTCCCGGACCCTTTGCGTACGTCAAGATAGCCCTCAATTTCCAGCATAATGAAGGCTTCACGAACCAAAGACCGGCTGATGCCCAGTTCCTCGGAAATCTGACGCTCTGTTGGAAACTTGTCGCCTGGCTTGTAACCGTCATGGGCGATCCGCCGCGCAAGGATCTGCGCAATTTCCTGATACCGGCGTTTGTGAGTGTCGCTGGTCATGATGCTTTCCTTGCATCCTCCTGACCGGCCGCGATCTGATGATAGTACTCGGCCAGGATATGGAATGCCTTTTTCTTGGTCTTCTTATCGGCGGCGATCAGGCCTTTATGATTGTAGCCATTTTGAAAGATGTTCTGACGCCGTTCCACGCGGAAATCATACAGGATCCACGGCGACATGCCTTTGACATACGCAAGGCGCCGCAGGGTGGCAATCTGTTTGGTGTAGACTTCCGCCATGTAGTCTTCGCTGAAAAGACCTGTTTTCGGGCCTTTGCCGCCAATAACACCATCAGCCCCGGTCTCGGAGATGACCACCGGGCGATCCGGATCTGAGTTCTCGCCGATTGCCGCCAAATCCTCGAAGTCTTCCTCGTACCAGCCGTAGTACTCGTTGAGACCGATGACATCGATGTGCTGTGCAAGACGGTCTTCAATCCGGTTCCGGGCATGATTGACGAGACAGGCTGCAGAGGTCAGCCGTGTCGGATCGAGCCGTTTCGCAGTCTCAGCGAGGTTCTTCATGAAGTCCAGGCGCGCATCAGTGTCGGGGTTTTCATTGCCGACCGACCAAATGACAACGCTCGCCCGGTTACGGTCACGCTTGATCAATTCGCTCAATTGGTTTTCCGCATCCCGGTAGGTTGCCGGGTTTTCAAAATCGATCGCCCAATAGACCGGAATTTCCTCCCAAAGGAGAAAGCCAAGTTCGTCGGCCAGTTGCGCAGCCAATTCATGGTGCGGGTAGTGCGCAAGGCGCAAGTAGTTGCAACCGAGTTCGCGGGCGTGATCAAACCGGGCACGCAGATCGGCTTCGGTTGTCACCTTGCCCAGCGCGGCATCATCTTCATGCACAGAAATCCCGCGCAGAAACAACGGTTCACCGTTTAGAACAATGTCTGTCCCACGGCGTTCGATTTGGCGGAAACCAATGCGATCACTGACTATGTCCCCGCCATAGCCAACCTCCGCTTGATAAAGCACCGGCGTATCCGGGCTCCATAATTGAGGATTTGCTGCAAACTCAATCTTGCCGTTGCCGGATGAACCAAGCGGTACTTCCAACTCCACGCCAAGGCCCGGAATTGAAAGACGCGCCGGTTCGCCGCTAAGTGGGCCATCAATGGCCACTTCGGCACATAGTTTTCCGTAGCTTCCATCCGGCACAAGATAGAGAAAGAAATCCTTGATCAGGCTTTTTGGCGTCTGGAACAGACTGATTTCCCGGTAAATTCCACCGTAGTTGAACCAGTCCGTATTGCGCATTGGGACGCGGTCGCGGGTGCGGGTGTTGTTCACACACGCCATAATCCAGTTCCGGCCGGTTTTCAGCTTGCCGGTGAGTTCAACACAGAACGGGGTCGAGGCACCGTAATGGTTACCAATGAACTCGCCGTTCAGAAAAATCTTGCAGTCGTAAGCCGCCGCACCAAAGCGAAGGAATGTACGTTTCGTCTCGTCAAGGACATCGACGTCCAGGGGGCGGGTGTACCAGGCACTGCCCTCGAAGAAATACCATTTTTCCTTCAGCATGGCCCAGTTGGACGGGACTGGAACGGTTTCCCCCATATAGGGGTCGTAGTCCCACGGTTCTGTCCTGTTTTCCGGGGCTTCCGGCAGCATGGCAAACCACTTCTGCCGGAGGCCGGTGTCGAGGAGGTCGACGCAAAAGGTCCAATCTCCATCCAGACTTTCCGATGCCCGACCGCCCATGAAGATCAAGCCGTCATGGTTTAAAGACTGGGTGTTTAACGGAACATCATAGTCTTCATCATGCAGCGCTTGCAGCGCATTGTCGGCCAAATGGGAACGTTCGAGCATCGGTCAGGTCCTGATTGCAAATTATTGCGGCGCGATCGCCTTGATGCGCTTGATGAGGTCCGCAACTTTTTCGGACTTGGCAGCGGCTTCTTCATGCATCGGCAAGACCGCTTCGATGAACGGGCCCTTGTCAACTTCGATGAATTTCACACCGAGTTCGTTCTTCGCGGTTTCGATACCCTCAGCAACCATGGCATCCCACTGCTCGCGGTGGAAATCCATGGATTCACGCGCTGCTTTGGTCAGTGCACTCTTGTGATCATCGCTGAGTTCATTCCAGGACTTAGTGGAGATCATCACAACAGACGGGATCATGGTGTGACCGTCGTTTGAGTAGACCTTGCTCACTTCGCCGTGGCGGGCGGACGTCAATGCCAGAGGGTTGTTCTCGGCGCCATCAACAACACCCTGCTGAAGTGCGCTGTAAAGTTCACCCCAAGCAATCGGGGTTGGGTTGCCACCAAGCAGTTCGACCATGCGGATCGCGGACGGGCTCGGCTGGACACGGATTTTCATGCCCTGAAGGTCTGCCGGAGAATTGATTTCCTTGTTGGCGTAGAACGACCGCGCACCTTCAACATAGTAAGCTACGCCAATGAAGCCCTTGTCCTCTGAAGCCTTAAGGATATCGGCGCCGATGTCGCCGGACAGAACATCATAATAGTGATCATCGTTGACGAAGATGTAAGGCAGGTTCAAAGCGCCATAGGACTCTTCAAAGGCTTCCAGCTCCGAAGCATTGGAGCGGGCCATATCGAGCGCGCCGTTTTGCATCAGTTCCATGGATTCACGCTGCGTTCCAAGCTGCGCGTTTGCATAGATGCGGATTTTCAGATCACCGTTGGTCAACTCCTCCAAGCGATCCGCCATGAATTCCATGGACTTGTGCAGCGGATGGTCTTCCGGGTTGTTGTGATTTAGGCGTAGCGTCTTGGCGTTGGCAGCTGAGCCGAACGCGACGGCGCCCGCGGCCAAGAGAGCCGCAACCTTGATGAACTTCGACATGACTTCCTCCCAGGTGAGGGCTGGACCCGGCTCGGCTCCCTCATGGAACGTTCCGGTATACCCATTTCACGGCTTCAGGCGCCGTTGAGGTCGAATTGTTCGTCCAATTTCGAAAATCAGTCAACCTTTTTTGCAAAATTGGTTGACCAATTTTGTTTCCTGGCGCAAGTGTAAGGGTGCCAAGCGTGTGGGTGTCCAACTCGCCATGCACGCGATTGACAGGCTGGGAGGATCATCGTGACCGCTTTAACCCGAGGGGTGGACTTCGTTCTGCGCCTCGTCATCACATCGGCTTTCGCCGTCTTGGTTGTCTGTGTCGTTTGGCAGGTCTTCTCGCGATACGTTCTGGAAAGCCCGAGCACCGTAACCGACGAAATGGCACGGTTCCTGTTCATTTGGGTCGCCCTGCTGGGCGGCGCTTACACTCTCGGCCAACGGCGGCATCTGGCAATTGACCTTCTGCCCGTTGTAACGACCGGCAGAGCCAGGTTCGCCGTCAACGCAGGCATCATCGGCGCAATTGCTCTTTTTGCCGGTCTCATAATGATTTACGGCGGCCTCGGATTGGTCAGCCGTACGCTTGAAACCGGTCAGGTTTCGCCAGCGCTCCGCATCCCGATGGGGTTCATCTACGTTGCAATCCCGTTTTCCGGATTTTGCATTCTTTATTACTGCCTGACGTTTTTAGCCGACCTCGTGCGCGATGGCCGCGGCCCCAATGAACAACTTGAACCGCCGGCCCCCGGCGGACCGCTGACCTAGGCCCTGAGGAGCTCATAAATGGATATCCAAGCCGTCGCGGTCCTGTTCGGGACCTTTGTGCTGCTCATGGTTTTGGGCGTTCCGATCGCCTTTTCTATCGGCCTTGCCGCCTTTGCGACTTTTCTCCTGTTCATGTCCTTCGACCAGTCGGTCTATATCGTCGCCCAGCAGGTGGCCTCGGGATTGGACAGTTTCACCCTGCTCGCCATCCCATTCTTTATTCTCGCCGGCAACATCATGAACCGGGGCGGCATTGCCCTGCGGCTTATCGAGTTTGCCAAGGTTCTGGGTGGGCGTTTGCCTGGGTCACTGGCGCACTGCAATGTTCTCGCCAACATGATGTTCGGGTCGATTTCCGGGTCGGCAGTAGCTTCTGCCGCAGCTGTTGGGGGTGTCATGTCGCCCTTGCAGAAAAAGGAAGGTTATGACCCGGCTTACAGCGCGGCTGTCAACATCGCCTCTTGCCCGACAGGCTTGCTTATTCCACCCAGCGCAACCTTCATCGTCTATTCACTGATCACCAACGGGACTTCGATTGCAGCACTGTTCGTGGCCGGTTATGTCCCGGGGATCCTAATGGGTCTCTGCCTCATGCTGGTTGCGGGCATCATTGCAAAGCGCCGCGGATATCCAATCGCGCCGCGGCCCAGCACCCGCGAAGTCATCGACAAAACCCTTGGGGCGGTCCTGCCGCTCGGCCTGATCGTCATCGTGATGGGCGGGATCATCGGCGGGATTTTCACTGCAACCGAAGCCTCAGCTGTTGCTGTCGTGTACACGCTGTTTCTGGCTGTCATCTGGTACCGCGAAATCACCTGGCGCCAGCTGCCCAGCATTATTCTGGAGAGCGCAGTTACCACATCTATCGTTCTTTTGATGATCGGCTGCTCCATTGCCATGTCGAAGGCCATGGCCTTTGCCGATATCCCATATGCAATATCCGATATCCTTCTCGGGCTGTCAGACAATCCGCTTGTTCTTTTGTTGATCATTAACATCGCGCTGCTGATTGTCGGCACCTTCATGGATATGACCCCGGCACTGCTGATCTTCACGCCGATCTTCCTGCCGGTTGTCACAGATCTTGGCATGGATCCGGTGCATTTCGGCGTCATGATGACCTTCAACCTCTGCATTGGGATCTGTACGCCACCAGTGGGTTCTGCGCTTTTTGTCGGTTGTTCGGTTGGTGGGGTCAAAATCGGGGATGTGATCAAGCCGATGCTGCCGTTTTACGCGGTGCTGGTCGGCCTGCTACTGGTCGTCACCTACATCCCGCAAATCAGCCTGTTCCTGCCTCAATTGCTGCTCGGATACTGAGTTCAGATATGAAAGCACTCAAACACTGGACACTGGCCGAGCAGACAGAAACTGGCATCAAGCTTCTCGTCGACGACCGGCATGCGCTTGTGATCCGGGTTCTGGAACAAGCCCTCATCCGGGTCTCGCTTCTCAAAGACGGGGTTCACCGGCTGGACCGGACCTGGGCGATTGCGCCGAAGGACGATGTTCCCTGGGAAGGGCGATCTCGCGATGATCTCAGTGGGTTCACTTGTCCGGAGTTCTCGCTCACCCAGGACGATACCCAGCTGCAACTCATGACAGACTGTCTGCGTCTGACTGTCGAAACACCATTGGCTCTCATCTGGGAGAGCCGGGAAACGCCAAACGCAGAATGGCAGGAAATTGCGCGAGACCGCCCGCAGGACGCCTACATGATAGGCCGCCGCGATCACCGCAAATCTCACTTCATGCGCCGGTTTGATGGCGAACGCTATTACGGCCTGGGTGAGAAAACCGGCTCCCTGGAAAGATCCGGGCGCCGCTTCGAGATGCGAAATCTCGATGCGATGGGATATGACGCCCGAACAACCGACCCGCTCTACAAGCACATCCCCTTCACAATAACGGACCGCGGACCGCTCGGCGCCTATGGGCTTTACTACGACACGCTCGCCCATTGCTGGTTCGATCTTGGGAACGAGAAGGACAACTATCATCCTGCCTTCCGCGCATTCCGCGCTTCGGATGGTGAACTCGACTACTATTTTTCGTGGGCTCCAACGGTGCTGGAGATCGTTAAGCGCCACCACTGGCTCACCGGAGGCACTGCCTTCATGCCACGCTGGGGCTTGGGCTATTCCGGCTCTACGATGGCGTATACGGATTCAGAAAACGCCCAGGAACGTCTGGAAGGCTTTTTGGCAAAACTCGCCGAAGAAGACATGCCGTGCGACAGTTTTCAAATGTCCTCCGGCTACACCGCCATCAAGGAAAAGCGGTATGTCTTTCACTGGAACACGGATCGCTTTCCGAATGTTCGAGCCTTCACCAAAGCTTATGCCGATGCGAACATCAATCTGATCGCTAATATCAAGCCAGTACTTCTGGAAGACCATCCCCTTTTTACGAAAGCCGAAAAGGCCGGTCTTTTCATCAAGGACAGCGAGACCGACGCTCCGGAGCAATCGCCATTTTGGGACGGAACCGGGTCGCATCTCGATTTCACCAATCCAGCAACCATTGCTTGGTGGCAGAAAAATCTGAAAGAAAAGCTGTTCGAAAAAGGCATTTCCAGCACCTGGAACGACAACAATGAATATGAAGTCTGGGATGACGGGGCCGTTTGCACCGGTTTCGGGAAGGAAATCCCCGTTGGTCTGATCCGCCCGTTACACAGTCAGCTGATGACCCGCGCATCCTATGATGCGCAGGTCACAGATCAGCCGGCGAAGCGCCCCTATCTGATTTCCCGTTGCGCCGCACCGGGCACACAGCGCTACGCCCAAACCTGGACCGGCGACAATTTCACCAGCTGGGACACGCTTCGGTGGAATATTCCGATGGGGCTCGGGCTTAGCTTGTCGGGCTTTTACAACATCGGCCACGATGTCGGCGGTTTTGCTGGCCCGAAGCCGGAACCGGAGCTGTTTCTCCGCTGGGTGCAGAACGGCATCTTCCATCCACGCTTCACGATTCACTCCTGGAACGACGACGGAACTGCGAATGAAGCCTGGATGTATCCGGAGATCACCCCGCTGATCCGCAAGGCTCTCAATTTTCGGGCCCAGCTGATCCCGTACCTCTACACACTTCTATACCGGGCCGTTACTGACGGCGAACCGATGCTGCGCCCCCTGTGGCTGGATTTTCCGGAAGACCAGCTGGCGCAAGCCTCTGAGTTCGAATTCCTTCTTGGGACCGATCTGCTTGTCGCAACGGTCATTGAAAAAGGCACGCAGAGCCGCTCAGTTCCCCTGCCCGCCTGTCCGGAAGGCTGGTGGGATTTTGAAGGAACAACCTGGTATCCGGGCGGGCAGATGCTGGATGTGCCAGTCACTCAAGACACTATTCCGCTTTTCGTCCGTGGCGGCACGGTGTTACCGATGGCCGGTCCGAATGCGCGCAGTACGGCACAGACTGACAAGACACGAACGTGGCGCATATACCCGCAGGACCCAGATGCCCCAGCGCGCGAGAACCGTGCTTATGATGATGACGGTGTCTCTGCCAATGCTCTTGTCTCAGACCATTGTCTGACACGCATGACCCTGTCACGAAACAGCGCAAAGGTTATGCTGAACTGGCATATGAGTGGCACTTACAAGCCCGCGTATGATCAAGTCGACCTCTGGCTTGCCGGGTCTTCTCCGCTAGTTGTCAACGGTGCTCCAACCAGCACGGAGACACCCCTTTTCTTTGTTTGAGCCTTTAATATATGTCCGTAAACCTCTCCCTCCCCGACTATGATCGCAGCCTACTTAAGACCCGCGTATTTCATATTGGATTTGGTGCCTTTGCCAAGGCGCATACTGCGGTCTTTCAAGACGAGTTATTGCGCCAAAACAAAAGCGACTGGGGCATGGTGGGTGCCCGATTGAACTCGGGAGCAGACGAACTCTCCGCGCTTGATAAGGCGGGCTGTTTGTTCACGGTCGGTGAAATGTCTGACGATACCCTTGCGCTCAGGCAAGTCGGCGCCGTGATCAAGACACTGCATCCCCATCGCGATGGCATCGGCGCACTGATTGCCCAGATCTGCGATCCGGATCTATGCGTGATCACTTTGACGATCACGGAAAAGGGCTACGGCCTCACCCGCGGGCACCTCGATCTTGAAAATGCTGGCATCGCGGCCGACCTCAAACAGCCAACCAATCCGAAGACGGTCATCGGCCTTTTGGTCGAGGGCTTGCGCCTGAGAAGCCAACAGGAGCTGCCCGGGCTTACAATTCTGTCCTGCGACAATCTCCCGTCAAACGGCAAACTCTGCAGAACGGCCGTTCTTGAGTTTGCCGAAAAACGGGATCCCGAGCTGAAAGACTGGATCTTTGAAAACTGCCGGTTTCCCAGTTCCATGGTCGACCGTATTACGCCAGCCATGACCGAGGCGTCTTTTGAGAAACTGACTGGCGCGCTCGGCGCGCCCGACCCCAACGGCATCTTGTGTGAACCGTTCAGGCAATGGGTGATTGAAGACAGTTTTGCCGGAGAAAAGCCCAGCTGGGATTTGGCAGGGGCAAGTTTCGTCCCCGACGTCGAACCCTATGAAGAGATCAAGCTCCGCATGCTGAACGGCAGCCACTCGTTCCTGGCGTATCTTGGCGCTCTTGCAGGCAAGGAGACGATTGCCGATTGCATGGCTGATCCTGTCTTCAAAACCGCGGTCCGAAACCTCATGATGGGCGAGCAAGCCCCAACTTTGTCCGTTCCGGGTGGCTTCGATATCTCTGCTTACGGCGACGAACTGATCACGCGTTTTTCCAATCAGGCCCTTCGCCACAAAACCACGCAAATCGCTTCAGACGGCAGCCAGAAACTGCCGCAACGGCTTTTGGCGCCAATCAGACGTCATATAGAAGCAGACCGCCCCTGGCAGTTGTCTGCGTTGGCCGTCGCCGGTTGGATGCGGTACTGCCGAGGCACTTCAGAGACCGGTGCAGACCTGCCCGTCAACGACCCGCACGCCGGCCGCATCAAGGAACTTGTAGCGGGATCAGACGATGATGATTATGTGCTGAACATGATGTTGCTGGCCGGTATCTTTGGATCTGACCTTCCTGCCGAGCCCGCTTTTGTCCAGCAGGTGACAGACGCCTACAAAACACTGAAACAAGACGGCGCGCGCGCAGCACTGGCAGCGTAGCTCCAAGGACCTTTTCATGACTGCACCCTTTCTCGGCCCGGACTATCTGCTTGATACCGCGGCCAGCCGTCGCCTCTACCATGACGTTGCAAAGCATCTTCCGATCGTCGACTTTCACAATCATCTGGATCCGGCAGCCATTGCGGAAAATAAATCCTGGCGGTCGATTGGAGAGATCTGGTTGGAGGGCGATCACTACAAGTGGCGCGCCATGCGTTGGAACGGGGTACCCGAAGAGCTCGTGACAGGTACTGCGGACTATCGGGACAAATTCGATGCTTTCGCGCAAACCATCCCGCATTGCCTGGGCAATCCCCTCTATCACTGGACCCATCTGGAACTGCAGCGCTACTTTCAATGGGATGGCAATTTCGGACCCGACACCGCCGAAGAAGTCTGGGAGCTCGCCAATGCTGCCTTGGAGCAGCCGAGCCACAGTGCCCGGGGCCTATTGACCTCTATGAAGGTCGAATATGTGGGCACGACAGACGATCCGACAGACGACCTTGCCTCACATGCCACCCTGCAATCCGATCCGAACTTTCCGTTTCCAGTGGCCCCGAGTTTCCGGCCGGACAAGGCGCTCGTTCCCGCAGCGCCAGGATTTGCCGCTTATTGCCGCAAACTGGGTGAGACCAGCGGCATTGCAGTCGACAGTTTCGACACGTTGATCGCAGCTTTGCTCAAGCGGCTCGACTTTTTTGTGTCTCTTGGCTGCAAGGCGGCGGATCACGGTCTCAACGATTTGCCGGCCTTTGAAAAACGCCCTCCTCGGGAACTCGATATCATCCTGAGGAGCGGGCAAAACGGCTGGCCCATGTCGGCACAAGATGCGGCCGACTTCAAAGCGGCGGTGCTGATTGAACTAGGTGAAGCTTATGCCGAGCGCGGCATCGTCATGCAGTATCACATCGGTGTCTTGCGCAATCAGAACAGCCGTCTGTTCCGAGCGCTCGGCCCCGATGTTGGCGGCGATTGCATGTCAGATGCCGGGATCGGTGCGTCGCTCAATTCCGTGCTCGACCTGATCAATTCCCGAAAAGGCCTACCGCGCACCATCCTTTATGCACTCAACCCGATCCACAACGAGATGCTGGTGACGATTGCCGGTAACTTCCAGGATGGGTCTGAGCCGGGGAAAATCCAGGCAGGGCCAGGCTGGTGGTACAACGATCAGCTGGACGGGATGGAACGGCAACTCACGCAGGTCGCCCAGATGGGCCTCCTCTCACGTTTTATCGGCATGCTGACCGATTCCCGGTCTTTCCTGTCGTTCCCACGGCACGAGTATTATCGTCGGCTTGTTTGCCGGATGGTCGGCCGATGGGTCGAGGATGGATCTATTCCCGCGCATAAAGAGCTGAGCGACGGCCTTATCCGCCGCATCTGCTACGAAAATGCCCGGGACTGGTTCTTGCCCGGAAGTTAGGCCCTTTACTCGATCTCGGCTGTCGCCTCGATCTCGACCAAGGCTTCATCTTCGATCAGACCGGCGACCACGACCATCGACATTGCTGGAAAATGACGTCCCATGACCTTACGGTAAGTCGCGCCAATTTCGCGCTGACGGGCGAGGTATTCCTTCTTGTCGGTCACAAACCAGGTCAAACGGACGATATCCTCGGCCTTACCGCCAGCTGCAAGAACGACATCAAGTATGTTCCTGAGCGCCTGTTCCATCTGCCCGATGAAATCATGGGTCTCAAAAACTTGGTCGGCATTCCAGCCGATCTGACCGCCGATATGCAAAACGCCCTTGCGGCTTAAGACACCGTTGGCATACCCCTTCGCCGGGGCCCAGCCGTCGGGATGAATGATTTTGTGGCTCATAATGCGTCTTTCTTATTTGCCCGGGACTTAAGAAACAAACTCTCTAGATCCCGAGATATTTTTCTCCGGTCTCCGCGTCCAAATCCGCCATCCGGCCTGACCAGACCGTTCGGCCCCGTTCCAGAATGACACCCTGATCGGCGACCTGCTGCAGCTCTTTCAAAGACTTGTCGACCAAGAGGATCGACAGTCCACTGCTGTTCTTCAGATGGCTGATGGCCGCCCAGATTTCCTGCCGGATGATCGGGGCAAGGCCTTCCGTCGCCTCGTCCAGGATGACGAGGATCGGATTGGTCATCAGGGCCCGGCCGATCGCCAGCATTTGCTGTTCACCGCCAGACAGCGAGGCAGCCTTCTGGTTCCGGCGCTCGGCGAGACGCGGAAACAGCTCGGCGACCTTGGCGAAGTCCCAGGTGCCGGGACGAGCTGCAGCGGTCAGGTTCTCCTCAACCGACAGATCGGCAAAGCACCGCCGCCCCTCCGGCACCAGCCCCACCCCTAGGCGCGCGACCTTGTGGCTCGGCATCCCGCCAATCACCTTGTCCTTGAACCGGATTTCTCCGCCGGACGGCAACATGCCGCAAATCGTCTTGACCGTTGTTGATTTGCCCATGCCATTGCGGCCCATCAAGGCGACCACTTCGCCTTCGCCGATTGACAAAGACACGTCAAACAACGCCTGACTGGGTCCATAACTGGCCGTGACATTGGAGAGAGCCAAAAGCGCACTCATGCTTCGTCTCCCAGATAAGCATCGCGCACATCTTTATTTGCGCGGATTTCCTCAACTGTGCCAGTTGCGATGACCTTGCCATAGACCAGCACGCTGATCCGGTCGGCCAATGCAAAAACGGCGTCCATGTCATGTTCAACCAACAGGATCGGCGCCTGATGGCGAAGATCGCCAAGGAACTCGGTCAGCCGCTTGGAACCCTCTGTACCAAGGCCTGCCATGGGTTCATCCATCACAAAGGCTTTCGGTTTCAATGTCAGGGCAACGGCCACTTCCAGCTGGCGTCTCTGACCGTGACTCAGTTCTGCCGTGCGTGTCTTTGCATGATCTTGAAGACCGACGCGCTCCAACGCCTCCATGGCCGTGTCCAAAAGATCCTTGTCTTTCAGAACCGGCTTGAAAAAACGCCACGGATTTCCCTGACCACCCAGCGCACCCAGCACCGCATTTTGAAGAACTGTGTCTTCCATCGCGAGTGCCGAGATCTGGAAAGTCCGTCCGAGCCCGGCGCGGGCCCGTAGTTCCGTCGGCAGATCAGTGACGTCCTCTCCCAACAGCTTGACCGTTCCGGTGTCCGGCTTGAGACCGCCACAGATCTGCTTGATCAAGGTCGATTTCCCGGCCCCATTCGGTCCGATGATCGCGTGGATTTCTCCCGCCATCAGATCAATGGAAACGTCGTCACTGGCCTTCAGCGCCCCGAAGCTCTTGGAGATGCCTTGTGTTGCGAGAATTGCCTCAGTCATGGGCCACCTCCCGGCCGAGCAGCATGCCGATGATGCCACCGCGTGCGAACAGCACGACACCCAGCAACAGGACACCCAAATAGATGTGCCAGTAGTCAGACAAGTCGCCAAGGATGTGCTCAAGCGCCACAAAAACAACCGCCCCCACAACCGGCCCGTAAAGCCGGCCAAGCCCGCCAAGGATGATGAAAATGATCAATTCCCCGGACATCTGCCAGGAGAACATGGTCGGGCTGACAAACCGGTTGAGATCAGCAAAGAGAGCCCCGGCGAGACCCGTGATCGCACCCGACAAGACGAACGCAACCAGACGCAAGCGCATCGGGTTCAGACCAACGGTTTCGACCCGGTCCGGCACTTGGCGTGCCGCGTTGAGCGCAAGGCCAAAAGGCGAGCGTTGCAATCGTGCGGCAAAGAACATCACTGCGGCAAGGATAACAAAGCACAAGGCATAGAACTGGATCGGAACGAGCGTGTTCACGCCCGGAAAACCATTGCGGACATAGATCGACAAGCCGTCTTCACCGCCATAGGCACTCCAGCTGATCGCGAAGAAAAAGAACATCTGTCCGAATGCCAGCGTGATCATGATGAAGTAAACGCCGGAGGTCCTCAGTGACAGGAGGCCAATGAAATAGGCCACAACGGACGACAGAACCACGGCGACCAGCCAGATCACCGGCATGGATTTGGTGCCCTCGATAACGAAGGGCCATTCCATCAATGGGGTGTAAGTCTGCGCATGATGGGCAAGGATACCCATCGCGTAGCCGCCAATCCCGAAAAAGACAGCGTGTCCAAGGCTGACAAGGCCGCCAAGACCCAGGGCGATGTGTAGACCGACCGCCGCCAGCGCAAGAATGACTGCGCGGGTGGCAAGGGTCACAGTGAACGGTTCACCGGAAAAATGCGCCCAGAGCGGAACGAGGGCCAGCGCGGCGAGCGCGGCCGAGTTGAACAGTGTTTCCCGGGTCATGCACGCGCTCCAAACAGACCGGTTGGGCGCAACACAAGGACTGCAGCCATCAGGATGTAGATGGACATGGAGGCGATCGAAGACCCGATGGAAGTGGCCGTTGCCGGGCTGAAGAAGAGTTTCATCAGCTCAGGCAGGAAGATGCCGCCGAGCGTATCTGTGAGGCCGACCAGTATCGCGCCAATGAGCGCGCCCTTGATGGAGCCAATGCCGCCGATGACGATGACAACAAAAGCCAAAATCAGGACAGGCTCGCCCATGCCGACTTGAACCGACTGGATGGCTCCGACAAGCGCTCCGGCAAGACCGGCAAGCGCGGCCCCGAGTGCAAAGACGATGGTGTAGAGCTTGGCAATGTCGACACCGAGCGCTGCGATCATTTCGCGATCGTTTTCCCCGGCCCGGATCTGGATCCCAAGGCGAGTGCGCGAAATCAGGAGGAACAAACCGGCTGCGACAAGCAATCCGACAATGATCAGCGTCAGCCGGTAAAGCGGATACTCAATTCCGCCGGGAAGTGTCACCGGTCCGGACAGCGCATCGGGAATATCCAAAAAGAGCGGAAAAGAGCCGAACAGCCATCGCGTGCCTTCAGAAAAGATCAGAATCAGCGCGAAAGTCGCAAGCACTTGATCCAGGTGATCCTTCGTATAAAGCCGCCGGATGACGACAAGTTCGACAAGGGCTCCGGCTATGGCAGCCCCGGCCAGCGCCGCAATCAATCCCAGCAGGAATGATCCGGTCGCTCCGGCAACAGCTGCGGCGCAAAAGGCCCCGATCATGTAGAGCGATCCATGAGCCAGATTGATTAGCCCCATCACTCCGAAGATTAGCGTCAGACCTGCGGCCATCAGGAATAACATGATCCCGAATTGGAGGCCGTTCAAAATCTGCTCTATCAGCAATATCAAAGACATGCAGTTCCACCCGAAAGCTGGCCCCGATCCAATGACCGAGGCCAAACATCACCTTACATGTTGCACTCGGACCAATAGGCATCTGAATGGCTGTTCAGCGCCTTGCCGATGATCTTGTTGGTGAAGACATCGCCTTCTTTGATGACTTCCCGCACGTAGATATCCTGAATCGGATGGTTGTTGGGGCCGAATCTGAATTCGCCGCGCGTGCTCTTGAAATCAGCTTCCCGAAGCGCTTCCCGGAAAGCATCCGCATCCTTCACGTCGGCTTTTGCCATTGCGGACAGCAGCAGATTGGCGGTGTCAAACCCCTGAGACGCGTAAAGCGACGGCAAACGGCCGTATTCCGCTTGGAAGCTCTCGACGAATGCATTGTTGACCGGAGTGTTGATGTCCTTGGACCATTGGCTGGTGTTGCGGACACCAAGCGCCGCATCGCCAACAGCCTGCAGGATGCCTTGGTCAAAGGAGAACGCCGGGCCAACAACCGGCAGGTCGATCCCGCTGCCGGCATACTGCTTCAGGAATGAGATGCCCATGCCGCCTGGAAGGAAAAAGTAGACACTGTCTGCACCAGACGCGCGGATTTGCGCCAGTTCGGCCGCATAGTCGGTTTGCCCCAGCTTGGTGTAGAGCTCGCCTGCCAAATCGCCTTTGTAAAGACGCTTGTAGCCTGTGAGCGCGTCTTTGCCGGCCGGATAGTTCGGCGCGAGAATGAAGCTGTTCTTGTAGCCTTCGACATTCGCAAACGCACCGGCGGCTTCATGCAGGTTGTCGTTCTGCCAGGCCACATTGAAGTAGTTCGGGTGACACCCCTTGCCGGCCAGCATGGACGGGCCGGCGTTCGGCGACAGATAGAACTTTCCCTGCGCTGTTACGGATGGGATCACCGCCATGGCAAGGTTCGACCAGATGAGACCGGTCAGAACGTCCACATTTTCGGCCTGCACAAGTTTGTCGGCAAGCTTCACGGCAACATCCGGTTTGCGCTGATCGTCTTCGATGATGACTTCAATCTCTTCATTGCCGGACTGCTTGACCGCCAACATGAAGCCATCGCGAACATCGATGCCAAGACCGGCGCCGCCGCCGGACAAGGTGGTGATCATGCCGACCTTCACCGGCTCTGCAGACGCCACAGCAACGCCGAGGCTGAGTGCGGCAACCGCCGCAAGTAGTGTTTGTTTCATGTTGGTTCTCCTAAAGAATTTGACCTGCTGTTCCCGAGTTACGTGGCTCTGCGGCGTCTTTGACCGTCTAAAACCACGGGGCCATGTGTGATCCCCGACGCTGCCCAAACGCCGGTTTATTCTGAGTGCTGTCCTACAGCTCTTCCCGAAGCCGGAACCTTTGAACCTTCCCGGTCGCCGTTTTCGGCAATGTGTCTGTGAAAATGACGGAGCGCGGATATTTGTAAGGTGCGATGACCGCTTTCACGTGATCCTGCAACGCCTTGGTGAGATCGTCCGTTGGTTCATTGCCGTCAACAAGGACAATGTGTGCCTGAACGATGGACCCGCGATCCGCGTCTGGCGCGCCGATGACGGCGCATTCCAGCACTGCATCATGCGCCAAAAGCGCGGCTTCCACCTCCGGTCCGGCGATGTTGTAACCGGCGGATATGATCATGTCGTCATTGCGCGCTGCAAAGTGTAAATGTCCGTCTTCGCTCATGGAGAAGCTGTCGCCGGTGATATTCCAGCCATCAACGACGTAGTTTTTCTGACGTTCATCCGCGAGGTAGCGGCATCCGGTCGGACCGCGCACGGCCAAGCGTCCGACTTCGCCAGGCGCGACAGGCTTTCCATCCTGACCAACAATCTTGACTTCGTAGCCCGAGACCGGTTTTCCGGTGCAGGCTGGCTTGTGATCGTCAAACCGGTTGGAAACAAAAATATGCAGCATTTCGGTGGCCCCGATGCCGTCGAGCATCGGTTTCCCTGTCTTTGCCATCCAGGCGTCATAGACCGGTGCGGGAAGCGTTTCACCCGCTGAGACTGCCGCCCGCAGGGACGACAGGTCTGCGCCTTCTTCCATCGCCTGCAACATGACCCGGTAGGCCGTCGGCGCGGTGAAACACACCGTTGCCTTGTAGGTCTGGATGATCTCAATCATGTTGGGCGGAGAAGCGTTCTCCAGAAGCGTGGCTGCAGCCCCGAAGCGTAAGGGGAAGACCGCCAGTCCACCAAGACCGAAGGTGAAGGCGAGCGGCGGAGATCCGACAAACACATCGTCCGGTGTGACGCCGAGCACTTCCTTGGCATAGCCATCCGCGATGATCAGGATGTCCCGGTGAAAATGCATTGTCGCCTTGGGCGATCCTGTGGACCCGGAAGTAAATCCTAGCAGGGCGACATCGTCCCGGCCGGTATTGACCGCGTCAAACCGGACGGATTTGGTCAGCGCAAGACGGTCGAGTTCGGCATCATGGTTGGACGTGCCGTCAAAGCCGATGACTTTTTTGAGAAACGACGATGTCTTGGCGCAGGCGACCATCTCGTCCATCAACCGGGTATCACACAGTGCAAACTCGATTTCGGCCTTGTCGACGATCTTGGCAAGTTCCCCGGCGCGCAGCATCGGCATGGTGTTGACAACAACCGCCCCCGCCTTTGTCGCCGCCAGCCAGCAGGCCACCATCGCCGGATTGTTGGCCGAGCGGATCAGAACACGGTTGCCCGGCTTCACACCCAGATCTTCCACCAACGCATGGGCGAGGCGGTTGGTCCAGTCGGAGAGTTCCTTGTATGTCCGGCGGCGGCCATTGCCGATCAACGCCGTATGATCTCCAAAGCCCTTCTCGACCATCTTGTCGGTGAGTTCGACGCCGACGTTGATATGATCGGGATAGTCAAATCCATCCAGAAGAAACTCCGGCCATTGGTCCTGGGGCGGAAGGTTGTCCCGGGCAAAGGTGTCGGTGTGAGCGGTGGGACCCAGCATTGGCTATCCTCCCTGACTGGCGCTGTCGGCGGCAAAAGCGCCAAGTGTCTGACGTGCAATGACGATTTTTTGGACGTCCGTTGCGCCCTCATAAATGCGCAAGGCCCGGATTTCGCGATAGAGCTTCTCGACGGTTTCGCCGGAGCGCACGCCGTCACCCCCATGAAGTTGAACGGCCTTGTCGATCACTTGCTGCGCTTGTTCGGTGGCGAAAAGCTTGGCCATCGCCGCTTCACGGGTGACGCGCGGCGCGCCGCTGTCCTTGGCCCAGGCGGCGCGGTAGATCAGCAAGGCAGCTGCATCCACATCAAGCGCCATATCGGCGATATGCCCCTGCACCATCTGAAGATCGGCGAGCGGTGCGTCCTGGATCTGTCGTGTACTCACGCGCTTTAGCGCTTCGTCCAGCGCTCTTCTGGCAAAGCCCAGTGCAGCGGCAGCGACTGTGGAACGGAAGATGTCGAGCACAGACATTGCGATCTTGAAACCATCGCCCGGATTGCCGATCAGATCGGATTTTTTGACCCGGCAATCGGTGAAGCGCAGCGTCGCGAGAGGATGCGGGGCAATCGTGTCGAGACGTTCCGCAACCTCAAATCCTTGAAGATCCGGTGTTACGACAAACGCGGACAATCCCTTGGCGCCAGGCGCTTCGCCAGTGCGGGCAAACAACGTATAGACGTCGGCGATACCGCCGTTGGAGATCCAGGTCTTTTCACCATTCAGAACGTAGCTGTCGCCATCATCAGTCGCAGTCATGGTGGAATTTGCGACATCGGAACCGGATTGCGGCTCGGTCAATGCAAATGCGGAAATCGCTTCTCCCGATCGCGTCTTCGGCAGCCAGGCAGCTTTTTGCTCTGCGGTTCCAAAAAGCGACAAAGCTCCAGTGCCAAGACCCTGCATGGCCAAGGCAAAATCGGCCAGCCCGTCATGGCGCGCAAGAATTTCACGGGAGAGGCACAGGGTGCGGACATCCAACGGTGCGCCATCCTCGGAGGCTGTCGGCTGAAGCCACCCGGCGGCCCCCATTGCCTTGACAAGGGACCGGCACGCCTGATCAGTGTCAGAGTGATCGACGTGAAGCCCTTTTGCAAAGGCCTCGAGGTCTTCGGCCAGTTTGCGATGCCGGTCTTCGAAAAAAGGCCAGGAAAGAAAACTCTTGTCTGCCATCAGTTGCCCTCGAACACCGGTTTTTCCTTGTTGACAAAGGCGTTGTAGGCCCGCTCGAAATCCCCGGTCTGCATGCAGATCGCCTGCGCCTGGGCTTCGGCTTCAATGGCCTGTTCGATGGACATGGACCATTCCTGAGCCAGCATGGTCTTGGTCATCATGTGCGCAAAATTCGGCCCGGCCACTATCCGCTCGGCAAAGGCAACGGCTTCACCTTCCAACGCATCTGCAGCAACAAGACGATTGAAAAACCCCCAGCTTTCGCCTTCCTCAGCGCTCATGGAGCGGCCTGTGTAGAGCAGCTCCGCCGCCCGGCCCTGGCCGATGATCCGGGGCAAGATCGCGCAGGCGCCCATATCACAGCCTGCAAGGCCTACACGGGTGAACAGGAAAGCCGTTTTGGCTTCTGGCGTCGCAAAGCGCAGGTCGGAAGCCATGGCGATGATCGCCCCGGCACCAACGCACACCCCATCGATAGCGGCAATAACCGGCTTGCCGCAATTGACGATCGCCTTGACCAGATCCCCCGTCATCCGCGTGAAGGCAAGCAGTTCTTTCATCGACATCTTTGTCAGAGGGCCGATGATGTCATGGACATCGCCGCCGGAGGAGAAATTGCCGCCATTCGGCAGGAACACCACGGCATGAATGTCGTCGCTATAGACCAGATCCCGAAACCAGTCGCGCAGCTCTGCATAGCTCTCAAAGGTCAGCGGGTTTTTCCGCTCCGGCCGGTTGAGTGAGACCCGCGCGATGCCGCCATCAACGGACAAATTGAAGTGTTTCGGGGCTTCGGTCATGAGCGGCCTGCCTTTTTCAGTGCTGTCTCCGGCTCGCCGGAAGATCCAAATTGTTCAAAAATCTCGTTGCAAGCTGCAATGGCACTGCGATCGAGACCGCCCATCAGCTCATCGATCCAGCCCTCGTGCTTGGCGGCCAGATCTGCGAAAACCGCGTGCCCTTCCGACGTCAGCTTGACCCGGTTGGCGCGTTTGTCTCCCGGCACCGCCATGCGGACCGCATGACCGTCTTCGACCAGGCGCTCAACGATACCGGTGACATTGCCGTTCGAAACTTTCAGAAACGCGGAAATCTCGCTCATCTTCAGCCCGTCCGGATAGCGCGACAGAGCTGACAGGACATCAAACCGCGGCAGCGTGGTGTCACATTCATCGCGCAAACGCCGGCGAAGTTCGGTTTCAATGCCAGATGTTGCCTTGAGCAAGCGAAGCCAGAGACGCAGCCGGGATTTGGAGATCGGTTCCGGGGACGTATCGTGCGCGGCCATCAAATCTCGCCTCCCGAAAGACTGAGCGCATGTCCGTTAACGCTGGCCGCTCCGTCGGAGCACAGCCAGAGCGCGGTTTCGGCAACTTCTCGTGGTTGGACGAAGCGGTTCTGCGGATTGATCTTGCGCAGCGTTCCAGCCGCTGCCTCCCGGTCCATGCCGGTCTTTTCCATGATGTTTTCAATGGAACGCTCCAGCATGGGCGTTTCGAGAAAGCCGGGGCAGATTGCGTTGACCGTGATCCCGGTGCGCGCCAACTCCACAGAAAGCGACCGGGTCAGACCGACAACGCCGTGCTTGGCGGCGCAATAGCCGGACACATAAGGGTAGCCCTTGAGACCCGCTGTTGAGGCGATTGCGATCATCCGGCCCCAACCGGCATCCTTCATATCGTCCAACGCAGCCTGGAAGGAGAACGCAACGCCGGTCAGATTGACCGCCAAATTGGCGTTGAAGGCCTCGGGCGACATCTGGGAAAACGGCACGCTTTCCGTTGCACCCGCATTGGCAATAACGATTGAAATCGGACCTTGCTGCTCCCTGGCTGCATTGAAAGCCAGTTTGATCGCGGCCGGGTCCGAGACATCACACACCTGATAATGCAGTTTCTGCGCGGCGAGCTTCTCCGCATTCCGGCCCATGATGGTGACTTTGGAACCGGCCGTCTCAAAGGCATGCGCGATTTCCGCGCCTGCCCCGGATCCGCCGCCCGTCACGATCACATGTTTGCCGGCAAGCGTCATACCTTGCCCACCGTCTCGGCGTTCTTGTCTGCAAGCCGCCACAGCTGGTCGCGGCCTGCGAGATACGGCAGCGGCCAGTCGGGTGCAGCGCGGTCGCCGATCTTCGCCCCTTCATGCAGGGTCCAGTAGGGATCGGTCAGATGCGGACGGCCAACGGCGACGAGATCCGCGCGGCCTGCCATCAGGATTGAATTTGCGTGATCGGCCTCGAAAATGTTGCCGACGGCCATGGTGGTCAGCCCCGCCTCATTCCGGATACGGTCAGAGAACGGTGTCTGGAACATACGGCCATAGACTGGCTTGGCGTCAATCGTCGTCTGACCAGCGGAAACGTCGATAAGATCCGCACCAGCATCTGCGAACATGCGGGCAATCTCGATCGCTTCGTCCGGCGTGACACCGTCTTCACCAACCCAGTCGTTGGCGGATATGCGGACCGACATCGGCTTTTCTTCCGGCCAGACAGCCCGCATGGCTTTCAGGACTTCCAGCGAATAGCGCATCCGGTTTTCAAGGTTGCCGCCATAGTCATCCGTGCGGACATTCGAGACCGGTGAAATGAAGGATGACAACAAATAGCCGTGGGCTGCGTGCAGTTCGATCATGTCGAAACCGGCGCGGTCCGCCATCTCAGCCGAAGCAACAAACTGATCGCGGATCTGGTCCATTTCCGCGCGGGTGATTTCGCGCGGGGTCGCATTGCGCGACGACCAGGGGATAGCGGAAGCCGACACCAGATCCCAGTTGCCGTTTTCAAGCGGCAGGTCCATGCCTTCCCAGCCAAGATTGGTCGAGCCCTTGCGGCCGGAATGTCCGATCTGACAGGCGATCTTTGCGTCCGTGTTCTCGTGCACAAAATTGGTCAGGCGCCGCCAAGCTGTCTCGTGCTCCGGCGCATAAAGGCCCGGGCACCCAGGCGTGATGCGGCCTTCGGGGCTGACACAGGTCATCTCGACATAGACGAGCCCGGCACCGCCTTTCGCTCGCTCCCCATAATGGGTCAGGTGCCAATCGGTCGGACAGCCATCCACGGCCTTGTACTGCGCCATCGGCGAGACGACGATCCGGCTTTTCAGCTCCATCTCACGCAGCTTGAATGGCGCAAACATCGGCGCGCGCGGTGGCGTGTTCTCATTGTCTGCGACCGGCAAGCCTGCGTCCTTGCGGGCCTCGCCCATAAACCAGCTTTCAGCGCTTGCCAGCCATTTCGGATCCCGCTCGCGCAGGTTCTCATGACTGATCCGCTGGGACCGGGTGAGCAGCGAATAGTTCAGCTGGACCGGATCAAGATGGAGGTAGCGCTCGACATTTTCGAACCACTCCAGCGAGTTGCGCGCAGCAGACTGCAGGCGCAAGACTTCCAGGCGGCGCTGATCCTCATAAGTCGCAAAGGCCGAGGCAAGGTCCGGCTCGCTGTGAAGCAGATCCGCCAGCGAAATAGCGGACTCCAGAGCCAGCTTTGACCCGGAGCCGATCGAAAAATGCGCCGTTGCAGCCGCATCGCCCATCAGGACGACGTTCTCATGGGACCATTTCTCACACAGCACCCGCGGGAACTGGATCCAGGCAGATCCGCGAATGTGGTTGGCATTGGTCATCAGGCTGTGACCGCCAAGATGATCCTTGAAGATCTCTTCGCAGGTCTTGATGCTTTCCTGCTGGCTCATATCAGCAAAACCAAAGGCTTCGAAAGTTTCCGGCATGCATTCGACAATGAAGGTCGCCGTATCATCGTCGAACTGATAGGCGTGCGCCCAAACCCAGCCGTGTTCAGTCTTTTCAAAGATAAAGGTGAAGGCGTCGGAGAAGGTCTGATGGGTGCCGAGCCAGACGAAGTGGCATTTACGCACATCGATGTCCGGCTTGAATGTATCGGCATAGAGCGTGCGGGTCCTGGAATTCAGTCCATCGGCGGCAACGACCAGATCGTAGTCCTTGCGGTAGTCTTCAGCGCTGCCCACTTCGGTTTCGAATTTCAATACAACGCCGAGTTCACGGGCGCGCTCCTGCAGCAAGAGCAAGAGTTTCTTGCGGCCGATGCCGCAGAAGCCGTGGCCGCTGGACAGCTGTTTTTCTTGGCCGACCAACAGCGCGATGTCATCCCAATAGGCGAAATTCGCGCGGATTGTTTCCGCGCTGACCGGATCGTTGGCAGCCAGATTGTCGAGGGTTTCATCGGACAAAACCACGCCCCAGCCGAATGTGTCGTCCGCCTTGTTGCGCTCAATCACGGTGATCTCGTGAGAGCTGCCCCGCAGCTTCATCGAAATGGCGAAGTAAAGACCGGCCGGCCCGCCTCCAAGACACACGATGCGCACGTTCATTCTCCCCGGAACTGATCTTAGCCAAAACGTCTGGGACTGATCCTGCGCTCGATTTTCAGATATTTCAAGTATGAAATTTTATATTTAAAATATATCGCGGTGCAGTATACGCTGAATAAAGGGATTGCGGCGGGTTTGGACGCCTTGCCTAAAATGCTCTACGAACGAGTGGATCCCGGACGGCCGCTCCGCTGCGTCCGGGATGCCGGCCAACGGAAGCATTAGCCCATCGATAATGCCCGCTTTGACGGAGCTCACAGGCGGTTCACACTTCCACAACTTCTGGCATTTATAGGACGAAAGACAATTTTTTGGATTTCCTGATGCCGGTTCATCTATCGCTTGAGTACCAAGACTATTCCACACCCATGTTCGAGTTCGTTACAGAGCCAGAGAATATGGCGCTGATCGGCCTAAGCGTTGGATATCCGGTCGATGCCGGTCGTTTTGCAACGGTTGCCCGGCAGCAAAAAAATAAGAAGATCCACGATGTCTTTCCTCTGCCCGGCGTCAATGCGGTCAGCGAACGGTTCAAGGAAATTGTCGAGTCATACGAGCCGGGGGTTCATCAGTTTTTGCCCGTTGAATTGTTCGACAAAGCGGGCGATCGCGTGCCGGCCAACTATTACATCTTCAATTGTACCGTTTGTGTCGATGCAGTGCTTGTTGAACACTCCGAGGTGCGCTGGAGCCAACGGCGAGTTGAGCCCTATGATCCATTCCCCCGTGTGAAGCATTTGGACGAGGAAATCCTCAGTGCTCAGGCGATATCTGGACATCATGTTTGGTGCGGCGGTCTTTTTGAAACCAATGGCATCTATGTTTCGGATGCACTCTTTGACGATCTGAAACGCGCCAAGATCAAATACTTCAAGGAAAAGCCTTTGGCGACGATCGATGTCGCCTGGCGCCCTGAAGACAACATCCAACCGATCCTTGACTGGGTAAAACAGAACGGCCTGCCAACTGAGGGCCGAGTATCCCGGTTTTTGAAAAACTACGTTTAGCAGCAAGCCTGCCAGTTTCTCCGTCGCCACTGCCAGACTTGATCCACTGCTGTCCGGTTCAGCCAAACGACCCTTTATCGGCAGAGCCGGGCAATTTCCGCACCACTGCCCTCAAATGCACCGCCCACCATCAACTTCCATGGCAACGCCGGTGATCATCGAGGCTTCGTCCGAGCAGAGATAGCAGGCCGCGTTGCCGAGATCTTCCGGGGTGGAGAAGCGGCCGATGGGAATTGTCGAGAGGAATTTCGCCCGCATTTCCGGGGTGTCCTCGCCCATGAAGCTTTTCAGGAGCGGGGTTTCGCCGGCAACCGGGCAGAGCGCATTGACGCGCACGCCCTTCGGTGCCAGTTCGACGGCCATCGTCTTCGTTGCGGTGACCATCCAGCCCTTGGAGGCATTGTACCAGTTGAGGTTCGGGCGCGGGCTGAGACCGGCCGTGGATGCGACATTCAGGATCGCGCCGGAGCCGCGCTCGATCATTCCCGGCACAAAATGCTTCGCCATCAGGTAAACGGACTTACAGTTGACCGCCATCACACGGTCGAATTCGTCCTCGGTGACGTCCTGCATCGGCTTCGGCAGATGAGTGATCCCGGCATTGTTGACCAGAATGTCGACACCGCCGAGCTTGGAGGCCGCAGTTTGTGCAAGCTCCGAAACGCTGTCGTTGCTGGCCACATCTGCTTTTTTGGCGAAGCCACCAACCTCAGATGCAACCTGTTCCGCCAACTCGAGATTCAGATCCGCGATCAGTACCTTGGCGCCCTCAGTCGCGAACTTGCGCACAATGCCAGCACCAAAGCCGGATGCCCCGCCGGTGACAATCGCTGTTTTGCCCTGCAATCTCATGGGTCCAACTCCCTTAAATCATTTATCGTTTTGAAGATCAGCCGTGATAGGCGGCGACCGTTTTCAGCGTGGTGAAGCCATAAAGCGCTTCAAAGCCCTTTTCCCGGCCATGCCCGGATTTGCCGATACCGCCAAACGGCAGCTCCACGCCGCCGCCCGCGCCATAATTGTTGATGAAGACCTGACCGGTACGGATCTTCTTGGCAAGCCTCATTTGACGGGCGCCGTCCCGGCTCCAAATGCTGGCAACAAGGCCATAGTCCGTGCCGTTGGCAATCGCGACCGCTTCGTCCTCATCATCAAAGGGGATAATCACCTGAACGGGGCCGAAAATCTCATCGCGCGCCAGAACATGGTCCGGCTTGACCCCAGCGAACAGCGTTGGCGTCACGTAGCTACCGCCTTCCGGCGCATCCTGCAAAACGCCTTCAGCGGCCTTTTCAAGATCTGCACCCCGGTCGATGAAGGTTGAAACAATGCCCTGCTGCTTTTTCGAGATCAGCGGTCCGACATCAAAATCGGAGAGCGCTGGTCCCACCTTGAGTGCGCCGTAGCGGCCGGCCATGCGCTCAACGACCTGATCATAAAGCCCACGCTGAACCAGAATGCGGGAGGAGGCCGAACAGGTCTGGCCCGCATTCTGAATACCGGCATTCACCAGGAACGGCAGGGCCGCATCGAGGTCGGCATCATCAAACACAAGCTGCGGTGATTTTCCCCCAAGCTCCAGGGTGACCGGAATGACGTTTTTGGCAGCTGCCGTTTGAATGTGCACGCCGGTCGCAACGGAACCGGTAAAGCTGACATGATGAATGCCCGGATGGGACGAAAGCGCTGCGCCCGCCTCCGACCCAAGCCCCGGCACGACGTTCAACACCCCGTCCGGCAGCCCCGCTGCCTTGGCAAGATCGGCGAAGGCGAGGGCTGTCAGGCAGGCGTCTTCCGCAGGCTTCAAGACACAGGCGTTGCCGGTCGCAAGCGCTGCGCCAATCGACCGGCCGATGATCTGCATCGGATAGTTCCACGGAACGATATGACCGGTGACGCCGTGCGGTTCGCGCAATGTGTAAACCGTGTAGCCGTCGAGATAGGGAATGGTCTCGCCGTGGAGCTTGTCTGCGGCGCCACCATAGAATTCCAGATACCGGGCAAGGGCGATGGCGTCAGCGTGTGCCTGTTTCAGCGGTTTGCCGACATCAATCGCCTCGATACGCGCCAGATCCTCAACCTTCTCAAGAACCAGCTCGCGGAGCTTGAAGAGGATCCGTCCACGTTCGACCGCTGTCGTTTTGCCCCAAACGCCTTGGCGGGCGGCTTCGGCGGCTGCAACGGCGGCGTCAATGTCCTCCGATGTACCCCGGGCAATTGCACCGATCTCTTCCCCCGTTGAGGGATCGAAAAGCGGCAGCGTGCCGCCGCCTGCGGGCGCGGTCCACTCACCGTTGATCAGGCACTTGGCCGGATCGAACCAGAGATCCAACTCCTTGCGCATCGTTCCTCCTCAGGCCGCGCTAATATCGGCCGGCAAAACCGGCGCGGCGGCCACCAATTGTTTTGTGTAATCGTGTTTGGGCGCATCAAAGACGGCCCCGGTCGGGCCTTCCTCAACGATTTCGCCGGATTTCATGACCAGCACCCGGTCAGTGATCGAGCGGACCACGGACAGGTCATGGCTGATAAACAGATAGGTGAGATCGAGCCGGTCACTCAAATCCGCCAGCAAATCCAGAACCTGCGCGCGGACGGAGACATCGAGCGCGGACACCGCTTCATCCAGAATAATCAGATCCGGCTTGATGATGAGCGCCCGGGCAATTGCGATCCGCTGCCGCTGGCCACCACTGAACTCGTGGATGTATTTGTGCCGGTCCTCAGCGGTCAGGCCAACGCTCTCCAGCGCCTCGGCAATTGCCCGGTCCCGCTCCGCGCCCTTCGGCGGGTTATCCAACAAATGAAATGGCTCGGTGATCAGGCGCTCAACCTTCCAGCGCGGATTGAAACTTCCATACGGATCCTGAAACACGACCTGCATCCTGCGGCGGACCGCAAGGTTGGCGTGGTGATGGGTAAAGACCGGTTGACCATCGAACAGGATCTCGCCGCCCTGAACTTCTTCAAGGCCAAGGATGGCGCGGGTCAGAGTGGATTTTCCGCAGCCGGATTCCCCGACAAGACCAAGGCTTTCGCCTTTCTTGATTTCAAAGCTGACAGTGTTCACCGCTCGGAAGTGGACGGTCTTGCCCCACCAGCCGTGGGTGTGTGTGACGTAGTCCCGAACAACATTCTGAACCTTCAGAAGTGGTTTCTCCTGCACGAGCCCCTCCCGGTCCGGCACATGACTTGAGGCGGCAAGCAAAGCCTTGGAATAGGGGTGCTGCATGGTACGGAAGACCGTGTCTGCAGGCCCTGCTTCAACCACTTCACCGTTCTTCATGATCACCAGATCATCGGCAAGGTCTGCAACAACCGCCAGATCATGGCTGATCAGCATGAGACCCATGTTGTCTTCCGACACCAGCTTTTTCAAAAGCTCCAGAATTTGAGCTTGGGTGGTGACGTCCAGCGCAGTCGTCGGCTCATCCGCGATTAAGAGCTTTGGCCGCAAGGCAATCGCCATCGCAATCACCACCCGCTGCCGTTGACCGCCGGAGAGTTCATGCGGATAGCGGCTCAAAGGAAACTTATCTTGGGGGAGTTCTGCGCGGCGCAGCGCTTCGGCGGCCCGGACCATCGCCTCGGATTTTGAAACGTTTTCGTGCACCAGAATGGTTTCAGCCACCTGCGCCCCGATGGTTTGCAGCGGGTTGAGCGCGGTCATGGGCTCCTGAAACACCATACCGACGTCCCGCCCCCGAATGCGGCAGAGGTCCGGCTCGCTGAGTGCCAGGACATCTTGTCCGGCGAGCGAAATCTTGCCGGAGCAGGAGGTTCCATTTGGCAAGAGTTGCATGACGCTGAAAGCCGACATGGACTTGCCCGAGCCGCTTTCCCCAATCACGCCCAGGATCCGGCCCGGTGCAACCCGCATTGAAACATCTTTGAGAACCGGGATCCCGTGGATGGACAGCGACAGGTTTTCGATCGATAGAAGGCTCATACCCGCGCCCTCCGGAGTTTCGGATCAAGAAGATCCCGAAGGCCATCGCCCATCAGATTGAGGCCGAGCACCGTCAAAAGGATCGCAAGGCCTGGAAACAGCGCCAGATGGGGGGCCAGTGAGATCATCGTCTGACTGTCGGCGAGCATCCGCCCCCAGCTCGCCGTTGGCGGCTGAGCGCCGAGACCAACATAACTCAAGCCCGCTTCGGCCAGAATGCCGAGGGAAAACTGGATGGTGCCTTGCACGATCAGCAAGTTGGCAACGTTCGGCAGGATGTGTTCCATCGAGATCCGGGCCGGTCCTTTGCCTGCAACACGGGCCGCCAGAATGTAGTCCCGGTTCCACAAGGACAGCGCGGCGCCGCGTGTCAGGCGCGCAAATACCGGGATGTTGAAGATACCAATCGCAATGATGGCGTTAAGTGCGGATGCCCCGAAAACCGCGGTGATCATCACCGCAATCAAAAGGCTCGGGAAGGCAAACACCAGATCGTTTGCGCGCATGATGACTTCATCCAACCAGCCGCCTTTGCGCGCGGCGGCGGCCAGACCAAGAGGCACGCCGACAGACATGCCGATACCAACCGCGACCAGCGCGACGGCAATGGACGTGCGGGCACCGACCATAATCATGCTCAAAATGTCCCGGCCGAACTGATCCGTGCCAAGCCAGTGCTCCCAGCTTGGCAGTTTCATCCGGTTGGCGATGTTCAAGACGGTCGTGTCATACGGCACCCAGACAAGACTGATCAGCGCAGCAGCAACGAACAAAAGTGACAAAAACAGGCCCGGCAACAGGGTGCGGCTGTGAAAAAGGACACTCATCAGCGGCGCCTCCGCAGGCGCGGATCAACCCAGGCATAGGCCATGTCGACCGCGAAATTGACGACGATTACCGCGAACACCAGAAGCATCACCACGCTTTCAACGACAATGAGATCGCGGGCGCTGATCGACTGGAACACCAGACGGCCGAGGCCGGGCAAAAAGAAGACATTTTCTATGATGATCGCCCCAGCCAGCAGGAAGGAGAATTGCAAGCCGAGAATGGTGAGCACTGGAATCAAGGCGTTGCGCACAGCATGCCGCCAGAGCGCCTGCCCTTTTGTCAGCCCCTTTGCGCGTGCTGTCCGGATAAAATCCTCCCCAAGCGTGTCCAGCAAACTGGACCGCATCACACGCGTCAGGATGCTAGCTTGCGGCAGCGCCAGAGCGATCGCTGGAAGGGTCAAAGCCTTCATACCTGCGAAAAACCCGGCGTCCCAGCCGGGAAACCCGCCTGCGGAAAACCAACGCAGATTGATCGCGAAGACAAGCACCATCAGCATCGCAAACCAGAAGTTCGGGATCGCCACGCCAAGCTGGGTCACACCCATAACAGACGCATCGGCGGCCGAGCCTCTGCGGGACGCCGCCCAGATACCCGCTGGGAAGGCGATCAGTGTGCTGAGCGTGAGGGCGTAAATCGCCAGCGGTAGAGAGACCCACAACCGGTCACCGATCATCTCGGACACGGGCGTCCGGTAGGTATAGGAAACACCAAAGTCTCCAACCAACAACCCGCCGGCCCAGGACAGGTACCGTTGAAAGATGGAGCCCGTCAGTCCCAGTTCTTCGCGGAGCGCCTGGAGCGTATCTTCCTGCGCATTGAGGCCGAGCATGTAAGCCGCCGGATCGCCCGGCACGACTTCGAGCGCCAGAAAAATCACAATCGACGCAGCGACCAGGCTCAAGCTCAAAGACAACAGACGTTTTAGAAAATAGTGGAGCATGGACTTTCTGTTCGGCAACCGGCAAAGGCCGCCCTTGCCATGGCGTTAACTTCGGCTTGGAACGCCGAGCCGGCGCTATGTCATCTGATTTCAATCTCTTCGCAAAACCAAGAGACTGAAGGCTCACCTTGAGGAAGCGTGGCACGGGTTTCACTGTGCCAAGCCCCCTCAAGGTGATGCTTAACCCCGCGTTCCGGTGGGTTGAAACGCTTGAGGAGTTAAGGTCAAGTCAGGATCACTCCTCCCAATAGACAGCCGTCATATCTGCCGCAGGGGTTGGCTGGTTGACCCAAAGGCCCTGTATCTTCGCATTTGCCACCGTCGGGAAGGCAAGCTGGAACAGATAGCCGTTCACATAGTCCTTAGAGAGCATTTCCTGAGCCTGTTTCAAAAGCTCGGACCGCTTTTCCGGATCGTTTTCGGCGGTGAGGTTTTCAAAGAGCTTCTGGAACTCGGGATTGTCGTACTGGAAGTAATAATCCGGGCGAGCATAGATGCCGATATCCATCGGTTCCACGTGACTGACGATTGTCAGACCATAGTCCTTGCCACGGAACACTTGTTCCAGCCACTGCGCCCATTCCAGATTGGAGATCTCGGTTTCAATGCCGACAGCGCGCAGCTGCGCGGCAATGATTTCCCCTCCCCGGCGGGCATAGGAGGGCGGCGGCAGTTTCAGGGTCGTCGTAAATCCGTCCGGGTAGCCCGCTTCCGCCAGCAGCTTCTTGGAGAGTTCCGGGTCGTAGGCGCTGTTGGCGGTCAGATCGACATAGTCCGGATTGTGCGGGGCAAAGTGTGTGCCGATTGGCGTGCCATAGCCGAACATGGCGCCATCAATAATTGCCTGACGGTCGATGGCATGCGCGATCGCCTCGCGGACTTTAACGTTGTCGAGCGGCGGCAGCTTGTTGTTGGTCGATAGGATTGTCTCGCCTTCGGTCGATCCAACCAACACCTGAAACCGCGGATCAGCCTCGAATTGCGGAAGGTTTTCTGGTGCAGGAAACCCAACAAAGGCATTGACGTCTTCCGCCATCACAGCGGCGAAGGCTGCGGTCGGATCGGAAATGAACTTGAAGGTTACATTGTCCAGTTTGGCTGGGGTGCCCCAATAGTCAGCGTTTTTCTCAAGATCGATCCGGTCACCCTGAACCCAATTCGAGAACCTGAATGCGCCCGTACCGATCGGGTTGGTTTTGATGTTTTCAATAGACTCCGGCGCAACGATCACCGCATCGCCCCAAGCCAAATTGAACAACAGACTGCCATTTGGCGCTGAGAGCGTGACCGCCACGGTCTGCGGGTCGACAACTTCAACGGACTCAATGCCGGTGAACAACGCTTTTTGCGCATTCTGACTGTCATCAGATCGCGCGCGATCCAGACTGAATTTCACGTCTTCGGCCGTCATATCGGTGCCATCGTGGAACTTGACGCCGGACTGCAGTTTGAAAGTGTAGGTCTTGCCGTCTTCGGAAATCTCCCAGCTCTCTGCGAGGCCGGGCAAAATGGATCCGTCCGGTCCGAAGCGGGTCAGTCCTTCAAAGACATTTGAATAAAGGACCGAATCAATAGCGCCGGCAGCCGCACTGGTCGGGTCCAGGTGCGGTGGTTCCAGCTGCATGGCCACAGTAATATCGCTCTTTGCATGGGCCAACCCCATGCTGGCAGACAATGCCAAGGCACTGATCAGGCCTGTTCCGACTTTTCCCAAACGCATAGCTACTCCCCTTTTGCTGTCCCGCTTACCGCGGCTTTACCAGCAGCTCGACCAACGAACGCGCGACCGCCTTCACTGACACAAGCGTATCAACTACTCCGGCACCGTCGTCCGGCTTTAGCGCCACACCCAGAGTGCCAGGTCCATAGCCTACACAATTTTTGAGTTTGCCGGTCCGGTCAACAAGCTTTTGATCCTACATGCCGCCTCTGATGAGGTGGCTGACCCGTTTGCCCGCGGTCATAGGGATCGCGCACTCCAATGCATCCGCCCACTGTGGCCTGCTTTCGGTCATGCCCGGGACCATCCGGTGAAAATCGCACACATTGTAGCAAGCTCATTGTTGGCAACTCATCGATAAACTATGCTACGAACTACCTACGGTTCCTACACCGTACAATCACGGTGACTTATGCTTGAGCTCGACCAAATAGCCTACGACCATGCCCCGATGGGTCTTGTTCTGACCGAACATCGGGTTATCCGTACCTGCAACGACACATTTGCGCAGATGTTCGGATATGAGAAGGAAGATCTGATCGGCCAGAGCTTTCGGCTGCTCTACGGAACGGATCACGAGTTTCATCAGGTCCGAGACATCGGACTGGGACCCTTGCGACAGTCCTTACCGTATTCGGATGAGCGGCTGATGCGGTGTGCCGACGGAAACCGGATCTGGTGCCGGTTCCGCGCACGGACGCTGACACCTGAAGATCCACTGGCGCGGACCGTTCTGAGTTTTGCCCTGATAGAAACAAAGGACAGCGGCCCACAGCTCACCAAACGGGAGCGGGAAGTTGTCCTGTTGTTGTCTCAGGGCAAGACGAGCAAGGAAATCGCCCGCGACCTTGGCCTTTCGCCACGCACTGTCGAAGATGTACGCGCCCGGCTTTTGAAGAAATTCGAAGTCAAGAACGTTGCTGTTCTGCTCGCCCGTTTGGCGGGTCTGTCTGGGCTCTCAGGGCCTGGCTCTCCAATGAGCTAGAGGCGCTCGGCCTTCTCCGCTTCATAGAGCGAAAGGACGTCCGTCCGGCGGCAGAGTTCAGTGCCGGAGGTCAAGGCCGTTGCAGCGCCAGCCGCCACCCCCAGCAGGAAGGCCTCCTCCATCGGGTGTCCTTCCGTCAGCGACCAGACCAGCGCGCCAACAAAACTGTCGCCCGCACCAACGGCTGACTTTGCTGCAACGTGCCGGGCCGGCACCCGCAAGACGGTGTCCTTGTTAACCAGAAGCGCGCCCTTTGTGCCCAGCGTGACTGTGACGTTTTCTGCAGCGCCTTTGTCGACCAGTTTTTTCGCGAAATTCCGCACGCCGTCTTCATCAAGCGGCCGGCCTGCAAGTTTTTGAAGTTCGCCCAAGCTTGGTTTGAATAAAAACACGTTTCCATGATCCAGCGCCGCCTTCAAAGCAGGCCCGGACGTGTCGATCACAAACCGCCCCCCGCGCTGAACTACTGGATCAATCATCTTCGCATAGGTGTCTTCCGGGACACCGCGCGGCAAGGATCCGCTGGCCACCACATAGTCCGCATCGGTTTCACCAAGGAGATCAATGATCGGCTGGAGCTCGCTGCTGGCCACCTCCGGTCCTTCCGGTACAAACCGGTATTCAATCCCCGAGGTTTCCTCGTGCACCGCAAACGCCATCCGGACCGGATTCGAAATGGGAAAACTGTGCAGGGCAATTCCGGTTTCGGCTAAAAAAGCATCTAGCAGAATTCCCGTTGCGCCGCCCGAAAGATAGGTCAGTTCCGGATTTCCACCGAGTTCGAAAATCACACGCGCTACGTTGACACCGCCACCGCCCGGATCCTGCCGTTGATTGGTGGTGCGCGTCTTGTGCATGGACTGCACCCGCTCTGCATCACAGGAAACATCGATGGTGGGATTGAGCGCGATGCAAAGAACTTTGGTCATGGGATCCGTTTCGCTGGTGTCCCACTTGTTTTGCAAAAGTCTGGGGTCGTTCTCAAGTCCGGTGAACTGCGCAAGAGAAAACCCCTCTCCGATTGGGGAGAGGGGTTCGGGACTTTAGACTTCAACTGTTGTTTACCCGGCCGCGCGCCGGGGTTCAGCTTCGGTGAGGTCCCGGCTCACGGCCGGGACAGCACACACCTAAGGACTGAAAGCCAGTTATCACCCAGCCGCTGCCACAGCCCGTTTTGCCATGACTGTGACCAGATTGGCGCGGTAAGCAGCCGAACCATGCAGATCCGACAAGAGATCATCCGCATTCGGCGCAATACCGGAGACCGCGTCCGCCGACCAGTTGCTGCCAAGAGCGGCTTCCATGTCGTTCATACGGAAAACGCCATCTTGCCCTGCTCCGGTGACAGCAACCTTGACGGCCCCATCTGAGCCCTGAGCAACGAACACACCGGCCATGGCATAACGGGATGCCGGGTTCGGGTATTTGGCATATGCGCTCTTCTGGGCGCCCGGGAACTTCACGGACTGAACCACTTCGTCTTCGTCCAGAGCGGTCTCGAACATCCCGGTGAAGAAGTCTTCTGCGGAAAGTTCCCGCTTGTTGGTGACAACAGTCGCGCCCAGCGCCACAAGCGCCGACGGATAGTCAGCGGCGGGATCGTTGTTGGCAATGGAACCGCCGATCGTACCCATGTGACGGACCGCCGGGTCGCCAATGCCGCCTGCCAGAGACGCAAGGCCCGGCAGTTTGGATTTGACGATATCGTTGGACGCGACTTCCGCATGGGTGGTCGCCGCGCCGATGGCGACACCGTCGCCGTCAGCGCAGATGCCCTTCATTTCGGCGATCTGGGTCACATCCACAAGATCGGACGGCGCTGCGAGGCGCTGCTTCATGGTCGGCAGCAGGGTTTGGCCGCCGCCCAGGATTTTGCCGTCGTCAGCTTTTGCAAGCAGGTCCGCGGCTTCGGCAGCAGAACCGGCCCGGTGATAGGTTGTTTCATACATTTCAGGGTCTCCCCAAAAAAACTTCTCAATTAGGCGGGCGGCACGAACCGCCCGGAATGATGTTCGCCAACGGCCTTATTCGGCTGCCTGCTTCATGCCGGACTGCGCCAACGCCCAGACCCGCTCCGGTGTTGCCGGCATAGTTAGGTCATTGGAGCCCAAAGCATCCGTGATCGCATTGATCACAGCTGGTGGAGAGCCGATCGCCCCCGCCTCGCCGCAGCCTTTCATGCCAAGCGGATTGCCGGGGCACTCCGTGACATGGGTGGAAAGCTGGTAGGACGGCACGTCATCCGCGCGCGGCATAGTGTAGTCCATGTAGGATGCCGTCAGAAGCTGACCGCCTTCGTCATAGGCCGCATTTTCAAGGAGCGCTTGGCCAATGCCTTGCGTGATCCCGCCATGGACCTGGCCTTCCACAATCATCGGATTGATGATCTTGCCGAAGTCATCCGCAGCCGTGAAGTTGACGATTTCCGTCTTTCCGGTTTCCGGATCGATCTCGACCTCACAGACATACGTTCCTGCCGGGAAGGTGAAGTTGGTCGGGTCGTAGAATGCACCTTCTTTCAAGCCCGGCTCCATGCCCTCCGGCAGGTTGTGCGCGGTATATGCCGCAAGCGCGACCTCAGTGAAGGTCAGCTTCTTGTCGGTGCCGGCCACTTTCAGCTCGCCGCCCTCGATCTGGATGTCACCTTCGGCGGCTTCCATCAGGTGCGCTGCGATCTTCTTGGCCTTGGATTCGACCTTGTCGAGCGCCTTGACAATCGCGGACATGCCCACGGCTCCGGAGCGGGACCCATAGGTGCCCATGCCGAACTGCACTTTGTCGGTATCGCCGTGGACGATGGAAACCGTATCGGTATCGAGGCCAAACCGCTCACTGATCAGCTGGGCAAAAGTGGTTTCGTGCCCCTGACCGTGGCTGTGCGAGCCAGTTAAAACCTCGATGGTGCCAACCGGGTTGACCCGGACTTCAGCCGATTCCCAAAGACCGACACCAGCACCAAGTGACCCGACCGCTGCAGACGGCGCAATGCCGCAAGCTTCAATGTAGCAGCTGAGGCCAATGCCGCGCAGCTTGCCACGGGACGCGGCTTCCGCCTTGCGTGCAGCAAAACCATCGTAGTCTGCTGCCTTCAAGGCCGCATCCAGCGTCGCGTCGTAGTCGCCGGCGTCGTAACACATGATCACCGGAGTCTGATGCGGGAAGGCCCGGATGAAGTTCTTCCGGCGGAACTCCGCCGGAGACAATCCGACCTCCCGTGCCGCCGTTTCCATCATGCGCTCAACCAGATAGGTCGCTTCCGGACGCCCAGCGCCGCGATAGGCGTCAACCGGGGTCGTGTTGGTGTAGACCGCTTTCACGTTGGCGTGGATGGCCGGAATATCGTACTGGCCCGACAGCAGAGTTGCATAGAGATACGTCGGTACGGACGACGAAAACAGCGACATATAAGCGCCAATGTTCGCAACGGTCTTGACGCGGAAGCCAAGGATCTTGTTGTCGGCATCAAGCGCCAGTTCCGCCTCGGAGCGGTGATCACGGCCATGCGCATCGGTGAGGAACGCCTCGGTGCGGTCCGAGACCCACTTAACCGGGCGTCCGACGCGTTTGGACGCCCACAGGCAGACCATTTCTTCCGGGTAGATATAGATCTTGGACCCGAATCCACCGCCGACATCCGGAGCGATTACACGGAGTTTGTGTTCCGGCGCAACGGCGTAAAACGCGGACAGCACCAAACGGGCCACATGCGGGTTTTGTGATGTGGTGTAGAGCGTGTAGTGCTCTTCGGCATCATCATATCCGGCAAGCGCCGCGCGCGGCTCCATCGGATTGGGCACCAGACGGTTGTTGTGGATCTCCATCTTGGTAACGTGAGCGGCCTTTTCAAAGGCTTCGTTCGTTGCAGCCTCGTCGCCAATTTCCCAATCGAAAATCAGATTACCTTCGGCTTCCGGGTGGAGCTGCGGCGCGCCGGGCTTCAGGGCATCGAGCGGATCGACGACGGCGTCCAGTTCCTCGTAATCGACAACAACCGCATCCGCAGCATCGCGTGCCTGGGCTTGAGTATCGGCGATAACAACGGCAACAGCCTGACCGACATGACGGACGATTTCCGGCTCAAGGGCGCGCCAGCCGCCCATTTTCATCGGTGTGCCGTCCTTGGAATGGATCATCCAGCCGCAGATCAGGTTGCCGATCCCGTCGCCAACAAGTTGATCTCCGGTCAGAACGGCATCAACACCGGGCATCGCCAAAGCGGCCTCGGCATCAATGCCTGTTACTTTTGCATGTGCGTGCGGTGACCGCACAAAAGCGGCATAGCCCATGCCCGGCATGGTCATATCATCGGTGTACTTGCCCTTGCCGGTGATAAAACGCTTGTCTTCCTTGCGCAGGGCGCGGGCGCCAATCCCTTCTACTGCCATCACTCTCTCCCTAAAACTGTGTGGCTTTGGCCTCTACCGTCTGTGCTGCACCGTTCCTCCCGGCAACACATGGACAGTCAGGCCGTGTATCCGTCCCATGCACCGCAGTGCATGCGAGATTGCTGCGAGTAACTTGTGTTACTCGGCGGCCTGGGCCATTCCGGCCATTTGGTCAGAAGCGGATTTGATCGCCTTGACGATATTCTGGTAACCGGTGCAGCGGCAGATGTTGCCTTCCAGCTCGTGGCGAATGGTTTTTTCATCCAGGTTGCCGGCACCATGGCGGTTGATCATATCGATCGCGCTCATGATCATCCCGGGTGTACAGAAGCCGCATTGCAGACCGTGATGCTCGCGGAAAGCTGCCTGGACCGGATGCAGATTGTCCGCACTGCCGACGCCTTCAAGGGTCACAACCTCGGCGCCATCGGCCTGAGCCGCCAGCATGGTACAGGATTTCACGGCCTTGCCGTTCACATGCACCACACAGGCTCCGCACTGCGAGGTATCGCAGCCCACATGGGTTCCAGTCAAACCGCGCACATCCCGGATGAACCCGACCAGAAGCGTGCGGTCCTCCACATCTGCCGAAACGGACTTGCCGTTCAGCACCATCGACACTTTTGCCATGAATTCTTCTCCCTCAGATACTTCCAGATCGGAACACCCGCGTCCAAAGGGTCTTCTGATCCAATTTCCTCCGGCTTAGCGCCGGTTGTTCGGCTTGTCCGGTCTGGCTCTAAAGTCAGTCCCGGATCCTCCATCCAGAGACTTTCCAAAACACCGGACCATACGTCAACTGCCGCCGAAACGGCGGCAGTCAAATTCAGCTGGCCAATGCCAACACAACGATGAGGCCTGCCAAGGCAATCAATCCCCAGACCATGGGGCCGCCAAACGCTCCGCGACCGGCTGCCGCTTCAATGTTTTCTTCCGCCTTGTGCAGCTGGTCTTCGACAGCGTGTTCGGCTTCTTCCAGTGCATGAACGACCCCAGAAGGGGTGTCTTCAACCGCAAGCCGCTTGGCTTCTTCTGCAACGCCAGGGTCCAATTCCTCGGCGTTTCCAGCAGACGCCTCTGCAACCGTTTCGGTGGTTTCTTCTGCCGCGGGTGCAGGACCGGCAACGGCTTCAGAAAACTTTGCGAAAAAGTCTTCCGCCATTTTCTTCGCAGTGGAATCGATCAGCCGGCTGCCAAGCTGCGCCAGCTTGCCGCCAACTTGCGCCTTTGCGGTGTACTCCAGCAACGTGCCGCCTTCGACTTCGGTCAGCTTCACGTCTGCGGAGCCTTTCGCAAACCCAGCGACGCCGCCCTTGCCTTCACCCACGATCGTATAGCTCTCCGGAGCATTGATGTTCTCAAGGGTGACCGCACCTTTGAACTTGGCTTTCACCGGACCAATCTTTGAGGTCACGGCTGCCGTCATTTCGGTGTCGGATGTTTTTTCGAGGGATTCACAACCGGGAATGCTGGCTTTCAAAATCTCCGCATCATTCAGTGCGGTCCAGACAGCATCCCGCGATGCTGCAATCACCTGACTGCCCGATATATCCATTGTGGTCCTCCAAAGCCGATTTTTTTCCAAAATCGTTGGTTCATAGAAAAGAACAGAGTGCTGTCCCTGTACACTGTACTTTAGGTCACGCCCTCCAAATCCGATACCGCGACCAGAGCAGGAACCAGGCTTGCTTTACAAGTCTTCGTTTCAACAGCTACAAATTTATAGTGGTGACGGCAATCCCGGAGACAAGAGGCCGCTGTCATCCGGGAGGATACTTTGGACGCGAATGCCTGGACGCAATTTGGCTGCGGGGTCGTAGCTTTGACCGCTCGCCAGCCAGACGATGCTCGATTTTGGGCAGATCTGGAAGCCGCCGCTCAAACTTTGGCGTATTCCCTTGGATTGATCTTTTATTCCCAGGACAGTTTTCCGGCGGAACTAATTCAGTCGAGAATGGCAAAGCACGCTGGCGGTTTGCCCTATGCGGCGTGTTCAACAGCCGACGAAATCGGCGGTGTGGATGAGGGCGCCGGCCGGTGTCTGGCCATCTTGTTCCCGAAAGATCAGTTTGCGATCACGCCATTCAGGATCGACGGGATCCGGTCCATCGGTTTTGACCGCATCGTAGCCCAGGTGAAACAGGAACGGCAGGCCTTTGAACACGACCCAGAACCATTTCCGGGCACGGAAGACAAAGGCGACACCTTTGCCCTATGCCTGATCGACGGTCTTTCCGTTGTGGAGGAGATGGTCACCGCTGCCCTGCACTGGGCTTTGGAGGACATCCCTCTCCTTGGCGGCTCCGCTGGCGACAGCATGCATTTTTCAAAGACATCCCTGATCCTCAACGGGGCAGCAGGGGATGATTGCGCCATCGTCCTTTTGTGCCGCAGCCGCATCCCTTTCAAGATCTTCAAGACCGACAACTTCATTCCGACCGACCGAAAGCTGGTTGTCACCCGTTCCGATCCAGCACGCAGGATTATTTACGAGTTCAACGCCGCTGAAGCTGCGTCCGAGTATGCCCTTGCTGTCGGGCTTGATCCTTCGTCGCTGTCTCCGCTGAGTTTTGCATCCCATCCGCTCGTCGTCCGGGTTGGCGGTGAGTATTACTGCCGCTCGGTGCAGAAGGTAAACCCGGACGGGTCGCTCTCCTTCTTCTGTGCAATCGACGACGGGATTGTCCTGACCGTTGCCGAGCCCACGGGCATGAGCCGGTCAACGCGGGAAGCGTTTGAAAGTGTCGATGCGGAGATCGGCGGCATCGATTTTGTACTCGGGTTCGACTGCGCCCTTCGCCGGATTGATGCGCAAAACCGGCAGGCAACGCAGCGCATCAACGCGATCTACGACGCTTACAATGTGCTCGGCTTCAACACATACGGCGAGCAGTATCTGTCGATGCATCTCAATCACACGTTCACCGGAATTGCCTTCGCGAAACCTCCAGCCGAACCGGAACCACCGTCATGAGCCTTTACGATATCGACGACCCGGTCCGGCTGAAAAAGATCAATGCGGCGCTGGTCAACCGGGTCGAACAGGCGGTTGATCAGCAACGCAATGCGTTTTCGCTGTTTGAAACGGCGATTTCCCTTGAGGGGCAAATCCGAAAACGGACCGATGAGCTGACATCCGCCTTGCGCCGCGTGGAAGAGATCAACGTGGAGCTTGCCCGCCAGAAAGACATATCCGAGCGCGCCAACCGGTCGAAAACACAGTTTCTCGCGGCTGCCAGCCATGACATTCTGCAGCCGCTCAATGCAGCCCAGTTGACGATCTCGTCTCTCTACGACCTGCAGCACTCCGACAAGGCGAAAGCTATGGTCGCGCAGGTCGAACGGTCACTCGACACGATGAATGAGCTCTTGCGCACGCTGCTTGATATTTCGCGTCTGGATGCCGGCGTGACGATGCCGCGGTTCACTTCCGTGCCGATCCCACCGATCTTGGACAGTCTTTTGTCTGATCTCCGGCCCATGGCGGAAAAGAAGGGGCTGCGGCTGCGGGTGGCCGTGACAAATGACTGCGTCTACACCGACCGGCTCATGCTGCGGCGCGCACTTCAAAACCTGATCTCCAACGCCATCCATTATACGGACAAAGGCGGTGTCTTGATCGGCACCCGGCGTCAAGGGGATCGGATTTCAATTGAAGTGATCGATACCGGTCGCGGAATACCGGAAGACCAGCAGGAAAAGATCTTTGAGGAATTTCATCGCGGACCGCTATCGGAGGGAGCAGCAGATCAAGGAACCGGACTGGGCTTGGGCCTTGCCATCGTCAATCGTCTTGTGACCGCGCTCAATCACGAGGTCTCCGTTCAATCATCTCTCGGAAAAGGTAGCGTCTTCCGCATCAGTGCGCTTAGGGCCTCCACTCCCCCGGCATTGCAAACTACAGAAGCACAGCCGTCGGCTCTACCCGCAGCCAAGGGCAACCTTTCCGGCCGCAAGATAATGGTTCTGGAAAATGATCCGGCCGTTATTGAAGCAATGGAGGGGTTGCTTGCCAATTGGGGCTGCGAATTCAAGGTTGGGCGGTCCACACGGGATGCGCTGGAAGCTCTAGAGAGCTCACACTGGATCCCGGACCTGATCATCGCCGATCACCATTTGGATCATGGCACTCTCGGAACTGAAACACTGGCCAAGCTTTTCACCATCCTGCCAACCAAAGTGCCAGCAATCCTTGCGACAGCCGATGCCTCCGAAACTGTTGTTGAAGAAGCCAAGCGGCTTGGTGTTGAACACATGCCGAAGCCTGTGAAACCGGCGCAATTGCGGGCTCTGGCAACGCATCTGATCAACGGCGGCGAATAGTCTCTATCAGCTATTGGACCGATTAGGCGGGCGCTGTTGCTGTTGACAGCTCAAACGGACTGGCGGTGCCCAGCGCCTCAAGGCGATTGACCTCAATGACGGCCTGCGTCCGGCTGGAAACACTCAATTTGCGCAAGATTTCAGACACATGCGCCTTGACTGTGGTTTCGCCAACCGACAGCTCATAGGCAATCTGCTTATTGAGAAGGCCATTGCAGATCATTTGCAACACACGGATCTGCTGAGGCGTCAGGCTGGACAGCCGTTCGATCATCTTGCGGGTATCATCGTCAATCGGGTCTTCCGCACCATCAGCATAGGTTTCCGGCACATAAACTGCCCCGTTCATAACCTGCTGAATGGCATCGGCCAGCGTCGTCTTCTTCGAGGATTTCGGAATGAAACCAGCCGCACCATAAGCCAGCACTTGCGCAATGATCGGTGGATCCTCAGCCCCTGAGACGACCACGACCGGAAGGCGCGGATAATGGGTTCGCAAATGCAGCAGCCCGTCCATTCCCTTGACGCCAGGCATCGATAGATCCAGGAGCGCCAGATCAAAGCCAGCGTCGTCCTGCAAGAGCTGGTTCGCCTCATCAAGTGAGGCTGCATCGAGCGTATCTGAGTTCGGATAGGCAAGCTCAACGGCACTGTGCAACGCTTCGCGAAACAGCGGGTGATCATCGATGATCAGAAATTTGCTGGCGTTGCCGGTCTCCATGGACATTGCTGCGGACCTCCCTTCCGCGTCTTGATATCTGCCGCCTCATAGCCACTGTGCCTATTATCTGGCCACGGTGCGAACAGACCACCAGTCTTTCGCGGTCCCTGTCCGAACTCAACTGTTCTTTAGATCAAGTACAAGAACCGTGACGAATGCGTTGGCCTATAGGTCCGCGACCTTGATCACCGTCGTACCGATTTTGGTGCCAGCTTCCACAAAGGCATGGGCTTCGGCAGTCTGGTCCAGTGAGAACGTACGGGCAACTGGATGCTGCAATTCGTTGTTGGTCAGCCAGCCGGTGATGTCGACAACAGCAGCGGTTCGCGCGGCTTCGGGCAGGACATAGACCAGCACCATCCGCAAGGTCTGCCCGGCAAACATCATTGGGTAAAACGGAAGTTTCGGTTCCGGGTCCGCCATGGAGCCATAGGCAGCAACCGTTCCATTCTGCGCCAGCACCTTTTGTGTGACGGAGAGATTGCCTCCGAACTCCACCTCGACGATCCGGTCCACACCCTTTCCATCCGTTGCGTCCAAAATGGCTGCAGCAACATCTTCGGCGCGATAGTTCAAAACGACATCCGCGCCCATCTTCCGCGCATGCTCAGCCTTTTCCTCAGAGCTGACGGTGGTGAACACCCTGGCACCGCGCAGTTTGGCCATCTGGATGGCATAAGACCCCACAGTTCCCGCGCCGCCGGTCACCAAAATATGCTGGCCGTCGATTGGACCATCGGCAAAGAGGCAGCGGTGCGCGGTCATTGCAGGAATGCCGAGACAAGCGCCCGCCTCGAAACTTGCCTCCGGAGGCAGATAGACCGCCTGCTCCTCGTGCAGGGCGACCAGCGTGGCGTTCGATCCATGTGGCCGTTTCCAAGCCGCATTCCAAAGCCACACCCGCTCGCCGATACGCTCTTCATTCACACCTTCACCAACGGCCACGATCCGGCCGGCACCATCGCTGTGCGGAATGATGCGCTCAAAAGCCATCGGCCCCCGAGCACCTGCCCGGGATTTCACATCCGAAGGGTTGGGAGCTGAAGTTGCCACTTGCACAAGAACTTCGCCTGGAGCCGGTGTGGGATCGTCCAGATCTCCAACGATAATTACTTCGGAGGCCGGTCCATTTTTTTCGTAGTACGCGGCTTTCATGTCTTTGTTCCTGCTCTTGGTTTTAGCGGGTGACCGGTTTGCGGGTCATTGAGCACCAATATGGTGTGCGAATAGGACCGAGCCCGAAAATAAAAGTGTTTTCCCGGCATATTTTCTCATTGCTCCACCCATCACCGATCCTTCCTTGGAGGAGATCCGAACTCAAGCCGGTAGGCGCGGGTCATCGCACTGGCGTTTTGGTATCCGCAGCGCACGGCGATCTCCGCGATGGTCAGATCCGTCGACTGAACCAGACGGCGCGCTTCCCTGAGCCGGATTGATTTGTAAACCGCCAACGGCGTCATTCCGAACTCGGACCGAAACCGGGTTTCCAGCAGACGCTGGTCAACTTTAAGCCTTCCTGCAACAGCGGGAATAGCGAGCGGAGTTTCAATGTTCCGCCGCATCAACGCGGTTGCTTCGCGCATGAGGGCATCACCGGAACGCACTGGCAACAGGTCCGGACGCTCGCCGCTGCTGCCGTGCATGAACAGCGCAGCCACTTCCAGCGCAAAGAGCGGACTATGGTCTTTCTTGATAATCTCCAGCATCAACTCAAATGTCGTAGACGCCCCGCCACAGGAGGCAATCCGGTCTTCCAGCACAAACCGGTCTTCAACAACGTCGATATCTGGAAAGGTTTCGGAAAAACCTGAAAACTCATCCCAATGAATGGTGACACGAGCATCTTCGAGAACGCCGGCGGCCGCGAGCATCCATGCACCCGTGTCGAGACCTCCAAGCAACTTGAACCGCCTCCGGGCCGCCCGGAGGATCTGATGCAGCTTTGGAGTTGAAAAGGCCTTGAAGCCGTAACTCGGCATAACGAACAGATAGTCCCCGCCCGGCGGCGCGTGCTGCCACTTGAGCGTTTCAACTGGTAGCCCGCTGGACGACATCACCGTGCCGCCCTCGACGCTGACATGCTGCCAGGAATAGAGCTGCTTACGAGCGATGGTGTTGGCGGCCCGGAAAGGCTCGACAGCGTTCGCCAGGCAATGATTGGAAAAGTTGTCGAACAGCAGCACGCAAATTGACCGACCCTGCGGAATATTCTCGTTTTCAGTTTTTCTCAAAACCTGCATGATTTCTTACCAAAACTGCACAGACGATCAGCTTGCTTTCTCTCACTCTCAATCCATCAAATCAAGAGAGGCGCCGGCGATGCATTTTGGCCTGACCGAAGAACAAGAAATGATCGTGTCCACCGTACGGTCTTTCGTTGAGAACGAAATCTACCCGCACGAGGAGATGGTGGAGAAGACCGGTCAGGTGCCCCATGAGCTTGGAGAAGAGCTGAAACAAAAGTGCATCGATCTCGGATTTTATGCCTGCAACTTTCCGGAAAGTGTTGGCGGCGCGGGCCTCGACCACCTCGATTTCACACTTGTGGAGCGCGAGCTTGGCCGTGGATCCATGGCGCTTAACCACTTCTTCGGACGTCCGCAAAACATCCTGATGGCCTGTGAAGGCGAGCAGAAAGAGAAGTACCTGCTACCGGCTGTGCGCGGCGAGAAAATGGACGCGTTGGCCATGACGGAGCCGGACGCCGGGTCCGATGTCCGGGGCATGAAATGTCTGGCCGTACGCGATGGCCGGGACTGGGTGATCAACGGCTCCAAACACTTCATTTCCGGGGCCGAGCATGCCGATTTCTTTATCGTCTTTGTGGCGACCGGCGTGGATGAAACGCCAAAAGGACCAAAAAAACGGATCACCTGCTTTCTGGTGGATCGCGGCACGCCTGGTTTCGAAGTGCGCGACGGCTACAACTCCGTCAGTCACAAGGGTTACAAGAATTACATTCTGTACTTCGACCAATGCCGTTTGCCGGATGCGCAGGTGCTGGGTGAAGTCGACGGCGGCTTTGAGGTCATGAACGAATGGCTTTATGCCACGCGCCTGACCGTTGCGGCCATGAGCGTTGGCCGCGCACGCCGCTGCTTCGACTACGCGGTGAACTATGCTGCCGAACGCAAGCAATTCGGCCAGTCCATTGCAAAGTTCCAGGGTGTTAGCTTCCAAGTCGCCGACATGATCACCGAGATCGACGCGGCGGACTGGTTGACACTTGCCGGTGCTTGGCGTCTCGACCAAGGCCTGCCCGCCAACCGGGAAATTGCCAGTGCCAAGGTCTATGCGACCGAGATGCTGGCGCGCGTGACCGACACTACGCTGCAGATCTTTGGCGGCATGGGTCTGATGGATGATTTTCCGATCGAACGTTTCTGGCGCGATGCGCGGGTTGAGCGGATCTGGGACGGCACCAGCGAAATTCAACGACACATCATCAGCCGGGACATTTTCCGTCCGCTGGGAGCATAAGGATGCGGTCCTTGAACCGGCTGCTGAACCCGCGCTCGATTGCGGTTGTGGGCGGGGGCACTTGGTGCGAAAGCGTACTCAATCAATGTCACGCCTTTGGCTACACGGGCCAATTGACGGCCGTTCATCCAAAACGCAGCGAGATCGCAGGTTTTCCGGCGGTCTCGTCCCTTGACCAGTTGAATGAGGTGCCGGACGCGATCTTTGTCGGCGTCAACCGGCATGCGACCATCGAGGTGATCCGTCAGGCAGCAAAATTGGGCGCAGGCGGTGCAGTTTGTTTTGCGTCCGGCTTCCGGGAAGCTGCGGCAGAACTGAAAGATGGCGCCAACCTCCAGGAAGAGCTGGTTGCCGCCGCCGATGACATGCCGATCCTCGGGCCCAATTGCTACGGGTTCATCAACGCGCTGGAGACCGCGTCGCTCTGGCCGGATCAGCACGGCCTTGCGAAAGTTTCCGGCGGCGTTGCCATTATCTCGCAAAGTTCCAACATCGCCCTGAACCTCACTATGCAGGCGCGCGGCCTGCCGATTGCCTACATCATGACCGTCGGCAATCAGGCGCAGTCGGGATTGTCTCACATTGGCGAAGCTTTGCTCGACGATGACCGGGTTACAGCGATAGGCCTTCATATTGAGGGGATCGATAATCTCAAGTCTTTTGAAGCCTTCGCGAGAAAGGCCTGGGCCTGCGGAAAACCGGTTGTGGCGCTGAAGACCGGCCGTTCCGATCAGGCTCAGGCCGCCACGGTCTCGCATACGGCCTCCATTGCCGGCTCGTCCGCAGGCGCGACGGCCCTGTTTGACCGGCTCGGTATTGCAGAAGTCCAGTCACTGCCGGTGCTTCTGGAAACGCTCAAGCTCCTGCACGTCCATGGACCGCTTAAATCTGCGCGGATCGCATCGCTCTCCTGTTCCGGTGGCGAAGCCAGCCTGATGGCGGATCTCGGATTGGCCCATAATGTTGTTTTTCCCAACCTCATACAAATCCAGTCAGACGGACTGAGAGACGCGCTCGGGCCCAAGGTCGCGCTCGCCAACCCGCTCGATTATCACACCTATATCTGGGGTGACTCGGATGCGATGACGGCCACTTTTGCCGCCATGATGGCCGGAGATCTGGCACTTGGCCTCGTGGTCCTGGATTTCCCACGGGAAGACCGCTGCGATGGCACCGAGTGGGAAAAGGTGATCGGCTCCATCGAGATGGCTGCCAACCTGTCGAACAAGCCGATGGGCATTGTAAGCTCTTTGGTCGAAGCACTGCCGGAAACCATTGCGACCGACCTGATCGACCGTGGCTTGGTTCCCTTTTCAGGCATGGAAGAGGCCCTTGCAGCCATCGCCGCGGCTTCAAACATGAGCCCCCCTCCGGCTGATAACGTCTTCACCTCACCACCATTGACGAACCCTGAAACCCTGAGCGAACACGAAGCCAAGCGACAGCTTGAAGCTTTCGGGATCTGCGTCCCCAAAAGCGCTTCCGCAGCCTCCCCGCAGGAGGCGGCAGAAGTGGCCGAACACGTTGGTTTTCCCGTTGTTTTGAAAGGGCAAGGCATCGCGCATAAAAGCGAAGCCGGGGCGGTGGTTCTCAATCTCAATTCCCGGGAAGATGTTCGGTTGGCTGCGGAAAAAATGTCTGTCGGTACCTTTCTCGTGGAGGAAATGGTCACCGGCGCGCAGGCAGAGCTCCTGATCGGCATCGTGAGGGACCCTGGGCACGGGCATGTTCTGACTATCGCTGCCGGGGGCGTTTTGACCGAACTCCTGCAAGACGGCGTGTCCCTCACCGTTCCCGCAGGCCGTTCAGAAATTGAAAAAGCTCTCGGAAAACTGAAAATCTCAAAAGTGCTCGCCGGCTACCGCGGCCGGCCTGCTTGCGACCTTCCCAAAATTCTCGATACGATCATGGCTCTCCAAGACTACGTTCAATCCGGAACAGTCGAAGAGGCCGAGATAAATCCCCTTCTTTGCGGCCGGGACTTTGCGATTGCGGCCGATGCCCTCATCAGATGCGGACAAAACCATGACGGATAATCCAATCAAGACAAGCGTCTCCGGCCATATTTTGGAGGTCACACTGGACCGGCCAAAGGCCAATGCCATCGACCTCAAAACAAGCCGGATCATGGGAGATGTCTTCACTAACTTTCGCGACAACCCGGATCTGCGGGTGGCGATCGTAACAGGCGCCGGTGAGAAGTTCTTCTGCCCGGGCTGGGACCTTAAGGCTGCCGCTGACGGTGATGCGGTGGATGGTGATTACGGCACAGGCGGCTTTGGCGGATTGCAGGAATTACGCGGCCTCAACAAGCCGGTGATCGCGGCCGTCAATGGTATTTGCTGCGGCGGCGGGCTGGAGCTCGCCCTGTCTGCCGACATCATCCTGGCTGCCGATCATGCGACGTTTGCCCTGCCGGAAATCCGCTCCGGCACCGTGGCCGACGCAGCCAGCATCAAGCTGCCCAAACGCATCCCTTATCACATTGCCATGGAAATGCTCCTGACCGGCCGCTGGATCGATGTCGAGGAAGCTGCCCGCTGGGGTCTCGTCAATCACGTCTATCCGGCTGCTGACTTGATGACAGAGGCACGAAAGATGGCCGAGTTGCTCGCCTCCGGCCCACCGCTTGTCTACGCCGCGATCAAGGAAGTCGTGCGTGAAGCGGAAGACATGAAATTCCAGGACGCAATGAACCGCATCACCAAGAGCCAGTTCGAAACCGTCGAACGCCTCTATCGATCGGAAGATCAACTTGAGGGCGCCCGCGCCTTTGCTGAAAAACGCGCCCCGGTCTGGAAGGGCCGATAAAAGAGGAAACCATGCCACTTCAAATGAATCGGGATGTCTTCATCACCTGTGCCGTCACTGGCTCCGGCTCAACCCAAGACAAATCGCCTCACGTTCCGCGAAGCCCGAAGGAAATCGCGGACAGCGCCATCGATGCAGCCAAGGCGGGTGCTGCAGTCGTTCACTGCCATGTCCGCGATCCGGAGACCGGTGCCCCCTCCCGCCGTCTGGAGCTCTACCGTGAAGTCACGGACCGCATTCGCTCGGCCGACGTTGATGTGGTCCTCAATCTGACAGCGGGAATGGGCGGCGATATCGTTTTTGGTTCAACCGAGGCGCCATTCCCTGTGAACGAGGCCGGCACAGACATGATCGGGGCAAGCGAGCGTATGGCCCACATCGCCGAGTGCCTCCCGGAAATCTGCACTCTTGACTGCGGCACCATGAATTTTGCCGAAGCCGATTATGTCATGACCAACACTCCGGGCATGCTCCGGGCCATGGGCGGCATGATGACCGAGCTCGGCGTTAAGCCGGAAATCGAAGCCTTTGACACCGGACATCTCTGGTTTGCCAAACAGCTGGTCGAAGAAGGCACGTTGACATCCCCGGCCCTCGTTCAGCTGTGCATGGGCGTTCCCTGGGGCGCGCCAAACGATCTCAACACCTTCATGGCGATGGTGAATGCGGTGCCGCAAGACTGGACCTGGTCGGCCTTCAGCCTTGGCCGCGATCAAATGCCGTATGTCGCAGCTTCCGTTCTGGCAGGTGGCAATGTCCGGGTTGGCCTGGAAGATAATCTCTTCCTGGAAAAGGGCGTTCTTGCCACCAATGCCCAGCTTGTCGAAAAGGCGGTCGGCCTCATTGAAGGCATGGGCGCCCGAATAGCTGGCCCAGACGCCGTGCGAGAAACACTGGGTCTGACCAAGAGGGCCCCAAAATGAAGGCGGCAATCATTGGCGGCGGCGTCATCGGCGGCGGTTGGGCCGCCCGGTTTCTGATAAACGGCTGGGATGTCGCCGTTTTTGATCCGGACCCGGACGCGGAACGCAAGATCGGCGAAGTGATCGCCAATGCGCGGCGCAGCCTTCCCGCCCTTTATGACACGGCGCTGCCGGCCGAAGGGACCTTGAGTTTCCACTCCGCGATGGCAGATGCTGTTCGGGACGCAGACTGGATCCAGGAGAGCATTCCAGAGCGGCTGGACCTGAAACACAAGATCCTGGGAGACCTGAGCGCACTGGCGCCGGAAACCGCGGTCATCGGCTCATCAACATCCGGCTTCAAGCCATCGGAGCTGAACGAGAAAGGCGCGCGCGCAATCGTCGCTCACCCGTTCAATCCGGTTTATCTCCTGCCGCTCATTGAGCTGGTTGGAGATGCCAGGACCCGCGAGACGGCTGCGTCCATTCTCCGCTCGATCGGCATGTTCCCATTGATGGTCCGCAAGGAAATCGACGCTCACATCGCCGACCGGTTTCTGGAAGCGGTCTGGCGCGAAGCCTTGTGGCTGGTCAAGGACGGCATTGCCACCACGGAAGAAATCGACGAGGCCATCCGGATGGGTTTTGGCATCCGATGGGCGCAGATGGGCCTGTTCGAGACCTACCGGGTTGCCGGCGGTGAAGCTGGTATGAAGCATTTCATGGCCCAGTTCGGTCCGGCCTTGAAGTGGCCCTGGACAAAACTGATGGACGTCCCGGAGTTCACCGAAGAACTGGTTGACTTGATCGCGGGGCAATCCGATGCGCAATCCGGCCATATGTCGATCCGCGAGCTGGAGCGCCTGCGGGACGACAATCTCGTCGGCATGATGCGGGCGCTCAAAAAGACCGGCAGTGGTGCCGGCGGCGTCATCCATCGCCATGAGGCAGAATTGCCAAAACCTTATGCCACGGATTTGCCAATTACCGCTGACCGGCAAATTCCGGTTAGCTGGACGGACTACAACGGCCATATGAACGAGACCCACTATCTCGAGGCCGGGTCGCTCGCAACAGATCGGTTCATGGAGCTGATCGGTGCGGACGCAGACTATATCGCGTCGGGCAAAAGCTATTTTACCATCGAAACCCATGTCCGCTATCTCAGCGAGCTTCACGCCGGTGACAGGCTGATCATCCGCACCCAGGTGCTTAAGGGTGAAGGCAAGAAGCTGCACCTCTTCCACTTCCTTTACGGGCCGGACGACACGCTTGCAGCAACGGTAGAGACACTGCTTTTGCATGTGGACCTGACGACCCGCGCAAGTTCTCTGCCGGATCAAGCGGTTGCGGAGAAGTTGGGGGCCTACCATCAAGCCCATGCGGCGCTTGGACAGCCAGAGGGAGCGGGACGATCCGTCGGCCAAAAGGCCTGACTTCAACAGTATGTACACCGCACAACTAAAAAACCCGCCTCTTTGGGCGGGTTGATTTGTTGCTTTAGCCTGTGCCGAAATTCACGCTCAAGTACGTTGCTGTCCTTTGTGGTCGCTACAAGCCGGGCAGCCATAGCGCCAGGCCAGGAAACAAGACCAGCAATGCGACAACCAGCAGCGAGCAGCCAATGAATGGGAAAGCCGAGGTGTAAATGTCGCGCATGGTTGTGCCAGGGGGCGCGACCCCCTTCATCACAAACAACAGCAGTCCAAAGGGCGGTGTTGTGAAGCTGATTTCCAGCGACAACAGCATGATGAGGCCAAACCAGATCGGATCGAAACCCAGCGTCAGTGCAAGCGGGAAAAAAATCGGCACGGTCAACAGCATGATGGAGATCTGCTCCATAAACATGCCAAGGATCAAAAGAACTGCAAACATCACGAGCAGCATCGCGATCGGTGCAAGCTCAAAGGATGTTGCCCAGTTGACCAGACCGCGGGACGCTCCGGAAAATGCAAGCAACTGACTGAAGGTAGCCGACCCGAAAACGATCAGATAGGCCATCAGGGTAACCCGAAGCGCACCGGTGATCGATTTGCGCATGGCCTCCCAAGTGAGGCAGCGGAAGATGGCGGCCAGGATCAGAACGCCCAGCGCGCCGAAGGCAGCCGCTTCTGATGGCGTGATGAAACCATTGATCATCAGCGTGATGATAATGACCATCACGCCCACCATCGGAACCACCTCGCGCACCAAGAGCGAGAGTTTGGCACTGAGGGACATCGGCTCCACATCATAGGCCGGCGCAGCGGACGGATCGATTTTCGTCTGAAGCCAAATGGTGGCGATGTAGAAACCAGCCAGGATGAGCCCCGGAATGACCCCTGCAATCAGCAAGGCGCCAACATCAATCTGCGCAAGCGTTGCCAAAAGCACGGCAAGAGCAGATGGCGGGATGATGATGGCCAAACCACCGGTCCCAAGGATCGGACCAATGCTCATATGAGTCTTGTAACCGCGCCGGTTCATCTCAGGGACCATGAGCGAGCCAAGAAGCGCGGTCGATCCCATGGACGAGCCAGAGAGAGTTGAGAACGCTGTCCCGCCCATGACGGTGACATAGCTAAGGCGGCCGGGAAGCCGGCCAAGCAGCTTGTCGATGGCCGTAAACATCCGGTTGCCTAGCCCCGTGTGAAAGAAGATCTCCCCCATCAACAAGAACAATGGAATGGGGACCAGGGCAAACTTCGTCATGGACCCAAGGCCATTGTTGAGCAGCTGGCCAATGCCGCGCTCCCCGCCCATAAAGATCCAGGCTCCCACGATGTTCGCCGCAAGAAACGCCAAGGCGACCGGCATCCCGATCGCCATGAGGGCCACGATCACACCCAGCAAAAGGGCGAGCGCCTCATACCATTCCATTATTCGTGTATCCCTGCTTCGCCGGTATGGAGGGTGTCCGGCCCGGCGACAAAGCGCGAAAACTCTATTACCATCAGCCCGAAGCTGACGGGAAAGGAGATCGTGAGAAGCCAACGGGGGTAATAATAGGCACGCGTGTCATAATCACCGCGCTCGATGTTTTTCAAAAACAGTTCAACGCCTTGCCAGGCCAGAATGAGGCATACAAGGACACATGCGAGCGCAACGCTCCGGCTCACAACGTTCCGGACGGCCGTTGGCAAGATCGACGTAATGAGCTCGATATGCACATGCCCTTTTTCGCGCACCAGCCAGGGCGCGCCCAGCATGGTCATGTAGAGAAGTCCGTATTCGGCTGACGTAAACAGCCAGGCAAACGGCTGCATACCCATATTTCGCATGAGCACAGAGCCGACCACCGATACCATCAGCCACACCAGCGTTGCCCCGGCTGCAATCGCCATTGCATCGATCAAGGCGTTATAGGCTTTCTTAAGTGCTGTCATGAAGACCGCCTGCTCCAGCAAAAAAGAGGGCCCGCGGTCCCCGCGAGCCCATGTTTCAAGCGCTTATTTTGCAGCGTCGAAATCGTAGAACAGTTCGATCAAGCGGTCGTAATTGTCGGTACCGCCAGGCTGTTCTGCCATCAGGCCCTTCATGCGCTCCCAGGTCTTTTCGCGGGCTGCTGCGAGGTAGTTGGCTTTGGCTTCACCTTCCAGAGAGACAGAGATCATGCCGGCAGCATCAAGAGCTGCAAAGTCCTCATCCCGCTTCTTGCGCAGAGCCTCAACACTGTCCTTCTCATGCTGAATGGCGACATCCTGAAGGATTTTCTTGGATTCGTCAGACAGGGAGTTCCACTTCTCCAGGTTCACGATCACACCAAGGTCGGTGGAGAAGAAGCACGGCTCAATCCGGTAGTTCAGGAACTCGTTCCATTTCAGATCAATCAGACCGATCTGGGTCCAGCCGGTTGCATCAACAACGCCCCGCTGCAGGGCAGCATAGACTTCACCGGTCGGCAAATCGATCACTTGTGCGCCGAGGTAGTTGGAGAAAAACGCGTTGTAGACGTTGTTGCCGCGCAGCTTCAGGCCTTCCACTTCAAGATTGCCGTCGGCATCAAAGGTCGGCTCGTCGCGGGTCCAGAGATTGTAGCAGACACCACTGTCGAACCAGCCGAGATATTTCAGGCCCATTTTTTCCTGGTGGATCTGATCAATCAGCTCCGTACCGCCGTTCTGACGGGTCTCAACAGCGGTCAGGTTGGAGCCAACCATCGCGTCTTTTTCCGGCAGGGCACCGCCATAGAAGGAACCCGGCGTGTAAACCATGTCGACAATGCCGTCACGAACAGCATCCGGCTGCTGGAACATGCCGATCGCTTCCGGACCGCCGCGCACATCAATCTGGATCACGCCCTTGCCAGCTTCGTTGACCTTGTCGACGAAGGACAGGAAGCTTTTGGTGTAGATCAGCGTTTCCGGGAACGCATGAACCGCGGAAATCCTGTCTTCCGCATGCGCGGTCGCTGTGAACAATGATGCACTGGCAACCAAGCCAGCTACGAGGATATTTTTCATAGTCTCACTCCACTTTGCGGGACGTCCCTCTGTTGGTCCCTATGTTTTCAAGGCTGGCCCCTCAGCTATTGGCTCCCATTCACTTGAGAGTTCTGGTCTTCCGCGTCGGGCCAAACCCAGGAAGAAGTTGTTCTGCGATCTTGTTTGTGTTTCTCGATCGCGAATTCGTGCTGCAGTGTCAGATCGATGTCGTCCCACCCGTTGACCAGCTTTGTTCGCCAGCTGTTGTCGAGTGAGAATGGGACTTCGGATCCACCGACGATGATGTGTCCGTGCTCCAGATGAATGTGTGCCGAACCACCGCCTTCGTTGAGTTCGCCCGTCAGGCGCTCAAGATCGGCTTCGGAAACGAGCGCTGGCAACAGACCGTTGTTGACCGCATTGCTCGCAAAGATGTCGCCGAAGCTCGGTGCCACAACAGCCCGAAAACCTGCATCCACCAAAGCGTAGACCGCAGCTTCGCGCGAAGAGCCGCTGCCGAAATTCCGGCCCGCGATCAAGACGCTGGCCTGCGGAAACTGATTCAGCGGAAAGTCCGGGCATTCCGATCCGCCCTCCAGACGCCTCAGATCATGAAGGAGGAACTGGCCATACCCCTCTGACCTTGGCGTCGACATGAACCGGGCCGGAATCAACTGATCCGTATCGATGTTGTGAACCGGCAGAGCAACTGCTTGCCCCTGATGTTCCGACCAGCCAGCCATCAGACTGCCCTCCCTTTCAAGAGAGGACGAACATCGGTGATGGTGCCGGTCACAGCGGCGGCTGCGACCATTGCCGGTGACATGAGATGCGTGCGGGCACCGGGGCCTTGGCGCCCGCGAAAGTTCCGGTTTGTCGACGATGCACAGCGCTTGCCCGGCGCAACGATGTCGCCGTTCATGCCGACACACATGGAACAGCCGGACGCAGACCACTCCAGGCCAGCTTCCCGAAAAATCTGGTCCAGACCTTCTTGTTCTGCCTGGTGGCGGACAAGGGCCGAGCCCGGAGAAACCAGTCCGGGCACCTTCGCAGAGCGTCCTGCAAGGACAGCTGCGGCCGCGCGGAGATCTTCGATCCGCCCGTTTGTACATGAACCGAGGAACACCTGATCGACCGGCGTACCTTCGATCGGGCGCCCGGCGGCCAAGCCCATATAGTCCAGCGCGTCGCGCGCAGCCTTTTGCTTTTCGTCTGCCAAACGGGAGGGATCAGGAAGCGTTGCGCTGACCGGTAAGGCTTGCTCAGGGCTCGTGCCCCAAGTGACTGTCGGAGCGATCTCTTCTGCCGCCAGGCTCACATCCTTGGCAAAGATCGCATCCTCGTCCGAGCACAGTTTCTGCCACTTTTCATGAGCTTTCTCAAAAGCTTCGCCGGTTGGCGCGAAGGGCCGTCCCTTGAGATAAGCAAAGGTGGTGTCATCGGGCGCAACCATGCCAAAGCGGCCGCCGCCTTCGATCGAAAGGTTGCAGAGGGTCATCCGCCCTTCCATAGACAGGTCCCGGATGGCGCTTCCGGCATATTCGATCGCGTGTCCCCGTGCGCCGTCGGACCCAAGTTTTGCAATCCAATTGAGTGCAATATCCTTGGCGCTGATGCCCTCGGCCAGTTTTCCGTCGACGACGATGCGCATTGCCGCTGGCTTTTTCTGCCAGACGGTTTGTGTCGCAAGAACATGAGCAACTTCCGTCGCTCCGATGCCAAAGGCGAGTGCACCAAATGCACCGTGGGTCGATGTGTGGCTGTCGCCACAATTGATCAACAAACCTGGCAAGGTCAGGCCCTGCTCCGGTCCCACGACATGCACGATGCCCTGCGCCGGATCCATGAGATCGAACAGACGCAAACCGTGCTGTGTCGCATTCGCGCGCAGTGTTTCAATCATGCGGCGGATTTTGGGATCCGCAATATATTCTCGGTGGCGCGTTGGTGCATAGTGATCAACAACGGCAAAGGTCAATTCGGGTTCAGCGACGGCCGCACCACGCTCGGCCAGTTTGGCGAACGCATGATGGGACCCTTCATGCACAAGGTGCCGGTCCACCCACAAAAGCGATGTCCCGTCTTCACGGGTCAGCACTTCGTGCGACGACCAAAGCTTGTCGAGAAGGGTCGCGGCCGCAGTCATGCACCCTCCTCGGGCGACTTGCCAATCGCCGGTTCCCAATGACGGGCATTGCCATCCCCAACCCGGGTCAGTGGCATCTCAAGCCTGAACATGTCCGGGCGGTAAAGACCGGCCAGATACTCCACACCATTGCCATCAACGTCCTTGACCACGCGGCGCAAGGATAGCAGCGCAGAGCCGACCGCGACTTCGAGAGCGTCGGCAACTTCCGGGCCGGCAAGGGTTGCGGAAACCGACTGATGAGCATCCTTGATCTGGACACCGCCACGCTCCAGCAACTTGAAAAGCGGGGTCGTCGCCAGATCATTTTCCGAGTAATTGCGAGCGATTTCAGCCGGGACATAGGTTGTCAGGTGTGAAAAAGGTGTCTGGTTCGTGCTCCGGACACGGGTTGCGATCTGGACTTGTTCATCGCTCGGCAGCCCGAGAGCGGATGCCACGAAATCCGGCGCGGCATCGTATGAAAAGGACAGAAGGCGCGCCGTCGTGCTTTGACCCATTTCAACAAGTTGCGGCATCAGGGTCGCAAGGTTCATGGCGACCGGTTTGTCCAGCTGACCCGCTGTTGAGACCGTTGTCCCGCTGCCGGCGCGCCGGATGATAAGGCCTGAGGCGGCCAACGCATCAAGCGCCCGGCGTACTGTCACGCGCGATACGCTAAAGACCTCGGAGAGTTTCTGTTCGCCCGGGAGGGTTTGCCCGTCCTGAAATCTGCCATCGGATATTTGATCACGGAGAGACAGGTAGACCTGCCGCGCCTTTGCGCCTTCCGGCAACACCGATTTCGCATGCTTGTTCACGTACGCAAGCCTCCGTGGATAAAGCTCAATGGTATCGCTGGATACTGAAATATCAAGTTGCCGGTCCGATATTTTTTTCATTTTTTGTATTAGATATTTTTTTAAGCTGTATTATGTGTAATACAAATTGCTGTAGGGAGGCAGTATGCCGATTGTCGAATTGCACGTATTGCAAGGCTACGAGCCACAAGAAAAATTGCGGCTTCATGAGGCTCTGACCGATGCCGTACGCCTCGTCGTGCCGGCTCCACCCGAAGCAATTACCGTCCTGATCCATGAATTAAAGGGCGAGGACTACTCCCGCGGCGGCGTTCACCGGCAAGGCGCTCCGGCTTTGCCTGACGCGGGCGATCTTGTCCGGGCGTACTTGAGCGCCATGGAGGCGAGAGACCTGGAGCGTGCGCAATCGATGCTCAGCACAGACTTCGTGATGGAGTTCCCGGGCACCGGTCCACTCCGGACGCTTGACGAGCTAATCGCTTGGGCAAAGCCTCGCTACCGTTTCGTGAAAAAAACCTATGACGGCTTCGATGTCATGCAAAGCCGCGAAGCGGCCACAGTTGTTTATTGCCGCGGCACTCTCTCCGGCGAATGGCCGGATGGAGACAGCTTTGACGGCATTCGTTTCATCGATCGGTTCGAAGTCGTCGCCGGCAAAATTACCCGCCAGGACGTTTGGAACGACATTGCAGAAGTAAAGGCCACCGCATGAGCGAGATCGACCCGATAACCTTATCGGTTCTAGCCGGCCGCATGGAACAGATTGCGGACGAAATGGACGCAACGCTCTTCCGCGCAGCGTTCAATCCCATTATTGCCGAAGCGCATGATGCCAGCCACGGCCTTTATCACGCGGAAACCGGGGACACGCTGGTCCAGGGAAAATCCGGACTTCCGATTTTCGTCGGCGTGATGTCCTTTGCGGTCAAGGCCGTGATCGAAAAAGCCGCCGCCGATGGGGATTTGAAAGACGGCGACATCTTCATCTTCAATGACGCACATATCGGCGGCACGCACCTGTCGGACATGCGGCTGGTCCGTCCTTATTTCCGCGATGGCAAACTGTTTTGCTACCTTGCTTCTGTGGGCCACTGGCATGATGTTGGCGGGGCCGTTCCGGGCAACTACAATCCGGCGGCAACGGAAGTCTTTCAAGAAGCGTTTGTCCTGCCCCCGGTGCGTTTGGCGCGTGGTGGCGTGGTCAATCAGGACATCATCGACATTCTCCTGCGCAACACACGCCTGCCCCAATCGGCCATGGGCGATCTCAATGGCCAGCTGGGCGCCCTCGATCTTGGCGTCAAACGCATGGACGAATTGCTCGATGAATATGGAGCCGCGACCGTAAGCGGCGCTCTGGACGCTCTTGGTCATCGCGCAGAGGCGCTGATGCGCTCTGAGTTGACTGACCTACCGGATGGGCGCTGGGAAGCGGAAGACTTTCTCGACAATGACGGCATTACCGATGAGCCGCTGGCAATCCGCGTCGCGTTGGAAATCAAGGACGATAACCTGACCCTGGATTTCACCGGTTCCGCGCCACAATGCGCCGGCCCGGTCAACATCGCACTGCCGACTACCGTTGCCACGGCCTACGTTGCGATCAAGCACATCTTCCCGGCCTTGCCCGCAAACGCAGGCGTGATGCGCCCAATCACGGTCAATGTGCCGGAAGGATCGTTGTTGTCGGCTGAGTTTCCGGCCCCAACCGGTGGCTATACCGAAACCATTCTCCGCATGATCGATGTGATCTTCTCAGCCTTTGCGAAGGCCGCACCAGACCGGGTTGTCGCGAATGCATATGGCACGATCAACGCCCTGTCGATTGCGGGCAAAAAAAGCGACGGCAAGCCCTGGGTCATGTTCAGCTTTTATGGCGGCGGCCATGGCGGCTCACTGGAAAGCGACGGCCTGAACCATGGCAACGCTCCGATTTCAACGGCGACCATTCCGCCGATGGAAATTCTGGAGGCTGCCTATCCAGTCATGTTCCGCCAGTGGGCCCTGCGACCAGACAGTGCCGGCGCAGGGGCCCATCGCGGTGGCATGGGCGCGATCTACGAGATCGAAGTCCTGGAAGAAAACGGGGCCGAGGCCTTCCTTTTCGGAGAACGTGGCCGGTTTGCGCCAAAAGGCATTGCGGCCGGACACGACGGAGAGCTGAACCAATTCACCTATGAGCAGGATGATGGTTGGAAAACACCTCCCCTCGCCTCAAAAATGCGCGGCATCAAGTTGCGCCAGGGCCAGGCTGTCCGTTTGGAAACACCCGGTGGCGGCGGATACGGCAAGGCAGAAAACCGTCAACCGGGCGACATCGCCCGTGACGTGGCACGCGGTCTGATCAGCTCAGATGCGGCCGACAAGAATTACGGTACGGCTTGGCGGGAGGTGTCCCAATGAGCGGACGGATGATTGGTGTTGATGTCGGCGGAACATTCACGGACGTCTTTGTTCTCAATGAAGCCGATGGCACGGCCGCCGTTGCAAAGGTTCCGACGACCCGCCCGGACCAATCCGGTGGTTTCCTCGATGGCATCGGCAAGCAGGTCGATGACTTGTCAACGATTTCAGTGGTTGTTCATGGCACCACGGCTGGAACCAATGCACTTCTTGAGCGCAAAGGCGCGCCGACCGGGGTGATCTGCACGGAAGGTCTGCGGGACGTTCTGGAGATGCGCCGCCGGGACCGGCCGCGCACCTGGGGACTTCGCGGAGACTTTGAACCGGTTGTCGACCGGCGCAATCGTCTTGAGGTGCCGGAACGAACCCTGGCAGATGGAACCATTCGCACCCCAGTGGATCTTGATGCCGTCCGCGCTGCCGCACAGCAGCTCCAGGCGCAAGGCTGCGAGGCCGTCGCAATCCTTTTCGCCAACGCCTATGCAAATCCGGACAATGAAAAGGCCGCTGTGGCTGCAGTCCGGGAGATCTGGCCGAATGCCCATGTGTCCGCGTCCTCGGAAATCTTGCCCGAAATCCGCGAATTTGAGCGGTTTTCGACAACGGCACTGAACGCTTACCTGCAGCCGGAAGTGTCCGGATATCTTGGCCGCCTGGAACAGGCACTCAAGACAGGCGGGTTCGACGGCGAATTCATGATCGTTCAGTCTAACGGCGGGGTCATGGCTGTTGATACGGCCTGCAAGCTACCGGTGCGCACGGCGCTCTCCGGCCCGGCCGCGGGAGTAATCGCCGCAGGTTACATTGCTTCATCAGCCGGGTTCGACAATGTCATCACCGGAGACATGGGCGGCACCAGTTTTGATGTGTCCCTGATTTCCGACGGGCAATCGATGCTGTCTCCCCAGACCTCGATTGACTTCGGGATGGTGGTCCGCACGCCCATGATCGAGATCACCACGATCGGCGCGGGCGGCGGATCCATTGCCTGGGTCGACAAGGGCGGTCTTTTGAACATTGGGCCGGAAAGCGCAGGTTCCAACCCTGGTCCCGTTGCCTATGGACTTGGAAATGACCGGCCGACTGTCACAGACGCAAACGTTGTTCTTGGCCGTATTGATCCGGAGAGCCCCATCGGAGGAAAGCTGGACCGGCTGGACGTCGAAGCGGCCGCCAAGGCGATCGATATTCATGTCGGAGAGCCCCTTGGCCTCGACACGTTACAGGCGGCAGAGGCCATCATGCGGGTTGCCAATTCCCGTATGGCTGGAGCCATTCGCCTGGTCAGCATTGAGCGCGGCTTTGATCCGAAGAACTTTGCCTTCATGCCTTTTGGCGGTGGCGGAGCGCTTCATGCGGGCGCGATGCTTGCCGAGGTCGGCATCGCCAAGGCCATCGTGCCTCGTTATCCCGGCGTCACCTCGGCCATGGGCTGCGTGATCGCGGATATGCGCCAGGACTTCGTTCAGACCATCAATTCACTGGTTGATGCCCTCGACGAAAATGCGTTGGCGGACCACATGCAGACCCATGTCGATAGCGGCATGGGACTTCTGGATGCTGCACGCACAACCTTCGAAGCCCGCGACATCAGTTTTGAACTGGACATGGCCTATATCGGTCAGACGCACACGGTATCCGTACCGATTTCAGTGACCGTGCGTGACGGCCAGGTGACAGCTCCGAGCAAGGCAGATATCGAAACCGCTTTTGATGCGGCCTACAAATCCGCCTTCGGCCGCCTCCTGAACAACGGCGTGCGCCGGATTTTGAACTTGCGCACCGCTGTCACCGGGAAACGTCCGAAATTCGATCTGAAAACGCTTGCCCCTTCAGCTGGCGGAACTGCGGAACCCAAATCGACCCGCAAGGTGCATTTCGGGGATTCCTGGTACGAGACAGCGATCTACGACCGCCTTTCCCTGCCCGCAGGCACGGTGATCAATGGGCCGGCGATCCTGGTCCAACCGGATACAACCGTTCTGGTTGAGCCCAATCTGCAAGCGCGTGTGGACGCTTTTGGCAACACCATTCTTGAGCCCTTGGAGAGCACGTCATGATTGATCTGAAAACGTGGGATCCAAAGCGAACGGCAATCCTGACCATTGATCTGCAGAACGACTTTCTGCATCCCGAGGGCGCGTATGGCCGTGCCGGGCAATCGGCCGACAGCATCGCGGCGTTGCCAATCCGCATAGCGCCATTGGTGAAGGCCTTACGGGCACGCGGCGGCCACTACATTTCGGCGCAATTCACACTGGTCCCGAATGCTTCCGGCGAGCCTTTGATTTCCCCACACCTGAAAGTCCTGCGGCCCTTCCTCGGCAAAGGCGATTTCGCGCCGGGCAGCTTCGGCCATACGCTGGTCGATGAACTCTTTCCAGCTGATTTCGTCGTTGAAAAAGTCGCCTATTCCGCTTTTTACCAGACACGACTGGAATACATCATGCGCGCTGTTGGCATCGATAAGCTGATCGTTGGCGGGATCGTCACAAACGGAGGTGTCGCGTCCACACTGCGCGACGCTCATCTGCGCGATATCGAGACCGTGCTTTTGACGGACGGCTCTGCTGCCTTCAAGAACGATGTGCACGAGGCAACCTTGCTGTCTCTGGCGACCGTGACCCATCAGATGGCATGTTCCGACCTGCTAGACACCATGACAACCGATTGGCCGGAGGTGGCGGCATGAGCCTTAAGAAACGCCTGCAGCAGAACGAGATTGTTATCGCCCCTGGTGTTTATGACGGCCTCACGGCTTCGCTTGCCGAAGCCGCCGGGTTCGAAGCCCTTTATTTGAGCGGTGCCGCTGTCGCCTACACCCGTTTGGGCCGCCCGGACATCGGCCTCTCCTCCTTTACGGAGATGGCGGACACGATGGCGCTTATTGCCGATCGGACCGACCTACCGGTGATTATCGATGCCGATACCGGGTTCGGGAACGCGCTGAACGCTCAAAGAACCATGCGGCTTTATGAGCGCGCCGGGGCAACTGCGCTCCAGGTCGAAGACCAGACCTATCCGAAGCGCTGCGGGCATCTTGCCGACAAATCCCTGATCTCTGCTGCTGAGATGGCTGGGAAGGTTCAGGCCATGGCGGACGCACGAGCCTCAGAGGAAACCCTGATTATTGCCCGGACGGACGCCATTGCGGTGGAGGGATTTCAAGCGGCCATCGACCGAGCTGGAGCCTATCTGGAAGCAGGCGCAGACATTCTCTTCATCGAAGCGCCCCAATCGCGCGAACAACTGACCGAAGTCGCAACCCAATTCGCAGGCCGGGTGCCGCTTCTGGCAAACATGGTGGAAGGCGGCGCAACGCCCATTTCCGGCGCTTCCGATCTGGAAGCCCAAGGCTTTTCCATCGTAATTTTCCCAGGCGGCATCGTGCGGGCCTTGGCCAAGACTGCACAAGAGTACTACGCCAGCCTACGTGCAAATGGCAGCAACCGGCCGTTCAAAGACCGGATGTTCGATTTCGACGGCCTGAATGGCGTGATCGGAACCGCGGATATGCTGGCGAAGGGTTCAAGTTATGACCCAAGTGACCGTTGAGGTTTCACCGGCGCCGGCCGCGTTTGATCTGGACTGTGAGACCCTGATCATTGGGGCCGGTGCAGCCGGTCTCGTAGCGGCACTTTCCGCTCAAGAGGCCGGGCAATCCGTTCTTCTGGTGGAGGCGGATCCCATCCCGCGCGGATCCACGGCGCTCTCCGCAGGGCTCATACCGGCTGCTGGAACCAGTATTCAAAAGGCAGCGGGTGTCGCAGACAGCGCAGACCTTTTTGCACAAGACATTCAAGCTAAGGCAAAGCAGGAAAATGATCCGGCGCTGGTAGATCTCCTGACCCAACAGTCTGGCCCGGCCATAGACTGGCTGAGTGAAACGCACGGCCTGCCGTTTTCGGTCATAACCAACTTCGATTACCCCGGTCATTCCCGGCACAGAATGCATGGCCTCCCCACCCGGTCCGGCATTGAACTCATCGACAGCCTGCGCTCAACTTGCGAGACCCGAGGCATCGACATCATCTGTGAACGGCGCGCGGTGCAGCTTCATACGGATCAGGGTCGGATTACCGGTGTGACCGTTCAGCGCCCCGATGGCGGACTGGAGACCATCGGATGTGAAAAGCTGATCCTGGCCTGCAATGGTTTCGGCGGAAACCGCGATCTTGTCAGCCAGTTCATGCCGGACATTGCCGACGGCCTTTGGTTTGGCCACGACGGCAATCGCGGGGAAGCCATCGTCTGGGGAAAAGACATCGGCGCGGATATGGCGCATCTTGGCGCCTACCAGGGCCACGGCAACGTTGCGCATCCGCACGGGATCCTGATCACATGGGCGGTGATCACAAGCGGCGGCGTCCAGGTGAACCGGGAAGCGGAGCGCTTCTGGGATGAATCTCAAGGTTACTCGGAAGCTGCCCGTGCGGTGCTGGCCCAACCAGGCGGGGAAGCCTTTACGATTTTTGACGGCCGGATTGCGAAGATCGCCCGCCAGTTTGAGGACTTCAAGAACGCCGAAGCGGCAGGCGCGATCAAGGTCAGCGAGACGCTCGAAGGCCTTGCAGACCAGCTCGGCCTCCCGGTGGGAAATCTGACCGCTACAATCTCAAGCCTGCCAATGAATGAGACAGACCGCTTTGGCCGCAAGTTTGGCGACACACAGCTAGCCCCGCCCTATTTCGGTGTCCGGGTAACGGGCGCCCTGTTTCATACACAGGGCGGCCTGCGAACCGACGAATATGCACGTGTCCTAAAGACAGACGGAACACCGATACCCAATCTTCATGCTTGCGGCGGCGCAGCGTGCGGCGTTTCGGGCCGCGGTGACAGCGGGTATCTGTCCGGCAACGGCCTCTTGAGTGCTGTTGTCCTCGGTCGGCTCGCCGGACAGGCGCCACTCGCATAAGGCCGGTTTCGCAATTCAGATACGGGCCGTCCAAGCGGCACTGGCGGAGACTACCATCCGCTCCATATAGCTGTCGTAACTGCTCTTCGGCTGATCCGGCGAATGACATGTACGTAGGAACCGGCAGACACCAGAAATGGAGTTGGGACAACCCAGCTGATAATGGAGGCACAGAGACAAACATGCTCGGCTTGACCGGACCGGAAATTGGTCATTTGCTGTTGTCACTGGTCTTTGTTCTTATCGCCTTTGCCGCTTGGCGGAGTGTGAGCAAGGACAAGTAGACGTCGAAAGGCGGTCAAGATCCGCAGGACCTGTGATCGGACGAAACTTGCATGATTTGTTACATCACCAAGACGAGCTGGTCCGGAACCATCCTTTCTGTCCTTGCATGCTTTCTGCTTGGCAGTCCGGAGACCAAAGCCGAAGAACTGTCCGGTCAGCCCGCGAAGACAGTTTTGAAACGCGCGATATCATCCGTCTGTGCTGACACGCCTCCAACCGGTTTTTCAATTCAAAATGCAATTCCGCAAAGCTGGCTGCTCAACGAAACGAGTCTCCCAGCTTCAGGCCCGCCGGCTCGGCAAGACATCCGCCTCGTCTTGCCTGGAGGTGATGAGCTCACCGTTGAAACCCGGCTCGCAGGAGGATCTCCTCGCCAAATCAGAGCCACCTACTATCGGAACGAGGACAATGCGCTTCTTCCCAGCCTTCTTGCGATAGCAGATGGCAGCTGCGTGGTGCGATCCGCCCGCAAGATCCGCTTCGAAGATGAGCCGTGGGTTCTGATGGATCAGCTCGAGGGCGACATGGAAACCCTTCGCTGGACTGAGACTCTTCAAGCCCCATGGCCTGATGGCACAGATCCCGGCGGCGCACGGGTGGCTTTTGTTGATTCCGGACTTGCCTATGACCTCCCCCTGTTTCGTGATCTGCTGGCGCGGGACGATGGCGGCGCTCCGATAGGATACGACTTTTGGGATATGGACCCCTGGCCTTATGATGGCGACACCTCCAGGGGTGCGTTTCTCCCGGTGCGCCACGGCACAGCGGTCGCCTCCGTATTCTCCCGCGAAGCCCCAAATGCGGCTCTGGTACCATTCCGTTATCCGCGCCCGGATATGAGCCGGATGGCCGATATTGTTGCCCGTACACTCGACGACGATATCCGGATCCTCGCGATGCCACTCGGAAGCAATTCAGAGAAAGACTGGACGGACTTCGCCGAAGCACTCAAAGACCAGAACATCTTGGCCATCGTGTCAGCTGGCAACAATGGCCGCGATATCGACGCACAACCGGTCTATCCCGCGGCGCTCGATCTGGACAACATTCTGACGGTCACCTCGGCGGATGGCTTTGGCCGATTGGCGCCGGGGTCAAACTGGGGCAGAGCCAGCGTCGACCTGATGGTCCCTGCGGAAAACATCGCGGTGACCGATTTCCGCGGAGCTGCTGGCGTCACATCCGGCTCCAGCTATGCCGTCCCGCGCCTTGCCGCACTTGCCGCTCGGCTTCTGGAAAGGGACCCAGCCCTGACCGCACTGGAGATTAAGGAGTTGATCACCGCCCGTGCCGTCGCCTCTCCCTTTGAAACGGAGAGCCGTGTAGCTGTCGGCTGGATCCCGGATCCGGACAAGGATTGATTTTCCTCGGCGATAACCTGCACTCGCTACATACCGATCAGGTGGATACTCAATAAAGGTTTGCGCTAGTGAAATGGCTTTGGGCTCAGAGACTGCCGCTTTTTTCTGCAGTTGCGGTCAGTTGGCAGCTGGCTCCAGTCCTTGTGCAAAGCAATTTATCTCTGCCATAGTACAGGTCACCTCCCGCGCGACACGAGCACTCCATGGCCATTCATGCAAGTCTTTATCACCTAACCCACTATGCCTATGACCGGCCGGTGACACTTTCACCGCAGATTGTCAGGCTGAGACCGGCACCGCACAGCCGGACGCGGGTGATTTCGCACAGCCTGAAGGTTTCTCCGGGTGGCCATTTCGTCAATCATCAGCAAGACCCATACGGCAACTGGCTCGCCCGTTTCGTGTTCCCGGAACCGGTTCGGGAGTTCAAAATCGAAGTTGATCTTGTTGCAGACATGACCGTCTACAATCCGTTCGATTTTTTTGTTGAAGATCGCGCCGAGCATTGGCCATTCGAGTACGATGCGGACCTAAAAGACGATCTGGTCATCTACAGGACGCCGGAGGCAGAAGGGCCGAAACTTGCAAAATTTATTGGGTCGATCGGTCTGGACGAAACCCGCACGGTCGACTTTCTTGTTGGCCTCAATCACAGGGTCTCGGAGGAAATCGACTATACAATCCGTTTGGAGCCTGGCGTTCAAACGCCTGAGGAGACCCTCACCAAAGGGTCCGGATCATGCCGGGATTCAAGCTGGCTGCTTGTTCAGGTGCTCAGGCATCTCGGATTTGCCGCACGGTTCGTCTCCGGCTACCTGATCCAGTTGAAACCGGATCTGAAGGCTCTGGATGGTCCTTCCGGCACAGACCATGACTTCACGGATCTCCACGCCTGGGTGGAGGTGTATATACCCGGCGCAGGATGGATCGGTCTTGATCCGACATCCGGCCTTTTGACCGGTGAGAGCCATATCCCGCTGGCGGCAACACCCCATTACAAGAACGCGGCTCCGATTTCCGGGTCGGCCACATTTGCGGAAACCGACTTCAAGTTCGACATGAACATCGCTCGTGTTTCCGAGCATCCGAGGATCACAAAACCCTTTTCCGATGATGCTTGGGAACGGCTTCTTCAAACCGGACGAAAAGTCGATGAGGCTCTGACAGCCGGAGACGTGCGGCTCACAATGGGCGGAGAGCCGACCTTTGTCTCGATTGATGACTTTGAAAGTTCAGAGTGGAACACCGCCGCCGTCGGACCGACAAAACGGGGGTTGGCCGATCAGTTGATCCGCCGCTTGCGCGAACGGTTCGCGCCCGGCGGGGTCCTGCACTACGGGCAGGGGAAATGGTATCCAGGAGAGACCCTGCCACGCTGGACGTTTTCGCTGTTTTGGCGGACAGACGGCACGCAGATCTGGAAAAACCCGGACCTGATCGCGCTTGAGGGCAGCAAGCCCGTCGAAGATCCAGCCAAAGCAGGAGTGCTCCTTGAAGCGATTGCCGAACATCTCGACCTGCCGAAGGAGCATGTCCAACCTGTCTTCGAAGATCCAGCCGAATGGATCGTGAAGGAAGCAAACCTTCCGGAGAATCTGTCGCCACAGAATCCAAAACTAAAAGATGCCGAAGAGCGGGCCCGGTTTGCACGCGTCTTTGGTCGTGGCCTTGAAACCGCGGTCGGATACGTGCTGCCGGTCCAGAGTTGGCAGAGCAAAAGCACAGGGCCAAAATGGCGGTCTGAACGCTGGCGGTCGCGCCGGGGCCACCTGTTCCTCGTTCCAGGCGACAGCCCTGCCGGTTTCCGGTTGCCGCTTGGATCCCTGCCCTATATTCGGCCTGTCGATTATCCCTACACGTACACGGCGGACCCTTCCCTGCAAACTGCTGCCCTGCCGGACTATCAGGATGAGCTCACGCAGAAGCGCCGGCGTGCCATTCAGGAAGAAATTGACCGGCTCGCCGCAGAGGAGAAGGAAAAAGCTGAGCTTTTGCCGGAGACAAGTGCTGAGCATTCCCAACCGGTACAGACACAACGGAAAACCGGGGAAGTTCAAACTGTTGTCCCGCAAGGAGGGGTCGATCCATCAGATGGATCCGTTCGGACGGCACTTGCGATCGAACTGCGCGAGGGTCGGCTGTGCATCTTTATGCCACCTGTCGAACGTCTTGAAGAGTATCTCGAGCTTCTCGCCGCTGCAGAGCTGAGTGCAGAACAGCTCGGCCTCAAGGTTCATATCGAAGGATATGGACCACCGAATGACCCAAGGCTCAACGTTGTCCGGGTCGCTCCGGACCCCGGCGTTCTGGAGGTCAACATTCATCCCGCTGCAAGCTGGGACGATTGCGTCGCGACGACGGAAGCGATCTACGAAGAGGCCCGGCAATGCCGCTTGGGGGCGGACAAGTTCATGATTGATGGCCGGCACACGGGCACCGGCGGCGGAAATCATGTTGTCGTCGGCGGTGCGACGCTGGAAGACAGTCCGTTCTTGCGGCGCCCGGACCTCCTCAAGTCACTGATCTTGCTTTGGCAGCGTCACCCGTCATTATCGTACCTGTTTTCCGGCCTGTTTATCGGCCCCACCAGCCAGGCTCCACGGATCGACGAGGCCCGCCACGATACTCTTTACGAGCTGGAAATCGCTTTGTCCCAGATTGCCGGACCGGGCACTGGAGATTACACGCCGCCCTGGCTTGTTGACCGCCTGCTCCGGAACATGATGACGGATGTCACCGGCAACACCCACCGTGCAGAAATCTGTATCGACAAGCTCTATTCCCCGGATGGCCCAACCGGCCGTTTAGGACTTGTAGAGTTCCGGGGCTTCGAAATGCCGCCGCACCCGCGCATGAACCTTGCACAGCAGCTGCTCTTGCGCGCCATCATTGCACGGTGCTGGGCGAAACCGGTGACGGGCCAGCCGGTGCGCTGGGGCACGGTTCTTCATGATCGATACATGCTCCCGCATTTTGTCTGGCGGGATTTCCTCTCCGTTCTTGCGGATTTGAAAGACCATGGTTTCGAACTCGATCCTGCCTGGTATGAAGCCCAAGCCGAGTTCCGCTTCCCGTTCTGTGGTGCGGTCGATGTCGAAGGCGTTCATCTGGAGATCCGGCAGGCCCTGGAACCGTGGCATGTCCTTGGCGAGACCGGGGCAATTGGCGGAACGGTCCGGTATACCGACAGCTCGGTGGAGCGCCTTCAAGTGCAGATGACGACCGCCTTCAAGGACCGGTATGCCATCATGTGCAACCAGCGCCCCATACCGATGACCGAAACCGGTACGGCGGGAACCAATGTTGGCGGTGTCCGTTTCAAAGCCTGGCAACCGGCCGAAGCCTTGCACCCCGTTCTGCCAGTCAACGCCCCCTTGACCTTCGACATCTATGACCGGTGGTCATCGCGGCCGGTCGGCGGATGTGTCTATCATGTGGCGCATCCAGGCGGCCGAAACTACGACACGTTTCCCGTCAATGGCAACGAAGCGGAAGCCCGCCGGCTTGCCCGGTTCGAAGGGTTTGGCCATTCCTCCGGACAGTACGCACCTTTATGGGAAGCGCCGCATCCGGAGTTCCCAATGACGCTGGATCTGCGGCGGCAAGGCGGGTTGATATGACCACGCCCGCACAAGAAACCCTTTCGGCAACAAATCCCTTGTTGCGGGATTATGCCCTCCAGTCCGGTATCGCTGACGAGCTGCTTGACCCCAATGGCGTGATGCGCCCGGTTTGGGGGCCATTCATTGAGCAACTGTCGCAACTGTCGCAGCCGGAGATCACGGCCTGTTTCGCTCGCGGAGATCAATACCTGCGGGATGCCGGAGTGTTTTTCCGCCAATACAGCACTGACCCTCACCAAGAACGCGACTGGCCCCTGAGCCATATTCCGGTGATCCTGCATGAAAGAGAATGGGCAGAGATCTGTGAAGGGCTGACGCAACGCGCTGAGCTCTTGGAGCGGGTGGTGGCCGATCTTTATGGTGACGCAGCCCTGGTTCGCGACGGCCATTTGCCTGCAGAGCTTGTCGCACAAAACCCGGAATGGCACCGGCCGCTCGTCGGATTGACACCGGCTTCAGGCCACCATCTCCATTTTCTGGCGTTCGAAATCGGCCGCAGCCCGGACGGCTCCTGGCTGGTGCTGGGCGATAGAACACAAGCCCCATCCGGCGCTGGTTTTGCGCTGGAAAACCGGATGGCGACTGTACGGGTGTTTCCCGAACCGTTTCCTCAGTCCAGAGTACAGCGGTTGGCGGGTTTTTTCCGCGCCTTTCGCGATGCCATGGATGACTTGCCTTCGACTGAGGGGGGGCGCACTGCGATCCTGACGCCGGGCCCGGGCAACGATACTTACTTTGAACACACCTACATTGCGCGTTATCTCGGACTGACACTTCTGGAGGGTGCAGATCTTCTTGTCCAGGACGGCACGGTTCAAATGCGGACAGTGTCCGGCCCCAAACCGGTCAGTGTTCTGTGGCGGCGGCTGGATGCGTCATACGCGGATCCGTTGGAACTTGATGAGACATCTCACCTTGGAACACCTGGACTAGTGGATGCGGTTCGCCACTCGAATGTGAATCTGGTCAACAGCCTCGGCTCCGGGATTCTTGAAACCAGAGCCTTGATGGCGTTCCTGCCGCAGATCGCCGATGTGGTATTGGGTGAACATCTCAAAATCCCAAATCTGGCAACGTGGTGGTGCGGACAAGCCGCCGAGCGGGACTATGTGAAAGCCAACGCAGAAGACTTGTTCGTCGGGGAAGCCTTCAGCAGAGCCCTTCCCTTCGATATCGGCCGGACAGATGGTCCAAGACACGACCCAGCTCTGCAAACGCCCGAGGCCCTCTCAACCTGGATAGACACCGGCGCCGGCCAGCTTGTCGGACAAGAGGCCGTGACCCTATCGACCACACCTGTTTGGGATGGCGACGGGCTTGTCCCCCGCCCCATGAGCATCCGTGTCTTTGCTGCCCGTACGGCCGAAGGGTGGGTATTTCTACCTGGAGGCTATGCCCGTATCGGCCGCAGCGGCGATGCCACAGCCCTCTCCATGCAACGAGGCGGGTCTGTCGCAGACGTCTGGGTCATGAGAGACAGCGCTGTCCGGCAGGAGACGCTTTTCGATGCCAAAAACTTCCGGCGTCAAGGGCCGAGCGTCCTGCCCAGCAGGGCAGCAGACAATCTCTTTTGGCTCGGGCGCTACATAGAAAGAGCTGAAGGCGTGATCCGACTGCTGCGCGGCTATCATCTGCGGCTTGCTGAGGCAGGATATGACCAAGATCCGCGACTTGTTCAAATCGCAGAACAGCTTCGACTGCTGTCGCTCGATCCTGATGAGGCCGTCATCACCGCTCTGAACCCACCCTTGAGCGCTGCCCGGGTGTCTGCGGGCAAAGTCCGCGACCGGTTTTCCATAGATGGTTGGGCGGCCCTCGCCGATCTCACCAACAGTTTGAAAGATCTGACCCCGGACCTTGCCCGTGGAGACGACACAGCGAGAGCACTTGGCATTCTTTTAAGGAAGATCACCGGCTTCAAAGGCCTTGTGCATGAAAATATGCACCGGACCTCCGGTTGGCGGTTCCTGACGCTCGGCCGGGCGATAGAACGCGCAGATGGGGCGGCCGGCGTGTTGATGGCATTTGCGGGAGATGATGCAGGACCCGGTTTCCCGGATGTTGCCCTTGAGTATGCAGACAGCGTGATCACCCATCAGCGCCGGTATCGTATTGACCCAACAAACGAAACCGTCACCGACCTCTTGGCTCTCGATGCTAGCAATCCCCGCGCAATACTCTTTCAGGTCACAGCCATGCGGCGGATTGCAGAGGACCTGCCGAATGCAAGGATTAGCGGCCGCGTGTCGCCCGTCCTCAGGGCCTTGCTGCCACTGGAAGCGCAGCTGTCTGTCGCCTCACCGCCGGAAATGAACGCTCGACGCCTTGAGCGCGTTCGCATACGTCTGTCCGAAGTCTCGGACCGTTTGACAACCAATTATCTGATCTAGGATCGGAACAAAACCTGATGCGCTACGAAATTCGCCTGACTGTCGGATATGATTATGGTGCGCCATCTGAACACGCCCGAACTCTTGTCCGGCTTTTGCCCTCCGACGTCCCGGGCAAACAGACCGTCCCCTCCAGATTGCTGACTATTGAGCCCAAGCCTCAGGAACGACACGATACCCGTGATTTCTTCGGCAATGTCATGACTGTCCTGGTGTTTCATGAGCCGATCGACAAGATCGAAGTGTCTCTCAAGGCTACTGTAGAACGGCTCCAACCTGCTGCCAGTCTTGATTTTTCACCGGATCTCCAAACCCTTGAACAGGAGGTTTTGGCGAACCGGAACCTAACCGCCGTCGCCCCAGCGCACTATACGGGTATCTCTCCAAGAGTTCCGGCGGATCCAGCTATAACGGCATTTGCCAAATCTCATGCAAGCACTGGACTTTCCACCATGAGCATCGTGAAAGCCATTGGCAAAGCGTTGCACGAAGAAATGCGCTTTGATCCGGAGGCAACCGAAGTGTCCACACCACCTGCAGAGGCGTTTTCACAACGCCATGGTGTGTGTCAGGACTTTTCCCATATCATGATTTCAGGCTTGCGATCGCTTGGTATTCCGGCCGGATATGTGTCCGGCTTCTTGAGGACATTGCCCCCGAAAGGTCAGCCGCGCCTCGAGGGCGCCGATGCCATGCATGCCTGGGTTTGTGCATGGTGTGGTATAGAGACCGGTTGGATTGAATACGATCCAACGAACGCCTGCTTTGCAGGTTCGGACCATATCGTCGTTGCTTATGGGCGCGACTATTCGGATGTCGCCCCCGTCAAAGGCGTTTTGCGATCTTCCGGCGACCAAAGCAGCTTTCACGCTGTAGACGTTCGGCCACTATGATTGATTTTAGGTCTTGAACCGAAGCTAGGCTTTGATTCGAGTAGTTTTGTTTTATGATTAGACTTTGGCACATTTACCCTATTGTTTGAGCGGATTGGCGTTTTGGCCTCTGCGAGGAGTTCGGTGCGCCGACCAGGACGCGCATATCCCCGCGAGAGCGAGGTTTTGTTTATTTTGTTGGGATTTGGTTGCGGGAGC
>NZ_JBRKQB010000008.1:0-2500 GCF_053005265.1 Roseibium sp. MB-4
ATTTGGTTGCGGGAGCAGGATTTGAACCTGCGACCTTCAGGTTATGAGCCTGACGAGCTACCGGACTGCTCCATCCCGCGTGAAGGTGGAGGCTATCGTTGAAGAGATGCACTCAAGTAGGCGTTAGCCGCTAGTGCACTGAAGTGTCCAAATTGCGCTTTGCAGGCCTGGCAGCGACCTACTCTCCCACACCTTAAGATGCAGTACCATTAGCGCTGGGGAGTTTCACGGCCGAGTTCGGGATGGGATCGGGTGGGGGCTCCCCGCTAGAGCCACCAGGCCGGCGAAGGGCAATTTGGATGTAAAACTGGTCTTGTTGTTTAGCCCTCACGGCCGCACCGCGCATGACTGCGCTGGCCTGCGGGAACGCGGCCTGATCGGCCGTCGCGCGTTGCGCTTGCGAACCTTTCGGTTCGACGTCATTTCCCTTGAGAATCTAAACTGGTCTTATTTTGAAGTTGATTAGAGCACTAACCGAAGCCTTCAGGCTTCGCAAGGCCAAGTGGCCGCCTCGCACTTTTGCGCGCCCCCGCGGAGCTTAGCGCCACAGGCGCGCTCAAGCGTGAGCGCAAACCATCTAATCTTTTCAAAGCGCTTTTTGGCGCTTTTAAAACTCGTGCTCAAGTAGGCCGAAGGCCGGTAGCACAAGTAAAGATGAACATTGACTAATGAGAGGATCAAGCCGAACGAGCTATTAGTAAAGCTAAGCTTCATGCATTGCTGCACTTCCACACGCTTCCTATCGACGTGGTGGTCTTCCACGGCTCTTCAGGGAGAACTGGTTTTGAGGTGGGTTTCCCGCTTAGATGCTTTCAGCGGTTATCCCGTCCGTACATAGCTACCCTGCAATGCGGCTGGCGCCACAACAGGTCCACCAGAGGTACGTCCATCCCGGTCCTCTCGTACTAGGGACAGATCCTCTCAATTCTCCTACACCCACGGCAGATAGGGACCGAACTGTCTCGCGACGTTCTGAACCCAACTCACGTACCACTTTAATTGGCGAACAGCCAAACCCTTGGGACCTGCTCCAGCCCCAGGATGTGATGAGTCGACATCGAGGTGCCAAACAATGCCGTCGATATGGACTCTTGGGCATCATCAGCCTGTTATCCCCGGCGTACCTTTTATCCGTTGAGCGATGGCCCTTCCACGAGGGACCACCGGATCACTATGGCCGTCTTTCGACTCTGCTCGACTTGTCAGTCTCGCAGTCAGGCAGGCTTATGCCATTGCACTCAACGAGCGATTTCCGACCGCTCTGAGCCCACCTTCGCGCGCCTCCGTTACCATTTGGGAGGCGACCGCCCCAGTCAAACTACCCGCCACACACGGTCCCGGACGTTGTTGCGCCGCGGTTAGATATCCATAAGGACAAGGGTGGTATTTCAAGGATGACTCCACATCTGCTGGCGCAAATGCTTCAACGTCTACCACCTATCCTACACATGTCATTACGAATACCAGTGTGAAGCTGTAGTAAAGGTGCACGGGGTCTTTCCGTCTGACCGCAGGAACCCCGCATCTTCACGGGGAATTCAATTTCACTGAGTCTATGCTGGAGACAGCGGGGAAGTCGTTACGCCATTCGTGCAGGTCGGAACTTACCCGACAAGGAATTTCGCTACCTTAGGACCGTTATAGTTACGGCCGCCGTTTACTGGGGCTTCAATTCGGTGCTTGCACACCTCCTCTTAACCTTCCAGCACCGGGCAGGCGTCAGACCCTATACGTCGTCTTGCGACTTCGCAGAGCCCTGTGTTTTTGATAAACAGTCGCCACCCCCATTTCTGTGCCACCTATACCTGGTTGCCCAAGTACAGGTCTCCCTTCTCGCGAACTTACGGGAGCATTTTGCCGAGTTCCTTCAGCATAGTTCTCTCAAGCGCCTTGGTATTCTCTACCAGTCCACCTGTGTCGGTTTCGGGTACGGTTTATACGGTGGAGCTATTTCCTGGAACACCTTCGCTGCACCCCCAATCCAATAAGGAGATACAACACACGGCATCCGTCACTACCACCAAGTACAGGAATATTAACCTGTTTCCCATCGACTACGCCTTTCGGCCTCGCCTTAGGGGCCGACTAACCCTGCTCCGATTAGCGTTGAGCAGGAACCCTTGGACTTTCGGCGAGGGAGTCTCTCACTCCCTTTATCGTTACTCATGTCAGCATTCGCACTTCTGATATCTCCAGGAGCCCTCGCGGGTCTCCCTTCGCAGACTTACAGAACGCTCCGCTACCGCATGCACTTAAAGTGCACACCCGCAGTTTCGGTGTATGGCTTGAGCCCCGGTACATTTTCGGCGCGGAGACCCTTATTTAGACCAGTGAGCTGTTACGCTTTCTTTAAATGATGGCTGCTTCTAAGCCAACATCCTGGTTGTTTTGGGATCTCTACATCCTTTCCCACTTAGCCATAACTTAGGGACCTTAACTGGCGGTCAGGGTTGTTTCCCTCTCCACAATGGACGTTAGCACCCACTGTGTGTCTGCCGGA